>CAWDHW010000035.1:0-36872 GCA_963802205.1 uncultured Gammaproteobacteria bacterium | reverse complement strand
CACTGCCCTCCGGGAGGTAGGCGAGGTCGCGGTCGGGTAACTGGATCATCCAGCGCTCCATATCGCGGCGTGCCAGGTCGATGAAGTAGTGGCCGATGGCGTTGCCGATGCCCCGGCTGCCCGAATGCAGCATTACCCATACCTGGCCTGCCTCGTCCAGGCACACCTCGATGAAGTGATTGCCCCCGCCCAAGGTGCCCATCTGGTTGACCCAGTTGGAAAAGCGCCCGAAGGCCTTGAGCAGGTGAGGATGACGGCCAGTCATCTTGGCGAGCTTGGCGGCGAAGGGCCGGGCGGCGTCCACCAGGGCGCGGTCGTCCCTGTGCTGGGCGCGGCCGACGGGCACGTCGCGACTGATCTGGTCGAAAACCCGCTTCAGGGACTTCTCGTCGATGTCGTTCGTGCTGAGCGAGGTGCGCACCGCCGCCATGCCGCAGCCGATGTCCACCCCCACGGCGGCCGGGATGATCGCCTTGTGGGTGGCGATGACGCTGCCGATGGTGGCCCCGATGCCGCCGTGGACATCCGGCATGGCGGCCACATGGCGATGGATAAAGGGCAATTTGGACAGGTTGACCAATTGCGCCCGGGCGAACGCATCCAGGTCGTCGGTCCAGACCTTGACCGGTCTTACCCCCTCGGTAATCACTTGCTTGATGGGCACGGTTTCCTCTTCCTATGGCGCGCGGCCCTGCCGACAAAAAGGGGTGGTGGCGACCTGCGGATCGGAACAGCCGCTCCAAACGCGGCAGGGGGCGCAATGGTGCGTCCAGGGCAGCCATCAGTCATCGACGGCCGACTGCTGCCGTCGATCGCCATGTCCCCAATCGATCCGGTCATCGCCGGGGGCCGGTCCCGCTGTTAAAATTGGGTGCACCAACACCACCCACAGAGTCCGCCCATGTCCTACCCCCAGCGCCTTGCCAGCACTCTGGCCATCGCCTTTGCACTGGCCGGGGCCCTGTCCCAGGCCCAGGCCGGCGGCGGCTACGCCGTCCATGAGAGCAAGACCGCCTTCGCCGATGTCATGGAGGGGCTTCAGTCAGCCATCCAGGAACGGGGCATGTACATCAACAACGTCATGCACATGGGCGAGATGCTGGAGCGTACCGGCCGTGACCTGGGGTATGGCGAACCCGTCTTCCTCAAGGCCGAGTCCATCGAGTTCTGTAGCGCTGGCCTGTCTCACAGGATGACCCATGAAAACCCGGCGCGGGTGGTCAACTGCCCCTTCATCGTGGCGGCCTATGTCCTGGCGAAGGAGCCCGACAAGACTTACGTCGTCTACCGCGAGATCCCCCAGGACCAGATCGCGGCCAGCCCGGTCATGGCGGAGGTGGCGGAGAACCTCAAGGGGATTGCCGAGACGGGCGCCTCCTGGTGACGAGGATCGTCCGCCTGCGCCTTTCCTGCCTGCTCGCCCTCGCCTGCGCGCTCGGCTGGCCGGCCCCGTCCAGGGCCGCCTGCATCGAGGGGCAAGGGCTCACCCTGCTGCATTTCAACGACTTTCACGGCCAACTCGAGCCCTACCCAGATCCCCGGACCCAGGCCGAGGCCGGGGGTATAGCCCGCCTGGCGACGGCGGTGGCTGCGGTGCGCGCCGAGGATCAGGACCGCTCCGTCATCCTGCTGTTTGCCGGGGACCTGCTCCAGGGCACCGTCTCCTCCAGCCTCTTCCTGGGGATCCCGGACCTGGCCCTGTTCGAGCGCATGGGGGTCGATGCCGCCGTCATGGGTAACCATGAACTCGACTATGGGCAGGAGGTGTTTCGCAACCTCGTCCGTCTGTCGGCCTTCCCCTGGCTTACCGCCAATGTCGAGACTCACCCCGAGCCGCTGCCGGTCAAGCCGGCCGTCATCCTGGCCAAGCCAGGCGGGCCCCGGGTGGCGGTGCTGGGGCTGACCACTCCCGAGCTGACCACCGCGACCCACCCCCGCAATATCTACGGGGTCAGCGTCGAGGAGCCCGTCGCCGCCGCCCGCCGACTGGTTCCGGGGCTGAAGGCGCAGGCGGATCTGATGCTGGTCCTATCCCACATGGGCATAGCCGACGATCGTCGCCTGGCCGCCGAGGTCCCCCAGGTGGATGTCATCGTGGGCGGACACAACCACAACCTCTATCCGGAGCCTGTGATGGTGGGGGAGGTGGCGATCCTCCAGGCCGGGGAGCGGGGGCACTGGCTCGGGCGCATGGACCTGGCCTGCCGAGACGGGCACCTGGTGCGCACTGGCTACCGGGTGTTGACTATGGACGCCGCCGTCCCCCAGGACCCGGCGGTCGCCGCTGAGGTCGCGCGCATTGCGGGGGAGGCCGAGCAGGGTTTGGCCGAGGCCGTCGGCGAGACTGCTGTGGAACTGGGCGCGGGACGCGAGCAAATCCGTCGTGGCGAGGCGGTGTTTGGGGACTGGGTGGCGGATCTCGCCCGTGACATCACCCAGGCGGACCTGGCCCTGTTCAACGGCGGGGGTTTTCGCGCCTCCATCCCAGCCGGGACCGTGACCCTCAAGCACATCTACCAGGTCTTCCCCTTCCGCAATGAGCTGGTGGTGGGGGGGCTGACCGGGGGGCAGGTCCTGGCCACCTTGCAGCGCAGCGCTGCCCTGGACCCGCTGGACAATCCGGGGGGTTTCCTGCAAGTCTCAGGCGTTCGATACGCCATCGCGGCGGACGGCAGTCTTGCGGACGCCAGTCTCGACGGCCGGCCCATCGACCCGCAGCGGGTCTACCGGGTGGTGACCTCCGACTTTCTCGCCGCGGGCGGGGACGGCTACGCAACGTTCCAGCAGATGCAGGACAAGGTGATGACGGGTCGGCTGATCTCCGATATGGTCATCGAGGCCTTCCGCACCGGCGGCACCCTGGCCCTGCAACTGGACGGACGCATCCGTCGCCTCGCGGCCGACCCAAACCCAGCATCAGGTGAGACCCAGCCATGAGATTAACCCCCGCCGCCGCCCTGGTCACGGCTTTGCTTACACCCGCCGCGGGTTGGGCGCAGGAGGCGAGTCCGCCCACAGGCCCGGCGGATCTGTCCATCCGCGTCCTGGAACTGGAGGGGCGCCTGGAACGTCTGACCCGGCGCCTGGAGGTGCTCGAAGCCGCCCAGGCGAACGCCGCCGGCCCCGATACCCAGATCCGCAGCGGCAAGGACCTGGCCTGGCAATTCGACGGTTACACCGGCGAGTCCCCATTCAAGGTCTCCCAGCAGGAATTGGACCGTAAGTCCGGGAAGGTGGAAATCCTGCTGCAAATCGTGGCGGAGCCGAAGGATGCCGAGACCTGGCGGGCCGCCGAGCCAGGTGCCCCGCTGCCCCTGGAGGTCACCGCCACCCTCTCCGGCGGCGCCGTACAGGGGCCAGTCCCCTTTGTCCTCAAGCGCAAGACCGGCCTGGAGATCGGGCGCCAGGTGCACATCCACGCCCAATTGCCGGAGGGGATGCCAAGGCCGTCCGCCGGCTGGTGGTGCGGCATCGGGATCTGCCCTGAGGCGTCGTCCGATTTGGGAGCTGCTCGCAGGAGGCCAAAACGAAACGCGGGCGGTGGCAAAGCAAAATGCCCCACCACCACGGACGCGGTGCGGAGATTGTCAGCGATGGGAGGTATGACTACGCTGTGGGACAGACTGACGGCGGTCAGGCACGCGGGGTTGTCCGGGAGGGGGGTGCACATCCCTGTGCTTCTGGCCCCAAGGTCAGGTCAGACCCACGGGCCTGACTTGTCGCGATTGGGGCTGGATCCTTAGACCTTACTTGGCCTCAGCAGGAGCCGGGGCAGCCGGTGCGACCGGGGCAGCGACCGGCGGGGGGGCGTAGCCGTAGGGGGCGCCATAGCCGTAGGGGGCACCGTAGCCGTAGGGGCCGTAGCCGCCGTAGCCGTAGCCATGGCCGTAGTAGTCGCCGTAGCCACGGCCATAGCCGTAGCCGCGACCACGACCGTAGCCACGGCCACTGCCGCCGCCGCTCATGTTCATGCTGAAGTCGCCGTAGCCGTCGCCCATCATGTCACTGAACCAGTCGCCCATGCCGTCGCCCCAGCCATTGCCGTAGCCACGATCACCCCAGCCGCCAGGACCACCCCACCAAGCGGAGGCAGAGGCGGAAACGCCCATCAGGGCAGCGATCGCGACAGCGGTAGCAAGCTTTTTCATTTGGTCTCTCCAGGTTGGATTGTCTGTTGCAGCAAGCGAAGGCGCGGGGTGCGCTTTCGTGGGACATATAATATTAGCATTTGGTTAAATAACCAATATCTTTTTTCAATCGCGCAACCCGCCGGGGATAGCCCAGCACGGCGGTCGACGCCTAGCCGACCCCGCCAGCCCCCGCGCCGGTATTTTGCAAATCGCGCAGTCGCCGCGCAACCCGTTGTAGATCCTGCCAGACGAGCGCCTTCTGGTCCGGCGAGCGTAGCAGGTAGGCGGGGTGATAGGTCACGGTCAGCGGGATCTGGTTGTCGCCGAATTCGAACCACTGGCCGCGCAGCCGCCCCACGGCCGTGCCGGAACCCAGCAGCGTCTGGGCCGCGACCCGGCCGACGGCGAGCAGCAGCTTAGGTCCCACCAGCTCGATCTGGCGTTGCAGGAAGGGTGCGCAGCGCAGGGTCTCCTCAGGGCTGGGGTCGCGATTGCCCGGGGGATGGCACTTCAGGATATTGGCAATGTAGACCTGTTCGCGATTGAGCCCGATGGCGGCGAGCATGAGGTTCAGCAGTCGCCCGGCGCGCCCGACGAAGGGCTCACCGGCGCGGTCCTCGTCCACTCCCGGGGCCTCGCCGATGAGCATCAGCTTGGCCTGGCGGTCGCCGACGCCGAAGACCGTCTGGGTTCGGGTCTGGCACAGGCCGCAGGCGCGACAGCCGGCCACCTCGGTGGCCAGGGCCTCCCAGTCCAGGTCCGGCTTGACCCTGGCGAGGGGCCCGGGACCTCTGCGAACGCCTGCGCCAAGGGGGTCAGTGCCGGGACCGGTTCCGGTTGCCCCTGGGGCAGAGTGCCGTGGCCGCTGTCGGTCTCCGGGGCCAGCCGCGGCCGCCACACCTGCACACCCAGGGCGTGCAGGTAATGGCGGCGCAGCAACGGGTCCATCAGCGGACTCCCCCTAGACGTCCCCGGTCTGGGGATGGGCGCGCTCCAGCGGGTGCAGGATCTTGTTGCAGGCATTGATGTAGGCCTTGGCCGAGGCGATGACGATGTCCGTATCCGCCCCCTGGCCGTTGACGATGCGCCCGCCCTTCTCCAGGCGCACGGTGACCTCGCCCTGGGCATCGGTTCCGCTGGTGATGGCGTTGACCGAGTAGAGGCGCAGTATGGTCCCGGTGTTGACGATGGACTCGATGGCCTTGAAGGTCGCGTCCACGGGCCCGCCGCCGATGGCCTCCCCAGGCTCTTCCTCGCCGTCCATCATCAGGGTCAGGGAGGCGCGGGGGGTCTCGCCGGTCTCGGAGCAGACCTTGAGCGAGACCAGTTTGACGCGCTCGTTGCTGGCGTCGAGATTGGCGTCCGTCACCAGGGCCTGGAGGTCCTCGTCGAAGATCTCGTGCTTCTTGTCCGCCAGGTCCTTGAAGCGGGAGAAGGCGGCGTTGAGGTCGTCCTCGGAGGCGAAGGCGGCCCCCAACTCCTGCAAACGGGTGCGGAAGGCGTTCCTTCCCGAGTGCTTGCCGAGCACCATGCGGTTCTCGCTCCAGCCGACGTCCTGGGCCCGCATGATTTCGTAGGTTTCGCGGTGCTTGAGGACGCCGTCCTGGTGGATGCCCGCCTCGTGCGCGAAGGCGTTGATGCCGACGATGGCCTTGTTCGGCTGCACCGCGAAGCCGGTGATGCCGGAGACCAGGCGCGAGCAGTTGACGATCTGGGTGGTGTCGATGCGGGTGTCGCAGGGGAAGAGGTCGCGGCGGGTACGCACCGCCATGACGATCTCCTCCAGGGCGGCATTGCCGGCGCGCTCGCCCAGGCCGTTGATGGTGCACTCCACCTGGCGCGCCCCATTGCGCACGGCGGCCAGCGAGTTGGCCGTGGCGAGCCCGAGGTCGTTGTGGCAGTGCACCGAGAAGACCGCCTTATCGGCGTTGGGCACGCGCTCGCGCAGCGTCCTGATGAGGGTGCCGAACTGATCGGGGATGTTGTAACCGACGGTGTCGGGGATGTTGACGGTGCGCGCTCCGGCGTCGATCACCGCCTCCAATACCCGGCACAGGAAGTCGATCTCCGAGCGCCCGGCGTCCTCCGGGGAGAACTCCACATCGTCGGTGAATTGGCGGGCGCGCTTGACCGCCCGTACCGCCTGCTCGACCACCTGGTCCGGGGTCATTTGCAGCTTCATCGCCATGTGGATGGGCGAGGTGGCGATGAAGGTGTGGATGCGCCCCGCGTTGGCTCCGGCCAGGGCCTCGCCGGCGCGGTCGATGTCACGGTCCAGGGCGCGGGCGAGCCCGCACACCCGGCTGTCCTTGATGGCCGCCGCCACCGCCTTGACGCCCTCGAAGTCGCCTGGGCTGGCAATGGGAAAGCCGGCCTCGATCACGTCCACCCGGAGCTTCTCCAGCGCCTTGGCGATGCGGACCTTCTCGTCGCGGGTCATGGATGCGCCGGGGCTCTGCTCGCCGTCGCGCAAGGTGGTGTCGAAGACCATCAGTTGGTCGGGTGCGGGGTTGGTCTCGCGGGCCCCGGCGCTTGTGCTGTCGTTCATGCTGGCATTCATGGCGTTCCTCTCGTGGTCGAGCGGGCCGGCAAGGGGGCCGACCGGGCGCTCGCCTGGTTGCAACTTAGGTTGCTGCTGTTCGGTCTTGGATTGGTGCGTGAACTTTGGCCCCCGCCGGGGCTCGGTTGCGTGTTTGCCCGCTAGGGCAGCAGCAGGGACAGCAGCGCACTCAGACCGGCAGGGGCCAGGGCGCCGAGGGGTGAGCGCAGCGCGATGCCACAACCCGCGAGGGCGGAGCGGCGGTGGCAGGGCGCGGCGCTGAGGAAGGGTGTGCGGTTCATAATGCTCAACAAACGGAGGACATGCCGAATATAAACCAGACCGAGGGGCACTGCCAAGCGGAATGCCGGACCTTCGGATCTTGAGTTGGGAGGCGACAGACGCTGGGTATGCAACAAGGCTTACCGGCGACCTGGGGATCGCTCAGAAACCCCGCGGTCATACCCGGCCTGCCGCCTGTTGGTCCTGGCCAGGGCTGCGGTACAATTTGTGCACTGCAATACCAGGGGCCGCTCCGGTATCCCTGGACCTGGAAGGCGACGCCACAAGCCATGAATGTCCCCGCCCCCCAACCAACCCCGACTCACCGCATCCGCGAGATCCCCTATAACTACACCTCCTTCTCGGACCGAGAGATCGTCATCCGCTTCCTGGGGGCGGAGATGTGGGACCTGATCGAGTCCCTGCGCGGGACCCGCCGCACCGGGCGTTCGGCGCGGATGCTGTTCGAGGTCTTGGGGGACATGTGGGTCGTGACCCGCAACCCCTACCTGCAAGACGACCTGATGGACAATCTGGACCGGCGCCGCCTGCTGCTGGGGGCCCTGGACCATCGCCTGGACCAGTTCGAGGCCCGCCTCAACGACAACGCCCAGGCCGCCCGGCTGCTGGGCGCCGCCCGCATGGCGGTCAATCGCTTCGGCGACTGGTTCGACGACCACCGCAAGCTGCGCGAAGAGCTGCGCAAGGCCCTGGCGAAGATCACCCGCAAGGACAACATCGACTTCGGCGGCCTGGCGCGGGTCTCCCATGCCACGGACGCCACCGACTGGCGCGTGGAGCTGCCCTTCGTGGTCATCTGTCCGGACACCGAGGCAGAGGTTGCGCCCATTGTGCGTGCCTGCATCGACTGCGGTCTGACCCTGATCCCCCGCGGCGGCGGCACCGGCTATACGGGTTCCGGGGTGCCGCTGGAGGACCGCTGCGCCGTCATCAACACCGAGAAGCTGGAGTCACTGTCCGCCGTCGAGCGGGTGGCCCTGCCCGGGGTTGCCGGCGCGGTGCCCACGGTGCGTTGCGGGGCCGGTGTGGTCACGCGCCGGGTCTCCGATCTGGCGGATGCCCATGGGCTCGCCTTCGCCGTGGACCCCACTTCCCAGGATGCCTCCACCATCGGCGGCAATATCGCCATGAACGCCGGTGGCAAGAAGGCCGTGCTCTGGGGCACTGCACTGGACAACCTGGCGTCCTGGCGCATGGTCACCCCGGACGCGGACTGGCTGGAGGTGGAGCGCCTGGACCATAATCTGGGCAAGATCCACGACCAGCCCCAGGTGCGTTTCCTGCTCAGCCGCTACGCCCCCGACGGTACCACCCCCAGGGGCGAGGCGCAGATCCTGACGATGCCGGGGAGCGCCTTCCGCAAGGCCGGGCTGGGGAAAGATGTGACCGACAAGTTCCTGTCCGGGCTCCCCGGGGTGCAGAAGGAGGGCTGCGATGGGCTCATCACCTCCGCGCGCTTTGTGCTGCACCGGATGCCGGACCAGGTGCGCACCCTTTGCCTGGAGTTCTTCGGCGCGGACCTCTCGCGGGCCGTACCCGCCATCGTGGAGCTGAAGGCCCATGTCGATGGTCTGCCGGGGGTGCAGATCGCCGGCCTGGAGCACTTGGACGAGCGCTATGTCCGCGCCGTGGGCTATGCCACCAAGGCCACTCGCCGGGAGTTGCCCAAGATGGTTCTGCTGGCGGACCTGGTGGCGGACGATGCCGCCCTGGTGGATGCCGCCGCCTTGGATGTGGTGCGCTTGACCCAGGCGCGGGACGGGGAGGGGTTCATCGCGGCGAGCCCCGAGGCGCGCCGGCGCTTCTGGCTCGACCGCGCCGGCACCGCGGCCATCTCACGCCACACCAACGCCTTCAAGATCAACGAGGACGTGGTGATCCCCCTGGAGCGCCTGGCGGACTATAGCCGGGGCATCGAGCGCATCAACATCGAGCAGTCCATCGCCAACAAGCTGGCGGCCATGGACGCGGTTCTGGACTACCTGGCCGGCGACCTGCCCGAGGCGCGGGAGGCGGGGGATTACGAGGCATCCGAGGAAGCGGAGGCCATCCTCGCCGCCAAGCGCGAGACCGCCCGCGAGGCCGTCCGTGCGGCCCGGATCCGCTGGCAATCGGTGCTGGGCAACCTGGATGGCCTCGCCGCCGAGCACTCGGAACTGCTCACCGCGACCGAGCACCCTCGGGTCCGGCCCAAGGACACGCTGCTAGACCTGATGCTGCGCCGCGACCTGCGCCAGTCCTATCGCGAGGAGGTCGCCGATCGGCTCGACGAGGTCTTCGGCGGCCAGCACCTGGCGGCGGTGCGCGAGTGCCTGCGGGGCATACATGCCCGGGTGCGGGACTCGCGCCTCTTCGTCGCCCTGCATATGCACGCCGGCGACGGCAACGTGCACACCAACATCCCGGTCCACTCCGCCGACTACCGGATGCTCCAGGAGGCCGATGCCATCGTCGGGCGCATCATGGCCCTGGCGACGGACTTAGGCGGCGTCATCTCCGGCGAGCACGGCATCGGCATCACCAAGCTCCAGTTCCTCGGGGCCGACAAGCTCGCCGCCTTCGGGGATTACAAGCGGAGGGTGGACCCGGGGGCCTGGTTCAACCGCGGCAAGCTCATGCCTGGGGCCGGACTCGCGGGGGCCTATACCCCATCGCTGCGGCTGGTGGAGCAGGAGGCCATCATCCTGGAGGAGACCGAGCTCGGCGCCCTGAACGACGACATCAAGCACTGTCTGCGCTGCGGCAAGTGCAAGCCCAAGTGCATGACCCATGTCCCGCGGGCCAATCTGCTCTATTCGCCGCGCAACAAGATCCTCGGCACCGGGCTCATCGTCGAGGCCTTCCTGTACGAGGAGCAGACCCGTCGCGGCCTGTCGCGGCGCCACTTCGCAGAGATGAACGACGTGGCCGACCACTGCACCGTCTGCCACAAGTGTCAGCCACCCTGCCCGGTGGACATCGACTTCGGCAAAGTCACCATGCGGCTGCGCCGAATCCTCGTAGACCGCCGCCAGAAGCGGTTCAGCCCAGGGGCCTGGGCCGCCATGCGCTTTCTCGACGCCAAAGACCCGCGGGCGGTGCGCCTGCTGCGCATGGGGTTGGCCCAGTGGGGCTTCGCCGGCATCAACCTGGCCCACCGGGTCGCCCGGGGCCTGGGGCTGTTGCGGCGCCGCACCAGCGCCCCCGGTGCCACCACGGGCCGACCCGCGGCCCAGGATCTGGTCCTGGACCTCATCAATCGCCCCATCCGGGTCGCCCTGCCCAGCCGCACCTTTCGACAGGAGCTGTCCCTGGAGGACCCCACCCAGGTCCCCATACTGCGCGATCCGCAGCGCCCGACGGAGGATTCGGACGCCGTCTTTTACTTCCCCGGCTGCGGATCGGAGCGGCTCTTCTCCGACGTGGGCCTGGCGACGCTCGCCATGCTTTACCGCCAGGGGGCCCAGGTGGTGCTGCCCCCGGGGTACCTGTGCTGCGGTTATCCGCAGAGCGCCTCCGGGTTGGAACAGAGCGGTCGGCGCATCACCATGGACAACAGGGTGCTCTTCCACCGGGTTGCCAACACGCTTAATTACCTGGACATCCGTACCGTCATCGTTTCCTGCGGGACCTGCATGGACCAGCTCCTCCAGTACGAGTTCGAACGCATCTTCCCCGGCTGCCGGTTGCTGGACATCCACGAGTATCTGATGGAGAAGGGGGTCAGTCTGGCCGGGGTGCAGGGCATGCAGTACCTCTACCACGATCCCTGCCACACCCCCATGAAGACCTATGCCCCCCTCAAAGTCGCTGCGTGCCTATTGGGTCAGAAAGTCACCTTGAGCGATCGTTGCTGCGGCGAGGCGGGTACCCTCGGCACCGCCCGCCCGGACATCGCCAATCAGATCCGCTTTCGCAAGCAGGAAGAGCTGACCCAGGGCATCCGTGCCCTTACCGGGGTGGATCGGGCGACGGGTCAGGTCAAGCTCCTCACCGCCTGTCCCGCCTGCCAGCAGGGGCTGGCGAAGTACGCCGATGAGACGGGGCTTGCGACCGATTACATCGTGGTCGAGTTGGCCCAGCGCATCTTGGGTCAGGGCTGGCAGCAGCGCTTCATCGCCGACCTCAAGGGCGGGGGCATCGAGCGGGTCCTGCTCTAGGGCGCGTGTCCACCCGCCCTTCGCCTTTGAGCGCATCGTGCGGGTCGACCAAGACCCGGTTGTCTATCGTCGGCCCAAGCCACAGCGCGATGGCCGCACCGCTCTGCGTCTCACCCCGCTGGAGTTCCGCGCCACCTGGCCGCCACTGCCTATGGATACGACACGGACCTGAGTCACCCGCCGCCGTGCCTGTTGGGTGGCGTTGGTATTGGTGGTCCTCAGTTGCCCCAGCCGATCCGGTTGTTGCGCTGGAATTGCCAGGTGCGGGTGATGTCGAGGACGTCGGTATCCGCCTTTATGTCGGCCGGGAAGGGTGCGAACGGGGCCGATAACTCGACGATGTGGGTGGCGGCCTGGTCAAGGACGGGAAAGCCGGAGGAGCGCAGGACCTGGATCTGTTCGACGCTGCCGTCGGCGCGCACGGCGACCCGCAGGATCAGATTGCCGTAGAGCTGTTTGCGCCTGGCCTCTTCCGGGTAGTTGAGGTTGCCGACCTGTTCGACCTTGCGGCGCCAGCCCTCCAGGTAGGTCGCGTACTTGTACTCCCGGGTACTGGAGCTGATGGCCTTGCGCCGCGGGCGATTGCCGAAGACGCTGGTCCTCTCCTCGTCGCGGGAGGCGAGTTGGGTCAGTTCCTGGTTGCGGCTGGCGAGGATCTGGGCGGCGGTGACGGGAGGGGGCGACGCCTGTGGCCTGGCCGGTTCCAGGGGCAGGGTCTTGGGGTCGGTCGGGCGCTCCTCGGTAGTGCGCACCTCGGTGTCCTGGCGCATCGGTTGCGGGACCGGCGGCGCTTCCTCTGGCAAGGCGTCCGGCGTTGGCCCCGGAACGGCCTCTGGGGTGGGTTCGGGGACGGCCTCGGGTGGGGGCTCCTGGGGGTCGAGCCCCAGGGCGGCGATGCCAGCCGGGACGGGATCAGGGGGGCCGTCGATCTCCTCCGGGGGCCTGGTGGCATCGCGAGGTTCCGCGCCACTGCCGCCCTGGGTCACCTGGGCCGCAGCGGAGTCCATGTCCGGCAGGGCCGGGCTAGGCTGGGGCAGGCGTACCACCACCACCTCCAGCGTGCTGACCTGGCGCTGGCTGGGCTTGGGCGCCTCGATGCGCAGGCCGAGGACGACCAGAAGATGCACGGCCAGGGACAGGCCCAGGAACAGGGCCAGCATGTTGTTGGAGTCTTGCCCGCCGCAGACCCAGCCCAGGGGGCCGTGCCCGGGGTCGTGGGTCGCCGCCGTCATCCGCCTATTCGCCCTCGATGGGTACCGCAAGCGGCGGGCTCAGGCGCAGCTCTTGCCCCTTGTCCTGAAAATCGGCGCGCTTGGCCATGGCCGGGTCCAGCAGGATGGCACCGGCGGCGTCAACCATGAGGACGTACTGCACGCCCATGTGCCGGGCAAGGTCGACCCAGCGATCGGGGCCGGCGATAAACAGGGCCTGGGCGGCCCCCTCGGCGGTGGCGGCGTTGTTGTGGATGACGGTGACGCTATGGGCGCCAGTGGCCGGGTAGCCGGTACGTGGGTCCAGGATACTGTGGTAGGTTCGGCCCTCATGGACGAAGCTGTGTATGTAGTCGGCCGCCGTGGCCAGACTCTCGTCCCCGCGCAGTTGCAACACCGCCAGCACCCCGGTGCCGCTGGGGCGACGTACGATGACGCGCCACGCCTGGCCGGAGCGCTCTCCGATGACGCGCACGGTGCCTCCAGCGCTGACCATCGCATGGCGAACTCCGCGTTCGCGCAGGTGTTCGATAGCAAGGTCGATGCCGTAGCCTTTGGTGATGGCGCTGAAGTCGAGCTTGACGGCGGGGTTGGTACCACGCATCAGGAGCCCGTCGACCTGGACGTCCGTCATGGCAGGGTTCGCCGCCACCAGTTGACGGATGTCCCGCGCCGACGGGGGTTTCTGGACCTTGCGGCCATCTCCGCGGAATCCCCAAAGGTCGTTGAGATAGCCGGTGGCCGGGTTGAACAGCCCTCCGCTCTGGGCATAGAGGGCCTGGCTGATGCGCACCAGGGGCAGAATCGACGGCGGTGCGACGAACTCCTTCCCTGTCGGCAGGAGTTGGTTGACGCGACCCAAGGGCCCCGGGTCCCAGGCATGCCATGCCTTATCGACGAAAGCGAAGTCTTGCTCGAGCAGGCGGTTGGCCTCCTCGGCATCGGTGCGATTCACGCCAACGATGCTGACGTCGATCTGGGTGTCGAAGGCGGTGAATCGGGCGGTGAGGACCGGGGTGTCATCGCGACACCCGGTCAACGCCAGGGTAAGGGATAGGGCCAATGCCGGCGCATACAACGGCCAACGGCTAGTGATCACCCAGTCTCTCCTCGATGGTTGCGATCAGGTCGCCCGCGATGTCGAGGCCGTAGAGGGCGTCGAGTTCGCGGATGCAGGTCGGGCTGGTGATGTTGATCTCGGTGAGGTAGTCGCCGATGACATCGATCCCGGCGAACAGGACCCCGCGGCGACGCAGTTCGGGGCCGACCATGGCCGCGATGGCGCGGTCGCGCTCAGTCAGGGGGCGACCCTCCGCCGAGGCCCCGGCCGCCAGGTTGCCCCGGGTCTCTCCGGGGGCGGGGATGCGCGCCAAGGCGTAGGGCACGGGTTCGCCGTCGATCAGCAGGATGCGCTTGTCGCCCTGGGCGATTTCCGGAATGAAGCGCTGGGCCATGCAGTAGCGATGGCCCTGGTCGGTGAGCGTCTCGCAGATGACGTTGAAGTTGGGGTCCCCGGAGCGCACGCGGAAAATGGACTGGCCGCCCATGCCGCCCAAGGGCTTGAGGATCATGTCCCCGTGCTCGGCGAGGAAGGCCGCCAGCTCGGCTGCGCGCCGCGTGACCAGGAGCGGTGGGCAACACTGTGGGAAGCTTGCGGTGAAGATCTTCTCGTTGGCGTCCCTCAGGGTCCGCGGGTCGTTGACCACCAGGGCTCCGCCTGCCTGCGCCTGTTCGAGCAGGTAAGTGGTGTAGATATACTCCATGTCGAAGGGCGGGTCCTTGCGCATCAATATCGCCGGGAGGCTCGCCAGGGACCGGACTACCTCGGTCCCGAAACGGAACCAAGGCTTGGCGTTGTCCTCGACGGTCACCTCGCGCATGCGCGCCAGGCACTGCCCTGGGGTCAGGGCCAAGTCCGCCAGTTCCAGGTACCACAGCCGCCAACCCCGTCGCTGCGCCGCCAGCATCATGGCGAAGGTGCTGTCCTTCTTGGTGTTGATGGACCCGATGGGGTCCATGACGACGGCAAGTTCGCGCTTCATCCAAGCATCTTACCCCAGTCGCCGAAAGCCTGTCAGAGTGAGCCTTGTCCAACGACAGATGAGCCTGAAGCTGGGGCGTGAATCCAGTCACAGATGAGCCTGGAGGCGAAGGGAGTTGGCATCCTGCTCGTCGAGTCCTGCCGCAGCCTGCGCCTAGAAGGTCCCCCCGTTCCAGCCGAATAAATGGGCGGGCGGGGCCGTGAACTCGATATAGATCCGTTCGGCGGGGATACCAAGTGTCGCGGTAAGCAGGGCGCACAGGGTGCGGGAGTAGCCAACCGTCTTGGTCTCCGGCAAGCCCAGGCTCTTGAGTTCCACATAGGCGGCTGGGGCCTGTGTGCCGGCAAAGAGCATGTCGCGCCCGTCCTCCAGGATCGCCATGACGTAGGACTCGGGCTTGCCGAGCATCTCGGCGATGGTTCCGGATGCGCGGGCGAGCAACCCGGGGCGATCCTCGGGCAGAACCTGGACATTGGTCAGAATGCGCAGCGTAGGCATCGGGGCTGGACCCTCGGCAGTGGGTGGTCGGACTGGCGATCCTAAATCCCCAGGGCGGAGTCGCCAAGCCAGGAACTGTCACCCGGTCACCGAAGCGTGCGCCCAACCGCGAGGCAGAGGGCAAAGGAAACCTCGGCGTATTCACCCGGCCCTGAGCCGGGACCTTTGCTGTAAGTGCGGGGGTTACCGCCCACCTGTCCGACCTGAAACCGATGCTGTCGTCCGGTCCGTTCCCGATCAGTCCCAATCGTGGACATGGAAGTGGGCATGCAGCCTCTCGCCGTGGCGATGGCGGTGACTGTGCACCAGGTTTGCGGCCAGTAGTCGGTCGCCGTCTCGGAGAAAGGTGCCAACGTCGCCGTCATAAATCAGGCGGTGATCCTCCCCAAGCACCAGGCAACGCTCGCCCAGCTCCCCTGCGAGGCTTAGGTTGTGCGTCGTCACCAGGGCCGTCTGCCGCAGTTCCGCGAGGAAGTCGATGAGCCAGCCGGTGCTGCGTGCATCCATGTTGGCGGTCGGCTCGTCGAGCAGGAGCACCCGAGGCTCCAGGACGAGCAAGGCCGCCAGGCAGACCCGCTGCTTTTCGCCGCCGCTCAGGCTGAACGGCGTGCGCGGGAGCAGGGCCTCGATCCGCAGCAGTCCCGCCCAATGACGGACCCGGTCATCCACGTCGGTAAGACCGAGCTGCCGCGGTCCGAAGGCGATCTCGTCGGCCACCGTCGGGTTGAAGAGCATCGCGTCCGGGTTCTGGAAGAGGAGGACGACTTCGCGGCGGAAGCGCCGGTGGAAGTCGGGCCTGCGCAGGGCCTCGCGCGTTAGGCACTGTCCGTCGTAGCGGACTTCGCCCCGCGACGGTGTCAGCAGCCCGTTGAGTAGCCGCAGCAGGGTGCTCTTGCCGGTGCCGTTGGCCCCGAGCAGTACGATCTTGTCGCCTGGCCTCAGGGCAAGGTCGATGTCCAGAAGCAGGTCCTTGTCCCCATCGACACGAAAGGTGACGCCACTGGCCTCCAACAGGGCCGCGGCGGAGGGTTGCAGAGACCCCGCGGCAGCAGTGAGGCCAGAGACGTCGCCCTCGCGCCCGGTCTTCAAGGGGTCCAGACTCATTCCGGCGTTGGGCTGAAGAAGCCGCGCGAGCGCATCGCCAGGGCGATCTCGCCGGCGCCGTGCTCCGCCTTGTCGAAGAACTGCACCGCGATGACAGCCCCCTGGGTGTAGCCGTCGCGCAGGGACGGTCTGCGCAGCCGACGGCTCTCCCCGGCGAGGCGAAACTCCTGGTGCAGGCGACGGAAGGTCATGATCTGGCTCAACGCAAGGACGATCAGGTAAGTCAGGGTACGCGAGAAGCCCAGGGCGCGCAGTAGATCGACCCTGGACACCATCAGGAAGGTGAGAAAGGTCAACAGGATGACACGGACATTCATGAGCGCCAGGTAGCCCCACCGAAAGTCCCCCCCGAGGAGGCCCGCGGCAGTGTACCCGAGGCTCACGGCGAGGTTGAAGAACAGGACCGGCAGCAGGGTACGACGCAGCAGGGCCGGCGTCTGCCGCCCTGCGATCAGACCCACGATCAGGAGCCCCGCACCCAGCCACAGGACCTCGTGGACCAGGGTGATCATGACGACGGCCACCAGGTAGGCGGCGAAGGCACGGCGGTCCTTCATGGTGCCGTGCCGGTGCGCCGCCGCAGGAAGCCCACCACCAGCACCGTCAGCAGCCCTTCGCCGATGCCGAGCAGGGCATGGGGGATGACTACGGCCGGCAGGGTCACCCTCAGGCCGAAGGGGAAGAACAGCGGCTGTCCATCGGGGGTATGGGCGATGGACGGCTGCACCCCGAGCACCAGGGCGATGAGCAGGGCCGGCACCACGCTGGCCAGCCAACCCGCCGCGAACAGACCCACACGCTCGCCGACCGGTCTGAGCAGGCGGTAGCCCAGGCAGGCCATGGCCGAGCCCGCCAGGCCCATGGCCAGGGCATTGACCGGCAGCACCGTGATGCCCCCGGCACCGAAGACCAGGGTCTGTAGCAGCAGCACCAGGGACACCGCCGCGAAGCTGATCCAGGGTCCGAAGGCGACCGCGAGGATGCCGATCCCCGAGGCATGGACCGAGGTGCCCCCAGGCAGGGGCAGCATGACCGACATCAGCACGAAGCCCAGGGCCGAGAGCACCGCCAGGCGTGGCAACAGGGTCTCGTCGAGACGCCGCTGGAGGCGACGGGCGGCATAGGTCCAGGCCCCCGCCGCCAGGGCGTAGGCCGGCAGGTAGGTCTGGGGCGACAGGAAGCCGTCGGGGATGTGCATGCCCTGAACTTGATGGCCCTTAGAAGAGCGCCGAGAGGGAGAAGATGATCCGGTAGTTCTCCTTACCCTCGCCGCCCTGCTGATCCGGCTCCTCGTTGAGGTCGGTCCAGGCCGGCAGCTTCACGCCCAGGGCGAAGCTCAGGTTGTTCCAATAGGCGCGGACCCCGGGCATCACGTAGAGCATCTGGCCGCCGGTGGCAAGCTCGGAAACGCTCTCCTCGCTGTCGCGCCCGAGGTGCAGGTAGTTGAGTTCGACCAGACCGTCGAAGCGCAGGCGCTGCTCCGGGTTCGCGTACGTCTTGTAGATGAGCGCGGTATTGAAGCGGAATTCGTCGCCGAACCGGGCGTTGAAGGGCTCGTCGTCGTGGGCCGGGTCGGCGTCATAGCTGTGGCTCTGGAACCAGAGGTTGGAGATGTCCAGGTTGAGGGTGGTGCGCTCGTTGAGCATCTTGCTGGCCGTCGCCCCCAGGGTCCAGGCCGGTTCACCGAAGCCGGTGGACTTGCCGGGGTCGATGTTGCCATCGGGGTCGCGGAGATTGGGGTTCCCGGTCGGTAGGGTCGCGCCCGCATAGAGGGTGAAGTGCCAGTCCTCCAGGTCGTCGAGGCTCTCCTTTTCGGGTACCAGATGAAAGCCGTTGTCGTACTTGAACCCGAGTGTGGCGTTCACGGAGGCGTCGGCGAACCCGGAGGTATTGAAAAAGCCGTCTTCATCGACCTTTTCGTTGTACGGCAGGAATGCATACAGCGACAGCCAGGGTGTCACGCCGTAGCCCAGACCTGCCATCCAGAAGGTCGCGGACTCGGCCTCGTCGTCCTGGGCTGGGGTGAAGGTCTTCCAGTCGGCGTAATCGACCTTGAAGTAGGTGAAGACCTTGCCCTTGGGCAGCGTCGCCGAGGACGACTGCTCGATGGGCGCACCTGGCCCCTCGAGCGAGGCCGCACCGAGGCCGGCGACACCGTGGTGCGCCGAGGTGGCCAGGGGTGCCAGCGCCAGAGCGAAGCCACATACAAACGGTGGATGCTTCATGACTGCTTTCTCAGGAACAAAGACCACACCCCAAAGATGCCGAACAGGAGCGAGAGCCCGACGGTGAGACCGCCCAGGGTGCCGAGCCCGGCGGAGGGGGCAGCGGTGCCGCCCTCGCCGGTGGCGAAGGTGAAGTCGCCGCCGTGACCGTCCTCGGAGAATGCCTTGATCCGCCAGTCACCCGCCCGGTCAGGGACGAAGGCCAGGCGCCCGTTGGCGTCGGTGTGGCCGGCCAGGAAGGGGATCGACTCGGCGGGTCGGTAGACCTCGGCGGACTCGTAACCGAAGGGGCTGCCGTCGCCGTAGCGCAGTTCGACGATCACGGCGCTGCCGGTCTGCACCGCATGGTTGAGCTGGTGGGCGTGCAGGGTGCCGGCGAGGAGGGCCACCGGCAGGACCAGGAGGGACCTCACGGGTGCTTGCCCAGGGCGAAGGTCAGGGCCGTGGTGTGCACCACCTCGTCGGCCTCGGGCCCGGCATGGGGCGTGCGGGTCGATGCCTGGATGAGCTGAAGACCCCCGTGCCTCACGCGAATGTTCACCGTCCCGTCCGCGTTGGTCTGCCCCCGCAGCTTGCCGTCGTAGGTCACCGCCGCATCGGCGACGGGCTGGCCCTTGGCCAGTATCCGCAGGCCCAGCTTGTCGCCGTCCTGGAGGGTCAGGGGATTCGCATTAGGCACGATCTCCAGCGGCAGCCCGAGGGGCTTGGCGGCGCCCGCACCCCACTGGGAGATGTGCTTGACGCTCTCGAAGCTCTGCCAACTGCGCAGCGGGGAGGGGGCCTCGGTCTTCTTCAGATTCTTGGTGCCGGCGGGGGTCTTGCTCCAATAGCCGCTGGAGGTCAGCACGTAGAGGACGGCGCAGTCACCCGCGATCTCCACCGGGGGCGTCGAGCCCACGCGGATTTGCCGGGGGCTGCCCGCCGCATCGGTGCAGGTCACCGACTTGACGATGGACGGGGAGTAGGCAATGTCTCCCGCCCCCTCGTGGGAGACCTGGGGGTGGTGCCCGTAACGGACGAAGAAACCGCCGCCGGAAGGCTCGACCCAGAGGTCGTGGGCCGGTGCCGCGGCGACGAGGAAGAGGGGGACAAGCCCCAGCAGAAACGGTCTCGAAGGCATCGCCATGGGTCACCTAGGTCCTGGAATAAAGCGGCGGCCATGGTATCACTAAATAAAAAATCGTGTTATCTACACCGGACGGTCCAGCCCCAAGGAAGGCCCGCGTGGGCGGCCTGAAGACACCATGCCGTGGCGGGCGTTGTCCCTCGCGGTATCCCACCTAGTCAAAAGGGCCATCCTGGCGCACACTTCTTCGACCGCAGGTGCCGATGGTCCCAAGCGGTCTCGCGGCCGGGCACCCAGGGCACGATGCGTGAATAACGATTAGATCCTCACACTGTGGAGATTCCCTGCGATGAAAATTGGCTCTTACCTCACCGGACTCCTGTGCCTGCTCTGCGCCACTGTCGCACTCGCGGCTGACCCCATTGCCATCAAATTCAGCCATGTAGTGGCCGCCGACACCCCAAAGGGCAAGGCCGCCGAGCACTTCGCACAACTCGCCAAGGAGAAGACCAACGGCCGGGTCGAAGTCACCGTCTATCCCAACAGCATCCTCTACAAGGACAAAGAAGAGATGGAGGCCCTGCAACTGGGATCGGTGCAAATGCTGGCTCCGTCGCTGGCCAAGTTCGGGCCCCTGGGGGTCAAAGAGTTCGAGGTCTTCGATCTACCCTATCTCTTCGACGACTACACCCAGTTGCACAAGGTCACCCAGGGCCCTGTGGGCAAGTCGTTGTTGGACAAGCTCGCCGACAAGCAAGTCCTTGGACTGGCGTACTGGGACAACGGCTTTAAGGTCATGAGCGCCAACAAGCCGCTCAAGGAGGTCAAGGACTTCCGCGGTCAGAAGATGCGCATCCAGTCCTCCAAGGTCCTCGAAGCGCAGATGCGCGCCCTGGGTGCCAGCCCGCAGGTCATGGCCTTCTCCGAGGTCTACCAGGCCCTGCAAACCGGCGTGGTGGACGGCACCGAGAACCCGCCGTCCAACCTCTATACGCAGAAGATGCATGAGGTCCAGAAGTTCGTGACCCTGTCCGACCACGGCTACCTGGGCTACGCGGTCATCGTCAATAAGGCCTTCTGGGAGGGCCTGCCGGCGGACATACGCACAGCACTGGAGTCGGCCATGGCCGAGGCGACCGTGTATGCCAACGAGATCGCCAGGCAAGAGAACGAGGACGCCCTGGCCAAGGTCAAGGCGAGTGGTAAGAGCGAGCTGATCGACCTTACCCCCGAGCAAAAGGCGGAGTGGAAGAAGAAGCTGGTGCAGGTTCACCGCCAGATGGAGGACCGCCTGGGCAAGGAACTGATCCAGTCCATCTACAAGGAGACCGGCAGCGACACCGGTAAGCTCTGAGTCTCAAGTCCGGAGCCCCCAGGGGCGGTCGCCTGTCCATCCAATCCGCAGGCCCCGCCACTCATCCAAAGCCGCCCGCATCAGAGACCGGGGACTTGCACTCCCCGGCCCGCCGGAGGACATCATGTTGCGCATCCTGGACCACCTCGAGGAGTGGCTGATCACATTCCTCATCGGAGCCGCCACCCTCGTCATCTTTACCGCGGTCCTGCACCGCTACAGCATGGACTTCGCCGCCGATTGGGGCTGGGATGCCATGTACGACTGGCTCTTCGCCATCAACTTGAGTTGGGCCCAGGAGCTGTGCATCTACATGTTCGTGTGGATGGCCAAATTCGGCGCCGCTTATGGGGTGCGCACAGGTATCCATGTCGGCGTGGATGTCCTCATCATCAACCTCAACGAGGGGCCGCGGCGCAAATTCGTCCTCTTCGGGCTCTTGGCCGGGGCACTGTTTACGGCCCTGGTGGGGAGCTTCGGGGCCAACTTCGTCTGGCACATGGCCCACACCTCGGCCACCTCGCCGGACCTCGAAATACCCGCGTGGATCGTCTACCTGGCGATCCCCCTGGGATCTTTCCTGATGTGCTTCCGCTTCCTGCAGGTCGCCTGGTCCTTCTACCGGACCGGGGAGTTGCCCGCCCATGACCACGCCCGGGTCGAGGGCCTGGAGGATGAGATCGAGCTGGCCCAGGCCAGCGGGCGGCCTGAACCCGTCCTGCTCGGCGAGGCAATCGAGGTGACCGAAGAGCGGGAACACATCCACGGCGGCATCGACGAGCACGCGCCCGGCCAGGCTGGGGCCAATCCGGATCGGCCCGATGACACCAAGCCCGGGGAGGGACGGCCATGACCGCACTCATTATCTTCGGCCTCCTGCTGGGGCTGATGCTCACCGGGATGCCGGTGTCCATTGCGCTCGGCCTCACCGTGCTCACCTTCCTCTTCACCATGACCTCGGTGCCCATCGAGTCGGTGGCGCTGAAGCTGTTCACCGGCATCGAGAAGTTCGAGATCATGGCGATCCCCTTCTTCATCCTGGCGGGCAACTTCCTCACCCATGGCGGCGTGGCCAGGCGCATGATCGCCTTCGCCTCCAGCATGGTCGGGCACTACCACGGCGGGCTCGGGTTGGCCGCGGTCCTGGCATGCGCCCTGTTCGCCGCTGTATCGGGGTCATCCCCCGCCACCGTGGTGGCCATCGGCTCCATCCTGCTCCCGGCCATGGTCAAACAGGGCTTCCCGGTGCGCTTCGGGACCGGGGTCATCGCCTCCGCCGGGGGCCTGGGGATACTGATCCCGCCCTCCATCGTCATGGTCATGTACGCCGTCTCCACCAACAGCTCGGTGGGTGCGCTGTTCATGGGCGGGGTGGTCCCCGGCATCGTGCTGGCCTTCATGCTGGGGGTCACGACATGGTGGATCGCCCGGCGCAACAACTACCCGCGCCTGGTCCGTGCGAGCTGGGCCGCAAGGCTCAAGGCCTTCCGCCGGTCCGTCTGGGGGCTGCTGCTGATCTTTCTGGTAATGGGGGGGATCTATTCCGGGGCCTTCACCCCCACCGAGGCAGCGGCGGTGAGCGCCGTCTACGCCTTCCTGGTGGCGGTGTTCGTCTACAAGGACATGCCGTTGAGCAAAGTGCCAAAGGTTCTGCTGGACTCGGCCAATATGTCGGCGATGCTGCTGTACATCATCACCAACGCCGTGCTGTTCTCCTTCCTGCTGACCAACGAGAACATCCCCCAGGCCCTGGCACAGTGGATGGTGGACACCGGGCTTGGGCCCATCGGCTTCCTGGCCGCGGTCAACATCCTGCTGCTGCTCGCCGGCAACATCATGGAGCCGTCGTCCATCATCCTGATCACCGCGCCCATCCTGTTCCCGGTGGCCATGGCCCTCGGCATAGACCCGATCCACTTCGGCATCATGGTCACGGTCAATATGGAGATCGGCATGATCACCCCGCCGGTGGGGCTCAACCTCTATGTCGCCAGCGGCATCTCGCGCCTGGGAATGACGGAGACCACCGTGGCCTGCTTCCCATGGCTGCTGACCATGCTGGCCTTCCTGATGCTGATCACCTACTGGCCGGCCCTGACCCTCTGGCTGCCGAGGACCATGGGGATGTTGTGACGCCTTGGGGGCTCAGCCCCCCAGCCCCCAGGCGCCGATTCTCATCCATCGCCCCTTGTGGGCGGACTATTGCCCACACTGAACAAGGCATACAGAGTCAGCAGGTATCGGTGATGACCCAAAACAACACACAGGGGCCGGCCGGGCCTCACCTCAACGAAAGCAACAGGTCTTTCACGTCCACCACATCCCCCTCGGCGACATCGATCCGATGCACCAGACCGGCCATGGGGGCTATGACCGAGGTATACATCTTCATCGCCTCCAGGGTGAACAGGGGGTCGCCCTTCTTCACCAGATGCCCGACGGTCACCGCGACCTGGGAGATCTTGCCGGGTATCGGCGCGCCGACCTCCCGCGGATCGTCGGGATTGGCCTTGGGCCGGCTCTTGTCTTCCACCACCACGCTGCGGTCCAGGACCACCATGTTGCGTGGGACGCCGTTCAGCTCGAAGGTGACGGTGCGCTTGCCGTGGCGGTCCGGCTCACCGACGTGCACCAGCTTGATGAAGAGGACCTTGCCCGGCTCGATCTCCACCGAGATCTCCTCCTCGCACTGGAGCCCGTAGAAGTAGGCAGGGCTCGGCAGGACTGAGAGGTCGTCGTAGGTGCCCCTGTTCTTATCGAACTCCAGGAAGACCTGCGGATACATCAGATAGGAGAGCAGATCGTCCTCACTGGGCGCGCGACCGATCTTCTCGGCGAGCTTGGCGCGCAGGGCCTCGAAGTCCACCCCGGGGGCGTGCAGCCCCGGCCTGTCGTTCAGCGCCGGGCGCCCGTTGAGCACGATGCGCTGCAACTCCTGGGGCCAGCCGCCCTTGGGCTGGCCCAGACCGCCGGCGAGCATGTCCACCACGGACTCCGGGAAGGGCACGGCACCCGGGGCCAGGTTCAGGACATCCTGGGCGCGGATGCCGCGGGTCACCAGGAAGATGGCCATGTCGCCGACGACCTTGGAGCTGGGGGTCACCTTGACGATGTCGCCGAAGAGCTGGTTCACATCGGCATAGGTCTGGGCCACCTCGGCCCAGCGCTCGCCCAGGCCCATGGCCGCCGCCTGCTCCTTGAGGTTGGTGAACTGGCCGCCGGGCAGCTCGTGGAGATAGACCTCCGCGGTGCCGTGGGGGGCGCTGGTGTCGAAGGGCTTGTAGTAGGTGCGGACCCGCTCCCAGTAGTGGGACATGGCGTCCAGGGGGGCACGGTCGATCCCGGTCTCCCGCGGCGTATGCTCCAGGGCGGCGAGCATGGCGTTGAGGTTGGGCTGGGAAGTGGACCCGGACATCCCGGCGATGGCCCCGTCCGCCACATCCACGCCCGCGTCGGCGGCACGCAGGACAGAGGCGGCGTTGAGCCCCGAGGTGTCGTGGGTGTGGTAGTGGATGGGGATGCCGATCTCCGCCTTGAGGGCCCGGAACAGCACGTCGGCGGCATAGGGGCGCAGCAGCCCGGCCATGTCCTTGATGGCCAGGAAGTGGGCCCCGGCGCGCTCCAGCTCCTTGGCCATGTCCAGGTAATAGGCCAGGTCGTACTTATGGCGTTTCGGGTCGAGGATGTTGCCCGTGTAACAGATGGCCGCCTCGCACACGGCGCGCCCGTCGTTGAGGACCGCCTCCATGGCCGGGATCAGGTTGGGGACATAGTTCAGGCTGTCGAAGATGCGGAAGATGTCCATCCCGGACTCGACGGAGTGCTCGACGAAGCGCTTGACCACGTTGTCCGGGTAATTGGAGTACCCGACCGCATTGGCCCCGCGCAGCAGCATCTGGAAGCAGATGTTCGGGATGCGCTCGCGCAACTGGGTCAGGCGTGCCCAGGGGTCCTCGTTCAAGAAGCGCATGGAGGTGTCGAAGGTCGCCCCACCCCACATCTCCAGCGAGAAGAGCCCGGGTGCCAGGTGGGCGATGCTTCCTGCGATGCGCAGCATGTCGTGGGTACGCACCCGGGTAGCGAGCAGGGACTGGTGGGCGTCGCGCAGGGTGGTGTCGGTGACCAGGAGGCGCTCCTGGGCCAGGGCCCAGTCCGCCAGGCCCTTGGGGCCGCGCGCTTGCAGGATCTGACGGGTCCCGGGGGGCGGGGCCTGGATATGGTCGTAGCGCGGCGTTCTGGCCTCCGGCAGGACGCAGGGCGGACGGTAGCCCTTGGCATGGGGGTTGCCGTTGACGATGGTCTCGCCCAAGTAGCTCAGGAGTTTGGTGGCACGGTCGCGCCTGACCTTCAGCTCGAACAGGGCCGGGGTGGTGTCGATGAGGCGCGTGGTCGCCTTGCCTGCGCGGAAAGACGGGTCCTTGATCACGTTATCGAGGAACGGGATATTGGTCTTGACCCCGCGGATGCGGAACTCGTGCAGGGCACGCTCCATGCGCTCCAGGGCGTTCTCCCAATCGAGCGAACGCACCGTGAGCTTGACCAGGAGGGAGTCGTAGTAGGGCGAGACCAGTGCACCGTTGGTGGCGATGGCCGCGTCCAGACGGATGCCGCAGCCGGCGGGTGAACGATAGGTCAGGATGCGCCCTATGTCCGGTGCGAAGTTGTTCTCCGGGTCCTCGGTGGTGATGCGGCACTGCACCGCGTAGCCGACCCGCGGGATCTCGGCCTGGGGCGGGATGCGGATCTCGGGCCCGTGCAGCGCCTTGTCGGCGGCGACCAGGATCTGGGAGCGCACCAGATCGATATTGGTGATCTCCTCGGTGACCGTGTGCTCCACCTGGATGCGCGGGTTCATCTCGATGAAGAACCACTCTCCGCTGTCGGCATCCACCAGAAATTCCACGGTGCCGGCGTTGTCGTAGCCGATCTCTTTGGCCAGGCGGACGGCAGAGTCGCACAGGGCGGCGCGCGTCGCCTCCAGCAGGTCGATGGACGGCGCTATCTCGATGACCTTCTGATGACGACGCTGCACCGAGCAGTCGCGCTCGTGCAGGTGCACCACGTTGCCGTGGTGGTCGCCGAGGATCTGGACCTCGATATGCTTGGCGTGCTCGATGAAGCGCTCCAGGAACACGGCCCCGTTGCCAAAGGCGTTGCGTGCCTCGGTGCTGGCCTCTTCCAGCAACTTGGGCAGGCTTTCGGCATCGCGCACCACCCGCATCCCGCGCCCGCCGCCGCCGTGAGCGGCCTTGATGATGAGCGGGAAGCCGATCTGCGGGGCCAGGGCCAGGGCGGCGTCGCGATCCTCCACTGGCTCCTCGGTTCCCGGTAGAGTCGGTACCCCAGCCTTGTGGGCCAGCTCGCGGGCAGCGGTCTTGTCCCCCATCATCGCCAGCAGCTCGGGGCGCGGGCCGACGAAGGCGATACCGTGGGCGGCGCAGGCCCGCGCGAACTCCGGGTTTTCGGACAGGAAGCCGTAGCCGGGGTGTATGGCGTCCACACCGTGCTCCACCGCGATCTCGATGATGCCGTGGATATCCAGGTAGGCCCCCACCGGGCCCTTGGACTTGTCGAGCTGGTAGGCCTCGTCCGCCTTGAAGCGGTGCATGGAGAGGCGATCTTCCTCGGCGAAGATCGCCACGGTGCGGATGCCGAGTTCGGCGGAGGCGCGGAACACGCGGATGGCAATCTCGCTGCGGTTGGCGACCAGCAGCTTCTTGAACGGCTTGAGCGACATACTCTCTATTGACTCCCCCGATGGTTGCTGCGGCGCAGCATGGGCGGACCAACTATATCAGTGCAGATCCGGAATTCAAGCCGGGGCATTGGTTGGACCAACGCCAGGGAATAGGATGCGCATCGGCCACCCGGCGCCGGTTTAGCGCAGGCCGGCCACCGACCCATGACCACCAAGCGGAACGCGATAACCCAATGTTGACCCGCATCTGCATCGTCCGCCACGGCGAGACGGACTGGAACATCGAGAAGCGCATCCAGGGACATACGGACATCCCGCTCAACGCCACGGGTCGTGCCCAGGCCCTGGCCATGGCGTACAACGCCGGGCACCACCACTTTAGCGCCATCTACAGCAGCGACCTGGGGCGGGCCATGGAGACGGCCCAGGCCCTGGCCGAGCGTGAGGCGCTCCCGGTGCGTCTTCTGCCCCAACTGCGCGAGCGCCACTACGGGATCTTTCAGGGGATCACCGCGGCGGAGGGTGCGGCCCTATACCCCAAGGCCTATGCCCACTATCTGGCCCGCGACCCCCACTACGACTTCGAGACCGGGGAGCCCATGCTCGCCTTCGCCGCCCGGGTGGCGGAGGGCATCGACTGGATGGTCCACCATCATCAGGGCGAGACGCTCTGCGCCGTCTCCCACGGCGGCGTCCTCGACATCCTCTACCGGCGTGCCACGGGCCGGCCCCTGGAGACCCCGCGGGACTTCGTCATCCCCAACGCCGCCCTGAATTGGTTCCACTTCGACGCCGCCGGCTGGCACCTGGAGAAGTGGGGCGACCGCCATCACCTGGCGCATGTCCTGGTCGAGACACCGGAATGACGCCTGGGGGTCGCGACCGCGTGGTGGTCCTGATCCGCCACGGCCACAGCGACTGGAACCTCACCCACCGCCTCACCGGCTGGACCGACATCCCGCTGAGCCTGGTCGGCCTGGACGAGGCGGCGGGCGCCGGGCGCACACTCGGGGCCGCCGGGTTCGGCATCGACGAGGTCCATGTATCATTCCTGAAGCGCACCCGTCAGACGGCGGATGCCATGCTCGCGGCCATGGCGGCCCCCACTACCCCAGTTCACGCCACCTGGCGCCTCAACGAGCGCCACTATGGGGCCCTGCAAGGGATGACCAGGCCGGAGATCCAGGCCCACTGGGGTGACGCGCAATCCCGGCGCTGGTGGCGCGGCTACCTGGACCCCCCGCCCGCCCTGGCCCCGGACGACCCACGTCACCCCTGCCATGACCTCCTCTATGCCGGCCTCGATCCAGTCCTGCTACCTGCCACCGAGAGCCTGCGGGACTGCCAGGTTCGCACCCTGCCGTACTGGCATGAGGTCCTGTCCCCACGCATCGCCGCCGGGCGGCGGCTGTTGGTGGTCAGTCACGGCAATACCCTGCGCGCGCTGGTGATGCACCTGGACGGGATCGGCGCCGAGGCCATGGAGTTGGTGGAGATCCCCTCCGGCGTTCCGCTGATCTATCGCCTCGGCCCGGATCTGCGGGTCCTGGGACGGGAGTGGCTGGGGCTGTGACCCCAACGGTAGCAGGCGGATTCAGTCTCGTCAGGGCTCAGCCATCCGCCAATGATGCCGGCCACTATGACGCCCCAAGCCCAAGCCACGACGCTCACAACGGACCTCGGCGGCCATCTGCCTTTGGCGGTGACCGCCCTGGGAGATCCGCAGACAGAGATCCCGCGCATTGCCAAGGACCCATTCCGGCACCACGCCAAACCTGGAGCTTGGCGGTTAAACCGTCAGCGCCCCGCTGGATCATCACCCATGGGCGTCCCATCCGGCCTCAAGCGCTTGCCGTAGTAGTCGTAGTGACCGGTGTGGTAGAGCCGCGCCGTCTCCGCCAGGTTACCGTTGAAGCGCGGGTCCTGGGGACGCTCCTGGGCATTGATGAAGGCGGCCACATCCCAGGCGTCCTGATCGCTCAGGCGTTGGGCAGGCCCCAGCGGCATGTTGTGCCTGATGTAGGCGGCGGCGGTGTCGATGCGGTGCATGCCGGCACCCCAGTTGTAGGACTGGGGACCCCAGAGGGGCGGGAAGAGCAACTCCCCGCGCACCCAGGTGCCCTGACCGCCGCTGCCGTGGCAGACGGCGCAAACCGTTCGGTAGACCAGAGCGCCACGGTCCGGATCGAAGCCTTGGGGTGTTGGATCGATGGTCGGATAGCCGCGCCCCGGCATTCGACCATCCCCCGTGGGTGCTCCGGTGGCGAGCCAGTAGATGTAGCTCTGCAGCGCGACCAGGGTCTCGCTGTCGGCCTCTGGGGCGTGCCCGACGGCGGATCCCTGGGCATTCATCGAATAGGTGAAACACCCCTGGATACGCTCTACGATGGTGTCGATGCGCTGATCCTTGCTGCGGAAGGCGGGATAGGCGACCCAGGCGGCCCACATGGGGGCCGCGCCCGCCAAGCGCCCGGCATCCAGGTGGCACCCCTCGCAGGTTTGGGTGTTGCCAACATACCTCGCCGATTCCGGGTGCGAAAAGGTCCCGACGAAGACCGCCTCACCCAGTCGGATTGCCGTGCCCATGCGGTCATTCGGGGCTGTGCCGCGTGTGGGCGGCTGAAACAGGCCCTCTGCCCCCTGGGGGCGGCCAGGATCCACTGGGCCGTGGTCGCGGGGAGGGTCGGCGGGACTGGTCGCGGCGGCTTGGGTCTCGGCCGGACCGGCCCCTGGCTGACCTGGATGGGCGGAGCCGGTCGGCACTCCAGGCCCTTGCCTGGCCCCTGAGGCTTGTGCAGGCTCGACCGCCATGCCGGCATAGTAGGCAGCCACAGACTTGGCCTCATCCAGACTCAACCGCGCTGCGATTGGACTCATGAGTCCATGGGGGTCTGAGGTCCGCTTGCCCCTGACCCATGCGTCGAGCTGGCCCAGGATGTAGGAGTAAACCTGGCCGGCCAAGGCCGGGAAGGCCTCCCCGGCACCGAGGCCGTCACGTGCGTGACACTGGGCGCAGGCCGGTAGGGATCGATTGGTCCAGTCCCCTTCGGTCGCGAGGACCCCGCCGACGGCCGTTGACAGGTCCATCGGGGGTTTGGCGTTGGAAGTGGCAGGGAGCGCGGCATAGTAGGCCGACACCGCAGCGACCTCGGTATCGGTCAGGGGTTGTGCCATTGGGCTCATGACGGGGTTGTCCCGACCGCCGTCCCGGAAGGCGCGGAGTTGCCGGGCCAGGTAACCCGCGTTTAGCCCGGCCAAGCGGGGGAAGGCGCCCCCCTCGTCACCGCCGCCGTTGTGGCCGTGGCAGGTCGCGCAGGCCACGGTTCCCCCAGGTGTCCCTTGGGTTGCGATTCGCGCCCCAGGGTCGTCCGCCGCGGCCGGCAGGGCGAGCAGAGCGATCAGGGCCAGCCAGGATGGTTGGAGTACGCTCTCGTTTGGCATGTCTAGGGCTCCATCAACGCCGCAAGGATGGGGTGGGTCTGGTTCGCACGAGCAGACAGCGCCCTCGTCGGCGCGACAATCAAGGTTGCTCAGCACCTAATCCCAGCGTGGGACCAAGGCCACGTCATAGTGCAGGATCGGTTATCTGGCCACTGGTCACCCGTGGTCGTCAACAGATAGCCTGGGAGTGAACCCGGCCAGCGGAGGCCCGTCGCGTGTCGCGAAGCGCTCACGCTCCGGGGCCGCAACATCAATGCCGTACTCTTGTGCCATGCCATCCACCAGGGTGGCAACCCCCCGGAACGGGTGGCTGGAGCATTGCCCTCTTTCTCGGTCACAAGACTCGGTATCTTCTTGTGGTATCGTCGAATTGCGTTGGCAAACTGCAGAAGAGGAGACTCGTTCGTGAAGACCATTCCGTTCTACCTTGGGCTTCTGTCTGGCGTGCTGGTGCTCGGTGCCCCATCGCTACTCCCAGCCGCGGAGGCGGCGACCGCGACGCTCCAGATCGACGTTCCCGTGGTCCTGAAGGAGGCCCGCGTGGTGTTCAATATGGATCACCTGGCCTTTGAGGGGGACAACCCGACTGGCCTCAATTACATGACCATCATGCACGAGGATTTTGTCCAGGCGAAGACCCAGCAGAGCATGGTCGCCATCTTCCACGGCGAGGCCGGGTACATGCTTCTGGATGACGTGCGCTATAACGCGGTCCGCCATACACCGCGCGGAAACCCCTACAAGGCGATGATTGCAGCCCTGCAGGAAAAGGGTGTGCGCTTCGAGCTCTGTGCCGTGACCGCCCGTGGCAACGGCTGGACCAATGCGGACTTGTTGCCGGGGGTGAAAGTCGTTACGGCCGCCAATCTGCGCATCATCCAACTGGTCCAGGATGGCTACCTGCAAATCCAACCCTGATCGCCGTCACTGTCCGCTTCCTGAGCGGTGCGATCGCCACCAGCGGTCCGGAATCCTCGGATATCAGTGCCACGAGCGAGGGCGGAACCGGTGGACTGGGCGGCGCCGGAGGGAGCGGCGGTAATGGCGGTGCGAGATCCATTAACTCGGGTACCTCGGCTACCCGGGCACACTTGTGTTTCAGGTGAGCGCCCATGAGTCAGGAGTATCTGGCGACGGGATTTCCCGATGTGGACAGTCGCGACGACGCCGGGGCCTATCGGCAGTGTCTCTCGTTGCTTGACTCCCTACCCTATTTCCGCCAATACAAGGAGCGCAGTTACGAACTGCTCAACCTGTCTGCCGGCCTGTCGGTGCTGGACCTTGGCTGCGGCCTGGGCGACGATGCCTTCAGGATGGCGGCGCGTGTCGGCCCGGGCGGCCTCGTCTTGGGCGTTGACGCCAGTGCGCGATTGATTTCGGAAGCGGTGGGCCGCCTCCCCACCGGTCTGCGCGTCCGGTTTGCCAAGGCGGATGCGCGCCAACTGCCGTTCAGAGATGAGTGCCTTGACCGCTGCCGGGTTGACCGGACCTTGCAGCACATCGCCAGCCCCCGCCAGGCCGTTCGTGAACTGGTGCGCGTCCTCAAGCCTGGCGGCGCATTGCTTGCCTATGACAACGACTGGGGAACCTTCTCCCTGAGCGGTCGCAATGAGGAGGCGACGAAGATCATTGCCGCCGCCTGGGAGGAATCCTTCACCAACCCCTGGATCGGCAGGTACCTGAAACTATTCTTTCTGGAGGCTGGACTGCAACAGGTGGTGCTGGAGCCGTCCGTGTCCGTGCTGACCGATTTTGAGATGTCGGATCGCGTCTACAACCTGCGCCAGACCCTCGCACACGCGGTGGCGACCGGCCGCCTCGCACCCGTGGTGGCTGACGATTGGCTGTCGGACGTCCAGGCCCAAAGTCGGTCCGGCGGCTTTCTGTGCGCACTGACGGCTTACACGGTGGTGGGCACGAAGCCGGTGTACTGACTCCTGCCCCAACGAAGGATCCAGTCCAAAGCCGGCCATTCATGGCGATCCACGCTTGGCGCCTGCATCTGGGGTCACCGGAACCCAGAGGGAAGCGGTCTTTGCGTGGGTCAGTCCCAGGAACCTCTATTGCCCCAGACCACACATGAACTTTGAAGCCTGGCGCCATTACCTGCGCGGCGCGATGTTCCAGCGCCGCAAGCACCCCCTGCAAGCGATCGACGAGTACCGCGCGGCGTTGGCCTGCGATCCGGTCTTCCTGCGCGCTACCCATCGACTTGCCTATCTGCTGGCCGCCATTTCGCGTGATGACGAGGCGGAGTACTGGTTCAGGGAGACGTTGCGGATCGACCCGGGAAATGCCGATGCCTGGTTCAACCTCGGGTATTTCTGCGACCAGCGTCAACGGTTGGATGAAGCCGTCGCGGCCTTTCGCGAGGCCGCGCGCCTGAGGCCGCGTTTCGACCGCGCATGGTACGGCCTGGGCGCTGTCCGCGCCCTCCTCCGACGCCGACAGGTCGTGGTCGTTGACGGCGATCATCGGCATGCGGATCACCCAGTAGGCGATGGTGGCGACCGCGAAGACCCTGACGGTCACCACGAACCACCTCGACCGGCGATCCACGCCCGCCACCATGGCCGCCAGCACCACAGCCGACACGATCACGAAGAGCGTGATGGGCAGCGACCACAGGAGCTTCTCGCCGAGCGTGTCGTCGTCGTTGGTCCAGGCCAGCCAGATGCGGTTGCCCCAGATGAGCAGGGTGAGGCCGCAGAACACGGCAACCGGGATCAGCGCGCCGATGGGCGGCTACCGCGCATACCCGGCAGCGTCTGGGCGGCTACCTGACCGCTACATCCATACCGGACGACGCACGACACGGGGGTCGACATGGCCGACCTCACCCTCGAGGAGTTCACGCGCCGAGGCCGACGAGCCTTCCTCGAGGCCAACGCCGAGCGCGCCACGCCCGAGGCCAGCCGAGTTCGTCTGGGGCGAGGGCGCCGACGACGTCGGCATGTTCGACGAGAAGGACCGCGACGCCGAGGCAGCGCGAGCTCGCCGAGGCCAAGGCGTGGCGGGCCAAGCGGTTCGACGACGGCTTCGGGTGGATCACCGGCCCCGAGCAGTTCGGCGGCCGGGCGCTGCCCGCGGCCTACGAGCGGGCCTACGACTCGCTCGAGGCGCAGTACGAGGTCCCCGACCAGAGCGTCTTCGGCATCGGGCTCGGCATGGTCGCGCCGACGATCCTCGCCCACGCCACCGCCGAGGTGCAGGAGCGTACCTGCCGCGAGATGTACCGCGGCGACCTCGTCGGCTGCCAGCTGTTCAGCGAGCCCGGCGCCGGGTCGGACCTGGCCGGCCTCCAGACCAAGGCCGAGCGCGACGGCGACGAGTGGATCGTCACCGGCCAGAAGGTGTGGACCTCGGGCGCGCACTACAGCGACATCGGCGAGATCATCTGCCGCACCGACCCCGACCTGCCCAAGCACAAGGGCCTCACCGGGTTCGTCGTCGACATGCACGCCCCCGGCGTCGAGATCCGGCCGCTGCGCCAGATGACCGGCGGCGCCGCGTTCAACGAGGTGTTCTTCGACGAGGTCCGCGTCCCCGACTCCCACCGCCTCGGCGACGTCAACGAGGGCTGGACCGTCGCGCTCACCACGCTCATGAACGAGCGGGCCTCGATCGGCGCGCGGCGGCGGCGGCGGCGGCATGGGCCTGGTCAGCGTCACCCGCCTCATCGAGATGATGCGCCACTTCGGCCTCGCCGACGACCCGGTGCTGCGCGACGAGCTGGCCGACGGCTCTACACCAGCTTCCAGGTGGCCAAGTACAACAACCAGCGGGCGCTGGACAAGATCCAGGCCGGCCAGCTGCCCGGTCCCGAGATGTCGATCGCCAAGCTGGCGCTCACCAACAACCTGCAGGCCACCGCCGAGTTCGTGGCCAAGGTGCTCGGGCCCCGCCTGATCGCCGACAGCGGCGAGTGGGGCACCTACGCCTGGCACAGATCCTGCTGCGGCGTGCCCGGCATGCGCGTCGCCGGCGGCACCGACGAGGTGCATGCGCAACATCGTCGGCGAGCGGGTGCTCGGCCTGCCCAAGGACCCCGGCATCGACTCGACGACCCCCTTCAAGGACCTCGCCAAGGCCTGAGGCGGCTACTCGTACATCTGGAAGCGCGGCGGCCGGCCGGCGAGCCGATCCTCGTTCTCGTTGCCGACCAGGCGCTCCCACCAGGTCGCCCTCGTGGGTGGTGACGTAGAAGCGTCCGGTCCGGGCCTGGTCGAGGGCGTGGCGCGCCCCCACCCGGGGGTCGAGGGCGGCATCGCTGCCCAACGTGTCGACGATGGCGGTGCCGGCCAGGTTGGAGGCCTCGGTGTCGGTGCGCTCCGCCAACACGGCCGGTCGGTTGCGGTCGCCGTGGTCGATGTTGGTCGCGACCATGCCCGGGCAGATCACCGAGGTGGCGACGTGGGACGCACCGGCGAGGGCCAGGTCGTGCTGCAGGCTCTCCATGAGCCCGACCGCCGCGAACTTCGAGGTGCAGTACACGGCAGATGCCGGTGCGGCGACGATCCCGGCGATCGACGCCGTGCCGAGCACGTGGCACGGCACCCCGGCCTCGATCATGCGGGGCACGAACGAGCGGATCCCGTGGATCATGCCCCGCAGGTTGACGCCCAGGACCCAATCCCAGTCGTCGAGGGTGGTCTCCCACGAGTAGCCGCCGGCGAACACCCCGGCGTTCAGGCAGAGGACCTCGACCCCGCCCAGCTCGTCCCAGGTGGTGGCGGCCAGCGACTCCATGGCCGCGGGGTCGGTGACGTCGCACACCGCTCCCAGGACGCGGCCCAGGCCCAGGTCGGCCAGCGACGCCACGGCGTCGTCGAGCGCCCCCTGCTCGACGTCGGCCAGCACCACCGCCGAGGCCCCGTCGTGCAACAGGGTGGCCGCCAGCGCGAGGCCGATGCCGCTCGCTCCGCCGGTGATGACGGCGCGTGCGCCGGTGAAGTCGTCCATCTCAGTTCCCCTGGTTCAGCAGCGATCGAGCGAAGTCGACGCTGGCGGCGTTGGATGCGAAGAAGTGCTGGGCCCCGGCGTGCAGGTCGCGGAAGCACCGCTGCAGCAGCCCGTCGCGCAGCGCGGCGGTGCCGGCGAGCAGGTAGGCGTCGCGTGCGATCGCCGCCCCCTCCTGGTTGACGTGCACGCACGCCTGGCGGACCAGGTCGCTGGTGGGTCCCGACAGGAACTCGCCGGTCTCGGCGCACTCGGCCTCGGCCTGCTCGCACACCTCGTGGATCCACGCCCGCCCGGCCCGGTAGCGAGACTCCAGCCCGGCGATGGTGATCAGGCCGTGGTCGGATTCGCCGATGGACGAGGCGGCGCCCATCCGGGTGCGCCCGGCCGCCACGAGCACTCGTCGAGGGTCCGCCGGGTGACCCCGAGCGCCCAGGCGGCGTGGCCCACCGCGGTGAGCGGGAGCACGCCGAGGCGAGCGACCGGGCCGCCACGGTGAACCACCGGCGCGAAGAAGTCGAAGGTGTGGCGGGCGGCACCCGTGCGCCGGCCAGCTCGTAGTCCACCGATCGGGTCGCCCGGAGCCCGAGCACGTCCCAGTTGGCCCGTCGGTCGACCTCGTCGACGGGCAGGCAGCCCGAAGAGGTAGGCGGGGTCGCCGCCGCCCGGGGGCGTGGCCAGGAACCCGCAGCCGGCGACATCCGCGACGGTGATGCCCGAGCCGAACTGGTAGCTGCCGTCGACGATCCAGTCGTCGCCGTCGGCCGACGCCGTGCCGTTGGGTGCGAACTGGCCCGCCACCCGGGGCAGACCGTCGGCGAACAGCTCGGCCACGCCGTCGTCGGGCAGGTAGGCCCCGAAGTAGGCCAGGGCGGTGTCCATGGCGAAGGCCACCCACCCGATCGACCCGTCGGCCCGGGCGATCTCCGCCCACACCTCGACCGACTCCACCAGGGGCAGCTCGGTCCCTCCGACCGCCTTGGGCACCGACACCCCGTGGAGGCCGGCATCGGCGATCAGGTCGATGGCGGCGGGATCGAACGAGGCGCCGTCGGCGGCGGCGTCGCCGAAGGCGGCGAGGTCGTCGAACAAGGCGGTGGCGGCGGCAACAGCGGTCACGTGAGGAGCTCCGGGTCGAAGAGGGTGCCCTGGGGGTCGGGGCGGTGGTAGCGGACGGCGACGCCGGTCCACGGCGATGTCGTCCATGAACGCCCAGGTGCGGCGGTGGATGGCGGACGGGCCCGAGCCCTGCAGGGCCATCTTGTGGCGGGGGCACGGGTAGCCCTTGTTCCGCGCGAAGTCGTAGGCCGGGTAGTGCTCGGCCTCGGCCCGCATCATCCGGTCGCGGGTGACCTTGGCCAGGATCGACGCCGCCGCGATCGACAGGCAGGTGGCGTCGCCCTTCACGATCATCTGGCGTGATCGCCGCCGCCGACGAAGTCCCACTTGCCGTCGATCAGGACCTGGTCGGGCGCGACGCCGAGGCCCTCGATCGCCCGGCGGGCCGCCAGGCGCTGGGCGTCGGACATGCCGAGCTCGTCGCACTCCTGCCTGGGTGGCGTGGCCGACCGCCCACGTCACGCACCACTCGGCGATCCGGTCGAACAGCGCCTCACGCTCGCGCTCGGTGAGCTGCTTGGAGTCGCGGACCTTGTTGACCCGCCGGTCCTGCGGGCAGCACGACGGCGCCGATCGTGAGCGGACCGGCCCACGCGCCCCGGCCCACCTCGTCGATGCCGACCACGACGTCGTGGCCGGCGGCCCACAGCTCGCGCTCGACCGCCAGCCCCGGCGCCCGGCGCTTGAGCGCCTTGCGCAGCTGGGGAGCGGTGGCCGGCGGCATCGGCCCAGAACCTACCGCCGGGGCCGGCCGCGGCGAGCCACGATCGTTCTTCGGTCCTCCGCCGTGGAACAATCTGCTTCGACCGCGCCCCAACTCCGCTCCTGCGCAGCGCCTCGCTCAGGGTCTCCTGTGGCCACAACTCCGCCGCTCGACGCCCCGCAACGCCCGCGACCGGCGCGGCCGCCCGCAGCCGCAGCGCCCAGTGCGCATCCCCCACGCGCCGGGCCTCGACGGCCTGCGGGGTCTGGCCGTGCTGGCCGTGCTCGTCTTCCACGCCGGGCCGACCGAATGGCTCCCCGGCGGGTTCCTCGGCGTGTCGC
>CAWDHW010000034.1:0-58143 GCA_963802205.1 uncultured Gammaproteobacteria bacterium | reverse complement strand
CGGCCAGGCAGATGCCGCAGTTGAGGCAGCGGCTGTAGAGGTAGTTGGCGGACCACTTCTGGGCGAGATGCGCGGGGCCCCCTCGTGCAGGTCCCAGGCCCCATCGATATTGACCCACGCCTTGACCTGCTTGAGACTGGCGTCGAGGCGGGAGCGGTCCACCTGGAGGTCGCGCACTACCGGGAATTTTGGCAGCGGCTCCAGGACAATGGGCTGGGTCAGGCCATCGAGCAGGGCCGAGCAGCCGGGGTACTGGGGCGCCCGTTGACGACCATGGCACAGGCCCCGCAGACCTCCTCCATGCAGTTGTGCTCCCAGGTCACCGGGTCCACCCGCTGGCCCTCGACCGTGATGGGGTTGGCACGGATGACCTGCAGGGCCGAGACCACATTGTGGCCGGCGCGGTAGGGAATGCGGAATTCCTGCCAGTAGGGGGCGCCGGACGGATGGTCCTGGCGGCGGATCTTGAGGTGGATGGCGTCTGGCGGCATGGCGTCACCGATAGTCCCGCGGCTGTTCGGGGGCCAAAACCGAGGTGTCTACCTCCGCGTAGCCGATGCTGGGGCCTGCGGGGGTGGGGGGTGGCGACGGTGGTCTTGAGCCAACGGGCGTTGTTGGCCTTCCAGCGTTCGGTGAAGGCGGCGTACTCCGGGTCCCCGGGGTGCTTCCCGGCGGGCAGCGGCAGGGCGAACTCGGGTTTGTGGTGGGCCCCGCGGCACTCGTCCCGGGAGCTGGGCACTGCGGGCTATGACCCGGGCGAGTTGTGCCATGTCCTGGACCTGTCGCGCATAGGCCAGGGTCTGGTTGGCCCAAGGGCTGGATTCGCCGAGGTCGATGCGGTTGAAGCGACTGAGCAGGTCCTGTAATTGGGCGTCGGCGGCGTCCAGTTCGCGGTTGTCGCGCACGACGCCCACCTTGGTCGTCATCAGTTCCCCCAGTTCCCGGTGCAGGGCGTAGGGGTTCTGGTCCCCGGCGGCGGTCATGAAGCCCTGATTGACGGCCTGTTGACGGCTTACCTCGGCATCGAGTAGGTTTGCGGGATATCCCCCAGGGCCAGCCCCTTGAGGTAGCTTGCCACCGCCTCCCCCGCCACCCGCCCGGAATAGGAGGCGGAGAGCAGGGAGTTGGCCCCCAGCCGGTTGGCACCGTGATAGGCGTAATCGCACTCCCCACAGGCATAGAGCCCGGGGATGTTGGTGGCGTGGTTACGCGGGCTGTCGGGCTGGACACCGCCACTGGCCGGGTCGCGCTCGAAGTCCACCCAGAGCCCGCCCATGGCGTAATGGGCCGCGGGGGAAGATCTGCATGGGCTCGTCCAGGGGGTCGCTGCCGGCAAATTTGCGATAAATGTCAAGGATAGCCCCCAGGCGGCTGGTGACGAAGGCGCGGTCGAGGTGGGTCAGGTCCAGATAGACCCGGTCGCTGCCGCCGATGCCGAGCCCCAGGTCCCGGGTCACGCGCCAGATGGCCCGAGAGGCCATCCGTCCCGGGCCACGGTGTTGCCGTAGGCGGGGAAGAACTCTTCCAAGAGATAGAAGCGCTCCGCTTCCGGGATGCGGCGTGGGGGGCGGGTGTCGCTGGGGCGCGCGGGACCCAGACCCGGCCGCCCTCGCCGCGTGCCGCCTCGCTCATCAGGCGATTCTTGTCGTGGCCGAGCATGGCAGTGGGGTGGAACTGGAAGTAACTCGGCGTTGGCGAACCGGGCCCCCTGCTGATAGGCGCGGCTGGCGGCGGCCCCGGTGGTGTTGGTGGAGCCTGTGGTCTTTGGGGCATAGATCTGCCCCAGGCCGCCGGTGGCCAGGACCACGGCGTCGGCTCGGAAGGCGCGTACTTCGAGGCTCCGCAAGTCCATCGCGACGATGCCGCGGGTGGTGCCGTCGGCGTCCAGGACCAGCGACAGGAACTCCCACCACTCGTGCTTGGCGACTCGCCCCAGGGACTCCAGCCGTCGCACCTGTTGGTCCACCCCGGTGAGGAGTTGTTGCCCGGTGCTGGCCCCGGCGAAACAGGTGCGGCGCTTCTTCACGCCGCCGAACAGGCGCTGGTCCAGGAGCCCTTCCGGGGTGCGGGAGAAGGTCACCCCCATGCGTTCGAAGGTGCGAATCAGCCCAGGGGCGTCTTCGCACATGGACTTCACCGGGGGCTGGTTGGCCAGGTACTCGCCGCCCTTGAGGGTATCGACAATGTGCTGCCAGACGCTGTCGTGTTCGCCCTTGGTGTCCAGGCAGGCGTTGATTCCGCCTTGGGCGCAGACCGAGTGGGAGCGCTTGACCTCGAACAGCGAGAACAGGTCCACCGGGAATCCGGCCTCCGCGATGCGCAGCGTCGCCCAGAGGCCGCCCAGGCCTCCGCCGACGACAATCACGCGGGGCTTGGCGCTGGCGGTAGTCATGGCAGGAATCCGATCAGGCCATGCAGCCCCAGCGCGGCGAGTGCGGCGCCGAAACCAGCGCAGGCATAGCCACTCAGGCGCTGGGCCCGCGTCGAGGTCGTCACACCCCACACCAGCCCCATGCCCCAGAGCCCATTGGCCAGGTGGAAGACGGCGAGCAGGAGTCCGACGAGGTAGAGCGCGAGCACCGTGGGCTGCGACAGCAGTCCTTGCATGTGACCGAAGAGGTCTATGCGGACCGCCGGTTCGACCAGGCCCCAGCCGCGGGTCATGGCCACATGGGCGAGCAGGAACGCCAGGATGCCGACCCCCGATGCACGTTGCAGCCAGTAGAGCCAGTTGCGCGCATAGGGGTAGCGGCGCAGCTCTGGGTGCGCCCCGGCGGCGATCGCCAGCCCATAGCCGGCGTGGAAGAGTAGGGGTAGGCCGATGACGAAGATCTCCAGCAGGGGCAGGTAGTTCATCCCCTGGAGGTTGGCCACCACGGTCCCGTTGTAGTGCTCCGCGCCCAGGCGGGACTGTGAGTTCTCCCACAGATGGAAGATCAGGAAGGCACCGACGGGCAGCAACCCGACCAGGGAGTGCAGGCGGCGCAGGAGAAAGTGGCGGTTGTCGATGGAGGCGGTCATGGCGATCAAAGTGTGAGGCGCCAAAGGACGCGGCGGGGCGGTCGTGTCGCGGTGGGCCGGGTTGGAAGTATGGGCCAGTGTTTCTACGCATTAGTTGATGCTAATCAACTAAAATGCTTGTTGTCGCTCGGTCATTTGGCTCGACAGTCCCGCTGGATGAGGAAAAAATCCAATATAACAATCTATTAGAGTGCCTGTCCGGGTGCGTTCTCGGCACCTTGCCAGGTGCGAAAAAATCGCGAGCCGGGCTACAATTACCTGGCATCCAGGGAGGTTTCCGGCCCCAGGGATGGACATCACGCGATCAGTCCATTTCGGAGGTGTCCTATGAAACGGCGTTCAGTGGTGGTGGCGGCTGCTCTGGCGACCCTGCTCATGGCGATCCCGACCCAGAGCCAGGCGTTCTTCTTCAGCTTCGGGTTCGGTGGCGGCGGTTGGGGCGGATGGAACGGCTGGGGTGGCCCCGGATGGTGGGGCTGGCATCGTCCCTATTACGGGGGTTGGCATCGCCCCTACTATTGGGGTTGGCACCGGCCCTACTACAGGTCTTGGGGATACCCGGGTTATTGGGGCTATCCCGCTTGGACCCTGCCTGCCTATCCAGTCGTGACCGCCCCGGCGACCCCCGCGGCGCCATCCACCTCGGCTGACAAGTAATCGCCTGCCGGGCGGGCTATTCGCTCCGCCCGGAGACGTTAGACGCTGCGGACAAGCGAGGGTTGGGAGGGGGTTGCAACGCCCCTCTGCGTCTGCCCCGGGTGAGACCTACGGGGGTGCAGAGGGGCAGGGGTCGGGGGACCAGGCCGGCGCAGGACTCATCCACAGATCGACGGGTCAGGCGCGAGTTGGTGCCGCTGGGGTGGGAGCCGGTGCAACCGAGTTTGGGGTTCCGCAAGCGATTGGCCCTGATCCGCTGGTTGACAAGCCCTGTCTACCTGTCCAGAATGCGCGGTCTTTCACGCGACCTATCCAACACCCAGGTTTCAGGTTTTCCAGGAGATCGTCTTTGGCCAATTCAGCCCAAGCCCGCAAGCGCGCCCGTCAGGCCGAGGTGCGCCGCCAGCACAACGCCTCGCGCCGCAGCATGTTCCGCACCTACGTCAAAAAGGTGCTGAAGCTGATCGAGGCGGGTGACAAAGAGGCAGCGACCAATGCCTTCAAGGAGGCGGTCCCCGTCATCGATGACGCCGCTCAATCCGGGCTGATCCACAAGAATAAGGCCGCTCGCCACAAGAGCCGGCTCAACGCGCACATCAAGGCCATGGCCTGACGGGTGTTGCCCGACGGCCGCTGGGGTACATAGGCCCCACCAGAAAAACCGGCCGCGTGCCGGTTTTTTTTGGCCAGGTGAAACACGAGCCTCGCTATGTCCAGCGCCAATCTCTTCGCCGGCATCCCCGTGCCTGCCACCGGCGAGTCCTTCGAGACCCTGCTGCACCACCGCAACCTGGTCATCGAGCGCATTGCCAGCAGCGCAACCCCCGAGCCCCATTTCTATGACCAGCCCCAGGACGAGTGGGTCTTGCTGGTGCAGGGGCAGGCGACCCTGGAGCTGGCGGGGGAGAACCTGACCCTGGGGCCCGGCGACCACGTCTTCATTCCCGCCCATACCCCCCACCGGGTTCTGGCTACCTCCGCCGAGCCGCCCTGCCTGTGGCTCGCCGTCCACCTGCACCCGGACGACGCTGCGCCCTGAGCCTGACCGTCGGCCCCTCCGGGGTTTTCGGTTAAGATCCCGGCCCACCCGAATGCCACCCCTGCCGGAGCCCCCCGTGCCCCAGAGCCCCGACACCGCCGCCGTGATGCACTATCTGTTGAACCTCCAGGACCGTATCTGCGCGGGTCTGGCGGAGGAGGACGGCGTCGCCTGCTTCCGAGAGGACGCCTGGAAACGCCCTGAGGGCGGCGGTGGGCGGACTCGGGTCATGGGTGGCGGGGCCGTGTTCGAGCAGGGCGGGATCAACTTCTCCCATGTCTTCGGAGCCAACCTGCCAACCTCCGCCACGGCCCACAGGCCCGAACTGGCAGGTCGGGCCTTCCAGGCCATGGGGGTGTCGTTGGTGATGCACCCGGCCAACCCCTATGTCCCGACCTCCCACGCCAATGTCCGCTTCTTCGTGGCCGAGAAGCCCGGTGCCGAGCCCGTGTGGTGGTTCGGCGGTGGCTTCGACCTGACCCCTTACTACGGTTTCGACGCCGACGTTATCCACTGGCACCGCTCGGCACGTGCCGCCTGCGCCCCCTTCGGCGAGCAGGTCTACCCCCGCCTCAAGCAGTGGTGCGACGACTATTTCTTCCTGCGCCACCGTAACGAGCCCCGCGGGGTCGGCGGGCTCTTCTTCGACGATGAGAACGCCGCGGGCTTCGAGCGCAGCTTCGCCCTGATGCGCAGCATCGGCGACGGCTACCTGGACGCCTACAGGCCCATCGTCGCCCGGCGCAAGGCAACCCCCTATGGCGAGCGCGAGCGCGCCTTCCAGAAGTATCGGCGGGGGCGCTATGTGGAGTTCAACCTGGTCTATGACCGCGGGACCCTCTTTGGGCTCCAGTCCGGGGGGCGGACCGAGTCGATCCTCATGTCCCTGCCGCCGGAGGTGAGCTGGCGCTACGACTGGCGCCCTGAGCCCGGCAGCCCCGAGGCCGTTCTCTACGAGCGCTACCTCAAGCCCAGGGACTGGGCCGGCGAGCCCGATCCCGTCTGAGGACGACCGGGCGCCCCATCGGGCGCGGCCAGGCCCGCGATGAGGTCATCGAGTCCACTGGCCCTGACCCGGGGCAGGAAGACGGCGCGAAACGGGCGAAGCAGGCTGATCCCCGTCCCACGGCCTCGGCGGCGAAACCCCGACGATTGTCCTGGCCTTGCGGCGCGTGAAGGGGCAATATCGGCATTGACAATTCGCAATGCGGGGCCGAAGAAGGCGTCGAACGCCCATCCCCGCATGTCACGGAGCCTGACGATCATGGAAGATCATAGCCTTACCACCAAACCGAGCGCAAAACCACCCGCAGGGTGGAGGAGACTGAAACAATGAGCGCCATGTACGTCGCCGGCCGCGCGCTGGAGTTCAACCACAAGGGCCACATGGTCCATTTCGATCACTGGGACAGAGATGTAGCCAGTGCCCTGGCAGCGGAGGAGGGGCTGGCCCTCGGCGACTGTCACTGGGCGGTGATCGAGTACCTGCGCGAATACTACGCCACCTACGACCACCCGCCGTCTCCCCGCCTGGTGCTGAAGGCCGTCGGCGAAAAGCTGACCCTGAACGCACCCTGCACCCGCAAGACCCTGGAGGCATTGTTCCCGGAAGGCGGCTGCAAGCAAGCCTGCCGCATCGCCGGGCTGCCGGACTACTACTGCCACACCTGTTAGCAAGGCTTGGCATCAGACCCACCGGGCAGACGCCAGGGGCGCAGCCCGGATGCGGCCACGCGCCGCCTGGGGAACCTCAGGCCGTGGCGGTTTCTGTCCTGTCCCCCAGCAGGTCCGCGAGCAGGGGCCCCAGCAGCGGACTGCGGATCGGGTGCAGGAGACGCCGGGCGCGTACTATGGCGGCCAGGTCGTCCAGGGCGACCTCGAAGTCGTCGTTGATCACCAGATAGTCGTAGTCCAGGTGGTGGACGATCTCCGCTCGGGCCTGGGCCATGCGCCCGGCGATGACCGCCGCGTCGTCCTGACCGCGCCCGCGCAGCCGGGCTTCGAGGGTGGCCAGGTCGGGCGGCAGGATGAAGATGCCCACCGCCTCCGGAAAGCGATTGCGCACCTGGTGCGCCCCTTGCCAGTCGATCTCCAGGATCAGGTCCCGCCCGGCCGCCAGTTCGTCGCGCAGGGTCGCCTCGGCCGTCCCATACCAGTTGCCGAAGACCTGGGCGTGCTCCAGAAAGGCCCCGGCGGCGACCATCGCCTGAAAGCGCTCGTGGGCGACGAAGTGGTAGTGGAGGCCGTCGATCTCCCCCGGACGCGGGCGCCGGGTGGTGTAGGACACCGACAGGTGTAGCCCCGGGTCGCGCCCGAGCAAGGCCTTGACGAGGCTGGTCTTGCCGGCCCCGGAGGGGGCCGAAATCACATACAGGGTGCCGTTTGGCATGGTTCCGCCTTGGTTTCGGGTCATTCGAGGTTGGGTCCGTATTTCTATTCAGTTCGCAATGCCCGGTTTTGTACGGGCGCACAATGTGGCCTTCTGCCTGATGCACGACTTTCGCCGGCTTGGGCCACGCCGCGCTGGCAGTCTACTTCCCCGCCCCTCCCACTAGAACCCCGGAACGCCGCCGGATCGGTTGGGACTGGACCTTCAGAAGCGAATTTTTTAGGGGAGTCTCAGCCGTGGGAGCGGCTCCCTCGCCTCGTTTCTTTCCGACTGCCCAAGAAGCGGTGTCGTGAAGTCTTCGCGCCTTCGCGTGAGCAATCCCCGGATTTGGGTTAATCCTCCCACCGCCCCATGCCGGGGATGTCTATACGGTGTTCGTCGAAGTCGCCCTGTGCCGCCCCGGCGTGGCACGCCTGGCAGTTGCTGAAGCTGCCGATCTTCGGATTGCCGCGGACCAGGCGCGTTGGTACCTCATCGTGCTTGCGCAGGAAGTAGCGGGTCTGGGTGATACGGGGCGGTGGGCCGTCCGCGGTGGCCGCGGGCGAGGCGGTGGGGCCCGCCCGCAAGCCCCGGTTCGCCGCGTTGGCCCTCAGGTAGGCCCGCAGATCGGCGGCGACGACCGGCTCCAGACTGGCATCGTCGCCGAAGTGGTTGGCAAGGGTCCCCATGATCCGGTCCCAACCGTCGGCTGACAGCAGCGCTGGGGGGTAGGCCAGATGACAGCCGCCGCATTCGGTCCGGTAGCGGTCCTGGGTCGCAGTGGCCCCCGCGTCCCGTGGTCTGCGGTCGTCTCCGCGACCGTGGTCATGGTCGCTCCAGGCGATACCGCTCACGCCGAGGACGAGCAAGGCGGCTCCGAGGGCGCCGATCAGGGCTTGGTTCATGGTCGGGATCTCCATCGGTGGGTGTTTGTCATCGCGACTGGATCAGCCGCACGAAGTCGCCCTTCTCCTGGGGGCTGCACTCGCGCCCCAGGGTCCAGCGACAGTTGCGCCCGAACCATTTCTCGACATGGGCGGGGTCCGTCAGGCGCTTGGGGTTGGTGGACACGGCCATGGGCTCGATGGGCTTGCCAGTGGTGGCATGGCGCCCGGAACGGGTGAGGTCGGTACCGTGGCAGGTCGCGCAGCTCCTTAAGCCCTCGGCCCCGGTGGGGCGGTGTTCCTGGGCCCAGGCACGGACCCCGGCAGTGGCATCGAAGGGGCCGGCACCCAGGCGCTGGTAGGCGGCGATCAGGTCCTCGCCGGGGACCGCGGCCCGCACAGGGTTGGTGGCGTACAGCAGCGCGCCCAGCGCCAGGATCTGGGTGAAGGGCAAATTCGGTGGGCGCTTCATGCCCGCTCTCCGCGCTTGTAGCCGTCGATCATGGCGCGGACCAGGTTCTCGCCGTGCTGCCGGCTGGCGAACGCCACGCCGATCAGGTGCACCGGGATCAGCAGCATGGTCAGGTTGGCGATCCATTCATGGAACTCTTCCAGGTCATGGGCCACCTCAGGCGAGAGTCCTTGCAGGTAGGGCGCCAGGGGGCCGGCAGCCTCGCCCGCCCCGAGCGCGGCCACGCCGGTGAGTGCGGTGGCGGTCAGCCCCAGCAGCAGGGCCACCACCATGGCCCCACCGGCGGGGTTGTGCCCCAGATAACGGGCGGCGCGACCGCGCAGGACGTCGGAGAGATAGGCCCAGGTGGCGCAGGGGCCGCGGACGAAGTCCGACCAGCGGGCGTGGGGCGAGCCCACCAGGCCCCACAGGAGGCGGGCACCGATCAGACCGAGGACCGTGTAGCCGGCCCAGGTATGCAGCCCGAGGAACTCATCCTCGGTGAAGTAGGCGGTCAGCACGGCGGCGACCAGACCCCAATGGAACAGGCGGACGAAGGCATCCCAGACCCGTACCCGGGTGCCCGGGTCGGCCTGTGGGGCAATGGAGTCGAGGAAGAGTTGGCGTGAGTCGGTCATGGGGGCTTGCTCCTCGTGGTATCGCCCCGGTCGAATCCGGGTGCGACGGGCGGTTCGGCCGCGGCGGCTGCCTGGCCTTAGGGAGCGAGTGTGGGCAAGGCCGCGTGAACATCCCCTGAGTGCGTCTGTCAGCGAATTGTCAGGGTGCTATGGCCTAGAATGTCGCTCCATGCCCAGGCGCCCCACCCATCTGCTGTTTGCACTGGCCCTTGCCCTGGTCACAGGGCAGGCGTTGGCCCATGCGGACGGCAATGGGAAGCATGGGCAGCGGGCCAATGCCTGGGAAGACGATGACGACAGCCATGATCGTGCGCGTCGGGCCAGCGAGGGCGGCGAGATCCTGACGATGACCGAGATCCTCAAGCGCGTCCGCCCCGAGGCGGCGGGCCGGGTCCTGGACACGGAACTGGAACGCGAGGACGGCCGCTGGATCTACGAGATCAAACTGCTGGACCCCAAGGGGCGGCTCTACGAACTGGAGATCGACGCCCATAGCGGCGAGATCCTGCGCCGCTGGGAGGGCGAGTGATGCGCGTCCTGGTGGTGGAAGACGATCCGCGTACCGTCGAGGTCCTGACCCGCGCCCTGACCGGGGCCGGCTATCTGGTGGAGCACACCGGGGAGGGCGAGGAAGCCTGGTTCCTCGGCGATACCGAGCCCTATTCGGCGGTCATCCTGGACCTGGGACTCAAGGGCATGGATGGGCTCGCGGTGCTCAAACGCTGGCGCGCGGCGGGCCGCGACTTACCGGTCCTGATCCTCACCGCCCGCGGGGACTGGAGCGAGCGGGTGGAGGGCATCGATGCCGGGGCAGACGACTACCTGCCCAAGCCGTTTCGGGTGGAGGAGGTCCTGGCGCGGCTGCGGGCCTTGCTGCGGCGCGCCTCGGGCCAGGGATCGCCTGTGCTGCGGGCCGGCGGACTGACCCTGGACCCGCGCCAGATGCGCGTCGCCCTGGATGGGGTCCAGATCCACCTTTCGCCCCAGGAGTACCGCCTGCTCGCGGTCTTGCTACACCACAAGGGGGTGGTGGTCTCCCAGGGTGAGCTGGCCGAGCAGATATACGGTGACGGGATCGAGCGCGACACCAACGGGGTGGAGGTCCTGGTGGGCCGACTGCGCCGTAAGCTGGGGTTGGACCTGATCCAGACCCGCCGTGGCTTCGGCTATCTGGTAGACGATCCAGCCCCCCCACCGAATACGGCATGACCCGCCGTTCCCTGCGATTCCGCCTCCTGGTGGCGTCCGCGGTATCCATTTCTCTGGCCCTTTTAGTGGCCGGGTTTGGGCTTTCCGCCCTGTTCGAGCGCCATGTGGAACGGCGCGTCGAGGACCAGCTCGACGACACCCTAGGTCAGATCCTGGCCCATCTCAAGGCCGCCCCCGACGGGCGTGTCCAATTCGACCTGTCCTTGGCGGACCCGCGCTACCAAATCCCTTTGAGCGGGCTCTACTGGCAGATTCAGGACGAGGACAGGCCGACCCTGCTGCGGTCGCGTTCCCTCTGGGACTCGGTCCTGGACCTGCCGGAGGACAGCCCGCCCGACGGGGTCCTGCACCGCTACGAGTTGGCGGGTCCCGGTGATGAGGCGCTCCTGGTGGTGGAGCATTCGGTGGTCTTTCGCCCGGACTCCGAGGGGCGCCGCCTGCGGGTCGCGGTGGCCCTGGACCGGGCGGAGCTGGCGGAGGCGCGCCGGTCCTTCGCCACCGACATGCTTCCCTATTTGGCCCTGCTTGGGTGCGCGCTGGTGCTCGCCGCGTGGTTTCAAGTGCGCATCGGGCTTGCCCCCCTGGATGCAGTGCGTCTGGGACTCAAGTCCATCCGCTCCGGGGAGGCGCGGCGCCTGCCTGCCGACTACCCCGACGAGGTACTGCCCTTGGCGGAGGAGGTCAACGCCCTGCTCGACGCCCAGGACGGTGCCATCGAACGGGCCCGGGCCTGGACCGCCGACCTGGCCCACGGGCTCAAGACCCCGCTCGTGGTTCTGGCCGCGGATGCCCAGCGCCTGCGCGCGGCTGGGCAAGCGGGGCTGGCGGATGACCTCGACGGCCTGGCCCAGACCATGCGCCAGCGGGTGGACCGGGAACTGATCCGGGCGCGCATCCGGGCGCGAGGGCACCCCCGCGGTCAGGGGTTGACGGGCGGCGGGAGGGTAGGGGCCGGGGACCCCGGCGCGGACTTGCCGGTCATCCTTGACCAGGTGGTCCGCACCCTCCGGCGCAGCCCCAACGGATCCCGGCTGCGCTGGGAGCTGGATGGCCACGACGCCCTGCGGGTGCTGATGCTCCCGGAGGACCTGACGGAGCTCCTGGGTAACCTACTGGAGAACGCCTCCAACTGGGCCACCGACCGGGTTGCGGTACGGGTTCTCAGGCCAGCCAAGCCTGCGGACCCGGTGATGGTTCAGATCGAGGACGACGGCCCCGGGGTCCCGGACGAGGCCCTGGATGCCTTGGGGAGACGGGGACTGCGGCTCGATGAACGCACCCAGGGGTCCGGGCTCGGCTTGGCCATCGCTCAGGACATCTGCGACGCCTATGGGGCAGAGTTGCTGTTCGGGCGCGGCGGGCCGGGATCGGGGACGGCTTTGGAGCTGGGCGGCCTCTTGGTCACGCTGCGTCTGCGCGGGTGTATCGGAACGGCTTGATGGGACCAGGTATCCTGGGCCTGGTGCCAGCGAGCCCAATGAGCGCAGGCTCGGGATTCTTTTCGCGCGCGGCGGCAGGCACAATGGAGTCCCTCTTGCCGGCCCCTGTACGATGACATTACGCGCCCCGCCCAAGCTCCTGACCATCGATCTGGATGACACCCTGTGGCCCTGCGAGCCACCCATCCGCTTGGCGGAGTCCAGGCTTGCAGACTGGCTCGCCGGGGTTGCTCCGCGCCTGGCCCTGGCACATGACCAGGACAGCCTGCGCCGGCATCGCAGGGGGCTCATGCGTGACCGCCCGGACCTGGCCCATGACGTAACCGCCCTTCGCACCGCGTCGCTGCGCCTGCTGTTGCGCGACTTCGGTTACCCCGAGTCCCTGGCCGAGCAGGGCATGTGGGTCTTCCTGGAGGCGCGCAACCGGGTGGAGCCCTACCCGGACGTAGTCCGGGTCTTGCGGGACCTGGTCGGTCGCTTCCGCCTGGTCTCGGTGACCAACGGCAACTCGGACCTGGGGCAGACCCCGTTGCGGGGGCTCTTCCACCACAGCCTGACGGCGGGCGCGGTAGGGGCGGCCAAGCCAGACCCGGCCCTGTTCCACCAGGCCCTTCGTCTGGCCGGGGCCGCACCCGGGGAGGCGATCCATCTGGGGGATGACCCGGTGCTCGATGTGGCGGCGGCACAGGCAGTGGGCATGAGGGCGGTGTGGGTCAACCGCTTCGGCCGGGCCTGGCCGGAGGACCTGGCGCCGCCCCAGGCCGAGGTGACCGATCTGGACGGTTTCTGCCATTGGCTAGGGGGCCAGATCCATGCGCTTTGACCTGTTGGCGACCGACGGGGCGGCCCGGCGGGGGCGCCTGACCTTTCCCCGCGGCGAGATAGAGACCCCGGCCTTCATGCCCGTGGGGACCTACGGGACGGTCAAGGCGATGACACCGGAGGAGTTGGAGGGGCTCGGCGCCCAGATCGTTCTAGGCAACACCTTTCACCTAATGTTGCGCCCTGGGACCCAAACCATCGGGCGCTTGGGTGGGCTGCACGACTTCATGCACTGGTCGCGGCCGATCCTGACGGACTCGGGGGGCTTCCAGGTCTTCAGCCTGGGGGCTATGCGCCGCATTACAGAGGCGGGGGTCAAGTTCAAATCCCCCATCGACGGTGGCCAGGTCTTCCTGGGGCCGGAGGAGTCCATGGCCGTACAACGGGCACTCGGCTCGGACATCGTCATGATCTTCGACGAGTGCACGCCCTATCCAGCCACGGAGGACCAGGCTCGGGTCTCCATGGAACTATCCCTGCGCTGGGCAGCGCGCAGCCGCATTGCCCACGGCAGACAATCCGGCCGCCCTGTTCGGCATCGTCCAGGGTGGTATGTTCGAGGGATTGCGCTCGCGCTCCCTGGACGGGCTCCTGGAGATCGGCTTCGACGGCTATGCCATCGGCGGGCTCTCGGTGGGGGAGCCGGCAGAGGACCGGCTGCGGGTCCTGGATCACCTGGCCGGGCGTCTTCCGGCGGAGCGCCCGCGCTATTTGATGGGGGTCGGTACCCCCCAGGACATCGTCGCGGCCGTGTGCCGTGGGGTGGACATGTTCGACTGCGTCCTGCCCACCCGCAACGGGCGCAACGGGCACCTGTTCACCCGTAGCGGGGTGGTGCGCATCCGCAACGCCCGCTACCGGGACGACGCTGGTCCCATCGACCCGGAGTGCGGCTGCTACACCTGTCGCAACTATAGCCGCGGCTATCTGCGCCACCTGGATCGCTGCAACGAGATCCTGGGGGCGCGCCTGAACACCATTCATAACCTGACCTATTACCAGGACCTGATGCGGGACCTGCGTTCGGCCATCGCTGCGGGGCGCCTGGCCGCCTGGGTGGCGGCCTTCCAGGCCAGGCGGGAGCCTATTGGCTAGGGCTCCGGCGGGATGTTGCAGGTGTTGGACAATTTCAGGGTCGCGTCCCGGCCCTTGCGCAGGAAGATCGTCTGGTTGCAGGTGTTCAGGCCCAGGCGCCAGCCCAGGACGTACTGACCTGGGTCGAGCCGGATGCGGTAGGTCTCCCCGTTGCGCAGCCCATAGATTTCCTGCCCGTCGATAACGATGACCATGGGGATCATGGCGCCTTCGGGGGAGTCCGCCCGCTGGAGGGTGAGGGTCATCGGGTGAGGGCCCTTGGGTGTCGGCGGGGGGTTGATTGGGCCGGAAGTCGTCGAGCAGCCGGCGATCAGGAGAGTGCCGGCCGTCAGGATGGCGGCGAGGGCAGCGGTAGGGGGGGTGGTGGGCATGTGCCGGGTTCTCCGGGGTTGTGGGGTGCGCTGATCATCCCAGATTTGCCCCTGCGGATGTGAGCGACGCCCCTGTACCCGCCGCCAAGGCCGGGGCCGGCTCAATGGCGGGTTCCGTCCCCGTGCAGGAAACCCCCGGCGCGCAGCCGTTTGGAGACTTGGTACTCGGCTTCGGTCATCTGACTGCCGACGACGTTGCGCAGTTGGTTCGCGTCGCGGTCACCCTGGGCGACCGCCAGGGACAGCCAGTAGTGGGCCAGCGCCAAGTCGATCTCCACCCCGCGCCCCTCGGCGTAGATGAGTCCCAGGGTGAATTGGGCATCGACCTCTCCGCGCTCCGCCGCGGCGCGCACCACGCCGACCTTGGAAGGGTCATTACGCAGGAGGACGAAGTCCTTGAGGTAGCTGGTATCGGTCATGGCTTGGGATCCGGTTCGCACTGGGGTTGGGCGCGGACGGTGTAACGCTGCAGGGTGCGGTCGTAGTCGTCGAAGCCCACCAGATCGCGGATGCTGGCGAAGTCCACCCGCCGCGCTGGGGTGCGCCCGGCGCTCAGGTCGGCCAGGGCCGACTGCATGGCGTAGACGGCGCTGTTGAGCAGGGTCAGGGGATAAGCGGCGATGCGATAGCCGAGGGCGGCCAGCCGTTCCGGCGGCAGTATGGGCGTGTCGCCCTCCTCCAGCATGTTGGCCATGCGTACCCCGGGGACCTGGGTACAGAAGGCGACCATGTCCGCTTCGCTGCGCGGGGCCTCCAGAAAGACCACGTCGGCACCCAGGTCGGCGAAGGCGCGCATACGCCAGATCGCCTCGTCCAGGCCCAGGGTCGCACGGGCATCGGTGCGGGCGACGATGCAGATCCCCGCCCCCTCGTCGCGGGCGTCCACCGCCGCGCGCAGTCGCGCCACGGCCTCGTCGCGCCCCACCACCTCCTTGCCGCGCGTGTGGCCGCAGCGCTTGGGGGCGACCTGATCCTCGATCATGACGCCGGCGAAGCCCGCCCGGGCGTAGCCGAAGACGCTGCGCCGGACATTGGCGGGATTGCCGTAGCCGGTGTCGCCGTCGCCTATGACGGGGATGGAGACCGCCTCGCAGATGGAACGGCCCTGGTCGAGCATCTCCGCATAGGAGATCAGGCCGGTGTCCGGGAGGGCCAGACGGGCGGCGGCAACGGCGAAGCCACTCATGAAGGTCAGGGGGAAGCCGGCGCGTTCCACCAGTCGGGCGGACAGGGCATCGTAGCAGCAGGGCATCACCAGCAGGCCGGTACCCTGGAGCAGGGTACGCAGGCGCTCGGCGGTGGGCGTCATTGCCGAGGGGGGCGGGGCAGGGCGGTCGGACAAGAGACCTCCGGCACTTGGGTCAGGCCAGGTCGGGCTGGGTGGTGCTCGGCGCAGATTCGGTCGGGCACAAAAAAGGGCGGGGAGCCCCGCCCTTTTCGCTACCGAGGCCGTCAGGTCTACCGACCGGGGCCTGATCGGACCTCACCCTGGTCGGACCTCAGAAGGCTCGATCAGCCCTTGACCCACTCGCTGAAGTTCTCGGTGGTCTTCTCCTCACCGTCGGCATAGCCGGCCTCGTAGGCCTCGGTGAGCCGCTGCTCTTCGCGCTTGGGGTTCTGCAGGAAGCCGCACTGCCAACCCTGGATGTATTCGTCGTCGACGCCCAGTTGCTCCATCTGGGTTACGGCGTCGTAGTAGAGCTTGTTCATTTCCGGTCTCCGAGCATCTGCAATGAAGGGGTCAAAGCCTGGGGATTCTAAGTTTTTCGCGGCCCGAGAACAACACACCGCGCATGATTGCGCCCTGGATACTGCCCCTTGGGGCCTCGAACCTCGTGAGCCGCCGCCGCTGTCGTCCTTCCCCGGGGCTGCCGAAATCGACGAGGCCCGACAGAGAGGGGGCATTAGAATACTGCGTTTATCTTATGCGTGCCAGCCGGGCGACTGGTCCTGGTGCCGGTTTCGGGGTTGTGATACCCCGCTGGAAACCCACATTTCAGCACAGGCCGCAGGCCGCGCCGTCCATCCGAATTTCCCCAGGCAACGAGGAAGACCCCAGAACATGCGTCCGGCACAGTTGTTACGCGTCCTCGAACGAGAATTCCTCAGTGCCGCCGAGGGGCATCACACCCCGGTCATGCTCTGGGGGCCCCCTGGGGTGGGCAAGTCCCAGATGGTGGCCCAGATTGCTGCCCGTCACGGTGCCCGGGTCATCGATATTCGCCTCTCTCAGATGGAGCCCAGCGACCTGCGCGGTATCCCCTTCCGGGTGGACGGGCGGGTGGAATGGGCCATTCCCAGCCTGCTCCCGGACGCCGAACGTCACGGCCAGGCCGGGGTCCTGTTCCTGGATGAGATCACCTCGGCCCCGCCGGCGGTCTCGGCGGCCGCCTACCAGCTCATCCTGGATCGGCGCTTGGGGGACTATCAGGTCCCGTCCCACTGGGCCATCTTCGCCGCCGGCAACCGCCAGGGGGACCGAGGGGTGACCTACTCCATGCCGGCCCCCCTGGCCAATCGCTTCTCTCACTTCGAGGTGGAGACCCACCTGGACGACTGGGTGAGCTGGGCCTACGCGAATGGGATCGACGAGCGCGTCATTGCCTTCCTGCGTTTCCGCCCCGAGCTGCTGTTTGACTTCGACCCCGCCCACAACCCGGTGGCCTTCCCTTCGCCGCGCTCCTGGGAGTTCGCCCACAGGGGTCTGCGCAAGTTTTCGGACCACCCGGATCTCTTGCAGGGTACCCTCCAGGCCTGTGTCGGGCCCGCCGCCGGGGTCGAGCTGACCGCCTTTGTCGACAGCCTCGACCAGATGCCCGACCTGGACGCCATCATAGCCGGCGAGGCGGTACAGGTTCCCAAAGCGATCGACCTCCAGTACGCCGTGGCCGCGGCGCTGGTGGGCCGTGCTATCCGTGCCCGCAAGGGCGACGACTGGGCGAGGGTCGTCGGCAACATCCTCACCTATGCCCGGCGCTTCCCGCAGCGGGAGATGGGGGTAATGCTGGTCTCAGACCTTCACAGGGCCATCGGCGGGTCCCTGTTCGAGGTCCCCGCCTTTGCCGACTGGGCACAGGCGGTGGCCGATGTCATGTTGTACGAATAGGGCGCCGTCGTGGAAACGGACCTGGACCTCGATCGCATCGAGACCAAGCTGGCCGCGGCGCGCACCCGGCTAATTCTGGACAAACCCTTCCTCGGGGCACTGGTCTTGCGCCTGCCCATGCAGGCGGCTCGCCCGGACTGGTGCCCGACCACCGCCACCGATGCCCGCGCCTTTTTCTATAACCCCGAGTACATTGGGTCCTTAAGCCTGGAACAGACCCAGTTCATGCTCGCCCACGAGGCCCTGCATTGCGCCCTGTCCCACTTCGCCCGGCGTCAGCACCGGGTACAGCACCGCTGGGACCTGGCTTGCGACTACGCCATCAACCCCTTGCTCATCGACGACGGGCTCAAGCCCCCGCCCGATTCCCTGCACATGCCGCTTTATAAAGGCATGACGGCGGAGGAGATCTACCCCCTGCTGGAGGACAATGACCAGTCGGAGACCCTCGATAGGCACGCTTATGACGCACAGGGTGAGGGCAAGGACCGGGCGCAGGGGACTGACAAGGGGATGCGCGAGGGTGCGTTCGACCAAGGGCGACCGTCGCGCCAGCCGCAGCCCAGAGACGGGGACGGGGACGGGCAAGGCGGGGAGGGCAAGGGCGTTCCGCAGCCGCTCCGTGGGCAGTCCGACATGGGGGAGGGCCAGGCTGGCGAGCCCGAGCCCCTAACCCCGGACGAGCGCGAGACCCTCGCCGTGCAGTGGCAGAACCGCATGGCCGGTGCCGCCCAGCAGGCGATGCAGGCGGGCAAGCTCGGCGGCGCGCTCAGGCGCATGATAGACCACCTGCTCCAGCCGCAACTGCCCTGGCGCATGTTGCTGGCCCGGTACATGACTGCGCTGGCCCGGGACGACTACAGCTACAGTCGGCCGTCCCGGCGCGAGGGGGACTTCATCATGCCAAGCCTGCGCAGCCAGAGCCTCGACCTGGTGGTGGCGGTGGACAGCAGCGGCTCCATCAAGGATGCGGAGATGGACGAGTTCATCGATGAGATCGATGCCTTGAAGGGCCAGATCCGTGCCCGCGTTACCCTGCTGCCGTGCGACGCCAGGTTGTGCGATGGGGCGCCCTTCGTCTTCGAGCCCTGGGAGCAATTCCGCCGCCCAGACGGTATCCACGGCGGTGGCGGGACCAGCTTCACCCCCGTCTTCGACTGGGTTGAGCGGGTCGGGCGGCGGCCGGATCTCCTCGTTTACTTCACCGATGCCGACGGGGCCTTCCCGAAGTCCGAGCCACCCTATCCAGTCATTTGGCTGGTCAAGGGCAAGTCGAAGGTGCCCTGGGGACAGCGCATCCAACTCAATTGACGACCGCACAGGGCAGGGCCTTCGGCTCGGCCAAATGCGGGCCTCAGGAACCTCGGTCGAGGGTGCTACGGAACAACTCGGCTTCATCGCTCGCCTTGGTTCCGGGATAATCCCCGAGACCGCCCTAGTGGGTCCGTTACCCCGCTTTACAGGCTGCGGCAGGAACAACCTGCATCCTCAAGGGTCGTATCGCACCATGAACAGGCCTACCGCCGGCGGGTTGACCCGCACCCTGACCCTGCTGCTGGGCATCGCCATTGGCGCTGCGGCGTCTGCCGCCCCACCGCGGACCCTGACGGACCTCGACCAGACCCAGGATTCGGTCATGCCCAGCGGCCGTCCACTGGATCTGCCGGACTTCGGCAGCTCGGCGGACACGGTCATGTCCTCATCCCAGGAGCGACGCCTCGGGCGCGCCTTTATGCAAAGCGTGCGCAAGGCCCTGCCGGTGGATTCGGACCCCCTGCTCACGGACTACGTGACCAACCTCGGCAACGATCTGGTCGGCGCCAGCGGGACAGGCGCCGGGAATTACAGTTTTTTTCTCATCGATGAGCCGGTCGTCAACGCCTTCGCCGGCCCCGGCGGCTACGTCGGGGTCTATGCCGGGCTGATACTGGCCGCCCAGAGCGAGGGCGAACTGGCGGCTGTCATGGCCCACGAGATCGCCCACGTCACCCAGCGCCACTTGATGCGATCCTTTGAGGATCAGGGCAAGCTGGCCCTTCCGACCCTGGCCCTGTTGGTGGCCGCTGCGGTTCTCGGGGCCAAGGTGTCCGGGGACTTGGCCGCGGCGGCGGTGACCGGGATTCAGGCCGCTGCGGTGCAACACCAGATCAACTTCACCCGGGACAATGAGAAGGAGGCGGATCGCATCGGCATCGTCACCCTGGCGAAGGCGGGGCATGACCCCTACACCATGGCCGGCTTTTTCGAGCGCCTGTCCAAGGACAGTCGAACCCAGGAGAACAACGCCCCGGAGTTTCTGCGGACACACCCGGTCAATACCAGCCGTATCGCCGACGCGGTGGCCCGCGCCGAGTCCTATGGCCACCGCCAGCGCCCGGACAGCCTGCGCTTCCACCTCACCCGCGCCGATCTGCGCCAACGCTCCTTCCGCCGTGCAGATCAGGCCGTGGAATCCTTCCGCAAGACGCTGAGGGAGGGCCGCTTTGCCAACGAGACCGCCGAGCACTATGGCCTGGCCCTGGCCCTGGAGCGTAAGGGCGACCTCGACAGTGCGGCGCAGGAAGCGACCGCCCTGCGCGCCAAGCTCCCGCAGCAGGCGGAGACGGTGGTCCTGCAGGCGCGTCTGCAACGCCGCCGCGGGGATCTGCCCGGGGCCTTGGCCAATCTGCGCGAGGCGATCGGCCTGGCACCCACGAGCTGGCCCCTGAACATGTCCTATGCCGAGGCCCTCACCGAGGCAGGGCGCTCCGCCGACGCCCTCAAGGCGATGCGGGTGGTAGCGCCTCAGAGGTCAAACGATCCCCAACTGTACCGGCTCATGGCCGATGCCGCTGGCAAGTCCGGGGAGAAGGGCGAGGTCCATCTCTATCGGGCCGAGGCGCTGTACCTCGGCGGGGACCTGGAGCCCGCCATCAAGCAATTGGAGATTGGCCTGCGTACGCCCGGCCTGACCTATCAGGCTGGGGCCAGGCTCCAGGTCCGGCTGGAAGAGTTCAGAGACGAGTATCGTGACCTGAAAAAGGCCGGTGAGCCAGTCTCCAATAAGCGTTAACCGGGTGCAGTCGCGGCTGGCAGGTCCCCACCTTGATTAGGCTCAAATATAAGTATTTATGGATAAATCGATGGTTGTTTCCACCTGTCGCCGAGTCCTGTAAGCTTCGCGCCCGGCTGTGTTTCCACGCGATTGCAGGTTAAGCGAGGTGCCCCCGCGGCGGCGTGCCGCGATGGGGAACACCTTGCAACCCGGCGATCACACGGGTGCATACAATCGATGCCTCCATTCGGCGGGTCGCGAGACCTGTCGGGAATTGTGGCGACAGGGGTGTGCGTCGCCTTCCTTTCTTACCACCACTTGCTCGACAGGAGATCGTTCATGATCGACGCAAAACGCAGAATCCTGCTCAAGGGCTCCCTGGCCGCCGGTGCGGTCGGTGTTGCAGTCGGGGCCGGCCTGCTGGCCCCGCGTGCCGTCCTGGCGGCCTGGCCCGAGGCGGCCTTCGCTGCCACCGACGTCAAGTCCGCGATCAAGGCCTTGCTGGGGATCGAGGCCGGCGAGGCCGGAGGCGATATCACCATCAAGGCCCCGGAGATTGCCGAGAACGGCGCCGTGGTCCAGGTATCCGTGGACTCTACCCTCGCCGGCGTGAAGCGCATGGTCATCATCGCCGAGGGCAACCAGACCCCGCTCATCGCCTCCTTCGACCTGGGCGAGGATGCCCTTCCCTCCGTCACCACCCGCATCAAGATGGGCAAGACCGCCAACGTCCAGGCCCTGGTGCAGACTGCCGACAAGACCTTCACCGCGGCCAAAGAGGTCAAGGTCACCATCGGCGGCTGCGGCGGCTGATCCCAGGTCTCAACCCACATACTTCGAGGTAGCAGAGCATGGCAGGCAATATCAAGATTAAAGCCAAGGCCGAGGGTGGTGAGACGACCGTCCGGGCCCTGATGACCCATCCGATGGAGACCGGGCTGCGCAAGGATAAGAAGACCGGCGAGGTCATCCCCGCCCACTTCATCACCGAGGTGACCTGCAAGTGGAAGGGCAAGGTGGTGATGACCGCCCTGTGGAGCGGCGGTGTCTCCCAGAACCCCTATCTCGCCTACAAGTTCAAGGGCGGCGCGGCGGGGGATGAGGTCGAAGTGACCTGGATCGACAACAAGGGCGGGACCGAGACGGCGACCGACAAGATCGCCTGATCGCCGTTCCTGCGCACATCGGCCCCGCGTCCCCGCGGGGCCGTCTTTTTGCGGGATCTGGTCCGGCTCGCACCACACCAAGTCGGTCATTCGGTCTGCGCCCGGGTGGGGATTTGCCCACAACGCACCACCGTTGAGGCGATCTTCCTCAGTCAGGCAGGTCAATCTCTACGAGGCCCATCCCTGACGGCGTAGGGTGGGCAAAGCGCGGCCTGCCCATGTTCCAACCGCAGCGCAAATTGCTCCCTGGCCCCGCGTCTTTGTGGGCCCGGTTTAGCGCTCTCTCTTCGCCGTTTGCTCGTCCCGTCGGAGTCCCGCTCCCCTGGCTACGCCATTGGGTGTGTCTGGTGGTCCTGCGGCCTCCTGTCTCCGTTACATCCGGGAGCCAAGTCGCATGTTGCGCGCAACCCCAAACTCAGACCCCAACCTGTCCCGCATCCTCGACTTGCTCGCCCGCAGCGAGGCGCGCTGTCGCGATCTCGAACGGCGTCAGCGTCGCCTCTACGCCGGGTTCGCCCTGGTTGTGACCCTGAGCCTCGGCGCAGCAGTCTCCGGGCTGTCTGGCGCCGTTGCCGAGGACAGGCACCAAGTGCAGGGTACGGAGCCGACCGCGGCGGAGATGGAGGCTCGGCGCGAGGCCCTTCTCGCCGTCCTCCCGGCGGACAAGCGGCGCCAGATCGAGGACTTTTCCGGCCAGGTTCAGTGGCTCAGCGAATTCATGCACGCCTCCCCGGACTTCGACCCAGGGGCGGCGGTGGCCCTGTTCCTCTCCATGATGGCCCGCGATGTCGGTGCAGTCCCCGGGATGTATCAGGAGATGCAGGTCATGAACGCCCGCATGGCCGCGGTCCCGGCCATGGCCGCCGAGTTGCAGGGGATCAATGCCAAGATGTCGGTGATGACCAACGCCATGGACTCCACCATGGGACGGGCAGGGCGGATGATGCCCTGGATGCCCTTTTCCCCCTAGCCCGTGCCCCGGTGCCCCGGGGGTACGGACTCTGCGGGGGTGGGTTCGTCCAGGCGCCGGCAGAGATCCAGGAAATGCCCCTGGGCGGGGGAGCATTTCCTGGCAGACATGGCCTTGTCTATAGCGGTCCCTGATAGGGGCTGGGCGGCCCCTCCGGTCTCTTCCGAAAGCGCTTGTAGGGCCAGACGTATTGGTCCGGACAGATCGCGACACATTGCTCCACGCCCTGGTTCAGGGCAGTGGCCGCCGTGACGTCATCCTCCGAGGTCACCCCCTCAGGGGCCTGGATGCAGTGCATCCGGAACCCATCGCCGGCCCCCAGGCGTTGCGCGAAGAGGAAGACTACCCGGGCGCCGGTCCTGCGTGCCAGACGGTTGACCAGGAGCATGGTGTAGGCCGGGACCCCGAAGAAGGGGGCGAAGACGGCCCCGGTCTCCGCCTTTGGTTCCTGGTCCGGGAGTATGCCGGCGTATTCCCCCCGCTCCAGACCCTGAACCAGGAGTCGGACCCCGCGTCCGGTGGTGGGGGCCAGGATGGCCCCGGTACGTCCCCGGGCCGCGCGGATGAGGTCATCGAGCAGCCGCTGGGGCTTGTAGAAGATCGTGGTCGGTCCCTGGGCGGCCAGGTAGAGCCCAGCCAGTTCCCAGGCCCCCAGGTGGGGCGACAGGACGATGATCCCCTTGCCGGAGGAGCGGTCCAGCAATTCGCGTCCCCGCACCTCTCGCACCAGACCCAAGACCTCCGTCGCCGGGCGCTGCCAAAGGTAGGCGATCTCCAGGTAGGTCGCGCCGAACTCCCGCAGGGTACGGTCGCGAAGCTCAACCTGTTCCTCCGGGGAGAGCCTTGGCATGGCCAGGCGGATGTTGATCAGGGCGTTACGCCGCTGCTTGTTGGGCCAAATCACCACCAGAGAGCCCAGGGCGCGCCCGAGGCGGTGCAGCACCGGCAGCGGCAGGCGTGCAGCCAGACGCACCACCGTTGCGATGAGCCGCTCCTTGATCCGATGGCGCGCCGATAAGTGGCGGCTCGCTGGGGGCTTGGCCATGGGGCTCTGCGTCTCGCTGGCGACCCTGGTGCAACCAGGGTTTGGTTGGGAGAGCTAATGCTACACTGCCGGCCGGACCGGCGGCTGCACCGGCGACCGGCTCCGTTCGTACCTTAACAAAAAAGACCACCAAACCGGACTCCGAGGAAATAAGCCCCATGAGCGATCTGCACCCCAAGAGCCTTACCCCGCAACAGGCCTGGCAACTGCTGGAGGAAGACCCGGCCGCCGTCCTGGTGGATATCCGTTCCACCATGGAATTTCTATTTGTCGGCCACCCCACCGGTGCAGTCCACGTCCCTTGGATCGACGAACCGGACTGGACCATCAACCCCGAGTTCTCCACCGAGATCCGCAAGCTCCTGTTGGGCGGTGCCGTGTGCCAGGAGGGCGAGGGGTGCGCCCCGGTGATCCTGATTTGCCGCAGTGGCAAGCGCTCGCATGAGGCCGGCGTAGCCCTGCTGCAGGCCGGTCTGAATGCGGTCTACCACATCGACGAGGGCTTCGAGGGGGATCGCGACGAGCACCACCACCGTGGAACCATTGGGGGCTGGCGCTTCCGCGGCCTGCCCTGGGAGCAGTGCTAACGGTCATGGCGCCCGTGCTACCCCGCGCCTTTCACGGTACGGGTCAGAACCGCTCCTCGATCCAGGCCATCTGAACGGCCTCCAGGATCTTCTCCCCGCAGTGGGCGGGGTCGTCCTCGAAGCCGTCCAGTGCCTGGACCCAGGACTTCAGCTCGACGAAGTTGAGATACCGAGGGTCGGTGTCGGGGTGCCTTTCGTCCAGGGCGATAGCGATCTCCAGGGTGTCGGTCCAGTTCAATCCCATGGGCTGGTTTCCTCTTGGTTGGTCGGGGGTGCCGTGGGTCGGAGTTTGTAGCCCGACGGCGGACTTGCAGGTGACCGTACCACTGCCGTCGGGCTAACGCCCGACCTACAGACGTCTCATCAATGGGCCTCGGACACCATGTTGATGGTGTACCTTGGGATCTCGATGACCAGGTCCTGGGTCCCTACCACCGCCTGGCAGCCAAGGCGGGACTCGGGCTCCAGACCCCAGGCCTTGTCCAGCAGGTCCTCTTCCAACTCCTCCGCCGGCTCCAGGGAGTCGTAGCCCTCTCGCAGAATAACGTGGCAGGTGGTGCAGGCGCAGGACTTCTCGCAGGCATGAGGCAGCTCGATGCCATGAGCCAGGGCGGCGTCACAGAGTGTGATGCCTGGTTCCACCTCGAACACGGCACCCTCCGGGCAAAGCTCGATGTGTGGCAGGAAAATCAGTTTGGTCATGGGGTCAAACCTAAGTAAACCGCGCGAAGCGCGCTCGATGTCTCCCTCTCCCCTTGGGGAGAGGGTCGGCGACTCCAGGGACGGAGGAGGTAGTCCCAGGGCTCCCCGCGCCCTGGGATACTGGCCATCCCTGGCCAAAAGCCGCGCCGGGAGCAGCGGCCGAGGTGAGGGGGTCGCCTTTCCCCCAGGGGCGATGGCTGGCCTGAGCATACAAACCATGGCCATCATCGAAAGTCGTCCACGCGATGCCCGGCCATGGCATCGTGGATGCCCTTGTTCATGCGCCGCTCGACATAGAAACCGCAAGTCTGCTCCAGGGTCTGGACGCCGCGATGGATGGCCTCGGTGTCGTCTCCCTCTGCCAGCCGCTTGAGGTCCGCCAGGGCCGCCTCGACACGGGTCCGCTCGGTGGCATCCAGCAACAGGTCGCCGTCCGTCACCAGGGCGGCCCGGAGGGCCTCGATGACCCGGCTCGCCTCCACCTGTTGCTCGCGCAACCGCCGCGCCTCCAGGTCGGCCCCGGCATGGGTCATGGAATCCCGCAGCATGGTCTCGATCTCGGTGTCCGTCAGCCCGTAGGAAGGCTTGACCTCGACCCGTGCCTGGACCCCGCTGGTCTGCTCGCTTGCGGTAACGCGCAGGAGCCCGTCGGCGTCCACCTCGCAGGTGACGCGGATACGCGCCGCCCCGGCGACCATGGGCGGTATCCCCCTCAGCTCGAAGCGGGCCAGCGACCGGCAGTCCGCCACCAGGTCGCGCTCGCCCTGGAGGACGTGAACGGCCATGGCCGTCTGCCCGTCCTTGAAGGTGGTGAATTCCTGGGCGCGGGCCACGGGGATCGTCGTGTTGCGCGGGATCAGGCGCTCTACCAGACCGCCCATGGTCTCTATCCCTAAGGACAGCGGGATCACGTCCAGGAGCAGCATGGCGTCCGCCGGCTTATTGCCCGCCAGCACGTCGGCCTGGAGGGCCGCACCGATGGCCACCACCCGGTCCGGGTCTATGTCCACCAGCGGCTCGCGCCCAAACAGGTCCGCCACCCGCGCGCGTACCCGCGGCACTCGGGTAGAGCCGCCGACCATGACCACGTCCTTGACCTCGTCCGGTGCCAGGCCCGCGTCCCGCAGGGCGCGGCGGCAGGCGCCGAGGGTCTTCTGGATCAGGGGGTCCACCAGGGCCTCGAACTGGGTTCGGGTCAGCTCCCCGTCCCAGATCCCGCCGTCCGGGCGGCGGATGTGCAGCGGTACGGTCTCCGCCGACGTCAGGGCCTCCTTGGCGGCGCAGGCGTCCGCCAGCAGGCGGCGCAGCGTGGTGTGATCGGCGTCGTCGCCGATGCCGGCCTGGGCCATGACCCAAGTCGCAATGGCCCTGTCGAAGTCATCGCCCCCCAGGGCCGAGTCCCCGCCGGTGGCCATCACCTCGAAGACCCCCCGGCGCAGGCGCAGGATGGAGATGTCGAAGGTCCCGCCACCCAGGTCATAGACAGCGTGGACGCCATCCGCATCGCGGTCGAGGCCGTACGCGAGGGCGGCGGCGGTGGGCTCATTGAGCAGGCGCAGGACCTTGAGCCCGGCCAGGGTCGCCGCGTCCTTGGTGGCCTGGCGCTGGGCGTCGTCGAAATAGGCCGGGACCGTAATGACCACCCCGGTCAGGTCCCCCCCCAGGGCGTCCTGGGCGCGCCGGGCCAGGACCCGCAAGATCTCGGCCGAGACCTCCACCGGGCTCAGGTCCCCGCCCCGGGTGCGCAACCGCGGGACCGCCGTGTCCACCTGCGCGAAGGCGTAGGGGAGCTGGTTGCCGAGGTGCTTGATGTCTTTGAGGCCGCGTCCGATCAGGCGTTTCGCCGAGGCGATGGTGTTCAGCGGATCATCCGCGGCGGCGGCCTTGGCGTCCTGACCCACCACGACGGCCTCGCCCGTATAGCGCACCACAGAGGGCAGCAGGTGGTGGCCCAGGGCGTCTGGGAGCGTCTCGGCGACGCCGCTACGCACGCTGGCGACCAGGGAATTGGTGGTCCCCAGATCGATTCCGGCGGCCAGCCGGTGCTGGTGGGGGGCGGCGGAGGCGCCGGGTTCGGCGATCTGAAGGAGTGGCATCGGGTCTCCGGGTCTGGCCGGGGGGCCTTGAGGTCGGGCATTTTATCGCGTTCGGCGCGGCGATACGGTGTCCCGTTTCCGTTATGCTCGCGGCCCACGCAACTGGAGCAAGCCAATGAGATCCAACCGGACCGCAGCCCTGGCCCTGGCGGCCCTCCTGCCGCTGCGCGTCTCCCAGGCTGGGGACTTCGTGACCAGCACCCGCATGACCCTCGAACTGGCGGCGGACATAGCCCGGGCGGCGGTCGAGGCCTGTCGGGCCGACGGCTGGCAGGTGACCGCCGTGGTAGTGGACCGCGCCGGCGACCCCCAGGCGATGCTGCGGGACCTCGGCGCCAGCCGCTTCACCATCCAGATCGCCACCGAGAAGGCCAACGCCGTCATCCTCTCCGGGGTCGCCTCGGCGGAGTTCCGCAGGAACCGCGACGACATCCGTCAGGAGATGAACCACGTCGATGGCATCCTGGTCCTGGAGGGGGGAGTGCCCATCCGCGCGGCCGGGACCCTGGTGGGGGCCGTCGGCGTCAGTGGGGCCCCCGGTGGGGACAAGGACGAAGCCTGTGCCCTCAAGGCATTGGAGAAGGTGCGCGAGCGCCTGGAGTTCGCAGACTGAGGTCAGCGCAGGGCCCAGGTCGGGCGCCCGTCCGGGTCGATGAGGCCCCGGGCCAACAGCCACTGGCGGGCCTCGGCCGCGTCCGCCTCGAACCAGGCCCGGGCGGACCCCAGCCGGAATGTATAGCCCCAGGCGTCCATATCCCGCCAAAGGCGCGCCCGCCCGACCCCAGGGAAGTGGTCTCCCAGCAGGCACTGGAGGTAGCAGACGGCGTCTTCTTCGGCAAAGTCCCCGCCGGCGTCCGTGTGCAGGGTACTCCGGCGGATGGTGTCCATGCAGACATAGTGACAGGCCTCATGCAGGGCCGAGTGCAGCGGGGTGTCGTCGCGCAGATGGAGTTGGTTCCCCAGTAGCCCGGCCTCCGGTGGGCCCCAGTAGGAACCGGGGATCGGGGCCCCGTCTGCCGCCCAGGTGCAGGTGAGGCCGTAACGGGCGGCGAAGGCGTCCAGGGTCGGGCGCCCGACTTCGCCGCAGGTCAGCACATCGGGTTGGGCCGGGCTCATGGCGGGTCAGGGGGTATAGCCGGAAGGTGTGGGACGGGGTTTGTAGGGCGCCGGTAGACCCCTGGCAAACCGATGCGTCCTGTTCGCCGTGGGAGCGCCGTCCCGGCGCGTCGGGCGCCAGGCCGCGGCTATTGACCCTGAAAGCGCAACAGCATTCCTTGGTGCCAACGATGTCGCAACCGGGTCGTGCCGGGCACGCGTCAGGGCAGGGTCCAAAGCGGCCCCTCCTGCATGGCAGCGATCTGTTCTTTAAGCTCCAGGATGCGGTCCTGCCAATAGCGCGTGTCATTGAACCAGGGGAAGGCGGCGGGGAAGGCGGGGTCGTCCCAGCGCCGGGCGATCCAGGCCGAGTAGTGGATCAAGCGGAGCGTCCGCAGGGCCTCCATCAAGTGCAACTCGCGCAGATCGAAGTCGCGGAAGTCCTCGTACCCCGCCAAGACGTGCTGGAGTTGGATGGACATCTCCTCCCTGCTGCCGGAGAGCAACATCCATAGGTCCTGTACCGCCGGGCCCATGCGGGTGTCGTCGAAGTCCACGAAGTGCGGCCCCTCGTCGGTCCAGAGGATGTTGCCGCGATGGCAGTCGCCGTGCAGGCGCAGGTGCTCGACCTGTCCGGCACGGGCGAAGCAGGCGTGCACACCCTCCAGGGCGTGATCGACGACGCTGCGGTAGGCCGGCTCCAAGTCGGCGGGGATCCACCCGTTGTTGAGCAGGAAGGCCCGCGGCTCGTCGCCGAACGCGGCGATGTCCAGCGTCGGTCGGTAGCGGAAGGGTTCCACCGCCCCCAGTGCGTGGATGCGGCCGATGAAGCGCCCGATCCACTCCAGCACGTCCGGGTCCCCCAGCTCCGGGGTGCGACCACCGCGGCACAGGGACAGGGAGAAGCGAAACCCGGCGAAGCGGTGCAGGGTATGGCCGCCGATCTCCAGCGGCGGTATGGCGGGGATCTCCAGATCGGCCAATTCCCGGGCGAAGCCGTGTTCTTCGAGGATCTCCGCGTCCGACCAGCGGTTGGGCCGGTAGAACTTGGCAATCACCGGGGCGGCCTCGTCCAGCCCGATCTGGTAGACGCGGTTCTCGTAACTGTTGAGTGCCAGCAGGTGCCCGTCCGCCGGAAGTCCCAGGGACTCGCAGGCATCGAGGATCAGATCGGGGCTCAGGGCCGCGTAGGGGGTGGCGGGGTTCTTGTCCATGCGGCCATTGTACCTGTCGGTCACCCGAAGCAGGATGAGGCGGCGCAGTTAGGGCGCCACATTCCGGGTTCAGACCTGGCGCTCGACCCCGGGCGCTGCGCAGGCGCGCACCTGGCTCGGGTTCAGCGCCCGGGTTCAGCGCGTTGTTACCTTGACGCCGCCCCCGCTATCCTTGCTGGCCCCCATCCCCGCGATCTTCACTTGGTGCGTCTATGCCCGCCGTCCAGTGGCTCAACCGTCACAAGCCCCTGGCCGGGGCCTATCTGCCGCTGGCGGTGGCGCTGGGTGCCACCGGCGGCCTGCTGGTCGTCGTCCAGGCGTGGCTGTTGGCCAGCGTGGTGGATGCGGCCATTTCCCAGGGCGCGGGGCTTACGGAGGTGCAGCCCTGGCTGTGGCCGTTGTTGGGGCTCTTTCTCGGGCGCGCCGCGCTCGCCTGGATGGCGGAACGTGCCGCCTTCCGCGGTGCCGCCAGGGTCAGGCTGGCCCTGCGCAGGCGTCTGGTCCGGCACATCCAGGGACTGGGACCGGCCTATGTCGCCGCCAAGCGCAGCGGTGCCCTGGTGGAGTCCCTGATCAAGGGGGTCGAGGATCTGGAGCCCTACTACGCCCGCTACCTCCCGGCCAGGACGCTCGCCGCCCTGGTGCCGCTGACTATCCTGGTGGCGGTGTTCGCCCTGGACTGGCTGTCCGCCCTGGTCCTGCTGATCACGGCGCCCCTGATCCCGGTCTTCATGATCCTGATCGGCAAGGGGGCGGAGGCCCTTAACCAGCGCCAGTGGCGGCGCCTGGCGCGGATGAGCGCCCATTTTCTGGATACCATCCAGGGGCTGACTACCCTAAAGGTGTTCAACGCCAGTCGGGCCCAGGGCGATGTCATAGCGCGAGTGTCCGAGGACTACCGAGCCGCCACCATGCAGGTCCTGCGGGTGGCCTTCCTGTCCTCGGCGGTACTGGAGTTCATCGCCAGCATCAGCATCGCCATCGTCGCCGTGTTCGTCGGCTTTCGCCTCTACGGCCTGGATCTGCCCCTGCCCACTGGGCTTAGCGTGCCGGAGATCGACCTCGTCGCCGGTTTCTGTGTGCTGCTGCTGGTGCCGGAGTTCTTTCTGCCCCTGCGCAACCTGGGGACCCACTACCACGGTCGCATGGAGGCCATCGCAGCGGCCCGGCAGCTCATGGAAATCTTTGACGCCCCGCTGCCAGGGCCGGCGGTGGGTGGGGCCAAGGTCCCGGGTCGGGCCATCCACCTGCGCTTGGAGGGGGTGAGCTTCGCTTACGCGCCGGGACGCGAAGCCTTACGGGGGCTGGATCTGGAGGTCCGCCCCGGTGAGCGGGTCGCCCTGGTGGGGGCGAGCGGGGCGGGTAAGACCACGGTGGTCCAGCTCCTGCTCGGCTTCCTGCGCCCGGACACCGGTCGCATCCTGGTCAACGGGGCGGACCTGAGCGGGTTGGACCTGACAGACTGGCGCCGACACCTGGCCTGGGTGCCGCAGCAGCCGCGGCTCTTTGCCGGTACCCTGCTGGACAACATCCGCCTCGGCCGACCCGAGGCGGACCTGGACGCGGTGCGTCGGGCGGCGGGACTGGCGCGGGCCGCGGACTTCATCGAGGCCCTGCCGAAGTCTTACGCGACCCAGGTCGGCGAGGGTGGCGTGGGGCTCTCCGGGGGCCAGATCCAGCGTGTGGCCCTGGCCCGGGCCTTCCTTCGCGACGCCCCCGTGGCGATCCTCGACGAGCCCACCGCGAGCCTGGACCCGGCCAGCGAGGATCTGGTGCAGGCTGGGATCGACGACCTGGCGGCGGGGCGCACCCTGGTGGTGGTCGCACACCGCTTACGAACCGTGCGCCGGGCGGATCGCATCCTGGTCCTGGACGCCGGTCGGCTGGTCGAGTCCGGTAGCCATGCCACCCTGATGGCAGCCGATGGGCCCTATCGCCGCCTGGTATCGGCCTATGCGGGGGTGGCATGAAGGACCTCCGGCGCCTGCTTCGCCTCATCGCCCCCTACCGCGGATGGATGGCCCTGGGGGCACTGCTCGGGCTCCTTACCCTGGTGGCGAACGTCACCCTGCTGGCGACCTCCGGCTGGTTTATTTCCGCCATGGCGGTGGCCGGGTCCGCCGGGGTGGCCATGAACTACTTTACCCCGGCGGCCCTGGTGCGGGGCAGCGCCATCCTGCGCACGGCGGGGCGCTACGCGGAACGTCTGGTGAGCCACGAGGCGACCCTGCGTCAGCTCTCCGGGCTGCGGGTCTGGTTCTACGACCGCCTTGAGCCTCTGGCGCCGGCGCGGCTGCAACAGATCCACAGCGGCGACCTCCTGAGCCGCATCCGCGCCGACATCGACGCCCTCGATGGCCTGTATCTGCGCCTCCTGGCCCCGGTCCTGGTCGCCGTCGCCGGGCTCGGCCTGGCCTTTGTGTTTCTTGCGCGCTTCGACCTGCGACTGGCCTTGACGACCCTGGCCCTGCTGTTGGTGGCTGGGGTCCTGGTCCCGCTCTGGACGCAGTCGCGTGGGGCCGCACCCGGGCGGCGCCTGGTGGAGACCCAGGCCCAACTGCGCAGCGCCGCCATCGATACCATCCAGGGCCTGCCGGAGTTGCTGGTCTACGGGGCCGATGCGGCCCAGGGCAAGCGCATTCAGACCCTGAGCGAGGCCCTGGTGGCGGACCAGGACCGGCTCAATGGTGCCACCGCCGCCGCCCAGGGGGCCGTCTCGCTGGCCGCCAACCTGGCCCTGTGGTGCGCCCTGTGGCTCGCCATCCCCCTGCTGGGGCCGGCAGGCGACGGGGCCTTGGCCCCGCCGGTCCTGGCCCTGATTGCCCTTTTCACCCTGGCGGCCTTCGAGGCCGTGGCCCCCTTGCCCCAGGCCTTTGCCCACCTGGGGGGCATCCGTGCGGCGGCGCGGCGGTTGTTCGAGGTCGTCGATGCGCAACCCGCGGTCCCGGTGCCGGCAGGGCCATCGCCACGGCCCCAAGGGTTCGACCTGGCCCTGGTGGGGGTTGGCTTCAGCTACCCCAAGGCCGCGGGGCCGGCCTTGGAGCGGATCGATCTTCGGCTCCCGCCCGGGGGCCGGGTCGCCGTGGTCGGGGCCACCGGGTCCGGCAAGAGCACCCTGTTCAATCTGATTCTCGGCTTCTGGGCACCGGACCAGGGCCAGATCCGCCTCGGCGGCCAGGACCTGGCGGACTTCCACGGCGAGGACCTGCGCCGCCACATCGCACTGGTCAGTCAACACAGTCACCTGTTCGATGCCAGCATCCGCGACAATCTCCTGTTGGCCAATCCGCAGGCCCCCCAGGACGCCTTGGAGCAGGCCTGTCGCGTCGCCCAGATCCACGACTTCATCTGCACCCTGCCGGAGGGTTACGACACCTGGGTGGGCGGCACCGGGCTACGCCTCTCCGGCGGGCAGGGGCGGCGCATCGCAGTGGCCCGCGCCCTGCTGAAGGATGCCCCCATCCTCTTGCTGGACGAGCCCACCGAGGGCCTGGACGCCGCCACTGAGCGATCGCTCCTGGCCGCCATCGACCGCCTCATGGAGGGGCGCAGCGTCCTGCTGGTCACCCACAGGGTTGTGGGGCTCGAGGCCATGGACGAGATCCTGGTACTGGATGCCGGGCGCGTCCTGGAGCGGGGGAGCCACAGGACCCTCCTGGCTGGCGAGCACTATCCCAAGCTCCTGGGGATGGTCGAGTCGGGGATGGGTTGACCCGGGCCGTAGCTGTTTCAGTACCGCTCGTTCCATGCCTCCAGGGAGCGGAAACGAGTCTTGTGGTTCACCTTGCGGCAGCCCTCGATCCAGAAGCCGAGGTGCAGATACGGCGTGCCCGGGCCGCGGGCAGCCGCCTCGACCCGGTTACGCAACTCGCGAGCTGGCGGCGGCCAGCGCGGTGTTGCACAGTGCGCGCGCCATTCACCGTTGTGGGGGTAGAGCAGGTTATCGAGGAGTCCTTGCCAGAAGTCTTTCTTCGATGCTACCGTCCCAGGCACTCCAACCGGCATGCAGTCAATGCGGTTGGCCTTACTATCCGTTGGTGACGATCGACCGCGACCTTGAGACCTGCGCCGTGAACGGCCAGGTGATCATCGTCCAGGACGACATGGACAACCCCTGCAATGTCTGCATTCCTGACGTCTGGAGCTTCCAGCCTGAGTATGAGCGGCCCGGGGCTGGGCTTGTGAGTCTCCCGGTGCGGGACGATGCCGCTCGTGCCGCGGTCGTGCTGGTAGACGCCGGTCGAGCCTGCCGTTCTCAGTGGCAGACGTGCGCCGAAGCAGGCCAGGGCGGCGTGGTCGGTAACAGCTTCCGGGGCACCCGGATCGCGAACGGGCGCGGAAGGGCCTGCCACGGCATGACACAGTTCCTCCGGACGCTGGTTCTGGCGATTGGGCTCCTATGCCATGGGCAGGGCGGTGCAACCGGCCTGCTGGCAGAGCTCGACGCGTCGAGCCCCGCCGCCACCCTGGGTTCCTTCCACGCCGAGACCAGGCGGGTCGAGGCCCTCTACGAGACCTACATCGCGGCCCCGACGACCGTGACGCAGTTCGCCCTGTCGGACGCCTTGCAGAGGATCGGTGCGCAGCTATTCGATCTCAGCGAGATCCCGCCCGCAACGCGCCAGAAGGCCGGCAATGCCATCGTCGGCTACCTTGCCGACATCCTGCTGCGGCTGCCGGAGATCCCGCCGGAATCGGTCCCTGGTGGCGCCGATGGGCCAGGCGGCGATCTGCCACCGCACTGGACGATCCCGGGCACCGAAATCCGCATGGTCCGGCTGGGTGAGGGTCCGCGCTCCGGAGACTACGTCTTCTCGGCCGCCACGGTGGCGCGGCTTCCACAGATCCACGCCCAGGCCGAGGGCCTGCCCGCGCTGCGTCCGAGTGCGGTCGGCGATTGGGCAACGGTGCAGCAGCGCGTCGTCGGGCCCTGGCTGATGCGGCTGCCCCTGGAGCGCCTGCCGGCATCACTGCAGGCGACGATGCTCGGCACGCCGATCTGGAAGGTGCTGTTCACCGGCTTCATCGCCGCGACCATCGTCGTGGTCGTCCTGCGATGGCGGTCACTGGTCGGCCGCTGGACGCGGACGGGCCCGGCCTGGCGTCGCTATGCGCTCCGGCTCACGGTCCCGGTGCTGCTCGGCGTCCTGGTCGTGCTCGGCCATGGCTTCATCGCCTGGCAGGTCGTCCCCTCGAGTGAGATCGCACGCGCCGAGACCCTGGTCGCCACCCTCGCGCTCTATGTGGCAGCCGCCTGGGCGGCCTGGTGCGCCTGCTGGCTGATCGCCGAGGCCATCATCGCGTCGCCCACCTTCCCGGAAGATACCTTCGACGCGCACCTGCTGCGCATCGTGGCCCGGGTCGGGTCGCTGGTCGCGGCGGGTGGCATCCTGCTCTACGGTGCGAAGGACATCGGCGTACCGGGCGTGGGCCTGCTTGCCGGCGTCAGCATCGGCGGCATCGCGCTCGCGCTCGCCGCGCAATCCACCGTCGAGAACCTGCTGGGGGGCGTCACCCTCTTCGCCGACCGCCCCTTCCGCGTCGGCGACCAGATCCGCTTCGGCACAGGCAGCGGGAAAGTGGAGTCGATCGGGCCCCGCTCCACGCGGATCCGCGGGGCGGACGGCACCCTGACCTCGGTTCCGAACGCCGATCTGGCCAAGGCGCAGCTCGTCAACGTCTCGGCCCGACCGAACTGCACCTTCCAGCACAAAGTCGCCCTCCCGAGCGGCCTCTCCAGCGCGCGGATCGAGGCGCTGCTGGCCGAGCTTCGCCGTCGCGTCGGGGCCCACCCACTCGTCGAGACGGCACCCGGTCTGCCTCGCGTGCGTCTGGTCGGACTTGGTGCCGGCGCGAGGAACGTCGAGATCGAGGTCTTCGCGCGGATACTCACCACCTCCACCCCCGAGTTCCTCCAGGCGCAGGAAGAACTGCTGCTTGACATCCTCCGCGGCGCTGAGGCTTGCGGGGTCGATCTGGCCGACCCTGCGGCGGCGGGACGCGCGCTGGCATGAAGGGGGAAAGCGGCGATGCGCTCGTCCGGGTCGGGAACGTGACCCTGGCCCCTTATCCCACGACGATATCGGCAAGGCTGAGCCCTATGCGCAAGAACATGCCTTTGGCTGGATAAGCCACTACGCTGTCGGCATCGCCTACGGGATCGTCCTTGCCCTCTGGATGGGCTCCGCGTGGCTTGCCGCACCGACTTTCTTGCAGGCTTTCATGTGGGGCATCGTGACGGTCGGGGCAGGCTGGTTCCTGCTGCAACCGAGCCTCGGCATCGGATGGGCAGCATCCAAGATGCCGAACCCTAACAAGGAGCGCGTAATGAACCTGCTCGGTCATACGATGTTCGCTCTGGGGATGTGGGGCACAGCGCTGGCCATCCACTAGCGCGAGGCTTGGCCGACAAAAGAAACCGGCGATGCTGCCACAAGCGTGGCTAGCAAACGTGGGCATGTGGCGATCAGGCAGGGGTTACCTGCAATGGGCGGGGAGGCCCAGGCCCGGTGTACCTTGCGGTGGGTTGTTGGGCGCCAGTGCGCTAGGGTTGGGGAGGCGGGTAAAAGAAACGCTCTGTCTGCGTAACGGTTGGCTCCGGACCGATGGCGGGCCTCGCGATCCGTCACCTCCTGATAAAGGAGGGGATAGAGGGGGTTGGTGGCGGGCAGGTTCGGCGTCGAGGCGAAGAAAGCCCCTCCGCCCCTCTTTGAAGGGAAGGGGGTAGGGCGATCTCCACCACCTAACACAGGCCTAGCCAAAAGAAAGGGCCTGCATTTCTGCAAGCCCTTGTCTTTTTTGGTACCGAGGGCCGGAATCGAACCGGCATGGTATTGCTACCGTCAGATTTTGAGTCTGATGCGTCTACCAGTTTCGCCACCCCGGCAGAAGGCCGCACAAGTATAACCCTTCGGGACGGGGGTGCGGCAAGGGGCACGTTGCGTCGGTGGTATCATCGCGCGCCATGAAAGTGTCTGACTTCCGATACGACCTGCCGCCCCAGTTGATCGCCCAGCATCCCCTGCCGGGGCGCGGCGACAGCCGCCTCCTGGCCCTGGATGGCCCCAGCGGCGCCCTGCGCGACCTGGGCTTTGGCGACCTGCCGGGCTGCTTCGGCCTGGGGACCTGCTGGTCTTCAACAATACCCGGGTGATGCGGGCCCGCCTCTTAGGGCAGAAGGAGAGCGGGGGGCGGGTCGAGATCCTGGTGGAGCGCCTGCTTGCGCCGGACCAGGCCCTGGCCCAGGTGCGGGCGAGCAAGTCGCCCAAGCCCGGGGGTCGCATCCTGCTCCCAGGGGGGGAGGCGCTGGAGGTCCTGGGGCGGGAAGGGGAGATGTTTGTCCTGGGGGCCCTGGATGCGGGCTTTGCCGACCTGATGCAGCGCCACGGCCATGTCCCGCTGCCGCCCTACATTGCCCGCCCGGATGAGGCGTCCGATCTGGAGCGTTATCAGACGGTCTTCGCCCGCCGCGAGGGGGCTGTCGCGGCTCCCACCGCCGGGCTGCACTTCGATGGGGCCATGCTGGAGCGTCTCGCGGGGCTCGGGGTGAAGACGGTGGAGTTGACCCTGCACGTGGGGGCCGGGACCTTCCAGCCGGTGCGGGTGGACGATCTCGACCGCCACGTCATGCACGCGGAGTATCTGGAGGTGGACGAGGCGGTCTGCGACCTGGTGGCGGCGACCCGCGCCGCCGGCGGGCGGGTGGTGGCGGTAGGGACCACCAGCGTGCGCAGCCTGGAGACGGCGGCGGTGCAGGGGGACGGGGTCCTGCGCCCCTTCCGCGGCGACAGTCGGCTCTTTATCCGGCCGGGTTACCGGTTCCGGGTGGTAGACGCCATGGTGACCAATTTCCACCTACCGGAATCGACGCTCCTGATGCTGGTGGCCGCCTTCGCCGGGCACCCGCAGGTCATGGCGGCCTATGCCCACGCGGTGGCCCAGGGCTACCGCTTTTTCAGCTATGGGGATGCGATGTTTCTGACCCGACGGGATGGGGTGGTGTAGGGGGCCCCTCGTCCTACAAGGTCCCTCATGCCCCAAACTTGGTGACCATGCTCGGTTCCGGGGTGCGCCCCTCGATCAGTTCGCTTAACACATACCAGATGGCATCCGCCGAGGGCGGGCAGCCGGGGACGAAGATGTCCACCGGGACCACGTTATGGATGGGGACGACCCGCGCCAACAGGGCCGGTACCCCTATGGTGGGGGTCTGGGGTTGCAGGTCCACGGTCTCGCGGTAGGCGCGGTCGATGACGTCGGCGAGTTTGAACTGGTTGCGCATTGCCGGCACGTTGCCGTTGACGGCGCAGTCCCCCAGGCTGATCAGGAGCTTACAGCGGGCCCGGAATTCCTTGGCCTGGACCAGGTCGTGTTCGTTGCTGATGGACCCCTCCAGGATGCCCACGTCCACCTGATCGGGCAGTACTTTGGTGTCCACCAAGGGGCTGTAGACGATGGCAACGTGTCGGGCCAGTTCGATCAGGCGCTCGTCCATGTCGAGAAAGGACATGTGGCAGCCGGAGCAGCCGTCGAGCCAGGTGGTGGCGACGGTGATCTTGGGGGCCGGACTCGCGGCCGTGTTCGCGGCCGTGTTCGCATCTGGGCTCACGTGTGCTGCCTCCGGCGGGATAGATAGGGGAGAAAGTGCAGGTCCTTGGTCATCTCGCCCACGGAGGTCCCCTGCTTGACCAGTGCCCCGGTGGGACAGACCTGGACGCACTTGCCGCAGCCGGTGCAGGTGTCGCTCTCGCCCCAGGGGCGGTTGAGGTCGGTGATGACGCGGCAGTCGGTCCCACGGCCCATTACATCCCAGGTGTGCGCCCCCTCGATCTCGTCGCACACACGCACGCAGCGCGTGCAGAGGATGCAGCGATTGTGGTCCAACCGGAACATCTCGTGGGAGGAATCCACTGGATAGGATGCGCTGCGGTAGGGGACCTTGACGTGGTCCACCCCGCACTTCTGGGCCAGATTCTGCAACTCGCAGTGACCGTTGGAGACGCATACCGAGCAGACGTGGTTGCGCTCGGCAAAGAGCAGTTCGACGATGGTGCGCCGGTAGCGGTGGAGCTTCGGGGTGCAGGTGGAGATGACCATCCCCTCGGCCACCTGGGTCGAGCAGGCGGAGAACAGCCGACTGCTCCCCGCAACCTCGACCATGCACAGGCGGCAGCCGCCCCAGACGGACAGCCCCTCCAGGTAGCACAGGGACGGGATGGGGATGCGGTTCTCGCGGGCGACCTGGAGGATGGTCTCGTCGGCGCGGGCGCTGACATCCCGACCGTCGATATTGAGGGTGACGACGCGCACACTGGGTTGGGCGGCGGGTGCAGGCATGCGGCCTCCTGGGCTTCCGAGTCTCAGGGGTGCAAGGGTCGGCGTTTTGCCACCGCGGCGCAAGGGCCGATTGCGCCGCCGATGGCGCCGCGGCGGCCCCATCTGGTCCGGCGCCTGGGGCAGGGCTATGATCCTGCTTCGCGCCCTGCGGCCGGACCCCAATGGCAAGGCCGGACCCAGGCCCACTAAACCCAGGGAGCCAGTGCAATGTGCGGCATTTGCGGTGAGCTGAGATTCGATGGGGCCGGGCCAGACCTCGCCGCCATCGAACGCATGACCGAGACCCTGGTCCCGCGCGGGCCGGACCACGGCGGGTCCTGGAGCGACGGGCCCCTGGGGATGGGGCACCGGCGCCTGTCGATCATCGACCTCTCCGAGCGGGCCCACCAGCCCATGGTGGACCCGGAACTGGGCCTGGCCTTGGTCTTCAATGGGACCATTTACAACTACCGGGCACTGCGCACCCAACTGTCCGCCCGTGGCTACCGCTTCTTCTCCGACGGGGACACAGAGGTCATCCTCAAGGCCTACCGGGAGTGGGGGCCGGCCTGTGTCGAGCGCCTCCACGGGATGTTCGCCATCGGCCTGTGGGACCTGCGTGAGCGGACCCTGTTCCTGGCCCGGGACCGCTTCGGCATCAAACCGCTCTACTGGACGGCCGACGGTCGGCGGTTGCGCTTTGCCTCCACCCCCCAGGCCTTGCTGGCGGGGGGGGGCGTGGATACAGGGATCGATCCGGCGGGGCTCCAGTTCCAGTTCACCCTGCACGCGGTGATACCGGCCCCGATGACCCTGCTCAAGGGGGTGCGCAAGCTGCCCCCGGCCCACACCCTGACCATTTCCCCAGACGGGATTGGTAGCCCCGTCCCCTATTGGCACCTCGACGCGATGCGGGAACCGGGGCAGATCACCGAGGCCGACTGGATCGAACGGATCCATGCGGCCCTGCTGGCGGCAGTGCGGCGGCGCCAGGAGGCGGCGGATGTCCCGGTCGGGGTCCTGCTCTCCGGTGGGCTCGACTCGAGCCTGATCGTGGCCCTGATGGCGGAGTTGGGCGGGGTGGAGAACCTCCACACCTTCTCTGTCGGCTTCGAGGATCACCCGGACGAGAAGGGCAGCGAGTTCGAGTATTCGGACCAGGTGGTGGCCCGCTACGGGACCCGGCACCACAAGTTTCTCGTCCCCAACGATGAGGCCCTGCGCCGCCTGCCCGAGGCGGTGGACGCCATGGCCGAGCCCATGTTCGGGCAGGACGCCGTGGGTTTCTACCTGCTCGCCGAGCGCGTCTCCGAGAGCATCAAGGTGGTCCAGTCGGGGCAGGGGGCCGACGAGGTCTTCGGCGGTTACTTCTGGTACCCACGCATGGCGGCCGAGACTGCGGGGACCCGTCTGGAGCGCTTCCGCCGCCACTACTTCGACCGCGACTACCCGGAGCTGATGGACCTCATCGCCCCCGACTACCAGGCGCCGGACGCCGTGGCGCCCTACATCGGGGCCAGACTGGACGAGCCCGGGTCGGACAGCTTCCTGGATGCCGTGCTGCGCCTGGACGCCACCACCCTGATCGTCGATGATCCGGTCAAGCGGGTAGACAACATGACCATGGCCTTCGGCCTGGAGGCGCGCGTCCCCTTCCTGGACCACGAGTTGGTGGAACTGGTCGCCCGCTGCCCACCGGAGCTCAAGCTCAGGTCCAGCGGAAAGCATCTGCTCAAGGCCGTCGCCCGCGGGCGCCTGCCGGATGCCGTCATCGACCGCGCCAAGGGCTACTTCCCCATGCCGGCGCTCAAGTACGTCCGCGGCGAGTTCCTGGGCTTCATGCGCGACATCCTGGAGTCCCGCGCCTGCCGCGAGCGCGGGCTCTACCAGCGCGCCTATGTGGACCGATTGCTCGCCGAGCCCGAGGTCCACCACACCCGCATTCTGGGCTCCAAGCTCTGGCACCTGGCGGTGCTGGAGCTTTGGTTGCAGCGGCATCTGGGCTAGTGCCGCATGGCGCATAGCCGCCAGATGTCGCACCTGCCGCCGTCCCGGCCGGGGGTCCGGGACCCGACTGCCCGCGTCTGCGCTCCTCGCGCCCGACATGCCCTGGCGCGTGGAAATCGATCCTTGGCCGGGTCCGCAGTTGAGATTGCGATGTGAGGCTGGCGAATGCCCATCCCTGGGCCGGTCCAGGGGGCCAGAGCGTCAGACCAATACGCCGCGGGAGAAGCTGTAGCTGTCGAGGATGTTGACGTAGTTGGACCGCTCGAACTCCGCGGGGTTGGGGATGGCCAGGGCGCTGACCCGCCCGCGCATCTCCTCCACGGACTCGAAGCCCTGCTCTTCCATCCACTCCTCCAGGCCGTTGAGGATGTTGCGCAAGTGACCTGGCCCTTTGGTCAGCAGGGAACTGCACAGATGGACCACGTCCGCCCCGGCCAACAACAGTTTGATGGCGTCTTCGGGGGTGTGGATCCCGCCTGTGGCCCCCAGGGACAGCCCGGTGCGCCCGTAGAGCAGCGCAATCCAGCGCATGGCCAGCAGGGCCTCCGTGGAGGTGGATGGGTGCAGACTCGGCTGGAGGCGCAGGGAGTCGATGTTGATGTCGGGCTGGTAGAAGCGATTGAACAGCGACACCCCCCGGGCCCCGGCCGTCTCCAATTCGCGCACGAAGTGACCCAGGGAGCTGAAGGACGGGGATAGCTTCATGTTGATGGGGATGCCGATGTGCGCCTTGAGGTCGCGCAGCAGGTCGAGGTAGCGGGCCTCGACCTGGGCCCCGCTCTGGGTGATGTCGGCGGCGATGTAATAGACGTTCAGTTCCAGGGCATCGGCACCGGCCTGTTCCAGCTCGCGGCCGTGCTCGATCCAGCCGCCGGGGGTGACGCCGTTGAGGCTGGCGACCACCGGGATGTCCAGGGCCTCCTTGAGGCGGCGCAGGTTGTTGAGGTAGATCTCCAGGCCATGTTCGTAGTCGTGAAAGTCCGGCAGGAAGGAGCCGGCCTCGGCGAATCCGGTGTCCTGATGGCTGAGGAAGCGCGCGACATTCTCCGTGTCGGCGGTCAGTGCCTCCTCGAACAGGGAGTACATGATGATCGCCGAGGCCCCGGCGTCTTCCAGCTCGCGCGCCATCTCAATGCTGCGCGACAGGGGGGACGAGGAGGGGACCAGGGGGTTTTTTAGGGTCAGGCCCAGGTACTTTGTGGTGAGGTCCATAGGGGTCTCCGGTAATGGGTTCAAATCCGGGTGGCTTAGGGGCCGGTGAGTCGAGGCCGCCCGTCGGCGGCCTCGGCTCTGTGCCGTCAAGCCTTGTCCGCCGCCTCGGAGGCCTTGGCAGGTACCTGTTCCGGGGCCTTCTGGACCGCCAGGTGCGCCAGTTGCTCGTAGAGGCTGAACTTGGTGTGGACGTGCTTCTGGGCCATCTGGAGGTAGCGCTCCGCGGCGTCCGGGTTGATGCGGTTCAAGACGCTGAAGCGGGTCTCGGTGGAGATGAAGTCGCGGTAGGGGATGCTCGGCGGCTTGCAGTCCACCGATAGCGGGTTCTCGCCACGGGCGGTGCGCCTGGGGTCGTAGCGGAACAGGCCCCAGTGCCCGGAGTTCACCGCCATGTCCTGTTGGCGCAGGTTGTTGGACAGGTCCACTCCGTGGGCGATGCAGGGGGAGTAGGCGATGATCACCGAGGGTCCGTTGTAGGACTCGGCCTCCATGAAGGCGCGGATGGTCTGCACGTCCTTGGCCCCGAAGGCGACCTGGGCGACATAGACATTCTCGTAGGCCATGGCCATCATCGCCAGGTCCTTCTTGAACGTCGGCTTGCCGCCGGCGGAGAACTTGGCCACGGCCCCCAGCGGGGTGGCCTTGGAGGTCTGGCCGCCGGTGTTTGAGTAGACCTCGGTGTCGAGGACCAGGATGTTGACGTTGCGCCCCGTGGCCAGCACATGGTCCACGCCGCCGTAGCCGATGTCGTAGGCCCAGCCGTCGCCGCCGATGATCCAGACACTACGCTTTACAAGCTGCTCGCAGACCCCCTCCAGGGCGCGGGCCTCAGGCCCCACGATGCCGCGCAGCTTTTCCTTGAGGGCGGCGACCCGGTCGCGCTGCTCGAAGATCCCGGCCTCGCTGCCCTGATCCGCGCCCAATAGGCCCTCGGCCAGGGCGGTGCCGATCCTATCGGCAAGCATCCGCACCAGTTCCTTCGCCTGGTCGGTCTGCTTGTCTACGGCCAGCCTTAGCCCCAGACCGAACTCGGCATTGTCCTCGAACAGCGAGTTGTTCCAGGACGGTCCGCGCCCCTCCGGGTTGACGGTGTAGGGGGTTGTGGGCAGGTTGCCGCCGTAGATGGACGAGCAACCGGTGGCGTTGGCGATGAGCATACGGTCGCCGAAGAGCTGGGTGGCAAGCTTGATGTAGGGGGTCTCGCCGCAGCCCACGCAGGCCCCGGAAAACTCGAACAGGGGCTGCAAGACCATGGCGTGCTTGATCTTGGTGCCGTCGAGGGTGCGCCGGTCGTATTCGGGGAGCTTGAGGAAGAAGTCCCAGTTGGCGCGTTCCTGCTCGTGGTAGGCCTCGTCGGCGACCATGTTGAGGGCCTTGCGGTTGGGGTCCTTACGGTCGCGAATGGGGCAGACCTCGACGCACAGGCCGCAGCCGGTACAGTCGTCCGGCGTCACCTGATAGGAGATGTGGTGGCCGGCAGGGAAATCCTTGCCCTTGATCTGTACATGCAGGAAGGACTCGGGGGCGTCGGCCGTCAAATCTACCGGGTAGACCTTGGAACGGATGGCGGCATGGGGGCAGACCAGGGGGCACTTGCCGCAATGGGTGCAGAGCTCGACATCCCACTTGGGCAGGGCCAGCGCGATATTGCGCTTCTCGTATTGGGTGGTCCCGGTCGGCCAGGTCCCGTCGGCGGGCATCAGGCTCACCGGCAGGGCATCGCCGTGATTGGCCATCAGGGTGGCGGTGACCTTGCGCACGAATTCGGGGGCCGCGACCGGGACTGCCGGGGGTCGCTCGAAGGTGCTGCTGACCTGGCCTGGGACCCGCACCTGGTGCAGTCCTGCCAGGGTCGCGTCGATGGCGGCATAGTTACGGTTGAGCAGGCCCTGCCCCTTCTTGCCGTAGGTCTTCTTGACCGAGTGCTTGATGTGCTCGATGGCCTCGTCCCGGGGCAGGATGCCGGAGATGGCGAAGAAGCAGGTCTGCATCACGGTGTTGATGCGCCGTCCCATGGCCGTGTCTGCGGCGATCTTGTAGGCGTCGATGACGTAGAAGGACAGGCCCTTGTCGATGATCTGGGCCTGCATCTTGCGCGGCAGGTCGTTCCACACCTGGTCCGCCGGTGTGGCGGAGTTGAGCAGGAAGACCCCGCCGGGTTTTGCCATGTCCAGCATGTCGTAGCGGGTCACGAAGGTCGGCTGGTGGCAGGCGACGAAACTTGCCTCGCCGGTCTCCACCAGGTAGGTCGAGTCGATGGGCCTGGGGCCGAAGCGCAGGTGCGAGATGGTCACGGCCCCGGCCTTCTTGGAGTCGTACTGGAAGTAGCCCTGGCCGAAGTTGGGGGTCTCCTCACTGATGATCTTGATGGAGTTCTTGTTGGCAGACACGGTGCCGTCCGAACCCAGGCCGTAGAAGACGCAGGCGGTCACGCCCTGGGCGCTGTCGGGCCGGAAGGCCGGGTCCCAGTCCAGGCTCAAGTGGGTGACGTCGTCATGGATGCCGACGGTGAACTCGCGTTTGGGATCGTCCTTTGCCAACTCCCGGAAGATGCCTTCCACCATGGCCGGGGTGAACTCCTTGGAGGCCAGCCCGTAGCGCCCGCCGATGACCCGCGGCATCGTCGCCATGCGGCCCTCGGCCACGGCCTGTGCCAGGCCGGTGAGGACATCCTTATAGAGGGGCTCGCCGTCGGACCCAGGCTCCTTGCAGCGGTCCAGCACGGCGATCTTCTTGACCGTCAGCGGTAGGGCGGCGAGCAACCAGGACGGGTCGAAGGGGCGGAACAGGCGCACCTTGATCAGGCCGACCTTTTCGTTGCAGCCCACCAGGTGCCGCACCGTCTCCTCGGCGGCCCCGATCCCCGAGCCCATGAGTACGATGACGCGCTCGGCGTCCTCGGCCCCGACGTACTCGAAGAGCTTGTACTGGCGCCCGGTCAGTCCAGCGAACTTGTCGAGTTGGCGCTGGAGGATGGCTGGCAGGGCGCTGTAGTAGGTGTTGACGGTCTCGCGGCCCTGAAAATAGACATCCGGATTCTGGGAGGTCCCGCGCAGCACCGGGTGATCCGGGTTCAGGGCGCGGGCACGGTGGGCCAGGACCAGGTCCTCGTCGATCATGGCCCTAATGGTATCCACCGGGAGCTGATCGACTTTGGTGACCTCGTGGGAGGTGCGGAAGCCGTCGAAGAAGTGCAGGAACGGGATGCGCGACTCCAGGGTCGCGGCCTGGGAGACCAGTGCGAAGTCCATGACCTCCTGCACCGAAGCGGAGCAGAACATGGCATAGCCGGTGGAGCGGGCCGACATTACGTCGGAATGATCGCCGAAGATCGACAGCCCCTGGGCCGCCAGGGCGCGCGCCGAGACGTGCAGGACCGTCGGCGTCAGTTCGCCGGCGATCTTGTACATGTTCGGGATCATCAGCAAAAGGCCCTGGGAGGCGGTGAAGGTCGTCGCGAGCGACCCGGCCTGAAGGGCGCCGTGGATGGCGCCGGCAGCGCCGGCCTCGCTCTGCATCTCGATGACATCTGGGACCGTCCCCCAAAGGTTCTTGACCCCGAGGGAGGACCACTCGTCCGCCCACTCGCCCATGTTGGAGGCTGGGGTAATGGGGTAGATGGCGATGACCTCGTTGGTCATGTGGGCGACGTAGGCGGCGGCCTCGTTGCCGTCGATGGTTACCATGTGCTTCTGGGACATCGGTCGGTCCTGGTGTGTGGCTGGAATGGAGAGCTGCAAGGTGGGCGCTTGAGACCCGGGCGGGGGTCCAACCCGGTACTATATCCGAAACGCCGAGATTAGCCCCGGCGAGGGCGGTATCCATTGAGTTAGATCAGGTCGTCGGGGACCTGGCGGGGGAGTGAGTGACGCTTGGTGGGGTCGGGACAATATGGCTGGGCAGGCAGGGACAGCCCGCGCTGGGCTGGGCCGCCCCATGACCGGCGTTGGGCCGGGTGCCGGCTTCAGCCTCAGGCACATGCGCCAGGCGGACCTTCCCGCGGTCCTGGTGGTGGAGACCGCCGCCTATCCTTACCCCTGGACCGAGGGTATCTTCACCGACTGCCTGCGGGTGGGGTATCACTGCCTGGTGGCGGAGCCTGCACCCGCGCCTCCCCTTCCTGCGGGACGACCCCTGGCCGGGCACGCCGTCATGTCCGCTGCGGTGGGGGAGTGCCACTTGTTGAACCTCTGTGTCCACCCCGACTGGCAGGGTCGGGGGTTGGGGCGGCGGCTGCTCCTGCGACTCTTTGCCATCGGCAAGGCCAGCAACGCCGACAGCGCCTTTCTGGAGGTCCGTTCGAGCAACCGCCGGGCCATTGCCCTCTATGAGTCCGAAGGCTTCTGCGAGATCGGCCTGCGTCGCGGCTACTACCCGGCGGGTAACAAGCGGGAGGACGCCATCGTCATGGCGCGCCCGCTGTTGTAGATAGCCCGTAACTGTTCAGGTACCGATGCCCCTCAGCCCCCGCCCAGGGCCTCGGCGTGGAAGGCCAGGTGCTCGCCGATGAAACTGGCGATGAAGTGGTAGCTGTGGTCGTAGCCCTCCTGCATGCGCAGGTTCAGCGCCAAGCCGCGGGCGGCAAAGGCCCGACGCAGATCATCCGGATGAAGTTGGTCCTGCAAGAACTCGTCCGCCGTCCCCTGGTCAATCAAGAGCGGGGGCGGCACGGCACCCGCCTCGATCAGCCGTGTGGCATCGTAGGCGGCCCACGTCGAGGAGTCCGGCCCCAGGTAGGCCCCGAAGCACCCCTGACCCCAGGCGCAGGCGCTGGGGTGGCAGATGGGGGCAAAGGCCGAGATCGAACGCCAGACCCCGGGCTCGCGCAGCGCACAGACCAGGGCACCGTGCCCCCCCATGGAGTGCCCGCTGATGGACCGCAGCCCCGGGATCAGGGGCAGTTGCGCCTCCACCAGGGCCGGCAGTTCCCGGGTGATGTAGCTGAACATCCGGTAGTGTGGCGCCCAAGGGGCCTGGATCGCGTCCACATAGAAGCCTGCCCCATGACCGAGGTCGTAGCGATCCGGGGCATCGGCGACCCCGGGCCCGCGGGGGCTGGTGTCGGGGATCACCAGGGCCAACCCCAATTCGGCGGCATAGCGCTGGGCCCCGGCCTTGACGCGGAAATTGTCGTCGGTGCAGGTGAGCCCCGATAGCCAGTAGACCGCCGGCACCGGTCCGGCCTCCGCCTGGGGCGGCAGATAGACCGACAGGGTCATGTCGCAGCCGCAGACCGCGGAGGCATGCCGGTAGCGATTGAGCCAGCCGCCAGACTCCTTGACCGACTCGATCCGGTGCAGCCCGTTCTCAAGTCCATGCTCTAGCGGGGCCGTCATCAGAAGATCACCACGGAGCGGATGCTCTTGCCCTCGTGCATCAGCTCGAAGGCGGTGTTGATCTCCTCCAGCGGCAGGCGGTGGGTGACCATGCTGTCGATCTCGATCTCCCCGGCCAGGTAGCGCTCCACATAGCCCGGCAGTTGGCTGCGCCCCTTGACGCCGCCGAAGGCGGTCCCTTTCCAGGTCCGCCCGGTGACGAGCTGGAAGGGACGGGTGCGGATCTCCTGACCGGCCCCGGCTACGCCGATGATGGTGGCCACCCCCCAGCCCATGTGGCAGCACTCCAGGGCCTCGCGCATCACGTCCACGTTGCCGATGCACTCGAAGGAATAGTCCACGCCCCCGTTGGTCAGCTCCACCACCGCCTCCTTGACCGTGACGGAAAGGTCGCGCGGGTTGATGAGGTCCGTGGCTCCCAGGCGGGCGGCCATGTCGAGCTTGTCCGGGTTGATGTCGATGGCGATGATGCGCCCGGCCTTGGCCATCACGGCACCCTGGATCACCGAGAGCCCGATCCCGCCCAGGCCGAAGACGGCGACGCTGGCCCCGGGCTCCACCTTGGCCGTGTTGAGCACGGCCCCGATGCCGGTGGTGATCCCGCAGCCGAGCAGGCAGACCTTGTCCAACGGGGCCGCCGGATTGATCTTGGCCAGGGCGATCTCCGGGACCACGGTGTACTCGGAAAAGGTAGAGCAGCCCATGTAGTGGAAGATGGGCTTGCCCCCCTGGGAAAAGCGGCGGGTTCCGTCGGGCATGTAGCCGGTCCAGACGGTGGCGGCGATGGACTGGCACAGGTTGGTCTTGGTGGAGCGGCAGTAGACACACTCCCCGCACTCAGGGATGTAGAGGGGGATGACGTGGTCGCCGGGGGCAAGCCCCTTGACCCCGGGGCCGCACTCGACGACCTCGCAGCCCCCCTCATGCCCGAGAACGCAGGGAAAGGCGCCCTCCGGGTCGTCGCCGGACAGGGTGAAGGCATCCGTATGGCAGACCCCGCTGGCGACCACCCGCAGCAGAACCTCGCCCGCTCGGGGGGCTTCGACCTCGATCTCTTCGATGGACAAGGGGCGCTTGGGCTCCCAGGCAACGGCGGCACGGGCCTTCATGGTGGTCTCCTCGTGGTGTTGGCGAAGGTGGTGATGCGCTCGCACACGGAGCGGGGGTACACAACGCCGGGATGAGGGGGACGGCGACGGCGAGTTCTACAGAACGCAGATACGGCCTTCTCTGTTATTCAGACCTTCCGGAACCGCCAAAAATCACCGCAGGCTCTGGACAGGTCGGCGATGCGTTTCGGGGCTCGTGGGCGTCGGCACCAAGGCCCAGCCTCAGTCCTCCAGCGCGTATTGGGCCCCACAGTAGGGGCAGATCGCTGTGCCCGCGGCCTCGACGGGCAGGTAGACCCGTGGATGCATGTTCCAAAGCGCGTCCTGTGGGCGCGGGCAGGACAGGGGCAGGTCCTTGCGGCTGATCTTGTTGACGGCCTCGATGGGTCTGGCTTGGCTGGCGACCTCGGTCATGGACAGCTTCTCCTGAGTAGGCGTTGGGTTCGCAGGATTACGCGATGCGGACTGGATGTCACCGAATGGCGAGCATCTTGCCTTGCTCCACGTTACCGTCCTTGGCCTTCACTCCCGGCATCCCGGCCGGGACGACGCTCCGGCGAGACCGCCAGGGATCGGGGCGGACGCGGGCCTAGACCAGGGTCAACCAGTGCGGGTTCTCGTCGCGCCGGCCGTGGACCTGGTCGAAGTAGAGGGTTTGCAGGCGCTCGGTGATGGGACCGCGCCCGCCCGCACCGATGGTCCGGCCGTCCACCTCGCGGATGGGGGTCACCTCGGCGGCGGTGCCGGTGAAGAAGGCCTCGTCGGCGATATAGACCTCGTCTCGGGTGATGCGCTTTTCGATCACCTTGAGCCCGATCTCGTCGGCCAGGGCCATTACCGTCTTGCGGGTGATCCCATCCAGGGCCGAGGTCAGGTCCGGGGTATAGAGGATGCCGTCGCGGACGATGAAGATGTTCTCGCCGCTGCCCTCCATGACATAACCTTCGGAGTCCAGCAGCAGGGCCTCGTCATAGCCGCAGTGCAGGGCCTCCTTGAGGGCCAGCATGGAGTTCATGTAATTGCCATTGGCCTTAGCCCGGCACATGGTGATGTTCACATGGTGGCGTGTGAAGGAGGACACCTTGATGCGGATGCCGCAGCGCATGTTCTCCTCGCCGAGATAGGCACCCCATTCCCAGGCGGCGACCATGCAATGGACCTGGAGGTTGTCGGCGCGCAGGCCCATGCCCTCGGACCCATAGAAGCACATGGGGCGGATATAGGCCGAGGCGAGCCCGTTCTCCCGTACCGCGGCACGCTGGGCCTCGCTGATGGTCTCGCGGTCGAAGGGCATGGGCATGCCCAGGATGTGGGCGGAGTTGAACAGCCGATCGGTATGCTCATCGAGCCGGAAGATGGCCGCACCGGCGTCGGTCTTGTAGGCGCGGACCCCCTCGAAGACCCCCATGCCATAGTGCAGGGTGTGGGTCAGGACATGGGTCGTCGCGTCGCGCCAGGGCACCATCTCGCCATCCAGCCAGATGAAGCCGTCGCGGTTTGCCATCGTCTTCATTACGTCACTCCGCATGGGCGCACGGCCCTTGGGCCGCGCGTAAAAGGGAAATCAAGGCTCGTTGCCTTCCATCAGTTCCTGCCACAGGGCCTTGACCCGCTGGCGCTCGGCGACCAGGCGGTCGTCGGGGATGCGCGTGGGCTCGTCCTGCAGGCAACTGCGGTGATAGGCCGAGCGCAGGGCCTTGTAGGCCACGGTCAGGTCCGCTGCGGCCCCCGCCGGGAGCAGGCCGAGCCCGGCCAGGGTCTCCAGGATGCGGATGTTGTCGGACCACCGCGCCAGGGCGGGGTAGGTCGCGGCCCAGCGCAGGACCGCGTATTGAACCATAAACTCAATGTCGGCAATACCGCCGGCCCCCTGCTTGAGGTCGAAGCGGCCACCCCCATTACCGTCACCCCCTTCATCTCCCAGGGGAAGCAGGGGACTTGGTGCGCGCTGCGCGCGACTACTCTGATCCAGGGCTGCGCGCATCTTGGCCCGCATATCGCGTACCTCCCGGCGCAGGCTCGCGGGGTCGCGCTCGCGGCACAGGATGGACTTGCGCACCGCGGCGAACTGTTCCGCCAGCAGGGGGTCCCCGGCGATGGGACGGGCCCGTACCAGGGCCTGGTGCTCCCAGGTCCACGCCTCGTGAGCCTGGTAGTCGGCGAACGATGTGAGGGAGCGGGCGAGAACGCCCTTGGCCCCGTCCGGGCGCAGGCGCATGTCCACCTCGTAGAGTTGGCCGGCGGCGGTCTGGGTGTTGATCATGTGGATCAGCCGCTGACCCAGGCGGGCATAGAATTGCTGGTCGGCAATGGGTTGGGGCCCGGCGGTCATGGCGGTGGCGGAGTTGCCCCGGTGCAGGAATACCAGGTCCAGGTCCGATCCGTAGCCAAGCTCCAGGCCGCCGAGCTTCCCATAGCCGATGATGAGGAAGCCGGTGGCGGTCCCCGCCACGCCGCTCGGGGGCCCGTGGCGGGCTACCAGATTGTCCCAGGTCAGGGATAGGGCGCGGGCAACCGCCACCTCTGCGATCCAGGTCAGGTAGTCGCTGACCTTCATCAGCGGGATGCGGCCCTCCAGGTCCCCGGCTGCGACCCGCAGGATGTTGCCGCGAGCGAACTGGCGCAGGCGATCCATCTGCTGTTCCAGGTCATCGGGGTCCACCGCCTCCAGCAGGGCGTCGAGTTCAACGGTCAGCTCCGGCTTTTCCGGCATGGCCTCGGTGAGGCGGCGGTCGAGCAGTTCGTCGAGCAGGATGGGGTGGCGGGCGATCTGGGTCGCGATCCAGGGGCTCAACCCTGTGAGCCGGACCAGCCGGGCGAGCAGACCTTGGTTCTCCACCAGCATGGACAGATAGGCGGTACGGCTCACCGCGGCCGCCAGGATGCTCAAGACCCGCTCCAGGGTGCGGCTCTGATCGTCGCTGCAGGCGACCAATGCGAGCATCGGCGGCATCATCTGGGCCAGGCGGTCCGTTCCCCGAGTGCTCAGGCCCTTGCGCTCGGCCACGGTGCGGAAGCTGTCGAGCCGGTCGAGGATGACCTCTGGCTCGCGGAAGCCGGCCTGCGCCAGGAGATCCACGCTCGCCAGTCTGGCCAGGGGGCGGGCATCTGTGACGGTGCCGATCCAGACCGGCGCCAGGGGGTGGGGGCCGGCCGGGGGCTTGGCGGCGTCCTCGTCGGCCTGCGCTTCGGCAGCTCTGGAACCAGGCATGGGGTCACCGAAGAGTTGGTCGAATTCCAATTGGACCTGGGCACGGTGCCGGTCGAGGACGTCCGCGAAGACGGACCAGTCGGCAAACCCCATGGACCGCGCCAGCCGCAGGCGGCCCTGGGGGTCGCTGGGGAGGACGTGGGTCTGCTGGTCCTTCCATGCCTGGAGGCGGTTTTCCACCAGGCGCAGGAAACCGTATGCCTGTGTGAGTTTGGCGACGGACTCCGCGGGGAGCAAGCCCAGGGCACCGAGGCGCTCCAGCACCGGCAGAATGGGGCGGATCTGCAAGGCCCCGTCCCGTCCGCCGCGCACCAACTGCAGGGCCTGGCCGATGAATTCGATCTCGCGGATGCCGCCCGGGCCCAGCTTAATGTTGGCGTGCATCCCCTTGCGGTGGAGTTCCTTTGCGATCAATCGCTTGAGCTCACGGAGCGATTCGATGGCCCCGTAATCCAGGTAGCGGCGAAAGACAAAGGGGCGCAGCAGGGCGGCGATCTTGGCCGCCGCGGCAGGCTCTCCAGCCACCACCCGGGCCTTGATCATGGCGTAGCGTTCCCACTCCCGGGCCTGGGACTGGTAGTAGTCTTCCATGGCCCGGAAGCTCATGGCCAGGGGCCCGGCGCTGCCGAAGGGGCGCAGGCGTGTGTCCACCCGGAAGACGAAGCCGTCGGCGGTCTGGTTGTCCAGGACCTGGACCAGGCGCTGGCCGAGGCGGATGAAGAACTGTTCGGCGGTCAGCGACCTCGGACCCCCTTCCACCGGCCCGTTGTGGGCATAGGCGAAGATCAGGTCGATGTCGGAGGAGAGGTTGAGCTCGCGGGCCCCAAGCTTTCCCATTCCCAGGACCACCATCGCCTGTGGTTGACCCTCGGCGTCCAGGGGCGTACCCAACTCCGCCCTGGTCCAGGCCTGAAGCCGGTCCAGGGCGGCGCAAATGCACGCATCCGCCAGGGCACTGAGGTCCTCCAGGGTCTCCGCCAGGGCGGCCTCGCCCGCCAGATCGCGCCAGATGATCCGCACCATCTCCAGGCGGCGGAAACGGCGCAGTGCCGCCGCCAGGGCGGGCTCGTCGGACACTCCCGCCAGGCACTGGTCGAGCAGGCCGGCGATCTCACCCTCTGCGCTGGGGCGCGCCAGGCGCCCCGATGCGACGAGCCCGGGCAGGAGTGCCGGGTGTCGGATACATGCCTGGGCCACATAGTCGCTGGCCTCCCACACCCGGTCCATTTGGGCGGGGAATCCCTCGCCGTCGGGGTGGGCCAGGTTCGCATCCAGCAGGGTAGCCTCCCAGGTGCGCCGCAGTTCTGCCACCCGTTCCTGCAACGCCAGCACAACCGCCATAGTCGCCCCCGCTTGGTCTGACAGGTGGCTGAGGATAAGTCCGGCGAGGGGAAAAGGAAAACCGACCCTGGCAGGGCAGGTGTCGGCGCGTGCAGGGAGCGCGGTCAGCTTTGGTCGGGACCGCATTGCCCGATCAACGCCTGGCCCTCCAGGTCCAATCCAGTGAGGAGTACCTGCCGGATGCGCCCATAGCCACCCCGGTCAGCGATCCCCCAGAGGCGCACGGGTAGGTAGCCTGGGGTATAACCCAGGCGCCCGTCCAGGGGTCCGCCCAGGTCATCGCGCCCCTCCACCAGCACCTCGACCCGCGTGCCCACCAGGCGTCCCAAGGCCGTGCGGCGGAGTTCCCAGGCCAGATCGCGCACCTCCCGGGTGCGGGCCTGGCGGATTGCCGCCGGGACCTGCCCCGGCAGCCCGGCGGCGCGGGTCCCGGGCCGCGGAGAGTAGGGGAAGGCGTGGATGTCGCCGAATCCGGCCTCCCGCACCAGGGCCAGGGTCTCGCCCCATTCCTCCTCCGTCTCCCCGGGGAAGCCGGCAATGATGTCGGTGGTCAGGTTGATGTCCGGCACAGCCCGCCGGGCGGCGGCGACCAGGTCGAGAAATTGCCTCGGGCCCCCGCGTCTGGCCATACGCCGCAGCACGGGGCGACTGCCGCTCTGGATCGGCAGGTGCAGGTGGGGCATCAGGCGGGCGTTGGCGAAGAGCGCCCAGAAGCCGGGGGCTATGTCCCAGGGCTCCAGGGACCCCAGGCGCAGGCGGCGCACCCCGGTCTGATCGAGCAGGGCGCGGATCAGGTCTATCAGGTCCTGTCCGGCTGGGCTGGATTCATAGCCGCCGAGGTGGACCCCTGTCAGGACCACCTCGTCCACCCCGGCGGCGGCGAGCCCCTGGACCTGGGCCACCAACTCCGTGATGGAACGGCTGCGCTCCTCGCCCCGGGCAAGGGTGATCACGCAGTAGGCGCAGCGGTGCCGGCAGCCATCCTGGACCTTGACGAAGGCGCGCTGACGGGAACGGGCGAACAGGACCTCGCCACCGTGCCCAGGGTCCGGTCCCTGGACCGCCACAGGTCCCAGGCCCGAACCCCAGGCGGTCGGCAGCGATCGCTACCAACCGATCCTTGTGGGTGTTGGGAACCACCAGATCCACCGCCGCGGCGAGGCTGGAGGGCGGTCCCGGCAGGGAGACAGCGCAGCCGCTGACTACCAGACGTGCGTCGGGGTCCTCCCGGCGGCTGCGGCGCAGGAGCTGCCCGGACTTGCGCAGGGCCTCGGCGGTCACGGCGCAGGTGTTGACCAGGACCAGATCGGCGCTTTCCTCGGGCCTGCACAGGCGATGGCCCTGTGCCATCAGGGTCTGTGCCCATGCCTCGACCTCCGCCTCGTTGAGGCGGCAACCCAGGGTGTGCAGGCGGACCCTCAAGGTTTCAATCTTCCAGGGGTCGGCGTCTTGCCACTCAGTTCGCAGGACCTGGCCCACCCATGGACCCTGGCGGCGGCGGGGTAGGGGAGTTTTGGTGCGCGACCAGGTGCCACCCGGCCGTGTCACGGCGAAAGACATTGGTGGCATAGACCGGCGGAGGGGCGCGCTGCCCGGCCGGCGGGTTCACCCACTCCTGGACATAGTGGATGGCGAGGTCGCCCAGATCGACCCATCGCAGGTGGCGAACCTGAAGGTCGATGGCCCCAGCGGCGAACAGGGGCGTCCAGAGCCCGCGCACATCCTCACCAAAGAGCAGCGAATGCATAGGCAGTAGACAGGCAATGTCCGGACCCTCCCCCCAGACCGCCGCCATATGCTCGGCATTGCGCTCGTCGAGGGCGTCGTAGAAGGCGTCTTCGGCGTCCTGGGCGGAGGTGAAGGGGGCTTTGGGGTGTGTGGCCACTGGGGGCTCCTGGTGGGTCCGGGGTGTTACGACGGGTTATCGAGGGTCGGCCGACCTGGTCCGCGGGATGCTGATGTGGACGGCATCGTCGGCGTCCTGGCGTTGCAGGGCTGCCCCGTCGGCATCCGGCGGTAGTTTGAAGCGCCGGCTCATGGATCCGCTGGAATAGCTGAAGCTCCGGCGGTAGCCGCGCCCATCGCTCATGGTCTCTTCCTCGTTGGACTGGGCGGAACTGTTGCGTGAGACCAGGACCCAGGGCCCTTGCACGCGGACCTCGACCTCCGTGGGCTTGATCCCGGAGATCTGAATATCCAGCAGGTAGGCGTCGTCGGTCGCGCGGCGATCGATGCGCAGGCCACCGGACTGGCCCATAGAGCCCCGATGACCGAAGCCGCGTTGGTAGGACTCGGGCCCGGCCGCCGGGGGGGCAAAGGGCGGGGTCCAGTTGCGGCCCTCGCTCGTGCGACCGCGGAAGGGCCTGCCAAAGAACCGGTCGAAGTCGGGGCAGAAGTCGTCGCCGAAGCCTGGCCCGAGGTCGCCGCCATAGCCGAATGGTGCCCCGGCCGGGTCCATCGGGGCCCCCTGATCGGGGCCGCCTGGATAGCCCTGATTCGGCCCGCCACCATAGGGCGTCCAGGCCAGGGCCAGGACCGGGATCAGCATGAGCGCGAGGGCGGTCGCGTGGGCGCCGGTGCGGCTGAATCTGGGGGACATGGGCGACTCCTGTGGTTGTTGTTCGGAGCAAGGCCCGGGCTGGACCTGGGCGCGACCTGCCCGACAATCTTGCGGAATCCCGGCGGCCCTGTCCATCCTTCCGCCATAACGCGATTGTGGCACCCAGGCGGCTTTGCCCCCGGGGGCACTTTGGGTTTCAATGCCCCCACGTCGCACCCGCCGGGCCCCTGTCATGAACCGCCGCGATTTCCTCTGTCGGACTTCCCTGGCCGCCCTGACCGCCGGGGTTCCGCCCGCGGTTCTGTCGTCGGTCCCGGTTGGCATGACGGGTCGGGTCCTGACCGCCGACCAATGGCGCACCCTGATGTTGGTCCAGGATCACCTGCTTCCCTCCGAGCCCGGCGCCCCCGGCAGCCAGGACATCCAGGCCACGGCCTACCTGGACGCAGTCCTCGCGGACCCCGAGTTGGACCCCGATACCCGCGCCTTCGTGCTCCGGGGGATCGGGTGGCTGGACGACCTGGCCCGGGAAGTCGCCGGATACCCCTTCGCCGAGGTCGGGCCCGGTCCCCGAGAGGACCTGCTGAGGCGCATCAGTGATACCGTGGCGGGGGACAACTGGTTATCCACGCTCGTTGCTTACACCCTGGAGGCCCTGCTGGGCGACCCCCTCTACGGCGGTAACCCCGGCGGCATCGGCTGGGTCTGGCTCGACCATGACCCGGGCCGACCCCGTCCGACCCCGGCAACCCTCTACGGGACGCTCGGCAAGTCATGAGCAAGGACTTCGATGTCTGCGTGATCGGCAGCGGGGCTGGCGGCGGGCCGGTCGCCCTCACCCTGACGGAGGCCGGCTACTCGGTGGTGGTCCTGGAGAAGGGCCCCTGGCTCAAGGAAGCCGACTTCTGCAAGGATGAGATTGCCGCGGTGCGCCGCGCCACCTATACGCCAAACCTCCGTGACGAGCGCCATGTCCTGGAGCAGCGGGGCGACGACGGGGCCTGGGAGGGGGAATCGACCCTAAGCTCCGGTTGGGACTTCTGGAACGGCAACATGGTCGGCGGCGCAACCAACCTCATGAGTGGCTTTTTTCACCGCATGAAGCCGGTGGATTTTCGGCTCCGCTCCGAGCTGGGACCGGTGGACGGTGGCAATGTCGTCGATTGGCCGATCTCCTATGCCGATCTCGAACCCTACTATGACCGCGTCGAGCGGCGGGTCGGTGTCTCAGGCCGTGTGGTCGCCCACCCCCACCTGGAACCCAGGTCCAGCCCCGACTTCCCTTATCCGCCGACGGTGGAGCATCCGGTGGCGGCGCGCATCGACCGTGCCTGCCGGGAACTGGGCTACCAGTCCCTGCCGGTCGCCCGCGCCATCCTGCCCTATTCGGCCATGGGGCGCGACGGCTGCGCCTACAGCAACTACTGCGGCAGTTATGGGTGCAGTACCGGGGCCAAGGGCAGCGCCAGGGCCGCCCTGCTCGACCAGGCGGTGCGTACCGGGCGCTGCGACGTCCGTCCGAGGTCCATGGTCACCCGCCTGGTGAGCGACCAGCAGGGCCGGGTCGAGGCCGTGGAGTACCTCACCGGCGGCGGTGAGCGCCGCCGCCTGGACGCCCGAGCCTACGTCGTCGCCTGCCAGCCCATCGAGTCTGCCCGCCTGCTACTGCTATCCCCAGGCCCCAGGCACCCGGCAGGGCTCGCGCAACGGCTCCGGGCAGGTCGGGCGCAACCTGTTGTTCTCCTCCGGCGGGGTAGGGGGCGGGACGCTACGCTACGCCGGGCTCGACCCCGCGGAGGTCCTGGCCCTTTCGGCACGCGGCCTCTTCATCAACCGCGCTTTGCAAGACTGGTACCTCTACCGGGACCCGGACGCCGGGGCCCTGACCAAGGGCGGGACGGTCGAGTTTCTGTTCCGCCACGCCAACGGCATCGCACGCGCCGACGCCCAGAAGCGCGACGAGGACGGCAACCTGGTGTGGGGCAAGCCGCTCAAGGACCGCATCAAGGCCTACTTCGGCGAAGGCCAGCACCTGCGGTTCGAGGTCTTCAACGACTGGACCCCGGTGGACGATTGCCGCGTCGGCCTCGATCCGAGCGAGAAGGACAAGTGGGGCCTGCCGGTGGCCCGGGTCCGCCTCGGTTATCACCCGCGGGATCTCGCCATAGGGCGCTACGTCGCCCCCAAGGCGGCAGCCGTCCTGGAGCGGATGGGGGCGGTCAACGTCACCTGGGATGTCAGCTCGACCCCACCCCAGAACCTGGTGGCGGGGGGCTGCCGCTTCGGCACAGACCCGGCCAACCAGCGTCCTGGACCCGGGCTGTCGGGCCCACGGGGTCGATAATCTCTACGTCACCGACGGCAGTTTCATGCCCACCGGCGGCAGCGTCCCCTACACCTGGACCATCTACGCCAACGCCTTCCGGGTCGCGGATCTCCTGGTAGCGGAGCTTGGTGGGGTGCGCGGCACACCATCGGTGGGTGCCTGAGAAATTTGGCTTGCGCTCCCCCGGACAGATCTGTATAGTTCGCGGCTCAATTGCGGGGTGGAGCAGTCAGGCAGCTCGTCGGGCTCATAACCCGAAGGTCGTAGGTTCAAATCCTGCCCCCGCTACCAGTAAAAACAAGGGCTTACGGTGATAAACCGCAAGCCCTTTTTCGTTTGGTCAGTCCGTGTAGCCACTGTGTAGCCAAATTTCGGCCGTGTGGGTGAGGGCGGGGGCCCTTGGACGTTTGCCCGGCTCGCGGTCCCGCCGGGATGGAGCCTGCCGTTTGTTGGGCACCCCCGGCCTAAGCTCCAGCCCCGTCCAACCCTGCCCTGCGGGACGCGTCAACAACCTCTGCATCGTCGCCGGCGGTTCTTGTTGCGCTCGCCGTCCCCTTGCCCGTATCGTCGCCCCCGCGGATAGCGCGTCGTTGCGCTGGGTCTCCGCGACCCGGTCCAGTGGCGTGGCCGCTTCCCCACCTCCATCAGTCCCCGCTGATGAACCAAATAGAAGTACAACTCGCGGCGGGGCCGGCGCCGCAGCAAGGAGCAAGACGA
>CAWDHW010000033.1:0-99303 GCA_963802205.1 uncultured Gammaproteobacteria bacterium | reverse complement strand
GAGTGCGAAGCGACGATTTCACGCCGGGGAGTATCACAGCACCCAGGCTGGCGGGGCTGCGGGGCCGGTGACGGTGCGGTGGGGAGTCTGCTGGGGTGCAGTCATGCACCGCCATGGTGCGCCATGCATGGTGGCTCCCATGCCTGCTCCAGGTGTCTGGCGAAAACGGCGGGAACATCTCACGTGGGCCTGCCGCGTCCCGCGGTAGGGTACCCAGATGGTGACAGGTACTGCCCGCACAAGGCCGCAGGGGACGAGCCAGGGCTTCTGCCGGTATTCGGGTGGGGGCGGCTTGCGCAGTTGAACGGCGATCCCCGGCAAAGTGGTGACGATTTTGTCGAGGACATCCAGGATCCGGGCCTTCTCCCTCTCTGGCGGCGCGGTCGTCTTGGTGGCGATGTCAAAGGCGTCGGCGCCCGGGGCGCGGTGGTCGGAGAACTGGCGCTCGCCTCGGGCGTCAGTCCACTTATAGACCTGGCTCAAGGCGAGCCCGGGACCAGGACGAGGAGCGTGAAATTTTTATGATCGGCGATAGAAACCAGGCACCGCGGCGCAGACAGCAAAACGCCCCTTGCGGGGCGCGGCCAAGCCGTATCCGAGCCCTCGCCGCCGGGGCGAGGACCAGGGACGGATCAGAGGCTGTAGTACATGTCGAATTCGATCGGGTGGGTCGTCATGCGCAGGCGAGTGACCTCTTCCATCTTGAGCTTGATGTAGCCGTCGATCAGGTCGTTGGTGAAGACACCGCCGACCAGCAGGAAGTCACGGTCGGCGTCCAGGGCGTCCAGGGCCATGTCCAGGGAATGGCACACGGTGGGGATGGCCTTGGCCTCTTCCGGCTCCAGGTCGTACAGGTCCTTGTCCATGGCATCGCCGGGGTGGATCTTGTTCTGGATGCCGTCAAGGCCGGCTAGCATCATGGCGGAGAAGGCCAGGTAGGAGTTGGCGCAGGGGTCCGGGAAGCGGACCTCGATGCGGCGTCCCTTGGGGCTGGGAGTGTGCGGGATGCGGATGGACGCGGAGCGGTTGTTTGCGGAGTAGGCCAGCATGACCGGGGCCTCGAAGCCGGGTACCAGACGCTTGTAAGAGTTGGTTGCCGGGTTGGTGATGGCATTCAGGGCACGGGCGTGCTTGATGATGCCGCCGATGTAGTAAAGGGCGAGCTCGGAGAGGCCCGCATACTTGTCGCCGGCGAACAGGTTGACGCCGTCCTTGGAGAGCGACTGGTGGACGTGCATGCCGCTGCCGTTATCGCCGACCAGGGGCTTGGGCATGAAGGTCGCGGTCTTGCCGTAGGCGTGGGCGACGTTCCAGATGCAGTACTTCATGTTCTGGGTCTGGTCGGCGCGCTTGACCAGGGTGTCGAACTTGGTGCCGATCTCGCACTGGCCGGCGGTGGCGACCTCGTGGTGATGCACCTCGACCTCAACGCCCATCTCCTCCATGGCCAGGCACATGGCCGCACGCAGATCGTTCAGGGAATCGACCGGCGGGACCGGGAAGTAGCCGCCCTTGACCGTGGGGCGATGGCCGATGTTGCCGTCCTCATAGACGCGCTCGGAGTTCCAGCCGGCCTCATCGGAGTCCAGCTTGTAGAAGGATCCGCTGATGCTGGTGCCCCAGCGTACGTCGTCGAGGATGAAGAACTCGGGCTCGGGGCCGAAGAAGGCCTTGTCGGCGATGCCGGTCGACTTGAGATAGGCCTCGGCGCGCTTGGCCACGGAGCGGGGATCGCGCTCATAACCCTGCATGGTGGCGGGTTCGAGGATGTCGCAGCGGATGATCAGGGTGTTCTCGTCGGTGAAGGGGTCCATCATCGCCGTGTCGGGCTCGGGCATCAGGACCATGTCCGATGCCTCGATGCCCTTCCAGCCGGAGATGGAGGAGCCGTCGAACATCTTGCCGTCGCGGAAGAATTCGTCATCAATCAGCTTGGCGGGCAGGGAGACATGCTGCTCCTTGCCGCGGGTGTCCGTGAAGCGCAGGTCCACGAACTTTACTTCCTTATCCTTCAACAGCTTGATTACGTCTTTGGCGCTCATAAAAATCTCCAGCGTTTGACAATGGACCGTGTGGGTCGAGAACAGGATCGGTGGGAAGGGCCCATCATCTCTTTAATTTAGTGAGGGCGCTCGGCGAAATTTAGCAAATACCGTACCACAAGGCACCTGGAGGCTGCTACGCATCCCCGGCGCTGATGGGTTAGCCCCCGAACCGCGATGGGCTGCGATAACAGCGATGCTCCAACGGGGGATTGCCGGCTCGGAGGGTCGCAATCAGCGCACCACGATAGAGCGTTCAAATGCCATATCGCACCAAATTGGGACGTATCAGCCGAAGAAGACCATGACGCGGTTGAAGGCGGCATCCGCCTGTACCGCCGCCTGGAGTCGGTCGCGCAGGTGCCGCGCATGTTCTGCGTCACCGCCGCAGAGCCCCAGGGGCAGGAAAACCTCCACGTCGATGTGGCCGTTGAGGTAGTGCAGGACCGTGTGCAGGCGCTCCCCTGCCTCGGGGACGCCGTCCCAAAGACGGCTCAGGCGCAGCATGGCCTCGGCGCGCAGGGGCAGATCGTAAGGCGGAGCGAACCGCTCGTCGTCCTCAGGGTCGATGTGCACGGTCACATCCGTGAGCTCATCGATCTGCTGCTTCAGGCGTCGTTCCACCAGGACGCTGATCAGGTGGCCTTCGGACACGCTGACCCGGGGGTCCACCAGGATGTGGACGTCGGCGGACGCCAGGCCGCCCAGGCGGCGGGTGCGCAGCATGTGGACGTCCCGGACCCCGCCTACGGACAGGATGGTCTGGCGCACCTCCGCCAGCCGCTTGGCATCGAGCCCGGTGTCCACCAGTTCACGGAAGGCCTCGGCACCCAGTTCCCAGGCGATGTGCGCGATCATGACCGCTACCAGTATGGCAGCGATGGCATCCAAATAGGGCAGTCCGGCCATGGTTCCGGCCACGCCCACCAGCACCACTACCGATGAGATGGCGTCGCTGCGGTGGTGCCAGGCGTTGGCCCTGAGCATCTGTGACTGGACCCGCTTCGCATAGGCAAGCGTGTACCAATAGAGCCACTCCTTGATCAGGATGGAGGCCAGGGCGGCGTAGAGCGTGATGGACTCGGGGGCAAGCAGTTCTCCGGGGGAGAACAGGCGTAGCCCGGCGTCCCAACCGATCCCGATGGCCACCAGGGCAAGCAGCCCCCCCAGGACCAGGGTGGCGACGGCCTCGTAGCGCGCGTGGCCATAGGGGTGATCGCCGTCCGGGGCCTGGGTCGAGTGGCGCCCGGCATACCAGACCAAAAGGTCGGACAGCAGGTCGGAGAGGGAGTGGATGCCGTCGGCGATAAGGGCCTGAGATTGGCCCACGACCCCGGCAAAGATCTTGACTGCGGACAATGCGACATTGATGACGGCACTGACGATGGTCGTCCGCAGAATGGCCGCGGAGCGGGTGTCGCGAAGCTCCTGGTCCATGATCGGGTTGGTCTCGGGTTGCAGCTGTGTGGCGGAGAACAGAGGCCGGCATTATAGGCCAGAGTCCGCCCGGGTTGAGGGCCACCCCAGCGGCCGTCGCAAGCGTCCCGGATCTGGTCTGGGGCTGGCGGGAATGGCAGCGGATGAAGGCACTTCAGGTGATGCTGCCCGGTATGGTCTGGTTTGGGGAGTTCCGGCCGTCGGCGGTCTTACGCCAGGCGCAAGCCGCGGCCCGTAACTGCGAGCTTTCCTCACGGTGCGCCGGCACCTCGTGCCTGGTGCAGGTCCATCCAGCCGGAACCTCCCCGGACGGGGTCGCCCACCACCGCCTGTGTGGGGCGGGCGGGGGGCATGCGGCAGGGGCTGATGCGGGAGGCGTGGAGCAACCGATTGGCGTCTGCAAAGCCCGTGCGTAAGCCTGGATCGGCGGCTGGGGGTCGTACCTGGCCCCGCGAACCAGGGAGGCGATGCGTATTTTCAGGGCTTAACCCTTGCGGGCAAGCAGGTGTAGAGGGACTGCCCCATCGTCCCGAAGGATTGACCAAAGAAATTCTAAATATTGTGAAATGGCCCTTTGGTACAATCGCCAGCGTTTGCGCACCGGTCTCGGACCGACGGCGCCAGATCCAATCCTGCAGGAACCCCCATGACGAACAAGCCAGACATCGATCCCCAAGAGACCCAGGAGTGGATCGACTCCCTGGAGGCCGTGCTCGAAAACGAGGGGGTGGAGCGCGCCCACTTCCTGCTGGAACGTCTCATCGACAAGGCCAGGCGCAGCGGCGCCTACCTCCCATTCAGCGCCAACACGGCCTACCTCAACACCTTGCCGGTGACCAAGCAGGAGCGCTTCCCCGGCAACCGCGCCATTGAGCAGCGGATCCGCTCATTCGTGCGCTGGAATGCCATGGCCATGGTGGTGCAGGCCAACCGCCTGTCCACGGAACTGGGCGGGCACATCTCCTCCTTTGCCTCCTCCGCGACCCTCTACGACATCGGTTTCAACCACTTCTTCCGCGCCCGTAACGCCGACTTCGGCGGCGACATGATCTTCATCCAGGGCCATTCGGCGCCGGGGATCTATGCCCGTGCCTTCCTGGAGGGGCGCATCAGCGAGGACCAGCTCTACAACTTCCGCCAGGAGGTAGATGGCAACGGTCTCTCCTCCTATCCGCACCCCTGGCTGATGCCCAACTTCTGGCAGTTCCCGACGGTGTCCATGGGTCTCGGGCCCATCATGGCCATCTACCAGGCCCGCTTCATGCGCTACCTGACCGATCGGGAGATCGTCAATACGCAAGGGCGCAAGGTCTGGGCCTTCTGCGGCGACGGGGAAATGGACGAGCCCGAGTCCCTGGGAGCCATCTCGCTTGCGGCCCGGGAGCGCCTGGACAACCTGATCTTCGTGGTCAACTGCAACCTCCAGCGCCTGGACGGTCCGGTGCGGGGCAACGGCAAGATCATCCAAGAGCTGGAGGCGGTCTTCCGCGGGGCCGGCTGGAACGTCCTCAAGGTTGTCTGGGGGAGCTACTGGGACCCGCTCTTCGCCCGTGACAAGCAGGGCTTCCTGCTCAAGCGCATGGAGGAGTGCGTCGATGGCGACTACCAATCCTACAAGGCCAAGGGTGGGGCCTATACCCGGGAGCACTTCTTCGGCAAGTACCCGGAGCTGGCTGCCCTGGTCGCTGACATGACCGACGACGACATCTGGCGCCTCAACCGCGGCGGCCACGATCCCATCAAGGTCTACGCGGCCTATGCGGCCGCTATGCGTCACAAGGGCCAGCCGACGGTGATCCTGGCCAAGACGGTCAAGGGCTACGGCATGGGCAACGCCGGTGAGGGGATGAACATCACCCACTCCCAGAAGAAGATGGGCGAGACGGCCCTGAAGGCCTTCCGCGACAGGTTCAACATCCCGATCTCCGACGACCAGATCGCAGCCGCACCCTTCTATAAGCCGACGCCGGACAGCCCGGAAATGCAGTACTTGCACGAGCGCCGCGAGGCCCTGGGCGGACCTCTGCCCGCCCGCCGCGTGGACGCAAAGCCGCTGAAGGTTCCTGACCTGGATGCCTTCGCGCCCTTGCTCGAAAGCAGCGGCGACCGTGAGATGTCCACGACCATGGCCTTGGTGCGGTTGCTGACCATCATCCTGCGTGACAAAGAGATCGGGCGTTTCGTGGTGCCCATCATCCCGGACGAGGCCCGCACCTTCGGCATGGAGGGGATGTTCCGCCAGCTCGGCATCTACTCCTCCGTCGGTCAGCTTTACGAGCCCGTGGACGCGGATCAGGTGATGTATTACCGCGAGGACAAGAAGGGCCAGATCCTGCAGGAGGGCATCAACGAGGCCGGGGCCATGTCGTCCTGGATCGCTGCGGCGACCGCCTACGCCAATCATGGCCAGGCCATGATCCCTTTCTACATCTACTACTCGATGTTCGGGTTCCAGCGCATCGGCGACCTCGCCTGGGCGGCCGGCGACCTGCGCGCCAGGGGCTTCCTCATCGGCGGCACCGCCGGGCGCACCACATTGGCCGGCGAGGGGCTCCAGCACCAGGATGGGCACAGCCTGATTCAGGCATCCACCATCCCCAACTGCGTCGCCTACGACCCCGCCTACGCCTACGAACTGGCGGTCATCGTCCAAGACGGCATGCGCCGCATGGTCCAGGAGCAGGAGTCCTGCTTCTACTACATCACGGCGATGAACGAAAACTACCTCCAGCCGGCCATGCCCGAGGGTTCCGCGGAGGGCATCCTCAAGGGGATGCATCGGGTTCAGACCGTGGAGGCTGGGGAGGGCGCGGGGAACCAGGCCCCTCGGGTCCAGCTCCTCGGCGGCGGGGCCATCCTGCGTGAGGCACTCGCTGCGGCGGATCTGCTCGCCCGCGATTTCGGCGTCTCCACGGACGTCTGGAGCGTCACCAGCTTCAACGAACTGAGGCGCGAAGGCATCGACTGCGAGCGCTGGAACCTGCTCCACCCGGAGGCGGAGCCGCGCCAGAGCTATGTGGCGACCAGCCTCGGCGAGACCCGCGGCCCGGTCGTTGCGGCCACAGACTACATGCGCACCTACGCCGACCAGATCCGGCCCTACATCCAGCGCCGCTACACAGTGCTGGGGACCGACGGCTTCGGCCGCAGCGACATGCGCAGCCAGTTGCGCAAGTTCTTCGAGGTCAACCGCTACTACATCGCCCTAGCCGCCCTCAAGGCACTGGCCGACGACGGAGCGATCCCCGCCACCCAGGTGACGCAAGCGATCGCCAAGTACCGCATCGACCCGGACAAGCCCAATCCGGTGACGGTATGACCGGCGGCGACAGGGCTTAGGAGGACGCAACGTGGCAACCTTAGAAGACATCCTGGTCCCCGACATCGGGGACTTCGCCGGGGTCGAGGTCATCGAGATCCTGGTGAAACCCGGCGACCGCATCGAGGCCGAGCAGTCCCTGCTGACCCTGGAGAGCGACAAGGCGACCATGGAGATCCCGGCATCCAAGGCCGGTGTGGTGCGGGACATCAAGGTCCGCATCGGCGACAGGATCGCCGCCGGGGACCCGATCCTGACCCTCGAGGTCGGCGACGCCGGGGCGGCCCCGGTGCCGGTTCCGCCCAGGGCACCGGAACCCGAGGCGCCAGCGCCGGCATCGGCTCGGGCATCGGCCCCGGCGCCTGTCGCACAGGCGCCCGTATCCAGGGGCACCGAGGCCGTCGCTATTGCGCTCCCGGACGTGGGCGACTTTCACGACATCCCGGTGATCGAGGTCCTGATCTCCCCGGGGGACCACGTCGAGGCGGAGCAGTCCGTCCTGACCCTGGAGAGCGACAAGGCGACCATGGAGATCCCAGTCCCCCGGGCTGGGGTGGTGAAGGAGATTGCCGTAAAGTCTGGCGATAAGGTCAATCGAGGCGACCTCCTCTTCACCCTGATCCCGGATAGCGACATTGGCACCGGGGAGGTCCCCGGCACCGCCGCTGAGGATGCAGAGGCGGCGCCTGCCCTGGCCCCTGTGGCGACGCCCCCGAAGTCGGGCGGGCGCCAGCCGGGGGAGAAGGAGCGCGCCCGAGCCCCGATAGTCCCGCGCCCTGCGGACATGGCCGCCATCGCTACCGGCCGTACCCCCCACGCCAGCCCGGCGGTGCGCCGCTTCGCTCGGGAGCTGGGCCTGGACCTCCAGCGGGTCAAGGGCAGCGGACCCAAGGGCCGCATCCTCAAGGAGGACGTCCAGGGGTTCGTCAAGCAGGCCCTCACCCAAGGGGGGGGCGCCACGCCCGGGACCCAATTGCAGCTCCCGGCCGCACCAGCGGTGGACTTCGCCAGATTCGGCCCCGTGGAGACGGTCCCGCTGTCGCGCATCAAGCGCCTGAGCGGCGCCCACCTGCACAGGTGCTGGATCGGCATCCCCCACGTCACCCAGTTCGATGAGGCCGACATCACCGAGCTGGACGGCTTCCGCAAGGCCCAGAAGGATGCCGCTGCGGCAGCCGGGGTCAAACTCACATTCCTACCCCTGCTGCTCAAGGCAGTCGCCCACGCACTGGTGGCCATGCCCAGCCTCAAGGCCTCCTTGACCCCGGACGGCGAGGGGCTGGTGCTGAAGCAGTACACCCACATCGGCGTGGCCGTGGACACCCCCAACGGTTTGGTGGTTCCGGTCGTGCGCGACGTGGATCAGAAGGGCGTGTACCAGCTCGCCCGGGAACTCGGGGCCCTGAGCGACAAGGCCCGCGCTGGGAAGCTCCTGCCGGGGGACATGCAGGGCGGCTGCTTCTCCATCTCGAGCCTGGGTGGCATCGGCGGGACCGCCTTCACCCCCATCGTGAACGCCCCCGAGGTCGCCATCCTCGGCGTCTCCCGGGCGGCCATGAAGCCGGTCTGGGACGGTACCGTCTTTGCCCCGCGCCTCATGCTGCCCCTGTCCCTGTCCTACGACCACCGAGTCGTGGACGGGGCTGAGGGTGCCCGCTTCACCAGCCTGCTGGGCGAACTCCTGGGAGACATTCGGCGGGTGCTGCTCTGATCCAAGGCAAGTGGCGCCTGGGCGAAACGGATCAGGCGCCAAAGTACCCTCAGCGCCCTGCGCCGAGTGCAGGATAAGGTGCGCCAACCGCAAGCCAAGCCGCTCGCTCTGACCTTGGCCGCAGGTCATGCGAGGGATAGACTGCCACGGGGAGTCGGCCAGACAGTCGCCGCCGCGGATGTGAGCCCGCGGGGGAGGAAAGTCCGGGCTCCGCAGGGCAGGGTGCCAGGTAACGCCTGGGGGGCGCGAGCCCACGGAAAGTGCCACAGAAAATATACCGCCAACCCCCGTCGAAAGGCGGGGCGGTAAGGTTGAAATGGTGCGGTAAGAGCGCACCGCATCGGTGGTAACACCGATGGCAGGGTAAACCCCACCCGGGGCAAGACCAAATAGGGGGGCACGCGGTCTTCGGATCGCACCGCGCGGCCCGCGCGGGTCCCCGGGTAGGTCGCTCGAGGCGCACGGCGACGTGCGCCCTAGATGAATGGCTGTCCACGACAAAACCCGGCTTATCGGCCGACTCCCCACCTTCCTCCCGTTGCACCTGGTGCCCCCAGGGCAACGCGGGCCGTTGATGCCCCTATCCACCCCCCGACACCCTGCCGCCTAGGCCGTTCCAGCTCAGGCCATACACAAGATTTCCACTCCATTGGTCTGAATTGTGGAGGGATTCAGTGGCTGTCGTATATTTGTTACATTGTGTTCCTTAACTCACTGACCGACAAGAAAAATAGCTGGGTATCTGCCTTGACGACGGGTTAGTTGTTGCCTAACATGCAACGTAGGTGGTGGATTGTGGGGATTTGGGGGGAATTGAGGCGTCGGGGAGGGCAGCTGTGTTTCGGGGGGTGTCGGTACTCAATCTGGATGCCAAGGGGCGCCTCGCGATACCAGCCCGGTATCGGGAAGAGCTCGCGCTGTCGTGCGCCTCCCGCCTGATCCTCACGGTTGATCACGCCCACTGCTTGCTGGTCTACCCGGAGCCCGTCTGGGTCGAGATCGAGCAGAAACTCGCCGCCCTGCCGTCGTTCAACGACAACACCCGCAGTATTCAGCGCCTGCTGATCGGCTATGCCACCGAGTGCGAGATGGACGGCCAAGGCCGCATCCTGCTCCCGGCCAAGCACATCAAGATCGCCGGAATCGACAAGCGGGTGGCCGTGGTCGGTCAGGGCAAGAAGCTCGAGATCTGGGATGAAGATACCTGGGACCGCAAGACTGAGGAATGGCTGAGTGACGATGGCCTCAAGGGGCTGGAGCACGAGGCCGGCATCGGGAACCTCAGCATCTGACCCCGATGACCGACCCGATGCCCAATGAACAACATCGACCCGTACTCTTGGAGGAATGCGTGGAGGCCTTAGTGCTCCGCCCCGACGGCCGTTATTTCGACGGCACCTTCGGTCGTGGCGGCCACAGCCGCGCCATCCTGGCGCGTCTGGGTCTCGCCGGCCGGTTGCTGGGGCTCGACCGCGACCCGCAAGCCATGGCGGCAGGGCAAGACCTGTCCCGCCAAGACCCGCGCTTTGTTATGGAGCGGGGGCATTTTGGCGCGATTGGGGCTGTAGCCGGGCGTTATGGCCTGAGCGGGCGCTTGGATGGCATCCTGCTCGACATTGGCGTTTCCTCCCCGCAACTCGATGACCCCAGCCGCGGCTTCAGTTTCTCCGCCGACGGCCCCTTGGACATGCGCATGGACCCCGACAGTGGCGAATCCGCCGCCCAGTGGTTGGCCCGTGCCGACGAGGTGGAGATCGTCGCCGTCTTGCGGACCTTGGGCGAAGAGCGCTTCGCCGGGCGCATCGCCCGCGCCATCGTCCAGGCCCGCATCCAGAGCCCCATCCGCACCACCCGGGCCCTGGCGGCATTGTGCGAGGAGGCGGTCCCGACCCGCGAGCCCGGAAAGCACCCCGCTACCCGCACCTTCCAGGCCATCCGCATCCACATCAATCGGGAGTTGGAGGAGTTGACCGCCTGCCTGGCCCAGGTATGCGACCTGCTCGCCGCCGGGGGGCGCCTGGCAGTGATCAGCTTCCATTCCTTAGAGGATCGCATCGTCAAGCGCTTCATCCGCGATCAGGCCCGCGGGGAGTGCTTCCCCCTCGGGGTCCCGGTCACCGTAGCCGAGTCCCACCCGCGACTGCGTCCCATCGGCAAGGCGATCCATGCATCGCCGGCGGAGGTGGAGGCAAACCCCAGGTCCCGCAGCGCCGTCCTTCGGATAGCGGAGCGCTTGCCATGAGGAGGGCCGGGGTCTGGCTGTCTGTCCTGCTGATCGCCGGTTCGATGGCCTCCGCCATCGGGGTCGTCTATGTCAAGTATCTAACCAGACTCTTGTTTCTCGATCTTCAGGGACTCCGTGCCCAGCGTGAGGAGGTGGACGTGGAGTGGGACAATCTGCGCCTGGAGCAGGCCGCCCTGACGACCAACGCCCTGGTCGAGCGCCGCGCCCGGCGCCAACTCGAGATGCACCTGCCTGCGCGTGGCGACATCCGCATCCTCGACGGAGGCCGGCCATGAACCGCACCAAGACCAGTTGGCGACGGCGCGCCGAGTCGCATACACCGGCCCAGTCAGACTTCCTCTGGCGCCGCCGTGCCCTTATGGCGGGGCTGACCGGCATCTTCGCGATTCTCACCGCAGCGGTCTTCTACCGCCAGGTTATCGAGACTGGATTCCTCACCACCCAGGGCGACCTGCGTTGCGTGCGCGAACTCGAGATCCCTGCACGCCGCGGCATGATCCTGGATCGCAATGGCGAGCCCCTGGCGATCAGCACCCCCATGAAGACGGTATGGGCCGATCCGCGTCTGTTGAGCACCCACCCGGAGGCCATGGCCCCACTGGCCAAGGCCTTGGAGCTGGACCCCAAGAGGCTCGCTGAGCGGGTCGAGGCCAACAGCACCAAGGGCTTTATGTACCTGGCCCGGCGCGTAGAGCCGAGCCTGACCATTGCCGTCAAGGAAATGATCGCAGACGCCAAGGAGGCCGCGCGCCTCAATGCCAAAGCGCGGGCGCAGAAGAAGACAGACGTCAAAATCGAACCCCTTGGGGTCGAGGTCGATTCCGAGTATCGCCGCTACTATCCGGGCGGCGAAGTCTTCGGGCATATCCTCGGCTTCACCAACATCGAGGACCAGGGCCAGGAGGGCCTGGAGCGCCAATTCGAGGACAGCATCCGGGCACGCCCCGGCAAGCGGCGCGTCCTGCAGAACGGTCGTGCCGAGGCGATGGAGGAGCTCGAACAGGTCAGCGCACCACGCAATGGCCAGGACCTGACCCTCAGCCTCGATCACGGGCTCCAGTTCATCGCCTATCGAGAGCTGATGCGCGCCGTTCAGCAGCACAAGGCGGCCTCCGGGTCTGCGGTGATCCTGGACGTGGCTACCGGCGAGGTCCTGGCCATGGTCAATCAGCCCTCCTTCAACCCCAATGACCTCCAGGGCGGAAAGGGCGACAACCGGCGCAACCGCGCGCTGACCGATGTCATGGAGCCTGGCTCTACCGCCAAGCCCCTGGTGGTGGCCGCTGCCCTGGACATCGGCCGGGTCACCCCGACCACATCCTTCGACACTAGCGGCGGGACCCTAGCGATCGGTGGTAAGACGGTGAAGGACGTGCATTCCTACGGGCAACTCACGACCACAGGGATCATCACCAAGTCCAGCAACGTGGGCGTAGTCAAGATCGCGATGAGAATGGAGCGCGAGACCCTCTGGAACCTCTACGACCGTCTCGGCATCGGCAAGCCCACCGGGGTTCAGTTTCCTGGGGAGAGTACCGGACGCCTGCGTCATTACAAGCGCTGGTCTACCTTCGAGCATGCCACCCAGGCCTTCGGCTACGGCTTCAACGTGACGGCGATGCAGCTGGCCCAGGCTTACGCCGTGCTGGCCGCGGACGGGGTGAAGCGCCCGGTCACCCTGGTTAAACGCGACACGGCCCCGCCGGAGGAGCGGATCCTCAAAATAAAGACCGCACGCCAGGTCCGTGCCATGTTGGAGACCGTTGTCTCCGACAAGGGCACCGCTAAGCTCGCCGCCGTGCCGGGTTATCGCGTGGGGGGCAAGACCGGCACGGCCAAGAAGTCCTCCGGGCGCCGGGGCTATACCGCCGGCAAGTACCAGTCGGTCTTCGCCGGCATGATCCCCGCCGGCAATCCGCGCATGGTTATGGTGGTAATGATCGACGAGCCCCGCGTGGGGGGCTATTACGGCGGCGTCGTGGCGGCACCGGTCTTCTCTCGGGTGATGACCGAGGCCATGCGTATCTTCAACGTCCCGCCGGACGAGCCGCCGCCCACCCTGACCCTCGTGGCGGCGGAGGCACCCCGATGATGGCCCTGCGCAGTACCAACCACGCCTGGCGTCTCGCGGACCTTTTCGCCGGGGTTGCCGCGGTGGACGCGGATCTGCGCGTCAGCGCCCTGGCCATGGACAGTCGCCGCCTGGTCCCTGGGGCCCTGTTCCTTGCCTGCCCAGGTGCAGCGACCCATGGCATGGCCTTCGCCGATCAGGTCCGTCAACGCGGGGCCGTGGCCATCGCCGCCGAGCCAACCAGCGACTGGGACCTACCCGCCCTGGCCGCGGCCTCCGCCCGCCTGGGACTGCCGGTCATTCCGGTGCCGGGGCTCGCAGGCCTTGCCAGCATGCTGGCCGATCGCTTCTACGGCGAGCCCAGCGCCCACGTCGAGGTCATCGGCGTCGTTGGGGCCAAGGGCAAGACCAGTGTCAGCCACCTCCTCGCCCAGGCCCTGTCGCGGCAGCTCCCCTGCGGCCTGGTCGGCGACGTCGGAGTCGGCTTCCCCGGCGACCTGGTGCCCGCCGCCGTGCTGGATGCCGTCCGCGTCCAGGAGACCCTGGCCGAGTTACGCGCCGACGGGGCCCAGGCCATCGCCCTGGGGGTTCCCTCCATGGATCCGGGCAAGATCGCGGCGGTGCGCCTGCGCCAGGCCGTCTTCACCACGTTTTTGAGCCACGACCGCCGCAATTGCTTCGATCTTGCGTCCGGTGCCGCCGGGCCCATCCATCGTCTGTTACGCACCCCGGGGCTGACCTGGGCTGTGCTCAGTGCCGACGATCCCGCCAGCGTCGAGATCGTCGCCGACCTGGGCCCCGACGTTCGAGTGGCCCTCTATGGCCTCTCCAGGCAGGCACCCACAGGCCGGCGCTGCGACCTCTGGGTAGGACTGCACAGTCTGATCCCCAGTCGCCGCGGACTGCACCTGCGGGTACTGGCCTCCGTGCCAGCCGATGCCGAGGGCGAGGAGGGAGACGCAGAGGTCTCGGTCCTAGGCACCTTCAATGCTGCCAATCTCCTGGCTGTTCTGGCCCTGCTGCTGGCACGTGGCCTGACCCTGCGCCCGGCCCTGCACACGCTGTCCAGAATGCAGGCAGTGCCCGGGTGCATGGAGTCCTTCGGCGGCGAAGACGCGCCCCTGGTGGCGGTGGACGATGCCCACACCCCGGGCACCTTGCAACAGGTCATCGCCAATCTGCGTCGCCACGGCAGCGGGCGCGTGATCACCGTCTTCGGCTGCGGCCGCGGCCATGACCGTTACTCGCGCGCCCTGATGGGCGCGGCGGCGGAGTCCGGCAGCGATGTGGTCATCATCACCGACGACAATCACCACGACGAGGACGGCACGGCCATCGCCGGCGAGATCCTGGCCGGTATGACCCACCCCGACCGGGTCCGCGTGGAGCATAGCCGTGGGCTGGCCATCCGTATTGCCCTGACCCTGGCCGGGACTACCGACAGCGTGCTCATCGCCGGCAAGGTCCACGACGGCATCCAGGACACCGGCGAAATCAAGGACCGCTTCAGCGACCGTGCCCAAGTGGTGCAGGCCCTGCGCGAGTGGACAGGGGGCCGGCTCTGATGTGGACCCTAAGCGAGGCCGCGCGCCGGGTCGGCGGGCACCTGACGGGGCCGGATGCCGTCTTCTCCCGGGTCGTCACCGACAGCCGGGGCGATTGCAGCGGGGGCCTGTTCGTGGCGCTGCGAGGGGAGCGTTTCGACGCCCATGCCTTCGTCGCCCAGGCCGCGGCCGCTGGGGCCGCCGCTGCACTGGTGGAGCGTCCTCTGGATCTGGACCTGCCCCAATGGGTGGTGGACGACACCCGGCTGGGTCTCGGCCGCCTCGCCGCTGCCTGGCGGGACCGACTTCCCTGCCGGATCCTGGCCATCACCGGCAGCAATGGCAAGACCACTTGCAAGGAGATGGTTGCGGCAATCCTCGCCCAGGTCGGCAGCGTTTTGGCGACACGCGGCAACCTCAACAACGACATCGGGATGCCACTGACCCTGCTCGGTGCCCGGGACCAGGACTGGCTGGTGTTGGAGATGGGGGCCAATCACCCCGGCGAGATCGGTTACATGACCGACATAGCCCGCCCCGAGGCGGCCCTCCTGGCCAATGCCGGTCGCGCCCACTTGGAGGGCTTCGGTAGCATCGAGGGGGTTGCGCTGGCCAAGGGCGAGATCGCCCGCGGCCTGCCCGCCGACGGCGTCTTCGTGGTTCCAGGGGATGCCCCCTGGACCGACCTCTGGCGCGACCTGGCCCAAGGCAGGCGTCTTCTGACCTTCGGCCTGACGAACGCCTGCGAGATACGCACCGATCTCGCCACGGTCACCGCCGCATGGGGCGAGACGGGCTTCCGCACCCGGTTTACTGCCCTCTTGGCTGGGGAGCCTCAGGAGATCTCCCTGGCACTGATTGGGCTGCACAATGTGCGCAATGCGCTCGCCGCCGCCGCGCTGACCAGCGCGGTCGGGGTCCCAGGCGCCGCCATCGCTGCTGGGTTGTCCAGCCTCCAGCCGGTCCCCGGACGTTTGGAGCCGAAGCGCCTGGGCGGGCTGCGGGTAATCGACGACACATATAACGCCAACCCGGACTCGGTCCAGGCCGCCATCGATGTCGTGGTGGCAATGCCCGGGCGCCCGGTCCTGGTCCTCGGCGATTTGGGCGAGCTGGGTCCAGACGCCGCGGACCTCCATCGCCAGATAGGAACCGCCGCCCGCACCGCTGGGATCGCCACCCTCTATGCCGTGGGTGAACTGTGCCGGGAGGCGGTCGCCGGCTTCGGTCCGGGCGGGCGCCACTTCGCCAACCAGACGGCCCTGGTCGCCGCCCTGCACCGCGACTTGAGCCCCGCCGATCTGGTCCTGGTCAAGGGGTCGCGCCTGGCCGCCATGGATCGGGTGGTGGCCGGGCTTGGTGGCGTGGGCAAAGAATCCATGCCACAGGGGACCTGACCATGCTGCTCTTCCTGACTGAATGGCTGGCACAGTTTGACAGTGCCTTCAATGTCTTCCGGTACCTGACCCTGCGCGCCATCCTCGGGGTCTTGACGGCCCTGGTGATCTCCTTCGTCGTTGGACCGCCCATGATCCGGCGCCTGACCTGGCACAAGATCGGCCAGACGGTGCGGACCGATGGCCCCCAGACCCATCTGGCCAAGTCCGGCACACCCACCATGGGCGGCGCCCTGATCCTGGTGGCCGTCGGGATCAGCACCGTTCTCTGGGCGGACCTGCGCAACCCCTATGTGTGGATCGTCCTGCTCACCACCCTGGCCTTCGGGGTTATTGGACTGGTGGACGACTACAAGAAGTTGATCATGAAGAACCCCCGCGGCCTGGCGGCGCGGTACAAGTATTTCTGGATGACCGTCGCGGGGCTCACCGCCGCCCTTGTCCTGTTCCTCACCGCCGCAACCCCTGCGGAGACGGCACTCCTGATCCCCTATCTCAAGGACGTCTCGTTCCAGCTCGGCCCCTGGTATGTCTTGTTCGCCTATTTCGTCATCGTCGGCAGCAGTAACGCAGTGAACCTCACCGACGGCCTGGACGGGCTTGCCACCATGCCCACGGTGCTGGTGGCGGGTGCCCTGGCCCTGTTCGCCTACGCCGCCGGCAATGTGGAGTTCGCTGCCTACCTCAAGATCCCCCATGTCCCTGGAGTAGGGGAGGTAGTGGTCTTTTGCGCCGCCCTGGTGGGGGCTGGGCTGGGCTTTCTCTGGTTTAACGCCTACCCGGCACAGGTCTTCATGGGCGACGTGGGCGCCCTGGCCCTGGGTGCCGCCCTGGGTGTAGTGGCTGTGGCGACCCGCCAGGAACTGGTGCTGTTCATCATGGGCGGGATCTTCGTGGCCGAGACTGTTTCGGTAATGCTCCAGGTCGGGTCCTTCAAGCTTACCGGTAAGCGCATCTTCCGCATGGCACCCCTGCACCACCACTACGAGCTCAAGGGCTGGCCCGAGCCGCGGGTCATAGTCCGGTTCTGGATCGTCACCGTGATCCTGGTCCTGGTGGGCCTGGCGAGCCTGAAGATCCGCTGAGGCCAGATCAACCATGCACAGCACAGAACACGCCAGCACGACGCCCCGCACCCTGATCGTGGGCTTGGGCAAGACGGGTCTGTCCTGTGCACGCTACCTGCGGGGTCTGGGTCACGGCGTGGCGATCGCCGACTCCCGCATCAACCCACCAGGCCTGGCCCAAGTGACTGCGGAACTGCCGGACTTGGCTGTCTTCACCGGCCCCTTCCAGGCCGAGGTCTTTGCCGCTGCCAACCGCCTGGTGGTGAGCCCCGGGGTACCGGTGGCCGAGCCCCTGATCCAGGCTGCCATGGCCCGAGGCGTCCCGGTGATTGGGGACATCGAGCTGTTCGCCAGGGCGGTCCAGGCACCGGTGGTTGCGATTACAGGCTCCAACGGCAAGAGCACCGTGACGACCCTGGTGGGGCTTATGGCCAGACGGGCGGGTGTCCAGGTGGCGGTGGGCGGCAACCTCGGCGACCCGGCCCTGGACCTGCTCGACCCCAAGGTCGCCCTCTATGTCCTTGAGCTGTCGAGCTTCCAGTTAGAGACCACGACGAGCCTCAAGCCACGCGTCGCCACGGTGCTGAACCTGTCCCCGGACCACATGGACCGCTACCCGGACTATTCCGGTTATATCGCGGCCAAGGCACGCATCTACCAGGGGGCCGAGGTGGTGGTCGTCAACCGTGACGATGCCGCCGTGGTGGCCATCCCGCACCAGGCCGTAGAACTGGGTTTCACCCTGGGCCGTCCAAGGCGGGCGGACGACTTCGGCCTGCTGGACCAGGCCGACGGGGTATGGCTGGCCCGCGGCGATCACCCCCTGATGGCGGCGGCGACGCTTCAGATCCCCGGACGTCACAATCAGGCCAATGCCCTGGCCGCACTGGCCCTGGGCAGTGCCTGTGGCTTTCCGGAGGCGGCGATGCTGGATGCCCTTCGTAGCTTCCGCGGCCTGCCGCATCGCAGCGTCCTGGTGGGCGAATGCGATGGGGTGCGCTGGTACAACGACTCCAAAGGGACTAACCCAGGGGCCACGGTGGCGGCCCTGGATGGGATGGTGGAGTCAGGATCGAGTGCCCGCGTGGTCCTCATCGCCGGGGGCGACGGCAAGGGCGCCGACTTCGGCCCCCTGGCACCGGCGGTGGCGAGGGCGGCTCGCGCCGTGGTGCTCATCGGACGTGATGCCTCGCTCATCGAGGCGGTCCTCGCGGGCTCCGTCCCCCTGTTCCACGCCACCGATATGGCCGACGCGGTGCGCCAGGCGGCGGCTGCCGCCCACCCCGGGGATAGCGTCCTGCTTTCCCCGGCCTGCGCCAGCTTCGATATGTTCGACAACTATGAGCACCGTGGCTTGGTCTTCACCCAGGCTGTGGAGAGGTGGATTGGATGAATACCGTCGCCACCCCGCTGCCCGGCCCAGGGCTCCATCCGGCGGCCCACCATCCAGCCAAGGCCCCGGCCATTCGCGGTCCGCGCCGGCTCCAGGGCCGGCTGCCGGAGTTGGATTACCCACTTCTGCTATCTGCCATCGCTGTTACTGCGTTCGGTTTCGTCATGGTCGCCTCTGCGTCCCTGCCGGTGGCGGCCAGTACCTATGACTCGCCCTTCTACTTTGTCATCCGCCATGCCATAGCCCTGGGCCTGGCCGTCACCGCGGGCTTGGTCTGCTTCTCGGTCCCTGTGCGCTGGTGGGAGCGATCCGGGCCCCTGCTGTTCATTGTGGGGCTCGCGATGCTGGCCCTGGTCCTGGTCCCCGGCGTGGGGCGCAGCGCCAACGGCGCGACACGCTGGATACCGCTTGGCCCGCTGAACATCCAAAGCTCGGAGTTCATGAAGTTCTTCGCCGTGATCTATGTCTCCGGCTTTCTGGTGCGCCGCCAGGCAGATGTCACCAACACCGTCCTCGGCTTCGTTCGGCCCATGATCCCTATGGCTTTGGCCAGCCTGCTGATCCTGGCGGAGCCGGACTTTGGAACCACCGCCGTGATGCTGGCCACCGTCATGGGCCTACTCTTCCTCGGCGGGGTCCCGCTGGTCAACTTCATGGTCCTGCTGGGCATGGTGGGGGTCGCACTGGCGGCGCTGATCGTCTTCGAGCCCTACCGCCTGGAGCGCCTGACCAGTTTCACCGATCCCTTCGCCGATGTTTTCGGCAAGGGCTATCAGTTGAGCCAGGCGCTCATCGCCTTCGGACGGGGGGAGTGGCTGGGGGTAGGGCTGGGCCACGGCATCCAGAAGCAGCACTTCCTCCCGGAGGCCCATACCGACTTCCTCATGGCCACCATCGGCGAGGAGTTCGGCTTCGTTGGGGTCCTGGCGGTCATCGTGCTGTTCGGTGTCATCGCCTGGCGCGCCTTCCGCATCGGCGGACAGGCACACCGTCAGGGCGATCTCTTCTCCGCCTATGTGGCCCACGGGCTCGGGTTGGGGTTGGGGCTCCAGGCCTTCATCAACATCGGGGTCAACGTCGGCCTGCTCCCCACCAAGGGCCTGACCATGCCCTTCATGAGCTACGGCAGCAACAGCCTGATCGTGGCGATCATGATGGTCGGGGTGCTCCTGCGCATCGACCGTACCCTTCGCCAGGGAACCGACGAGCCCATATCCGCGGCGGAGGACCCATGGGTGCGCGTGTAGCCGTCATGGCCGGCGGCACCGGCGGCCACGTCTTCCCGGCGCTGGCAGTGGCCGAGTGCCTGCGCGCCGAGGGTCTGGATGTGTTCTGGATCGGCACCCGGCGCGGCATGGAGGCGCGCCTGGTGCCGGAGCACGGCTTCGCCATAGAGTGGATCGGCATCGAGGGGCTGCGGGGCAAGGGGGCGGCGACCCTGGCGATGGCGCCCTTCCGCCTGGCCCAGGCACTTTGGCAGGCCGGGCAGATCCTGCGCCGCAACCGTCCCAGGGTTGTCCTCGGCATGGGGGGCTTCGCCTCCGGTCCCGGCGGGATCATGGCCAGGCTCCTGGGCCTGCCCCTGGTGATTCACGAGCAGAACCGGGTCCCGGGCATGACCAATCAATGGCTGGCACGGGTCGCCACCCGGGTCTTCGAGGCCTTCCCCGGGAGCTTCGACCCGCGGCTCTGCGCGGTCGCCTGCGGCAATCCGGTGCGTGCCCAGATCGCGGCGGTGCCCGAGCCGGGCGAGCGCCTGGCAGAACGCCTGGTCGGTCCTGGCCCGCGGCACCTGCTGGTGCTGGGGGGCTCCCTGGGCGCACAGGTGCTCAATCAGACCCTGGCCCGGGCCCTGGCCCTCCTCCCGGCTGGGCGACGCCCGCAGGTCCGGCATCAGGCCGGCGAGCGCACACTGGCGGAGGCACAGCGCGCCTATGCGCAGGCAGGCGTTGCCGCCGAGGTCACCGCCTTCATCGGGGACATGGCCGAGGCCTATGCCTGGGCCGATCTGGTCGTCTGCCGCGCCGGGGCCCTGACCGTCTCGGAGCTGGCGGCGGTTGGGCGGCCGGCGATCCTGGTGCCTTTTCCCCATGCCGTGGATGACCACCAGACAGGTAACGCCCGCTATCTGTCGGAGGCCGGTGCGGCAAGGCTCCTCCCACAGGGGGACCTGACCCCGGAAAGCCTTTCCGGACAGCTCAGTGAACTTCTGTCCGATCCGGACCTGCTCCTGTCTATGGCCAGAGCCGCCCGCGCCAAGGCCCAACCCGACGCTGCGGCCCGAGTGGCGGCGGCCTGCCGCGAGGTGATGAAGGCGTGAACGCACACAAGACCCACGACGCCAGCCGCATGGGGCGCATCCGCCGCCTGCACTTCATCGGGGTGGGCGGTGCCGGTATGAGCGGGATCGCCGAGCTGATGGCGAACCTGGGCTATGAGGTCTCCGGGTCGGACCGGCGGGAGTCCGAAGTCACACGCCGCCTGGCCGGGCTGGGCATTGAGGTCCACATCGGTCACGTCCAGGCCAATGTCGCCGAGGCCGACGCCGTGGTTGTCTCCACTGCCATCGACGAGGCCAACCCGGAGATCGTCGCCGCGCGCGCGCAGCGCATCCCAGTGGTCCGCCGCGCCGAGATGCTGGCCGAGCTCATGCGCTTTTACTACGGTGTGGCGGTGGCCGGGACCCACGGCAAGACCACCACCACCAGCTTGGTGACTGCCATCCTGACCGACGGCGGGCTGGACCCGACCTTCGTCATCGGCGGGCGCCTGAACAGCGCTGGGGCGAACGCCCGTCTGGGGAGCACCAAGTACCTGGTGGCGGAGGCGGATGAGAGCGACGCCTCCTTCCTCTTCCTCCAGCCCATGGTGTCCATTGTCACCAACATCGACGCCGACCACATGCGCACCTACGGCGGGGACTTCGGCCGTCTGCGCGCCACCTTCAAGGAATTCCTGCACCACCTGCCCTTCTATGGCCTGGCGGTCCTGTGCATCGACGACGACGAGGTGCGCGCCCTGCTGCCTCAGATCGCACGCCCGGTGCGTACCTACGGGACCCGCCCTGAGGCGGACCTGCGTGCCCAGGACATTCGACAGGAAGGCCTGCGGATGCATTTCACCGTGGTGGGCAACGCCCTGGATGTGCCCATGGAGGTCGATCTCAACCTCCCCGGGCGGCACAACGTCCTGAACGCCCTGGCCGCCATCTCCGTCGCCTTGGAACTGGGGGTGGATGAGGACGCAATCCGGCGCGCCCTGGCGGGTTTCGCCGGGATAGGCCGTCGCTTCGTGGTGGAAGACATCACCGACGGCAGCGGTCGCCGCCTGACCCTGGTGGACGACTATGGCCACCATCCGCGGGAGTTGGCCGCGACCCTGGAGGCCGCGCGCAACGGCTGGCCCGGGCGACGCCTTGTACTGGTCTTCCAGCCCCACCGCTACACGCGCACCCAGGAGCAATTCGAGGACTTCGTCCAGGTCCTTTCCAGCACTGACATCCTGGTGCTGTGCGAGGTCTATGGCGCCGGCGAGGCCCCCATCCCCGGGGCCGACGGTCGGCACCTGAGCCGCGCCATCCGTGCACGCGGCGAGGTCGATCCGGTCTTCGTCCAGGACCTGGCCGAGGTCCCCAGGGTCTTGGGCAACCTGCTGGCCGATGGGGATCTGGTGCTGCTCATGGGGGCCGGGGACATCGGCGCCCTGGCCCAACGCCTCCCCGAGACCCTGCGATGAACACCCAAGGTCTGCGCGGCGTGCTGTCCCTGGACGAGCCCCTGGCCCGCCACACCAGCTGGCGGGTCGGCGGTCCGGCCCGGCGCCTGTATCGCCCAGCAGATGCCGCCGACCTGGCGGAGTTTCTGCGTCGCCTGGACCCGGCCGAGCCCCTGCTGTGGCTTGGTCTTGGCAGCAATCTGCTGGTGGCCGACGAGGGCTTTCCAGGGACCGTGATCGAGACCCAGGGCTGCCTGCAGGGGCTGGCCGCGGTGGGGGAGCTTGGCATCCGCGCCCAGGCCGGGGCCTCCTGCGCCAAGGTGGCGCGCTTCGCCGCACGGCGCGGCCTGGTGGGGATCGAGTTCTTGGCCGGGATCCCCGGAACCATGGGCGGTGCACTGGCCATGAATGCCGGCGCATGGGGCGGCGAGACCTGGCCGCATGTGGCCCGGGTCCTCACCATGGACCGACGTGGCGAGGTCCGCAGCCGCACCCAGGCCGACTACCGAATCGGCTATCGGGAGGTGACAGGCCCGGAGGGGGAGTGGTTCCTGGAGGCGGAGCTTGGCCTGGCCGCCGGCGATACAGAGGCCGCCACGGCCCGTATCCGTGACCTCCTAGATCGCCGGGGCCGCACCCAGCCCACCGGGTTGCCGAGTTGCGGCTCGGTCTTCCGTAATCCGACCGGGGACCATGCCGCCCGCCTCATCGAGGCGGCAGGTCTCAAGGGCATGACCGTCGGTGGCGCACAGGTCTCGGAAAAGCATGCCAATTTCATCATCAATACGGGCTCTGCCAGGGCCGCGGATATCGACTGCCTCATCGCCTTGGTCCGCGCCCGGGTGGCGGAGACGAGCGGGGTTCACCTGGTGACCGAGGTCAAGTGCGTTGGGGGGGGTGCGTTATGACGGGCCAACCGGCTCAATTCGGCAAGGTGGCCGTGCTCTTGGGGGGGAATGCCGCAGAGCGGGAGATCTCGCTCAAGAGCGGTACTGCGGTCCTGGAGGCACTGCGCCGCCGCGGCGTAGATGCCCACCCCGTCGATCCGCACAAGGGATCGGGCCCCTTCCTGGAGCGCCTGTCCGCCGGAGGTTTCGACCGCGCCTTCATCGTCCTGCACGGGCGGGGCGGTGAGGATGGGGTCGTGCAGGGTGCGCTGGAGACCATCGAGCTCCCGTACACCGGCTCCGGTGTCCTGGGCTCGGCGCTGGGCATGGACAAATACCGCTGCAAGCTCCTGTGGCGCGGTTTCGGCCTGCCCACGGCGGACTTCGCCTTGGTGGCCGGCGAGGCGGACCTCGCCGCCGCCGCGGCCCTGGGCTTCCCCCTCATGATCAAGCCGGTGCGCGAGGGGTCGAGTATCGGCATGGCCAAGGCCGAGGATGCGGCCGGGCTGTCAGCGGCCTACGACGCGGCGGCGCGCTTCGACCCCCTGGTCCTGGCAGAGCGCTGGATCGACGGACCCGAGTACACCTGCGCCATCCTCGGGGAGGAGGCGTTGCCCCTGATCCGGCTGGAGACCCCCAGGGCCTTCTACGACTATGAGGCCAAGTACCAATCCGACAGCACCCGCTACCTCTGCCCCTGCGGCCTGCCCGCGGCGGAGGAAGCGCGGCTGCAGGACCTGGCCCTGGCAGCCTTCCGCACCGTGGGCGCCTCCGGCTGGGGGCGGGTGGACATCATGGTCGACCGCCGCCAGGGACCGGCATTGCTTGAAATCAACACAGTCCCCGGCATGACCGATCACAGCCTGGTGCCCATGGCGGCGCTCGCCCGCGGCATCGGCTTCGATGATCTCGTCTGGCGGATTCTGGAGACCAGTCTCAAGGAGAACCACAATGGGCGCACCTGACGTCTTCCTGCACCACCCATCGATCATCCATCAGGCATATCACCAGGCTCAGGTGGACAGCGGGGCTGGACCGGATCCCACAACGAGCCGTTGGGGGGCGATCCTGGCGGACATGCCGCGGCGGGCCCTGGCGCTAGGCCGTTGGTCGGTCGCCCTAGGTCTGATGGCCGGGGCCTTCCTCGGCGGCAAGCTCCTACTGGACAAGGAACCTGAGATCCTCCCGGTACGCCTGGTCACAGTTGAAGGTGACGTCCACCGCCTGTCTTCCCAGCAGTTGCAGCGCACCATCACAGAGCACCTCGAGGGTGGCCTCCTGACTCAGGACATCAAGCGCCTCCAGCGCTCCGTGGACGAACTGCCCTGGGTGCGCACGGCCACCCTGCGCCGGGTCTGGCCGGACCGCATTGTGCTCAACGTTGAGGAGTACCGCCCCATCGCCCGTTGGGGCAGCGATGGCCTGGTGACCGCCGAGGGTGAGGTCTTCCGGCCCAAGGGCGAGGACTTTCCCACGACCCTGCCGCGACTGTCCGGGGATGACGGCCAGGCACCCGTGATCGCCGCGAACTACCTCAGGTGGCGGGACCGCCTGGCCGGGCTTGGACTGACCTTGACGGCCCTGGACCGCGATACCCGCGGGGCCTGGACCCTCCATCTGGGCCAGGGCCTGGACCTGGAACTCGGGGCAACCCGGGTGGAGGAGCGCCTGGAGCGGTTTATGCGCACTTGGCGACAACTCGTCGCCGCGGGCCGCCCGGCGGTGGTGGACCTGCGTTATGCAAACGGTCTGGCGGTCCGCTGGGCCCAGGGGTTTGCTCCGGGGGATGCGGAGGTGGCACAGGTCGAGACGGTTGAGCGCCGCCCTCAGGCGCCGACCCGCAGCAAGTCACGGAATCGGGGTTAACACAGCATGTCGCGTCGCAGTGATAAGAATCTGGTGGTCGGTCTGGACATCGGCACGTCCAAGATTGCCTGCCTGGTGGGCGAGGTGAAGCCGGACGACCGGATCGAGATCATCGGGCTGGGGACCCACCCATCCCGGGGCCTCAAGAAGGGTGTGGTGGTGGACATCGAGTCCACCGTCGCGTCGATTCAGCGCGCCGTCGAGGAGGCGGAGCTGATGGCCGGATGCGAGATCCACTCGGTCCATGCCGGTATCGCCGGCAGCCACATCCGCAGCCTCAACTCTCACGGAATCACTGGCATCAAGGACCGCGAGGCGACCCAGGCCGATGTGGACCGGGTCATCGAGGCCGCACGCGCCGTGGCTATCCCGGCGGACCAGAAGATCCTCCACATCCTGCCCCAGGAATTCATCATCGACGGCCAGGAAGGCATCCGCGAGCCTATCGGTATGTGCGGGGTGCGCCTGGAGGCCCGGGTGCACATGGTCACCGGGGCGGTCAGCGCTGCCCAGAACATCGTCAAGTGCATCCGCCGCTGTGGCCTGGAGGTCGAGGATCTGGTCCTGGAGCAATTGAGTTCGAGCTACGCCGTCCTCAGCGAGGACGAGAAGGAACTCGGCGTCTGCCTGGTGGACATCGGCGGCGGGACCACGGATCTGGCGGTCTTCACCGACGGGGCCATCCGCCACACCGCGGTCATCCCCATCGCCGGGGACCAGGTCACCAATGACATCGCGGTGGCATTGCGCACACCCACACAATTTGCCGAGGTCATCAAGATCCGCCACGCCTGCGCTCTCGCGAAGCTCGCCGGGCATGGAGAGACCATCGAGGTTCCGAGCATCGGCGAACGCCCGCCGCGGCACCTGTCCCGCCAGACCCTGGCGGAGGTGGTGGAGCCGCGCTACGAGGAGCTGCTTACCCTGTTGCAGGGCGAACTGCGGCGCAGCGGCTTCGAGGACTTGGTGGCCGGGGGCGTGGTCCTGACCGGGGGCAGCGCCAAGATGGAGGGCCTGGTGGAGCTGGCCGAGGAGGTCTTCCACATGCCGGTGCGCCTGGGGGTGCCCCAGTATTTCGTCGGCATGCAGGAGGTGATCTCGGACCCGATCTATGCGACAGGGGTCGGTCTGTTGATTTACGCACGCAAGCACCGCTTCGTCCCGCGCACGGAGATGACCTCCGGGCGCGGCCTGGGGTCGGTGTGGGCGCGTATGAAGAGTTGGTTTCAGGGCAACTTCTGATTGCTGGAAGTCCGAATCAGGGGTCCGCTGATGTTTGGGGGGGCCGACGGCAGGCGGGGGTCTGGGTCGGTTGGGGTTTCAAGCGAGCAAACGAGGCGACACATCATGTTCGAGCTTATGGACACACAAAGCCAAAACGCGGTCATCAAGGTCATCGGCGTCGGCGGTGGGGGAGGCAATGCCGTCAACCATATGGCCCAATCCAACATCGAGGGGGTCGATTTCATCTGTGCGAACACCGACGCCCAGGCCCTCAAACACGCATCGGTGAAGACCATCCTGCAACTGGGGTCTGGCATCACCAAGGGCCTTGGTGCCGGCGCGAACCCAGATGTCGGCCGGCAGTCCGCCCTGGAGGACAAGGAGCGCATCAAGGAGGCACTGGAGGGGGCGGACATGGTCTTCATCACGGCTGGCATGGGTGGTGGGACCGGCACAGGGGCGGCCCCGGTGGTGGCCGAGGTGGCCAAGGAACTTGGAATCTTGACGGTGGCAGTGGTCACCAAGCCCTTCTCCTTTGAGGGCGGCAAGCGCATGAAGATCGCCAACGAGGGGATCGCCGATCTGGCCAAGTCCGTGGACTCGCTTATCACCATCCCCAACGAGAAGCTGCTCGCCGTACTTGGCAAGGAAATGAGCCTGCTCAACGCCTTCAAGGCGGCCAACGACGTCCTGCTTAACGCCACCCAGGGCATCGCCGACCTGATCACCCGTCCGGGTCTGATCAATGTGGACTTCGCCGACGTCAAGACGGTCATGGCCAACATGGGCGTCGCCATGATGGGCACGGGTGCGGCGACCGGCCCCACCCGGGCACGCGAGGCGGCCGAGGCGGCCATCAAGAGCCCGCTGCTGGAGGACGTGAATCTGGCGGGCGCCAAGGGCATCCTGGTCAACATCACCGCCGGCCAGTCGCTGTCTATCGGCGAGTTCCATGAGGTCGGCGACACGGTGCGGGACTTCGCCGACGACGACGCCACCGTGGTGGTGGGGACCGTTATTGACATGGACCTCGGCGACGAACTGCGGGTCACCGTAGTTGCGACCGGCTTGGGAGAGAAGCGTGCCGCAGCGGCCCGTACCAGGGCCATGGACGAGCCCGCCATCCGCATTGTGTCCGGCGGTAATGCGGGTGACACGGTAGCCCCGGACTACCGCGACATGGACCGCCCCGCGGTCTACCGTCGGGTCCACGCCGCCGCGGCCACCGCCACGGCGGAGGCCGGAGGGGAGCCGGATCTGGACTACCTGGACATCCCAGCCTTTCTGCGCCGGCAGGCCGACTGACGGCGTAGTCTCTGGCGGATCGTGAACGGAATCAGACGATTCGCTTGCAAATTGTGTCTTCGCCTGATCATAATACGGGAAAACCCTAAGACCGCAGACCGGGCCAACCGGCCCGGTCCCGGTCCCGGGGTTGGAACGAACCACGGAACTGACGCCCGAATCGGCCCCGCGCACCTGGCGGCGGCCCGTTCGGAATCAGTCTCCGCAATGGGTCCCCCTTCTGGGGTTATGGCGGGATGCGGCGGGAGACACAGCGATGATCGGACAGCGAACCCTCAAGAACGTCATCCGGGCGACCGGAGTGGGCCTGCACACCGGCGAGAAGATCCACATCGCCCTGCGCCCGGCCGCACCGGACACCGGCATCGTGTTCAGGCGCACCGACTTGCTGCCCCCCGTCGAGATCAAGGCGACCCCCACCAACGTGGGCGATACGCGGCTGTCCACTACCTTGATCCAGGGCGACGTGCGTATCTCTACCATCGAGCATCTGCTCTCCGCCTTCGCCGGGTTGGGGATCGACAATGCCTACGTCGATGTGAGTGCCCCCGAGGTCCCCATCATGGATGGCAGCGCCGGGCCCTTCGTGTTCCTCATCCAGTCCGCGGGGGTCGAGGAACAGAACCGACCCAAGCGCTTCATCCGCATCAAGCGCCGCGTGGCTGTGGAAGACGCGGGAAAATACGCCATCTTCGAGCCCCACGATGGTTTCAAGGTCGAGTTCTCTATCGACTTCGATCACCCGGCCATCGCCTCCCGGTCCCAGAGCGCGAGCGTGGATTTCTCCACCACATCCTTCGTCCGTGAGGTCAGCCGCGCTCGTACCTTCGGGTTCCTGCGCGACATTGAGGCACTGCGCCAACAAAATCTGGCCCTCGGCGGCAGCCTGGACAACGCCGTGGTTGTCGATGACTACCGGGTCCTCAACGATGACGGCCTGCGCTACGAGGATGAGTTCGTCCGCCACAAGATCCTCGACGCCATCGGCGACCTCTACCTGCTCGGCCACAGCCTGATCGGCACCTTCCGCGGTCACAAGTCCGGGCATGCCCTCAACAACCGGCTGTTGCGCGCCCTGCTCGCCGACCCCGATGCTTGGGAGGAGGTCACCTTCGAAGACGCCGCCCCGGCGCCTATCAGCTATGCCCCCAGGCCATTGGCGGTCACCTGACTGTCGCTCATAGGCCCGGACCGTCCTGATTTTGGACTTGGAAGGCTCTGTCTGCGTTGGGTGTAGGTCGGACTTTAGTCCGACCGGGCATCGCTGTATCCACCGAGCACCACCGTCGGGCTGAAGCCCGACCTACACCTCCGGGGCGGCCTGCGGCGCAAGGCCCAACCACCGAGCCTATAGGAAGTCCTCGCACCGCCCCGACCGGGGCCCGGCCAACCGCCTCAGGGCGGCGGGAGCTCCGGGTCATCCGTCGCCGCAGCCGCACCCAGCAGGTGAGCCACGGTCTCGGCACTCAGGATCAGCGTCGGTCGCCGCGTCGGTCCTGATCGCCCCGCCGCCTGAGGCGCCACGCGTACCCGCACCTCCGTGACAGCTGGCGCATCGCCCCCTAAGGCTGCCATGATCCCAGGGGCGCAGAAGCGCAGCCGTGAGGCCCACACCGGGCTGTCGCTGACCAGGGTCAGGCGCCCCGCCTCCAGGATGGCGTGCAGGCAGTGGGGGCGCAGTTCCGATTCCAGCGCACTGCGCACCCGCCGCTGGAGGGCGATATCGCGATCCAGGCCCTCCAGGAGCCTGCCCGCAACCTGGTTGCGCCGAAGAAAGCGGCTGACGTGGAGGCTTGATTCCGGCATCGGCTCGGGGCCAGCGGCACCTGTGGCTTGGGGTGGCGGCCACTATAGGCCCCTCAATCGCCGACGCAAGGCCCCTGGATCAACCGGGACCAGGCGGTCCCGGTTTGTTATCTGAAAAGCCTTCCGGTAGCAGGTATTTTGGGAGGATTCCTAGCCCTCAGCAGAGTCTCCGCAGGCGGGAGATACGCGCCCAACACGCGACATCGCAAGCAAATGTTTTCCGCCACTTCGTGGGAAAACCTTGCCTCCGAAGGTGCTTAGCTGGTACCTTGGCAAAGTCTTGTTTATCCGGAGGCGCGTATGAAGCGATACATCCTGGTCCCACTGGACCGCAGAAGGTCCGCCCAAGGTAGTGCCCTGATTGGGATTTTTTCAGCCGTTGCGCTGGTCGTTGTTGCAGGAGGACTAGGGGTTTGGCTAGGAGGCCAGGGGTTATTGACCCTCGACTTGGGGGGCACGACCCGGCCAACCGCCGGCATCCAGGGCGATCCCGACAAGCTCGATCAACGTATTCAGCAGATCACCTGGCCCTTCGGCCAACAGGTCGGTCAACAAGCCGCACAGAACGAAGACATCAATGCCCACATCGACGCCGTCTCTGGCCAGGTGGGTGCCATGCAGGCCGAAATCCTGCGCCTCAACGCCCTTGGCGAGCGGCTGGTCGAGATGGCTGGCTTAAGCAAGGACGAATTCGACTTCCAGGCCCCGCCGCCCCAAGGCGGTCCGGACTCGGGCAGCAAGGGCTCCGCCGGCATCGATGCCCTGGCCGAGGAACTCGCCTCGGTCTTGAGTGAACTCGACGACCGCAAGCGCAAGCTCACCCTGCTCGAACAGCTCATCATGGAGCGCCACTTGGGCGAGCAGTTGGCCGCCCCCTCCGGTTGGCCGGTGCGCGCCGGCTACATCAGCTCCACCTTCGGTTTCCGCAAGGACCCCTTCCGTGGCCGCGGGGCCTTCCATAAGGGCCTCGACTTCGCGGGTGTGCGTGGCTCCCCGGTCCTTGCCGTCGCCGAGGGCGTAGTGACCTTCAGCGGCAGACAAAGTGGCTACGGCAATCTGGTGGAGATCCGCCACCCCGACGGCAAGATTACCCGCTACGGTCATTGCGATCGCCTCCTGGTCAAGGAGGGTGCTTCCATCGATCGCGGCCAGACCATCGCAACCCTGGGCTCCACGGGGCGTTCCACAGGCCCCCACGTCCATTTCGAGGTGCTGATCGGCGGCAAGCAGGTCAACCCCATCAAGTATGTCGATCAGACCAATCTGGTTATTGACACCAGCGCCGCCGGCGACAGGTCGGACGGTTAGCACACCGCACGGGAGCGGCACCGGGCGACCCGGTGCCGCTTCGGGGCCAGCGACCAGGCCCAGCCCCAGCGCACCCAATGCGCAAAATTCCCCATCACCCTAGCGCGGACGGTTCAGCCGCCTGCGAGGGTGGCCCTTTTCCAGTATCATGCGCGCATTTTTTCCACGTCGGTTCCAAGCCCTATGGTCACCAACCTGTTCAAGAAGATCTTCGGCAGCCGCAATGATCGCCTGGTCAAGCGCCTCTTTAAGTCGGTCGCCAAGGTCGCCGCCTTCGAGCCCGAGCTGCAAGGCCTCAGTGACGAGGGGTTGCGGGCCAAGACCACGGAACTGCGCGGACGCCTGGCCGATGGTGCCCAACTTGACGACCTACTCCCCGAGGCCTTTGCAGTCGTGCGCGAGGCCGGGCGGCGCGCCTTGGGGATGCGCCACTTCGACGTCCAGCTCATCGGCGGCATGGTGCTCAACTCCGGCAAGATCGCCGAGATGCGTACCGGCGAGGGCAAGACCCTGGTTGCCACCCTGCCGGCCTACCTCAATGCCCTGCCGGCTAAGGGCGTACATGTGGTCACGGTCAACGACTACCTGGCCCGGCGCGACGCCACCTGGATGGGGCGTGTCCACCACTTTCTGGGCCTGAGCGTCGGCGTCATCAATTCCTCCGGGGGCCAGGGCCCGGACAACGCCTCCTACCTCTTCGACCCCCAGTACGAGCCGCCGGAGGGTCAGGGCTATCGCCACCTGCGCCCGGTCACCCGCAGGGAGGCCTATGCCGCCGACATCACCTACGGCACCAACAACGAGTTCGGCTTCGACTACCTGCGCGACAACATGGCCTTCACGGCGGAGCAGCGGACTCAGCGCGATCCCTTCTTCGCCATCGTCGACGAGGTGGACTCGATCCTGATCGATGAGGCGCGCACCCCGCTGATCATCTCCGGGCCTTCCGAGGGTAATACAGACCTCTACAAGCAGATCGACCGCATCATCCCGCGGCTGACCCGCCAGGACCCCATGACCAACGAGGAGGGCAAGCCGGACTTCGGTCCCGGCGACTTCTCGGTGGACGAGAAGGCGCGCCAGGTCTTCCTGAGCGAGGACGGCCACCAGCATGTCGAAGAGATGCTCACCGAAATGGGCCTGCTGGCGGAGGGGGCGAGCCTTTACGACGCCACCAACATCGCCCTGATGCACCACGTCTACGCGGCCCTGCGTGCCCACGCGCTGTTTCATAAGAACGTGGAGTACATCGTCCGCGACGGCCAGATCATCATCGTCGATGAGTTCACCGGCCGGACCATGCCGGGTCGGCGCTGGTCCGAGGGGTTGCACCAGGCGGTCGAGGCCAAGGAGGATCTGATGGTTCAGGCGGAGAACCAGACGCTTGCCTCCATCACCTTTCAGAACCTGTTCCGCCTCTACCCCAAACTCTCCGGTATGACCGGTACCGCCGATACCGAGGCCTACGAATTCCAGCAGATCTACGGGCTCGAGGTGGTCGTGATCCCGACCAACCAGCCCATGATCCGCCAGGACAACGGCGATCTGGTCTACCTGACCCAGAAGGAAAAATACGACGCCATCGTCGCCGACATCCAGGACTGCGTAACGCGCGGCCAGCCGGTCCTGGTGGGTACAGCCTCTATCGAGACCTCGGAGCTGATCGACAAGCTCCTCATCGAGGCCAAGATCACCCACGAGGTCCTCAATGCCAAGCAGCACGAGCGCGAGGCTGGCATCGTCGCCCAGGCTGGTCGCCCCGGGGCCGTGACCATTGCCACCAACATGGCTGGTCGCGGCACTGACATCGTCCTGGGCGGCAATCTGGAGTCGGAGTTGGACCTAGCCGGTCCGGACGCCGACAAGGACGCCATCCGTGCTGCCTGGAAGGCGCGTCACGCGGAGGTGATCGCCGCCGGTGGGCTGCATGTGGTGGGCACGGAGCGCCACGAATCCCGCCGCATCGACAATCAGTTGCGCGGGCGCTCCGGGCGCCAGGGTGATCCGGGCTCCAGCCGCTTCTACCTGTCGCTGGAAGACAGCCTGATGCGCATATTCGCCTCGGAGCGCGTCTCCGGCATGATGCAGAAGCTTGGCATGCAGCCAGGCGAGGCAATAGAGCACCCTTGGGTGACCAAGGCCATCGAGAATGCCCAGCGCAAGGTCGAGGGGCGCAACTTCGATATCCGCAAGCAACTCCTGGAATATGACGACGTCGCTAACGACCAGCGCAAGGTCATCTACCGCCAGCGCCGCGAGTTGATGGATGCAGAGGGCGTGGCCGAGACCGTCGATGCCATGCGCGACGAGGTGGTGACCAACCTGGTCGATGCCCATATCCCCAGGGAGAGCCTGGAAGAGCAGTGGCAGATCGCCGGCCTTTCCAAGGCACTGACGGACACCTTTGGCGGCGACTGGCCGATACAGCAATGGCTCGACCAGGACCACGACCTCCACGCGGAGACACTTGGCCAGCGCATCCGCGACCAGGTCGCCCTGCGCTACGCCGAGCGGGAGCAGGCGGTGGGGTCGGACGTCATGCGCCACGTCGAGAAGGCCGTCATGCTCCAGACCCTGGACAGCCAGTGGAAGGACCACCTGGCGGCTATGGACTACCTGCGCCAGGGCATTCACTTGCGCGGCTATGCCCAGAAGAACCCCAAGCAGGAGTACAAGCGGGAGGCCTTCGAGATGTTCTCGACCATGCTCGACAGCATCAAGCAGGAGGTCGTAGATACCCTGGCGCGGCTGCGGGTGCAGACCCCGGAGGAGGCCGCCGCCCTCAACCCAGAGCCGACCCGGGAGCAGGATTTCCAGTTCAAGCACGAGGAATTCCACGGCCTTGACGTCGGCCCCGGGGCGCCAGAGCCCCCTTCCCTGGCCACGCGCGACCTGCCCGAACACCACGAGCCCTTTGTACGAGACCAGCGCAAGGTAGGTCGCAATGAGCCCTGCCCATGTGGTTCCGGCAAGAAATACAAGCAGTGCCACGGTAAGGTGGGTTGACACCCCTTAAGCGAGCTACTGGAGACGCCCATGGCCCTCGCCTTTCATACCGTCCCCGGCATCCGCCTTGGCACCGCCGCCGCCGGGATCCGCTACCCGGATCGGCAGGACCTGCTGCTCATGGAGATCCCCATGGGGGCGACCTGCGCCGCGGTCTTCACCCGCAACGCCTTCTGCGCGGCACCGGTGGTGGTTGCCCGCCGCCATATCGCCGCGACGACCCCGCGCTATCTGCTGGTCAACTCCGGCAATGCCAACGCAGGCACCGGCCATCGCGGCCTGGTGGACGCCCATGCCAGTTGCGAGGCCCTGGCTCGGGTCGCCGGCTGCATCCCTGAGGAGGTCCTGCCCTTTTCGACCGGGGTCATCGGCGAACACCTCCCGGTGGACCGCCTCACCGCGGCCCTGCCTGCTGCTCTGGCGGCCCTGACCGAGGATGGCTGGGAGCAGGCGGCCTGCGCGATCATGACCACCGACACGGTGCCCAAGCTGGTCTCCCGTCGGTTCACCATCGGCGGGGCACAGGCCACCCTGACCGGGATCTGTAAGGGGGCGGGGATGATCCGCCCGGATATGGCCACCATGCTCGCCTACCTGGCCACCGATGCAGCGGTGACGGGCGACCTGCTCCAGGCCTGTCTGCGAGAGGCAGCGGACCTCTCCTTCAACGTCATCACCGTGGACGGCGATACATCCACCAATGACGCCTGCGTCCTGGCCGCCGCCGGAACCTTGGGCAACCCGGCCATCGCCGATCCGGCGTCCGAGGACTACCAGGCGCTGCGGGAGGCGGTCATCGCCGTCTGTCAGGATCTTGCCACCGCCATCATTCGCGATGGCGAGGGTGCAACCAAGCTGGTGACCATCCTCATCGAGGAGGCCGCGGACCCAGCCGAAGCGCGTCGCGTGGCTGACGCCATTGCACACTCCCCGCTGGTCAAGACGGCGCTCTTCGCCTCGGACCCCAACTGGGGCCGGATCCTTGCCGCGGTTGGTCGCTCTGGGATCGAAGGGCTCGACATCGACCGCGTCCGCATCTGGCTTGGCGACACCCTCATCGTCAGCGACGGCGGGCGCGCCGCGGCCTACGCCGAGGAGGCCGGTCGCGCCGTCATGGCCGAAAAGGAGATCCTCATCCGCGTAGCCCTCGGGCGTGGTGGAGCTGGGACCCGGGTCCTGACCTGCGACCTCTCCTACGACTATGTCCGCATCAACGCCGAGTATCGGAGCTGAGTGGGTTAGCCCCTTGGCATCCAGCCAGATCCATGTGGTCGCTGGCGCCATCGAGGACGGCCGGGGCCGGGTCCTGGTTGCACGCCGACCCGATGACGCCCACCAGGGCGGCCGCTGGGAGTTTCCCGGCGGCAAGCTGGAGCGCGGTGAGTCACGCCTCGGTGGCCTCGAACGGGAGCTGTGGGAGGAGGTTGGGATCCGGGTGTTGGCCGCAAGTCCCCTGATCCGCATCCACCACGATTACGGCGACCGGCATGTCCTGCTGGATGTGCACCGTGTGACTTCGTACTCCGGCGAGCCAGTCGGCCGTGAGGGCCAGCCTTTGGCCTGGCTCGCGCCCGACGCCATGGACCCAGCAGTCTTCCCGGCGGCGGATCGGCCCATCATTACGGCCCTGCGCCTGCCGCAGCTCTATCTGATTACGGGGCCCGATCCCACAGAGCCGGACGCCTTCCTCGCACGCCTCACAGCCGCCCTGGAGCTTGGGATACGCATGGTGCAACTGCGCGCCCACGGGCTGCCGCAGACCGCCTATACCAGACTCGCCGAGGCCGCGTTCACGCTGTGCGAAGGGGCTGGAGCCAGGCTCATTCTCAACGGCGATCCAAGCCTTACCGCCAGTCTTCCTGCCCACGGCCTACACCTGACCGGTGAGCGCCTTTGGCGTCTGGGTAGGCGCCCGGGGGGGCCAGGGACTTGGTGCGGGGCCTCCTGCCACAATGGCAGGGACCTTCAGCGCGCCGCGGACTTAGGGCTGGACTATGCGTTGCTGGCCCCGGTCCAACCCACCACTACACACCCCGGGTTACAAGCGCTGGGCTGGCCGCGCTTCGCCGAGTTGGCGGACCGCGCTCCCCTTCCGGTCTTCGCCCTCGGAGGCTTAGGTCCCGCCGACCTGGACACGGCGATCCGCCATGGCGCTCAGGGCATTGCCGCCATTCGAGGGCTATGGGCGGACGGACCGACCCAGGGCAGGCCGCCTTCCAGCGGCATTGTGAGCCACTGCGATGAGACCTGACCAACCCAGATCCGGATACGGCACGGCCAGGGAAGCTTGGGCTCAACCTGGACCAATAAGGCTCAAGCCCCCGCTACCGGCCCTGGAAGCTCAGCCACCCGCGCCTCGATCCAGTCCTCGACCTCTCGGTTGATGTCCTGGGCACGACGCCCCTTGGTCTCGATAGCGGGACCAATGACCACATCGATGACCCCGGGGCGTTTGTGCAGGCCCCGGCGCGCCCAAAAGACGCCGGCGTTGTGGGCGATCGGTACCACGGCGCGACCCGTTCGTTCCGCCAGCATGGCCCCGCCCTGGCCGTAGCGACCGTGCTCCCCGGCGGCCACCCGGGTCCCCTCGGGGAAGAGGACTATCCAACGCCCCTCCTGCAGTGCCATGGCCCCCTGTTCGAGCAGTTGGCGCATCGCCTTGCGCCCGGCGCCGCGGTCCAGGGCAATAGGCTTGAACTGGGCCAGGCTCCAGCCGAACACTGGCACCCGGAGGAGTTCCTGCTTGACCACCCAGGTCTGGGGTCTCGGCATCAGGGCGAGGAGAGCGATGGTCTCCCAAGTGGACTGGTGCTTGCAGAGCAGGATGGCGTTGGTGCTCGGCAGGTTCTCGGCACCGGTGACGCGGTAGTCGAGGCGGCAGATGATCCGCAAGGCTTGGAGATTGACCCGCGCCCATTGGGCACCAACGGCCGCCAACCCCATCGGCGTCAGGGCCCATCCGACGAGGACTATGGGAATCGTGTAGAGGGCGATGGACAGGACCATGACCAGGAAGTAGGCCAGGGAACGGACGAATACCATGACGTGATCCTTATTGAGCGAGGATGGCATCCGCAGCGGCGGAGAGATTGGCGAAGACTGGGGTAGCGCCCAGCCGGTTGGCATGCTGCTCCAGGGTACGGGCGCCCTTACCGGTCAGCACCAGCATGGCGGACGCCCCCACGGCCCAGGCCGCCTCCAGGTCCCGCAGGGAGTCGCCGATGACCAGGGCGGCCTTGAGGTCTACATGGAACTGGGCCTGAATCTCCAGCAGCAGCCCCGGCTTGGGTTTGCGGCAGCCACAGTCATCGGCCGGGCCGTGGGGGCAGAAGAAGATACCGTCCAACTCGCCACCCAGCCCGGCGAGGGACTCGCGCAGGCGCTGGTGCATGGCGTTGAGGTCGTCCAGGGTCAGGAGGCCCCGGGCCAGGCCGGACTGGTTGCTGGCGATGACCAACCGATGTCCTGCCTGTCTCAGGCGCGCCATGGCCTCCAGACTGCCGGGGATGGGGATCCACTCCTCGACGGTCTTGATGAAGGTCTCGGAGTCCTCGTTGATGACCCCGTCTCGGTCCAAGATGATGAGGGCCATAGTCTGAGCCCTAATCGACCCCGCGAAACTCCGATACCCGGATGCGCCCATCCACCAGTCGCCCCTCCCGCCGGTCGAGTTTGGCCATCTTGTCCCAGAAGGCCTGATTCAGGTCGAAACCCTGGGCGATGGCGGTGCCGAGCACCAGGATGAGGAGGTCGGCGACCTCCTCCGCCAGGGCCTCTCGGCCCTTGCCCTTGGTGACGCAGGCGGAGATCTCGCCGAGTTCCTCCGCCATCAGGGCCAGGCGGTAGGTCATCTCCTCCCCGCCCAACTCCCTGAACTTGTGCTTGTCGTGGAAGGCCTGGACCGCCGCAAGCATAGCCCCGTAGGAATCCCTGTCGCTCATTGCAGTACCGAAATGTCCGCGACGCTCAGGAACAGCGCCTCCAGCGATCCCAACAGGATCAGGCGATTACGGCGCAGGTTCAGGTCCTCGGCCATGACCATAACGGCATCGAAGAAGGCGTCTACCTCAGGGCGGAGCTGTGCCAAGGCCATGAGGACCCCGGTATAGTCCTGGGCCGCCTGCATCGGTGCCACGTACTCGGCGGCCTCGCCGATGCGCATCGACAGGCTCTGCTCCGCGGGGTCCAACAGCAGGGCCGGGTTCACCGTCAGGCCCCTTGGGTCCAATCCGCTCTTCTTGAGGATGTTGCGGATGCGTTTGTTGGCGGCCGCCAGGGCCGCAGCCTCCGGGAGCCGACGGAAGGCCTCCACGGCCTGGATGCGACGGTCGAGGTCGGCGGGGCTGGTCACGCCGGTGGCCAGGACCGCGTCCACGCTGTCGCCGGGGATGGATTGGTCCTGGTAATAACCTTTGAGCCGCTCCAGGCTGTATTCCAGGACCTCGTCGGCGGCCTTGGCGGCATCGATCTTGCCGGCGAGATGCTCGGCCGCATTGACCAGGAGGGGCTTGAGGTCCAGTGCCAGTGGGGTTTCGATCAGGATACGCAGGACACCCAGGGCGGCGCGTCGCAGGGCGTAGGGGTCCTTGACCCCGGTCGGGCGCTGGCCGATGGCGAAGATGCCCACCAGGGTGTCGAGCCGGTCCGCCAGGGCCAGGACCTGACCGCAGTCGCTTTGGGGCAGGCGGTCGCCGGCGAACCTCGGCAGGTACTGCTCCTCCATGGCGGCGGAAACGCAGGGGTCCTCCCCGGAGCGCTCGGCATAGTAGCGGCCCATGGTCCCCTGAAGGCCGGGGAACTCGAAGATCATGTGGGTCATGAGGTCGCACTTGGCCAGCAGTGCCGAACGTTCCGCCAGGGCGATGTCCTGGCCAAGATCCCGGGCTATGGCGCAGGCCCCCAGGGCGACCCGGCGGGCCTTCTCCCCCAGAGTGCCGAGGCGGTCCTGAAAGACCACAGTCTCCAGCCGTGGCAGCAGGGCGTCCAGCGGATGGCGGAGGTCCTGCTTCCAAAAGAAGGCGGCATCGGAGAAGCGCGGGCGTATCACCCGCTCGTTCCCCTGGCGCACCTGGTCCGGGTCCTGGGACTCGATGTTCGCGACGGTAATGAAGCCCGGATAGAGCAGACCCTCGCCGTCGAAGAGCGGGAAGTACTTCTGGTTGCTTTGCATGGTCTCGATCAGGGCCTCCGGTGGCACCTCCAGGAACTCCCTGGAGAAGCTCCCGAGGATGGCCGTCGGCCACTCGCACAGGGCCGTGACCTCGTCGAGCAAGTCCTCGTCGATCCGGGCACGGCAGCCGACGCTCTCGCTTAAGACCTCGACCTGACCGCGGATACGGGCGCGACGGGCGGCGAAGTCAGGCTCCACCCACCCTTGGGTCCGCAGCAGTTCGGCATAGGCGTCTGCATGAGCCAGGACCAGGGCGCCTGGGGCGTGGAAACGGTGGCCGCGGGTCTCGCGACCTATGGTCAGGCCCAGGACTTTGCCAGGGACCATCTGGTCGCCGAAGACCAGGCAAACCCAATGCACCGGGCGCACGAACTGCTCCTCCCCGGCGCCCCAGCGCATGCGCTTGGGGATCGGCAGCCCGCCCAAGGCCTGCTCGACCATCCCCGGCAGCAGTTCGGCGGTGGCACGCCCGGGTTGGACCCGGCGGGAGACGAGCCAGGCACCCTGGTCTGTGGTCTGGCGCTCCAGGTCTGCGACCTCAACACCACAGGACCGGGCGAAGCCAATCGCCGCCTGGCTGGGCTTGCCGTCTGCCCCGAAGGCGGACTGCACCGCTGGCCCGCGACGGACCAACTCCTGGTCCGCTTGGCGCTCCACCAGACCGCGTACCAGCAGAGCCAGACGGCGGGGGCTGGCGAAGGTGTCGATGGCGGTAATGTCGAGGGCCGAGTCGCGGAGTTGTCGCTCCAGGCCATCGCGGAAGGCCGTGGACAGCCGCAGCAGGGCCTTGGGGGGCAGTTCCTCGGTGCCAATCTCGATCAGGAGGTCTTTGCGGTTGTCCACGAGTCCTCAACCCTTCTTCAACATGGGGAAATCGAGCGCGGCGCGCCGGTCGTAGTAGGCCTGGGCGACGGCCCGGGCCAGGGTGCGCACCCGCAGGATGAACCGCTGCCGCTCGGTGACCGAGATGGCGCTGCGGGCATCGAGCAGATTAAAGGTGTGGGACGCCTTCAGGACCTGCTCATAGGCGGGCAGGGGCAACCCCTGCCCGATGAGGGCCTGACTCACGCGCTCGCAGGTGTCGAACTGGGCGAACAGGGCCGCCACGTCCGCGTACTCGAAGTTGTATGTAGACTGCTCCACCTCGTTCTGGTGGTAGACGTCGCCATAGGTGACATCGCCGCCAGGAGACCTGGCCCAAATCAGGTCGTAGACGCTCTCCACCCCTTGCAGGTACATGGCGATGCGTTCCAGGCCATAGGTGATTTCGCCCGTGACCGGCCGGCAGTCGAGCCCGCCTACCTGCTGGAAATAAGTGAACTGGGTCACCTCCATGCCATTGAGCCAGACCTCCCAGCCCAGGCCCCAGGCGCCCAGGGTCGGCGACTCCCAGTTGTCCTCGACGAAGCGGATGTCGTGTACCAATGGGTCCAGGCCCAAGGCGCGCAGAGAATTCAGGTAGAGGTCCTGGATGTCTGCCGGGGAAGGCTTTAGGACGACCTGGTATTGGTAGTAATGCTGGAGCCGGTTGGGGTTTTCGCCATAGCGCCCGTCCGTGGGGCGCCTGGATGGCTGGACATAGGCCGCCCGCCACGGCTCGGGACCGATGGAGCGCAGGAAGGTCGCCGGGTGAAAGGTCCCGGCCCCCACCTCCATGTCCAGGGGTTGCAGGACCACGCACCCCTGCTCGGCCCAATAACGTTCCAGGGCAAAGATCAGCCCCTGAAACGTGCATATGTCGCCGTCTTCACTCGCCAACGTCAGTTCTCCCCTAGCCCCTAGACCGCCAGTGTCAAGAAAGTTCGCGAGTATATAGGGTCTTTCCCGCGCGTGCGCAGCGCACCGCATCGCGTGCAAAGGCGCGGGACTCCGGACGCAAGACCAGGGTGGTACCCCTTCGGGCACTGGCGGGAGTTTTCCGCTGCGCCTGGCGCAAATGCCCAACAAGGCTCCGAACATGCCGGCCCCTTATCCCCGCCAGGCAGGCCACGCCCGGCACCAGGATGGCCTGTCCAGCGTCCGAAATGGCACTGGAGCAGGGGTTTCTGTCGGTCCTTGGTAAAGTCAGCCGGTACGTCTATGTCGCTGGGCGATTACTGGTGCAGGGGATGGACGGCGATCCGATCCAAAGCCTGCTCGTCGCGCCGAATCTACATTGAACCTAGGGTCTGTCCGGGGAATCCGGTGGACAGGTTGGCGGGCCCCTGTGCGAGAATCCTGGCGGACGCGTTTCTGCGCCTAGTCTAGACCTTCGGAGGTACTGCATGGACATTCAAGCTCTGGTCATCTTCCTTGCGATCGGCGCCGTAGCTGGCTGGCTTGCCGGCCTACTCATGCGCGGCGGCGGCTTCGGCCTGCTCGGCAACATCATCGTCGGAATCGTCGGTGCCGTGATCGGCGGCTACCTCTTCGGCGTGCTTGGCATCAGTGCCGGTGGCGGACTGGTGGGGTCTCTGGTCACCTCTGTCGCCGGTGCGGCCGTGCTGCTATTCGCGGTTGGTCTCCTCAAGCGGGGTTGACCTCCGCCCGGTCCTGGGTCCCGGGCAGTGGGGCCATTTATCACAATATTCAGGAGTTCGTCATGGATCTGCTCAAACACAACGTCGGCAAAGCCGACCGCCTCATCCGCATCATTCTGGGGGTCTTACTGATCGGCAACGTCTTCTTTGCCCTCCAGCACCCCATCGGATGGATCGGGGTCATCCTGCTCATCACCGGCATCGCCGGGATCTGTCCCCTGTATTCCCTGCTCGGGATGAACACCAAGTCGGCGGCGGAGCGGGTCGGGCTCGACTGATGTCCCCAGGTGTCGCCCTGTCTCTGGCGCCTTGCCCAGCAACTCTATCCGGAGAACATCCATGAAGACATTCATCATCGCGGTCGTGTTTCTGCTCATCGGCGGGGCCATCGGCGGCTTCCTCGGCTTCGGTTTTGGGACAGGGATGGGTGCGGGCGGTGGGCTCATCGTCGGGACCCAGGCTGGAACCTGCCTGGCGCTGGGGGCGGCACGGGACAGGGGCATCCTGACGCCGGCTCAGGTCGATGCTGTGATACAGGAGGCCATCGGGAGGATCAAGGCCAGGTCTCCCGCCGCCGCCGATCCCAAGATTCGGTGGATCGGCAGCGAGGCGGACTGCGCCAAGTTGATGGTGGAGATCGATCAGGGGCTCAAGGGCGGGCAATAGGTATGGCGCTTGATCCTACGCAACCCGGCTTGAAGTCGGCCCCCGCCAAGCACATGGACCGACGAGCACCGAATGCGGACAGCGGCTTTGGTGTTGCCCTTTTGTCCACCCCACGGATTCCCACCGGAGCGGACCCATGACCGATTTCCACGGCATCCTCATCACCAAGGACGAGGCCGGCACCCAGGCCCGTCTCCAGGACATCGACGCCGCCGCGCTGCCGGAGGGCGATGTGACGGTGCGCATTGATTGGTCCACCCTGAACTACAAGGACGGGCTGGCCATCACCGGTCGGTCGCCGGTGGTGCGGCGCTTCCCCATGGTCCCGGGGATCGACTTCGCCGGCACCGTGATCGAGAGTCAGCATCCCGCTTGGAGGGTGGGCGACGCCGTTGTCCTCAACGGCTGGGGCGTCGGCGAGACCCATTGGGGCGGCCTGGCGCAACGGGCGCGGGTGCGCGGCGACTGGCTGGTCCGGCTGCCCGCGGTCTTCACGGCGCGTCAGGCCATGGCCATCGGCACCGCCGGCTACACGGCCATGTTGTGCGTCCTGGCCATCGAGCGGCACGGAATCCGCCCGGGCGACGGCGAGATCCTGGTTACCGGCGCCAACGGTGGGGTGGGTAGCATCGCCATCTCCCTGCTCGCCAAGCTCGGTTATTGCGTTGTCGCCTCCACCGGTCGCCTCGCTGAGGCCGACCATCTAAAGGCCCTGGGGGCGACAGAGGTCATGGATCGCGGCGAACTCTCCGCCCCCGGCAAGCCCCTGGGAAAAGAGCGCTGGTCAGGCGTCATCGACGCGGTGGGCAGTCACACCCTCGCAAATGCCTGTGCGACCACCCGGTATCGCGGGGCTGTGGCGGCCTGCGGTCTGGCCCAGGGGATGGACTTCCCGGCCAGCGTCGCACCCTTCATCCTGCGCGGTATCACCCTCTACGGCATCGACAGCGTCATGGCGCCACAGTCGGTGCGTGCGCAGGCATGGGATCGCCTGGGGCGGGACCTCGACATCGCCCGGCTGGAGGCCATCACCCGCGAGATCGGTCTCGGTGAGGTCATCGCCACCGCCGCGGACCTGCTCGCCGGCCAGGTACGGGGGCGGGTGGTGGTCGACGTGAACCGCTGACCGGCGGCTAGCGCAGGTTTTGCTTGTAGCTGGGGACAGCCGCGTTCAGCGCCTTAGAGAAGTTGGCAAACTCCATCGTGACGCTGGCGAGCTCCACGCCCTGGAAGTTGGCGTTGGTGACATCCGCCCGGCGCAGAATGGCACCGCCGAGGACGGCGTTGGTCAGGTCGGCGTCCGTCAGATTGGCGTTGCGCAGGTTGGTCTCTTGGGCCGAGACGTTACGCAGGTTAGTGCGGCTCAAGTCCGCCCCCTCCATGTTGGCCAGATTGATGACGGTGAAGCCACCCTCGGTCACGCTGGAGAGGTCGGCGTCGTGCATGCTCGCCTTGACCAGATTGGCGTCATTCAAGTGGCAGTCGCGCAGGTCCGCCCCGCAAAGATTGGTCTCCCGCAGATTGGTGCGGATGAATAGGGCCTTGCGGGCGACCACATGACACAGGTTGCTGTAACTGAAGTCGGCACCGCGCAGGTCAGCCCCGGTGAGGTCCACACCCTGGAGGTTGGCGTTGCGGACCTCGGCGTTGCGTAGGTCCGCCCCGCGCAGGATGGCGTGGCTCAGGTTGGCCGAAGTCAGATTGGCGGCGCGGGAGGGGTGCTCGGAGCCCATGCGGGCCCCGGTGAGGTCGGCCCCATGTAGGTCGGCCCCGTTGAGGTGGACGCGAAAGAGCAGGGTATTGTGGAGCTTGGCCTCGCTGAGATCGGCCTGATTGAGGTCGCTGAACTCCATGTCGGCGCCGCTCAAGTCTGCGCCGCGAAAGTCCGCCCCATCCAGGCGCATGTCGCGCAGGTCGGCGCCGACCAGGGTATCGGCATCGATGATCTCGATGACCTCTCCGGTCCTTCTGTGCTTGATCTCGATCATGTCATTGGTCCTCTTTATTGGGAGGCTGCCGGTGGCCCCGATCAGCCCGCACCCTGCTCGGTCTGGTGTCCGGGGTGCTTTAAGTTCAACCTGTTGCCCTCCTCCCCGTAGGAAGCCCCTGTGTCGCTGGAGTTTCCCCGGGCGCGTCCTAAATCTAACAGAAATCGCCGCTGGCCGGTCGCCGGCGGGCGCATCGACAGGGGGAGGGGGGATCATTACCATTCAGACTCGCCCGCCTCGGGTGCGCCACCACAACGACAAACCACCACAGGAAACCTCTCAATGAAGATCGAGACCCAACTCATCCATGCCGGGTATGCCCCGGACCCGGCCACCAAGGCTGTGGCGACACCCATCTATCAGACGACCTCTTACGCCTTCGACGATACTCAGCACGGGGCCGACCTGTTCGACCTCAAGGTGGCGGGCAATATCTACACCCGCATCATGAACCCCACCTCCAGCGTCCTGGAGCAGCGGGTTGCCGCTCTGGAGGGCGGGGTAGGGGCACTGGCCCTAGCCTCGGGGATGGCGGCGATCACCTATGCCATCTTTACCATTGCCCAGGCGGGGGACAACATCGTTTCGGTCTCGACCCTCTACGGTGGGACCTATAACCTCTTCGCCCACACCTTGCCTCGGCTGGGCATCCAGGTGCGCTTCGCCGCCCCCAATGACATCGACGGCATGGCCGCCCAAATCGATGGCAAGACCAAGGCGATCTTCTGCGAGTCCATCGGCAACCCGGCGGGCAATGTGGCGGACCTGCGGGCGATCTCCGATCTAGCCCACGCACACGGCTTGCCGGTGATCGTCGATAACACGGTCCCAACGCCCTATCTGTGCCGCCCCTTCGAACACGGCTGCGACATCGTGGTCCACGCCCTGACCAAGTACATGGGTGGTCATGGGACCAGCATCGGTGGCATCGTGGTGGACAGCGGCAAGTTCCCCTGGGCGGAGAACGCGGCGCGCTTCCCCATGCTCAACGAGCCGGACGTTTCTTACCACGGTGTGGTTTACACGGAGGCGCTCGGGCCTGCCGCCTACATCGGGCGCTGCCGGGTGGTGCCGTTGCGCAACATGGGTGCGGCGATTTCGCCCTTTAACAGCTTTCTGCTCCTGCAGGGGATCGAGACCCTGGCGGTGCGCATGGACCGTCATTGCGAGAACGCCCTCCTGGTAGCGAAGTACCTGAAAGGCCATCCGAAGGTGGAATGGGTGCGCTACGCGGGGCTGCCGGACAGCCCGGACTACCCCCTTGTGCAGAAGTATATGGACGGCGGCAAGGCCAGTTCCATCCTCTCCTTCGGGATCAAGGGCGGTCGCGAGGCCGGGGCGCGGTTCATCGACGCCGTCAAACTCGCCGTGCGCCTGGTCAACATCGGCGACGCCAAGACCCTGGCCTGCCACCCGGCCACCACCACCCACCGCCAGCTCTCCCCGGCGGAACTGGTTCGGGCCGGGGTCTCCGAGGATCTGGTGCGGTTGTCCATCGGCATCGAGCACGTGGACGACATCATCGCCGATGTGGAGCAGGCCCTGGCGGCGGGGTAGGGGCCAGCGAGCGTGTCAGGACAGGGCAGCGATGCCAGTAGCCCGACGCCTGGGGCGGGGGGTAGGTTGCGTTTAACCTACCCGACGATGCGCATCGGCTGCGCCCGGCCGTAGATCAGCCACCGCCAGAGCCATTCCAGTGGCCCATAGCGGTAGTGCCGGAGCCACAGGACGCTGAACCCAATCTGGAAGGCCCAGACCGCCAGACAGATCAGGGCGAGTTGCCAGCGCTCCAGGGTGGCGAAGAGCCCGAACCCAAGGCCATAGAACAGGATGATGGAGAACACCGTCTGGGAGAGGTAATTGGTCAGGGCGAGCCGCCCGGTGGCGGCAAGGGGTCCGGTCAGCCAGCCCGCCCGGCCCCACTTGCACAGGAGCCCGATCAGGCCGACGTGGCCCAGGGCCACCGGTAGTCGGCCGAGGTCGAGATCGTCCTCTTTCAATTGCGCCAGAAACAAGGGGTCGAAACCCCCGGACCAGGCGGTATAGATGTCCGCCCCGCGCAGCCAGCCGCCGAGGCCGAATCCAAGGACGGCGAGGCCGAGATAGAGCCCCATCCGGGACCGCCCGGACAGCACACCCCAGCGGTAGAGGGCCATGCCGATCAGCATCATGCCGCCGATCTCGTAGAGGTGGCGCTTGTAGAAGACGGTGGACTGCTGGGCGGCGACCTCCGCGACTTGGGCGGAGAAGATGTCCAGGTACCCGGACCTGTAGGTCTGGATGTCCTGCAACATCTGCATCCGCATCCAGTTGAGGAAACGCATGCTTTCCTGGGGCACGGCGGCGGCAAGGGCTGCCTCGGGTGCCGGCGGGAGGCCGCGCAGCCATCCCAGGACCAGCCCCCAATCGACCTCCAGCGCTGCTACGGCCTGGAGTGCGACCCCCGCCAGGAACAGGGCCAGGGTCGGGGCCTGGCGCAGGGGGAAGATGAACATCCCGAGCAGGCCATAGGCGTAGAGGACATCGTGGGGCCACAGCAGCAGGTAGGCGTGGACCAGCCCGAAGACCATCAGAGACAGGTTGCGTCGGTAGAAGCGCTCCACCAGGGGGACGCCCTCGGCGTCCAGGCGGGCCTGGTCCAGAAAGATCAGGGCGCTGGCCCCGAAGAGCATGGAGAAGACCCCGCGCATGGCCCCCTCCATGTAGACTTCTGTGGAGGCCCAGATGGCCAGATTCAGAGTGCTGGGGTCGCCGATCAGGGTGGGTAGTGCGTTGGCGCCATAGGGTAGCCCGAAGGCCCCGACGCCGATCCAGTAGACCCCGAGGACGGCGAAGCCGCGCAAGACATCGATTTGGGCAATGCGCCCCGGAGCTGTCTGAATCATGCCGGAGGATCTGCCCTGGCCCGAGATGGACCCTAGAAAGAGTTTGTGATTCAACCGCGTGGCGCGGCCGCTTGGGCCTGCTGGCAGATGGTACGCGCCGCCTGCGCAGGGGTGCAAGGCGGCCGAGTCTCACCCGCCTGGACGAACGAGATCGGAAAATGGGTTGCAGATAGCAACAATTCGCATTAAGGTATTGGTCCCGGCTCCACCTGTCCTGGGTCCAGCCCCTGCCCGTCGAGCCCCGATCTCTTGCCAATCACCGGAGTCCGCGTCGTGTCCCGAACCAGCCGTACCCTGCTCGCCACCGCCCTTACCGCCGTCACCATCCTGCCCACCGTTACCCTGGCAGCAAGCGAGGTGAACGTCTACTCCGCCCGCAAGGAGGACTTGATCAAGCCCCTGCTCGACCGTTTCACGGCCCAGACTGGGATCAGGGTGAATCTCGTTACTGGCAAGGAGGACGCCCTGCTGACCCGGCTGCAGAGCGAGGGTGCCTCCTCTCCCGCAGATCTCCTGGTGACCACGGACGCCGGCCGCCTGCACAGGGCCAAGGACGCCGGGGTGACTCAAGCCGTGATCTCCCCGGCCCTGGAGGCCGCCATCCCGGCGAGCTACCGCGACCCCGAGGGGCACTGGTTTGGGCTGTCCCTGAGGGCCAGGCCCATCCTCTATGTGAAGGGCAAGGTCGATCCGGCCGGCCTATCCACTTACGAGGCCCTGGCCGACCCGAAGTGGAAGGGCAAGGTGTGTGTGCGTGGCTCCGACAGCATCTACAACCAGTCCCTGGTTGCCTCGCTGATCGCCGCCGATGGGCAGCCGGCCACTGAGACCTGGGCCAAGGGTCTGGTGGCCAACCTGGCCAAGCCGCCCCAGGGTGGCGACCGTGACCAGGTCAAGGCCGCCGCCGCCGGTCAGTGCGACCTGGCCATCGCCAACACCTACTACCTGGCGGGCATGCTGACCTCGGCGGACGCGGCGGACAAGGCCGCGGCGGAGCAGATGGGGGTCTTCTGGCCGAACCAGGACGGACGCGGCGCCCACGTCAACGTCAGCGGCGCAGCGGTGACCAAGGCCGCCAAGCACAAGGCCGAGGCGGTCCAGCTCATGGAGTTCATGGCGACCCCCGAGTCCCAGGCCTGGTATGCCGAGGTCAACGGCGAGTACCCGGTGGCCCCCGGGGTCCCGGTGGGCGACACCCTGGCGGCCTGGGGGACCTTCAAGGCGGATAACCTCAACCTGGCCCGCCTGGGGGAGCTCAACGCCGAGGCGACCAAGCTGATGGACAGGGCGGGCTGGAAGTGACCTGCCTTGTCTGAGCCGGCGGCCCAAGTCGGGGCCCTGGCCATCCCCAGCCCGGCCGGTAGCCGCGGCTGGTGGGGCCCGGGCATCACCGCCCTCGCCCTGCTGCTATCCCTCCCGGTCCTGGTGGTGGTCGGGTTTCTGTTCGTCCCCTCCGGCGAGGTCTGGCAGCACCTCGCTGACACCGTCCTGGCCGACTACGTGATCAACTCGCTGCTGCTCATGGCCGGGGTGACCCTGGGCACCCTGATCGGCGGGGTCGGCACCGCCTGGCTCACCAGCATGTGCCGCTTCCCCGGGCGCGGGGGCTTCGAGTGGGCCCTGCTCCTGCCCATGGCCATGCCGGCCTACATCATCGCCTATACATACACGGGGCTGCTGGACTTCGCCGGTCCTGTGCAGACCATGCTGCGCGCCGCTACCGGCTGGGGCTACGGGGACTACTGGTTCCCCCAGATCCGTTCCCTGCCCGGGGCCGCGGTGATGCTGGCCCTGGTCCTCTACCCTTACGTCTATCTGCTGGCCCGGGCCGCCTTCCTCGGCCAGTCCCTATGCGTCCTGGATGTGAGCCGGACCCTGGGCAACGGCCCCTGGCGGACCTTCTTCACCGTCGCCCTGCCGCTCGCCCGGCCGGCCATCGTCGCGGGGCTGTCCCTGGCCCTGATGGAGACCCTGGCGGACTACGGGACAGTCCAGTACTTCGGGGTGGCAACCTTCACCACCGGGATCTTCCGCACCTGGTTCGGGCTCGGCAGCGCACCGGCGGCGGCCCAACTCTCCGCGGTCCTGCTGGGCTTCGTCCTGGTCCTGATCCTGGTGGAGCGCTTCTCCCGCCGCCGCGCCCGTTATCACCACACCAGCCAGCGCGAGCAGGCGATCCAGCGCCATCGTCTGACCGGGTGGCCAGCCCTGGGCGCCTTCGGCTTCTGCCTGGTCCCGGTCCTGTTCGGTTTTGTGGTCCCGGCCGGGCAGTTGGCCTGGTGGGCCGCGACCATCGCCCGAACGGCCTACGACGCCGCCTTTTTCACCCTGGTCCAGCACACCCTGGCCCTGGCGGCGGGGACGGCCCTGCTGGCCCTGCTGCTGGCCCTGCTGCTGGGCTACGGCCGGCGCCTCTACCCGACCCTTGCCGTGCGCGCCTCAGTGCGGGCGGCTGGCCTGGGCTACGCGGTGCCGGGGACCGTCATCGCCATCGGCGTGCTGATCCCCTTCGCCTGGCTGGACTTAGGGGTAGACGCCTGGATGCAGGCGACGCTGGGCCTCTCCACCGGGCTCATCTTGAGCGGCACATTGGCGGCCCTGGTCTTCGCCTACCTGGTGCGCTTCCTGGCCGTTGCCCTCCAGACCGTCGAGGCGGGCTTAAGCAAGATCCGGCCCTCCATGGACGAGGCCGGGCGCTCCCTCGGGTACCGGCCGGGCGAGGTCCTGCGGCGGGTCCACATCCCCATGCTGCGCGGCAGCCTGCTCACGGCCCTGCTCCTGGTCTTCGTGGACGTCCTCAAGGAGCTGCCGGCGACACTGGTCCTGCGCCCCTTCAACTTCAACACCCTGGCGGTCCGCGCCTACGAGCTGGCCGCCGACGAGCGTCTGGCGGATTGCGCCCCGGCGGCACTGACCATCGTCCTGGCGGGGCTCTTGCCGGTTATCCTGTTGAGTCGCTCCATCACGAGATCACGCGATGCCGACACAGCTTGAGGTCCGCGATGTCACCGTCGCCTACGGGGGCCGCCCCGTGGTCGCCGAGGTCTCCTTCGTCCTGGAGCATGGGGCCATCGGCTGCCTGCTGGGCCCCAGCGGCTGCGGCAAGACGACCCTGCTGAGGGCCATCGCCGGCTTCGAGCCGGTCAGCGCAGGGGAGATCTGGCTCCAGGGGAGGCGCGTCTCAGCCCCAGGACAGACCCTGGCCCCGGAGCGGCGGCGGGTGGGGATGGTCTTCCAGGACTTCGCCCTGTTCCCGCACCTGACCGTGGAGGCCAACATCGCCTTCGGGCTGCGCGGTGCCTCCAGGGCCGAGCGCCGTGCCCGGGTGGCGGAGCTGCTGGAACTGGTGGGCATGGCCGAAGCCGCCCGGCGCTATCCCCACCAACTCTCCGGCGGCATGCAGCAGCGGGTCGCCCTGGCCCGGGCCATGGCCCCGCGCCCGGAGATCCTGCTGCTCGACGAGCCCTTCTCCAGCATGGACACCGAGCTGCGAGAGGGCCTGGCCCGCGAGGTCCGGGACCTGCTCAAACGCGACGGCATCACCGCCGTCCTGGTCACCCACGACCAGCTCGAGGCCTTCGCCATGGCCGACCAGATCGCCGTCCTCGGCGGCGGTCGGGTGCATCAGTGGGGGACCGGCTTCGGGCTCTACCACGAACCGGCGGACCGCTTCGTGGCGGGATTCATCGGCCAGGGGATCCTGCTCACGGGGACCGTAGTGGACGACCTGAGGGTGAAGACCGAGCTGGGCCGGGTGGCGGGCGCAGAGCCCCATGGCCTGCCGGCGGGTCAGGCGGTGGAGGTCCTGATCCGCCCGGACGACATGCTCTACGACGAATCCAGTCCGCGCCGGGCCACGGTAGTCGGGCGTGCCTTCCGCGGCGCCGAATATCTCTATACCCTCAAGCTCGGGAGTGGAACCCAGGTCCTGTGCCTGGTCCCGAGCCACCACCAGCACGCCCTGGGCGACGACATCGGGATCCGGCTGGAGGCCGATCATCTGGTGGTTTTTCCGCTGGTCCAGCCAGCACCGGCCCTGCGCAGTCAGGCGTCGGGCTAACAGGCTAACAACCGGGCTCGACAACGCTGGGCCTGGCGGCTATCCTTGCGCGTTTTCTACGCATTTACCGCCCCGCCGTCGGGTGCAGAAGGGTCACCATGAAAGAAGCCATCCATCCCCAGTACGCCCCGGTCAAGGTGGTGTGCAGTTGCGGCAACACCTTCGAGACCCGCTCGACCCTGGGCAAGAAGGATCTCCATGTCGAGGTGTGTTCCTCCTGCCATCCCTTCTATACCGGTAAGCAGAAGGCCATCGACACGGGCGGTCGCGTCGATCGTTTCCGGCGCCGGTACGCTCGCTAATCGGTATCACGCGCCGCTCGCCCCGAGCGGACTAAGATCGGAGCCCGACCGACCCAGCCAAGCGCCAGGTCGGCCGGGCTTTTTTCGTCCGGCGCAGCCCTGCCCGCCGCAGTCCACGTCAAAACATGCTCGGATTGAGCGCGTCAATGCTGCGTATAGTTGGCCGCCGGGTACCAGCATCTGGCAACATGCCGATCACGTTGCCCCCTACCGCCTATCCGCCATAGGAGCACAGCCGTACTATGACCGACTTTGACGCCCAAGCACACCCCGACGCGGACATCAACGCCCGGGCCCTGGACTACCACGCTCACCCGACCCCGGGGAAGATCGCCACCTGCATTACCAAACCGGCGGAGACCCAGGATGACCTGTCCTTGGCCTACACGCCAGGGGTTGCGGAGCCGGTGCGGCGCATTCAGGCCGATCCGGACGATGCCTACCGCTACACCAACAAGGGCAATCTGGTGGGGGTCATTACGGACGGCACCGCGGTACTGGGGCTGGGCAACGTGGGGCCCCTGGCGGGCAAGCCGGTGATGGAGGGCAAGGCGGTCCTGTTCAAGCACTTCGCCGGGATCGATGTCTTCGACATTGAGGTCAGTGCCAAGCGCCCGCAGGAGTTCGTCGAGACCGTGATGCGCATAGCCCCGACCTTCGGTGGCATCAACCTGGAGGATATCGCCGCACCGCACTGCTTCGAGATCGAGCAGTTGCTGGTCGAGGAGCTGGACATCCCGGTTTTCCACGACGATCAGCATGGCACCGCCATCATCATCTGCGCGGGGCTGCTCAACGCCCTGGACCTCCAGGGCAAGCGTCTGGATCAGGCAATCATCGTCGTCCTCGGGGCCGGGGCGGCCGGGATCGCCGCCATCCGGCTGTTGATGGCCATGGGCGCACAACGTCGCAATATCTACGCAGTGGACCGCGAAGGGGTTATCCATTTCGGGCGCAAGGATTTGCACCCATCCAAATTCAGCGTGGCCGCGGATACCCACAGGCGCACCCTGGCGGAGGCCATGGTGGGAGCAGATGTCTTCATCGGGGTCTCGGGCCCGGATCTTGTGACCCCGGCGATGCTATCCGCCATGGCCCCAAAGCCCATCGTCTTCGCCCTGTCCAATCCGGTACCGGAGATCCGCCCTGAGGTCGCCCGCGATGTCCGCAGCGACCTGATCCTGGCCACCGGGCGCAGCGACTACCCCAATCAGGTCAACAACGTCCTGGGCTTTCCTTACATCTTCCGCGGTGCCCTGGACGTGCGTGCCTCGCGCATCAACGAGGACATGCAGATCGCCGCGGTCCATGCCCTGAAGGACCTGGCCCACCTGGCGGTGCCGGAGTCGGTCCTCGCCGCCTATGGGCTGGACCACCTGGCCTACGGTCCAGACTACATCATCCCCAAGCCCTTTGATCCGCGGCTGCGGGACCTGGTCTCGCCCGCCGTGGCCAGGGCCGCCATCGCCAGCGGGGTGGCGCGCCTTCCCTGGCCGGCCCACTACCCACCGCAGTAAGCAAACACCCACCGGCGCCCGCACACGGCGCCGCCGGTGGGGGCCCCCGATCACATGGAGTCGTCATCTGACACAGAGCCGGCAGCATCAGCCGGCCAACGGCGGCAGGAAGGCCGTACCGAAACGCAGACCAACCACCCCAGTCCCACAGCAGTCACCATCGAGGAATCCACCATGCGCAAGATCACCATCGTCGGTGCCGGCCGGGTCGGCGAGACCACTGCCCAGATCCTGGCCGAGCAGGACCTGTGCCGCGAGATCGCTCTGCTCGATGTCCGCGAAGACGTGCCCCAGGGTGTCGCCCTGGACATCTGCCAGACCGCCCCCTTCTTCGGGTTCGATTGCAGTCTCACCGGCAGCAACGACCCGCAGATCATGCGCGGCTCGGAGCTGCTGATCGTTACCGCCGGACTGCCGCGCAAGCCCGGCATGTCCCGCTCGGACGTGCTGGAGGCCAATGTCCGGGTCATCGACGAGGTGGTAGACCAGGCCAAGCGCTACGCCCCGGATGCCATGATGCTGCTGGTCACGAACCCGGTGGACACCCTGACCTACCGCGCCTTCCAGCGCAGCGGTTGGCCGCGGGAGCGTGTCTTCGGCCAGGCCGGGGTGCTGGACGCCTCGCGCATGGCCGCTTTCATCGCCCACGAGACCGGATTCTCCTCCCGGGATATCACGACCATGGTCCTGGGCGGCCACGGCGACACGATGGTCCCGGTGTCGCGCTATTGCACCATCAACGGCATTCCCATCTCCCACTTCCTCCCCGCCGAGCGCATCGAGGCCATCAACGAGCGCACCCGCAAGGGCGGTGCCGAGATCCTGGCATTGCGCAAGAACTCCAGCGCCTACGACGCCCCAGCCGCCGCGGTGGCGGCCATGGTCGATGCCATAGTCCATAACCGCCGCCGTCTGTTGCCCTGCGTGGCCATCCTGGAGGGCGAGTACGGCGAGACGGAGCTTGCCATGGGGGTGCCCTGCATCCTGAGCGATCACGGCCTGGAGGCGGTGGTCGAGATCGATCTCAACGCGACCGAGCGGGCGGACTTCGACAGGTCTGCCGGAGCTATCCGGGAGGACATTGCTCGGCTGGCGGATATCGCGTAGGGCGCAATAGGCGATAGCGTATTGCGCCGGTTGTGTGGTGCCCCCATCCGGCGCAATACGCTGCGCTATTGCGCCCTACGGCCCCGGCCGCCTCCAGGAGCCGGCGCACGGTCTGCAGGTCTGCGCCGCGCTCTGGACGGTCCGTGACGGTGTCCAGGGGCGGATTGCTCAGGGCCCGGGTCGGCAGCACCACCAGCGTGAACGGGATGTCGCCCGCGACGAAGGCGAATGCCGGGACGACCCGACGCACCCCGCCCCCGAAGCGCAGGGGCTCCTCGCGCTCCTGCCAGGGGATGTGCCGATCACGCAGGACAAAGACCACCTCTTCCGGGCTGTCGGCGAACAGATGCAGGCGGACTCCCTGGTGAATGTCCCCAGTCCCCGACAAGGCCGGGCCAACCAGGCGGGGCCGGAACTTGGCAAATACACCCATGGCCGCAACGGCCTGGGTGCGCAAGTGCTGCAAATCCCCGTGCACACGCTCCGGCGAGAACAGCCGGAGCTGTTCCAGCAGAGCACCCTGGATCTCTTCGTTGGTCGGCCAGTCCCGTCGGTTGAGGACGCCGATGCGCAGGGCAGCCTTGCGCCGGGCGTGATCGAACGCCTGATCCCCCTGCTCGGCGAGGATGCGCGCGGCCTCGTAGGCCAGCCGGGATCGCTGGGGGGATAGGTGACTAGGGATGCCCATGGCGTGTGCCTCCGGCCAGGAGAGGGTGCTCAGAAAAACCGGAAACACTGCGTTCTGTCGCTGACATTGCTTTGATCCGCCGGGGCGCCCCTCGGTTGGGTTCAGACCCTCGGGGCAAGGCCTGGGGGCCAAGGCATACTACACGACCCCAGGGTACCTGGCCCAACACGACCAGGGCCGGATCGCCAACGATTTTGCGGGCCCAAGTCCGGTGCTGTATCCCAAATACGGGTAATCTGTTGCGCACGCGCTTGGTGTTTTGTTCAGACAAATACCAAGAATTCGATATGCTTATACTCGGTACCGGATCAAGCGCGTAACGTTGATCGGGTTGTTCTCGCAACATGAAGGGCCGCCATGTTCAGTTTCGGTCGAAAAAAGACTGGCCTGTTGGGGGTAGACATCAGCTCGACCATGATCAAGCTGATCGAGTTGTCCCAGACCGGCGGCACCTTGTCCTCCCCATTCCACGTCGTGACCTACGCGGTGGAGCCCCTCCCGGCCAATGCCGTGGTCGAGAAAAAGATCAGCGATGTCGATGTGGTCGGACAGACTATCCACAAGGCCGTGGTCCGCAGCGGCACCAAGGCCACCCGTGCCGCGGTAGCGGTGTCCGGCTCGGCCGTGATCACCAAGGTCATCTCCATGGCATCGGCCCTGAGCCCGGCGGCGATGGAGACCCAGATTCAGCTCGAGGCCGACCAGTACATCCCCTACCCACTCGAAGAAGTCAACATCGACTTCGATATCCTGGGCCCGTCGTCGTCCAGTCCGGACATGGTCGATGTCCTGCTCGCCGCCTCTCGCCGAGAGAATGTCAACGATCGGGTCATCGCCCTGGAGATCGGGGGCCTAACGGCCGCTGTGGTGGATGTCGAGGCCTACGCCATGGAGAACGCCTGCGCCTTGGTGCTTCGAGCCCGCGGCGAGGACGACCGGGATCAGACGGTCGCCATTGCCGACCTGGGGGCTGGCACCACCAACCTGCACGTCCTGCACGAGGGACGCATCGTCTATACCCGCGAGCAGAATTTTGGCGGCCGACAGCTTATCGACCAGATCCAGCACCGCTACGCCCTGCCGCGGGATCAGGCGATGCAGAAGCTCCTGGACGGCACCCTGCCGGAAACATTCGAGACCGAGTTGCTGGAGCCCTTCAAGGAGACGCTGGCCCAGCAGATCGGCCGCGCCCTACAGTTCTCCTACTCGGCGAACCCCTTTAGCCGCGTGGACCGGATCATTTTGGCCGGAGGCTCGGCCGGCATCCGCAAGATCGATGAACTCGTCGAGGAGCGCCTCGGTATCCACACGGTCGTGGCCAACCCGTTCACCCACATGTCCCTGGCACCACATATCAAGGCACAGGACATCAATCGCGACGCCCCGTCCCTGATGATCGCAGTAGGTCTGGCGCTCCGGGGGTTCGACTAGATGGCACGCATCAACCTGTTGCCCTGGCGCGAGGCCGAGCGCAAGCAGCGACAGCTGGATTTTGCGGGCACGACGGGGGCATTTCTGGCGCTCGCGGCCGTTATGGCGCTGGGCGTTCACGTCCAGGTCGAGCGCATGATCGAGGCGCAGCAGGGGCGTAACCAGTTCCTGCAAAGGGAGATCGCCGCCTTGGATATCAAGATCAAGAAGATTCAGGATCTCGAAACAACCAAGGCCAATCTGATCACGCGCATGAACATTATCCAGCAGCTTCAGGAGAGCCGCCCGGAGGTGGTGCATCTGTTCGACGAGTTGGTCGCCACTGTGCCAGATGGCGTCTACCTGACCCATGTCGAGCAGACCGGCCGATCCGTGATCGTGGACGGCCAGGCCCAGTCCAATGCCCGCGTTTCGTCCCTGATGCGCAACATCGAGGCATCGCCCTGGCTCGGTACCCCCACTCTGCTGCTCATCGAAAACAAGGATCAGACCGGCACAGGCCTGAGCCGATTCCGCATGCGTTTCGAGCAGGGCGCGACACAGTCTGCCGAGGAGGGGGTTTCCACCGGCAAGGCCAAGCCCCCGGCGAGGCCGGGCCAGGCTGCCGCCGCGGCCCCTGCCAAACCCAGCACACCGCCTAAGCCAAAATGAATCTGAGCCAACTCCAAGACCTCGAGCCGGGCAGCATTGGCGAGTGGCCAGTGCCCCTGAGGGCACTGGTCATCTTCATCCTGTGCTGTGCCATCGGGGTTGCCTTGTATTACTTCGATACCAGCGCCCAACTGGACCGGCTGAAGGCGGAAGAGGGCAAGGAGCTCCAACTCCGTACAAGCTTTGAGTCGAAGCAGGCCAAGGCGGTCAATCTCGAGGCCTACGAACAGCAGCTCGAGGAGATGAAGGAGTCCTTCGGTGCCATGCTTCGCCAGCTCCCCGACAGGACCGAGGTGGCGGGCCTCCTGGTGGATGTGTCTCAGACAGGGCTTGGCGCTGGCCTGGAGTTTGAATTGTTCCAGCCCGAGGGCGAGCAGCTCAAGGACTTCTATGCCGAGCTGCCCATCAAGATCAAGGTCAACGGCCATTACCACGAGTTCGGTCAGTTCGTGAGCGGTCTGGCCGCGCTGCCACGCATCGTCACCCTGCACGACGTCAAGATCGATGCGCCGCCCGCGCCCAAGGCAGGTACTCCCGGGGCCGAACCTGAGGGTATCCGCCTCAGCCTTCAGGCGACGGTCAGGACCTACAGATACCTTGACGAGGCAGCGTTCAGATGAGGGCGCTCCGCTGGATAGGTCCGGTGCTGGCTGCAACCCTCATAGCCTGTGGGGGCAGCGGCACCCAAGACCTCGAGGACTATGTTGCCGAGGTCCGGCAGCGGAAATCGGCACCCATCGAGCCGCTGCCCGACATCAAGCAGGTGGCACCCTACATCTACGTCCCGGGGGATCGCCGCGACCCCTTCATCATGGATGTCCGAGGCCAGGACCTTGCAAAACCGAGCAGGGCTGGCAGCCTCGCCCCGGATCTATCGCGCCCCAGAGAGGAGCTTGAGAAGTATGCCCTCGACTCCCTGAGGATGGTCGGCACCCTGGCCCAGGCGGGTGCAAATTGGGCCTTGGTTCTCAGTCCTGACGGCACTCTCCATAAGGTCCGCGTGGGCAACTATATGGGTCAGAACTACGGCAAGGTCATGCTCATCGACGAAGGCCAGATTCAGATTACCGAGATCGTCGACGAGGGTGAGGGCGAGTGGCGTGAGCGACAGGCCTCCGTCGCTCTGAAGCAATAGGTTGCTGGAGATCATGTCGCGATGAAAAACTGGTTGCCCACGCATCAGGCCAGAGGGACAGCGCCCATGCCTCGCCCCATGAGCCTTGCCTCGCTGATGCTCGCGCTCTTACCCCTATGGATGGCCACCTGCGGCGAGGCACTTGCCGCCACCACCCTACAAAACGTCGAATTCGCCGCCCTGCCTGGAGGCCGGGTCCAGATCGATCTGGTGCTGTCGGGTCCGGCCAAGTCGCCGGAGTCCTTTTCCACCGAGTCCCCCGCGCGGATTGCGCTCGACTTTCCCGGTGTGACTAGTGGCCTGGACAAAAAGACGGTCCCGGTCGGCGTGGGCGCGGTGCACAGCGTCGTCGCCGTCGAGGGCGGCGATCGCACCCGGGTGGTCATCAATCTCAACGAATCCCAGCCCTATGAGGTGACCACGCGCGGTAACCGGGTGACGGTTGCGGTCAACACCCAGGGGGCCGCGGCCTCGCAGGTTCAACCTCAGGCAGACACTGCGACGCAGCCCCAGCACCAGACACAGCCGCAATCCCCGTCGCAACCCCAGGCCCGCGGCCAAGGTCCGGTGGTCAGGCCCGCACCGCGCACGGCGGCGAGCTCCGGCTCGCCCCTGCGTGACATCGACTTCCGTCGCGGCAACACCGGTGAGGGCAGGGTCATCATCAAGTTGCCCAGCGCCACGACCCGGGTGGCCGTGCGGGAGCAGGGCAAGCACGTCCTGGTGGATCTGTTCGATACCGCCCTTCCCCAGCGGTTGTTCCGGCACCTCGATGTTGCCGATTTTGCGACCCCCGTGACCAGCGTTGAATCCAAACCCAAAGGGCGCGACGTTGAGGTCGATATCCAGGCGGCCGAGGAGTTCGACTACCTCGCCTACCAGACCGACGACACCTTCACGCTGGAGTTTCGCAAGCTGACCAAGGCCGAGAAGGACGAGCAGAAAAAGAAGGACGTCGTCTACTCCGGGGACCGCCTGTCGCTCAATTTCCAGGACATTGAGGTCCGCGCCGTACTGCAATTGCTGGCTGACTTCACAGGGCTGAACCTGGTGGCCAGCGACACCGTTGGCGGTAACATCACCCTACGGCTCAAGAACGTCCCATGGGACCAGGCACTGGACATCATCCTCAAGACCAAGGGTCTGACGATGCGTCAGGTCGGCAATGTTGTCATGATAGCGCCGACTCCTGAGGTGGCGGCACAGGACAAACTGGAACTCGAGTCCCAGCAGCAGATCGAGGAACTCGCCCCGTTGCGCTCGGAGTTCGTCCAGGTGAACTACGCCAAGGCCGCCGACTTGGCCGCGCTGCTCAAGTCCGACGAAAACAAGATGTTGTCCGAGCGCGGCAACGTGAGTTTCGACAAGCGCACCAACAGCCTTCTGCTCAAGGACACCGCTGCGAACCTCGAAGACGTCCGCCGTGTCGTCGGTCGCCTCGACGTTCCGGTGCGGCAGGTCATGATCGAGTCGCGCATCGTCATTGCTACCAACGACTTTGCCCGCGATCTGGGGGTGCGGTTTGGGCTCAACTTTGCAACTGGCTCGCTTTCGGGTAACCAGTTGATGATGAATGGCACGCAACCGGGGTCCGTGAATCTGAAGCCAGCCGGCAAAGATGTCATGTACGATGCCGGCAGATTCGGCCAAACCACACCCGATAAAGACGGCAACACTTTCTCCTACAACCCCATCATCGAGGCTCCGGCGGGCTCCGGGATGCCGGGCCTGCTCGTCAATCTGCCTGCGCCAACCCCGTCGGGCGCGGTCAACTTCCTGATCGGCAAGGTTGGGTCCTATCTCCTCCAGCTTGAACTCTCGGCCATGCAGAAGGAGGGCCGCGGAGAGATTGTCTCAAGTCCGCGCGTCATCACTGCGGATAATAAACAGGCAACCATCAAGGTCGGCCAAGAAATTCCTTACCAAGAGAATGCGGGCGGGATCAATGGAGGAACCACGACCGCCTTCAAGGAGGCCGCGCTCAAGCTGGAGGTGACCCCCGCCATCACCCCAGACGACCGCATTATCATGGATATCAGGGTCAACAAGGATAATGCCGACTTTACCCGTGAGGTCAATGGGGTCCCGCCGATCAACACGCGCGAGGTCAAGACCTCGGTGCTGGTGGACAATGGCGAGACTGTGGTTCTGGGCGGCGTCTACGAGCGTACCAAGTTCTTCGCCAAGGAGCAGGTCCCCTGGCTCGGCGAGATCCCCATCCTGGGGAATCTCTTCAAGCTTTCAAAGAAGAAGGACGAGAATTCCGAGTTGCTGATCTTCGTCACCCCGAAGATCCTCAAATCGGAAATGGCAACGCGCTGACCGAGGCCACGACAAGAGCATCGTCGTGCAACCAGACGAAACCGATATCGTCGCTTGGGCGAACGAAAAGGCCCGTTTGCTTCGCGCTGATTGCTTCGATTTGCTGGACATCGAGCACATTACCGGGGAAATCGAGGACGTCGGTAAGAACGGCGTAGGTCGGGTTAGCGCAGCGTAACCCGACGTTCCAAGCTCGGATGTGGGGTTACCGCGCGCGTTAACCCCTTGTATTTGCCTTAGGCACCGCGCACCGCGCGCTTAACCCGACCTACAGGTAACGCAGACAGACCCTTTCCCGTACGCGCCAACGCACGCTTACCGGTGTGCTTCCACATCGGGCACATCGAGAACGGCACCCGGGTTAGCCCCCAGGGATGGGGAATATGCTGGGTGCGTCTGGCCGCCAAGGACGGCGGACATGCCGGGGGCGCAGGAGCGGCCCCGTCGGGAGCGCACCCAGCTCGCCTCCAGGGATCGAGGCGTGTCAGCCGGGCCGGGAGCGAAGGCTGGCTTGCCCTCCCGGCGAAAATCTGGCATACCTACTAGGCATGATGCGACCCCAAAACATCTTCCTCATAGGCCCGATGGGCGCCGGCAAGAGCACCATCGGTCGGCAGCTTGCGGAGGCTCTGTCCTTCACCTTCCGCGACAGCGATCATGAGATCCAGCGCCGCACGGGTGTGGACATCTCAACGATCTTCGAGTACGAGGGCGAGGCAGGCTTCCGCGAGCGCGAGCGCCAGGTCATAGAAGAACTGATACAGGAGGAAGGGATAGTCCTGGCCACAGGCGGCGGGGCCGTGTTGCTCCCCGAAAACCGCCAGGGCCTGGCGGCCCGCGGTCTGGTGATCTACCTGTATTGCAGCCCCGAGCAGCAGTTCAGCCGCACGGCCCGTGACCGCAACCGCCCACTGCTCCAGACCGAGGACCCCAAGGCCCGGCTCGAGGCCCTGATGGAGGAGCGCGACCCCCTGTATCGGCAGATTGCCGACCTGGTTGTCTCCACCGAGAAGCGGGGGACCTCGGCGGTCGTCAAGGAGATCCGTCGGCGCCTGGAGTCGGAGGAGTCGTGACCGGCCAAGGCCCCGTTACGCGCCTGGAGGTTGCCCTGGGCGAGCGCTCCTATCCCATCTACATCGGTACCGGGCTGATCGCAGACGGGGCTTTCTACCAGCCACACCTGGCAGGGTCTCAGGTCCTGGTGGTCAGCAACGAGACCGTCGCCCCCCTCTACCTGGCCCAGGTCCGCGCTGCCCTGGCGGGTCGCCAGGTCCAGGAGGCAATACTCCCGGATGGCGAGGTATACAAGACCCTGGATGTCTGGAACCGCATCTTCGATGCCCTGCTGGCACACCGCTTCGGCCGCGACTGTACCATCGTCGCCCTCGGCGGGGGTGTGGTCGGGGACATGGCGGGCTTCGCTGCCGCCTGCTACCAGCGCGGGGTCGCCTTCATACAGGTCCCCACCACCCTGCTGGCCCAGGTCGATTCCTCTGTGGGTGGCAAGACCGGGGTGAACCACCCTGCGGCCAAGAACATGATCGGGGCCTTCCACCAGCCCAATGCGGTCATCATTGATACCGACACTCTGGCGACCCTTCCGGATCGTGAGTTGTCTGCCGGGATCGCCGAGGTTTACAAGTACGGCCTGATCCGCGATGCAGCCTTCTTCGACTGGATCGAGGCCAAGGTGCCCGCCCTGCTTGCCCGCGACAACGCAGCCCTGGCGGAAGCCATCGAGCGTTCCTGCCGCAGCAAGGCAGAGATCGTTGGGCTCGACGAGCGTGAGTCAGGCAACCGAGCCCTGCTCAACCTGGGCCACACCTTCGGCCACGCCATCGAGACCGGGGCTGGTTACGGCGCCTGGCTCCATGGCGAGGCCATCGCCGCGGGCATGTGCATGGCCGCCGACCTGTCCCAACGCCTCGGCTGGATCGGGGCCACAGAGACCGACCGCATTCGCGCCATGACCCGGGCCGCACGGCTTCCGGTCGACCCGCCACCGAACCTAATCCCGGAGCGCTTCCTGGAGCTGATGGCGGTGGACAAGAAGGTCCTGGAAGGGCGCCTGCGCCTGGTCCTGCTCAAGGCCATTGGCGAGGCCGTGGTGACAGCCGACTTTCCCCCCGCGGCCCTCCGCGCCACCCTGGACGCCTGCTGCCGCCCAGCAGCGGCGTAGTCGAGTAGGATGGGCAAACGCAGTGTGCTCTTTTTGTTCCAGGGATCGGGCCTGCGACCGCGACGCACCATATCGGCACATGGCGATGCCCTGCGGCACCGATTCCGACCGGTGCCGGACCTGAGTGGGATGGGCAAAGCGTAGCGCGTTCACCTCTCGCCGACGGGTAGGGCGCCGAAGGTGCGGCGTTGGCCTCCGTGGTCGGCGGCCGCGCCTTTGCCCATCCCACGCACTGGACCGGGGCACCAACCTTCGTCATGGTAATGGCTGGCATACATTCTGCACGTCTCGTAGAATGCCCGGCCCCCGCGACGCGCTGATCGGCACCCCCGCTGACGCCCCGACGCCAGGCGGGGTAGCCCCGGTGCCCACAATGCGCCACCCAGATACCAGGTTCCAGCGAGGTCATCGATGAGCCTTCGTGCCCTACCCGAAGCCCACGGGTTGTACGATCCTGCCAACGAGCACGACGCCTGCGGCGTCGGCTTTGTGTGCAACATCAAGAACGTCAAGAGCCGACGCATCGTCGAGCAGGGCCTCGAACTGCTGGTCCGCCTGACCCACCGTGGAGCCGTGGGCGCCGACCCCAGGGCCGGCGACGGGGCCGGCATTCTGGTGCAGATCCCCGACGCCTTCTTCCGTGCCAGCGTCGGGTTCGAGCTACCGCCGGCGGGAAGCTACGGGGTCGGCATGGTCTTTCTGCCCCAGGACGCGGCCTGTCGCCAGGAGATGGTTGAGGCCATCGAGCGCAATCTCACGCAAGGTGGACAGCAGGTTCTGGGTTGGCGCGACGTCCCGGTGGATAACAGCGTGCTGGGGGAGAGCGTCATCCCTACGGAGCCTGTCACCCGACAGGTCTTCGTCGCCTGCGGGGACAATTGCCCGGACCAGGACGCCTTCGAGCGCAAGCTGTTCGTGGTGCGCAAGCGCATGGACAATGCCATCCGCGCCGCGGGCCATGCCAAGACCGCCTATTACGTCACCTCCATGTCCTCGCGTACCATCACCTACAAGGGGATGTTGCTTGCCGATCAGGTCGGGGCCTATTTCCGTGACCTCCAGGACCCCCGCTTCGCCTCGGCCCTGGCCCTGGTGCACCAGCGCTTCTCCACCAACACCTTCCCGACCTGGGACCTGGCCCACCCCTTTCGCATGATCTGCCACAACGGCGAGATCAACACCCTGCGCGGCAACGTCAACTGGATGGCGGCACGCCGCTCCAGTATGAGATCCGACCTTCTGGGGGACGACCTCGACGCCATCTGGCCCCTGATCCCCGAGGGGCAGTCCGACTCGGCCTCCTTCGACAACGCCCTGGAACTCCTGGTGATGGGGGGCTACTCCCTGGCCCACGCCATGATGCTGCTGATCCCGGAGGCCTGGGCCGGCAACAAGCTCATGGACGAGCAGCGCCGCGCCTTCTACGAGTACCACGCGGCCCTGATGGAGCCCTGGGACGGGCCCGCCGCTGTCGCCTTCACCGACGGGCGCCAGATCGGCGCGACCCTGGACCGCAACGGGCTTAGGCCCGCCCGCTATCTGGTCACCAACGACGACCTGGTGGTGATGGCCTCCGAGATGGGAGTGCTCGACATCCCGGAGGAGAAGATCGTCAAGAAATGGCGCCTACAGCCGGGCAAGATGTTCCTCATCGACCTGGAGCAGGGGCGCATCATCGACGACGCCGAGATCAAGGCACAACTCGCCGGGGCAAGGCCATATCGCCAGTGGCTCCAGCGCACCCAGATCCATCTGGACGAGTTGCCCACGGACGTGGCACCCATGGCCCCGGATGACGAGACCTTGCTGGAGGCACAGCAGGCCTTCGGCTACACGCAGGAGGACATTAAGTTCCTGCTCACACCCATGGTCCTGACTGGCCAGGAAGCGGTGGGGTCCATGGGAGCGGACAACCCGCCCTCGGTCCTGTCGGCGCGTCCCAAGCACCTCTCGACCTACTTCAAGCAGAACTTCGCGCAGGTGACCAACCCGCCCATCGACTCGATCCGCGAGGAGTTGGTGATGTCCCTGGTCTCCCTCATAGGCCCGAGGCCCAACCTCCTGGGGGTGGACGAGGCGAGCCGCAACTGGCGCCTGGAGGTCACCCAGCCGGTCCTGACCAACGAGGACTTGGAGCGCGTCCGCCACATCCAGGACAACTCCGGCGGGGCCTTCCGTACCTGCACCCTGGACATGGTCTATCCGGCGGAGCTGGGTGCCGACGGCATGGCCCCGGCCCTGGGGCGGCTGTGCCTGGATGCCGAGCTGGCGGTGCGGGACAATTTCAACATCCTCATCCTGTCGGACCGCAACACCAACCGCGACCACATCGGTATCCCGGCCTTGCTGGCGACCTCTGCCGTGCACCACCACCTGATCCGCCAGGGCATGCGCACCAGTGTCGGCCTGGTGGTGGAAACCGGCGGGGCGCTGGAAGTCCACCACTTCGCGGTACTGGCGGGCTACGGGGCCGAGGCCATCAATCCCTACCTGGCCTTCGACACCATCGCGTCGCTCCTGCCGAGGCTGCCCGAGCCCCTCACCTTCGAGGAGGCCCAGAAGCGCTACATCAAGGCGGTGGGCAAGGGGCTTATGAAGGTCATGTCCAAGATGGGCATCTCCACCTTCCAGTCCTATTGCGGTGCCCAGATCTTCGACGCCGTGGGCCTCAACAGCCCCTTCCTCGCCAGATATTTCACCGGGACCCACAGCAGCGTGGAAGGGATTGGCCTGGACGAGGTCGCCCGGGAGGCGGCCCGCTGGCACGCCCAGGGCTACGGCAACGAGCAGATCTACCGCAAGCACCTGGACGTGGGCGGCGACTATGCCTATCGGCTGAGGGGGGAGGACCACATCTGGACACCTGAGTCCATCGCGGCCCTGCAACACGCCAGTCGCGCCAACGACGCCAAGACCTTTGCCGAGTTCTCACGCCTCATCGACGAGCAGAGCGAGCGCCTGCTGACCTTCCGCGGCCTCATGCAACTGCGCTTTGCCGACCAGCCCGTCCCCATCGAGGAGGTCGAGCCGGCGGCGGAGATCGTCAAGCGTTTCGCCACCGGGGCCATGTCCTTCGGGTCCATCTCCTACGAGGCGCATTCGACCCTGGCACGGGCCATGAACGCCATTGGCGGCAAGTCCAACACCGGTGAGGGCGGCGAGGAGCCGGAGCGTTTCAACCCGCTCCCGGATGGTTCCAGGAACCCCGAGCGCTCCGCCATCAAGCAGGTCGCCTCGGGGCGTTTTGGCGTCACCACCGAGTACCTGGTCAACTCCGACGACATCCAGATCAAGATCGCTCAGGGGGCCAAGCCCGGCGAGGGAGGCCAGTTGCCGGGCCACAAGGTCAGCCCGCAGATCGCCCGGGTGCGTCACTCCACCCCCGGCGTCGGGCTCATCTCCCCGCCGCCTCACCACGACATCTACTCCATCGAAGACCTGGCGCAGCTCATCCATGACCTGAAGAACGTCAACCCGGCGGCGCGGATCTCGGTGAAGCTCGTCTCCGAGATCGGCGTGGGGACGGTGGCCGCGGGGGTGGCCAAGGCCCATGCCGACCATGTGACCATCTCCGGCTACGACGGCGGCACCGGGGCCAGCCCCCTGACATCCATCAAGCACGCGGGCTCCCCCTGGGAGATCGGCCTGGCGGAGACCCACCAGACCCTGGTGCTCAATCGTCTGCGCGGGCGCATCGCGGTCCAGGTGGACGGAGGCCTTCGCACCGGGCGCGACGTGGTCATCGGCGCCCTGCTGGGGGCTGACGAGTTCGGTTTCGCTACCGCCCCCTTGATCGTGGCCGGCTGCATCATGATGCGCAAATGCCACTTGAACACCTGCCCGGTAGGGGTGGCGACGCAAGACCCGGAGTTGCGCAAGCGCTTTACCGGTAAGCCTGAACACCTGATCAACTACTTCTTTTTCGTTGCCGAGGAGGTCCGGGCCCTCATGGCCAGGCTCGGCTTCCGGACGGTTGAGGAGATGATCGGGCAGCGCGATAAGCTTGAAATGCGCCCCGCCATCGATCACTGGAAGGCCAAGGGGCTCGACTTCGCGCGCCTGCTGCTTAAACCCGATGTCGGCCCGGAGGTGGCTATCCACCAGTGCGAGGAGCAGGACCACGGCCTGGCCCAGGCACTGGACCAAGACCTCATCCGTCAGGCGGCCCCGGCCCTGGAGCGCGGCGAGCCTGTGCGTCTCGAGGTGGAGGTCAAGAATTACCACCGTACCGTCGGCGCCATGCTCTCCGGCCGGGTGGCCGAGCGCTACGGCCATGCCGGGTTGCCGGATGACAGCATCCACGTCAAGGCCCGTGGCACCGGCGGACAGTCCTTTGGCGCCTGGCTCGCCCGGGGTGTCACCCTGGAACTGGAGGGAGTGGCCAACGACTACGTCGGCAAGGGCCTGTCCGGCGGGCGCCTGATCATCTATCCCCCGGCAGAGAGCGGCATCGCCCGGGCCGAGGACAACATCATCGTCGGCAACACGGTCCTCTACGGGGCCATCAGCGGCGAGTGTTTCTTTCGCGGTGTGGCCGGGGAGCGCTTCTGTGTGCGCAACTCGGGCGCCACCGCAGTGGTCGAGGGGGTAGGAGACCACGGCTGCGAGTACATGACCGGCGGCGTCATGGTCTGCCTGGGCACTACGGGACGGAACTTCGCCGCCGGCATGTCCGGCGGCATCGCCTATGTCCTGGACGAGGACGGCCAGTTCGCCAGCCGCTGCAACCTGTCCATGGTCGAGCTGGAGCCCATTCCGGCGGAGGACTCAGCACTTGAGGCCCTGGACCATCAGGGCGGCGACCTGGAGAACCACGGCCTGGTGGATGTGAGCCGCGACATGAGCCGCTACGACGGCCTGCGTCTCAAGGGGCTGATCGCCCGCCACCTGCACTATACGAACTCGGAGGTGGCGCGGCGCATCCTCGCCGACTGGCGGACCTACCTGCCGCGTTTCAAGAAGATCATGCCGGTGGATTACCGCCGTGCCCTGCAACAGATGCAGGCCAACCAGAGTCGTCCGCCCCAGCCTGGGCGGCAGTTCAAGGGGGTTGTCGAACATGGGTAAGCCAACCGGATTCATGGAGATCGACCGCCGCGACCGGCGCTACGAGCCGGCCGCCGACCGCGTCGTCCACTACAAGGAATTCGTCGTTCCCCTGGGCGACGCTGAGGTCAGCAAGCAGGGGGCGCGCTGCATGGACTGTGGCATTCCCTTCTGTCACCAGGGTTGCCCGGTCAACAACCTAATTCCGGACTGGAACGACCTGGTCTACCGCGGCGACTGGCAGGCGGCCATCGAGGTCTTGCACTCCACCAACAACTTCCCGGAGTTCACCGGGCGCATCTGCCCCGCCCCCTGTGAGGCGTCCTGCACCCTTAACATCGACGACGTACCGGTGACCATCAAGACCATCGAGTGCACCATCATCGACAAGGCATGGGAGCAGGGCTGGATCAAGCCCCAGGTCCCGGCGCGACGTACCGGCAAGCGTGTGGCCATCGTCGGCTCCGGTCCCGCCGGGCTGGCCTGTGCCCAGCAGCTTGCCCGTGCCGGTCACCACGTTGCCCTGTACGAGAAGGAGGACCGCATCGGCGGCCTCCTGCGCTACGGCATCCCCGACTTCAAGCTCAGCAAGTCCCTTATCGACCGACGCATGAGCCAGATGCGTGCCGAGGGCGTGGAGTTCCGCACCCACAGCCACATCGGCGAGGACATCCCCGCCAGCCTGCTCCAAGCCGACTACGATGCCCTGATTCTTACCGGCGGTTCCGAGAAGCCACGCGATCTGGATGTCCCAGGGCGCAGTCTGGATGGCATCCACTTCGCCATGGACTTTCTGCGCGCCAACAGCAAGCGGGTCCAGGGCGTCTACGTCCCGGACGAGGACTTCATCAGCGCTCAGGGCAAGAACGTGGTGGTCATCGGCGGTGGCGACACCGGCTCCGACTGCATCGGAACCTCCAACCGCCACGGGGCGCGCTCGGTCACCCAGATCGAGCTCCTGCCCGAGCCCCCACCCAAAGAGAACAAGGCCCTGACCTGGCCCGACTGGCCCAACAAGAAGCGTACCTCCAGCTCCCAGGAAGAGGGCTGCGAACGGATGTGGTCTGTGGCTACCAAGGAGTTCCTGAGCGACGGCCAGGGCCATGTGCGGGCCCTGCGTTGCGTCAAGCTCGCCTGGGCCAAGGATGCCGCCGGGCGCTGGCAGCAGAGCGAGGTTGCGGGTTCCGAGTTCGAGTTGAAGGCGGATCTGGTGACGCTGGCCATGGGCTTCGTCCATCCGGTGCACCAGGGTATGCTCCAGGAATTGGGCGTGGACCTTGATCCACGTGGTAACGTCAAAGGCGCCACTGACGGGGTCAAGGCATACCACACATCCAAGGAGGGTATCTTCGCTGCCGGCGACATGCGTCGCGGTCAGTCCCTTGTCGTTTGGGCCATCCGCGAGGGCCGCCAGTGCGCCCGGGCGGTGGATGAGTGGCTGATGGGGGCTTCGGATTTGCCGAGGTAGGCCATGCGGTCGGTGTCGAGCGACAATACGAACGCGGCCAGTGGGCAAGGACCCAACGAGGTGAGCACGCCGAAACCGCTATTGATCCGCGTTGACCGGGACGACGATGATGCGGTTTGGATCGCCGACAGCGGTGATCGGGCCTGGTGACAGAGGCTGAAACCGTCGCGGCCATGGTCGCCAAGCTCAAGGCGACGATTCCAGAACTTCTGGCACTGAACGGTGTGCCGGGTCAGGGTGAGGTCGCCGTTGAGGTCCTGATCCGTCGCTCCGATACGGCGTCACGCGCCGCCGCTGCACAGTGGCCGAGGCGGCCGGAGTCTCGGAATTCCCAGAGGTCTGCCTTTGGGGACCGAGCGAGGTCTTGAGCCAGGACTGGTTACCCGACTGACAGCGGGAACCGTCCGGCTCATTCGATGTGCGTCCCGGATAAACAGGAATCGTGGCCTGGTCCGAACCAGCACTCCCGGACCTTCTACCAGATTCAAGCAGAACCCACTCCGGGCAGACGACGACATGTGCGATCGCCTGATCCGCAAGGGTGATGCAACAAATGGCCTTCGGATGGCCCCGCGAGGTTACTTCGGGGAGTAAGTCCGACAGGCTGCCAGAATGCAGCAAGGTCGAACCAGGTCGCCCTGGTTCGAACCTGTCTGCCCTAGCGGGGTTGGAGTCAGTCGAAGTTGGTCACGGAGAAGGCGTAGAAGTGGCCGGTCTCGTTGCGTGTCGTCCACACCAGGTAGTCCTCGAAGGCGGCGCGCATGGCCTCGTTCGGCAGGACATCCGCGGCCCCGGTGCGAGGCTCGAAGGCCACCAGGCGGCTCAGGCCCTGTGTCTTGGTCCAGGCGAGGTAGGTCAGGAACTGGTCTTCCATGGCCTGGGTCGGGAAGGCGCCGGAGGCTGAGACCTCGCTGTTGGCGGTGGCCTCCAGGCCGGCGGGGGTAATGATCTCCGCGGCGCGCGGGCCTGCGGCAAATAGGGTCAGGGCGATGACGCCGACGCTCAGAGTTGTCTTCAGCATGGGGATGCTCCGGTAAAGTTTATGTTAGGAATATTATAAAATACTAATATAGAATTTGTCAATTGATTGTGCTTTTAGATTTATGACAGCTTGCTGAACGGCGGGTCCGCGCCACGCGCCCAAACCCGACAAGACCGTTGGGGGCTTGGGCCACAACGCCTCCGGTAGTTCGGCCAGCATCCGGCGGCCAACCGGGGCCTGGTCAGGACGTGGTGGCGGCAAGCCACTAGCCGCTGCTGCTGCAACCGGAGTTCGGCACCCCGCGCCGACACAAAGGACCGGTCCTGTCGGACCGCGATGGGCAGGTCGCTGCCCAGCGGCGGGTCGTCGCCGTCCCCAGTTCCTCCCTCTCGACCTGTGGGGGCGGGTGCGCACCTCGGTGAATGGCGCCAGCCTTTGCGGTCATCCACGGCCTGCCAGGGTGCGTGGGTGGCAACCCATGCGCTGACTCGCCCGCGGTACAGAGGGGCCAGTGGCGGGGTAGACTTGGTCCTCGAATCACCCATATTTGGACATAGGCATGCTGACCAAGGATCAACTCGACCGCCTGCGCGCCGATATCGACTTCAGCGCCGACCTGGGCGGACGTACCCTGCACCTCTACAGTACCTGGGGGCTTTTCTCACCCCGGGAGATCGACGAGGGGACCCGGCTGCTGCTCGAACATCTGGAGGTCAACCCCGCGGATCACTGTCTCGACCTCGGTTGTGGCTATGGTCCCATTGGTCTGGCAATGGCCTGGCTCGCTCCAGCCGGTCAGACCCTGATGCTGGACAAGGACTTCATCGCCGTGGACTACGCCAATCGCAACGCGGCCCGCAACGGCCTGGCCAATGCCCGCGCCGAGCTTAGCAACGGCTTCGCCCAGATCGATCCCGGCCTGCGCTTCGACGTCATTGCGAGCAATATCCCGGCCAAGGTGGGTAAGGAGCTCCTTGCCATCCTGCTTCACGACGCCTGGGCCCGGCTGAACCCCGGCGGGCGGCTCTACGTCGTCACCATCAATGGGCTGCGCCAATACATGAAGCGAAACCTCGGTGAGGTCTTTGGCAACTACGACAAACTCAAGCAGGGGGCACACTACACCGTCGCCCTGGCTCACCGGGAGGCCCGGGTCTGAGCGGCGCCCTGCCGGCGCCCCGATCTGATATGGTGGACCCCATGAACGCCCAGTTTTCCGACTTTCTTCTTCCCGACCAACTCTACCGCGGCTTGAACAAGGAGGGCTTCGAGGTCCCCACCGCGGTCCAGACCCAGGTCATCCCGCTGGCCATGGACGGGGCGGACCTGATGGTCTCTGCCGCCACCGGGTCGGGCAAGACCGCCGCCTTCCTGCTGCCCATCATGCAGCGCCTCCTGGATAATCCGTCCAACGCCAGCGCCACCCGCGCCCTGATCCTGGTCCCGACCCGGGAACTGGCTCGCCAGATCTACGTCCAGTTCATGCGGCTGGGGAGCTATACCCGCATCAGCGCCGGGATCATCACCGGGGGCGAGGCCAAATCCCACCAGATCGCCAACCTGCGCAAGAACCCGGAGATCCTGGTGGCCACGCCAGGGCGGCTCCTTGACCACATCAAGGCCCAAGAGGTAGACCTCTCGGACCTGGAGTTCCTGGTCCTCGACGAGGCTGACCGGATGCTGGACATGGGCTTTGCCGACGACGTCCTTACCATCATTGGCCGCTGCAATCCGGAGCGGCAATCGCTGCTCTTTTCCGCCACACTCCACCACCGGGGGTTGGCCGACATCACGGCGGTCCTGCTGCGCGATCCGCAGACCCTGCTGGTGGACCCCGTCCGCGAGCAGCACCCTGACATCACCCATCAGGTGTTCCTGAGCGACGACCCTGAGCACAAGGAGCGTCAGCTACTCTGGCTGCTCGCCAACGAAGCCTTCGACAAGGCCCTGATTTTCGTCAACACCCGCGACCGCACCGAAACCCTCGCCGCCCATCTGATCGCCGCTGGGCAGCGCGTCGTTGCCTTGCATGGGGAGATGGACCAGCGCGAGCGCAACCGGGTGATGGGTCTGTTCCTGCGCGGCGACGTGAGCATCCTGGTGGCCACCGACTTGGCCGCCCGCGGGCTCGACGTGGTCGGCGTTGGGTTGGTCATCAACCTCGATGCCCCGCGCAACGGCGACGACTACCTGCACCGCACCGGGCGCACCGGGCGTGCGGGGGAGCACGGGGTCGCTATCACCCTGGTCAACTCCATGGAGTGGAACCGGGTGGAGGGGATAGCCCGCTATCTCAACCTGGATCTGGTGCGTCGCGGCATCAAGGGCCTGGAGGCGCGTTTCCAGGGCGTAACCCGGCGCAAGCCCACCGCACGGGTGGTCGAGGCGGCGAAGGCGCAGGCCAGGGCAGTGGCGCGGGCAGCCGCCGCCAAGCCCAAGGACCGGGAGCGAGACCGCAAGAACATCGGCAAGCGGCGCAAGCCCGCCGCCGAGGCCACCGTCGAGGCGGGGCTAACCCCGCCGAAGAAGACCAAGCGCAGCGGCCCTGGCGGGGGGGGATGAGCCGGCTGGGAGCGAAGCGGAGCCTTTACCCCGTCCCGAACATCCGGGGTCTCGTGGCCATCCAATAGGCACCCGGTCCGGTAGCTGCGTCGAAGTGTTCCGCTCTACCTGGGCGCTATGGCCCATTCCCGCATGGCACCCCACCAAAATCCCCCCACAGGGCCTGGATGGCGGCGATGGCCGCCAGAGGGGCGGTCTCGGTGCGCAGAATGCGCGGTCCCAGGCATACCCCGGTGAAGCCGGCAGCCCGGGCGGCGGCGCGCTCGGCCTCGCCCAAGCCCCCCTCGGGGCCGACCAGCAGGGTGATGTCCCCATCCGGGGCCGGCAGCCCGGGCAGGGGCCTTAGGCTGCGATGGTCGAGCAGGATGCCGCCCGGGTGACCCTGGGCCAGCCAATCCTCCAGTCGGGCCGCCTGCCCTAGCCTCGGGAGACGACGGCGTCCGCTCTGCTCGCAGGCAGCGATCACGACGCCCTCCCAATGGGCCACGCGCTTGGCCAGACGCTCTGCATCAAGGCGTACCACGCTACGCCCCGTAAAGAGCGGTGTGACCCGGTTCACCCCAAGCTCAACGGCCTTTTGTAGGGCGAAGTCCATGCGCTCGCCCTTGGAGATACCGAGCCCCAGGTGGATGCGCAGGGCGGGTGCAGGCTCCTCGTCGCTTACGACCTTGCAGGTAACGGTGGTGCGGGTTCGGTGGGCATCGAGCAGGTGCCCCGGATAGTCGTGGCCGTCGCCATTGAAGAGGGTCACCGGCGCCCCGGCGGCCAGGCGCAGGACCAGGGTCAGGTGCTGGGACTGGGCCGCGGGCAGGTTGACCTGGGCGCCAGCCGCGAGCGGCAGGTCCACATAGATGCGCGCGCTGCGCATCAGTCGCTCGTCGCGATGTCGATCCCCTCGGCGGCAATCTGGACGAGCCAGCGAATCTGCTCCGGGGTGACGACGTAGGGGGGCATCAGGTAGACGACGTTCCCGAGTGGGCGCAGCAGTGCCCCGCGCCCCAGGGCGTGGCGGTAGACCAGCAATCCCCGCCGTTCCTGCCAGGGGTAGGGGGTGCGGCTAGCCTTATCCTTCACCATCTCGATGGCTAGAATCATCCCGGTCTGGCGAACCTCGGCGACCTGGGGGTGATCCGCCAGCGGGGCGGCGGCCTGAGCCAGGGCCTGGGCCAGGGCGCGGTTGGCCTCGATCACGCGGTCCTCGGCGAAGATGTCCAGGGTTGCCAGAGCGGCGCGACAGGCGAGCGCATTACCGGTATAGCTGTGGGAGTGGAGGAAGGCGGTGAGGTTACGGTAGTCATCGTAGAAGGCCTGATAGACCTCTTCGCGGGTCAGTACCACCGACAGGGGCAGGTAGCCCCCGGTCAGGCCCTTGGACAGGCAAAGGAAGTCCGGCGTGATACCGGGCTGTTCGCAGGCGAACAAGGTTCCGGTGCGCCCGAAGCCCACGGCGATCTCGTCGGCGATCAGGTGTACCCCGTGTCGGTCGCAGGCCTCGCGCAGCAGGCTGAGATACACCGGGTGGTACATGCGCATGCCCCCGGCGCACTGGACCAGGGGCTCGACGATGACGGCGGCGATCTGGTCGGCGCGGCTGGCCAGGATCTGCTCCATGTCGGCGAAGCGCCGCCGCGAGTAGCCCTCCCAGTCCTCCCCCGGCTCGCGGTGATAGCAGTCCGGGGAGGGGGCGGTGATGATCTCCATCAGCAGCGGGGCATAGGTCTCCTTGAACAGCGGCACGTCGCCCACCGCGAGCGCACCCAGGGTCTCGCCGTGGTAGCCGTTGCTCAGCGCCACGAAGCGGGTCTTCTGCCCCTGGCCGCTATTGCGCCAGTAGTGGTAGCTCATCTTGAGCGCCACCTCGATGGCCGAGGAGCCGTTGTCGGCGTAGAAGGCCCGGGTCAGTCCAGGTGGGGCCAGGGCAACCAGGCGCTCGGCCAAGGCGATGGCCGGCTCGTGGGAGAAGCCGGCGAGGATGACGTGCTCCAGTCGGTCGAGTTGGTCGCGCAGCGCCGCGTTGATGCGAGGATTGGCATGGCCGAAGAGGTTGACCCACCAGGAGGAGATGGCGTCCAGGTAGCGGTTCCCGTCGAAGTCCTCCAGCCAGACACCCTCGCCGCAGCGTATCGGGATCATCGGCAGGGACTCGTGGTCCTTCATCTGGGTGCAGGGGTGCCAGAGGACACTGAGGTCGCGGGCGCTCAAGTCGGCGTTGGTGGGCATTTTCGGTTTTGGTGTCAGGAGGCGATCACAAGTCACGCCAGGCGCCCAGGGCCATCAGCGCCCAGCCGGCGATCAGCAGGGTCCCACCGAAGGGGGTGATGGCCCCCAGGCCCCCGACCCCGGTCAGGACTAAGGCGAACAGGCTGCCGCTGAAGAGGATGCTCCCGATCGCGAAGCACCAGGCGGCGGCGCCGACCAGGCGCGAACCGGGGAGGTGCAGGGCGATCATCCCGCAGGCGAGCAGGGCGAGGGCGTGCATGCCGAGGTAGTCGGCTCCTGTCCCCCAGGTCACGAGCATTTGCTCGGCAACCCGCCCGCGCAGCCCGTGGGCACCGAAGGCGCCAAGACCGACGCTTAGAAGCCCGTAGATCGCCCCAAGGGTCAGCCAGATGCGCGGCATGTCAGGCCCCCTCGTCGTCTGGTTCGCGCCGCACCGAGCACGGCCAGGGTCTCGGATGCGATCTCACGCACGTCAGGCTGCTCGTCGTCCAGCAACCGACGCACTGCCGGGATGGCCTCCGGGTCACCGGCCAGGCCGAGATAGTGGCAGGCGTCGGCGCGGGCCTGGGGGATCTCCGACAGGGTGAGCTGGATCAGGGATGGGACCGCCGCCCTGAGCGGCGGCCTCGCCCGCCAGTCCCTCCACCAGGGCACCGATCCCGATGCGCAGGGCCATGGGGGTCCTTTCGGTGCCGAGCAGGGCGATGAGGTCCAGCAGGCCGGCAGGGCTTGCGCATACCAGGCGCTCGACTTCGTCCAGGCGCCGATGCTCCAGCAGGTGGGCATAGTAGGCCGCCCAACCGGTCCCTGTGGCGGCATGCTCGGCCCAATCCGCCAACTCATCGGCGGGAACGGAGCCGACCAACTCGAAGGGCCCGATTCGCATCCAGGGCACCGAGCGCACCGCGTCCCCCGGGGCGGGATGCCGCCCCGCGGTCAGGTTGACGATCTCCAGGCGGGCCAGGCGGCCCTGTTTGACCAGGCGGGTCAGGCCGTCCAACACGGTACCGCAGTGGGGACAGGCCGAGGTGACGTAGACCAACGCCTCCGGCGCCGGGCGGTCGGGGTCGGATGGGTGGGTGTCGGACATGGCCAAAAAAACCTGTTCGAGCAAGTTCCGTCGAGACGAATGGGGCTACAGTAACCTGCCCCCGATGCTCTGGAAAGCCCGCCTTGGCCCGAGGCGCCTAGCCAAACGAAAGACCCAATCTCCCCATCAGAATTATCTAATAAGACGATTTTATGATGGCCCCGAGGATTACTGTTTTGACAGAGGCTTGGGTGCATCACTATCTTGCGCAACTCGCGGAGCAGATCGCGACCTGGGCCGCGTGTCCGGGCCTCTCCGATCACTTCGGGGCCTGGACCTTGGCCGGCTTACCGGCCCGTCGTCACGGACGATCACCTCAGCGAGTTTCGGCATCCACGCCCGTCAGGGTCTCCAGACCTGGTCGGATTCGCGAGGGTCGCCGCAAACCCATCACCACGTCGGCATTCACGAGCAGTGAAACGTTAGGAGATCGAGCACCATGCCAACTTTTGTGCGTACTGATAAGTGCGACGGCTGCAAGGGCCAGGACAAGACCGCTTGCATGTACATCTGCCCCCATGACCTGATGAAGCTGGACCAGGACGGCTCCGAGACCGGTCACGCCATGAAGGCGTTCAACCAGGAACCCGAGCAGTGCTGGGAGTGCTACTCCTGCGTCAAGATCTGCCCGCAGCAGGCCATCGAGTGCCGTCACTATGCCGACGTCGTCCCCATGGGTGCCTCCGTGCAGCCCCTGCGCGGCACCGACTCCATCATGTGGACCATCAAGTTCCGCAACGGCCTCATGAAGCGGTTCAAGTTCCCGATCCGCACCACCCCTGAAGGCTCCATCGACCCGTACGGCAACAAGCCCGCCGCCGACATCGCCAAGATCGGCCAGGCCGGTTTCTTCACCCTGGGCGGCGTCCAGAAGGCCGGCGATCCCGCCGAGCTGATCCGCAAGTAAGCGGCGCTCCCCGGACCGTCAGTCCAGCATTCAGAGATTCAGAGGTAAGAGAAATGGCAGGTACATTCGGCAATCCCGACGTCGTCCAAGAAGAGGTCGACATCCTTATCATCGGTGGTGGCATGGGCGCCTGCGGCGCCGCCTACGAGATCGGTCCCTGGCTCGATGAGGCCAAGAAGCAGGGCATCGACCTGAAGGTCAAGCTGGTCGACAAGGCCGCCATGGACCGCTCCGGCGCCGTGGCCCAGGGCCTGTCCGCCATCAACACCTACATCGGTTCCGAGCAGGACCCGGCGGACTACGCCCGCATGGTCTCCAACGACCTGATGGGCATCACCCGCGACGACCTGGCCTATGACCTGGGCCGTCACGTCGATGACTCCGTGCATCTGTTCGAGGAGTGGGGTCTGCCGATCTGGAAGCAGCCCGGCGACGAAGGCAAGCCGCTGGTCGATGGTGGCAAGCCCGTCCGCTCCGGCAAGTGGCAGATCATGATCAACGGCGAGTCCTACAAGTGGATCGTCGCCGAGGCCGCCAAGAAGGCCCTGGGCACCGAGCGCATCCAGGAGCGCGTCTTCATCGTCAAGCTGGTCAATGACAAGAACGACAGCAACCGCATCGCCGGCGCCGTCGGCTTCTCGACCCGCCAGAACACGGTCTACGTCTACAAGTTCAAGGCCTGCCTGCTGGTTGCCGGCGGCTGCGTGAACATCTTCCGTCCCCGCTCCGTCGGTGAGGGCACGGGTCGCGCCTGGTACCCGGTGTGGAACGCCGGTTCGACCTACGCCATGGCCGCCGAGGCCGGCGCCGAGCTGACCCTGATGGAAAACCGCTTCGTCCCCGCCCGCTTCAAGGACGGTTACGGCCCGGTCGGTGCCTGGTTCCTGCTCTTCAAGGCCCAGGCCACCAACGCCTTCGGCGAAGTCTACATGGTCAAGAACAAGGCCCTGCTGGACGACTTCCCGCCCTACGGTCAGGCCAAGGTGCCGGCGTCCTGCCTGCGCAACCACCTGATGATGCGCGAGATGCGCGAAGGCCGCGGCCCCATCTACATGGACACCGTGACCGCCCTGGGCAAGTTGGCCGAGACCATGACCCCCAAGGAGATCAAGCACCTGGAGGCCGAGGCCTGGGAAGACTTCCTGGACATGTGTATCGGCCAGGCCGGCGTCTGGGCGGGTGAGAACATCGAGCCGGAGAAGAAGAACTCCGAGCTGATGCCCACCGAGCCCTACCTGCTCGGCTCCCACTCCGGCTGCTGCGGCATCTGGGTCTCGGGTCCGACCGATGTCGGCGCCCCGACCACCGAGGACCATCCCGACGCGGCCAAGATCCCGGGCCACCTGCCCAAGGGTTGGAACTGGGGCTACCGCTCCATGACCACCGTCAAGGGTCTGTTCACCGCCGCCGACGGCGTGGGCGCCTCCGGCCACAAGTTCTCCTCCGGCTCCCACGCCGAGGGGCGCCTGGCGGCCAAGGCCATGGTCCAGTTCTGCATGGACAACAAGGACTGGAAGCCCGAGCTCGAGGACAACGTCGACGACCTGGTCGCCGAGATCTATCAGCCGGTGCGTAACTACCTGGAGCACAAGGACTACACCACCGCCATCGACGTGAACCCGAACTACATCACGCCGAAGATGCTGCAGTTCCGCTTGCAGAAGATCATGGACGAGTACGTGGCCGGCATCGCCACCATGTACCAGACCAACGCCAAGATGATGGAAGTGGCCGAGGACAAGCTGGGCATGCTGAAGGAAGACGCCGTCAAGATGCGCGCCAAGGACCTGCACGAGCTGCTGCGGGCCTGGGAGAACTATCACCGCATCCTCACGGCCGAGGCCCACATGAAGCACATCCAGTTCCGCGAGGAGTCCCGTTACCCGGGCTTCTACTACCGGATGGACTTCAACTTCGTGGACGAGACCAACTGGAAGTGCTTCGGCAACTCCATCTATGACCGCAAGACCAAGACCTGGACGAACTTCAAGCGCGCCCATGTCGATTTGGTCGACAAGAGCAAGCTCTTCAAGTAAGCCCAGGCTCGCTTGAGGCCCTGAGGTCCGGGCGCCGCGAGGCGCCTGGACCTTTTCGTTTCTGTCGGCGATGGTGTGGGTCGGGCTTTGGCCCGACATCCGTGCCGGGGGCAACCTCCATGGCCCGTTCGGCCTAAAGGCCGACGCACACCGACCCAAGGCCGCCACGGCTTGAATCCCGCCGCGGTCCCCAGATCTATCCGATGACATCAGATCCCCGACCTCCCACCGTGCGAGGCCGGCGCCAACCCACACCGCGGGGCCTCTACCCCCGGAGGAACCCAGCCATGTCCGACCAGAAGCCCCAGATCCCCTTTGCCAGCCCGGTCATGCCAGCCGCGCTGGACCAGACCACGGAGATCAAGTTCCGTTGCTACAAGGGCATCTCCTGTTTTAACGCCTGCTGCAAGCAGGCCGACGTCACCCTGGCCCCCTACGACATCATCCGGCTCAAGGACCGGATGGGGATGACCTCCACCGACTTCCTGGCCAAGTACACAGTCCCCTTTGAGATGGACGGGGATGGCATGCCCGGCATCAAGCTCAAGACCACCGACGAAGGGAGTTGCCTCTTGCTCGCAGGCGACGAGGGTTGCGGCGTCTACGCCGACCGCCCCACCGTCTGCCGTTACTACCCCGTCGCCCTGCTGCAGATCCGCAAGAAGGATGGCGTCGGCAGCCAGCAGAATTACTCCCTGATCACCGAGGACCACTGCAAGGGACACCAGGAGGACCGCAAGATCGCCATCGGCGACTACCGCGCCGAGCAGGGCGTGGCCGAGTACGACGACCACAATGCCGAGTGGTACCAACTCATCCTCAAGAAGAAGTCCGCAGGTCCCGCTGTCGGCCGGCCGCCCATCTCCAGTCTGCGGCTGTTCTTCATCGCCTCCTACGACATGGACACCTTCCGCCGTTTCGTCCTGAGCGAAAACTTCCGCAACACCTATGTCCTGCCCGACGAGTTCTATGCCGAGGTCGAGGCCAGCGACCTGGACCTGCTGCGCTTCGCCTATCGCTTCCTGCGCCAGGTCCTGTTCGGCGAGCGCAGCGTGGAAGAGGTTGCCAATGCCTGGGAGAAGCGCATGGAAGAGCGCAAGGACCTCTGGGCGGCCCAGGTCCAGGCCGAGGTCGCCCGCCGCACCCAGGCCGAGGACACCAAGTACCAGAACTGCGACGACTTGGGGTCCTGCGGGGACAAGTAGCCCTGGAGCGGCAGGGTGGCGGTCCCTCTCCCGTTGGTACCGGCGGAACCGCGGCCCCCTTGCACACAGCCGCACCGCGGGAGGCCAAGCCCATCCTGACCCTGGAGGTCTTCCCCGTTCGCTATCGGTAGGCGCGCATCTGTCCGACAAGGACGCCCTGGATCTCCACGTCTTCGGGCGCGAAGGTGGCCGGCTCCAGGGCGCTGTTCTCAGGGACCAGGGTCACCCGCCCGGGCTCCTGGAGGATTCGCTTGAGGGTGGTCTCCTCCCCGCGGATCAGCGCCACGACGATCTCGCCGTTACCGGCGGTTTGACGATGCTCGATAACCACATAGTCGCCATCCAGGATGCCCGCTTCGCACATGGAATCGCCAGTGACCTGCAGGACGTAGCAGGCCCCGGCCGTGCGCAGCCTTGGCGGGACCTGGATGGTCTCCGCCTGGGGCAGTGCCTCGATGGGTCGCCCGGCGGCGATCTTGCCAAGAAAGGGCAGGGTGTCCGGGGCGGGCTCTTGCGGGACCAGGCGGATGCCGCGTTGATGCCGGTCGAGCGGTTCCACCAGACCGGCGGCGATCAGGGCCCGTATCTGCTTGTGCAGCGACCCGCGCGAGCGCAGGCCGAGCAGCCCGCAGAGCCCGTTCAGGCTCGGGGTCGGGGCGCCGTCCGCGGCATGCCGGCGCAGGACCTCCAGAATTTCCTGTTGGCGGGAAGTCAGGCGCATGTGTGCGATGTTCTCTTGCTGTTCTCTAAATCTCTGCTAGCCTCTCGGAGAACAAACCAAGAACGATTCGTTCCCAGCCAAAGGTAGCCCCCATGCATCCGAATGTCGCCTACATCCTGCCGAAGCATCGCCACCCGACCTGGAGCCCCGTTCTGGAGCCCCTGGACCTTGCCTGCGGGCCCGGCGTCGAGATCCCGCTGCTCGGCTATGTTACCGCGGGCCAGCCGGTGGACATCCCGGAGGAGCGCGAGACGGTCACCGTGCCACGGCACATGGTGCGCAAGAACAGCTACGCCCTGCGGGTGCGCGGCCACTCCATGATCGACGACCACATTCAGGACGGCGACATCATCATCGTCGAGAAGCGCGAGACTGCCGAGAACGGGGAGTCGGTGGTCGCCATGATCAATGGCGAGCGCGTAACGCTCAAGCGCTTCTATGTCGAGGCCGACGGCATCCGCTTGCAGCCAGCCAATCCCGCCATGGCACCTATCTACCTGCGACACGAGGAGTTACAGATTCTGGGGATCGTATCCGGGGTCATCCGCACTTAGAGGGTTCCGCCGTCCCAGCCGACCGGTGGGCCGATGTCCGGGTCTTCCTCGCCGCCGGATACGGCGAGCGCTCAACCCTGGAAATCGCCCTCGCCGTCGCGGTGCAGGCCCTGAGTAACAACGCCAGCCATCTCCTCCACCCGCCGGGCGACGGTCAATTCGGCGGCTGGGTATGGGGAGACAGAGGCGTCGCCTAGGCCGCGTGTTGATTGTGCGGCCAGGATTTCGGGTCGGTCACGACCAATCGGAACAACGGCCGGGGGAACCCGCCATGAACGCTAGGTCGCCCCGAACTACCGGGCGGGACCACGGCCCTGCGCCGGGCGCCCTCACCCGTGGGCTATGACCTTGTCGGTGAAGAGATAGTCCTTCAGTTCGTGGTCGAAGGCGGGGTCTTGGCGGCGTATCCACTCCAGGACCATGGCGGCGTGCTCCTTCTCCTCGTCGCGGTTGTGGGCCAGGATCGCCTTGAGCGCCGGGTCGCTGCAGGCGTCCACCCGTTGGTTGTACCAGTCCACCGCCTCCAGTTCCTCCATCAGGGAGACGATGGCGCGGTGCATGTCGCGGGTGGCGGCAGACAGCTCGGCGATCGGTTCGTGGTAGCCCTCGTTGGACATGGAATGATTCCTCTGGGTTGTGTGGGGGAGGGGGCAGCCGGCTGGTCGCCCGCCCCGGGGTGCTGGCCCATTGTCGGGACGGGGCGGTGCAAAGGCAATCGCCCGGGCCCGTGACTGGAACCTCCTGGCCGTGGAGCGGTTCCTCCGACAGCCCGAGACGCGCGGTCTGGCTTCACGCCAAGGACCCGTCCAGAAGCAGGCTTGCGAGGTTTGATTGGCGTCGGCACCGGGTTGGGGTAACCCATAGAGACGATGGGGTTGGGTGCGGCAGAGCGCCTGGGGTTCGTGATATATTAGGCATTGCTTGAACAGGTCCCGGTGGGAGCCATTCACCAAAATCCAACGCAAGGGCCGCCGCGAGACGGGTCGCAAACGACGCCCGGTAACCCCCAAGGCGTGGGCACACATAGAGAGAACGGGAGAGATCCAATGTCCAAGAAGCATCCAGTCATCGCCGTCACGGGGTCCTCCGGGGCGGGCACCACCACCGTCAAGCGCGCCTTCGAGCACATTTTCTATCGCGACGGCGTAAAGGCCGCCGTGATCGAGGGCGATAGCTTCCATCGCTTCGACCGCGCCGAGATGAAGGTGGAAACGGCCAAGGCCGCCGCCGAACACCGCAGCCTGAGCCACTTCGGTCCTGAGGCCAACGTCTTCGACCAGCTCGAGGGGCTGTTCCGTACCTATGGCGAGACTGGCGGTGGCAAGAAGCGCTACTACATCCACAGTGAGCCGGAGGCCCTGGAACTCAACGCACGCCTCGGGACCAGCCTCAACCCGGGACAATTCACCCCGTGGGAGGACCTGCAGGAGGGGACTGACCTGCTGTTCTACGAGGGTCTGCACGGTCTGGTGATTACCGAGGAGAACAATGTCGCCCGGCATGTAGACCTGGGCGTGGGCGTGGTCCCCATCGTCAACCTGGAGTGGATCCAGAAGATTCATCGCGACAACCTGGAGCGGGGTTACTCCGCCGAGGCCATCGTCGACATCATCATGCGGCGTATGCCGGACTACATCAAATACATCACGCCCCAGTTCTCCCTGACGGACATCAACTTCCAGCGTGTGCCGACGGTGGATACCTCCAACCCCTTCATCGCCCGCGATATCCCGACCCCGGACGAGAGCTTTGTCATCATCCGCTTCAAGGACCCGAAAAAGCTGGAGAAGCTGGACATTACCTTCCCCTACCTGCTCGGCATGATCCATGATTCCTTCATGACCCGCCGCAACACCATGGTGGTTCCAGGCGGCAAGATGGGGATGGCCATGGAGATCATCCTCGAACCCATCATCACCCGCATGATGGCCGCCCGCCAGGTCTAGCACCGCCGCCCGTCCCTCCGTACCGCAAGGGACCGGCGGCTCCCCGCCGCCGGTCTCTACCGACTCCCCCTCCTTACTCGAATCCCGCCTCGTCCACCCGGCCGCCCTGGCAACGGTTGCTCAGGCTCGGACCCGCCTGCATCAGGGGTCCGATGCGGGAGCCCTCCGCGATGGTCCCCTTCAGGCTGAGGCGGATCTCGCTGACCATACCTTCCTCGCATACCAGACGGACACGGTCCCCAGCCCCGCGGCCGAAGTCGGCGTCGAAGGCCGCGCGGACCTCGGTGGCGGAGATATGATGTCCACGCCGACCCTGAAACAGGGCACGCACCCGGGAGGCGTTGATCTGCTCGGTCAGGGCCATGGCATGGCTGAAATAGGTATCCGGGTCGGTTCCGTAGCAGGTCCCGTGGGTGGTCCATTCGTGTTGCGGGAGCCCGGAACGCGCACCAGGCATCAGGCCGTCGAGGCGTTCGCGGGTGGCGGGCTTGAGGTCCAGGGCGGGCAGGGCCTTCCAATCTCCCTCCTGGTCGATGCGGCGGGTGCGGGCATCGACCCCGCAGTAGCTGTTGTCCCGCGGTTGGGGCCAGAGCCCGTGGAGGGAGAAGCGGCTGGCGTCGGGGCGCTCGGCGGTCTGGCTGCGGCACTCGTCCTTGCGCCGGTTGATCTCGCAAAAGGCCGGCTGCCAGCTTAGGGCCAGGACAAAGGCCCCAGGCTTGGATTGGGCCTGAGCCTGCGCCCGATCCGAGGCGGGCCGTGCGTCCGGGGCCATTCGGCGGGGGCTGTTGCCCGTCGCTGCGGTGTCGGTCGCCGCGTTGCTTGGCGCCTCGGTTTGTGGGGCAGCGGTGGGCTCGCCGGGGATGGTCCCGCAGCCCACCTCAACCCAGCGTTCCGTCGGGTTGGCCCCGTCGATGACGACCTGATAGTGAGTCGCCTGCTGGGCCTTGTTCTTGCCGAGGAGCCGGTAGGCCCGTCCGGGTACCAGCCGGACCCCGCCCGCCGGGTCCTGCTGCTTGATGGAGACCGTCGCCGGGCAGTTCTGTGTGGCCGTCAGTTCGCCGGTGAGTGGGGTCTGCGCGACGACGGGGACGGTCCAGGCGAGGGCGCACAGGAGGGGCAGGGGATGTGATGTCATTGTTTATCCTTTTGAATTTCCAGCGTACTAACGCGGCCTTCATGGCTGGGCGGCATCGCCCCGTCCCGTCAGTCGGCAGCCTCCGCCATGGCTTCGTCTTCCCCGGGAGCCGGCTGGTACCGCTCTACGGTCAGCAGGTGGACGCGGCGACTGTCGGCGCGCTTGACGGTAAAGCGGAATCCCTCCACGCGCACCCGCTCCCCGCCCTTGGGTAGGCGGCCCATCGCATGGACCACCAGGCCACCGATGGTGTCGAACTCCTCGTCGGACAGGTCGCTGTCGAAGTACTCGTTGAAGTCCTCGATGCTGGTATGGGCCTTGATGGTGTAATCGGTCGCGCTGCGCTTGTAGATGAAGGGGCCTTCATCGAAGTCGTGCTCGTCCTCGATCTCGCCGACGATTTGTTCCAGCACGTCCTCGATGGTGACCAGGCCGGCGGCGGTTCCGTATTCGTCCACCACAATGGCCATGTGACTGCGGCTGGAGCGGAACTCCTTGAGCAGCACATTGAGACGCTTGCTCTCGGGGACGAAGACCGCCGAGCGCACCAGGTCGCGCAGGTTGAAGGGGCGGCGGCTATCGCTCCCGCAGAAACTTAACAAGTCCTTGGCGATGAGCACCCCGACCACGTCGCCCTTGTCGTCCCCGATGACGGGGAAGCGGGAGTGGGCGGTATCCACCACCACCTTGAGGATCTGGTCCAGGGGGTCGTCGCGGCGGATGTAGGTCATCTCGGCCCGCGGGATCATGATGTCGCGTACCCGCAGGTCAGAGACCTGCATGACCCCCTCGATCATGCTGAGGGCGTCGGCGTCGAGGACGGAACGTTGTTTGGCCTCGCGCAGCACCTCAATGAGCTGCGCCTTGTCCTGCGGTTCGTGCCTGAGTCGTTGGCGGAGGGTCTCCAGCCGTTGGTGCAGACGCGAACCGAGGCTAGATCGATCACTGGTCATAAGGGGTTTCGGGGTCCTCGTAGGGGGAAGGGAATCCTAACCCGGCGAGGATGAAGGTTTCCATCGCCTCCATTGCCTGCGCCTCGGGGTCGGTGAGGTGGTCGTAGCCCATCAAGTGCAACACGCCGTGGATTGTCAGATGGGCCCAGTGGGCGGACTCGGGTTTGCCCTGTTCGGCCGCCTCTCGCACCACCAACGGGGCGCAGAGGATCAGGTCGCCGATGTAGTCCTGGGGCGGCAGCCCCAGGGGCGGGTCGAAGGGGAAGGACAGGACATTGGTGGGCCCCGGCCGGCCGCGAAAGCGCAGGTTCAGGTCCGCTCCCTCGGTTTCGTCCACCACCCGGATGGTCAGCTCCGCTACCTCGCGGCGCCCGACCAGGGCCGCCGCGGCCCAGGTGCGCAGGTGCTGTGCGTCGGGCAGGGATGGGGCCTCACAGGCGATCTGTAGATCCAGTTCCAGGTTCATGCCGGCTTGTTCTCAAAGGCATCGTAGGCATTGACGATGCGTTGCACCAGGGCGTGGCGGACCACGTCCCGGGCGTTGAAAAAGGTGAAGCTGATCCCCTCCACGTCGCGCAGGATCTCGATGACCTGGCGCAGCCCGGACGGCTGACCCCGGGGCAGATCGACCTGGGTCACGTCTCCGGTGACCACGGCGGTGGAGCCGAAGCCGATGCGGGTCAGGAACATCTTCATCTGTTCCGGGGTGGTGTTCTGGGCCTCGTCGAGGATGATGAATGCCTCGTTGAGCGTGCGTCCACGCATGAAGGCCAGGGGAGCGACCTCGATGATATTGCGCTCCAGGAGCTTGGCGACCTTCTCGAAGCCGAGCATCTCGAACAGGGCGTCGTAGAGGGGGCGCAGGTACGGGTCGATCTTCTGCGCCAGGTCTCCGGGGAGAAAGCCCAGGCGTTCGCCGGCCTCTACCGCCGGGCGCACCAGCAGGACCCGGCGCACCCGATCCGTCTCCAGGGCCTCCACCGCCGAGGCCACCGCCAGGTAAGTCTTGCCGGTCCCCGCCGGGCCCACGCCGAAGCAGATGTCGTGGTTGGCGATGGCGTGCAGGTAGGCCTGCTGATTGGGTCCGCGGGCCCGCACCAGGCCGCCGCGGGTCTTGATGACGATCTCCGGCAGGCGGTCGATACCCTGCGCGCCCTGGGCTTCGATGATGGCCTCGACACCGGACTCCTGGAGGTGCAGGTGGACACGCTCAGGGGTCAGGGGCTCGTCCGCCCCGGCCAGGTAGAGGTCGCGCAGGACCTGCTCCCCGGCAGACACGGCGGGCGGGTCGCCGATGAGGCGGAAGATCCGCCCGCGATTGTTGATCTCGATGCCTAAGCGTCGCTCGATCTGGCGCAGGTGTCCGTCCATGAGACCGCACAGGTTGGCCAGACGGGTGTTGTCCTCGGGGAGTAGCTCGAGGTCCAGGGTGTGGGGGTGTGTGGCCAAGCGGGTGAGGCGGCTTAGGACGTGTGGGCCAAGGGGCTGGGGCGCCATTCGCCGCGCAGCGAGTTGGGCAGGGCCTGGGTGACGGTGATCTCGGCGAAGTCGCCGATCAGATCCAGAGGGCCGGGGAAGTTGACCACCCGGTTGTTCTCCGTACGCCCCGCCAGTTCGCCCGGGTCCTTGCGCGCCGGACGGTCCACCAGGACCCGCTGCCGGCTTCCGACCATGCCCCGGGACACCGCCTGGGCCTGCTCGATCAGGCGGGCCTGGAGCTGTGCCAGGCGCTGTTGCTTGACCTCGTGGGGGACATCGTCCGGGTAGTCCGCCGCGGGGGTCCCCGGCCGGCGGCTGTAGATGAAGCTGAAGGCCCCATCGAAGCCGACCTCCTCCGCCAGGGCCATGGTCGCGGCAAAGTCCGTCTCCGACTCCCCGGGGAAACCAACGATAAAGTCTGAGGAAATGCTGATCCCGGGCCGGGCACGGCGCAGCCGCCGGATCTTCGACTTGTATTCCAGGACCGTATGACCGCGCTTCATGGCCGCGAGGATGCGGTCGGAACCGCTTTGCACCGGCAGGTGAACATGGCCCACCAGTTGCGGGACATCGGCGAAGGCGGCGATGAGGCTGTCGGAGAACTCCACAGGATGGGAGGTGGTGAAGCGAATGCGCTCGATCCCGTCCACCGCCGCGACCCAGCGGATCAGTTCCGCCAGGTCGGCGGTATCGCCCTCATGGGTCGCCCCGCGGTAGGCGTTGACATTCTGCCCCAGCAGCGTCACCTCGCGCACACCCTGCTCGGCCAGGGAGGCGACCTCGGCGATGACGTCGTCGAAGGGGCGGCTCACCTCTGTGCCCCGGGTATAGGGGACCACGCAATAGGTGCAGTACTTGGAGCAGCCCTCCATGACGGAGACGAAGGCGGTGGGGCCCTCGGCTTTCGGGGCCGGGAGGCAGTCGAACTTCTCGATCTGGGGGAAGGATACGTCTACCTGTGGGGTCTGACGCGATTGAAGCTCCGCCAGCATGGCCGGCAGCCGGTGCAGGGTCTGGGGCCCAAAGACCAGATCCACGTAGGGTGCACGGGAGCGGATGGCCTCGCCCTCCTGGCTCGCCACGCAGCCGCCGACCCCGATCACCACCCCCGGGCGCAGGCCCTTGAGGGGCCGCCAGCGTCCGAGTTGGGAGAAGACCTTTTCCTGCGCCTTCTCGCGAATGGAGCAGGTGTTGAGCAGCAGCACGTCCGCCTCTTCCGGGCGCTCGCAAAGGGCCAGACCCGATGATTCCCGCAGCACGTCCGCCATGCGGGCGGAGTCGTACTCGTTCATCTGGCAGCCGTGGGTCTCGATGTAGAGCTTCTTGGCCATGGGGCGGGCAAATGGAAAAAGGGGGCGAATGGTCCTTCATTCAGGGGGTTAGTGTCAAGTCGGCGGGCCGCCACCCGGCGTCCCGGGACCGTGCGACCGCCGCCCTGTCGCCGGTCCGGCGCCAGGCGTCGGAGCAACCCCTTGGAAACCATTCGGCGAGTCCCCGGGGCTTCCAGGCCCTTGCGCCATACGCGCGAGGTCTTAGCGCCCAAGTCCCCATTAGGTTGGGCCGCCATACCGATAGGGATTGCCGGTATTCAGGTCACAGGGCATTGCCATTAGGGTAAGACCGCCGCTTCTTCTGCGGTTGGCATTAGGGCTCCTGGCCCAGCAGCCGGTTCAGCGTACCAGGGTGGAGAAGACCGCCGGGATGGCCACCAGGCCCAACAGTATGCTGCTGAATACAATGGCCGTGGCCTTCTTTGGGGCGCAGTCGTAGCGGGTGGCAAAGACGGGCCCAAGGACGGCCGAGGGCATGGCACTGACCAGGATCAGGACCTGCCGTTGCTCCTCGCCGATCCCCAGCAGGGTCCCCAGTGCGCCGGCGCACCAGGGTTGGAAGAGCATGTTGACGGTCGCGGAGATGGCTGCCGCCAGCCAGATCCCGCGCACCGAACCGAGGGAGATCTGCAACCCCAGGATCAGACAGGCGATGATGGTCAGGGCTCCCTCGATCATGCGCAGGGCCTCCATGAAGGGGGCCAGCAGCGCGCCATCCAGGGGCAGCCGGGCCTGTGCTGCGACCAGCCCCAGTGCCACGGCGATGAAGATCGGGGAGCGCAGGTAGTCAAGCAGGGTCGCGGAGATAGGCGGTGCCTCCCCGGCGCGAGATCCGAAGTGCATGGCGACGAGGGGCCCCAAGATGAACAGGGGCAGCCCAACGCCCAGTTCGCTGATCAGGACGGCGTCGGCGAGGGCTTGGGGATCGTTCGGAAAGGCGAACTGGATCAGCGGGTAACCGATCAGGGCCGAGGAGCCGAAGGCCGAGGTCAACATCACAGCCCCGATGGTCGGCCGGTCGAAGCGCAGTAGACGGCCAATTCCCCAGGCGACCGCGAGGCTCGCAACCCCGGACACCGCCATGATGACGACCGGGACGAATTGATGCAGGGAGACGGGATGGGTCAGGAGTTGATGAAAGATGGCCGCCGGGAGTATCCCCTGGGTCAGCAGGCGCGCGAACATCGGGCCCTGGTCCTCCCTGACCACCTCGAAACGCTTGAGGGTGTTCGCCAGGGCGACGACCAGCGCGAAGGCGAGCACCGTCTCGAATACCTGAAACTGCACGGACACGCCGTATGTCCCCGGTGAGGGTCGGACCCAGGTTGGTCCGACGAAGCGCCTGAATGACCTTAGATTAGCCGATAGATCGGCTGGTCACGGGGTCGAATTCCGTCCGGCGCCCATCGGCTTGGTGGAAATCGCCTCCATGCCGATAGGTGCAGTTCATCGGCGTGGGGATTCGGAGAGGAGGAGCACTTCGCCGGCATGGACGGGGATGTCTGTCCGGGCGGTCGGGTCTGCATCCCCAGGTGCGGCGATTCGCTGACCGATGGATCGGACCCCGCTGCCCTCCCGCACGGGGCGGGAGGGAGCGAGACGTGGCGGCCTTAGCCCTGCATCTGCTGAATTCCGGCGATGAGCCAGTCGCCATCGCGGGTGGCCCAGGCGTGCTGGACGTGCCAGACCTCGTCGAAGGACGCGGCGGGGGCCTTGGCCTCCTCGCGGATCAGGCCGGAGAAGCGCACGCTGGCCACCACCAGATTCCCGTCGCGCTGGACCTGGAGCAGTTCGGCGTTGATCCTGATCACCTCGGTCTCCTGGCCTTGCGTGGCGGAGCGGGGGTGTTCCGCCTGAAGCTCGGCAAAGAGCGCTGGGCTGGTGTAGGTGCGGATTTCATTCCAGTCGGCCCGGTCCCAGGCGGACTGAAGGCGGATGAAGTGGCTCTTGGCGCCCTCGGCGAAGGTGGGGCCGTCAAACCAGGCGGGTGACGCGTCAGGACCGACGCCAGTGCCGGCCGCTGGGGTCGTCGGCGATTCGAAGCCGCCCATGGCGCCATAGCCCGCGGGACCCGCCGCGGCACCGGCCGGGCCCATGCGCCCCATGGCGGGGATGGGGCCCGCGGCGGCACGCCTGCGCAAGGCCCGGAACAGGAAGAAGGCGCCTATGGCCAGGGCGCCGATGAGCAGCCAGTCCATGCCGGCCATGCCCTCGAAGGCCCCGCCAAAGAACAGGGAGGCCAGGAGCCCGCCGGCGGCAAGCCCCGCCAGGGGCCCGAGCCAGCGGCTGGCGCCGCTCGCGGCAGGGGCTGCCGCCCCGGGACGCTGGGCCTGGGTGGGCGCAGCGGCGGGTGCGGGTGCTTGTTTGGGCATGGTGGTCTGACGCCCCAGGTTGGAGCCGCCGCCCATGCGCTTGGCCTCCGCATCCGGGATGTTCAGGACCGATACGGTGATCAGGGCGAGCACGAATGTCAGGATGGTCTTCATCTTGGCTTCCTCGGTGTTGGGGGAATCGGGGCGGCAGGTCTGCGTCTGGCTGGGCCGTGGATCCGGCCTGGCGATTGGGTTGGACGTTTTGGTGGGGAATTCTATCCCAAAGGGTTCAACGGACCTCGGCCCCGCCGAGCCCCCGGGGGTCGCTGGCGGCCTCGACGCGGCCGGAGCGGCGGTCCCAGAGGATCGCCTGCATGTTACCGAAGCCGGCGGCGACGGGCTCCAGTTGGTGGCCCTTGGCCTCCAGGCCGGCGATCTGGACGGGCGTCAGTGCGTCTGGCTCGTACTGAATGCGGTCGGGCAGGAACTGGTGGTGGAACCGCGGTATTGCAACCCAATCCGCCGGGGGGCCTCCGGCGACCGCCGCCAGTATGCTGTTCAGGACCATGGAAATGATGCGGCTGCCGCCCGGGGTGCCGAGGATGGCGACCCCGGCCTCGGACTCCAGAAAGGTTGGGCTCATGCTGGAGAGCATGCGCTTGCCCGGTGCGATGGCATTGGCCGCACCGCCCACGAGGCCGTAGGCGTTGGGGGTACCGGCGCGTGCGGAGAAGTCGTCCATCTCGTTGTTGAGCAGGACCCCGGTCCCCGGCGGGACCAGGCCAGAGCCGAATGGGGTGTTGATGCTCAGGGTGGCCGAGACCCGATTGCCGGCGCGGTCGAGGATGGAGAAGTGGGTCGTGTTGGTCCCCTCGGGGCCCTGGGCACAGCCGGCGCTGGGGGTGGCGCGGTTGGGATCGATGTCTCGCGCCAGACCGGCGGCATAGAGGGGATGGGTCAGGCGTGCGACCGGGACCTCCAGGAAGTCCGGGTCCCCCAGATAGGTGGCGCGGTCGCGGTAGGCGCGGCGCATGACCTCTACCAACAGGTGGGTGCGGGCGGTCGGGTCCAGTCCATCGAGGTCGAAGCCGGCGAGCATGTGGAGCATTTCCGCCAGGAGCACGCCCCCGGACGACGGCGGTGCGGCGCTCACCAGCCGCCAGCCCCGGTAGTCCGCCGTGATCGGCGTCCGCTCGATGACGCGATACTGGGCAAGGTCTTCGGGCGTCCAGATTCCCCCGGCCGCACGCACCCCGGCCACCAGGGTCTCGGCCACGGGACCGGCGTAGAAGCCGGCCTGACCGTCCCGGGCCAGGGCCTCCAGGGTGTCCGCCAAGTCCGGCTGGCGGATGGTTTGGCCCTCGGATGGGGGCTCCCCCGCGATCAGGAACTGGGCCGCCGCGGCCGGCGAGCGGCGCAGGGCCCCAGCCCGCCATTGGGCCAGGCGACGATAGTGCGCGTCCGCGGGGAAGCCGTCCCGGGCCAGGCGAATCGCCGGGGCCAGGGTGCTGGCCAGGGGCAGTCGGCCGTAGTGCCGCGCCAGGTGATCCAGGGCAGCGGGGGTCCCGGGGATGCCCGCCGCCAGGGCCCCGTCCAGTGCCAGTTCGGGGACGAAGCGCCCCTCGCTGTCGAGGTAGAGGTCGCGGTGGGCTGCCAGCGGGGCCCGCTCGCGCCCGTCGAGCATGACCTGGAACCCGTCGGAGGCCCGGTGCAGCAGCCAGAAACCGCCGCCGCCCAGCCCGGACCCGTAGGGTTCGACGACCCCCAGGGCAGCGCCGACGGCGATGGCGGCGTCGAAGGCATTGCCCCCGAGGTCGAGGACTGCGAAGCCGGCGGCGGTGGCCAGAGGATGGGCAGAGGCGATGGCTGCGGCCGGCGGCGTGACGGCCGGGATGGGTGCGGTGTTTGATTGGGGTTCCGCTTGGGCCCAAGTCACCAGCAGCGTCAGGGCCGCAACGCCCAGGCGCGCAAAGGACAACCTCGCCCGGGGGTGCAGGGTCGGGTGATCGGGGGTCACTGGGCGGCGTCGGAAGGGCGCGCCGAGGGAGTGCGGATACAGATGTAAGGCTCGGTTCTCGAAGCGGACCCGGGCGGTGGGTCCGCATCGGTCGCTGTCGCAAAGGGTCAGTCTTAGCCGGCCGTGATCTGCTCGTACTTGGCCCGCAGTTCTTCCTCGGTCTCCTCGTGGGCGGGGTCCTTGATGATGCAGTCCACGGGGCAGACCTCGACGCACTGGGAGGTCTCGTAGTGGCCGACACACTCGGTGCAGAGGTTGGGGTCGATCTCGTAGATCTCGTCGCCCTGGGTGATGGCGCCGTTGGGGCACTCTGGCTCGCACACGTCGCAGTTGATGCATTCGTCGGTGATGATCAGTGCCATGGTTGTACTCCTAAAAGATGGGACGGTCGGAAAAGCGATGACCTTGGGACGGCGGAATCTTATCCAAAGCGCTCACGCAATGCAGCATGAACCTCGGGCGAGACGAAGGGCGAGATGTCCCCATGCAGGCGGGCGATCTCGCGCACCAGGCTGGAGGAGATGTAGGCGTATTTCTCCGCGGGGGTGAGAAATAGGGTCTCGATGTCCGGGGCCATGCGGCGATTCATGCCGGCGAGCTGGAACTCGAACTCGAAGTCGGAAACGGCGCGCAACCCCCGCATGATGACCGGGACCCCAAGGCCGCGGGCAAACTCCACCAGCAGCCCCGAGAAGGAGACCACCTCCACGCGCTCCAGGTGGCCGACCGCGGCGCGGATCAGCTCGACCCGGCGGGCGGTGTCGAAGAGTGGGCTCTTGCCGGTGTCCTCGGCCACCGCCACTACCACCCGATCGAACAGGCGCGCGGCGCGGCAGATGAGGTCGCTGTGTCCGTTGGTGACGGGGTCGAAGGTCCCCGGGTAGACCACGCTGCGCACGACTTCAGTCCCCTTTGATCGGGGTGGGTCCCCGGATGGTCGCAAGGATACCAGAACCTGCCTCAGGACTAGGCGACGGTGCCAGCGTCTGCCCGGTCTGCATCCGGCGCGGGGAGGGCCTCCACAAGCGCCAGGCCATAAGCGACCTGGCCGGCGCGCTGTTCCCGCAGCAGGCGCCAGCCGCTCGGTAGGGGCGTTAGCCCGCTCGCCACCTGGGCCTCCAGGTAGATCCGGCTCCCGCATCGCACCCAGCCGTTGCGGGCGATGAGGTCGCAGGCCGGGGTCAAAAGGCCCGCGGCATAGGGGGGGTCGAGAAAGATCAGGTCGAAGGGGCGTCCCGGGCCCGCCAGCCAGGTCAGGGCGTCCGCCCCCAGGACCTGGACCTGGGTCGCCCCCAGGGTGCGGACATTGGCCTCGAGCTGGCGCACCACAGGGCCGGCACGCTCGAGCATGACCACCTGTGCGGCCCCGCGGGAGGCCGCCTCCAGACCCAGGGCCCCGCTCCCGGCGAAGCAGTCCAGGCAGCGCGCCCCGGGCAGGACGGGCTGGAGCCAGTTGAAAAGGGTCTCACGCACCCGGTCCGGGGTAGGGCGCAGCCCCTCATGATCCGGGATGGGCAGACGCCGGCTGCGGTACTGACCGCCGATGAGGCGCAGGTAACCGGGTCCCCGCCCCTGAGCACCGGCGCGGGCCGCCCGGCCGCCAGGTGTGGGCCTAGTCACCCTTTCCGGCCAGGGCCCCGGGGACCGGCCCGACATTGATCGCAGCCAGGCGCTCCGGGTGGATGCGCCGGGCGAAGGCATCGCGGATCTGCCCGGCGGTCACCGCTGTGACTTGGTCGGTGAAGCGGTCCAGGTAGTCCAGCGGGAGCCCGTAAAAGCCGATCATGGCCAGGTACTCCACCACCTTGGCATTGCCGGCGATGCGTAGCGGGAAGCCGCCGGTGATATTCTTCTTGGCCGCCGCCAGCTCCTTTTCGCTGGGGCCGTCCTGGATGAAGCGGCTCAGGGTCTCCAGCAGCACCTCGCGGGCCTTGTCGGCCTGGGTGTTCTTGGTCTGGAGCCCCATGAGGAAGGGGCCGTCCCCGCGCATGGGCAGGAAGTAGCTGTAAACGCTGTAGGACAGCCCGCGCTTCTCGCGCACCTCTTCCGTCAGGAGCGAGACCAGGCCGCTTCCCCCAAGGATGTGGTTGCCCACATAGAGAGGGAAATAGTCCGGGTCACCGCGGCGCATCCCAGGCTGGCCCATGAGGATGTGGGTCTGGCTGGAGGGGAATTCGATGGCGGCGCTGGAGGCGGCGGCGAGCCCCTCTACGGGAGGGGGCGGCGCGGCCTTCTCTCCGCCCGCGGCACCGCCTGGGAGACTGGCGGCGATGCGGGTGGCGATAGCCTCGGCCCGGTCCTTGGTCAGGGCCCCGACCAGGGCGATCACGGCGTTGCGGGCGCTGTAGTAGCGACCGTGGAAGGCACGCAGGTCATCCCGGGTCAGGGCGCTCACCGCCTCCGGGGTCCCGGAGGGGTCGGTGGCATAGGGGTGTGTGCCGTAGATCGCCTTATAGAAGGCCTTCTGGCCGACGGTTCCCGGGTCCTGTTCGGCCTGGCGAAGCGCCGTCAGGGTGTTCTGGCGCACCCGCTCCAGGTCCGGCGCGGCGAAGCGCGGGTTGGATACGACCTGGATCAGGGTCGTCAGGGCAGTCTCCAGGGCGGGCCCCTGGGTCAGGCTGCGCAGGGTGACCACGGCCATATCGCGCAGCGACGCCGCCGACAGTGTGGCGCCGACGTCCTCCATGCGCTCGGCCACGGCATCGGCATCCCAGTCTCCGGCGCCCTGGGTGAGCATGGCGGAGGTCAAAGCGGCCAGGCCGCTCTTGCCGGCGTCGCGGGCGCTACCGGCATCGAAGACCAGGCGCACATCGACCATGGGCAGGTCCGGGGCCTCGACGAAGAGGACACGAGCCCCATTGGGGGTCTCCCAGGTCTGGATCCGGGGGGAGGCTGCGGCGGGGAGGGTCAGGCCAAGACCCAGAACCAGCGTTGCGATCAGGCCCAGGGTACCGACTGCGAGCCGGAGGGCGGAGCGGATATTAGCGGACATGGGGGACGGCTCCTGCGCGCTTGGTGGGGGCCTTGGCGTCGTCGGCCATGGGTTGGGGGTCGAGGATGGCCACGGTCAGGTTGTCGGCGGTCAGGTACTTGTTCGCGACCGCCTGAATCTGGCCCGGGGTGACCTGGGTCAGGCGTTCGACATATTGGTCCACCAGGGGCCAGCCCAGGCCCACGGTCTCCAACATGCCCAGTTGCATGGCCTGGCCCGACACCGAGTCCAGCTCGTAGACCTTGTTGGCGATGAGCCCGGTGCGGATGCGCTCCAGTTCCTCTGCGCCGACGGGCTCGTCTTTGAGGCGCTGGACCTGGGCGGTGAGGGCCGTCTCCAGTTCTGCGATGTCGTGTCCCTTGGACGGGGACCCGTCAATGACGACCATCCCCGGCAGGCGGGTGAAGGCGCTGTAGCTCGCCCCGGCATCCGCCGCCACCTCGGCCCCGCGCACCAACTCGCGCTGGAGGCGGGTGCTGGCGCCGCCGTCCAGGATCGAGGAGAGGATCTCCAGGGCATAGGGTTCCCAGTCCTCGCCCCCCGGCTGGCTCAGACCCGTGGCCTTGTAGCCCATGATCAGGTAGGGCTCCTTGGCCGGGGCCTTGACGCGGATGCGCTGCTCGCCGAGTTGGGCCGGTTCCGGGCGCGGCTTGGCGGCGCTGATCGGCTCGGCCTTGAGTGGGCCGAAGTGCTTGCGGGCCAGGTCGAACACGGCCTGGGGATCGACATCCCCCACCACCACCAGGGTGGCGTTGTTGGGGGCATACCACTGGCGGTACCAATCGCGCAGGTCCGCGACCGTGAGTGCCGCCAGGTCCCCCTCCCAGCCGATCACCGGGTTGCGGTAGGGCGAGGCGGCATAGGCCACGGCATTGAAGCGCTCGAAGGCCAGGTCCTTGGGGTCGTCGTCGGTGCGCAGGCGCCGCTCCTCCTGGACCACGGCCAGCTCCTTGTCGAACTCCTCCGGCGGAAGACTCAGGTTCCGCATGCGGTCGGCCTCCAGCTCGAAGGAGATCTCCAGGCGGTCCTTGGCCAGATTCTGGTAGTAGGCGGTGTAGTCGCGTCCGGTGAAGGCGTTCTCGTCCCCGCCGCTCTCGGCGACGATGCGCGAAAACTCGCCCGGGGCGTGCTTCTCTGTCCCCTTGAACATCATGTGTTCTAGCACATGTGAGACCCCGGTGATGCCGCCGTATTCGTAGCTGGAGCCGATGCGGTACCAGACCTGGGAAGTGACGACGGGGGCACGCCGGTCCTCCTTGACGATGACCTTGAGGCCGTTGTCGAGGATCAACTCCTGCGCCTTGGGGGCGGCAAGGGCGGCCAGCGGCACGCAGAGCGCCAGGGCCGTGAGTATAGGTTTCATAAAAGGCTCCGTGCCGCGCACAGGGTTGCGCGTGGCTGCTTGGAAGGGGGCTGGGTCAAAGGGGCGCGCTGGGGTGGCGTCGCAGAGGGTCTGCATCATGGCAGACCCCGCCCGCGGGCTTCAACCCGAGTGCCCTCCGACGGGAGGGGAGACCACGGTGGGTGGGCGGTGGTTCCCTCGGGCGAGTGTCATTGCCGTCGAGGGCCAAGTGGTATGTGGCGGCATCCCCCCCTCCAGGCTCATCTGTCATTGGACAAGGCTTCCTTTGGTCCACCTTCCATGATTCGGGTACGATACCCGGCTTTTCCCTGATCGAGGCTCCAGGCCATGCAGGACATCAATCCCCTCACCAACCTGATCGGCGACCTCAAGGGGCGGCTCGTGTCGCTCAGGGGGTATCTTTGACTATGCCGAGAAGAGCGACCGCCTGGTAGAGGTCCTGCGCGAGCTGGAGGACCCCGCCGTCTGGAACGAGCCCGAGCGGGCTCAGACCCTGGGACGCGAGCGGGCCGCTCTGGAGATCGTGGTCAATGGCCTCGACGAGATCGATGCCGGGTTGCTGGAGGCCGAGGATCTGCTGGACATGGCGGTGGAGGAGGGTGACTCCGACGCTGTCGATGCCGTCGCCGCCGACTTGGCCGGCTTTCAGGCCCGAGTCGAGGGGCTCGAATTTCGGCGCATGTTCTCCGGCGAGATGGATGCCAAGAACGCCTTCCTGGACGTCCAGTCCGGTTCCGGGGGGACCGAGGCCCAGGATTGGGCCGAGATGTTGCTGCGCATGTACCTGCGCTGGGGCGAGCGGCGCGGCTTCAAGACCGAGCTGATCGAGGTCTCGCCCGCCGAGGTCGCCGGGATCAAGAGTGCCACCATCCGCTTCGAGGGCGACTACGCCTTCGGCTGGCTGCGCACCGAGACCGGCGTCCACCGCCTGGTGCGTAAGTCCCCCTTCGACTCCGGCAACCGACGCCATACCTCTTTCGCCGCCGTGTTCGTCTCCCCGGAGATCGACGACTCGGTGGAGATCGACATCAATCCGGCGGATTTGCGCATCGACGTCTATCGGGCCAGCGGGGCGGGTGGGCAGCACGTAAACCGCACCGAGTCGGCGGTGCGCATCACCCACCTGCCCACCAACACCGTCACCCAGTGCCAGAACGACCGTAGCCAGCACAAGAACAAGGCCACGGCCATGAAGCAGCTCCAGGCCAAGCTCTACGAGTTGGAGATGCAGAAGCGAAGCAGCGCCCAGCAGGCCCTGGAGGACACCAAGTCCGATATCGGCTGGGGCAGCCAGATCCGCTCCTATGTCCTGGATCAGTCGCGTATCAAGGACCTGCGCACCGGCCTGGAGACCGCCAACACCCAGGGCGTGCTGGACGGCAACCTGGACCCCTTCATCGAGGCGAGCCTCAAGAGCGGGCTCTGACCCGGGAAGACGAATCATGAACCAGACCGAGCACCCCGCCGAGCCCCAGATCGACCAGGCCGACGAGAACAAGCTCATCGCCCAGCGCCGCGACAAGCTCGACCAGTTGCGCACCCAGGGTAACGCCTTCCCCAACGACTTCCGCCGCGACGCCCTCGCTGGGGACCTCCATGCCAGCTACGGGGACCTGTCGGCCGAGGACCTGGAGGCACAGGGCGTGCGGGTGAGCCTGGGCGGGCGCCTCATGAGCCGGCGCATCATGGGCAAGGCGAGCTTTTCCCACCTCCAGGACATGTCCGGGCGCATCCAGGTCTTCATGCAGCGTGACATCGTCGGCGAAGAGACCTACGCCGCCTACAAGAAGGACCTGGACCTGGGCGACATCGTTGGCGCCGAGGGACAGCTCTTCAAGACCAAGACCGGGGAGCTGTCCCTGCGCTGCGAACGCTTGCGCCTGCTGACCAAGGCCCTGCGTCCCTTGCCGGAGAAGTGGCACGGCCTGGCCGACCAGGAGACCCGCTACCGCCAGCGTTACCTCGACCTCATCACCAACGAGACGGCCCGGCGCACCTTCCAGATCCGGGTGCGGATGATCCAGTACCTGCGCGACTATTTGAACGCACGGGGCTATCTGGAGGTCGAAACCCCCATGATGCACGTGATCCCGGGCGGGGCGGCGGCGCGGCCCTTCATCACCCACCACCACGCCCTGGACATGCAGCTCTACCTGCGCATCGCCCCTGAGCTGTACCTCAAGCGCCTGGTGGTCGGCGGCTTTGAGCGGGTCTACGAGGTCAATCGCAACTTCCGCAATGAGGGGCTCTCCACCCGCCACAACCCCGAATTCACCATGGTGGAGTTCTACCAGGCCTACGCCGACTACCGCGACCTCATGGACCTCACCGAGGACCTGTTCCGCGGCATGGCCCAGGCGGTGCTGGGCACCACCACCCTGACCCACCAGGGGAACAGCTACGACTTTGGCCAACCGTTCCGGCGTCTGTCCGTGCGCGACGCCGTGATCCACTTCAACGAGGGCGTCAGCCCCGATCAGGTGGACGACCTGGTCGCCGCCCGCGCCCTCGCACAGCGGCTGCACATCGAAGTTCACGACACCTGGGGTCTGGGGCGGGTGCAGATCGCCATCTTCGAGGAGACCTGCGAGCATCGGCTCATGGACCCCACCTTTATCACCGAATACCCCACCGAGGTCTCGCCGCTGGCCCGCTGTAACGACGCCAATCCGCTCATCACCGATCGCTTCGAGCTGTTCATCGGCGGGCGCGAGATCGCCAACGGTTTCTCCGAGCTGAACGACCCCGAGGACCAGGCCGAGCGCTTCCGCCAACAGGTCCGGGACAAGGACGCCGGGGACCACGAGGCCATGCACTACGACGCCGACTACATTCGTGCCCTGGAGCACGGCCTGCCCCCCACCGCCGGGGAGGGCATCGGTATCGACCGGCTGGTCATGCTCTTTACGGATTCGGCCTCGATCCGTGACGTGCTGCTCTTCCCGCACATGCGGCCGGAGGATTGACCGGCCAGGCTTTGCCTGATCGCTCTCACCTTTACCCAAGGCTCTATCTGAGTTCG
>CAWDHW010000032.1:0-319168 GCA_963802205.1 uncultured Gammaproteobacteria bacterium | reverse complement strand
GTGACTTCCCGCCGCGGCCTGGGTCCAACGCCGCAGCTCAGGGTGGCACTTCGGATTAAAGTGCCGCGTGTGCCCGCTCATCCTTGAGTCACGCGTCGGTCAGGCACAGACGGGGCCTGAGTCGGCCCTTGGTAACCGAGGCTCTGCAGATGTCGGGCGCTAGGCAGGCCGCCGACATGGTCCGGCGCTCCCCATGCCTAGCCCCGTTTGCATGCGTCAGATCCGATACAATTCCAGGGTGCTTCAGACCAGAAGACGCTGGCAACGGTCATCGGATCACATTGGGGCCGGCTGAACCGGTACCGGGATAGTTCCAGTGTCTTGGGTGGATATCGTCATGATGGCGTTGCGCCACGGTGAATCAGGCGCTCAACCTGGTGTCCGCACGAGTTGACAGCGCAAGTTCGCATGACCATGATCGGACCCGACATGGGGTGTCGGTCGGACCCTTAATCCGCCGCAGACGCTTACTGACAGCGCTAGCGCGGACGGAGACGGCTCCAAGCCCCTGCGGGCATCCACCTGCCTGGACCCCGGGGGCTGCATGATCGAGGTCCACCCCGCCGCACTCATGGGCCTGACCGCCCACATCCTGATTCTGGCGGTGCTTGTCGTACGCGTCCTGCTGCGCCCCAACCGGGAAGCCTCCTCGCGGATCGCCTGGGTGGTGGTCATGCTGTCCTTGCCGGTCGTTGGGATGATCGCCTATGTCCTGTTCGGCGAGGTGAACATTGGTCGCTCCCGCACCCGACGGCTGCGTGAGGTCCTGGCAAGGCTACCGGACCCTGCGAGCCTGGCCCCCGCGGGCGAGGCACGGGCGGCGCCGGAGGTACCCGAGCGCTATCTGCACCTGTTCCGGGTCGGCCAGTCGATCAGCGGCTTCACGCCCTTGGGAGGTAATTCGGGGGCACTCCAGGCGGACTCCAATGCGACCATCGCCGCCCTGGTGGCGGATATTGACGCCTCCCGCGATCAGGTCCACCTGCTCTTCTACATCTGGCTGCCGGACGGCAACGGTCTCCGGGTGGCCGAGGCTGTCAAGCGTGCCGCCGCCCGCGGGGTCCAGTGCCGTGCCCTGGTGGATGACCTGGGCTCGCGGCTTCTGATCGAGTCACCGCACTGGACGGCGATGGGTCGTGCGGGGGTGCGACTGAGTACCGCGCTGCCCATCGGCAACCCGCTGCTGCGGCCCCTGAGCGGGCGCATCGACCTGCGCAATCACCGTAAGATCGTCGTCATCGACGACCGCATCACGTACTGCGGCAGCCAGAACTGCGCCGACCCGGAGTTTCGCATCAAACCCAGGTTCGCCCCCTGGGTGGACGCGGTGATCCGTTTCGAGGGCCCCATCGCGCGCCAGAATCAGCACCTCTTCGTCAGCGACTGGATGACGGCGGTGGACGAGGATCTGCAAGACCTGTTGCGCCGCCCCGCCCCGGCGGGGCCAGCGACGGTTCTGGCCCAGGTCATAGGCACCGGGCCGACGGTGCGGCACTCGGCCATGCCGGAGTTGTTCGAGTCCCTGATGCACGCGGCCCGCCGCGAGTTGGTCATCACCACGCCCTACTACGTCCCCGACGACGCCATACAGGGCGCCCTGTGCGCCGCGGCCTGGCGCGGGGTAGACACGACGCTGATCCTGCCGGAACGTAACGACTCCTGGGTGGTTGCGGCAGCGAGTTGCAGTTATTACGCGGACCTGCTCGCCGCCGGGGTACGGTTATACGCCTACCGCGGTGGACTCTTGCACACCAAGTCCCTGACCCTGGACGGGGAGCTGGCCCTGATCGGGTCCGCCAATATGGACCGGCGGAGTTTTGACCTGAACTACGAGAACAACATCCTCTTCTACGATCCTGTGCTGACCGCCGCGGTGCGGGCACGTCAGGCGCAGTACCTGGCCGATTCAAGGCCCGTGACGCCGGATGAGGTAGCCGCCTGGTCCGTCCCCCGGCGCCTGCTCAACAACGCCATTGCGATGCTGGGGCCGGTGCTGTGATGTAACGGGGCGGGCCTAGTCGCCCTTGGCCGTAAATCCAAGGGACACGGAGTTGATACAGTAGCGCAGCCCAGTGGGGCCGGGTCCGTCGGGGAAGACATGGCCCAGGTGGGCGCCGCAGTGTTGGCAATGAACCTCGGTGCGGCGCATACCATGGCTCAGGTCCTCGGAGCTACCCACGGATCCATCGTCCAGGGGCCGCCAGAAGCTCGGCCAGCCGGTACCGGAGTCGAACTTGGCCCCGGCGTCAAAGAGGTCGGCCCCGCAGCAGGAACACCGGTAGGTGCCGTCCTCATGGTGGGCATGGTACTTGCCTGTGAAGGGCCGCTCTGTGCCCTGCTCGCGGCAGACGTGGTACTGCTCCGGGGTCAGCTCGGCACGCCACTGCTCCGGGGTCTTCTCGATCTTGTCGCTCATATCCACCTCTTGGTTGGGGTTGGGTCGCGGCGGATGGACAGGCCCGCCGGCCCCGGTCCCCCGTGATGGGGGAGGCGTCGGCTGGCCTCAAGGGGACGATGAAGCTGTGACCTACTCCCCCTGGCACCCTCACGTAAAACCTCCGAGCCACGATGACGTCGAGGCGGCCCTGCTCTGGGCAGGGCCTACTCGCCCCCGGCCCCCTTGCGCATGACCTTGCCCTCGGCGGCCCGCTTCTTGCGCTGCTCCTTTGGGTCTGCGATGAGGGCGCGGTAGATCTCCACCCGGTCCCCGCTCTCCAGGGCCTGGTCCAGGGGGATCAGCTTGCCGTAAATGCCGACCTTGTTGATGGCGAGGTCAATCTCGGGGAACTGCGCGGCAACCCCGGAGCGCGCGATGGCCTCCCCTGCGGTCAGTGCCCCCTCCGCGACCACTGGGATCAGGACTTGCTCCAGGACTCCGCCATAGGCGACCTCTACTTGGATACGCGGCTCAGCCACGGTACACCTCGTTGGCTCGTTTACAGAAGGCATCCACCAGGGTATTGGCGATCTGGTGGAAGACGGGCCCGAAGGCCTTGTCGATGAGGCGGCCGGAAAACTCGAAGTCCAGCTCCAGTTCGACCTTGCAGGCGTCCTCCCGCAGCGGCGTAAAGCGCCAACCGCCGTGCAGCTTGCGGAAGGGCCCGTCGAGCAGGGCTATGTCCATGCGTCGGTCGCGCTCGTAGCGGTTGCAGGTACTGAAGGTCTGATGAATCCCCAGGCGGGCGACCTCGATGCGGCCGCAGATCTGCTCGGCGGTCTCGGACAGGACCTGGGTCCGGCTGCACCAGGGAAGAAACTGCGGGTAAGCGGTCACATCGTAGACCAGGGCGAACATCTGTCCGGCCGAAAAGGGCACCAGGGCGGACTTCTTGACGGCGGGCACGGTCAGAAGAGCCCGACGGCGTGCAGTGCGACCAGGGACACGGCGACCGGGGCGACGTAGCGGATCAAGACCCGCCAGGTCCGGTACAGAGCCCCGTCACCCATGGCCAGTTCCTCCACCGAGGACCGACGCGCCAGCATCCAGCCGCCGAAGACCGCAATCAGGACCCCGCCCAAGGGCAGCATGATGTTGGCCGTGACAAAGTCAAACAGGTCCATGACACCGAGCCCAAACAGGGTGTAGCCGGACCACAGGTTGAGCGAGAGCAGGCAGGCAATGCCCAGCAGCCAGGCCGTGATGCCACCCAGGACTGCGGCCCGCACCCGGCTGAAGCCGCGGTTTTCCACCAGCCAGGCGACGATGGGCTCCAGCAGCGAGATGGAGGACGTCCAGGCGGCCAGCACCAGCAGTGCGAAGAAGATCCCGCCAAACACCCGCCCCCCGGGCATCTGGCCGAAGGCGATGGGCAGGACCTTGAAGACCAGTCCGGACCCCTGTTGGGGGGCGAGCCCATTGGCAAAGACCAGGGGGAAGATGGCGACCCCGGCGAGGATGGCCACCAGGGTATCGGTGAAGGAGATGATGATCGCGGAGCGGGCGATGGAGGTGTGCCGATCCAGGTAAGAGCCGTAGATCATGATCGCCCCCATCCCCAGGCTCAGGCTGAAGAAGGCCTGGCCCATGGCGCTTAAGACCCCGTCGGCGGAGAGCTTGCTGAAGTCTGGGGTGAACAGATAGGCGAGCCCCTCTGCGAAGTGCCCGCTGGTCCCGGCATAGCCCACCAAGGCCAGGAGCATGACGAACAGGGCCGGCATCATCCAGACCACGGCCCGCTCCAGGCCACTCGCCACGCCGCGGGCGACGACCATGGCCGTCAGAAGCATGAAGATGGTATGCCAGGCGAGCAGTGCCTCGGGGTTCCCCAAGAAGGTGTCGAAGGCGGTCCCAATCGCCTGCGCAGACTGGCCGTCGAAGGCCCCGCCAAGGGCGCGAACCATGTAGGCCAGGGTCCAACCCGCGACCACACTGTAGAAGGACAGGATCAGAAAGGCGGTAATGAGCCCCATCCAGCCCAGTAACTGCCAGGCCGGGTGCCGCCGCTCCTGGGCCGCCAGGGTACGCATGGTGTTGATGGGGCTCTGGCGCCCGCGCCGCCCGAGCATGATCTCGGCGATCATGATGGGGATGCCGATGGCTGCGGCGCACAGGATGTAGACCAGGACGAAGGCCCCGCCGCCGTTCTCCCCGGCGGTATAGGGGAAGCGCCAGACGTTGCCGAGCCCCACCGCCGAGCCGGTCGCCGCCAGGATGAAGGCCAGGCGGCTGGACCACATGCCATGGATGGATGTCGTCATCTGTCCTCAAGCCCCCGCGTGTTCGCGCACCACCTGGGCCAACTGCTCGGCTAGGGCGCTGACCAGACCGGCGTCCTGGCCCTCCACCATGATCCGCAGCAAGGGTTCGGTACCGGAGGCGCGCAGGAGGACCCGCCCGCGCCCGCGCAGCTCCCGCTCTGCGGCGTAGACGGCGTCCTGGATCGCCGGAAGGCCCAGCAAGTCGCGGGGGTCCGCTCCTGCACCCCCTGCATGTCCGCTGTCCCTGGCGGCCAGCCGCACGTTGAGCAGCACCTGGGGATACTTCTCCACCTCCCCGCACAGGTCGCCCAGGGGGGTGCCGAAGCCGTCGATGGCCGCCAGGACCTGCAAGGCTGCGACGATGCCATCCCCGGTGCTGGTGCGGTCGCGACAGATGATGTGCCCGGAGGGCTCGCCGCCGAGGATGCCGAGCCCCTGCTTGAGGCGCTCCATGATGTAGCGGTCGCCAACCTTGGTGCGGGCGAAGCCGACACCCAGCCGCTGCAGGGCGTGCTCCAGCCCCAGGTTGCTCATGACGGTCCCGACCACATCACCGTGCAGGGTGCCCTCATCCTGGCGCGACTTGGCGATGATGTAGATCAGCTCGTCGCCGTCCACCAGGCGGCCCTTGGCGTCCACCATCAGGACCCGGTCGCCATCGCCGTCGAAGGCGATCCCCAGGTCGGCGCCCTCCCGCACCACGGTCTGACAGAGGGTCTCGGGCTTGGTGGAGCCTACGCCACGGTTGATGTTGAGGCCGTCGGGTTCGGTGCCGACGCGCACCACCGAGGCCCCGAGCTCCTCGAAGACGTAGGGTGCAATGTTATAGGTTGCCCCGTTGGCGCAGTCCACCACGAGCTTCAGCCCTTTCAGCGACATGGCGAAGGGGATGGTGCTCTTGCAGAACTCGATGTAGCGCCCGTGTGCGTCGTCGATACGCTTGACCTTGCCGATCTTGGCAGGGTCACGGATACGCAGAGGCAGATCGATCTGTTCCTCAATGGCCAGTTCAACCTCGTCCGGGAGCTTGTCGCCGTCCGCAGAGAAGAATTTGATGCCGTTGTCCTGGTAAGGATTGTGGGAGGCGGTGATGACGATGCCCGCGACGGCACGAAAGGTGCGTGTGAGATAGGCGACCCCCGGCGTCGGCATGGGGCCGAGCAGGCGCACGTCCAGACCGGCCGCCACCAGCCCGGATTCGAGGGCCGACTCGAACATGTAGCCGGAGATACGAGTATCCTTTCCGATCAACACCTTGCCATGCCCATTACCGAGGACATGCCCCGCGGCCCAACCGAGCTTGAGGACAAAGTCCGGGCTGATCATGGGCTCGCCCACCCGCCCGCGTATACCGTCGGTGCCGAAATACCTGCGCGTCACGCTGCTCCCCTGAGAAGATCATTCGTCCGCAAATGAATGCCAATGAACGCAAATGGCGCTCGGATGACTTATGGCGATAGCCTGCTGTGCGTTGCGGTCCGGTGTCAGATGCCCCTATGCAGGGTTTCTCGCTCTGCTTGGCGCAGCGCGGTGAAGACCCGCAGGGCGTCTACCGTCTCTGCCACGTCATGCACCCGCACCAGGACAGCCCCACGCTCCACCGCCAGCACCGCCGCCGCCAGGCTCCCCGCCAGGCGCCCAGCGACCGGCCGGCCGGTGATAGCACCGAGCATGGACTTGCGTGAGAGCCCCACCAGGAGCGGCGGCCCGAGAGCGGCGATGTCCCGCAACCGGGCGAGCAGCGCAAGATTATGCGTCAGGGCCTTGCCGAAGCCAAAACCGGGATCCAGCAGGATGCGCCTGGCCGGTATCCCCGCTGCCAGGCAGGCGGCCATGCGCTCACGCAGGAAGGCCGCGACCTCCGCCACCGCGTCACTGTAGGTCGGCCCCTGCTGCATGGTGCCTGGCTCCCCCTGCATGTGCATCAGGCAGACCGGGACACCCAGATCCGCCGCGGCCTCCAGGGCGCCGGGCAGGGTCAGGGCGCGAACATCGTTGATGAGCCCGGCACCTGCGGCCACGGCCGCACGCATGACCTCCGGCTTGGAGGTGTCCACAGAGACGGGGACGGGCAACCGGGCAACGATGGCCGCGATCACCCGTACAACGCGCCGGACCTCATCTTCGGCGCTTACCGGCAAGGCCCCCGGGCGGGTGGACTCGCCTCCGACGTCAATGATGTCGGCCCCCTGCTCCACCATCGTCTCGGCACGGCGCAAGGCCGCTGCGAGGTCAAGGTACTCGCCACCGTCGGAGAAGGAATCGGGGGTGACGTTGAGCACCCCCATGACCCGCGGGCGGGAGAGGTCCAGGGACCTGCCCGCACAATCAAGCAGCGGCATGGTCGGAGGGATTGGAGTTCTAGTGCTCGCCGGCGGGCCCGCCGATGGGTCCACTGGCCACCTCCGGGCTGGGGCGGACGCCGCCCTGGTCGGGCTCATCCACATCATCCCAGTCCTTCGGCGGGCGCGGGCTGCGCCCGGCCATGATGTCGTCGATCTGCCCGGCGTCGATGGTCTCGAACTTGATCAGGGCGGCGGCCATGGCGTGGAGCTTGTCCAGGTGTTCGTCGAGGATGGCGCGGGCCCGGGCATAATTGCGGTCGATGATGTTGCGCACCTCCGTGTCGATGACGTGTGAGGTCTCATCCGACACGCTCTTGTGCTGTGTCACCGAATGGCCGAGGAAGACCTCCTGCTCGTCCTCGCTGTAGGTCAGCGGGCCCAGGCGGTCAGACAGGCCCCACTTGGTGACCATACTGCGGGCGATCTCCGTTGCGCGCTGAATGTCGCTCTGGGCACCTGTGGTCACGGACTCGGCCCCGAAGATGATCTCCTCGGCGATGCGCCCCCCGAACAGGGTGGAGATGTTGCTCTCCAACCACTGGCGGCTATAGCTCATGCGGTCCCCGTCCGGCAGGAACATGGTCACGCCGAGCGCCCGCCCGCGGGGGATGATGGTCACCTTGTAGACCGGGTCGTGGATCGGCAAGCTGCGCCCGACAATGGCGTGCCCCGCCTCGTGGTAAGCGGTAAGGCGCTTCTCCTCGTCGGTCATGACCATGGACCGACGCTCGGCACCCATCATGATCTTGTCCTTGGCCTTCTCCAGATCCTGCATGTCCACCAGGCGCTTGCTGGCACGGGCGGCGAACAGGGCGGCCTCATTGACCAGGTTGGCGAGGTCCGCCCCGGAGAAACCCGGGGTCCCTCGGGCTATGACGGAGGCCTTCACATCGTCCGCCGCCGGGATCTTACGCATGTGAACCTTGAGGATCTGCTCGCGCCCACGCACGTCCGGCAGGGGCACCACTACCTGGCGGTCGAAGCGCCCGGGGCGCAGCAGTGCGGGGTCCAGCACGTCCGGACGGTTGGTGGCGGCGATGACGATGACGCCCTCGTTGCCCTCGAAACCGTCCATCTCCACCAGGAGTTGGTTCAGGGTTTGCTCGCGCTCGTCGTGTCCACCCCCAAGTCCCGCGCCGCGGTGGCGGCCGACGGCATCGATTTCGTCGATAAAGATGATGCAGGGGGCGTGCTTCTTGGCCTCTGCGAACATGTCGCGCACCCGGGAGGCACCCACGCCGACGAACATCTCCACGAAGTCCGAACCGGAGATGGTGAAGAAGGGGACCTTGGCCTCCCCCGCGATGGCCCGCGCCAGCAGGGTCTTGCCGGTGCCCGGCTGGCCGACCATCAGAATGCCCTTGGGGATCTTGCCACCGAGCTTCTGGAACTTGGCCGGATCACGCAGGAAGTCCACGATCTCCCCGACCTCCTCCTTGGCCTCGTCCGCGCCGGCCACGTCGTTGAAGGTCACCTTGATCTGGTCCTCGGAGAGCATGCGCGCCCTGGACTTGCCGAAGGACATGGCCCCACGCCCGCCGGCCCCGCCCTGCATCTGGCGCATAAAGAAGACCCAGAGCCCTATCAGGATGAACAACGGGAACCAGTTGATGAGGATCTGCATCAGGACCGAGGGCTTCTCCGGGGGTGTCGCCCGGATCACCACCTTGTGGTCGAGCAGGTCGCCCACTAGACCGTCGTCCCCGGGGCTGTAGCTGGTAAAGCGCTCGCCGCTCTGATTCACCCCCTGAATCTCACGGCCCTGGATGGTCACTTCCTTGACATCGCCCTGACGCACATGCGCGATGAAGTCCGAGTAGGCCATGGCGCGTGTGGTGGTGCGCTGGGTGGTGAAATTGTTGAAGACGGACATCAGCACGATCGCGATGACCACCCACAGGATAATGTTCTTTGCCATGTCGCTCACGGATTGCGGCCTCTCGGCTGGAAAACGGCCGGCTCATGCCGGATTAAAGATCGAAAAACCACTATGTTCGGTGGCCTTCAGGCGGCCTCGCCCCGAAATCCCTTGGCCACTAGATAGACCTCACGGCTCTCCCGCCGGGATGCTTCCGGCTTGCGGATGTGGGCCTGGGCAAAGGCCTCGCGCATTAGCCGGAAGAAAGCGTCGAACCCCTCGCCCTGAAACGCTTTGACGGCCAGCGTGCCCCCGGGTTTCAGCACCTGCCGGGCAAGGTCCAAGGCGAGCTCGCACAGGTAGAGGGCGCGGGCCTGATCCACCGCCACAACGCCGCTTAGGTTTGGGGCCATGTCCGAGAGGACAAGGTCTACCGACGCCCCTGCCAGGGCGGCGCGCAATTGGTCCAGCACGGTGGCCTCGCGGAAGTCTCCCAGAAGGAAGGTCACCTCCGGGATAGGTTCCATGGGCAGGATGTCCATGGCCAGAACCTGCCCTTGGTGGCCGACCAGGCGACGAACGACCTGGGACCAGCCCCCAGGGGCCGCCCCCAGGTCCACCACGGACATGCCGGGCTTGAGGATGCGATCACGCTCCTGGATCTCCAGCAGCTTGTAGGCGGCGCGGGAGCGATAGCCCTCCTGCACGGCGCGCTTCACATAGGCGTCGCTGAGGTGTCGATCCAGCCAGCGTCGACTGCTCTTGGTCTTGGACATGCCGACTGATCGCGCCTGGCCGGACTCGGTCGGGCCATCCTAGATGATGGGGGCTGACCCCAAAAAGGCCCAGATGGTACCACAAACCCCTGTTGGATCGGACTTTGGCCGACGTGCAACATGCCTGGCGGCGACGACCAGCGTCGCCGCAGGTCTCGTGCTGGCGATCATGGTGCGTAACAGAATGCGGCTAAAGGCGCCGCCGAGGCGCACCCCATAGCGGCTCATTGGGGAGTGCCGGCGCTCGATCAGACCGGGCGGCCACGTCTGCCCGACCCCCAGGACCGCCCGCCTGGCGTGTCGTCAATCGGCGGGCAGTTGCATTGGCGCCTTCTTGTCCGGATTGGCGCGGTAGAAGGAGGCCATGTTACCGATGCGGTCAATCAGGTCGCTCCCGGTGCGCGTGGCGATCTCCGCCACCATGGCCTCGCGCAGGTCGCGATCCCCAGCGTTGACCTTGACCTTGATGAGTTCGTGGTGGGCCAGGGCGCTGTCGATCTCGGCGACGACGCCGTCGGTCAAGCCCGCCTGGCCGAGCAGGACGACGGGCTTGAGATGATGGACCTGGCCTTTGAGCCAACGGCGTTGCTTGGTGGTGATGGTCATGGTTGGCATCGGATCGAGTTTCGGGAAAGACAAAGGGCCGCGGGGACGTAACCCCGCGGCCCTCCTCGGACCTTGCAGGCCCGCAACGGGATCAGTTCCGTGACTTGTCCACCAGCTTGGAGGCCTTGATCCAGGGCATCATCTCCCGCAGGCGTTCGCCGACTTCCTCGATCTGGTGCTCCTGACCCAGGCGGCGCAGGGCCTTCATCTTGGGCGCTCCGGCCTGGTTCTCCAGGATGAACTCCCGGGCGAACTCGCCGGTCTGGATCTCGGTGAGGATGCGCTTCATCTCGGCCTTGGTCTCAGGCGTGACGATGCGCGGGCCCCGGGTCAGGTCGCCGTACTCGGCGGTATTCGAGATCGAATAGCGCATGTTGGCGATGCCGCCCTCGTAGATCAGGTCCACGATGAGCTTGACCTCGTGCAGGCACTCGAAATAGGCCATCTCGGGGGCATAGCCGGCCTCGACCAGGGTCTCGAAGCCGGCCTGGATCAGCGATGTCAGCCCGCCGCACAGGACCACCTGCTCGCCGAAAAGGTCGGTCTCGCACTCCTCGCGGAAGCTGGTCTCGATGACCCCGGCGCGACCGCCGCCGTTGGCCGAGGCGTAGGCCAGGGCGATGTCGCGGGCCGCCCCGGTGGCGTCCTGATAGACCGCAATCAGGCTCGGTACGCCACCGCCCTGGGTGTAGGTCGAACGGACCAGATGCCCGGGACCCTTGGGGGCGATCATGATGACGTCGAGGTCTTCGCGCGGCTCGATCTGGCCGAAGTGGATGTTGAAGCCGTGTGCAAAGGCGAGCGCCGCCCCTTCCTTGATGTTGGGGGCGACCTTGTCGCGATACAGCTTGGCCTGGTGCTCGTCCGGTGCCAGGATCATGACCACGTCGGCGCCCGCGACGGCCTCCTCGACGGACTTCACCGTCAGCCCGGCGTTAGCGGCCTTGGCCGCGGAGGCGGAGCCGGGGCGCAGGCCGACGACGACGGAGACGCCTGAGTCCTTGAGGTTGTTGGCGTGTGCATGGCCCTGGGAGCCGTAGCCGATGATGGCGACCTGACGGCCACGGATCAGGGAGAGGTCGGCGTCTTTGTCGTAGTAAACGTTGATGCTCATGTGTGTTTCCTGGTCTTGGAATTAAGCCGCAGGGGAACTCGAATGCCGGCGTCACCGATCACCTAAGTCCCCTTGCGGTCATTTGCGGCAGAAGAAAAAGATCAGAGGGTCAGGCCCTTTTCGCCGCGGGCGATGCCGGTGGGGCCAGAACGGACCACCTCGACAATAAGCCCCTCTGGAACGGCACGGATGAAGGCGTCGAGCTTCTTGGGTGCCCCGGTCAACTCGACCACATAGCTCAACTCAGTCACGTCGATGACCTTGGCGCGAAAGATGGTGACCAGGCGCAGGAGCTCCTCGCGATCAGCCCCGGCGGCCCGGAGTTTGATCAGCATCATCTCGCGCTTGACATGGGGTCCCTCGGAGAGGTCGAGGAGCTTGACCACGTCAATGAGCTTGTTGAGCTGCTTCTTGATCTGCTCGACGATCTCGTCGCTCCCGGTGGTGACGAGCGTCATGCGCGACAGGGACGGGTCATCCGTCGGCGCCACGGTCAGGGACTCGATGTTGTAGCCGCGGGCGGAGAAGAGCCCTGCCACCCGGGACAGGGCGCCAGCCTCATTCTCCAACAGGACGGAGATGATGTGTGTGTTGCTGCTCATAGTTTGGCTCCTGTCAGGCCAGCTCCCGCTCCGGCGAAAGGTGCATCTCGTGGTGACCCTTGCCCGCCGCGATCATGGGGTAAACGTTCTCCTTGGGGTCCACGACCACGTCGAGGAAAACGAATCGGTCCTTGAGGCTGAAGGCCTCCTGCATGGCCCCTTCAAGGTCTGCGGGTCGTTCGATGCGCATCCCGACGTGGCCGAAGCTCTCGGAGAGCTTCACGAAGTCGGGCAGTGCGTCCACATAGGAGTGGGAATAGCGGCTCTCATAGAAGAACTCCTGCCACTGCCGGACCATCCCCATGTAGCCGTTGTTGAGCAGGATGACCTTGATTGGCAGGCCATACTGCTTGCAGGTGGCCATCTCCTGAATACACATGAGGATGCTGGCATCCCCGGTGATACAGGCGACGGGGGCCTCAGGAAAGGCGAACTGCACCCCCATGGCCGCGGGCAGGCCAAAGCCCATGGTGCCCAGGCCCCCGGAGTTGATCCAGCGCCGCGGCTCCTCGAAGGGGTAGAACTGGGCGGCAAACATCTGGTGCTGACCCACATCCGAGGTGAGATACAACTCGCCCTTGGTGACCTTGTAGAGTGTCTCCACCGCCAGTTGCGGCTTGATGAGGTCGCTGTGGCGGTCATAGTGCAGGCAATCCATGCGCCGCCACTCCGCGATCTTGGACCACCAGTCCTTGAGCCCCCTGTGCTCGCCTGCACGCCTGTGCTCGCGGATCTGGCGCAACATGTCCTGCAATACGCTCTGCACCGGCCCGACAATGGGGACGTCCACCCGCACCGTCTTGGCGATGGAGGACGGGTCTATGTCGATGTGGACGATCTTGGCATGGGGGCAGAAGTGCTCGATCTTGCCCGTGACGCGGTCGTCGAAGCGGGCGCCTATGGCGATGAGGGTGTCCGTCTCATGCATCGCCATGTTGGCCTCGTAGGTCCCGTGCATGCCGAGCATGCCGAGGAACTGCGGGTCCGACCCTGGGAAGGCGCCGAGGCCCATGAGCGTACTGGTAACGGGAAATCCGGTCTCCCGGGCCAGTTCGCGCAGGGCCGCCGACCCCTCGCCCAGGACCACCCCACCGCCGATGTAGAGCACCGGGCGCTTGGCCTCGAGCATCAGATCGACGGCCTTGCGGATCTGCCCCTGGTGGCCCCTCTGCACCGGGTTATAGGAGCGCATCTTGATCTCCCGCGGGTAGTCGTAGGGGATCCTGACATTGGGGTCGGTGACGTCCTTGGGGATGTCCACCACCACAGGTCCGGGGCGCCCTGTGGTGGCGATATAGAATGCCTTGCGGATGGTGAGTGCCAGGTCGCGCACGTCCTTGACCAGGAAATTGTGCTTGACGCAGGGCCGGGTGATGCCGACGGTGTCCACCTCCTGGAAGGCGTCGCTCCCGATCACCGGGGTCGGCACCTGCCCGGACAGGACCACCATCGGGATCGAGTCCATGTAGGCGGTAGCAATGCCAGTGACGGCATTGGTTGCACCCGGCCCGGAGGTCACCAGGGCTACGCCGCACTTGCCGGTGGCCCGGGCGTAGCCGTCTGCGGCATGGGTGGCGGCCTGCTCATGGCGAACCAGGATGTGCTGGACGCGGTCCTGCTTGAACAGGGCGTCGTAGGTATGGAGTACGGCCCCGCCGGGGTAGCCGAAGACGAACTCGACACCCTCGTCCACCAAGGCCTGGACAATGATCTCGCCCCCGCTGAGTTCCACCTTCGCCGACCTCCCACTGCCCGCCCGTGGTCCAACGCCGTTTCGCGGGGCCGAGCCGGGGTATCCCCAGACGGCCCCCTGGCAACCAGGGCGCAACAGAAAATTAGAACATTGCAGAAAAAGGCGAAAAGTTACAGGAGATGCACGGTTGCGGTCAAGACGGACTGGATCGCCGCGGGCCCGACGTCAGCGCCCCCGCCAGGGCGCGCTGGGGTCATATGGGGCGTATGTCGATGCGGGGTCGCGTTTGGTTGGCTCTGCGGCCCGCGGCGTGACCCCGGCATCTGGTGGCACGGACTCCAAGGGCTCCCATGCCGGTGTCCGGTCCGAACGCTGCGTGGCCTGGGCCGACGAACCAGGCGGGGCCAGGGCGTCGATAGCGGCAGGATCGTACCAGGCGGGGTCATCGGCGGGAATCGCACCCACCAGATCCTCCGACTCGGCACCGGGCCCAGCTTCCGACTCGGGCCCGGGCTCGAAGGGGGTGCCGGAGACCATGAACCCCTGGCGGGCCCGGATGCGGTGATTGGCGCACTCCACCATGTCCGCGCGGCTGGCCGGACTGGCACAACCCGGGGGCGGCACATAGAAGGATTCGAAGGCCACCTCCAGCTCTTGCACCGAGCGCCCCCCCACCCTGCCGAGGGCACGGGGAGGGGGTGACGGCGGGGGCAGCGCTGGGGCCTGTGCATGCTCCGGGACCAGGATTGCCGCGGCCCTGGCCACCGCGTGCTCCGACACCACCGGCGGCGCCAGACGCTTGTCCGGCAGGCTCACAACCCACTGGAAGCCGCCGTAGAGGGCCCCGGCCACCGCCAGGGTCCCCACCAGGAGAAACACCGGGCGCAGGGGGATACTCCGGTGCGGCCACTTGAAGCGCCACGGCCAGGGCTGCGGCCCGCCCCGCCCCGCCGGAATAGCCTGGCCCGGCATGGGCTCGGGACACTGCGCCAGGGCCTGGAGCCCCGTCCCATCAAGCAGTTCGATCCGCCGACCCGCGGCCAGACGCCGGGCATCGCGGGTGAAGTCGCCGGGGATGACCAGGACCCCGCGTGCGGCCCCTTTGGTCCCCATGGCGGCGATTAGCTCCTGCACCTCGACCGCGCCGACCCGCCAGGCATGCCAGTGCCGACATAGGACCAGGGTGCGGCCGTCGATCCCATCGAGGAGCAGGAAATGGCCACCACCGGCCGGGATCTGGTCGGTCTCGTCCACACGATAGCCCCGTGCCCGGAAGACCTCCGCCACCAGGAGCCCGAACTCTCCCCAGCCAAGGTCGGCCAGGGACAGCGCCCGGGGATCGGCGGCCAAGGTCCGATGCAGCCTGTGCCCGTGCCACCTCCGGTAGCCGGAAACCCCGGCTACCAGCAGCAAGGCCCCAGGGACCGGCCACTGCCCAAGTCCCGCCAGGACTCGGATCAGGTGCCAGCCGCCGTCCACCTCCGCCCCCACCGAGCCCGGCCAGCCAGTGCAGGGAGAGGGCGGCCACCATGGCGGCCAAGGCCCACAGCCACCATGGCAGGCGGGCCAGGGGGCGCCACCAGGGGCCCAGAAACGGGGGATCCCGCTGTGGTGCCATGCGCCTTTGCCTCCGCGGTGACCTGGTAAAAAGGGTCTATCCGCCGGCTGCGGACAACCAGATCGGCTGTAAGTCGGGCCCTTGCGCGATGCACCCTCACAGGCCACAGCCAAACCGGTACCCAGTGTTCAACACGGCGGGACTTCCCGCAAGGTCGGGACCAGACCGCCATGCAAGCTGGACCCGGCAAGAAGCCACTTTGACAGGGGCGCAATCTAGGTCTAAAAATAGGCATACCAATCGGTTAGATCAGCAATGGATGAAATTGCATGAAGATGAGCCAGCCCCTTCGCCTCCTCACGGCCCTGGCCGTCGTCGGCCTGGCCTTACAGGGGTGCAGCACCACCGGAGAATACGACCTCAGCGGCCCCCGCGGGGAGGTAGTCAAAACCGCACTCGCACAGGTCGGTACCCCCTATCGCCTTGGCGGGAACCACCCGCGGGAGGGGCTCGACTGTAGCGGCCTGACCCGCTACGCACACAAGGCGGCGGGGCTGGAGATCCCACGGCGTGCGGTCGATCAACGCAACAAGGCCCGCCCCGTCACCGGGCACGGGCCTGGACCCGGGGACCTCGTCTTCTTCCGCATCCCCCCGGGTGGCGATCACGTCGGCGTCATGGTGGACCGGGAGCGCTTCGTCCATGCCTCTACCTCCAAGGGACGGGTACGCCTGTCCCGGCTGGATGCCCAATATTGGCAAGAGCACTACATGGGGGCTGGGACCTATATCCAGTGACAGGTGCCCGCCACCGGTCGGTGGGTCCCTGTCCCACAATGTAACGAATTTTGATACAACTCTCGCCTTCCCTGACCCGGCCGCTTTGTGCACAATGGGCGCTGCGCGCCGACACCCGGCGCCGGGCGCTCGTATCCAACCATCAGCCAGATCCCCTGAGGAGACCTAGCCATGACCGACAAGACCCTGAACAAGAGCCGCCGCGATGCCGTCAAGCTCATGCTGGGCGGCGCTGTTGCCGTACCCTTCATCAACCTGGTCGGCGTCTCCGGCGCCCGCGCCGCTGACCTACCCCACGTCGATGCCAAGGCCGACCCGACCGCTATCGCCCTGAAGTACACCGATGACGCCACGACCGCGACCCGTGCGGACAAGGCCGGCACCCCGGGCGCTGAGCAACACTGTGCCAACTGCCAGTTCGCTCAGGGCACCGGCGACTGCGTCCCCTGCACCCTGTTCCCCGGCAAGTCCGTGGCCGCCAAGGGTTGGTGCATGTCCTGGACCAAGAAGGCTTAAACAGTACCGAGGTCCGTTTGACCCGACGACGATGCGGGGCCTCAGGGCGCCGCATTGTCGTTTTGGACCAGGATTCGCCCTGTCCCCCGCAGCGCCCAGGCCCCATCCCTCCGTCCGCCCACCCCGATTGCGAATTCGCATTGGCCGCCTTGGCCGGTTCGCTATGATCGGCCCGCTGGCACCCCTACACGTGTAGCCCCATCCGTCCCCTGGCGCCCGTCTGATCCCTACCCAGGCACTATACTGACGTCAGACCGACAAGCCGTTGTTCCCTTCCGCCCGACCATGGGCCAAGGGATGGCCACAAGACCCTGAAGTACCATGATCACCCCTACCATCTCATCTCCCGCGGCGCGCTCCTCCCGCGCCCGATTGGTCGTCGTCCGTGGGCTTGGTCTGGGGCCTCGTTGGCCTGCTCTATGCGCCCCTCTTCCTCGGGCTGCTGACCCTCTTTCGCGAGTTGGGGTTGGGCCGTGCTGCCTTCATACCAGCGGTGGCGCTGGCCAGCGCGGTCGGGGCGGCCTTCTACGGTGCAAGGCAAGTCGCCATTACCGGAACCATCGTGGGGGTGACCCTACCTGCGGTCCTATTTCTAACCGTCCCGCAGTCAGTTGGGCTGTGGTGGGTCACGGGCCTGGCGACCCTGGTTGGGGCCGGCGTCGGCTGGTGGGTGGACTTTCCAGACCGCTGTTCCCTCCAGGTCCCCGCCAAGGCTGTCGCCGGCCTGAGCACCGGTGCCCTGTGCGGTGGCCTGCTTGCCCTGGTGGAGCCCCTCCACCCCTTCAGCTTCGGTGCAGCCGGGACCCTGGCCTTCCTGGTCTCCGCCAACGGCGTCCTCTACGTCGCCACAGTCCCCTGGTGGGTGGGTCTGGCCGCGGGTCACGGACGGCGCCACTGCGAACTCGTCGAGGCCGGGGTGGTCGCCCTACTGGCGGGTACGGTGGCCGGCGGGCTCTGGCTCGCCGCGGCCCCCCTCATGGACGCAGCGGAGACGAGCCTGTCGCTGGCCATGGTCAGCCTGGGCAATGACCTGCCCGTAGCCCTCTTCGGGGGAGTGCTAGGCGGTGTGGTCGGCGGGGTACTGCTGGAGGTCTTCGGCTTCCGCTGGGTGCATGACGTCTAGCGAGGCTTCGCCTCAGGCCGACGAGGCGTAGGCGCCGGCTTGCCCGCGCCTACGCGGAAATGCAGCAGCCCTCGCACCGGGAACCCCCGGCCGTTATGCGGCGCGCCGATTCGACTCACTTGTAAAGTCATCAGTCGCTCGGGGAACCCTAGGCACTCAGCCGCGAGATATGGACCGCGGGAGTCCAGTAGCGACGAAGGCCAGCGGTCGTTGGAAAAAAGGGGGGTGATCTCCCCCCTATGTCCATCCCTTCCCCCGCATCAGTCGTCGTTGACGATGGTCCCCAGACCCTGTGCGTCAGCCAGGGTGGCGCCACCGGGTGCGGTGAGGTTGACGTAGAAGGTCTCGTTGGCCTCTCTAGTGGTATCGCCCCTGACGCTGACATTGACCGTCTTGCTGGTCTGGCCGGCGCTGAAGGTCAGCGTGCCGCTGGTGGCGGAGTAATCCCGCCTCCCGGTGGTAGCTGTGCCGTTGGCGGTGGCGTACCGGACAGTGACGGTGCCTGTGCTGGCCGGGCTCAGGCTGACGGTGAAGGCGAAGGCCCGAGTCCCGCTGTTGCCCTCGGCCTGGCTCACATCGGCGATGCGCAGGGCGGGAGATGTGTCGTCGTTGACGATGGTGCCCACGCCCTGGCTGTCGGCCAAGGTGGCGCCGCCGGGATTGGAGAGGTTGAGGTAGAGGGTCTCGTTTGCCTCTTGGGCCGTGTCGCCGAGAATGCCGACGCTGACGGGCAGGCTGGTCACACCAGGGTTGAAGGTCAGGGTCCCGCTGGCGGCGGTATAGTCGCTACCTGCCGCGGCGGTGCCGTTGGCGGTGGCGTAGTTTACAGTGACGGCGTTGCCGCTGGCCGCGCCCAGGCTGACGGTGAAGGTCAAGGCCGCAGTTCCACTGTTGCCCTCGGCCAGACTGACATCGTTGACACTCAGTGTCATCGACTCACCGCCGGTCGGCAGGGCCGCGACCGCCCGTGCAAGATCGACCCGCGGCTTGGTCACGGCCACTTTGCCGTCTGTGATCGGATCGCCGTACTCGGTCAGGTACTGCCGGACCTCGGCGGGCGTGAGGAAGTGACCGGTCTTGGCCTTGGCCGCACTTTGCAGTACGGCGGCGGCACCGGCCGCATAGGGACTGGCCGCGGAGGTCCCGCCGAACGCCGAGGTGTAATCCCCGGAACTGTACCCACCGGAACCCACAATATCCGTTGTATACGCATTGTTCGACGGTGCGAACAGGGTCAGGAAGGAGGCCGAATTCGAATAGGCCGTAACCTTGTCGGTCGCGGTATTTTCAAAGGCGGCATAACGGGTCGAGCAGCCTGAGTTCGCTTGTTTAGTAGCACAGGAGGATGACGCGACGCACCACCCGAGGTTACCCAGGCTGGCGTCATAGACAGCGCCGACCGAGTTGACGTAAGAAATGCAGGCCGGCCAAGCCATGCTGGAACAGTAACCATCGTTGCCTGAGGACGCGAAGATGCTGATGCCGGCAGCCAAGGCATTGGCCGCAGCCGTCGTCATCGCCGGCACCGCGCTGTCACAGGTCCCGGAATAGCTGCCCCCGCCAAAGCTCGTGCTGATGATCAGAATGGGGTTGGCCGGATCGTCATTCTTGTGGTTGATCGCCCACTCCCAGCCTTCGATCATGTCCGAGGTGTAGGCCGAGCCACCGCTGCCGTATGCAATCTTGATGGCGTAGAGTTTGGCGCCCGGCGCGACGCCGCCGATATAATCGCCTACGGTACCCAGGTCACCGGCCGCGATGCCGGCGCAGGCGGTGCCGTGGGGCTGGCCACTGCTGCCGGGGCGTGGGTCTGCGTCGTTGTCGCCGGTATCGTAGCCGCCGATGACCTTGGTATTGAAGGGGCTTCCGCCGCCACCGAGCCGCGGATGCGAGGTGTCGATACCGGTATCGCAGATGGCGATGCTCAGACCGCTGCCATCGTAAATCCCGTTCGGCACATCGGCATCCATCAGCGGGATGCCTTGGGCGAGGTGCGGCTCCAGCACGCGATCCTTTTCGACCCGGACGACATCGGGATGATCGAGCAACTGCTCGAGCGCCTCGTCCGTGACACGTGCGGCAAAGCCGAATTGGTAGGAGAAGCGCTGCGTGACACTCAGCCCAGGGGCCGCGAGTTCCTGAGTCACCTGATCGACCTTGTCCTTCACGGTCTTCAACAATTGGGCACGGATGCCCTGGTCGCGGAGATCGAAGAAGACCGGCGCGCCCGGCTTGTCGAAGGCGTCCGGTACCGCGGCGGCGGCCAGTTGCGATTGGGCGGCCAAGGTCTCGGCGCCTGCAGTCGGCCGGAGGGTAACGATCACCGCGGTCGTGGGCGCACCCTGCTTCAGGTCGTCCAGGATGGCGAGCGCGTCCAGGACTTTGAAGTGCCTGGCCAAGCGCCCCAGGCGCGCCTCATCCATCCGGAGCGCAGACCCCATCCCGGAGACCCCGCCCGGCGTACCAGGGGCAAGAGTCTGCGCCTGAACCTGTGCCAGGGGCAGCACCAGCAGGGCCGAAACCAGACCCAGGGCTTTGGCGACCAGACGCCACACGGGATTGCGAACATTCATTATCTTTGCTCCGAAGAAGACCTTGCCTGCCGCAGACGCCGCATCTTGTTGCGGCGAGTATAGCCAACTCGAGCTACCGACGTTCCGGCATCGCCCCGCACTCTTGGGCGTCGAGAAAGCCAGGAGTGCGAGCCGACCAAGACCTCCGCGCCCTACGATTCGACAAGCTGGCGTGCCAGCGGCTCTACGCGAATCCCTTGGCCATCCAACCCCGAAATTCCTAGTGAAAATCCGTATCGCCAGAGGTCAACCACCAGCGGTCGTACAACTGAGCCGGCGTCAGATCCTGATGCACCCAGGCATTGGTGGGGATGCGAATATCGAGGTCCTTTACAAGGGCGCCGGGCGTGCGGCCGAACCGGCCCGCGTATTGGCGGGTAATCCAGCAGTAAAGCGTTTCCTTACCCCATCGGCCGGCAAGTCGTCTGGCTTGATCGATCAAGACTGGAATGTGCTTCAGGGGCGCAACGAGGTCGAGCAGCTCCACCGCATTTTCCTCGATGCGCAGCACGAGCACCCCGAGCGGCCGAAGGGTAACGCGCGAGGACACCAGTAAAATCTCATATTGGCGATCCGGGTGTTCCGCGTATCGGTAGCACAGATAGGCCCAGTCGCGAACCACCGCCACTGCGTCCGTCAGGTCCCGCAGCATGGCGGCCCAGAGACGATCAACCGCTTGACGGTCCCGTGCATGGTGCCGATCGAGATACCGCACCCGGGTCAGCAGGCGGGGCCTGTCGTGCAGCGCCGCCCAGCGCACCTCGCACAGTGCGCCAACCTCGGCATAGAGGCCGAGCCGCTCGCCGAGCCCCATGGCCCGCCGGTTCGGGAAGCCGAAGGCGAGTGGAATTCCCTCAAGACCCTGGTAGATCTCAAGAAAGGTGGCTGTGACCTGATACATGACACCCGTCTTGGTCATCACCGCGCGCTCGGCCGGGTCCACCATCGCATCGCAGATCTGCACCGCCGTCGCCATGCGACCGAAAATGGCCACCAGCCGGCGGCTACCACCATAATGGGCAACGAGCCGCCCGTCACGGTAGGCGGCTACCGAGCAACCGCGGTCGTTGCCGTACTTCCAGTGCCAGAGGGGGGGGCGCATCGTGTGGCCGAACACAACCTGAAACAACGCGCAGAAGGCATCCAGCGCATCTGGGGTCAGGTGGGTCAGACGCCAGCGCGGCGGCCGAGGCATACGCTCGAACCCTAAGGGCACGCAGTCCTTGGGACACAATGGCATCGGCGCCTGGAATGGTTCCAGGCTCAAATCCGCATCGTTGCGCTATGGAGCAAACATACGCGCTGCATCGAGCGAGATCCGGGGAATCGACGAGATCATTCGACGCGATGCACAGCGTCAACCGGCCACCGGACGCCAGCCCCGTGAAGGCACAGGTCAAGGCACCAAGCGGTGAGGCTCGCAGTGGCAGTCCCAGCGTCAGGTCCGCCACCATTGGCATTATGGATGGCCCCCCCGGCGCACCCTGCCTTGGTCCGTCGGCACAGATGCGATCATAGGATCGTAAGGCCATTCGTCATCATTGGCAAAGGTACAGGAGTCCGGTCATCGGGCGGAGATGTAGGCAAACGGCGGTGCCTACCCTAGCTAGTCGAGCATGTCCTTTATGGCTGACCCGGTCACTCCCTTAACCTTTTCGGCGACTCGGTAGAGTTGCCCGTCACGGAGCACCCACTCGGTCTTCATCGGAGCACGATAAGGCTTGCAGAACTGGGGAACTTCATAGGTCAAGGCTGCCTCGACGAACGCCTTACCGGGTCCGGTGGATTGTGACCTTGGTGATTTTATAACTGAGCACCTTGACGCCGGTGGAAGCTGTCTGCTGCATAAAGGCGAGGGGCGTCAGACTGCCATCCAAGGCCGCAAGATGCATTCGGTACGCCGTCTGCCAATCATTGAGCCGGAGCGCCTCAAGGTATGCGGTGGCACGCGCCTCCACTTGGGCGCTCGTCAGTGTCGCGGCCTGTTCGGATGTCGTCTCGCCCTGAGCTGTTTGGCCCTGTGATGCCTGTCCGGCCGTCGGCTCACCGGCCCGGACCACCCCAGTCCAGAGAACGAACGAAAGCAGCGGAAGAAGATAGGCCGTTCTGCTGGTCATACGATTGACTCCCGCTGGAGATCACCTGCTGATGGAAGAATGCGTGGCGAGCGTCGGGGTATTAGCGCTCACGGAAAAATACCGTTGGGAAAAGCGCCCTTGAGTTCATCGAGCTCGATGGACGCACCATACCGCTTGGCGAGGTCCTTGACATAGGCCGTCCGCACCTTTGTCTGTTCCTGTGCAGCGAGTGCCGCCGCGGCGGCGGTGCGCGCCTCGGGAAGGGGGTGACGATCGCCTCCCGCGTGTCGGTGAGGAGTAGGATTTCATATCCGACCGGAGATTCGATGACACCGGTATGCTGGCCGACCCCGATGCCCGCCAAGGCGCGGTCAAACCACTCGGCAACATTGCGCTTAAGGTAGCCCATATCCCCCTTCCTCTCGCGGGCACCTGGGTGCTCGGTCACCGCAGCCGCCACGTCACCAAAGGGTTCTCCGCCCTCGATGCGCTGCAATGCGTCCTGCGCGCGCGCGCGCGCTGCGGCCTTTTCTTCATCCGTCGCGGACGGGGCCACGCGAATCTGAATCTGACTGACGCGCGCCGACGCCGGTATGCTGAAGGCGTCCTTATGCGCCTCATAATAGCGACGAACTGCCTCATCGTCCGGCGCAGTCACGGGCGGAAAGTGCTTCTGCGCCAGTTTTTTCAGCGCCGGCACCACCACATCCTCGGTTGCTTCCGCATCCTTATCGAGCAGCCCTTCGTCACGCAGCGCCATCAGGAGCAGCCGATTCTCGATGGCGTTACGTACCAGCCGTGCCTTGCCCTCCGGGGTTCGCGCCGCCTGGATGTTTTGCGGGTTCTTGACGAGAAAACGCATAAACTCTTCGACGGTGATGGTCTCGGTTCCGACTCGGGCCATCACGACCGGCTCTGGCGCGGGTGCGGCCTGTTGACTTGGGGCAGCCGCCTGGTCGGATGGCGAAGCGGTCGGCGCTTGCGGGGCGGGCTCGTCGGCACAGACAAGGCCTGCACAGAGACCCGTTAACAGAAGCAGGTAGCGCATCGAAAATCTCTCCGAACTGAAACAAATAGGGTGTCGCGTATCGCGTCAGAGGTGAAGTCGGGGACTTTTGGATAGCCAAGGCAGGAGGCGGGCCCTCGGCGCGACGAGCGGCTGAGTGAGCCGCATCAGCGCCGAGTGCGGGTAACCCGCCCAGCCGGCCTCACTGGCGCACCACAAGGTCCTCAGCGGTCAGGGCGCCGAACTGTTCCCAAAGCGGGCCATAGATGATCAGGGCACCATGGTCGTTGCTTAACCGTGTGATGATGGCGTCCAGCCAACCATCACCGTCCAAGTCCCGCAATAGGGCTGCAGAAAATGCTTGCTCGCTTGGATAACGACACGGCGCGCAGCTCGGGCTGCTCCAGGTCCCCGCCGGGTCGGAAGCGCATCAGGACCAGTTGCTCATAACCCGCCGCCAGGACGTAGGCATGGGTGTCTTTGTCGGTAGCAGAGGCAAGTGCACGGATCCCTGTCATGCCGCCGTCAAGCCGTGAACGACCGGGAAATGGGATTTTACGATGCGCAAACGCACCTGCCCCGTCGTTCACCAGTACATTGACCGAGGTCACACGGTCGGACTGCCCCTCAACCTCATCGGGCAAGATCAGGTCCATATCGCCATCCTGGTCGAGGTCCGCAGGGACCACGAGTCCCCACGCGACGGTCGCTGATCAAAGCGCCACAGATCTTCAATCTGCGGAGGCTCGCCCTCTTGCGGGTGACGTATGAGCGAGACGCTACCACGCTCCGGGTTGACAAACAAGATCTCGTCAATTCCGTCCCCGTTAAGGTCGGCGGCAGCAACGCTTTTCACAGTGTGTTATCTTCGGCAAGTACGGGAGGCGGTCGGCGCTGGCGACCTCGGCCGTTGCCGGATCGAAGCCCTGGAATAGATAGATGGCGTTGTCACCGTATGGCGCAACGGCAAGCGCCAGGCCCGAACCAGGCCATTGGAAGGCGGTGCCTACGCGGGGTTTCGGGCTATTCGCTGTGGCAACCACGTCGAAGCCCCCGTCCTCGCGCGGGGCCATAACCTGCACGCGATCGATACCTTCTGACAGCATGAGGTATCGGTGTTCTGCTCCCGGCAACTGAAGCAGTTGGCCCGGGTGGAAACCAACCGCTTCGATACGTGGGCCCGCCTCGAACTTCCGTGGCGTGCGTTGAAAAAATACCTGAGTGAAACTTTTGTCGTGGGACGTCAAGGCGACATCCACAAGCCCATTACCGTCGATATCGTCGGCAAGTCCCGCAAAGGCCCCGGCATCAAATGGAAGATAAGCGACGGATTGCGAGGTCGCACCCTGTTTGACCGGTTCTTTGGGGCGGCGGGGCACGATCGCAGCCGCCGATGAGGAGGGTGCCAAGTAGCGCGACGATGGCCTTAGGGCCCGCGCTCAGGTGAGGGGAGGTCAGGATGCACATGGAGAGATTACAGTTGAATGCCGCCGCCTCGCCATAGGCACATGTCTTCGATGCACTGGCATGACGTACGAGCTGCTTGGTAGTAGGGGTGACCGCCGGATCACTGGCACGCCGCCGACCTGAGGGCGCCGCGGGTAACCTGCCAATGAGCGTAGCGAAAAAGGGCGATGCGCGTTACCGCGCATCGCCCCCGCTCAGATGAGGAGCGGATTAGAAGTTCTTGAAGGTGCCGAGATCATGCCCCAGCGAGGTTTCAAGCATCAGGACCAACGCGTCGGGGGTAGACCCGGCATCGTTGTTCACCAGTGCGCCGTCCATCTTGATGGAGAAGGCAAAGACGGCAGACTGGGCCTTATTGACGTTGGTATCGATGTACTCGTCCAGGCTGTACCGGACGAAACCAGCGGTATAGGGCGCCTTCGGGTTCCCTTGGTCAGCCACCACGCAGAGCAGGTCGTTGATGGTTGTCCACTTGAACGGCTGGTTCCACGGCATAGAGCGTGGCCTTCGTCTGGTCTCGTAGGCCGGCGGAATCCACACCACGTTGAGCTCGTTAGGCAGCGTCCAGCGTGGTACTGCAGGAGCTGCTCGTCGAGGTCAAAGACGTTCGATACGCGCCGATCGGGTTCGGGGTCGCCGTGTTACCAGGATACTCCTTGTGCATTCCAGCCGGCGCCCGTTATCCAAGTTCTGGTCCACCCACACGACCTGGATGGTGGGAAGCAGGCGATTCGACAGGGCCACGTCGATCGCGAAGAAGTCATAGACCCCGTCGGAGCGGTTGCTACGGAAGCCCGCGATCAGCGGCGACACGCCGCACGGAATGCCACCACGATACTTGACGCTGTCCAGCAGCAGTCAGGTTGCGCACAGGTGTTGTCCGCCGTAATGGGACCATCTGCCCCATCGTTCATCCCCAGAACCGGGATCGTGCCGCCGATCAACGGGAACCCGATACCGATGACGTCGCGGTTATCCGCCGGGTCGAAGTGGATCGCCCCGGTGAGCCAGGCGTTTCCGAAGAAGCTGAACTTCTGCCGCCGTCCCGTTACCTGCGACTCGTTCGCGATCACCATGTATCCGGGCTCGTTCTCGAGCTGCCCGTTGGCGTCCTCGGTCCAGCTGATCTGCACGACATCGTTCGGAGTGACGGGGATGCTCCATCGAACTGCTCCTACGCTCCGCTTGTTAAACCAGTACCAGTGGAGCTAGCGGGTCGTTGGGCGAGTCAGATCTGGGTCGGACAGGGGTCAGCGCCGTGGGGATGTTGGTCGGCGTCGTGTGCGTCGGCGGTGTAGATGTTGGGGATATCGTCGAAGCCGACGGCGCCCGGGATCCACAGCTCGATGACCGTGTCGACCGCGGCGTGTAACCTATGCCCAGTTACAGTTGCCGGGCCTCGCGAGTCGGCATCGCACTCGGGATCGTTGAAATTCCCGCCGGACCACACCACCAGCGGAATGAGAAGCGCCTCACCGGCGCCGCCCAGTACGGCCGCACCGGCAGGGACGCTCGACCCTGCCAGGACGATTGCGACTGCTGCCGCAAGTTTGTTCAATTTACGCATTATCTTGTCTCCAGTTGAGTTGCACACGTTTCGCACGGTACCAGTCCGCGAGCCACCCCGCACCACACTGTCGGGCCCAGTCGTGAACCAAACCCGTCGTTGCGTCGGGACCGACGCCGTTGAACTGCGGCGTCAGTATGCGTGATTCCCGGCGGAAGTCAACCTCCCCACAGCCAAAAATCTGCAGTTTGTGGTTTTCTCGTCCGACTGGTGGCTTTTCCCCCACCTTTTGCTGCTTGCATTCCTGCTCCGGATGTCGCCATCTTCGGCAAAATTGTTGCTTTTCCGCAGCGTTAGCATTAAAGCCACGCCCAGGGTCCGCGGGGATATGAGGGCGGGTGGCGAACAGCTACGCCGAGCCCCCTGCGCAAGAGTATGACCCACTGACGCCGACCGCGCACAGGCGCACAGTGGCCTCCCGCCGGGCGGTCCCCCGCCCTCTCGCCTCCGGTAGATCTGCATGTTCGCCGTGAAACCCGGCGAAGCCTCTATTGGTCATTGGTTAATATGGAGCGCAATAACTGGAGTCCTCAACTGAGGTTCCAGTGGTCCTCATCCCCCCGCTGCCAGACCATGCCGTGAAGTTGGGTGAGGGAATAGTGGTCGCTGGCCAGCGCATTGCGCTCCTGACGGCTTAAGGACCCCGGGCCCTGCTGGAGGCAGCGCAGGCGCAGTTCCGCCAGCCAGGCCGCGGTGGCGGCCGGGTGACGGCGGTGGCGTGCCAGGGCGGCGTGCAGGCGGTTGCGCTTGGGATCGACCACCGCCTCTTCAAAGGCATGGCCGTGGGGGACCTGATCCGCCCCAGTGAGCCAGTCGGATTGCTGGACGGCCTTGAGGACCTCCGGCGGGTCTATCTCTTCAGGGGTGAGCAGGAGCCCACGGGTGCGCAGCCAGGCCCCGATCCCCGCGTCGCTCAATAGGACGGAGATGGCCGGGCCGAGCAGCAGCGGGACCGACACCGGCAGGGTCCACCAGACGAAGCCGCCGCCGATCCAGACGGCCACCGCGATCCAGATCACCGCCGCGATGGTCCCGGCCCCGTGCAGATACCAGGCCTCGGACCAGGAGGTGCGACCGTCGTCGCGGCGCTGCCCGGCCCAACTCACCTTCCACCCCAGCAGGGCCCCAAGGACCGAGACGCTGTGGCTGAACATGCGCATGGGGGCCAAAAAGACGGACATCAACGACTCCAGCAGGATACCGCCGAAGATGCTCCCCACCCCGCCGAAGCCACGGCGGTCCTTGCGATCCAGCGCGACCAGCAGGCCGCTGACGATCTTGGGTGCGAACAGCAGGAACAAGGTCGAGAGCAGCAGCAGGAAGGCGAAGTCCGGATGCCACTCGGGCCAGACCGGGTAGGGGTTGTAGGGCTCGGGGAAGTAGTTGACGTTTCCGTAGCGGATTTGGGCGTATTCGATGGTCCCCAGCACCAGAAAAAGCAGCCACAGGGGCGAGGAGATGTAGCCCATGACCCCCTTGGCGAAGCTCAGGCGGTGGACGAAGCGCAGGCCCGGCAGGAATAGCAGGCGCAGGTGCTGGAGGTTACCCTCGGCCCAGCGGCGGTCGCGTTTGAGGTCGTCCACCAGGCTGGGCGGGGTCTCCTCATAGCTCCCGCCCAAGGCCGGCATGATCCAGATCTCGTGTCCGGCGCGCCCGAGCAGGGCCGCCTCGACGAAGTCGTGGCTCAGGATGCCCCCGGTCAGCGGGCCCCAGCCGCGCACCCTGGGCAGGGCGCAGTGGCGCACGAAGGGTTCGATGCGCAGTATGGCGTTGTGCCCCCAAAAGGTGGCGTCACCCATCTGGGTGCGGGCCAGGCCGCGCAGGAACAGGGGTCCATACATCCGGTTGGAGAACTGCTGGATGCGGGCATAGAAGGTCTGGCCGTCGATCACCCGAGGGGCGGTCTGGAGCAAGGCCGCTTGCGGGTGGCGCTCCATGGTCCGGACCATGGTCACCAGGGTCTCGCCATCCATGAGGCTGTCCGCGTCCAGGACCACCATGTGGACGAACCCCTTGCCCCAGCGGCGCAGGAAGTCGGCGACATTGCCGCTCTTGCGGTTGAGGTTCAGGCCCCGACGCCGATAGTGCAGACGGCCCCGGGCCCCGAGGCGGTTGCACAGGCGCTGCCAAGCCTCCTGCTCCCGCAGCCAGACCTCAGGGTCGCGAGAGTCCGACAGGATGAAGAACTCGAAGTCATCCAGGTGCCCTGTGTCGGCGACGGACTGGTAGATCGCCTCGATCCCGGCGGCCACCCGGACCACCTCCTCGTGGTAGATGGGGATCAGCACGGCGGTCTTGGCGAGCGGGGTAGCGGCCAATTCCGCCGGGGTGTCCCAGGCGGCGATGTGGACCGGGTCCCCGCCGCGCAGACGGTCGTAGAGCCCGAACATGCCGGTCCAGAAGCCCGCGGAGACCCAGGCAAACAGCAGCCCGAAGACCGCCGCAGTGGCCAGCTCCAGCGGATGGTCACCATGATAGGGGAGGAGCCACATGGCATAGTGGGTCGCCAGCAGGGTCTGGATCAGGACCAGGCTGAGACCGAGCCCGCGCCGCAAGTAGGCGTGGGCCCGCCAGTTGGCGTAGCGCTTGCTCATGGATTGACTTTCGGGGACTGATTCGGCGGGGACGGATTGGGCACGGAAGGTTTGACGGCCTGGGGGGGGCGACGCCAGGCGCCGCGCCCGCTGCGCCGCTCCGGGGCCATACATTGGCGCTGCACCGGCGGGTGGGCGAGTTGGCCGAGGAGGCTGGTATCGTCGCAGGGGTTCGGGGTCGCGGCCGCCGCCTGGCGCTCGGCGAGCCAGGCGGTCAGGGCATCCATGGCCGCCGGGGTGAGGTGCCCGCCCTCGGCGAGGGTGGTCTCCATGGCCCGGTCGAGCAGGTCCAGGGTGATCTTGCCGCGCTCGCAGGGCTCGACCCCGAGCCGCTCCATGTAGCTCCAGATGCGGTCACACGCCTTGGGCAGGTCATCGGGGCAGGCGTCCAGGGACCGTAATGCGGCACCCGGGATCTCCTCCACCGCGGCTTGCGGATCGAAGTCGGGATCGAGTTCGCTGTCCGGACCTGTGTCGGCGAGGTCGGTGCCCATGGGCTAGGGCGCCTCGACCCGATAGGTCCAGGTCTCGGTCAGGATGGCGCTATCCATCTTCAGGAAGGCGCGCATCTCCAGGGGCTTGTCCTTGGGCGGCTTGACCAGGAGCGAAAGGCGCCAACCCTTGTTCTCGGGCACCGGGAAGACCGTCTGGTGGATCAGTTCGGCCCCTTCGTTGACATTGACCACCGCGCTCACCGTGGCATTGGCAGGCAGGCCGGGGAGTTCGCCACCAGTGAAGTCCGCCAGGACCCGCACCGTGCCCTTGACGTCGCCGCCGCCGATCACATCGCCGAAACCGACATAGGTCGCGCTGGCGAAACCGCCGGTCTGGGCCGGGGTAGCGCCCCCGCCCAGATGGACCTCGTAGGACAGGTCCAGCCGGGTTCCGGGCTTGACCTCGGCCTTGGGGGTCCAGAAGGCGACGATGTTGTCGTTGGTCTCCTTGTCGGTGGGGATCTCCACCAGGATGACATTGCCCTCGCCCCAGTCGCCCTTGGGGACTATCCAGGCGTTGGGGCGGTTCTGGTACTGCGCCTCCGGGTCCTCGTAGGAGGTGAAGCGGCGGTCTCGCTGCAAGAGCCCGAAGCCGCGCGGGTTGGTGACGGAGAAGTAGCTGTGGCTCAGGCGCTTGGGATTGGTCAGGGGGCGCCACAGGCGCTCGCCGGCTGCCGGTCTCCACCGCCAGACCGTCGGAGTCGTGGACCTCAGGCCGCCAGTGGCCCAGCGGCCGGTCGGTGTTCTCGCCATGGAAGAACATGCTGGTCAAGGGTGCCAGGCCGACCTGGGCCACGCCGCGGCGGAAGAACAGGGTCGCATCCACCGCCATGACCGTCGGCTCCCCGGGTGTGAGCACGAAGCGGTAGGCCCCGGCGACGCTCTTGCTGTCGAGCAGTGCGTAGAAGGTCATGGTGCTGTCGTCCCGGCCCGGCTTGACCAGCCAGAAGCGGCGGAACAGGGGGAATTCCTCCCCCACCGGCAGCCCGGTATCCAGGGCCAGGCCGCGCCCGGAGATGCCGAAGCTCTCGTCGCGCCCGACGCCGCGGAAGTAGCTGGCCCCGGCGAAGACCATGAACTGATTCTGCACGTCCGGGCCGGTCAGCGGATAGGTGAACTTGATGCCGGCGAAGCCGAGGTCGTTGGGGATCTCCTGGGCCAGCTTCGGCGGATAGTCGAACCAGGACTTCTCGAAGCCCAATGGAGTCGCGCCCTGCTCATCGACCACAAGCACGTCCACCGGGCTACGGAAGTAGAGCCCGGGGTGGAAGAACATCATCTGGAAGCGGGAACCGTCTCCGCGCCACAGGCTCTGCTCCGGGCGGAAGCGGATCGCCTGGAACTGGTCGTAGGGCAGGTTCACCAGCAGCTCCGGGGTCGCCGGGGGCGGGGCGTAGGCTTGCCCCGCCAGGGTCTCTGCCTCCTGTACCACGTTGGCAAAATCGAATCCGCTGTGGGCCTGTGCCCCATAGATCAGCAGGGCGAGGGTCAGAGGGAAGATGGAAAGGCGCGGGGGCTGCATGGGTACCTCGATGCAGGGGGGCGGCGGGGCTTGGCCGAATCGTTCGGTTGGGCGCTGTGGGAAACAGGTCGGTGGGTTGCCATGCCGGTCGGGCGGTCGGCCCATAGCCGAACGGCGATTAGTATAGGGAAAGCCATAGTGGGCGCAAGCTCGACAAAGGGGGCGGATTCTGTTTGTCTGGACCACCCACAGGCCCCCGCCGGCGAGACCATGTCGCGATTGCTCAAAGCCTTGTTCCTCCTGTCAGCCCTGGGCCTGGTCCTGGGGCTGGCGGCCTGGGGCTATCTGGGCACCAAGGGGGCGGAGCCGCGCTATACCGGGGACCTGATACTCCCAGGGCTTGCTGCCCAGGTGGAGGTCCGCTACGGGCCCCACGCCGTCCCCAGCATCAGTGCCGAGGGGGTCACCGATCTGCTCTTCGCCCAGGGCTACGTGGTCGCCGCCGAGCGCATGTGGCAGATGGACCTGATGCGCCGCCTGGCCCAGGGGCGACTGGCGGAGGTCTTCGGAGAGGACGCCCTGCCCGCGGACCGCCTGATGCGGACCATCGGCCTGGGGGCCGCGGCACGCCAGGCCCTGGATGCCCTGGAGCCACCCTATCGCGACTACCTGGACGCCTACGCCGCCGGGGTCAATGCCTATCAGGCCCAGGCCGCCGGGCGATTGCCCATCGAGTACCGCATCGCCGGCTTCGCACCCGAGCCCTGGCGGGCGGAGGACAGCCTGGCCATCGGCGAGTACCTGGCCTGGGTCCTGTCCTACAACCTGCGCGGTGAACTGGTCTGGCTGCGCCTGGCCCGACGCCTGGGCAATGTCCGCGCCGCCGAGCTCTTCCCTACCGACGAGGGGATTGCGGCCCCGGAGGGGGCGGCGGGGCTTCCCTCGGACCTGGTGGAGCCGACGCCAGGGCCCGGGGTCGCCGCCCTGGCCGCGGCCCTGGGGCCGATCCTCGACCTGCCGGCACGCTGGGGCCTGCCGGTCCCTGCCCCCGCCAGCAACGCCTGGGCGCTGCGCGGGGACCACACCGCCGATGGCCAGCCCCTGCTCGCCAATGACCCTCACCTGGCACCGTCGATGCCGGGGATCTGGTACGAACTGGAGCTGCGGGCCCCGGCGCTGCACGTCGCCGGGGTGGCCCTGCCCGGGGTGCCCCTGGTCCTGATCGGCCACAACGCCGACATCGCCTGGGGCTTCACCACCGTCAATGCCGATACCCAGGACCTCTTCGTCGAACGCCCGACCGCGCAAGGGGATCGCGTCGAGCGCCCCGACGGGGCCAGTGCCCCCATTGCCGAGCGTACCCAACTCATCGCCGTCAAAGGGCGTCCCGAGCCGGTGGCCCTGGTGCTCCGCAGTACCAACCACGGTGTCGTCCTGAACGATGTGCTGGGGGACCAGACCGGGACCCTGCTCGACCTCCCGGGACTGGATACGCAGGCCCTGCTGACACTGCGTTGGGCCACCGAAGCGCCGGATCGGGCCTTCGCCGGTCTCGCCCGGCTTGCCACGGCGACCAGCCTGGAGGAGGGCCGCGCCGCCGGGTTGGAGTTCACCCACGCCGCCCAGAACCTGATGCTCGCCCATCGCGATGGCGGCATCGCCTGGCAGGTGACCGGGCGCCTCCCGTTGCGCGGTCGCGGCCTTGGAGCCTACCCGGTCCCTGGCTGGGAACCGGGTTACGGCTGGACCGGTACTGTCCCGGGCAGCGACAACCCCGGTCTGATCAGGCCCCCCGGCGGCATCCTGATCACTGCCAACAACCGCACCATACCGGCCAATTTCCCGGTCAACGTCTCCCACTCCTGGTCCGCCCCCTACCGCGCCCAGCGCATCGCCGAGCTGCTGGCGGAGGGTCCGCCCCAGAACGCCGCCAGTGCCTCTCGCATGCAGCAGGACCGCATCAGCCCCCAGGCGCGGATGTACCTCGCCGCGCTCCGCGCCCTCTTGCCCAAGCTCCGGGAGGTCGATCCGGAGGCGCGGCGCATCGCGGAGCGTTTCCTGCTCGACTGGGGTGGGGGCTTTGTTCCCGACAGCCGCGCCGCTGCCCTGTTCAGCCTGCTACGTCCGGCCCTCTACCGGTCCCTCTACGGCGACGAACTGGGGGACGACCTGGGGCCACTGATGTCCCTGGATATTGCCTTCTATAGCCCCCTGGATGAGGCCATCCGCGGCCAACCCTCGACCTTCTGGGATGACATCGGCACCCCAGGGCGCGAGGGCGAAGCCGAGGTCTGGGGGCGGGCCCTGCGCGCCGCCTGGGCCGACTTGCAGACCCTGTCGCCGGAGGCGGACGGCCAGCGCCTGGACAGGGTGCGCCACCTGACCTTCCCCCACGCCTTCGCGAAGGCGCCGATCCTCGGCCCCCTGTTCTCCGTCGGCCCGGTCCCGATGGCAGGGGATGGGGCGACCATCAATGTCGCCAAGGCCGACCCCGGACACCCCGGGGAGGTCCTCTTCGCCCCCTCCTGCCGGGCGGTCTTCACCCCCGGGGACTGGACAAAATCGCGCCTGACGCTGCCTCTCGGCCAGTCTGGCCACCGCCTGTCCCCCTACCGCAGCGACCAGCTCGCCGACTGGCTGGGCGGCGCCAGCCACCCCATGCCCTGGGGTGGGCCGGCACCGGGGGCCGAGATCGGAATTCTGACCCTGAGACCCTGAGCATGACCGAGCGCCTTCTCTACCTGGCCGCCGCCCCCTTCGAGGCCGCCCGGCGTGTCCCCATCCTGCCCGAGGGGCACCGTTCCCGGCGCCTGCATGGGCATAGCTTCATCGCCCGGGTCCGCGCCGAGCTGCCGACGGGCTGGGCGCCTTTCCGGGGCGGGGAAGCCGGGGCACTTGCCCAGGCCCTGGGGGTCTGCGCCACTGACCTGGACTACCGCGACCTGAACGAGCAAATCCCTGTTCCCACGGACGAAAACCTGGCACGCTGGATTCGCCGACACATCGCGGTCCCCGGGGTGGAGTCCGTCGGCATCCGTAGCACCCACGACCAGGGCGCGGACCTCGACGCCGCGGATCAGGCCCACCTCTGGCGGCGCTTCCGCTTCGAGGCGGCCCACCGCCTGCCCAAGGTCCCGCCGGGCCACCCCTGCGGGCGCATGCACGGACACGGGTTCGAGGTGATACTGCACGCCAATCAGGACCTGGCCGGGCTCGACATGGGCCTGGACTTCGATCAGCTCGGTGCACTCTGGGCACCCATCGAGGCGCAACTGCACCATGCCTGCCTCAACGACATCCAGGGCCTTGAGAACCCCACCAGCGAGATCCTGGCGAGCTGGCTATGGCGACGCATCCAGCCCGCCCTGCCGGCCCTGTCCTGGATCACCGTCTACGAGACCGCCACCGCGGGCTGCCACTACGACGGGCGTCATTACCGCATCTGGAAGGAGCAGCGCTTCGAGTCCGCCCTGCGGTTGGAGCGCGCCCCCGACGGCGACCCGCGCCGCCGCCTGCACGGTCACAGTTACCTGCTGCGCCTGCACCTGACCGCCCCCCTGGATCAGGTCCTGGGCTGGACAGTGGACTACGGGGACGTCAAGGCCCTGTTCAAGCCCGTCTACGAGCGCCTCGACCACCACCGCCTCAACGACCTGCCGGACCTGGGCGACGCCGACCCCGGGAGCCTCTGCCGCTGGATGCGCCAATCGATGGCCGACCGCCTGCCCCAACTCGACCGCATCGACCTGCACGAGACCCCCGGCTGCGGCGCCGCACTGTGCTGGGGGGAACTGGGGCCCGCCCTGCCGTCATGAGCTACAAGGTCAAGGAGGTCTTCTACACCCTCCAGGGCGAGGGGGCCCAGACCGGCCGGCCGGCCGTCTTCTGCCGCTTTACCGGCTGTAACCTCTGGTCCGGGCGCGAACAGGACAGGGCCAAGGCGATCTGCACCTTCTGCGACACCGACTTCCGGGGAATCGACGGACCCGGTGGGGGCAGGTACGCCACGGCCGAGGCATTGGCCGACCAGATCCTCGCCGCGTGGCCCGCCGAGGTAAGTCCCGGCATCCGCCCCTATGTGGTCTGCACCGGCGGCGAGCCACTGCTGCAACTGGATGCCCCACTGGTCGAGGCCCTGCACGCCCGCGGCTGCGAGATCGCCGTCGAAACCAATGGCACTCGCCCGGCCCCGCCCGGCATCGACTGGATCTGCGTCAGCCCCAAGGCCGACGCCGGGCTGATACTCAAAGCCGGCAGCGAGCTGAAGCTGGTCTACCCGCAACCGGATGCCCTACCGGAGCGTTTCGCCGGGCTGGCGTTCGCCCACTTCTACCTCCAGCCCATGGACGGGCCCGATCTCGCCGCGAACATCCAAAGGGCCATCGCCTATTGCATGGCACACCCCCGCTGGCGGTTGAGTATGCAGACCCACAAACTGTTGGGGATTCCCTGAATCTGGCGGTCGGTGCGAATCAGCCCGCCGGACCGGGCATTCGCCCCGTCCAGAACAGACGGCCATCTCTCAGAGGGGGTGGTTTCAAACCCGAAAGGCCGCGCTTGGGGGTCCAGACACAACCCTGAGCCGTCAGTCGCGGTTGGTCTCGGACTGGCCCTTGTCGAATCCGAAGCGTTCCCAATGCGGAGGGTCAGCCGCGCTGTCAAGCATCGCCTGCGCCCTCTTGTTGGCCGTCGGCTTTGAATCCTTCGTGGAAAGCGACTGTGCCCTGCGGAGTGTGCCCGTCGAAAGACAGAGCGAAAAAGACCTCCGGTGGAACACCTTCATGCACAAGTTCCGGGATGTTTGTGAACCCGAATTTTCTGTAGTAGTCCGGATGCCCAACGAGACAGCATCCTCGAGCATTCATGTCTCTAAGCCGTGACAGACCTTCCCGTATCAGGGCCTTGCCGATCCCCTGCCGCTGGTACTCCGGCAACACCGAAACAGGTCCAAGGCCGTACCAGTTCCGAGTGCCGTCTGAAATGGTCACAGGAGAGAATGCAATATGGCCGACCACACGACCATTGACTTCGGCAACGAAGGATATCGTGAGCGCCTTGGCGACGCGTAGCGCCTCGATGATGAATTGCTCCGTGTGGTTGCTGATCTCCAAGGTCTTGAACGCTGCAATCGTCACTTTTGCGATGGCGCCGATATCGGCGTCAGTCTCGCTCCTGATGGTGATTGTCGATTTCATGCGTCTGGGCTCCTTCTTCACGATGGCCAACTGGGCTTGTTCGGACGAACGGTCCCGGTATCTGGGGGCCGAAGGGCCAGTACGCCAGACCCCGCGGCCCTGAAGCTAAGACAGGGCCCGGGACCGGCGGCCAGTGCGCGAGCGTGTCACAGGACCTTGGTCACCAACCGGATCCCCGGATCCTGCTTGTCGCGCTCGATGCGGAAGCCCAATGCCTCCATCAGGGCCAACATGCGGGTGTTGGCGGTGAGAACCTCGCCCTCCATGAGCCTCAGGCCGCGCTGCCGGGCGTTCTGCATCAAGGCCCGCATCAGGCGGGCACCGATGCCGCGGTCGCGCCAGGTGTCGGAGACGACGATGGCGAATTCGCAGGCATCGCCGCCGGGGCGGGACATGTAGCGGGCCACGCCCACCTCGACATCGCGCCCTTCCTCTTCTACCACGCCGATGAGTGCCATCTCGCGGTCGTAGTCGATCTGGGTAAAGCGCACCAGCATCTCAGGGGTGAGCTCCTTGATCGCCTGCATGAAGCGGAAGTATTTGGTTTGCTCGGATAAACCCCGCACGAATTCCTGCTCCATCTCAGCGTCCTCCGGGCGGATGGGGCGGATGATGAGGTCCTGACCGTTGGGCAGTTGTACCCGCTCGATCAAATGACTCGGATAGGGGTGTATGGCCATGTGCCCATAAGGCGCCATCTGCGGCGGGCGGTAGGCGACCTGGATACGGGCGTCTACGGCGATGACCTCGCGATCGTTGCCGATCAGAGGGTTGATGTCCATGCAGAGGATCTCCGGCAGCTCGCACACCAGCTCGGAGACCCGTTGCAGGATCTTGGTCAGGGCCTCCCGGTTCATAGGCGGCATGTGCTTGAAGGCCCCCATGAGACGCGCCACCCGGGTGTGCTCGATCATGGTCTGTATGATGAAGGCGTTGAGCGGCGGCAGCCCCAGGGCGCGGTCCTCCAGGACCTCGACCTCGGTCCCGCCGGAGCCGAAGGTGATGACGGGGCCAAAGATGGGGTCGCGCACCACTCCGATCATCAGCTCCCGAGCGGCGCGTTTGGAGACCATGTGCTCCACCGTGACCCCGTCGATGGCCGCGTCCGGCCGCAGGCGCCTGGCACGCTCCATGATCTCGGCGAAGTCCCGGCGCACGGACTGGGCGTCGGTGATGTTCAGCCGCACCCCGTCCACGTCGGACTTGTGGGCGATGTCGGTGGAGTTGATCTTTAGCACCACGGGGAAGCTTAAGACCTGGGCCGCCATCAGGGCCTCGTTGGGAGTGCGCGCCAGGACCGCCTGCATGCTGGGGATGTGGAAGGCCGCGAGGATCGCCTTGGCCTCCATGATGCCGAGGGTGTTGCGCCCCTCTGCCATGACCCCCTCGATGATGAGGCGGGCACCGTCCACGTCCGGCCCCTGCTCGTAGGACATGGGCCCGGGGGACTGCATGAGCAGGCGCTGATTGCGCAGGTGCTTGGCGAGGAAGGAAAATGCCTCCACTGCGTCCTCTGGGGTATCGAAGTGGGGGACGCGGGCCTCGGCGAACAGGGTCTGGGCCTCCGCCACCCGGGTCGCCCCCATCCAGCAAGCGAGCACCGGCTTAGCGCTCTTCTTGGCGATGTCGATGACCCGCTGGGCTACCGCAGTGGGATCGACCGTGGCCAGCGGTGCGAGGATGGCCAGGACCCCATCCACTCCAGGGTCCGCCAGGCAGGCCTCGAGGGCGATGCAGTAGCCGCGCCCTGGGGTATCGCCTATGACGTCCACCGGGTTGCCGTGTGACCAGTTGTCCGGCAAGGCCCCCTCCAGGGTGGTCCGGGTTGCCTCGCTCAACTGGGCCAGGTTCATTCCCAACTCAGAGATGCGATCCGCCGCCAGGACCCCGGGGCCACCACCGTTGGTGACGATGGCGATGCGCTCCCCGGTCAGACGCTTACCGGTACCGAACACGTGGGCAGCGGCGAAGAGCTGGTCGAGGGCATCCACCTGGACTGCACCTGCCCGCTCCATGGCGGCCGAGAAGACGTCCGGTGAACCGACCCAGGCCCCGGTATGTGAGCGTGCGGCGCGGGACCCCGCGGGCCGGCGCCCGGACTTCACCACGATGACCGGCTTGAGACGGGCGGCAGCGCGCAGGGCGCTCATGAAGCGTCTGGCGTTTCGCATCCCTTCTACATACAGCAGGATGCAGTGGCTCTGGCTGTCCAGGGCCAGATAATCCAGCACGCTGCCGAAGCCCACGTCCGCCCCGGCACCCAGCGAAACCACGGCCGAGAAGCCCAGGCGCCTGGGCCCCGACCAATCCAACATGGCGGTGCTCACGGCCCCCGACTGGGAGACCAGGGCGACGTTGCCCCGCCTGGCCTGCTCCCCGCCGAAGCTGGCGTTCAGCGCGCTGGCGGGGCGCATCACCCCCAGACAGTTGGGCCCGAGGAGGCGGATGCGGTTGCGCCGCGCCGCGTCCACCAAGCGCTCCTGCAAGGCCGCGCCCTTGTCCCCACTCTCGGCGAAGCCGCCGGTGTGGACCACAGCAACCTTGACCCCGTACTCGCCGCACTGGTCGAGGATGTCCGGCACCTTGTCCGGCGGCATGGCGATCAGGGCCAGGTCGATCTGCTTGTCGATCTCGCGCAGGCCCTTGTAGCAGGGCCGCCCGGCAACCTCGGTGTACTTCGGATTGACCGCGTAGCAGGCGCCCTTGAACCCGGCGGCCAGGACATTGCGATAGACCATGCCGCCGATGGAGTCCGGGCGGTCGCTGGGTCCAAAGACGGCGATGGAGCTCGGCGTGAAGAGTTGATCGACATCGGACAAACGCATGGGAATCTGCCCCTCCGGGGCTGGAACTGGTTTAAGCTAAGAACCCTTTGCGGTCCGTACCGTCCCGGCACACTCAGGGGCCGGGTGGTTCGGGTTGGCACTTGCAGGGCCAGCCGGTGGCAGCCGGGCGGCCGGGCTGAAACATTGCGGAGGCCGATCCCCATGAATCTCGCCTATATCTCCCACCATGCCTGCCAGGATCATGACATGGGCAAGCATCACCCGGAGAGTCCGGAACGCCTGCACGCCATCCAGGATCGGCTCATCGCCTCGGGCATGGAAATGCTGGTCACGCATTATGACGCCCCGGAGGCCACCTTCGAACAGCTCAATCGGGTGCATGACGCGGATTACATCCGCCTGATCGAGCGCAGCCGACCGACGGACGACCGCGGCATCACCTGGATCGACGGCGACACCGCCATGTGTCGGGCCACCTGGCCCGCCGCCCTGCACTCCGCCGGGGCCGCGGTCCTGGGGGTCGATCTGGTCATGGAGGGGAAAAAGCACCACGCCGCCTTCTGTTGTGTCCGCCCGCCGGGACATCACGCCGAACGCCGCAAGGCCGGGGGCTTTTGCTTCTTCAACAACGTCGCCGTCGGTGCGGCCCATGCCCTGGAGCATCACGGACTGGAGCGGGTCCTGATCGTCGATTTCGATGTCCACCACGGCAACGGGACCGAAGACATCTTCATCGGCGACGAGCGGGTCCTGTTCTGCAGCAGCTTTCAGCATCCCTTCTATCCCCACAGCGGGGCCGACACGGACGCCCCCAACATCATCAACCTGCCCCTACCCTCGCGGACCGGTGGACCTGAGTTCCGGGCCGCGGTGGAGGCGGCCTGGCTGCCGCGCATCGAGGCCTTCCGCCCGCAGTTGATCATGATCTCCGCCGGCTTCGATGGCCACGCCGAGGACGACATGTCCCACTTCACACTGCGCGAGCCGGACTATGCCTGGATCACGCGCAAGCTGCACGAGGCGGCCCGCAGACACGCCGGCGAGCGGATCGTTGCCTGCCTCGAGGGGGGCTACGAATTGTCCTCCCTCGGGCGTAGCGTCAGCACACATATCGACGAATTGATAGGCCACACCTAGCGGCCTATGTTGGAGCGCTGCGCGATCACCCGCCCACTGGAGTGAAAGTGTGTCAGAGGGATGATCCGGTTCGAGTGTCCGCTGCCCACGGGAAGCGGGGTGCCTCGGCCCCTGGGGAGCCACCATGTCGCGCCTGACCAAGGTCTTGTCCCGCACCGTCGGCGCAGGGGTCTCTTGGCTCTCCCGTTATCTCGGTTGGCTGTTCCTGACCGCGACCTTCACCCTGGGCGGGGTGATGCTGCTGATGCTGTTCAAGGACTGGACCCTCAGTTCCCTGGTTGTGTCCATGCTCTCCTGGCCGATTCTGAGCCTGGCGGCACTAGCGGCCGTGCCCATTGCCTTCCTGCCGCTGGGGCGCATCTATCTCTACAGCGCCTTGGTCGGCGCATTCCTCTGGAATCTGGTCCTGCTCATCGCCTGATCCTGTCGGCAGGATGATCGACCGCGCGGCACTGGCCCCAGGGCCAGGGCGCCTGGTGTCACAGGAGCTTCTTGTGGGCCCCGTCGCAGAAGGGCTTGTCCCCGCTGCGCTTGCAACCGCACAGCCAGACCTTCTCCGCCTCGGTCAATTCGAGCTTCATTGGTACGAAGCCGGTCTCTTTGTGTGATCCGTCACAGAAGGGCTGGTTCTTCGACCTTCCGCAACTGCACCACCAGTAGGTCCCCGGTTCGAGGTCCAGGGCGTAGGGGCCAATCTTGGGGCATTCTGGCGCTTGCATAAGGTATTCCGTCGCTGTCGTTGGAAGGTTTTGGCACGCAAGTCTCCCGCGCTTCACCCATGCCAGGCAAGCACCGAATCGGTACTGTATTGCCCCGTTCAGCCCACCCCGTTCAGGTCGCGCCGGAAGAACTCCGGCTGTGCAAGGGCAGCGCGATGGATGTCGGCGTTGTAGTAGCGCGTGGCGAAGGGGCGCTGCTCCACGTCGTCTGTGCGGAATCCGGCGATGGCCTCGCCCTTACGCGCCAGGGTCGCGCTCCACCAGCCGGATGGGTAGACAGGCTGCGGGAAGAACAGGGTCTTCACATCCGCGAACCCGGCCCCGCGCATCGCGGCGTGCATATCCCGCAGTAGTCCCGAGTGCAGCAGGGGCGACTCGCTCTGCTGGACAACGATCCCGCCGGGGGCCAGCGCGCTGTGGCAAGTCTGGAAGAACCCCTGGCTGAAGAGCCCCACCGCAGGGCCAACGGGGTCCGTGCTGTCCACGATGATCAGATCCAGGGTCTCGGGCACCGCCATGGCCATCCAGGCGATGCCGTCATCGAACAGGAGGCGGGCTCGGTCGTCACCATTGGCCTCGGTCAGTTCGGGAAAGAACTGCTCCGCCAGGCGGGTCACCCGCTCGTCGATATCGATCTGAACGACCTGCTCGACCTCCGGGTGCTTGAGGACCTCGCGCAGGGTCCCGCAGTCGCCACCGCCGATGATGCAGACCCGCCGCGGTGCCGGATGGCTAAACAGGGCTGGGTGGGACAGCATCTCGTGATAGAGAAAATTGTCCCGCGCCGTGAGCATGATGGACCCATCGATCACCATCAGGTTTCCGAAGGCTTGGGTGGCGTAGATCTCGATGTGCTGGTATGGGCTCTGCTCCTCGTGGAGCTTGGCCGTGATGCGCAGGGAAAAGGCGCAGCCCAGTTCCCCCAAGACCTCCGAAAACCAGCCGCCTTGATCGATCGCCATGCTTCACTCCGGACCTGTAGTTGGGGCCCGGATTATCGGTGAGTACCCGGGGGACCGCAAAGCCGCGTGGGGCAACGGGTCAGGCTGGGTCGGCCAGGGGTGGGGAACCATGCGGGCGGAAGGCGTCGGCTCGACAGTCCCCTTTCCCAACATCAGCGCGGGTAGCGATCATCCAGATTGGCTGGACACAGCACGTCCCGCATGATGCCGATGAGATCCAGCAGTTGGTCATTGCGGATGCGGTAGAAGATGCGGTTGGCCTCCTTGCGGGCCACCACGATGTTCTTGTTGCGCAACTGTTCCAAGTGCTGGGAGATGTTGCTCTGGGAGGTCCCGGTGCGATCGACGATCTCGCCCACCGAGAGTTCGTTTTGACCCAGCGCGCAGAGGATCTTCCAGCGCAGGGGGTGGGCCATCGCCTTGAGGGCATTGGCAGTGAGCGCTGTGTCCTCCTCGTCGGGCCAGAGTTCGTGCGCTTCGGTCATGGGTCTTTCCTCCTGGGTCTTGGAACGCGCCGGGCCGCCGAGGCTTTAGGCCGCTGCGGCGCGGACATAGCCGGTCATGTCCTTGGCGATACAAATGATGTCGGTGATGTGCCCGTCGGCGTCCTTGACCGCGGTGCGGGAAAACAAGATGGGGACGCGCCGGCCATCCCGGGCGATGAAGCGTGCCTCGATCTTGCTCAAGGCCCCGGTGCGGATCAGGGCCTCCAGCCAGGTCCCCATGAAGGCCCCTGCCTGCTCGTCGCCCTCCTCCTCGAAGACGTCGCCGATGGACATACCGATCAGGTCAGACTCCGTATAGCCGAGCATGTGCAGGGCCTTTGGATTGGCAGACTTGATCTCGCCCTGGGGGGACAGAACCAGCAGTGCCTCGCCCATGAAATTTATGATGTTGGCAAGGTACTGCCTGGCCTGCTCCAGTTGTGCAGTGCGCTCAGCCACCCGTTGTTCGAGCACGACATTCAGCGCGCGCTCCTTCTCGATCAGGCGAAAGTAGGCCCCGATCTTGTTGATCAGCAAGTTGTCGTCGATGGGTTTGAGCAGGTAGTCCACGGCGCCCACGGCGTACCCGCGTTGCTGGAACTCCTCGGATTTAAAGGCGGCGGTGAGAAAGATGATGGGGATGTCGCGGGTGCGCTTGCGGAGCTTCAGCAGGGAGGCGGTCTGGAAGCCGTCCATCTCCGGCATCTGGACGTCGAGAATGATGAGGTCGATGTCCGGACGGCTCAGGGTGATGTCGATGGCCGCCTGGCCCGAGTTGGCCTCGAGTACCACGACGTCCATGTGCCGCTCGATGAGGCTGCGCAACGTGAAGAGGTTGTGCGCATGGTCATCGACGATCAGCAGTGTGAACCCACGATAACGATTCATGCCGTTGTCCGCCTGTTCGTGCCCTGGTCTTACCCAGGTTTGCCAGGGTCCACCCCGGACGCGCCGGGCAGCAGCCGCTCCAGCAGGGCCTCAAGTGCCGCCGGTGCGACCGGCTTTGGGAGGAAGTGCCAGGTCCCCGGGGGACCGCAGTCCGCAAGCTGGGCATGGTCCTCTGGATTACCCATCACCACCACCGGGATGTGGCGTTCGCTCTGGTGGTTGAAAATGGCTTGGATCGTATCACAGGTATCCCTTGCGGACACCAAGGTTGCCAACAGGATCACACCACAGGGGCCCTCGTCCTGGAGGGTATCGAGGGCCTCGCCGAGGTCCGCAGCGGTCAGTGCCCGCACGCCGAGCCGCTCCAGCAAGGCCGTCATGGACACCAGGGCCTGGACATCGCGCTCCACCAGCAAGGCCCAGTGATCGGCGAAGCGCCGGCTTGGGGCCGACCCCTGGATCTGGCCACGCACCCCGCCCCCTGGTGTGGGTCCCTTCGTGGCTGCTATGGGCGCGGTGGGCCCGGAGCCTGCCCTGGGCTGGGCGGGCTCGTGGACCACGCGCTCCGCGTCCAGGTGGCTGGGGTCCAGCTCCAGAGGCAGGCACAGGGTGAAGCGTGCGCCCTGGCCCTCGATGCTCTCGACCTCGATGCGCCCACCCAGGACCTTGGCCAGCTCGCGGCTGATGGACAGGCCAAGCCCGGTACCGCCGTAACGCCGCCGTGTAGAACCGTCGGCCTGCTGGAAGGCGTCGAAGATGATGCCTTGTTTGTCCTTGGGGATGCCGATGCCGGTGTCCGTGACCGCGAGGAGCACCGGACAGCCTGGGTCGGCACCGACCGCCAGGGACACCGTCACGGCACCGTGGTCGGTGAACTTGACCGCATTGGAGAGGAAGTTCTTGAGGATCTGGCGTACCTTGTCGCGATCGCTGTAGATCCGCCCAGGGGCCGCAGGGGCGACCTCCAGGCGCAGTTCCAGCCCCTTATCCGCGAACAGGGGCCCGAGCAGGCCGATGAGCCCATCCAGCAGAGGGGCCAGTTCGACCCACTCCAGGGTCACCGCGATCTGCCCGGCCTCGATGCGGGAGATGTCGAGAATGTTGTCGATGAGGTCGCGCAGGTCACCCCCGGCCTCGTGGATAACCGCCGCCTGGCGCTGCTGCTGGGGGCTTAGTCCGGACTGGCCGTCGGCAAGCATCTTCGACAGGAGCAGAATGGAGTTGAGCGGGGTGCGCAGTTCGTGGCTCACATTGGCCAGGAACTCGGACTTGTAGCGGTTGGACTGTTCGAGTTCCTGGGTGTGCTCCCGCCCGACACGCAGGGATTCCGCGTGGGTCTCGGACAGGGCGGTGAGGCTCTCAGCCAGTTCCCGCACCTCCCTTGGGCTGTTCCAGTGGAAGCGGATGGGGCGCCCCTCCCGCAGCACCCGGCCGATGCCGCCGGTGAGTTGCTGGCCGAAGCGCTCCACCCGCCGTGCACTCCACCGGGCCAGGATCAACACCACGACGATGAGCAGCAGCACGATACTCAAGACGCGCAGGATCAGGGCGTTGCGGAAATTGGCCATGGGCGATGGGTCCACCGGGCGGCCGACCCACAACGGCGAACCATCCTCTGTGAGGAACATGGGAACCCACAGCAGCTCCTCGCCGCGCGGTCCCCGCCACAGGGCCAGCTTGCCCTCCTGGAAGATCTCGTCCAGCCCCGGAAAGTCCGCAAAGGCGCGGGGCTCGCCCAAGGCCTGGCCTGGTCTGAGGTAGCTCCCGCTGGCATTGACCCAGAGGGTGTCGCGGTAGAATTGGGCCAGGCCGCCGACATCGATGGTGATGACCACGGCCCCCATGGCGCGGGCGCCAGGGCCGCCGGGTACGGCTGACGGCAAGATGGTAGTCGCCGTTTCGGGGCTGGGTGCGCCGGCGACTGCTGGGCCCGCGGCGGGCGTACCGGGCCCGGCCGCGGCGTCCGCACCGATGGCGCCGATCAGGTTCAGCGTCATGAGCTGGCGCGGGTCGGCCCCGCCGGCGCCTCGATCGATGCGGATGCGGCTCACCAGGACGGCGCCGGGCTGCAGGCTCAAACCCGCCTCGACGAACTGGGGGCTGGGCGCCTCCGGCGGGCGTGTGCTCGGGGACCAACGCCCGGTCTGGGGGTTGCGGGTAAGCCAGAAGCGCTCGCCGCCGTCCGGACCCAGGAAGAGGATCTGTATGATGTCGCGCTGGTCCCCCAAAATCTGGTTGATCCAGCCCGTATAACGGGCGCGGGCCAGATCGGTCTGGTCCGCGTCTCCTTGCTCGCCCAGGATCAGGCCCGGCTCGGGGAGCTTGGTCAGGAGCCGGATCATCTCATTGCGGCTCGCCAGGTGCTGGTCGAGATCGCGGAAGTCGGCCCTCAGGTTCTGGAGGTACGCCTTCTGGTAGAAGAGCGCCGTGCGGTCGATGACCAGTGGCAGGTTGATCAGGACCGCCAGGATCAGCGGCGTGAGGCCGAAGACCAGCAGGAACAGGAGAATCAGGGTGCGCAGTTTCACGCCGAAGGCCTCGGGTGGGGGACGGCCCACCTTAGCCCGGGGCGGGCCGAATGGGAAGGAGTTGCGCTGTCCATCGAGGATCTGTCCGGGACCATACAATGAACCCTTTCGACCGCAAGGTCCGCATCCTCTATCGGGACGCCCATCTGGTGGCGGCGGACAAGCCGCCCGGGCTCCTGGTGCACCGCAGCCCCATCGCCGCGGGCGAGGACGACGCCCTGCTGCAACGCCTCCGGGATACCCTGGGGCTCTGGGTCTATCCGGCGCACCGGCTGGATCGGCCGACCTCTGGGCTGGTGGTGTTCGGACTCAACCCGGAGGCCGGGGCGCGGCTGTCGCGCCTGTTCGAGACCCGGCAAGTGGACAAGCGCTACCTGGCGGTGGTGCGCGGCTGGCTCGCCCCCCAAGGGGTCATCGACTACCCACTGCAGGACGCCCCCGATCTGCCCCTGCGCCCGGCGGTCACGGCCTGGCGCTCCCTGGCCCGGGTGGAACTGCCTATCCCCGTCGGGCGCTATCCGGTGGCCCGCTACAGCCTGGTGGAGGCGCGTCCTCTCACCGGGCGTATCCACCAGATCCGCCGCCATTTCCACCACGTCTTCCACCCCATCGCCGGCGATACCACCCACGGCGAGGGGCGTCACAACCGGCTGTTCCGGGACCATTTCGGCTGCGAGCGTCTGCTCCTGCACGCCCACGCACTGACCCTGCCCCACCCCTGGAGTGGCATGGCGCTGGAGCTCCGCGCCCCGCCGGATGACGCCTGGCAGGGGATCATGGAGCGGCTGGGCTGGGGAGGGATAGAGCCTGTCAGAGCCCCCTGACCAGATCCAGGACCTGCTCGGCGTGGCCTTTGGGCTTGATGTCGTAGAGGGCGTGGCGGATGACGCCCTCCCGGTCGATGACGAAGGTCGAGCGGACTATGCCCATCCGTCGCTCGCCGTGGGCCTCCTTCTCGACCCAGACCCCATAGGCCTCGCACGCCTCACCCTCGGTATCGGCGAGCAGGCGCACGCTCAACCCATACTTGTCGCGGAAGGCACCGTGGCTAATGCAGTTATCGCGGCTGATGCCGAGGATGTCCGCGCCGGCGGCCTCGAACTCCGGGTGCAGGTCGGTGAACTCCAGGGCCTCCATGGTGCAGCCAGGGGTGTCGTCCTTCGGGTAAAAGTAGAGGACGAGATGCCGCTTCCCCACGAAGTCCGCCAGGTTGATACGCTCCATGTCCGCATCTGGTAGGGAAAACAGGGGGGCCTTGTCGCCGGCTTGCAGCATGTCTGGGTCGCTCCGGTGGTGGGTCGTGCGGTGGTGACCTTTCCGGGAGGTCCGCGGGTTGGCGGGGCCGCCGCGTCTTTCCTCTGCAAGGTCGTCTTCTTTTAATGGATGGGGAATGTAGGCAGCCCCATCGGCCCCGTCAACCGTAGCAACAATGCAGTTGGACCACAGGGACGGGGGATAGGCCAGACGCGCCCGCGACACGCGGGGATGCGCTGGCACCGCGTGAGGCGGGGGCCGGGAGCGGTGAAGCGGCACCCGGCCGCTCCCATGCCTTCAACCCGTGGTTTTCTTATTTCTTCTCTGTGTCTTCGTGGGTCCGTGAGAGGCTCACAAGCGCTGGGCAATGGCACACCTCAAGCCTCCTCCGTCTGGGGCAGCCGCACCCCGGCGATGGTGCCCCCCCCGGGCCGGCTCCAGAGCTGGATCTCCATATCGTTGGCGATGGCCAGTTGTCGGGCCACCGCCAGGCCCAGACCGCTGCCCCCGGTGCGGCGGTTGCGCGACTGCTCAAGCCGATAGTAGGGGCGGAAGACCGCCTCTCGCTCGGCCTCCGGGATGCCTGGGCCGCGATCGAGTACGAAGATCACCGGCGGTTGCTCGCCGCAATCCAGGCGCAGTTCCACTATGCCTGCACTGTAGCGCAGGGCGTTGTCCAGCAGGTTGCCGACAATGCGCCGCAGGGCCAGGGCATGAACGTGCTGGACGCAGGGTCCGGTGGCGGCGACCTCTACCCGGTCCCGTCCGGCGGCGAGGTCATGGAGCATCCCCGCCAGGTCTCTCGGGCTGCGCTCACCGGCCCCCAGCGTCTTGCCCAGCTCGACGGATTGGGTAATGAGCCCGTTCATGTCGTCGATGTCCCGCTCCATGCGCTCCACCAGTGCGCGGTCGGTGCGAGAGGGCAGCATCTCCAGCCCCAGGCGCAGCCGGGTCAAGGGGGTGCGCAGGTCGTGGGAGATCCCCGCCAGGAGCACGGTACGGTTGGCCAGCAGTTCGCGGACCTGACGGTTCATGGTGTTGAACTGATGCGCCAGACTGGCCAACTCCCGGGGGCCATGCTCCGGCAAGGGATTGGGGTAGATCCCCTTGGCCAACTGCTCGGCGGCCAGGGACAAGCGGGTCAGCGGGTCCGTAACCCGCCGCGCCAGGACCGCGGCGGTGAGGACCACCAGCAGGGCCGCCACCCCCAGGATGACCATCACCGCCTCCAGGGGTCGGGTCTGAATACGGTCGCGGGGGAAGCCGACCCAGACCACCCTGGACCCGGTGTCGAGCCCCGCCCAGAACCAGCGCTGGTCGTCGACCAGGTTGCTCTGCACCGCCACCGGGTGGCCCAGGCGTTCGCCCAGGGCGATGTCCAGACGCTCGATGTAGGGAAAGTAGTAGTGCTCCAATTCCGCCGGGGCCGCGCCGTCGTCCCGCAGGGTCAGCCCGTACTCGCGGCCGAGCTTGACCCGGAAGTCGCTGCGCATCTCCGGCGGCAGGGCCACCAAGGTGCGCGCCCCCAGCACCATAAGGGCCGCCAGATCCGCGGCCGAGCGCGCCGCCACCGGGACCAGGGCGTAGTGGACGATGGCGTAGAAGGTCGCCAGAGCGAAGAGCCCGAAGGTGAAGATCAGGGTGACCACGGCCCGCCCGAAGAGCGACAGGGGCCAAAGACGGTGGGCTTTCCTCATGGTGGTGGGCACGCTTTCATGCCGGGCCTAGCCCTCGCCCAGGGGCGTGAACATGTAGCCCTTACCCCAGACGGTGCGAATGTAACGGGGGCGCTTGGTGTCGGGTTCGATCTTGGCGCGCAGGCGGGCGATTTGCACGTCGATGCTGCGGTCGAACGGGGATCGCTCGTACCCCTTGAGCAAGTCGAGGAGACGGTCGCGGTCAAGGACACGGTTGGGGTGGGCGGCCAGAGCCCCTAGTAGGTCCAACTCACCCGCGGTTAAGGCCACCGCCATGCCGTCCTTCAGCAGCGTCCTGTTGAGCAGGTCCAGGCGATAAGGGCCGAAGCTGAACGCCTCCCGGTCATCCTCTCCTTCGGCCTGGGCACCGGTCGCACCGCTCGCCTGGCTCCCGGCCTGGGCCTGACGGCGCAGGACGGCACGGATGCGGGCCAGCAACTCGCGTGGATTGAAGGGCTTGGCCACATAGTCGTCGGCGCCGACCTCCAGCCCGACGATGCGGTCCACCTCGTCGCCGCGGGCGGAGAGCATGATGATCGGCAAAGGCGTCGCCTGACGCAGCCGACGGGCGATGGACAACCCATCCTCCCCGGGGAGCATCAGGTCCAGGAGAATCAAATCCGCCCCCGTCTCCGCCAGGACCGCATCCATCGCCCGGCCGTCCTCTGCCCCATACACCGCGAACCCTTCCCGCACCAGGTAGCTGGTGAGCAGGTCGCGCAGGTCGGGATCGTCGTCCACCACCAGGATTCGCGTCTGGCACTCGGACATGGGTACTCCGCTGAGGGATGCTGGGCGAGGATGTGCGGCGGTGATCGCCGGGCCCCGCACTGGGGACAGACCTCCTCGGTTGGCCGTTACAAACTGTTACAACATTAGCATATAACGAAATACTTCCGACACAGATTTCATGGAAAATGGGAACCGTCACCAGCCCCCTGAGGCGGTCTGGCCCCAGTCGGGCCAGCCATCGGAACCGGGGCTACCCAACCCATCTCACTGCCCCTGGCGGGCGTGTCGGGACCAAGGTGACACTTGAACCATCCATACGGGAGACCAACCCATGAGCTTCGACGCATTGACCATCGCAGGCCTGTTCTCCGCCGCGGTCAGCGGCGGCTTCTTCATCGCCCTGGCCACCCGCACCGGTATCAGCCAGATCCGCAACTCGGCACCGACCCGTGCCGATGACCCGAACAACCTCGACATCGGACGTTGATCCGATCACCGCTTTCTGGGCAGCAAGCCAGTTGGGCCGCGACGCTGATGACACACCCTAGCCTCGCGGCCCCTTTTTTTCCATCCCCGTAGGGGAACTGGGCTGACGCCCCGCTTTCCCTACGCATCTTCCCCTAAAATCCCACCCCCTGCCCCCACCAGAATGGCGGCCTCGGGGTGACCCAGACCCAAGCTGAACAACGACGCCTCACCGCACCGGCGATCCTCAAGGCGACCCTTGCGGTCGTCCTGGGTATCGCCGTGGCGGTCTTTGGCGCACGCCTGGGCCTGGATGCCCTGGTCGCCGGCACCCCGGCGCCAGACCTTGCCCCTGCCGCCACCTCCACCCTGGTCCTGGACCGCCACGGACACCTGTTGCGCGCGTTCACCGTGGCCGATGGCCGCTGGCGCCTGCCCATCGACTTGGCGGACCTGGACCCGACCTACGTCAGCATGCTGCTCGCCTGGGAGGACCGCCGCTTCTATGAGCACAACGGCGTAGACCCGCTGGCCCTGGGGCGGGCCGGGTGGCAGCTTATCGAGGAGGGGCGGATCGTCTCCGGTGCCTCGACCCTGACCATGCAGCTCGCCCGCCTGGTCACCGGAACCAACACCCGCGCCCCGGGGGGCAAGCTCCATCAGGCCCTCACCGCACTGGCCCTGGAGCGGCGGCACGACAAGGCCGCCATCCTCACCGCCTATCTGACCCTGGCCCCTTACGGCGGCAACCTGGAGGGGGTCCGGGCGGCGTCGCTCGCGTGGCTCGGCCATGAGCCCAAGCGCCTGACCCCGGCGGAGGCGGCCCTGCTGGTGGCCCTGCCCCAGGCCCCGGAGGCGCGACGGCCGGACCGCGACCCGCGGGCCTCCCGGGAGGCCCGAGACCGGGTCCTGGATCGCGCCCTGGCCGCCCGGATCATCGACGCGGAGGCCGCGAGCACCGCCCGCGCCACCCCGGTTCCGACGGGGCGCCGACCCTTCCCGTTGCTGGCCCCGCACCTGGCCCAGCGCCTGGCCCGCGGCCAGCCCACCGGCAGCCGCATTGCGACCACCCTTGATCGCGGGCTCCAGGGGCGCCTGGAGCAATTCGCCGGCGAGCGCGCCGCGGCCCTGGGCCAGACCCAGGGGCCGGGACTGTCCCTGGCCATCCTCGCGGCAGACCACAACAGTGGCGAGGTCCTTGCCTCCGTCGGCTCCGCCGGGCTCTTCGATGCAGAGGGCGACGGCTACATCGACATGACCCGCGCCCTACGCTCCCCGGGATCTACCCTCAAGCCACTGATCTACGGGCTCGCCTTCGAGGCCGGGATCACCCACCCCGAGGGCCTGATCGAGGACACCCCCACCGGCTTCGGCGGCTATGTCCCCGGCAATTTCGACCGCCGCTTCCAGGGGACAGTCAGCATCCGCCGCGCCCTGCAACTCTCGCTGAACGTCCCGGCGGTCAAGCTGTTGGAAGCGGTCGGCCCGGTGCGTCTGGTGGCGCGCCTGCGCCGGGCCGGTGCCAACCCGGTGCTCCCCGACCTGTCGCCGCCTGGACTGGCCATTGGCCTGGGTGGGGTCGGGGTCAGTCTCGCCGATCTGGTCGCGGTCTATGCCGCCATCGCCCGTGGTGGGGCCCCGATCGCCTTGCTGGAGACACTAGGTCCGAGGCACGAGCCGGGGGCTATGCCGGTGCTCGAGGCCCGCGCCGCCTGGACCGTTGCCGACGTGCTCGCCGGTGCCTCGGCCCCGGGCAACGCCGCCCCCGGGTCTCTGGCCTTCAAGACTGGGACCTCCTACGGCTACCGCGACGCCTGGGCCATCGGCTTCGACGGGCGCCATGTGGCCGGGGTCTGGATCGGGCGCCCGGACGGTGCCCCGGTCCCCGGGCTGGCAGGGATCGAGGCCGCCGCGCCCATCCTGGTGGACGTCTTCGCCCGCCTCGGCCCGCCCAGCCCCTTGCCGCCGCCACCACCGGGTGTCCTGACCGCCGGCAACGCCGAACTGCCACCGCCCCTGCGCCGCTTCGAGGGGCGCGGGGACGGTGCCGGCGGTAGCGGACCTGAGATCGCCTATCCCCCCAACGGGGCCCGTATCGACCTCAGCACCGGGGTTGGACCTGAGGCCGGCGGTGGCGACCTGATGCTCAAGGTCCGCAACGGGACCCCGCCCTTCACCTGGTTTGCAAACGGCATGCCCATCGGCACTGAGCCCTTCGCCCGCACCGCCCGCTGGGTGCCGGACGGGCCGGGATTCGTAACCCTCTCGGTGGTGGACGGGCGCGGCGGTGCGGCGCGGGCGGCGGTGTTTCTCCAATAGCCGGGGTTAGCGGCACTCAGGCGTCCGCCTGACCCCCATCCGCCCGCGGCCCGTGGAGATGCACAGGCCGGGCGCGACCCTTGCGCGTGCGGATGTTGAGCATCTCCACCCCCACCGAGAAGGCCATGGCGAAGTAGATGTAGCCCTTGGGGATGTGCATGTCGAGGGACTCGCCGATCAGGGCCACGCCGACCAGGATCAGGAAGCTCAGGGCCAGCATCTTGATGCTCGGGTGGGCATCGACGAAGTCGCCGATGGGCTTGGCCGCCCACATCATGATGCCCACGGCGATCATGATGGCGATGACCATCACCGGCAGGTCGCGGGCCATGCCCACGGCCGTGATGACGGAATCCAGCGAAAAGACAATGTCGATGATGGCGATCTGCCCCAGGACCGTCCAGTAGCCGCTCGCGGGGCGGATCGAGGTCTCCCCCTCGGCTCCCTCCAGGCTGTCCCAGATCTCCTGTGCGCTCTTCCAGAGCAGAAAGAGCCCGCCGAAGAACAGGATCAAATCGCGCCCGGAGATGGCCTGGTCGAGGATGCTGAAGAACGGAGTGGTCAGCCGCATCATCCAGGCCAGCGAGAGCAGGAGCCCGATGCGGGTGAGCATGGCGAGCGCCAGCCCCTGGACGCGGGCGCGGTCGCGCTGATGCTCCGGCAGGCGCCCCACCAGAATGCTCAGGAAAATGATGTTGTCGATCCCCAGGACGATCTCCAGGGCAGTGAGGGTCACCAGGGCGAGCCAGGCCTCTGGGCTGGCAATCCACTCGAACATGGGATTCTCCGGGGTTTGAAGGGGTGCCTCAGAAAATCCAGGCGATGAGGAGGGTCAGGATCAGGAAGAAGCCGAAGAATGAGCCCAGGAGAAACTGGACCTCGCCGATGAGGCTGTCCCCCGAGACGAAGGCGAAGAGCACGAAAAGGGCGACCGTGGTCCCAAAGCCCCACAGGGTGGCCTGCTTGAGTCCGATGCCCTGATCCATGAAGGCTACCGCCTCCTGCCCCAGGGGCAGGAGGAAGACTGCGCCCAGGCCCACCAGGACCACCGCGACTAGGGCGATGAGGACGAACAGCTTGAGATCGGAGCCGCTGCCGTTGGCCAAGGCTTAGGCCCCCGCCGCGGGTTGGGTTTGGGCTGGCGGCTGACCCTTGATCAGGCGGCGGATCTCGCTGGGGTCCGGGAGCCCCTTGACCACCAGCTCGGGGTTGTCGCCGGAGGTGTAGATCTCGATGTCCCCGGCGTTCATGATGCGCTGCAACAGAGTCTGGCTGATGCGGGTGGTGCGCACCGAGCCCATGCTGATCTCGGTGTAGCCCTTGTTCACCAGGCCGTGGGTCCAGACGATCTCGTCGTCCTTGATGACCAGTTGGTCAGACTTGGCCCGCACATACCAAAACATCAGAGTGAGGAAGCCCAAGGCGGCGACCAGCAGGCCCAGGGCCCCCATCACGGGCGCGGCCTGCGGCACCAGGCTGCCGCCCATCACGGCCAGGGTTACCCCGAACGGCATGGCCGCAAAGGCGAGCAGGACGGCGAAGGGCCTCGAACGGATCATGGAGGGATGGGCGTTGTACAACACCTCGGACATGGCCTGACTCCTGCCGGTGGCACTGGGCCAATTGGTTGATTGAAAGCGGCTTTCTGTCCGACCTCTGAAGGCGTCGGCGGGAAGGGATGGTACCAGCAACCGCCCACGCCCGAAAGGCTGGCTCGGCCTTCCGCAGGCTGAAACCGCCGCCGGCCGCGCCTCGCCTCAAGCCCCCTTGACCTGCCCCCAGGCCGCCAGGGCCTCTCGCCGGGACTCCGCCAGGTCCACCACCGGGGCCGGATAGTCCCGCCCGAGCCGGACCCCGGCCGCGGACAGGACCCCCGCCGGTGCCGCCCAGGGCTGGTGCAGGTAGCGGTCCGGGAGGCGCGCAAGCTCCGGACACCAGCGCCGGACGTAGGGGCCATGGGGGTCGAAGCGCTCACCCTGGAGTACCGGGTTGAATACCCGGAAGTAGGGCGCGGCGTCCGCCCCGCAGCCGGCGGTCCACTGCCAGCCCAGGGTGTTGGCCGCCAGATCAGCATCCACCAGGGTGTCCCAGAACCACCGTGCCCCAGCCTGCCAGGGCAGGCGCAGATTCTTGGTCAGGAAGGAGGCGACGACCATGCGTACCCGGTTGTGCATCCAGCCCGTCTGCCACAACTCGCGCATCCCGGCGTCTACCAGGGGGATGCCGGTGCGACCGCGTTCCCAGGCGGCGAGCAGGTCCGCGCCGCTGGCGTGCGTCAGGTCTCGCCAGGGGAAGCGGGCGAAGCGCCGGTCCAGGGGCTCGGTTGGCGTGTCCGGGTAATGGTAGAGCAGGTGATTGGCGAACTCCCGCCAGCCCAGCTCGCGCAGAAAGGGCTCCGCCGCCCCCGTGAACCCGCCGGGGACCCAGGTCCCCAAGCGTTGCACCACCAGACGCGGGGCTATCTCGCCAAAGTGCAGATGGGCGGAGAGGCGGGAGGTTCCGAGCACCCCGGGCCGGTCGCGGCCGGTGGCGTAATCGGTCGCTGCCTGCTCGATGAAGCGCTCCAGGGCCGCCAGGGCGGCGGGCTCGCCCGGGCGCCAGGCGTTTGCGAGTCCCAAGTCCCAACCCATGCGCGGCAGGAGTCGCAGCTCCGCCAGGGACAAGGAGTCGAGCCCGTCGGGCAGCGACGGCAGGGACGACGGGGCGTGCCTCGGCGCCTCGACGCCAAGACCGGCGGCGGCCTTGCGCCAGAAGGCGCTGAAGACGCGGTAGGGACCACGCTCCGTGGTGGCCAGGTCCCAGGGTTCCCACAGGACAAGCGATTTGAGGCTCTCGCAGCGCAGCCCGTCGCTGCGCAGGGCCTGCTTGATGCGGGTGTCGCGTGTGGTTGTGCTGGGGTCGTAGAGGCGGCCCCAGTAGACGGCGTCGGCGCCAACGGCCCTGGCGATACGACGCAGTTCCGTCAGGCTGTCACCGCGTGCCAGTATCAGGCCGCTGCCCAGCGCCCTCAACCCTTGATCCAGGGAAGACAGGCTATGGTGCAGCCACCAGCGGCTGGCCGCTCCGGGCGGCCAGGGGGCCTCCTCCTCCGGGGCCTGGATATAGACCGGTACCAGGCGCTCGCCACGTGCAAGGGCCAGATCGATGGCCGGGTTGTCTGTCAGGCGCAGGTCCCGGCGCAGCCAGATGATCGCGGTGGTGGGCATCTCAGCGTGCAAAGACCTGGTTCAGAAAACGATACATCGCCGCCAAGGAACGCTTGTCGGCGCGCTCGTCGTAGGCGACGTCCGATCCACCTTCGCGGCAAGCCTTGTCCGCCGGGACGAGTCGGCCTCGCCGTGTGCCGCCAGCCTCCGCTGGCGGTGGTCATCGCCGGAGCTGGGTCGGAAGTCCGAGCGAGATTTTGGGTGAATCCTGGACCCGAGACAAGCAAGCGCCGGCTCAGCGCCCGAGCAGGAGGTGCGGAAGCCTGACTGGCTGCCAGCGGCACCCCGTCAGAATGGCGAGCGGGCCGTCCTCCTCGTCGGCCTTCCGATACAATTGCCGCCTGACCTCACGCCCTGTCATTCGGAGTCCGCCCATGCCTGCCTATCGCTCCCGCACCACGACCCAAGGTCGCAACATGGCCGGCGCCCGCGCCCTGTGGCGCGCCACCGGCATGAAGGATGGCGACTTCGACAAGCCCATCATCGCCGTGGCCAACTCCTTCACCCAGTTCGTTCCGGGGCATGTGCACCTGAAGGACATGGGCCAACTCGTCGCCCGGGAGATCGAGGCGGCCGGGGGGGTGGCCAAGGAATTCAACACCATTGCCGTGGACGACGGCATCGCCATGGGCCACGGCGGCATGCTCTATTCCCTACCCTCCCGGGACCTGATTGCCGACTCCGTCGAGTACATGGTCAACGCCCACTGCGCCGATGCCCTGGTGTGCATCTCCAACTGCGACAAGATCACCCCCGGGATGCTCATGGCCGCCCTGCGGCTCAACATCCCCGCCGTCTTCGTCTCCGGCGGGCCCATGGAGGCGGGCAAGGTCCTTCTGGGCAATCGCGGGGAGCTGAAGCTCGACCTGGTGGACGCCATGGTCTCCGCCGCCGACCCGACAGAGAGCGACAGCGACGTCGCGGCCATCGAGCGCTCCGCCTGCCCCACCTGCGGGTCCTGTTCCGGGATGTTCACGGCCAACTCCATGAACTGCCTCACCGAGGCCCTCGGCTTGAGCCTGCCGGGGAACGGTTCCCTGCTGGCGACCCATGGGTTGCGCAAGGACCTGTTCCTGGAGGCCGGGCGTCTGGCGGTGGCCCTGTCCCGGCGCTGGTATGAGCAAGACGATGCCAGTGCCCTGCCGCGCTCCATCGCCACCCGCGAGGCCTTCGAGAACGCCATGAGCCTGGACATCGCCATGGGCGGGTCCACCAACACGGTCCTGCACCTGCTGGCCGCGGCCCATGAGGCCGGGGTCAACTTCACCATGGCCGACATGGACGCCTTAAGCCGCAAGGTGCCCAACCTGTGCAAGGTCGCGCCTTCCACTCAGAAGTACCACATGGAAGACGTCCACCGCGCCGGAGGGGTCATGGGCATCCTGGGCGAACTCGACCGTGGCGGGCTCATCCACCGCGATGTGCCAACGGTCCACAGCCCGACCCTGGGGGAGGCCCTGGAGCTTTGGGACGTACGTCGGCCCGGGGCTGATGCCGCACGGGTGCGGTTTCTGGCGGCGCCGGGCGGGGTCCCCACCCAGGTCGCCTTCAGCCAGTCCCGCCAGTGGCCGGCTCTGGATCTGGACCGTAGCGAGGGCTGCATCCGGGATATGGAGCACGCCTACAGCCGCGATGGCGGCCTGGCGGTCCTGTTCGGCAACCTCGCCGAGCACGGCTGCATCGTCAAGACCGCCGGGGTGGATGCCAGCAACCTGACCTTCACCGGCCCGGCGCGGATCTTCGAGAGCCAGGACGCGGCGGTGGAGGCCATCCTCGCCGACGGCGTGGCGGCGGGGGATGTCGTCCTGATCCGTTACGAGGGGCCCAAGGGCGGTCCAGGCATGCAGGAGATGCTCTACCCCACCAGTTATCTCAAATCCAAGGGGCTCGGCAAGGCGTGTGCCCTGGTCACCGACGGGCGCTTCTCAGGCGGGACCTCCGGGCTATCCATCGGGCACATCTCCCCGGAGGCCGCGGAGGGAGGGACCATCGCCCTGGTGCAAGAGGGCGACCAGATCGCCATCGACATCCCGCAGCGCCGCATCGAACTGCTGGTGGCTCCGGCTACCCTGGCGGAGCGGCGTCGCGCCATGGAGGCCCTAGGTGCGGCTGCCTGGAAGCCGGTGGACCGTCAGCGCCCGGTCTCGGTGGCCCTGCGCGCCTATGCGGCCCTGACCACCAGTGCGGCCCGTGGGGCGGTGCGGGATCTGTCCCAACTGGATTGAACGGATACCACCAGCGTCGGGCGTTCTTTCCATTCCATCCTTAGTTCAGAGGCGGAATAGGAGCCAGCCACGGCGGGTGCAGACGGGTCTGGCGTTGCATCCAGAGCCCCGAGATCCTCCCGCGGAGCAAGATGGGGTTGACGTGCGGACCTCAGCCCGGCGGAAAGACCAATCGGATGCCGGCGAAGCCGTGCCGCTCGGCCGGATCGGCAAAGTGGCGTAGGCTGGCTCGGCGCAGGCAGCGCTGGGTGTGCAGACAGCCGCCGCGCAGGCTGGAGTAACCGGCATCGAAGGGGTCGTCACCCGGCCTCGGGAAGGCGACATAGTCCGGGTAGGGGTGGAAAGGGTTCGAACACCACTCCCAGGCCCGCCCGACGCCCGCGATGGCGCCAGAGCGGGCGGCGACCTCCCACTGGTATTCGTGCTGTAGCACGGCCCCCGCGCCGGCCCCACCCTGGGCCGCGACCCAGTTGGCATAGGCCTGGGCCTCGTGGCGGTTTACCCCTGACACCGGCTGGTCCGCGGGAAGGTCGCCCGGACCGGCAAGTCCAAGTCCGTACCAGCGCCCCTTGGGGTCCCGCCGCCAATGCAGCGGCGCCGCGGAACCGGCCCCGCCGGCGGCGAGCCAGGCGCGTCCTGGCTCGTCCCACAGGGTGCCGTCGTCGTAGCCGCCGGCCCGCATAAAGGCGAGGTATTGGGCATTACTCGCAGGCTGCACGGCGATACGGAAGCTCGACAGCTCCACCGCCAGGGGCGGAAGCTCGTTGGCATAGGCGAAGGGCTCCTGGCGGGAGCCGACCCGATAGTGGCCCTGAGTGACCTCAGCCAAAGTGTCCACCAGGAAAGACGCAGGCTCCAGCGGGGCGGCGACAAGATAGGGGTCTCCCCCCTGGCCTCGAGGGCGCGGACCAGCCGAACCGAGAGCATGCGCTCGTAGTCTTTTGCGGTCTGCTGAAGCAGGTACCAGGCGAGGCGATCCTCCCGGAGCAGGGCATGCAGCGGCAGAGCGCCGGGGGTGGCCAGGCGGCGCAGGTCCTCGTCCTGGGCCTGCGCGGCCCATTGCAGCAGGTGATCAGGCGGCGGAAGCAAGGCGCAGCGTGCACCCAGGTCCAAGTCCCCGGGGCCGAAGATGTGGCGGACCCGGGCGGTTAGGTCTGACTCCCCGGCGACAACCTCGCGCAGCCAGTAGACCTCGCGATAGACCGACTGGCCAAGGTGCCAACCGAGGGTGCCAAGCCCAGGGACGGGAATGCGGTCGTCGCGCTCCTCATGCACGAGGTCGCGCAGCAACTGGTGCAGGCTGCCGAGTTGGCCGAGGATCTCAGGGGTGGTCATCGGGCGTGGGCCTCCAAGGCGCAGATACGCAGGCGCAGGGCCTCGATCTCGTCGAGAAGGTCCAGCGCCAGGGCGGCCCCGGCCAGGTTGAGGTCGAGATCCCGTTGCAGGCGCAGGGCGCGGCGGGCGCGGCGAATCTCGCAGCCGTTGAACCGCCAGTCCTCGGCGCGGCTACCCTGGGGATGCAAGACGCCCTCCGCCACCATGAGCAGGACGATGCGATCATCCGACCGGCACAACTGGGTCAGCTCAGTGAAGGTGACAGTGACGTGCTCGTCCAGGACGACGCCTTCCAGATCGTTTGGATTCGCGTGCATGGCTCATACCCCCAGCTTAGCGCGCGGGTTGAACGGGCAGGCCTCCGCCAGGCGGCGGTAGGCATCCTGGGCCGCCTCCGTATCGGCCGGCGGGGCTGTGACCTCGATGACGATATAGGCATCCCCCGGGGGGTCGCCGGGGAGCCCGCGTCCCTTGAGGCGCATGCGCTTGCCCGTCTGAGTCCCGGCCGGAATCTTGAGGTTGACCGCCCCTGCCAGGGTCGGCACCGGGACTGTGGCGCCGAGGGCCGCCTCCCAGGGCGCGACCGGCAGGTTCAGGTGGATGTTGCGCCCCTCCGGGCGGAGAAAGGGGTGCGGCTCGAGGTCGATTTCGAGGAACAGATCCCCGGCGGTGGCCCCCTGGGTCCCCGGAGTCCCCTGGCCGGCGAGGCGGATCTGCTGGCCCTGGGTGACACCTGCGGGGATGCGGACATTCAGTGTCCGGGCGTGCGTCACAGGCCGTCCGTCCGGGTCGAATTCCGGGACATCGAGATGGAGTTGCCGGGTGACGCCCCGATAGGCGTCCTCCAGGGCAATGCGCAGCCGCGCCGTCTGGTCCTGACCCCGGCGTGGACGCGGCTTGCCGCCTTGGGGTCGGAATCCCCCGCTGTTACCGAAAATGCTGGAGAAAAAGTCGCTGAAGTCGGCGGTCTCATCGGTGCTGAAGCGGTACTCCCGCTGGGACCGACCACCCCCCGGTGGCGGGCGGAAATCCTGGCCCGGCTGCCAGCCGCTGCCCAGGGCGTCGTAGGCGGCGCGCTTTTCCGGGTCATGCAGGACCTCGTTGGCCTCGTTGACCTCCTTGAAGCGTGCCTCTGCGTTTGGCTCCTTGCTCACGTCCGGGTGGTACTTGCGCGCGAGCTTGCGGAAGGCACGCTTGATGTCGGCTTGGGGTGCGTCCCGGGCGACGCCCAGGATCTTGTAATAATCCTTGTATTCCATAGAGGCGACTCACCCTCCGGTGTGTTGTTTCTACCTTAAGAAAGGGCAGTTATCCGCAAATGAACCCAACAAAGACAAGGGCCTGCCCCGAGCGGCCGAGTCACCCCGCAGGCCCGCACGGGAACGACCTAACCAATTGAATTATTGGAGTTCATTTGCGGAAAATTGCCGAATCGCGCTGACGTCTCCAACCCGATGGGGTCCCCTTGCGGGCCCGGCTCCGGCGGCGGACCCTGGGCGGGGTCCGCCAGACGCTCGCTGGCGGGGTCGTGGAGGTCATTCATGGGTGGGTCCGAAGGTGACTCACCGTCAATTTACCAGGATTCGGGCAGTGCGACATGCCCCGACGGGGACAGCATCGGGCTCGGTACGTGATCAAAGGAGGCTCTCTGGCCCTCGTGCTCAACAAGGGCACGACGAAACAGTGCCCCGGGACGGCGACTGGCGACCCAGAGTGACAACCCGGCCTATTTCGTTAGCGTGGGCCGTGTTGGACGAGGCTCCGGCAGTCCTTTCCAATCCAGAGATGAGCCTGAAGGAGGGGTGAGGGCTGGAGGTCAGGCAGCGGGCTGTTGGGCTTGGTTGATGGAACGGAACAGTGTGGCCCGGGCCTCGCTGAGGCGTCGGGCGGCTTCATTGTCGCTGATGGCGTAGGCGATGGCATCCAGGTGCTCGAAGGTGACGCCGGGCTTGAGGTACTGGGTGGCCTCGGGCAGTGACTTGAGTTTCTCGTAGGGGGTGGTCATGGTCTGGTAGCGGTAGCGCTTGCGTAGCCGGCCCTTGGCGTCGATCTCCTCGGTGGGGAAGCAGCAGGGGCGGTGGAAGTTGAGGTAGGGGGACAGGATCCCTTGGGCGAAGTCGTTGACCTGTTGGGCAAAGCGGCCCGGGATGTGGCTGTAGCCAAGGTGCTTGCGGATGACCGAGCCGTTCTTGCTCTCGGCCAGCGCGTTGTCGTTGGTGCGGCGCGCGCGCGACTTGGTGAACTCGGCATGAAGCTTCGTCAACAGGGCCGCGACGCGGGCGTTGATGTACTCCGAGCCGTTGTCGCTGTGGAAGCCGAGGATGACGAAGGGGAAGGCGTCGAGCAGGGCGGCCAGGACCGGCAGGAGGAAGTGCTCGCTGATACGCTCGGCGCTGCCGACGCACTGGAACTGGGTGACCTCGTCGACCAGGTTGATGTGGTAGAGCCCCTTGACCCCATCGAGATCGCCCTGGTGGACGGAGTCGACCCGCAGGAAGCCAGGGCGGCCTTCGGGGCGGGGACGGCGGCGCTCGCCGATGCGCATCTGTACCGCCCGCGTCTTGTCCACTCGCCCCCGGCAGCGCTGATAGGTCTGGGAGCCCCGCAGGTTGTACAGGTGACCGTTGGAGATCCCGGCCAGGCGCTCGTAGCGGGCATCGCCGAAAACCTCCCAGGCCCGCTCACAGAGCTTGTGCGTGGCTGGTCCAGAGAGGTTGCCATGTAAGGCATCGACCTCGGCCAGCAGGCGCACGTCCTCGGGCGTGTAACGCCGGGCAAAGGGCTTGGCGGGAGGGCCGCGCCGGTCCCTCAACGCCTCCCCGTCCTGCGCTCGCCCCACCAGGCGTGTGAGCTGCGCCCGCGACAGCCCCGTCACCTTAGCCAGGTAGGCCCGCACCAGCCCCTTGTCGGCCTTGCTCAGGCGCCCGTAGCCGAAGCGTCTAAGCGTCTGAGCAATGAAGGCGTAGGCCGCCTCCCGCTCGGGGGTCTTGAGGTCCACCGCCTGGCTCCCGGCCAGGAAGCTCCTCAAGTCGTCAAGGCGCTTGAGCCCCTGGGTGTGCAGCATCACGATCATCCTCGCAGGATGCCCGCACCGCCGCCTTCAGGCTCACCTCAGCTTGGAATCACGACGCCCCCTTCAGGCTCATGTGTCATTGGACAAGGCTCCGGCTTGACCCGACCCAGTCCTGTCGCTAAGATGCCGGGCCTTCACCAATCCCTGGTAGCTCAGTCGGTAGAGCGGGTGACTGTTAATCACTAGGTCGGCGGTTCGAGCCCGTCCCAGGGAGCCAAATAAAACAAGGGCTTAGCTTCACGGCTAGGCCCTTTTTCTTTGCGTGAATCTCGTGCTTGGCAGGGGCGATGGCCCCGAAGGCCAGCGGTGGTTTTCAAGGCCCCGCAAATGCCCCACCATTGCCGCCCATGAATGACACCAAGCGCCTGATCAGCCCCGAGACCCGGCCCGAGGATAATGCTCTGGATCGCGCCATCCGTCCGCGGCGCCTGGCGGACTATGTCGGCCAGCCGGCGGTGCGCGAGCAGATGGAGATTTTCATCGGCGCCGCCCGTCAGCGCAGCGAGGCCCTGGACCACGTCCTGATCTTCGGTCCCCCGGGGCTCGGCAAGACCACCCTGGCCCACATCGTCGCCCATGAGATGGGGGTAAACCTGCGCCAGACCTCGGGCCCAGTGGTCGAGAAACCTGGCGACCTTGCTGCCCTGCTGACCAATCTGGAGGCCGGGGACGTCCTGTTCGTGGACGAGATCCATCGCCTGAGCCCGGTGGTGGAGGAGGTCCTATACCCGGCCATGGAGGACTATCAGCTCGACATCATGATCGGCGACGGCCCTGCTGCCCGCTCCATCAAGCTCGACCTGCCGCCCTTCACCCTGGTGGGGGCAACCACCCGCGCCGGGCTCCTGACATCGCCGCTCCGCGACCGCTTCGGCATAGTCCAGCGTCTGGAGTATTACAGCGCCGCGGACCTGCAAAGCATCTGCGAACGCTCCGCGGCCATCCTCGGCATCGCCACCGACCCCGCCGGGGCGGGGGAGATCGCGCGGCGCTCCCGCGGCACGCCGCGCATCGCCAACCGCCTGCTGCGCCGGGTGCGCGATTTTGCACAGGTGCGGGCCGACGGGCGCATCACGGCAGAGGTGGCGGATCAGGCCCTGGTGATGCTGAAGGTGGATGCCCAGGGCTTCGACCACATGGACCGGCGCCTGCTTTCGGCTGTGATCGAGAAGTTCGACGGTGGCCCCGTCGGGGTGGAGAGTCTGGCGGCGGCGATCGGCGAGGAGCGCGGGACCATCGAGGACGTCATTGAGCCGTACCTGATCCAGCAGGGCTATCTGATGCGCACCCCCCGCGGGCGTATGGCCACCCAGGCCGCTTACCTGCACCTGGGATTACCGGCACCGGCGCGCCTGAACTCGGGCCCCGCAGTCGCGGATCTCTTCGATGCCGACGACCGCTGATCCTGGACCGGTCCGGCCTGTGTCACTTTGGCCCCGTTTTTGCTAAACTGCGGCATCTTTTTATCCGGAAACGGCCGAGTGCAGGTGCATCGCCTCACCGACTCCCCTACCTTCCGCTGGCCCGTGCGCGTGTACTACGAGGACACTGACGCCGGCGGTGTGGTCTACCACGCCAACTACCTCCTGTTCATGGAGCGTGCCCGTACCGAGTGGCTGCGGGCCCTGGGCTTCGAGCAGGATGCCCTGCGCCGCGAGGTCGGGGTGCAGTTCAGCGTGCGACGGGCCGCCATCGACTACCTACGGCCTGCATTGTTCAATGACCTCCTGGCGGTGACGGTGACATTGACCGCTCACGGCGGGGCCAGCCTGGACCTGGCCCAGGAGGTAGCGCGCAACGCCGATGGGGTCCTGTGCTGCCGCGGCACCTTCCAGATCGCCTGTGTCGATGCGACAACCCTGCGCCCGGCCCGAATCCCTAAGCAGCTTTTGGCGGAGATAGCCCATGGGCACTGAGCTTTCGATCCTCGATCTGGTCCTGCACGCGAGCCTGGTGGTTCAGCTCGTGCTACTGGTCCTGGTATTGGCCTCCATCGTTTCCTGGACCATGATTTTCGATCGGTCCTGGAACCTCAAGCGCGCCGCCCGGGCGGCAGACGGTTTCGAGCAACGCTTCTGGTCCGGCGGAGACTTGAGCGCCCTGTACCGTGACCTCGGTCAGGAGGACAAGGCACTGCCCGGGTTGGCGGGGATCTTCCGCGCTGGGTTCAAGGAATACGTGCGGTTGCGCAAGAGCGACGACAGCGGCGACACCATGGCCGTCATCCAGGGGGCCGATCGCTCCATGCGCGTCGCCCTGAGCCGGGAAATGGATCGGCTTGAGACCCACCTGCCCTTCCTTGCCACCGTCGGGTCCACCAGCCCCTATGTCGGCCTGTTCGGGACCGTTTGGGGGATCATGCACTCCTTCCATGCCCTCGGGAACGTCCAGCAGGCGACCCTGGCCCTGGTCGCGCCGGGCATCTCCGAGGCCCTGGTGGCCACCGCCATCGGCCTGTTCGCGGCGATACCGGCGGTGATCGCCTACAACCGATTCAGCACCCAGGTAGAGCGGCTCAACAGTCGCTATGAGGAGTTCATGCAAGAGTTCTCCACACTGTTGCAGCGCCAGGGGCGCGGCTGATCCAGCAGTCGGAGCCTCAAGCCATGAAAAGGTCGCGCCGCCGCCTCCGTCCTATGTCCGAGATCAACGTGGTGCCCTACATCGACGTGATGTTGGTGCTCCTGGTCATCTTCATGGTGACGGCCCCGCTCATCACCCAGGGGGTCAAAGTGACCTTGCCCCAGGCCTCGGCTCAGGCGCTGCCGGGCGAGGGCGATCCGCCGGTCATCATTCATGTGGATGAGCACGGCGATCTCTATGCCGACGTGGGCGAGGACAAGAACCTTCCGGTGGATGAAGCGACCCTGCTCAAGCGCATCCGCACCGTGCTCCAGTACAAGCCCGGCACGCCGGTCATGGTTCGCGGCGACAGCCGCGTAGACTATGGGCGCGTTATTCGCGCCATGGTGGTAGCACAGGCCGCGGGGGCGCCGGATGTCGGGCTCATCACGGAGCCGCCACGCCAGACCCGAGCGTCCCAGGCGATTGCCCCAAACACGGACAACCCCCAGGAACTACCCCTGGGTAGCGCCCCGCGCTAAGCTGCTGGCCATGTTCCAGATCCTGAGGCGTAACCCCACCGCCTTCTGGTGGTCTTTGGGACTGCACCTGGTCCTCGCCCTGCTCGTGCTGGTGGGGGTCGAGTGGCTGGTCCCGCCGGGTTCGCCGACGCCCCGGCAGCCCGTTGTGGAGGCCCATATCCTCGGGTCGAAGGCCATCGAGGCGCAGGTGGAGCAACTGCGCCGGGAGGCGGCGGCGCAGGAGGCCCAGGACCTGACACAGGTGCAGGAAGCGACGACAGTCGAATCCGAGGCCGCCGCCCAGGCCGAGGCCGCCCAGCAGGCCGTGCAAGAGGCTCAGGTTCAGGCGGAGCAGGAGGCGGCCCGGCAGGCGGAGGCGCAGCGTGACGCCATTGCCGCCGAGGCCCTGCGTCAGGCCCAGGCTCAAGCCCTGGCGGAACAGCAGGCTGAGGCGGAGCGCCAAGCCGCTGCCCAGTCCCTCGCCGAGGAGCAGGCCGCCGCGGAGGCTGAACTGCGAGCCGCCCAGGCGGCTGAGGCCAAGCGGCAGGCAGAATTGAAGGCCCAAGCCGAGCGCGAGGCACAGGCCAAGGCGGAACAGGAGGCGCGCGAGCGTGCCGATGCACAGCGCAGGGCAGCGGAAGAGCAGGCCAGGGCGGAGGCCAAGCGCCAGGCCGAGGTGGAGGAAGCGCAGAGGGCACGCATCCAAGCCGAGGCACAACGGAGGGCCGAAGCGGAGCAGAAGGCCGCCGAAGAGCAGGCCAGGGCAGAGGCCGAGGCCAGGCGCAAGGCCGAGGCAGAACAGAAGGACGCCGAAGACAGGGCTAAAGCGGAGGCTCGAGGCTGAAACAGAAGGCTGCTGAGGCGAAGGCCGCAGCAGAGGCCGAAGCCAGGCGCAAGGCCGACGCCGAAAAAAAGGCCGCTGAGGCAAGGCCAAGGCAGAGACCGAGGCAAAACGTAAGGCCGAGGCTGAACAGAAGGCTGCTGAGGCGAAGGCCGCGGCAGAGGCCGAAGCCAGGCGCAAGGCCGATGCCGAAAAAAGGGCCGCTGAGGCGAAGGCCAAGGCAGAGACCGAGGCAAAACGTAAGGCCGAGGCTGAACAGAAGGCTGCTGAGGCGAAGGCCGCGGCAGAGGCCGAAGCCAGGCGCAAGGCCGATGCCGAAAAAAGGGCCGCTGAGGCGAAGGCCAAGGCAGAGACCGAGGCAAAACGCAAGGCTGAGGCTGCACAACAGGCCGCCGAAGAGAAGGCGAAGACAGAAGCGAAGGCCAAGGCAGAAGCAGACGCCAGGCGTCAGGCGGAGCTGGAGCGTCAGGCGGTAGAGGAGCGGCACGCCCAGGAGGCGCAGCGGGCCCAGGAGGATGAGATCGCGGACGCCCTGGCTGCCGAGAGCGCCAAGCGCGATGCCTTCCGCTTCGGAGCCATCATCGGCGACCGGGTTGCGCAACAATGGGTACGCCCTCCGGGGTCATCCCAGCGTCTGGAATGCACCCTGGAGCTGCGCCTGGAACCGACGGGCGATGTCGTGGAGGGCAGCGTCCGCGTCGTGGCAGGCAAGGGCAGCGGCAACACCGCTTTCGATGCGTCCGCGGTTTCCGCGGTCTACAAGGCCTCACCGCTACCTGTCCCCACCGGTTCGGCCTTCGACATGCTGCGACACTTCCAATTCCGATTCCGGCCCTGAGCGGGCCCCCAACAGCGACAGGCAACCATGCACAGACTCGCCCTTGCCCTGCTGATGCCCCTCCTGGCCTGGTTTGTCCCGGCCCAGGCTCAACTCACCATCGAGGTCACCGGCGGTGTCGAGGGCGCCCAGCCCATCGCCGTGGTCCCCTTCGGCGCCTCCGACGGGGCCATCCCCGGGGTCGATGTGGGAGCGGTCATCTCAGCAGACCTGGCTCGCTCCGGGCGTTTCAAGCCCATGCCCGCCCGCGACATGCTCGCCACCCCCCAAACCGCCTCCGAGGTGGATCTGCGCGACTGGCGCCTGCTGGGAATGCAGCACCTGGTGGTCGGCAACGTCACCCCGGTGGGTGGAGGCTTCCAGATCGACTACACCCTGTTCGATGTCTTCAGCGGCGACCAGCTCATCGGCGACTCCATAAAGACGGCTGCCGCCGGGCTGCGTTACACCGCTCACCGCATCGCCGATGCCATTTACGAGAAGCTCACCGGCCAGACCGGGGTCTTTGCCACCCGCATTGCGTATGTCTCCGAGGCCGGCAATGGCGGGCGGGTCACCCTCAGGGTATGCGATGCCGATGGACACGGGGCCCAGACCATCGTCTCGTCCAATGAACCCATCCTGTCCCCCGCCTGGTCACCGGATGGCCAGCGCCTCGCCTACGTCTCCTTCGAGAACCGCCGAGCGGCCATCTATGTGCAGGACATTGGCAGCGGGCGGCGCGACCTTGTGGCCAGCTTCCCCGGCATCAATGGCTCCCCGGCCTTCTCGCCGGATGGGCGCTCCCTGGCCATGACGCTGTCCAAGGGTGGCAACCCGGACATCTATGTGATGGACCTAAGCAGCCGCTCCCTGCGTCAGATCACCGACCACCTAGGGATCGACACCGAGCCGGCCTGGTCACCGGACGGCAACACCATCGTCTTTACCTCCAATCGCGGGGGCGGGCCCCAGCTCTACAAGGTCTCGGCCGCCGGTGGTCCGGCCGAGCGTGTCACCTTCCAGAATGACTACAACGCCGGGGCGACCTACTCCCCTGATGGACGCTCCCTGGCCCTGGTGACCCGGGTCGATGGGCAGTTCCGCATCGCCATGCAGGCACTCGGCGGTGGAGCCCCGCGCATCATGAGCCGAGGCACCCTGGACGAGTCCCCAAGTTTCGCCCCCAATGGCAGCATGATAATTTACGCCACCCACCACAACGGCCGCGGTGTCCTCGCCGCCACCTCGGTGGACGGCCGCGTGAATCAACGCTTGTCCCAGGACTCCGGCGAGGTTCGCGAGCCGGCCTGGTCGCCCATGGTGCATTGAGGAGATCGGCGTGAAGACAATCCCCGCATCGGCCATCGCTACTTTGGCCCTGATCGCCCTGGCCACCCTCAGCGGTTGTGCCAGCCAGGAAGAGAAGCCCGAGCGAGTGCAAACCCCAGACGCACGCCCATTGAGTACTGCTGGGGCTGTTGTCGCACCGCCCGAGCGACCCACTTATGCCGACCGCCCCTGGGAGGACCCTTCTGGCCCTCTCTACCGCCGGGTGATCTATTTCGACTACGACAGCAGCGAGATCCGCCCCGAGTTCGTCCCAAACCTTCAGGCCCACGCCGGTTACCTCGCAAGTCACTCTGCGACCCGTGTCACCCTGGAGGGCCATACCGACGAGCGCGGCACCCGGGAATACAACCTCGCCCTCGGCGACCAGCGCGCCCAGACCGTGCAACGGTACATGCTCGCCGAAGGGGTGCGCGCCGATCAGTTGGCGACCTTGAGCTTCGGCGAGGAAAAGCCCGTCGCCGCCGGTCACGACGAGGCGAGCTGGTCGCAGAACCGCCGCGTCGAGTTGTCCTATTAGCCGTCGCTGGCTTCGACCTCACGGGCCTTTGCGGGTCCAGTCCGATAACGCTCCGGCTCGCACAGGCGAAAATCAGTAGACCATACATCTTGCCCTCGGCAAGTCGTTCCCCAAGAATGCAGAACTTCCCTCGGCAAACAGACACCATCGGTAAGGACCCCGTCATGAGCACCCTTTTGCAACGCCCGCATTTCCGGCGCCCCTCCCTCGGTGGCGCTTTGCTGGTCTGTGTGGCTCTGGCCGCCGCCCCCGCCCTTGTATCTGCCGCCGCCGATCAAGCCCTGGATGCACGGGTTGAGCGCCTGGAAAAGGCCCTGGGCAACCAGAGCGCCTCAAACCTGTTGCTCCAGCTCCAGCGCCTGCAACAAGAGGTACAGGAACTGCGCGGCCTGGTGGAGGTACAGCAACATAAGATCAACACCCTCACCGGTGGCCAGACAACGCCGCCGCCCGCCATCGGCGAGCAACCCCTACCGCCGCCCATCGAGGACAACACCGGGGTTGACCAGCCCGCGGGACCGGACGGGACCGGACCTGGGGCCGCCGGTGCTTCGGGTGCGGGAACGGCCTTCGTGCCCCCGGTCGCCAAGCCCATCGACGCCCTCGACCTGCGCCCCGTAGCCCCGTCCCGGCTGCCGCCGCTTCCCTCTCCGGAGACAGCGGCGGGCGGTGAGCGGGAGGCCTACAAGACCGCCTTCGACCTGCTCAAGGACCGGCGCTATGGCGAGGCCCAGAAGGCCTTCCGCGACCTCCTGGCGCGCTATCCCCAGGGCCAATATGCCGACAATGCCCGCTATTGGCTTGCGGAGAGCAGCTACAGCAATCGCGACTTACCGGCGGCGCTTATGGAATTCGAGGCGCTGGTCAGCCAGTACCCGCAGAGTCCCAAGCTCACCGCGGCCCTGCTCAAGATCGGCTACATCCAGTTTGAGCAACAGAACTGGCCCGCCGCCCGTGCGACCCTGGAGGACGTAGTCAAACGCTATCCCGAAAGTACGGAGGCCCGTCTGGCCAAGAGTCGGTTGGAACGGATGGCCAAGGACGGGCGCTGAGCCATTCGCGATCTGACGCCAGATCGAGGCCTGATGCCGCCGGTTCCGGATGTGGGCCGGATCGGGTATCCTTGCCAATTACCTATTTGCGCCCTTAGCTCAGTTGGTAGAGCATCTGACTTTTAATCAGGTGGTCGCGCGTTCGAGTCGCGCAGGGCGCACCACAAAATCAAGGGCTTGGCTAAAATGCCAGGCCCTTTTTCTTTGGGACTTGCGCTGTGACGTTTCCGGCGGGGACTGTGGCAAGGTCGCCAGGACCCTGCTCGATCTTGGATCCAATTTGAGGGGTGATCGGTAAACGAGGATGGCAGGGCGCTACAATCGGATCGCAGCCGCCCCGATAGGCCTCAACCATGCGCCCCTTGACCCGCCTCGCCCTCATCTTTGGCCTCACCGCCACTGGCGCGCTGTCCTGGATCTACCTTCACCAGGCCCAGCCGGTGGCGGTGCGGGTGCAGGCCGCAAGGGTCGGGGTGGTGGAGGAGACTGTTGCCAACACCAGGGCCGGAACCATTATGGCCTGTCGCCGCGCCCGCCTGGCCCCCAGCATCGGCGGTCAGATCGCCACCCTGGCGGTGCGCGAGGGGGCTCGGGTCCAGAGCGGGGACCTACTGCTGGAGCTGTGGAACCGTGACCTTAGAGCCCAGGTTACCCTGGCCGAACGCGAGGCCGACGCCGGCGAGGCCAAGGCTAGGGCCGCTTGCCTCCACGCCGAGAACGCGGAGCGTGAGTCGGACCGCCAGGTCAAGTTGAGCAAGCGCAGCATGGCCTCTGAGGAGGCTGTGGAGCGCGCCATCACCGGGGCCAAGTCTGCGCGGGCAGACTGCGAGGCGGCCCAAGCCACCGCGCGGGTCGGCGCGGCCAAAATCGCAGTGGCCCAGGCTGAACTGGCCAAAACCCGGTTGATCGCCCCCTTCGCTGGGGTGGTGGCGGAGGTCTCCGGCGAGGTCAACGAGTTCGTCACCCCCTCGCCCCCGGGCATCCCCACCCCACCTGCTGTGGACCTGATCGACGATGCCTGCTTCTATATCTCGGCCCCCATCGACGAGGTGGACGCGGCCAAGGTCCGCCTGGGGGCGGAAACCCGGGTGACCCTGGACGCCTTCGGCAAGCGCGTCTTCCTCGGCACGGTGCGGCGCATCGCCCCCTATGTCCTGGACCAGGCGAAGCAGGCGCGCACCGTGGAGGTCGAAGTGGTGATCGCCGAGCAGCCCGAGGACGATCCACAGGAAAGGGGAAATCCCCCGAGCGGCACGACTCCAGAGATGGCGCAGGTAGAGCCGCGTCCGGAACAGCGGCCGAGGAGGCCGGACGGGGAGGCCACGCTGCTGGCGGGCTACAGCGCCGATGTGGAGGTCTTGGTGGAGCGACGCGAGGGCGTCCTGCGCATCCCCACCGCAGCGGTGCGTCCCGGTGGCGGGGTCTTGGTCCTGGACTCTGCCACCGGCAAGCTGCGCGACCAGGCCATCGAGACGGGCGTGAGCAATTGGGAGCAAACCCAGGTCACCTCGGGCCTGGCCGAAGGGGATCTGGTGGTCCTGTCCCTGGACCGCACCGGTGTGGTTGCGGGTGCGACGGCGGTGGCCGAAGAGGACCCCAGCGAGTCCAAGGGCCAGTCCAAGTGATTGTGCTCCGCGGAATCGAGCGCCTCTTCCCGGTCGGCGATCAGACGGTAGCGGCCCTGCGCGGGGTCGATCTCCACTTGGCGGCGGGGGAGTACGCGGCGATCATGGGCCCGTCGGGGTCCGGCAAGAGCACCCTGCTCAACATCCTCGGTCTGCTCGACCGCCCCGATGCCGGGACCTATGCCCTGGCCGGGATCGAGACCACAACCCTGGGGGAAGAGCACCGCGCCGCCCTGCGCCGGGAGCGCATCGGCTTCATCTTCCAGTCCTTCCACCTGATTCCACGCCTCAGCGCCGCGGACAACGTCGCCTTGCCCCTGGTGCTGGCCGGGATCGCGCCGCGAGAGCGCCGCGAGCGGGTGGCGGCGAGCCTGGCCGCCTTGGGCCTCGGCCCCCGCGCCCTGCATCGCCCGGACCAGCTCTCCGGCGGCCAGCGCCAGCGCGTGGCCATTGCCCGTGCGACGGTCATGGCCCCCGCCCTGATCCTGGCGGACGAGCCCACCGGCAATCTCGACCGCGCCTCGGGTGCTGAGGTGATCCAGGCCCTGGAAGGGCTCAACGCCCGCGGCCTGACCCTGATCCTGGTGACCCACGACCCTCAGCTCGGCGCCCGGGCGCGGCGGCGCATCCGCATGGAGGATGGTGCCATCGCGGAGGACCTGTGCGCCTGAGAGACACCCTGGGCTTTGCGCTGACCGCCATGACCAGCAACAGGGCGCGGACCTGGCTGACCCTGCTGGCGGTGGCCCTGGGCAGCGCGGCCGTGGTCCTGTTGAGCGCCCTGGGAGAGGGGGCGCGCACCTATGTGGAGCACGAGTTCACCCAGCTTGGGACCCATCTCCTGATCATCTTCCCCGGGCGTAACGAGACCACCGGCGGCCCACCGCCGCTGCTGGGGGAGACCGCCCGGGACCTGACTCTGGACGACGCCCTGGCCCTGGCCCGGACCCCGGGGGTGACCCGCATCGCACCGTTGGCGGTCGGCTCGGCCCCTGTCGCCGCCGGGGGCCTTGAGCGGGAGGTCAACATCCTGGGCTCCACCGCCGACTTCCTCGAGGTGCGCCACCTGAGCCTGGCCCAAGGGCACTTCCTCCCACCGGGCGACCCGCACCGCGCCCGAGGGGTGGCCGTACTGGGCCAGACCCTGGCCCGGGAGTTGTTCGGCCAGCGCCAGGCCGTTGGGGAGTGGGTCCGCATCGGTCAGTGGCGCTTCCGTGTGGTGGGCATCCTGGCCAGTTCCGGGCAGTCCCTGGGGGAGACCCTCGACGACCTGGCGATCATTCCGGTGGCCTCTGCCCAGGCCCTGTTCAACAGCCCCGGGCTCTTTCGCATCCTCGCCGAGACCCGCGACCGCGAGGCCCTGACCCGGGCCCAGACGGCGGTTCGGGCCATCATCCGCGACCGTCACGAGGGGGAGGACGACGTCACCGTCATCACCCAGGATGCCGTACTTGCCACCTTCGACAAGGTCCTCAAGGCCCTGACCCTGGCGGTGGCGGGGATCGGGGCCATTAGCCTGGCGGTGGCTGGCGTCCTGATCATGAACGTGATGCTGGTCTCGGTGGCCCAACGCACCCCCGAGGTCGGGCTGCTCAAGGCCCTAGGGGCGGCCAGAGGCCAGGTCCGCGCCCTGTTTCTCACCGAGGCCCTGCTGCTCGCGGGGGGCGGGACCCTGGTAGGGCTGGCCCTGGCCTTCGTGGCCGTGCATCTGCTCAACGGCTGGTTCAGCAGCTTCCGTCTGGTAGTCCCGCTCTGGGCCCCGCTGGCGTCCGCGGCGGTCTCCCTCGGGGCCGGGCTTGTCTTCGGGTCGCTGCCGGCCCTGCGGGCGGCACGCCTGGACCCGGTACAGGCCCTGACCGGACGTTGATGTTTCCACCTTTTTCGACGGGGCGTCGGGGTGATTGGGGGCCAGTGCGGAGCGCGCACGCCGGACCATCGTGTTGCGCCGCCAGGTCAAAGCCGATCTGGCCAGGGTCGATGAGAGCCACTCTGAACGATGGCGTCGGACCTTTGCCGAAGTCACCGATGACACCATCGTCTACGAATATGCCGTGTTGGTGACTGCTTGGTGCCCGGGGCGGGAATCGAACCCGCATGGCCGAAGCCGAGGGATTTTAAGTCCCTTGCGTCTACCAATTTCGCCACCCGGGCGGCGTAGGGCTGGGGTCTTGGCCTGGCACCGCGGACGCGGGGGCTCTAAAGGCGGCGGGGAGGACAGGGGCCCCGCGGATGGAGGAAGGTGGAGGCTGAGCCCGGAATCGAACCGAGGTACACGGCTTTGCAGGCCGCTGCATGACCACTCTGCCACTCAGCCAGAAGCCGCGGAAGTATATAGATGCGTCCAGTGTTTGTCACCAACCGGCCCGGCCCGACGACCGCCGTTCAGGGATCTTCACCCCGTCTTGCCGCGCCCCCTGCCGAGGGAGCGGCCCGCTTCTGGCCAAACTTCAGCCAGCCCCTGCAAGCACCTGATGCGTGGGGTTTGGGTCCCACCTGATCACAGGCTATCCACAGGGGGATGCACCGACTCTGTGTGCAATCCCAACGGTCGCCAACCGGGCACCGTTGACCCGAGTCAATGACAGCGCGAGGCGCTCCGTGCCACGGTGTCGCTTTCGCACCGGAGTCCCACCACGGGGCTCCCTTAACCCTGGGGGGGCCATGGCCCTATCGGACCTGGTCAACACCTTCGGCAGCGACCTCAAGCGCCGCTATGGCGAGCGGGTGCATAAGGTCGCCATCAACGCCGGCCTGTCCTGTCCCAATCGCGACGGCTCCAAAGGGCACGGCGGCTGCACCTTCTGCAACAACGCTTCCTTCAACCCCAATGCACGGCGGCCCCCGCCGGTGGTGGAGCAGATCGAGGCGGGGCGACGGGTCATCCTGAAGCGCACCGGGGCGCGGCGCTACCTCGCCTACTTCCAGGCCTACACCAACACCTATGGGGACCTGGCCGACCTTGAGGCCATCTACCGCGAGGCCCTGGCCGAACCGGACGTCGCCGGGCTTTCGGTGGGGACGCGCCCGGACTGCTGCCCAAGCGCGGTGCTGGATCTGCTGGCGGGGCTGCGGGACCAGGGCCATGAGGTGTGGCTGGAGCTGGGGCTGCAATCGGCCTTCGACGCGACCCTGAAGCGGGTCAACCGCGGCCACGGCTTTGCGGAATACCGCCAAGCAGTGCGGGCGGCCCGCTCCCGCGGCCTGCCTGTGTGTACCCACCTGATCGTCGGACTCCCCGGGGAGGGTGGGCGCGAGGCCCTGATGAGCCTCGACCGGGTCCTGGACCTGGGGGTCGATGGGCTAAAGCTCCACCCGCTGCATGTAGTGCGGGGGACCCGGCTCGCCAACGACTGGCGCCGGGGGGACTACCAGCCCCTGTCCCTGGACGCCTATATCGCCATTGCCGCGGACATGGTGGAGCAGACCCCGGCGCGGGTGGTCTATCACCGCCTCACCGGGACCGCCTCGCCGGAGATCCTGCTGGCCCCGGCCTGGTGCGCCAGGAAGTGGATCGTGCTCAACGGCATCGAGGCCGAACTGCACCGCCGCGGGACCAGCCAGGGCGCGGGGCTTGGGCCACCGGCACTGGACCAGGCGGTGCGACAAGGGGCAGCGGCGTGACCGCAGCGCCCTTCGCCGCTGCCCCCTCGCATGCTGGAAGCGGGTGCGCGGTAGTGACCGCCACCGCGACCTGGGACCACGCCCGCCTGGCCGAGACCGTGGCGGTACGGGTGGACCGGCTCCGGGCTCTCGGGCTGGCACCCGGAGAGCTGGTGCTGGTGGCAGAGGACCATGGCCTGGACCTGATCGTCATGCAGCACGCCCTGGCCCGGCTTGGAGCGGCCCTGTTGCCCGTGCCCCACGGGTTGGCGCCGGAGCCAAAGCATGGGTTGGTCGCACTGACCTCGGCCGAGTGGGCCTGGTCCCCTGGCCATCCGGGGCACCTGAACCGCCTGACGCCAGGCCCCGCGAACCCCGCCGACTGGTCAGGAGATCCCCTCGCCCTGGTCATCGCCACCAGCGGCACCAGCGCAAACCCGAAGGCGGTCATGCTCACCCAGGCCAATGTCCTGGCCTCCTCCGCCCAGGTCAACGCCCGCCTGGGTCTGGGCCCGGGGGACCTCTGGCTGTGCTGCCTGCCGCGCCATCACATCGGCGGCCTGGCCATTGCCTACCGCTGCGCCCTGGCCGGGGCTGGGGTCCTGCTGCACCCCGGCTTCGATGCGAGCGCCGTGGCAGCGGCGATGCACCATTACCCCGTCACCCACATCTCCCTGGTCCCGCCCATGCTCTCCCGGCTGCTGGACATAGGCGCCACTCCCCCGGCATCCCTGCGGGTGGCCCTCATCGGCGGTCAGGGGCTGGGGGACGCCTTGGCCCGGCGCGCCCTAGCGGCGGGATGGGCCCTGCGCCTGACCTACGGGATGACCGAGACCGGCTCCCAGATCGCCACCTCCGGCATTCTGTCGGAGCCGCCAGTGACCGGAGTCGTGGGGTTCCCATTGCCTGGACTAACCCTGGACTGCCCCGCCTGCTTTGCGCAGACCCGTCCCCTGAGGCTAAAGGGTGAACTGGTGATGGCAGGCTACGCCAACCCGGACCGAGCCAAGGGACTGGGTCTGGCGGATGGCTGGCTGACCACGGCGGACCTGGCCTGCCGCACACAGACGGGGGAGTTGCGTGTGCTAGGCCGGGCGGATGGGGCCCTGGTGATCGGCGGGGTCCAGGTCTATCCGGATCTTGTGGCAGCGCGGTTGCTGGCCGCGCCCGGGGTCAGGGAGGCCGTGGTGGTGAGTCTGGCGGACCCGACCTGGGGCGGGCGCCTGGCCGCGGCCTATGTGGGCGAGGCATCGGAGGCTGAGCTGGCGGACTGGTGCCGCGGGCTCCTGCCAAGTCCAGAGCGACCGCGCCTACTGCTGCGCCTGGAGGCACTGCCACGGCTGGCCTCCGGCAAGCCGGACCGGCGCCGTATCCACGGGTTGCTGGACGGACGGTGAAACCATGGCGGGCGCCGGCCATGTGGGTCTCCAGGCACCCAGCCAGCCCGCGATCGATCCTATCCTCACCCTTCAATAAGGGAAGAGCAGAAGGAGTGATATCGCCAGGATTCCGCAGGTTGGCGCCTGCCACCACCTAACGCAGACATACCCTTAGGACTTGGAAGAAAAGGCCGTCAGAACTCCAGATTCCGCGCCAGGTTGCGCCCGTAGAAGATCTCCGCCACTTCGCGCCGCACCAGTTTGTGGATGCGCCGCCGCTCCCGCTCCTCCAGGTCCTTCTCCTCGACGCAGAAGAGGTAGTCGTCGAGGCGGAACTCCTTAATGGCCATTTTGGTGTGGAACGTATTTTCCTGATAGACGTTTACGTCTACCGCCTGGTAGCGCTCCTTGGTGTCGCGGGAGAGATAATTCTGGATCGAGCTGATGTTGTGGTCGATGAAATGCTTGCGCCCGGCCACGTCGCGGGTGAAGCCGCGCACCCGGTAGTCGAGGATGACGATGTCCGACTCGAAGCTGTGGATCAGGTAGTTGAGGGCACGCAGGGGCGAGATGCGCCCGCAGGTGGACACATCGATGTCGGCACGAAAGGTACTGATCCCGCTGGCATTGGACTCCGGATAGGTATGTACCGTGATGTGGCTCTTGTCGAGGTGCCCCACCACTGCCTCCGGCAATGGACCGGGGTAGGTCTTGTTGGAAATGTGCCCCGCGCTGATCTCCTCCTCTGAGATCAACATGGTCACCGAGGCTCCTTGGGGGTCATAGTCCTGGTGGGCGATGTTGAGGATGGTGGCCCCGATGATGTTGGCCACATCCGTGAGGATGCCGGTGAGGCGTTTCGCGTTGTAGGCGTCGTCGATATAGTCGATGTAGGCCGCACGCTGCTGCGCCGACTCCGCGTAGCAGATATCGTAGATGTTGAAGCTCAGGGTCTTGGTCAGGTTATTGAACCCGTGCAACCTGAGTTTTTTGAGGGTGTCCGGCATCCGGATCTCCTTGAGAGCCGACCTAGAGGGTTTAGCCGAGCACGGCCCCGCGGACCTCGTCCCAGCGGTCGGCACCCAATTCGTGCCGCAGGATGAGCGGCACGGGGATGGGACCGTGGCCCACCAGACGATCATGGAAGGCGCGCTCGGAGAAGCCGCTGCCCTGCCACTGCTCCATGAGACGCCTTGCCTCGCGGATCATGCACCAACCCAGCACTCCGGCCAGGGCGTCCCCGGGGGCCTGCGCCAGCCTCACCAGGCGGGAGGCATCCGCGCTCGGGTCCATCGCCAGGCGCTGGCGCAGCTCCGACTCGCGGATCTGCCCGGTGTGGAGGTCCAAATCGAGCCGGGCGGTCAAGATCAGGGCGCGGCGATGCAGCAGGCCGTGGAGGCGCTCCTCCGGTGAAGCCCCATAGCCCTCCCCCGCCCCCAGGCGCTCGCGCAGGTAGAGGTCCCAGCCGCGGGTCAAGGAACTGCCGGCTGCCAGGCGCCGCGGCAGGCGCCGAGCCGTCTCGCCGCCGGCAAACGTCAGCAGATGGGCGCCGCCCCAGGTCCGCGACAGGCAACGCCCACGCACCCGCGCCAAGGCGTCCGGTGGGACCTCGGCACCAGGGTCCTGGCTGGCGAGGAACAGGGTCCCGCTGCACGCACCGTCCCATGCGGGAACATAATCCGCACCGAACCGGTGTGGGCGCGGGCAGTCCGGGCGCTCGCTGATATGCAGGGGCGCATGTGGCAAGGTCACCAGGCCGGTGCGTTTGAGGGTCTCGTGGAGGCGTTGGCACTCGGCATGATAGCTCTCCAGGCGAGTGCGCCCGTCCACCGCGACGGCGTCCAGACGCTGCGGGGCCTGCTGTGGATCAATCCCGAGGGTGGCACACAGCTCGTCCAGGTGGGCCTCGGTCTCCGCCAGGGCACGATCCAGCACGCCGCAGCCGACCATGGGGTCGCAGTCCATAAAATGGCGATGGCGCAGCAACAGACGCAGGTGTTTGAGGCCACAACCCAGGGGCCCAGCGGCCTGGGGGCAGACATCCTGGCGCAGGACCTCGGCGAACCCCACCATGGACATGCAAGCCTCGTCGGCCAGGCTGTCGATCTGGCTCCAGCCATGGCATTGCTTGCGTAACCAGGGGCTTTGGGCCAGCTCGCGCAGGTAACAACGCCCCTTCTCGGCCTCTTCGATGGCGGCCACCGCCAGTTCCGGGGCCACCAAGCGGGCACCCGGGACGAGCCGGGTCTGCGCCAGGCGAAGGTGTTGCGGGATGCCGCTCAAGACATCCACCACAACCCCGCGCAGGTCCTCGGGCGGGGCCAGGGTCAGACGATAGATCTCACCGGTGGGCAGGAATCGTAGGGGATCGCGTTGGCGCCAGTCGCGCTGATGCAGTTCGCAGTGCTCCACCCGCGCGGCGGCGAACATCAGCTCCAGATCGATCTGACGCTCTGGATCCAGGGCGTCGAAGTCGATCTCCTCCAGGGCGACGATGAGTGACTCCAGCCAGGCGGCCAGTGCCGCCTGCTCATCGTCGTCCTGGGTCGGCAGCAGGCGGCTGAAACCGGTGACGCCGGCCTCGACAGCCAGGTCCGGGTGGAAACGAAACCAGACCGAAAAAAAGTCCGCCGCCAGGGAATCGAAAGCGGCGGCCGCCTCAGGCATCGGGATTCTCGCAGTCATGATCGAAGGGCGCGCGTGGATCGGCCGTGGTCCTGGGCCGCGATCGGGTCAAATATCGCGGATCTCGTAGTCGTGGGTGATGGTCGCCATAGCGCCGAGCATGATGGAGGCGGAGCAGAACTTCTCGGCGCTAAGCTTGATGGCCCGCTCCACCTGCTTCTCACTAAGGGCCTTGCCGGTAAGGATGAAGTGGGCATGGATGCGTGTGAAGACCTTGGGGTCGATCTCGGCGCGCTCGGCCTCCAACTCCACCACGCAGTCCGTGACTTCCTGGCGGGCCTTGCGCAGGATCAAGAGCACATCGAATTGTGTGCAGCCACCCATCCCCAGGAGCAACATCTCCATGGGACGCACGCCAAGATTACGGCCGCCGAATTCCGGTGGCCCGTCCATCACCACCCCGTGCCCGCTGCCGGCCTCACCCAGCATTGCGGCCCCTTCGATCCACTTGACACGCGCCTTCATCGCTTCGCCTCCGCGGCTATGGGCGGCCTCCGGCCAGTTTAGGGGCCGACGGGCAGGCCCGCCCGGTCCCGGACTCCGGTACCCGAGTCTGACTCGCGAGCCTACCACAGTTGGCCTTTAACAGGAGCTTGGCCGCCGCCCTGGGGATCGAAGGGGTCCGACGGCGGGGCCCACCACAGGCCATCGGCGGCGGCAGCGCACGTGGGGCAGTCTGCTAGAATCAGGCATCTCTTCGTCACGACAAAAATTGCCATGGAACCCATCAAGCCCCCAGTGCCAGAGCCCACTTGGCTGCGCCCATTTCTCTCGTATTGCCACATCAAAACCTATGAGAAGAATGTGGACTTCATCCGCCAGGGCGAGCCCGCAGCAAGTCTCTACTACCTGGTCGAGGGGTCGGTGGCGGCGTTCATCAATGACGACGACAAACGGGAGCTACTGCTCGCCTACATCAACAAAGGGGAATTCATTGGAGAGATGGGGCTTTTCATGCCCCAGAGGACCCGCACCGTGGTCATCCGCACCCGCATCAAGTGCCGCGTCGCAGAAATCACCTACGCGCGCCTGGACCGGTTGTTGGACAACGAGTTGAAGGAGCACACCAAGGGCTTTCTGTTTGCGGTGGGACACCAATTGTCCGTGCGTCTGCGCCATACCAGCCGCAAGGCGGGACATCTGGCCTTCCTGGATGTCGCCGGACGCATCGCGGGGACCCTGTTGGATCTTTGCAGACAACCCGACGCCATGACCCACCCGGACGGGATGCAGATCCGCGTCACCCGCCAGGAGATCGGACGCATCGTCGGATGCTCCCGGGAGATGGCCGGCCGGGTACTTAAGAATCTGGAGGAGCAGGGGCTGATTAGCGCGGCCGGCAAGACCATCGTGGTGTTCGGGACCCGGTAGCAAGTGGATCGTTAAGAAGCAAAGACGAAGGCCGCCGCTCACGCTCCACTTCTTCGCTATCCCCTTCCCCCTACTTCAGCTTGATTGGCAGCGCGTCCATCCCCTTGGTCTTGAGCTGACTGCGGGCATCGTTGACCGCCTGCTTACCCTGAAATGGCCCGGCCTGGAGACGGTGATAGGTGTCTTTGCCGTTCACTGTCACGGTCTGCACCTTGACCTGAATCCCCTGCATGGCGAGCTGAGCCTTGAGCCGGTCGGCGTCGGCGGCGGTGCGCAGTGAGGCGACCTGGAGCATGTAAGAGCCGGTCGCTGCATCCGCCGCGGGTTTGGGTGGCTCGGTCTTGGCAGCGTCCGCCTTCTTGTCCTCGGGCTTCTTGGCCACCTCGGTCTTCTTGTCCTCCGGCTTCTTGGCCGCCTCGACCTTCTTGTCCTCCGGCTGCTTCGGATCAGGCTTGTTCAGCTCGTTGTCGGAGACGACCACCTCCAGTTCCGGGAGTATGTCGTGGAACGAGAAGCGCGTCGGCACCGCGTTCCTTGATGCCTCCGCCTTCTCCCCCTTGGCGGCAGCGGCGGCTGCGACCGCCTCGGGAGGGGCCTGGATGGGTGTGCGCAGCATCAGGAAAAGGCCCACACCGAAGCCGCCCAGGACGGCCCCAAAGACGAACCAGAAGCCGCAGGAACCCCCACCACGGCGCCGAGGTTTGGGGCTGGGCGGACGGGGTTTGTAATCGACGGTCATATCACATGGTCTCCGGGGCCGAGACCCCCAGGAGTCCCAGCCCGTTCTGCAAGACCACCCGCACCGCCAGGATCAGCTTGATGCGAGCATCGCGCAGGGCGGCATCGGGGACCAGAAACTGGTGGGCGTTGTAGTAGGTGTGCAGGCCGTTGGCCAAATCGCGCAGGTAGTTCGCGACCTGGTGCGGCTCCTCGCTCAGGGCGGCGCTCTCGACCACGTCCGGGTAACGGGCCAGCTCCTGTAACAGGGCCCGCTCGTGGCCTTCGGTCAGCCGATCAAGGTGGGTGTCGCCAGGGCTGGGGTCCAGCGCTATCCCCTTGTCCGCCGCCTGGCGCAAGACGCTGCACACCCGGGCATGGGCATACTGCACATAGTAGACCGGATTGTCGGCGGACTGAGACTTCGCCAGATCCAGGTCGAAGTCCATGTGCTGCTCGCAACGACGCAAAACGTAGAAGAACCGTGCGGCGTCGCACCCGACCTCCTTGCGCAGCTCGCGGAGCGTGACGAACTCCCCGGACCGGGTGGACATCTGCGCCTTCTCGCCGCCCCGGTAGAGGATGGCGAACTGCACCAGCAGAACGTCGAGCCGGTCGGGGTCCTCCCCCAAGGCCTGGAGGGCCGCCTTGACCCGCGGCACATAGCCGTGGTGATCCGCCCCCCAAATGTCGATGATGCGGTCGAAGCCACGATCGAACTTGTCCATGTGGTAGGCAACATCCGAAGCGAAATACGTCGATTGGCCATTCTCGCGCACCAAGACGCGGTCCTTCTCGTCGCCGAACCCGGTCGAACGGAACCACAGGGCACCGTCCTTCTCGTAGGCGTAGCCGCTGTGGCGCAGGCGGTCCAGGGCGCGATTCACCGCCCCACCCTCCGTCAGGGAACGCTCCGAGAACCACTGCTCGTAGGTCGTACCGAACAAGGCCAGGTCATCGCGGATATCATCGAGGATGGTGTTGAGCCCCAGCTCGAAGACGTAGCGGTAGCGGTTATCGCCGAGCAGGCGCTTGGCGGCGGCAATGACGCCGTCGATGTGGGTCTCCTTGTCACCCCCGGCGGGTGCATCCAGGGAGATACCTCGGAAGACCTCCTCCGCCGGGCAGCGGTAGGCGTCGCCGTGCTCCCGGTGCAGTGTGGCCGCGATGTCCCAGACGTAATCGCCCTTGTAGCCATTGCTGGGGAAGTCGAGCACCTCCCCCGCCAGTTCCAGATAACGCAGCCACACCGAGGCGGCCAGGATGTCCATCTGGCGACCCGCGTCATTGACGTAGTACTCGCGATGGACCTCGAAGCCCACCGCGGCCAGGAGATCGGCCACCACGGCCCCGTAGGCCGCCCCGCGCCCATGACCCACATGCAGGGGCCCGGTGGGATTGGCGGAGACGAACTCCACCTGGACCCGCCGACCGACCCCCACCTGGCTGCGCCCATAGGCGTGACCTGCGGTCAGAATCTGCGGGACCAGGCTAAGGTAGGCCCCAGGGGCGAGGCGGAAATTGATGAAGCCGGGCCCGGCGACCTCGGCACGCGCCAGGATCGGCGAGGCGGGCAACTCGGCGACGATGCGCTCGGCTAACTCCCGCGGCCTGCTTCGGGCCAGCTTGGCCAGAACCATGGCGACGTTGCTGGAGAAATCCCCGTGGCTTTGATCCCGCGTGCGCTCGACTTGAGGATCCTTGGCAGCGGCCTGGACGGTCGCGTCGGAAGGGAGCACGCCGGCGTCAGCGAGCCGCGCCAGCGCGGCGGCGAGGAGGGCCTTGACCTGTTGCTTCATGAGACTCGTGCTGCTTCGCAAGGGCGCAGACCGATAGCACCAGACCGGTCAGTCGCACTTAAATGAATCGGGAGGGACGCCCGCCGCGGGCGTCAAAAGGCGACGAAGGATACCGCAAACCCCGGCCGATTTGGGACGTCGATGCAGCCCAACCGACGCCGCTGGACATCAGGCCTGGCAGGAACCTCAGGAACCGCACTAACCCTACGTCGGCCCCCATTGAATATATGGAGAAATTTTTTTAAATGCCTGGCGATGGCAGGGGCCCTTGGGCTACAATACCATTACCCGGAATGTAGCTTTCCACCAGGTAGGGCCTCGATGATGCTGTCACAACACAGAGTTCCAAAGCGGTTTGGCCGCGGTCTGCTCCGGGTTCTCGGACTGGCGGCCCCCCTTGGGCTGACCCTCGGACTGACCCTGGCCGGGCTTTCTGGCTGCTCCTCCACCAGCCAGAAGAACAAGGTTCAGGTCAACGTCAACAGCCCGGCAGACAAGATCCTGGTCAAGAAGTCCGAGCGCAAGCTCTACCTGCTCAAGAATGGCGAGCCGATCCGCACCTACCGCGTTTCGCTGGGCAGCAGCCCCAAGGGGCACAAGGAGCGCCAAGGGGACAACCGCACCCCCGAGGGGCTCTACTACATCGACGGGCGCAATCCGGGCAGCCGGTTCTACAAGGCCCTGCACGTCTCCTACCCCAGCATGAGGGACCGCGAGGAAGCCGCCCGGCGCGGCGTCGCGCCGGGCGGCCAGATCATGATCCACGGCTATCCCACCGGCGGTCCCGCACGCGACCTGCGGGACATTCTCACCGGGATGGACTGGACGGCCGGCTGTATCGCCGTGACCAACCCGGACATCGAAGAGATCTGGCGCCTCACCTCCGACGGGACTCCCATCGAGATCGTCCCCTGAGGAACTCCGATCATCCGGAAAAAAGCGGTTCGGCCGCAAATAAACAAGGGCCTGCCTGCCTTTGGTGCCAGGCTCACCCTGCGGATGTCTTGTAGACTCAAACTAACCGACTGACGTAGTTGCGTACCTTTGCGGCCGATACGCATCCTTGGCTTCATTGCGCTCCCCGCTCGCCCCACACGGCGTAGACCGGGTCCGACTGGGCCAGCCGGTCGGCGTACTTGTCGTCCGGCGGACGGGGCAGACCACGCAGGGACCAGGTCTCCAGTGCGGTGAACAGGCCGGACTCCAGGAAGTACTCCAGCACCAACCCCGGACGCTCGAACTCGTGGAGCCCCTCCCCAGAGCCAGATGGCCTTAGTCGGGAACCAGCGATTGGAGATGGTAACGACAAAGCGCCCACCCGGGCGCAGCACCCGGGCGACCTCACGAAACACGGCAAAGGGGCTCGTCAGGTACTCCACCGAGACGGTGCACACCACGGCGTCGAAGGCCCCATCGAGGAAGGGCAGTTGCGGGTCCTGGTTGAGGTCCTGCACCAGGCGCTCCCGCAACGCCGGATTGGCGTCGAGCTCCTCCCGATTCATGCCGAGCCCGGTGACGGACACCGGGTCGAGCCGCTCCGGCAGATGCGAGTGCCAACTCGCCATGAGGTCGAGAATGCGCCCCCCGGCCGGAATCAGCCGCCCGTACAGGGCCGAAATCTCGGCGATCGCGGTGCGGTCGATGTGGTCCACCAGGCGCGGGCGGTCATAGAAATCGGCATCCGGGCGCGAGTCCTGGGCGTAAAGGGGTCCGTCGGACCAGAAGTCGGTGGGGATCTCGCGCCACCGGGCCTGCATCCCCGGGCCCCCGGCGGTGACCAGATCGCCGACATCGTTGCAGCGCCCCCCGCGCTGGTCGCTTTGAGTCCAGGCGGCGGCGATGGTCAGGTCCAGGCGCAGTGGGATATCCGCCAGGGGGTGGTTGAGATCCACCACCAGTGCCTCGGCACCGGACTCGACCACACGGCAGGGCTGGCGGTCGGCGCTGAAGACCCCAGACACCCCTTCAAGGATGCCCCTCGGGTAAAAGCGCCCCACTCGGGGCTCGATGCGACTCCGTCCTGAGAAGCGGCGGTTGAACTGGGCGCTGCGCAACCGCGGCACCAGTTCCGACCGGGCGGCGGGGATCAGCTCACCCGGTGCAAAACTGTGGGAGGCACGATGGCCTACGGGCCGACCTATGACCTCTGCCTCCAAGACCGGCGGGAACAAGTCCCGCCACAGGTTCACGCGCCCGACATGGAGGCTATCCGTGTGGCGGGCGATGGCGGAGGCCCAGTGCAGGTCCAATCGTAGGGCGGCCATGCCTCGCGGCTCGGTGCGCTCCAGCCATTGGCGCTCGGGCTCGGCTTCGGGGGTCTCGGGGGCGACCCCTGGGTTGGCCGCCTCCAGTTCCAGGGTGATGGGCTCCATCTCCTACTCTGCCTCGCGGGCTCGTTGACAAGATGTCGGCGGAGTTTGGGGCCGGCCTGGGCCTGGTCAAGCCTGGGACCTTCGGGTCTTTACCCTCGCCAACAGGTGTCCATGGGGCTCAGGAAGTAGAGCGCCCACCGCGACCCTGAAGGCTATCGCCGGCGCCAACGCGCAACCGCTGCCCCGGGAGCAAGGGCTCGTTGGTACCCATACCATTCCAGTTGGCCAGATCCTCGCGATTAACCTTGTGGGCGCGGGCAACGCTGGCCAAGGTATCGCCACTCTTGACGACATACACCAGGCCCGCGTCCAGGCCCCCACCTTGGGCGGGGGCCGTACCCGCGGGGATGGCGAGGCGGGTCCCGGCGGCGACCTTGTTGGACTTGAGCCCATTGCTGGCACGCAGGTCGGCGGTGGTCACGCCGAACCGACGGGCGACGGCGGCGAGGTCCTCGCCCTTGCGCACCCGGTAGCGGTTGCCCTCCGCCACCGTCACGGCCACTGCCGAACGGGCCACCGGGGCCGAGCTTGCCCCGGCCAGGCGCAGCCGCAAGGGCTGCCCGGCCCCGGCGGGGACCAGCACGGTATGGGGTCCGCTAGGCTGGGTCTTACCCTGCTTGAGCCCAGGGTTGAGATTGCCGATGTCGCTGGGGCTCAAGCCCGCCAGACGCGCCGCCTGGCTCAGGTCGATCTGGCTCCCGGCATGGACCAGTTCCAGGGCCGGGCGGTCCGCGACCTTGGGCATGGCCAGGCCGTGGCGCGTCGGGGCGGCCACCACGCGGGCGACGGCCAGGAGCTGCGGGACATAGGCTTGCGTCTCCGCCGGCAGGTCCAGGGACCAGAAGTCCGTCGGCTTGCCCTGGGCACGGTTGGCCTGCTGGGCCGAGCGGACCCGCTCCGGGCCGCAGTTGTAGGCGGCGATGGCCAGGGTCCAGTCCCCACCCAAGTCCTTACGCAAGATGTCGAGGTAGCCCAGGGCGGCACGGGTAGAGGCCACGATATCGTTGCGCCCGTCATACCAATCGTTCTGCGCCAGCCCCATGTGGACCCCGGTGGAGGGGATGAACTGCCACATCCCTGAGGCGGCCTTGGGGGAGATGGCGCGCGGGTTGTAACCGCTCTCGATCTCCGGCAGCAGGGCCAACTCCATAGGCATGCCGCGCTGCTCGATCTCACGCACAATCATGTGTAGATAGGGTTGCGCCCGCCGCGACAGGCGTGTGAGATAATCCGGCTGCGCCTGGAGGGCACGCACCCGGCCGTCCACCCGCGAGTTGTTCGGATTATCCAGGGCCATTTGCCCACGGACGCGGTCCCACAGATCGCCGGAACCGCCGCCTGCCCCGATGGGCCCAAGGTCTTCAACAGGGGGCGAGCGCCTGCCGCGAGGCTCGGGCCCGCGCACCCGGATCTGCACATCCGGCGCCGGCCGGACATAGCCATAGGCCCGGGCGGAAACCCCGTTGGAATCGTACCGATCCGCCAGGTCGGGGCGTGGGGTCTGGCTGGAACAACCGGAAAGGAGGCTGGCAGCCAGCAGCAGGACAGTAGGTGCCGGGGCCAGGCTCATGGTGCGGGTCGGCAGTGGCATTGGCATCGCACCCCTAGGTTAGGACGAGGAGAAAGTCATTATTTTCATAAACTTCTGTCCTGGACTATACCCAAAGCGCCACGGCTTTGCCAGCCGTGGGCGGCGGGCGATCGGTCTGCGCCAGACCAGGGGACAGGCAACATGACCGGCTGCCCGGGGCCCGGTGCCCCACTGTCGCTGCTGGAGGACTGGTACGCCACACCCCTGGGCGCGGAGGTGGCCGGGGCCGAGGCGGCGGCGGTGGAGCGGCAACTCGATGGCGTGATCGGTTATTACCTGCTCCAACTAGGCATCGCAGGAGTCTTCAATGGCAACGTTGGCGAAGGACGCATCCGCCACCGCATCCAGGTCCCCGCGGCGGCGCGACCGCAAATCCCTGGGTTCCAGGCTGCCGCGGAGCCGGCCCGGCTGCCCATCGCCTCCGACAGCGTGGACGCCGTTCTGCTGCCGCACACCCTCGACTTCTTGGGCGACCCCCAGGCGGCCCTGCGCGAGGTCGAGCGCGTGCTGATCCCCGAGGGGCGGGTGGTGGTGGTAGGGTTCAACGCCATGAGCCTGTGGGGCGCCTGGGGACTGATGGGTCAGCGCCGCGGCAGGATGCCCTGGTGCGGCTGTTATCTCACACCCTTTCGGGTGCGCGACTGGCTGACCCTGCTTGGATTCGACGTGGAGGCAGAGGAAATGCTCGTCTTTCGCCCACCCTGGCGGCGCACTGTGCGCCACCGTGGGACACCCCTGATGGACACCCTCGGGGCCCGCTTCTGGCCCGTCCTTGGGGGGGTCTATGTCATCCGTGCCGTCAAGCGCGTCTCCACCCTGACTCCGCTTCGCCCCTCCTGGGCCCAGCGCCGGACCCTCCTGGCGCCGGGGACCGTGGAACCGACCACGCGGGAGGGTGGCCATGCCTGATGGGGCCATGCCTGAGGCAAACCGACCGGCTGTACCAAGACCCGCCGCGACCCAAACCGTAGAGGTCTTCACCGACGGCGCCTGCAAGGGCAACCCTGGCCCCGGCGGCTGGGGTGCCCTGCTGCGCTACGGCGACGCCGAGAAGGAGTTGTGCGGCGGTGAGCGGGCCACCACCAACAACCGCATGGAGTTGATGGGGGTCATCATGGCCCTGGAGGCCCTTAAACGCCCGACCCAGGTCAAAATCACCACCGACTCCCAGTACGTCAAGCGCGGCGTGACCGAGTGGATGAAGGGGTGGAAACGCAACGGCTGGCGCACCGCCAGCCGCGAGCCGGTCAAGAATCGCGACCTGTGGGAGCGGCTGGATCTGGCTCTTGCCGGGCACAGCATCGCCTGGCACTGGGTCAAGGGCCACACCGGGCACCGCGAGAACGAGCGCGCCGACCAGCTCGCCAATCAGGGCATACCGCGCTAGGAGGCACCATGCGACAGATCGTCCTCGACACCGAGACCACCGGCCTCGATCCCAAGGAAGGCCACCGCATCATCGAGATCGGCTGCGTCGAAGTCATCGATCGCCGCCTCACCCGTAACACCTTCCACCAATATCTCCAGCCCGACCGCGAGATCGACCCCGGGGCGGTGGAGGTCCATGGCATCACCAGCGAGTTCCTGCGCGACAAGCCGCGCTTCGCCGAGGTTGCCGAAGACTTCCTGACCTACATACAGGGCGCCGAGCTGATCATCCACAATGCCGCCTTCGACCTGGGCTTCCTCGACCACGAACTGGCAAAGTGGCGCCCGCAGGCGCCGCGCATCGCCGACCTGTGCCAGGTCACCGATACCCTGGCCATGGCCCGCAACCTCCATCCCGGGCAGCGCAACAACCTCGACGCCCTGTGCAAACGCTATGCGGTGGACAACTCCCACCGCGACCGGCACGGGGCACTACTCGACGCCGAGATCCTGGCCGACGTTTATCTGGCCATGACGGGCGGCCAGGTCAGCCTGCACCTCGGCGGTCAGGTGGACAGCCCAGGCGCCAGCCTGGTGCGGATCGCCCCGCACCGCCTCCCCGCCGACCGCCCCCCCCTGCGCGTGGTGCGGGCCACTGCGGACGAGATCGTCGCCCACCAGGCACGCCTCGCCGCCCTCACTGCCGGCGGCGCCTGCCTGTGGTCGCAGCCCCCAGCGGAAGAGACCCCTCAAGCCGACCAACTGCCGTCTCTACGCTGATCGACCTGACGGGGTCGCTCGCGGCCAGGCCCTGTTGGTTCCGCCGCCGTTGGCCGAGGCCGCGTAGAGGCTAGAATGCCGCCCTTCCCCGGCCCGCCCACCAGCCCCAACGCCAGCCTTGACCACCGACGCCTTCCCTTCCGCCGCCGAGATCGAAGCCTGCCTGCTGCGCGACCGCGACACCTTCGCACGCCGCGTCCGGGGCTTGCGCTCCCGCGCCCGTCAGGGTCAGCCCTTCGACCAGGGGCTGATCAAGCTGTGGGCCGCCGTGCGCGAGTCCCAGGGCATCCTGGAGCGGCGCCGTGCCTGGGTCCCGGCGGAGATCCAATACCCGCCGGAACTGCCGGTGAGCGAGCGGCGCGAGGAGATCGCGGCCCTGATCGCCGCCCATCAGGTCGTGATCCTGTGCGGGGAGACGGGCTCGGGCAAGTCCACCCAGCTCCCCAAGCTGTGCCTGGACCTGGGCCGCGGTGTGGCTGGGCGTATCGGCCACACCCAGCCCCGACGTATCGCCGCCCGCACCCTGGCCAGCCGCGTGGCCCAGGAGCTCAAGGCCGAGTTGGGCGGCCTGGTGGGCTACAAGGTCCGCTTCCACGACCGAGTGCGGCCGGAAACGGCCATCAAGCTGATGACCGACGGCATGTTGCTCGCCGAGGTCCAGCAGGACCGGCTCCTGCTGGAATACGACACCCTGATCGTGGACGAGGCCCACGAGCGCAGCCTCAACATTGACTTCCTGCTCGGCTATCTGCACGACCTGTTGCCCCGCCGGCCGGACCTCAAGCTCATCATCACCTCGGCCACCATAGACCCGCAGCGCTTCTCCCGGCACTTCGGCGGGGCCCCGGTGATGGAGGTCTCTGGGCGGACCTATCCGGTGGAGGTCCGCTACCGCCCGGCGGAGGACGAGAACGCCGGGGAGCGCGACGACGCCATGCAGGCCGGCCATCGTCGCGGCCATCGACGAGCTGGCCCATCTGGGACGCGGCGACGTCTGGTCTTCCTGTCCGGGGAGCGGGAGATCCGCGAGACCGCCGAGACCCTGCGCAAGCACCACCCGCCCGTCCACCGAGATCCTGCCCCTGTTCGCCCGCCAGGGCCCGGCGGACCAGGGGCGCATCTTCCAGTCCCACGGCACCCGCCGCATCGTGCTGGCCACCAACGTGGCGGAGACCTCGCTCACGGTCCCCGGCATCCACTATGTGGTGGACCCCGGCTTTGCCCGCATCTCCCGCTACAGCCACCGGAGCAAGGTCCAGCGCCTGCCGGTGGAGCGCGTCTCCCAGGCCAGCGCCAACCAGCGCAAGGGGCGCTGCGGGCGGGTCGCCGCCGGGGTCTGCATCCGGCTGTATTCCGAAGACAACTTCGGCTCCCGCACCGAGTTCACCGAGCCCGAGATCGAGCGCACCAATCTGGCAGCGGTCATTCTCCAGATGAAGCTGCTGGGGTTCGGGGCCATCGAGTCCTTCCCCTTCCTCGACCCGCCGGACGGGCGCCTGGTGGCGGACGGCTACCGCACCCTGGAGGAGCTCGGCGCCCTGGACCGCCGCGGCGACCCTGACCCCGCTGGGGCAGCAGCTCGCCCGGCTCCCGGTGGACCCGCGCATCGGGCGCATGCTGCTGGCCGCCAGCGAGCACTCATGCCTGCGCGAGGTCCTGATCATCGCCGCGGCGCTGAGCGTCCAGGACCCCCGCGAGCGCCCCCTGGACAAGCAGCAGGCGGCCGACGAGATCCACAAGACCTTCGCCCACCCGGAGTCGGACTTTCTCGCCTTCATCAACCTCTGGCGCTTCCTGTCCGAGCAGCGCGAGGCCCTGTCCAGGGCCAAGTTCCAGAAGCTCTGCCGGGGGCACTTCCTGTCCTGGAACCGGGTCCAGGAGTGGATCGACATCCACCAGCAGCTCACCCTCCAACTCCACGAGATGGGCCTCAAGGAGAACACCACGGCGGCCGACTACGAGGCGGTCCACCGGGCCCTCCTGACCGGGCTCCTGGTCAATGTCGGCTTCAAGGACGAAGGGCGGGAGTACCTGGGGGCCCGCGGTGGGCGCTTCGTCATTCACCCAGGGTCCGGGCTCACCGACAAGGGACCCAAGTGGCTGGTGGCCGCAGAGCGGGTGGAGACCACCCGCCAGTATGGGCGCACCGTGGCCAGGGTCCAGCCCGGCTGGATCGAGGACGCCGGTGCCCATCTGGTCCAGCGCAGTTGGTCCGAGCCCCATTGGCAGGCCCAGACGGGCCAGGTCGCCGCCTTCGAGCGGGTGACCCTGTTTGGCCTGACGCTGGCCGCCCAGCGCCGGGTGAACTTCGGCCCCATCAACCCGGCGGAGGCGCGCGAGGTCTTCCTGCGCTCCGCCCTGGTGGGTGGGGACTTCGAGACCCGGGCGCCCTTCTGGCGCCACAACCAGGAACTGATCGCCACGCTACAGCACCTGGAAACCAAGTCCCGTCGGCGCGACATCCTGGTGGACGAGGAGGCCATCTACGCCTTCTACGCCGAGCGCATCCCGGAAGGGATCTACGCGAGCGCCGCCTTCGACAAGTGGCTGCGCCTGGCGACCCGGACCGAGCCCAAGCTCCTGCACATGCGCATGGAGGACCTGATGCGCCGGGAGGCGGCGGAGGTCACCCGGGAGCGCTTCCCCGACGCCCTCCAGGTGGGGGCCAGTGCCCTGCCCCTGGAGTACCACTTCGACCCGGGCCACACCGCCGACGGGGTGACCCTGGTGGTCCCGCTGCCGCTGATCAATCAGGTCTCCCCGGATCGCGGCGATTGGCTGGTCCCGGGGCTCCTGGAGGAGCGTATCGTTGCCCTACTGCGCGGCCTGCCCAAGGCCTGGCGCAAGGTCATGGTCCCGGTCCCCGACACCGCCGCCCGGGTGGCGGCACGGCTGACCCCCAGCGACCGTCCGCTGGTCCAGGCGGTGGCGGAGGCGATCAAGGCCCTGACCGGGGTCCAGATCCCGGAGGACGCCTGGGACCCGACCGCCGTCCCCGCTCACCTGCATATGAAGTACCGCCTGGTGGACACCGATGGGGCAAAGGTAGCGGAAGGGGACGACCTGATTGCCCTCAAACGCCTCTACGGGGAGACCGGGCAGGACGCCTTCACCCGCGTCCCCAGCGCCGGGCTGGAGCGCGAGGGGATCACCCGCTGGGACTTCGGTGACCTGCCCGAGGCGGTGGACCTGGAGCGCGGCGGGATCAAGCTTCGCGGCTACCCGGCCCTGGTGGACCGCGGAGACAGTGTCTCCATCCAGGTCCTGGACTCGGCCGAGGGGGCGACGCTGGCCGGGAGGGCGGGCCTGCGACGGCTCTTCGGGCTCGCCCTGGGGGCCGACCTCAAGCGGTTGCGCCAGGGGCTGCCGGCCCTGCAGCGCATGACCCTCCAGTACGCCAAGGCCCCGCTGCCGCCTGGGGCCAAGGCTGACCTGGCAGCGGACTTGGCCGGCGAGGTGATGGCCCTGATCCTAGATCTCACCTTCACCCAAGACCAGCCGCCCATCCGCGACCAGATCGCCTTCACGGCGCGGCTCGCCGCCCAGCGCGGGCGCCTGCCGGCGGTGGCCGCTGAGACCGCACAACTGGTAGCGCGAGTCTTGAGCCAATACCAGGACCTGCGCCAACGCCTGGTGCAGACCACCCAAGCCCACTGGCTCGCCACGGCGGCGGACATCCGTGCCCAATTGGATGGCCTGGTCTATCGGGGCTTTCTGGGCCAGGTCCCCTACCCACGCCTCAAGGACTACCCGCGTTACCTGAGCGCCGCTACCCAGCGTCTGGACCGCCTGGCCCAGGGCGCGGCCCGGGATCGAGAGCGCATGCAGGAGATCGCACCCCTGCTGCTGCGCTGGGGGGAACGCGCCTCGGCCATGCGCGCCGCCGGGCGGCGCGACCCCCGCCTGGAGGAGATCCGCTGGATGCTCGAAGAGCTGCGGGTCTCCCTCTTCGCCCAGCAGTTGGGGACCGCCCACCCGGTTTCGGTCAAGCGCGTGGAGGCCCGCTGGCGCGAGCTTGGGCTCTGAGCCCGCGGACTGCCGGTATCAAGCGCACTACCGCCGCATGGCCACATCGAACTACGCCAACGACATGAAGGCCCGCATCCGCTCCGCCGATGCGGGCAAGTACCCGGACCTGATCGCGCCCTGCGGAGGGCACCCGTTGCAGGACAGTCGCCGGCACGTCCTGCTCAACCCCAGTCTGATCGTGGAGGTCCTGCCCGACTCCACCGATGCCTACGACAGAGGCGACAAGCGACAAGTTGGCCCTTTTCCGCCAGATCGGAGAGCAAGCCGGGTTCTCGCCACCGTTCAGGCAACCGTTTGCTTTCTCTGTTGCCACCTGGTTTCCCGGCGGTGCCACGCTATCTCTGCTGTCGCACGGTTGGATTTCCTATCTCCACGCACTATATAAAGTAACGGCGTAGGCTTGTAGCGAGCCTGGGGCATTGACCGACCAGCGCCACATCGGCGGTCCCCCGAGGCCCCGACCTTGGCGATATAGGGCTCAGGGTCGCGCTGAGGGCACAATCAAAAAAATATTGCGTTACCAGGCCTTGGGCGGCCACGGTCGTTCGCTGGGGTCGATGGGGCGCCAAACGGACGTCAGGTTCGATGCCGCACTTGTCGCTTCCTCATGTGGTACTCGCACAGGCGGTCTTCTGCACTTTCGCCGCCTTAGGCTGGGGCCTGGCCGTCGAGGTGGAGTCCTCCTCGGTGCAATCGCGCCTGTTCACCCGCCTGACCGGCGCCTTTGGGACGTCCCTGGAGACGGGTGCAAGCACCGCGGTGCGCTTCCCGGACGCGGGGCCCTACGACGAGCGCCTCGGCTATGCCCGCATGCCGGCCTTTCTGAACTCCCTGGCTGCACAGGGCTACGCGGTCGACCGGCAGGTCCGGCTGTCATCAGCGCTTGCGAACTTCATCGACTTGGGCGGCTTCGCCATCTACAAAGAGAAGGCCCAGGCGGGGTTGAGCGTGCTCGACGCCTCCGGGTGGGAGGTCTACCGGGCACGCCATCCGGAGCGAATCTTCGCCGCCTACCAGGACATCCCGTCCCTGATCGTGCGCGCCCTGCTGTTTGTGGAGAACCGGGAACTGCTCGACGCGGGCCCGGTAACCCGTAACCCCGCCGTGGAGTGGGACCGCTTCGCCGCCGCGAGCGCCAACGCCTTGGTCGCCGCGATTGTCCCGACCGGCCAGCGCTTCGGCGGCTCGACCCTGGCCACGCAGATCGAGAAATACCGCCACTCCCCTGAGGGGCGCACCGCCTCGGCGCGGGAGAAGCTTCGCCAGGTCCTGTCCGCCAGCGCGCGGGCCTACCTGGATGGCCCAGACACCACCGAGGCCCGCAAGCGTATCGTGCTCGACTATTTGAACTCCACGCCCCTGTCGGCTCGGCCCGGCTTCGGCGAGGTCATCGGCCTGGGCGACGGGCTGCACGTCTGGTTCGACACCGACATCGCAGCCGCCGCCCGGGACTTGGAACAGACCCCTGCCGACCCAGTGCAGGCAGCGCGCCAGGCACAGGTCTTCAAGCAGACCCTGAGCCTGCTGCTGGCCCAGCGGCGGCCCTCTTTCTACCTGGTCAGCGGGCGGGACAAGCTGGAGGCGCTGACCGACGCCCACCTGCGACTGCTGGCCAACGCGGGCATCATCGGCAAGGGCCTGCGCGATGCCGCCCTGGCGCAGGCACTCGAGTTCCGCGAGGCCGCGCCCGAGCCGGCGGAGGCGTCCTTCGTACAGCGTAAGGCCCTCAATGCACTGCGCGGCCATCTGCTCTCGCTGCTGGGTGTGGAGAGCTTCTACGACCTCGACCGGCTGGACCTGCGCGCCGAATCCACCCTGGATACCCAGGCCCAACAGGCGGTCACCGACCAACTGTTCCGGTTACGGGACAAGGTGGACGCGACCAAGGCCGGGCTGTTCGGCGAGCGCCTGCTGAGCGGCGACCCGGCCGGGGTCGCCTACAGCGTCACCCTCTTGGAACGAGGGCCGGACGCCAACCGGGTGCGGGTACAGGCAGACAACCTGGAGCGGCCCCTGGACCTCAACGAGGGCGGCAAGCTCGACCTGGGCTCCACCGCCAAATTGCGCACCCTGACCACTTACCTGGAGATCGTCGCCGAACTGCACGGGCGCTACGCGCAGGCTCCCGCCACGAACCTCAAGGAGGTTGCGACGGACGCTACGGACCCCCTGACCCGCTGGGCGGTCCGGTATCTCGACGGGACCAAGGACCGCTCGCTCGCGGCGATGGTCGAGGCAGCCATGCAGCGCAAGTACTCGGCCAGCTCGGGCGAGACCTTCTTCACCGGGCGCGGGGCCCACCACTTCGCAAACTTCGACCGCACCCACGGCGGTTATCTGCCGGTCGCGGAGGGCTTCCGCTACTCGGTCAATCTGGTCTTCATCCGCATGATGCGCGACATCGTCAAGTACTATCAGGCGGAGGGCCCGGACCCGGTCAAAGAGATCCTGGCGGATCCGGCCCACCCGCTACGGCGGGACTATCTGGAGCGCTTCGCCGACATGGAGGGCACAGTCTTCCTCGATCAGTTCTACAAGCGCTATGCCAAGCTCGACCCGGACGCGGCTTTGGCACTGCTCGCCAGCCGCGCCCGCCCGGTGCCCCATCGCCTGGCCACGGTGTTCCGCTCGGTGCGTCCCCTGGCCCCGGTAGAGGACTTCGCCGCCTTCATGACCGAACGGCTCAAAGGCCAGACGCCGTCGGCCACAACGCTCCAAACCCTCTACGACAAGTACGGGCAGGACCGCTTCAATCTGCACGACCGCGGCTATATCGCCCGCCTCCACCCCCTGGAGTTGTGGGTGGTCCAGTACCTCCAGACCCACCCGGGAGCGCCTCGCCGGAACCTGGTGGTGGCAAGCATCGGTGAACGCCAGGAGGTCTACCAGTGGCTGTTCAAGTCCAGGCGCAAGGGGGCGGCGGACACACGTATCCGCATCATGGCCGAAGAGGCCGCCTTCCGTAAGGTGCACGCCTCCTGGCAGCGGCAGGGCTATCCCTTCGCCTCCCTGGTGCCGTCGCTGGCCACCGCCATCGGTAGCTCCGCCGACCGTCCGGCGGCCCTGGCGGAACTGGTCGGCACTATCCTGAACGACGGGGTCCGGCTGCCCACCCTGCGGGTCGAACGCATCCACCTGGCCGAGGGCACCCCCTTCGAGACGCACTTGAGTCCGAGTGCCGAGGGCCCGGTGCGCGTCCTGCCCCCGGAGGCAGCCGCCGCCCTCAAGCACGCCCTGATGGACGTGGTGGCCAACGGAACCGCAAAGCGCCTGGCCGGGGCCTACAGGGACGACCATGGCGAACCGCTCCCGGTGGGCGGCAAGACGGGCACCGGCGATGAGCTCGCCGACCGCTACGGCCCCGGCACCGCCGCGGGCAAGGAGAAGGAGGTGAGTCGCAGCGCCGCGTTCGCCTTCTTCCTGGGCGAACGCTTCTTCGGCGTGGTCACAGCCCATGTCCCGGGCGTCAACGCCAAACACTATCGCTTCACCAGCGCCCTTCCCACCCAGGTGCTGAAGTCCCTGGAGCCCGCCTTGAGCCCGCTGTTGCGCAGTTCGCCGCACCTGCCCGTGCCGCAGGAAAGCCCCGCAGTTGCGATCGCCGCGGACCCTGGGCACTAGGCGGCAAGACCGGGACCCGCTGCGTTGTCCGCGGCCCACCCGTGCTACCAGAATAGGGCCGCGCACCCGGCTCGTGCGGCTACGCCGACCACCACCTTTTCGCCACACGATGCCCTGGTTCAGGGTTACCGAACGGGAAGGCATGGCGATCACTGTGGCCAAACGGCCAGAGGAACGGACCTGGGCATCGGTCCTGACATCTGGCCTGAAGGCAGACAGTTACCGTAGGGCCATCAGAGACCGCCGGATATACCCCCAGGGCTTTTCCCCGGGTGCGTTCGCGCTGCGCGGGCGACCTGTACCATGCCGTCCCTTAGGCACTCTCAGAACGTGCGATCTTCGCCCGGCTTCATGACGATGAGCTTGTCGGCCCTGTTGTACTTGGCCAGTGCCTCGCGGAACTGATCGGGTGTGCCGGCCAGCAATCCGAACGTGCCATAGTGCATCGGGATCACATGCGTCGGCTCAACCCAATCAACGGCCAGCGCCGCACGCGCAGGGTCCATGGTGAAGTGCCCGCCGATGCAGGCGAGCATCAGGTCGACGCGCTGGAACATCGAAATCAGCTTCATGTCCTGGTACGCGTCCGTATCGCCCGTGTGGTAGATGGTCGGGCCTCCGTCGATGTGCAGCACATAGCCGACCGGATTGCCGCTGGCGACGACTCCGGGTTGACCCGGTGCGGGACCCGGGATGTGTGGCGGCGTCAGTTCGGAGCCGTGGACGGCATTCACGATCAACACCCTGGCTCCGGCGTTGGGCAGTTCGATGGTGCCCCCTACGTTCCCTCCGGTCGCTAAAGTCGCCTGCTGCTCGGGGTAGCCCAGCATCGACTTCATGTTGAACTGCAAGCCATAGGGCGCAACCAGCACCGCCCCTGTCTTCTTCGCGATTTCCACCGCATCGCCGACGTGGTCAGAGTGCCCGTGGGTGACCAGGATGTAGTCCACCCGGTCCAGCTTGGCAATCGCGCTCTTGTCTGGATTGGTCGGCACGGTGAGCCAGGGATCGATCAGGATGACGCCGCCTGAGGGCGTTACGATCTTCCACGCTGACTGCCCGTACCAGTGGATCTTCGTCTCTCCCTCTGCCGCGAGTGCCCACTGGCTCGCCAGAACAGCCACCAGCAGCGCTGCGCGCAGGACCGCTCGCATCATTTGCACCATTGCCTACTCCCCCGGTTGATGGACCATTAGACCGCCGGTTGCATACAGCCAACCGGACATTACCCTGGACGTCGTCGGAAAGCCGCGCCACGCCTGGCTCCGCGCGGGCCAGGGAGCGGCCGGCTGCGCAGCGTCCCGTTAACCTGAAAGACTTTCATGTGCCTTGGTCCCACAACGGCTCGGCCGCCGCCCGCAGGACCTCCAGGACCAGACGCTGGCATTCACCAGGCCCGAACCATCGGTGGACATGGCGGGGCTTCCCCGCCAGAATGCCGTCGCGGTCGTGGTCCGAACTCATCCATAGTGCCAGCCCTTCTCACCACGCTCAGGCGCTGAGGTAGGCAAGTGTTGTCCGGTCGAAGGGGCCAGGAAACATCCCCAGGCGTTCGAAGCCGTTATTGCCGTCGCAGACGTTGCTCTCCAGGAGCATGGTGATCTGGTCGCGGGTGATGGGGAACCAGGGAAAGCGGTCGAACACCGCAGCCACCGTCTGCACCGCCAGGGCTGGGGCCGGGAGCATCACCTTGGTCCTTCCGCAGGCAGCGGCGATGATGGTGAGGATCTCTTTCCAGCTCAGGGCCCGAGGCCCGCACAGCGCGTAGGTCTGACCGATGGTCTCGGGGTGGGACAGGGCGTGGCAGAAGGCAGCGGCGACGTCGCTTACGGCTACGGGCGCCAGTTCAAAGGCACCGGCATTGAAGGGCAGCAGCCCCGTGTAGAACAGGGGGGCAGGCAGGGGGCTGTCGATGATGTCGCGCTTGAGTTGGGAGCAGAACTCCATGTGCCCGCGCGGCTCCCCGAAGATTACGCTGGGCCGGAAGATGGACCAGTCGAGCCCGGATGCCATCAGCGACTGCTCGGCCTGGTACTTGGTGCGCTGATAGGGGGTACCGTCGGGTCTGACCCCGTTGGCGCTCATCAGAATGAACCGGCGGACCCCGGCGGCGCTGGCCGCAGCCATGGTTTGTTCTGCGCCCCTAAGCTGGAGGGCCTCGAAGGTGATACCGCACGCCGGATTCTCGCGCAGGATCCCGATGAGATAGACGACGGCGTCGCTGCCCGACAGACACTCCGCGAGGGCTTCGCGGTCCTCCACTGCACCGGGCACCAACTCGCAACCACTGGGCCAGGGCGCCCTCGTCGGTCCCGGTCGCACCAAGAGACGCGGCTGGTGGCCGGCAGCGATCATGTGCTCAACCAAGTGGGTGCCGACGAAACCGGTGCCGCCGATGAGACTGACCTTCACGATGCCACTCCTGCGCTATTGGGTTAGGGGCGGAGTCTGGGGGGAGACATAAGGACAAGAGGACAAGGAGCCGACCGGGGCCGGCCCCTTGGGTCTTGATCTGGGACCGGGGCTAACCCTCGTCGATCCCCTCCGTGACCGGGTTGTCGATCAGGGCATGGACGCGACTGTCCAGGCAGTAGGAGTCGAGAACCTCATCTTCAATCTGTGTGGCCATGAGTCGTCTCCGATTGGGCGGTGGTGGTGGAGGGGAAATTACCTAGCATTTCGCTTGGCCAGGATGAGATCAGGCTGTCTCTACGGTTTGTCAAGGCAACTCCTGAAAGATAGTTCCCGGGCATTGGCGGAACACGCTGGGGAGATAGACTGGTTCGCCGCACCGCCCCTCGGGGCTGGGCACCGCTGCGCCAGGCTGATCTAATCCATCCCCGGACGACGGCCGCGGCGCCGATTGCCGTCCACCCGGCCCCGGCAACCCCCTCACCAGACCCGACGCTACCATGCCAATCGATCCCCTCTCCCGACTCCTCGCCACCTCGGGCTTCGCCTGGCGGCGCGAGCCGGCTGGCCCGGCAACGCTCACCAATATCCAGTGGCGCGCCGACGCCTGCGATGCGGGCTCGATCCTGTTCTTCCAGCGCTTCGACGACGGGCGCAGCGACGCGGAGATCTACCGGCGCTACCTGGCGGACAGCCCCTTCGCAGTCCTGGTCACCAACCGCGTGCTCGATTGCTTCGAGGCCATGCCGGACCGAGGGATCTATGTCACCCAACCCGGTGACTGGGCCTCTATCATCGGGGACTTTTGCGATCTGATCTATCCCCTCGACCCAGGCATGAGCTTCGTCGGTGTCACCGGCACCAACGGCAAGACCACCACCGTCAAATATCTGGAGTCCATGCTCGCGGCCCAAGGCCGCCGGGTGCTTTCCGTCGGCACCCTGGGTATTTCGCGCAATGGAGAACGGGTGCTGGAGACCGGCTTTACCTCCCCGCCCCAAATCGAGCTGCGCCGGTTGCTGCACGCCGAGCAGGGGCACTGCGACGTGGTGGCCATGGAGGTCAGCAGCCATGCCCTGGACCAGGGGCGGGTCCACGGCATCCCCTTGCAGAACGCCGGCTGGACCAACTTCACTCAGGACCACCTGGACTATCACCACGATGAGACGTCCTACTTCGCCGCCAAGGCCCGTATTCTCGACCTGATCCAGCCCGGCGGGCGGCTCTTCTGCAACAGACCAGAGGTAGCGCGGCGTCTGCGGGACAACAGCGAAACGCGGGTGCCCATCGAGGTCTTGAGCCCCGCCACCCTGGCGCCACAAGCCATCGCCGCCAAGCCCTTCCTGGCCCTGGAGCACAACAGGGCCAACTACGCCCTGGCCAAGGCCCTGGCGGACGGCGTGCTGGGAGCAGCACCGCGGGAGGACTGGCGGCACCTGACCGCGGTCGATGGCCGGTTCGAGTGCAGATCGGCCGGCAACCGGACCATCGTCATCGACTTCGCCCACACCCCGGACGCCCTGGAGACTATTCTCGCCGCCATTCGCGTCGGATTCCCCGGGGCCAGGATCGCGACCCTGTTCGGCTGCGGCGGCGACCGCGACCGCAGCAAGCGCCCCCTGATGGGTGCCGCGGTGGCGCGCGGGTCCGACCGCATCATCGTGACTTCGGACAACCCGCGCACCGAGGACCCTGAGGCGATCATCGCGGACATCCTCACCGGCATCGTGGGCCAGACCCCCGAGGTGGTGGTGGAACGCCCCGAGGCCGTCACCCGGCTCTTCGACCTGCTGGCCAGCCGCTCGCCGGACGAGCCCTGGGTGGCCTTGATCGCCGGCAAGGGCCACGAGCGCTATATCGACCGAAACGGCTGCAAGTCTTACTACAGCGACCAGGACGAGGTGGACCTCAACCTGCGGCGGCTGGGCTGGTAAGGCGGGCCGAATCGCCCTTCGCAGGATCAAGCCCAGGACCCTCACAATGCCTCTGCGCAATCTCTACTCAGTCCCCGCAGGCCTCCTGCTCGGCATCGTTCTCGCCCTGCTGTTTCCCTCCGGGGGGCCCTACGTCGCCTGGCTCGGGCAGATCTTCATCTCGGTCCTCAAGCTCCTGATCCTGCCCCTGATCCTGGTCTCTATCTACGCCTCCCTGGCGGTGGGCAATGACCTGCGGCGCATCGGTGGACGGACCTTCCTCTACTACGTCGCCACGTCCGCCGTGGCCGCCATCATCGGCACCCTGCTCGGCCTGACCTTTGCCCATGACCTGCCCGCCGGCCTGCTCAACCTGGAACAAGCGGTCCCGAGCGCGTCCAAGTTCAGCCTGGACCGGCTGATCGACAACTTCATCCCCAACAACCTCTTTGCGTCGCTCAGCCAGGGGAATGTCCTGCACATCGTCTTCGTAGCCGTGATCGCGGCCCTGGCCTCCCGGCGCATCGCCAAGCACTACCGTACGACCCTGGTGACCGGGGCTCAGGCCCTGGACGCGCTGCTGATGCAGACCCTCAACGGGGTGCTGGCCATAGCCCCGGTAGGCATAGCCGCCCTGGTCTACGCCAGCCTCGCCACCATGGACTGGGCCGAGGTCTTCCAACTGCGCCGCTTTGTCTGGGCGGTCGGGTTGGCCGCGGCCCTCCACGCCCTGGTGGTCATGCCCGCCCTCTACGTTGTCCGCACCGGGCGCACACCCTGGCCCTTCATCGCCGCCTGCCGTGAACCCCTCCTGACCGCCCTATCCACCGCCTCCAGCAACGCCACCTACCCGGTCTCCAAGCGCGCCCTGGAGGCGTTCGGGGTCAGCGAGCGGGTCACCAGCCTGACCTTGCCCCTGGGTGCCACCCTCAACATGCACGGCTCGGCCCTGTACCAGTCCATCCTCCTGATCTTCATGTCCCATTTGGCCGGCGCCGACGTAAGCCCCATCCAGGCGGCCTTCATCGTCCTGCTCACCATGGCCTCGTCCGCCGGCACCGCCGGCATCCCCAGCGGCGGCATCGCCATGATGGCCTTCATGCTCGACCTGCTCGGACTGCCGCCGACCTACCTCGCCCTGTATCTCATCGTGGACCGGTTTTTCGACTACCCCATCACCGCCATCAATGTCTGGGGCGACCTGGTGGTTGCCGCCATCGTGGATCGGGAGCTGCAATAGGCGCGGGTCTGCCGGCGGGAAAAGGTTCACGCTTGACTCGCGGTGGGCAGTCGCCTAGCGTCGTCGCCCTGATCTCTCGCCGGTTCACTGAGGCCCCTAACCTGCCCCCATGATCGCCACCACAGACCCTGCCTTCCTCCGTGCCGCAGAGGCCATTGCGGCCCTGGGTGGCGATCTTGATCGTCGGGGTTGGTCTCCCGCGACCAGCGGCAATTTCTCCGTGCGTCTGGATAATACCTGCTGTGCCATCACCGCCTCGGGTCGTGACAAGGGGCGCCTCACCGTGGCGGACATCCTCCTGGTGGACCTCGCGGGCAAGGTCCAGGGGGCTGGTCAGGCGTCCGCAGAGACCCTGCTACACACGTCGCTCTATTGCTGGTCCGCGGACATTGGTGCCGTGCTGCACACCCACTCGCCAGCCAGCACCGTGCTCGGGCGGCTATGCACGGGGCAGGCGGACCTGTTCCTGGAGGGCTATGAACTGCTCAAGGCCTTCGCCGGGGTCACGACTCATGAGGTGCGGCTCGGTTTCCCGATCATTGAGAACACTCAGGACATTGCGGCCCTGGCCGCCGAGGTACAGGCGCGGCTCGATGAGGCTGCATCCCCCTGCTTCGGATACTTGATCCGTGGGCACGGGACCTATGTCTGGGGCCGGGACTTGGCCGAGGCGCGACGTCACCTCGACGCCCTGGAGTTTCTGTTCGAGTGCGAGTTGCGCCGGACCCAGGCAAGCGGGGGGCGCTGACCCGCGCGCTGGCTCATTGCGCTCTGCTGGGTTGGGTCTGGTGCGAGCCCCGGCACAGGCTTGCAGGCGTCCCTCCCGCCAACGGGAGTCGTGTATCCTAGCGGCTTACGCAAGCTGTGGGAGAACAGGCTGTGGCCGTCAAGACCGTCGATTCCATTGTCATCGGCACCGGGCCCGCCGGCGAGGGCGCGGCCATGAAGCTGGCCAAGGCCGGGCAACGGGTCGCCGTGATCGAGGCCCACACCCAGGTCGGCGGCGGCTGCACCCACTGGGGGACCATCCCCAGCAAGGCCCTTCGGCACAACATCCAACTGCTCGCGGACTACCGCCGCAATCCGCTGTTCCAGCACACCCTGGATCAGGTCGTCATCGAGTTCCCCGACCTGCTGCGCGCCGCTGACGCGGTGATCACCGAGCAGGTGCGCACCCGCTACCGCTTCTACCAGCGCAACCGGGTCGAGGTCCTGTTCGGCCATGCCCGCCTGGTGGAACCGCATGAGATCGAGGTCCTGAGCGCCGGACGGTGTGGCCGAGCGCCTGAGGGCCTCCCACATCGTCATCGCCACCGGCTCGCGCCCCTACCACCCGCCGGATGTGGACTTCGACCACCCGCGGGTGCGCGACAGCGATACCCTGCTGCGCCTGACCCACACCCCAAGTTCCATCACGATCTATGGGGCCGGGGTCATCGGGTGCGAGTACGCCTCCATCATGGCCAGTCTTGGGACCAAGGTGAACCTGGTGGACACCCGCGACCGGCTGCTGTCCTTCCTCGACGACGAGATCACCGATGCCCTGAGCTATCACCTGCGCCAGCAGGGGGTGGTCATACGCCACGACGAGACCTATGCGGCGGTGGACGGCCGACGACGACGGCGTTGTGCTCTCCTGCAAGTCCGGCAAGAAGCTTCAAGACCGACATCCTGCTGTGGGCCAACGGGCGCACCGGCAACACCCATGGTCTCGGCCTGGAGGAGATCGGCCTCACGCCCAACGGGCGCGGCCAACTCGATGTCAATCAGAGCTATCAGACGGCACTGCCCCACATCTACGCCGTGGGCGACGTGGCCGGACCTCCGGCCCTGGCCAGCGCCGGCTACGATCAGGGGCGCTTCGTCGGGGCTCACATCGCCGACGGCAAATGCGACTGGTCCCTGGTCGAGACCTTCCCCACCGGGATCTACACGGTGCCCGGAGATCAGCTCTGTCGGGCGCACCGAGCGCGAGCTGACCGCCGCTCAGATCCCCTACGAGGTGGCCAACGCCCAGTTCAAGCACATTGCCCGGGCCCAGATCACCGGGCACACCGTTGGCATGCTCAAGCTCCTGTTCCACCGCGAGACCCTGGAGATCCTCGGCATCCACTGCTTCGGCGAGCAGGCCTCCGAGATCGTCCACATCGGCCAGGCCATCATGGCCCAGCCGGGTAGCGCCAACACCCTCGCAATATTTCGCCCAGACCACCTTCAACTATCCCACCATGGCTGAGGCCTACCGGGTCGCGGCCCTCAACGGGCTCAACCGCCTCTTCTGACTTGCGATTGCGGCAGCACCTGTCCCCTCCCGGGGACAGGTCTCCGAGTCCCCTTGCCCGATCATGCCTATGCCCCCGGGCGGGGCAGTAGCATTTTTCAATTGCTATTTTAGTAGTTTCTTATATACTGATCCCCGTCGTGGATCGGTGTCCTGTCCGTCCACTGCACACAACCCGGCTTAAAGATGCAACCCAGACAACGATCCGCCAAGGCGCTTGCCGCCGCACTGCTCCTGACCTCCGCCGGCGTCGCGCTGGCCTGGCAGGGTCAGTTGGTGTGGACCCATGGGCTGGACCGAAGTGGACGGGTGCAGAACGCGGTGGGCGATGTCGGCGGTGTTGCCTTGGGTGGGAATGCCTATTTCCGCTCAGGGGGCGTCCCAGGGCAGGCCCTGTACGGGTGGAGTTACCCGTTCGCCTTCCCCCACGACCCCCTCGCTGTTGTCCAGAAACTCAACGGGGGCGTGAGCAGGTGAAGCCGGGCTTGATCCGGCATGGGCTTAAGACCGGGCCCACCGATCCAACCGTAAGACCAACAAGCCTCGAAACCTCAACTTCTTCCTTAAAGGTGTGTCACATGAAGACTATCGTTCAAGCCGCGTCCATCATTGCCCTCACGGTTGCCAGTGCCTCCGCCAGCGCCTGGTACGGCGCCGCCCCGTGCGTCAGCGAGGAGCAGCAAAAGGCCATGGTCGAGCAGCAGCAGGCTGCTGCCCAGCAGTATCAGGCCCAGTTCCAGGCTATGGCCGAGGAGCGCGCCAAGGCCATGGAAGCGATGATGAAGGCACGCCGCGATGCGACCGGCCAGTTTGGCCCGATGGACCGCCCGTTCGGCCAGGCCCGTCCGATGCCGCAGTTCCCGGCCATGCCGGAGCGTCCGAAGTTCGGCGAGATGCCGCAGATGCCCGAGATGCCGGCCTTCCCCGGTATGCCCGAGGCACCGAAGTTCGGCGAAATGCCGCAGATGCCCGAGATGCCGGCCTTCCCGGCCATGCCGGAGCGTCCGAAGTTCGGCGAGATGCCGCAGATGCCCGAGATGCCGGCCTTCCCCGGTATGCCCGAGGCCCCGAAGTTCGGCGAGATGCCGCAGATGCCCGAGATGCCGGCCATGCCCGCCCGCTTCGAGCGCCCGGCGATGCCGCCGGTCCTCGGCCAGCGCGGCAAGGAGCTGGAGGCCCATCGCGCACAGCGCATGGACGAGGCCAAAACCCGTCATGACAAGGCGATGGCCGAGCGCGAGGCCCGTCGTCAGGAGCTGGCCCAGCGCGTCTCCGCCCGTCGCTACAACGGCCCAGCCCCGATGTGGATGGGCCCGGTGGATGCCCCGGTCGCTCCGGTCGCTCCGGTCGCCCAGCCCGCCCAGGCGGTTGCCCCCGCCGCCAACTAAGGCCGAGCCTTAGGCGCACCGTGAAGGGCCACCCCCGCCGTCGGCGGGGGTGGCCTTTTGCTGTGACGATGTCTGGATTACTGCTGAGGGCAGCTGTCCAACGCGTAGGGTCCCATGCTCGTCCTGCGCGACCGCAACATGGCCGCCGCGCATGCGGTTCGCCCAAAATAGTGGGGGGAACTTCGTTCAGCGCAGCGGCAGGGGAGTGACCGGGTCCAGATGCCAGATCTCCCGGTTGTACTCACCGATGGTCCGGTCCGAGGAGAAGCGTCCACTGCAGGCACAGTTGAGGATGGCCATGCGAGTCCAGCGATCCTGATCGCGGTAGGCCTCTGCTGCCTGCTCCTGGGCCATCACATAGGAATGGAAGTCCGCCGCGGTGAGCCAGGGGTCCTGGGGGCTGCGGATGGCATGGATGATCGGGTCGAAGATCTTGGGCTCGAATTGATTGAAGTGCCCGGACTCCACCAGGCTCATGACCTCCAGCAGGCCTGCATCCGCAGCGATGATGGCGTTGGGGTCATAGTGGCCGCGAGTCGCCTCGACCTCGGCAGCGGTCAGCCCGAAGAGGAAGAAGTTGTCGTCGCCCGCCTGCTCCCGGATCTCGATGTTGGCCCCGTCCAGGGTGCCGATCGTCACGGCCCCATTCATCATGAACTTCATATTGCCCGTACCCGAGGCCTCCTTACCGGCGGTGGAGATCTGCTCGGACAAATCGGCCCCCGGCGCGATCGACTCCATCAGGGTGACCCGATAATCGGGGATGAAGGCGACCCGCAGCAACCCCTCGGTCTCCTCATCCTCGTTGATGCGCCGGGCAACATTGTTGATCAGCTTGATAATCAGCTTGGCCATGACGTAGCCGGGCGCGGCCTTGCCGCCGATGAGGACGCAGCGCGGGGTCCAATCCGACGTGTCGCCGCGCTTGATGCGGTTATAGAGGTGGATGACATGCAGGATGTTGAGGAGCTGGCGCTTGTACTCGTGGATGCGCTTGACCTGGACATCGAACATGGCCCCGACGGGGAAGTCCACACGGCAGTCCCGCGCCACGACCGCCGCCAAGCGCCGCTTGTTGGCATCCTTGATCTGGCGCCAGCGGGTACGGAAGCTCGGGTCGTCCGCCAAGGGCACAAGGCGCTCGAGTTGACTCAGGTCCCGCACCCAGTCGAGCCCGATACACTCGTCGAGCAGGTCGCGCAGCCCGGGGTTGCATAGGGAGAGCCAGCGTCGCGGCGTGACCCCATTGGTCTTGTTGTTGAACTTGCGCGGCCACAGCTCGAAGAAGTCCCGGAACAGCCCCTCCTTGAGGAGTTTGGAGTGCAGCTCCGCGACCCCGTTGACCGAGAAGCTGCCGACGATGGCCAGATAGGCCATGCGGATCTGGGGGTCGTCACCCTCCTCGATGATGGACATGCGCCGCTGCCGGTCCATGTCGCCGGGCCAGCGGGAAGCGACCTCGGACAGGAAGCGGGCATTGATCTCGTAGATGATCTCCAGCAGGCGGGGCAGGAGCTGGCGGAACAGGCGCACGGGCCAGCGCTCCAAGGCCTCCGGGAGCAGGGTGTGGTTGGTGTACGCCATGGTGCGGCGGGTGATGTCCCAGGCATCCTTCCACTCCATGTGGTAGTCGTCCATGAGCTGGCGCATCAGGCATGCCACCGAGACCGCCGGGTGGGTATCGTTGAGCTGGAAGCAGTTCTTGTCGGCAAAGCTGGAAAAATCGTGCCCGTGCAGGCGAATCCACTCGCGCATCACGTCCTTGATGCTGGCACTGGCGAGGAAGTACTGCTGGCGCAGGCGCAGCTCCTTGCCGCACTCGCTGGCATCGTTGGGATAGAGCACCATGGTGATGTGCTCGGCGGCATTCTTGGCGGCGACGGACCCCGGGTAGTCCCCGGCGTTGAACTCGCCCAAATCGAATTCATCGGTGGCCGCCGCCTTCCAGAGCCGCAAGGTGTTGATGGTGTTGTTGCGGTAGCCTGGGATGGGGGTGTCGAAGGGGACCGCCAGCACGTCGTGGGTATCGACCCAATGCACCCGGAGCTTTCCGGCATCATCCTTTCGGAACTCGGTGTGCCCGCCGAACTGGACCCGCTGTGTGTACTCCGGGCGCTCCAGTTCCCAAGGGTTGCCATCGCGCATCCAGTGGTCCGGCTCCTCCACCTGCTGGCCGTCGATGATCTGCTGGCGGAACATCCCGTACTCGTAGCGTAGCCCGTAGCCCTTCACCGGCAGTTGCAACGTGGCGCAGGAGTCCAGGAAGCAGGCCGCCAGCCGACCCAAGCCACCGTTACCCAGCCCGGCATCGGGCTCGTTGGAGGAGATCTCCTCGAGCCGCACACCAAACTCATAGAGCCCTTTCTCCGTCTCGTTGCCAAGCCCGAGGTTGAGCATGGCGTTGCACAGGGCCCGCCCCATGAGAAATTCCAGCGAAAGGTAGAAGGTGCGCTTGCAGTTGGCCGCGTCGTGGGCATGGCGGGTCTTCTTCCAACGCTCCATGAGGCGGTCGCGCATGACCACCGCCAGGGCACGGTAGAAGTAGTAGCTGCTGCGTGAGTCGCGGTCGCGCCCCAGGGTATAGGCGTAGTAACGCTGGAAGTCCTTGGCCAGCCCTGCTGCCTCCATAGACAGGGGGGGCAGATCGAAGAGCTTGGCGTCGGGCTGGCTCGTGGCCAGGTTGGAATAGGGAGGCGACATAGGGGCGATACCGAATATTAGCGTTTGATGAATGACCTGGGGCTGGGACCAATAGTAACAATTGGCCCAGGGGTTACCAAGGGCAGGCAACAATTGTCCAGCAAGAACGATGCCGGGTCAGTAATACACCGCCACCAGCTTCCACTCGTAGCCTTCGAGGCCGAGGCGCAGGTGCACCGGGGTCTGACCCGGCCCGCCGATGCGCACGGCAAGGCCCCCGGGGGAGTCGAAGAAGGCGTAGCTGACCTGCCCCAGGAATCCCTGGCCCGGGGGAGAGTTGGCGCCCAGGCGCTCCTGCACCCAGGCCAGCGTAACGAGCTGCTCCAGTGCCCCGGTGCCGAGCCGCTGTATGCCGCGCTCCAGCCACGCAATGAAGGGGTCGGACACCTTGCCGATAGCGCTGGAAGCGGTCTTGTTGAGCTTGCGGCGGATCTCCCCGCGCACCGCATCGAGATCCACCAGGGGCGCCAGGGCGCTGGAGTCCGGGTCGCTCAACGCGGCGCTGAGGCGCCACAGACTCACATAGGGCCAGGCGAGGTAGGCCAGCATGCCCAAGGCAGGGGCCAGCAGCCACCAGGGTCTGCGACGGGCTACCCGGCTGCGTTGTAGACGCAGCCGGGTAGCCCCCGCCCCCTAGGGAATGCCCCTTTCACACCCCATCTCCCTGCAGCGACTCCAGGGCCTCGCTGGTGTCCAACCAGTCCCCCTCAACCTGCCCCAGCTCCTCCTCCACCCGGCGCTTTTCCCCCAGCAGGGCGAGGAGACGCGGCTTGGCGGCGGCCTCATACAGGTCCGTTGCGCCTAAGGCTTGCTCCAATTCGGTGCGCCGTGCGGTCAATTCCGCCAGGCGGGCATCGAGGGACTGGAGCCTGGACCTCAGTGGCTGGGACCGGCGGCGCTGCTCCGCGTCCTGGCGCCGTTGTTCCTTGCGGACCTGGGACTCGCGGCTGGGGCCGGCTACAGTCCCAGCCCCCGTCTGACCATCCGGCGCTGTCTCGGCACCCTGGCGCGCCGCGAGCCAGGCGGGATAGTCGTCGATGGAGCCGTCGAAGGGCGAGACGCTCCCCCCGTCCACCAGGAGCAAGGCGTCGCTGGTCACGCGCAGCAGGTGGCGGTCGTGGGAGACCAGGACCAGTGCCCCCTCGTAACCCTGGAGTGCCTCGGCCAGGGCCTGGCGCATGTCCAGGTCCAGGTGGTTCGTGGGCTCGTCGAGCAACAGCAGATTGGGGCGCCGGCGGATCAGCAGTGCCAGGGCCAGCCTGGCCTTCTCGCCCCCAGACAGGGGGGCGACGGGCTCCATGGCGCGGTCTCCGACAAACGCAAAGCCACCCAGGTAGTCGCGCAGTTCCTGCTCGGTGGCGCCGGGCTCCAGGCGCTGGAGGTGGCGCAGCGGGCTGTCGTCCGGGCGCAATTGGTCCATCTGATGCTGGGCGAAGTAGCCGGTACGCAGGTGCTCGGCCGCCTCGCGATGCCCGGAAAGCAGCGGCAGGGTCCCGGCCAGGACCTTGATGAGGGTGGACTTGCCCGCCCCGTTCGGACCCAGGAGCCCGATGCGGTCGCCTGGTGCCAGTGTTAGCCCGACCCCCTGGAAGATGGCACGCTCGCCGTACCCAGCCGCGGCCTTGTCGAGGCGCAGCAGGGGGTGGGGCAGGCGCTCCGGGGGGCGGAAGGCGAAGTGGAACGGGGAATCGACATGTGCCGGGGCGATCAGCTCCATGCGCTCCAGGGCCTTGATGCGGCTCTGCGCCTGGCGGGCCTTGCTCGCCTTGGCGCGAAAGCGCTCTACAAAGGCGTGCATGTGGGCGACCTCGCGCTGTTGGCTCATGTAGGCCGCCTGCTGCTGGGCCAGGCGCTCGGCGCGCTGGCGCTCGAAGGCGCTGTAGTTGCCTGCATAGACGTTGGTGCGGGACTGCTCGATGTGGCAGATCTGGCCGGCCACCGAATCAAGAAAGTCGCGGTCGTGGGAGATCAGCACCAGGGTCCCGGGGTACGCCTTGAGCCAAGCCTCCAACCAGATGACGGCGTCCAGATCCAGGTGGTTGGTGGGCTCGTCGAGCAGCAGCAGATCGGAGCGGCACATCAGGGCACGGCCCAGGGCCAGACGCATGCGCCAGCCACCCGAGTAGCTGTCAACCGGCCGACGCTCCTCCCCGACCCCGAAGCCCAGCCCGTGGAGCAGGCGACCGGCGCGACTCTCGGCGGTGTAGCCGCCGATGGCGTCAAGGCGGGCATGCAGGGCCGCCTGGCGCAGGCCGTCGTCGGCCACCTCCGCCGCGGCGATGGCGGCCTGGACCTCGCGCAGCTCGCGATCGCCATCCATGACGAACTCGATGGCCGCCTGGCACCCGCTGGGGGTCTGCTGGGCGACGTGTGCGATCTCCCAGGCCGCAGGGAGGGTCAGATCCCCGGCGTCGGCGTGGAGGTCGCCGCGGATCAGGGCGAACAGGCTCGACTTGCCACAGCCGTTTGGCCCCACCAGTCCGACCTTCTGGCCGGGATGGATGGTCAGGTCCGCCCCCTCCAGAAGGAGGCGGGTACCGCGGCGTAGGGTTAGATTTCGTAGTTGCAGCATGGGGCTAGCCGATGACCCTCGAAAAGATAGCGCCCCGTCGGGAGCAGCGGCCGGGAATGCCGGAGGCGACTGCGCTACGGCAGGTCACAGCCCCGACGGACCTACTCGACCGTGACGGACTTGGCCAGGTTGCGCGGCTGATCCACGTCTGTGCCCTTGAGGACGGCGACGTGGTAGGCCAGGAGCTGGAGCGGGATTGTGAAGATGAAGGGGTCGATGAGGTCGTCAGTCTCCGGCAGCTTGATCAGGGTGACCCCATCGCCCTCCTCCATTGAAGCCTGGAAGTCGGCAAAGACGTAGAGCTTTCCGCCACGGGCACGGACCTCGTGGAGATTGGACTTGAGCTTCTCCAGCAGGGCGTTGTTGGGGGCCAGGGCCACCACCGGCATGTCGTCGTCGATCAGGGCCAGCGGGCCATGTTTGAGCTCGCCGGCGGGATAGGCCTCGGCGTGGATGTAGCTGATCTCTTTGAGCTTGAGCGCCCCCTCCATCGCTATGGGGTACTGCTCCCCGCGCCCCAGAAAGAGGCAGTGATGTTTCTCGACGAACTGCTCGGCCAGCACGGCAATGATCGGGTTCAATGCCAGGACCCCCCCCACCTTGGCGGGCAAGGACCTCAGCAGGGTCACGGCTTCGGCCTCGGTAGCAGCGTCCACCCCGTGGCAGCGCCCCAGGTTCAGGGTCAGCAGCAGCAAGGCGACCAATTGGGTGCTGAAGGCCTTGGTGGAGGCGACGCCGATCTCAGGCCCGGCGTGCGTCAGAAGGACCAAGTCGGACTCCCGCACCAGCGAACTCTCGGGAACGTTGCAGATGCACAAGGTCGTCGCATAGCCGCTCTGGCGGGCCAGGCGCAAGGCGGCAAGGGTGTCGGCGGTCTCCCCGGACTGTGAGATGGTGACGAAAAGGGCCTTCTTCGGCACCACATGCTTGCGGTAGCGGTACTCGCTGGCCACCTCGACGGTGCAGGGAATCCCGGCGTAGGACTCGAGCCAATAGCGTGCGACCAGGCCGGCGTGGAAGCTGGTGCCACAGGCGACAATGGTTACCGCCTCGACGTCTGCAAAGATCCCCGGGGCCTCATGGCCGAAGGCCTCCGGCAGGACCCGGGACCCCGCCAGGCGTCCCTCCAGGGTGTCGGCGATGGCGCGCGGCTGCTCGTAGATCTCCTTGAGCATGAAGTGGCGGTAGGTGCCCCGCTCCGTGGCCTCGGCGCTCAAGGAGGACTCCTTGACCGGGCGCTGCACCCGATTGCCGTCGCGATCCCAGATGGTCACACCGGCGCGGGTCAACTCCGCCAGATCCCCCTCCTCCATAAAGATGAAACGCTGGGTCACCGGGAGCAAGGCGCAGACATCGGAGGCAATGAAGTTTTCGCCGAAGCCCAACCCAATCACCAGTGGGCTGCCGAACCGGGCGGCGACCAGACGGTCTGGGTCCTGGGTGTCGATGACCCCAAGTGCGTAGGCCCCCTCCAGTTGCCGGGTGGTGTTGCGCACCGCCTCCACCAGGCCGCAGCCGGTGAGGACCTGATCGTAAACCGCGTGGACCACGACCTCGGTGTCGGTCTGCGAGGTAAAGATATGGCCCGCGACGATCTGCTCCCGACGCAAGCGCTCGTGATTCTCGATGATGCCGTTGTGGACCACCACGCAACGCCCGCGGCTGACGTGGGGGTGGGCATTCTGGGGCGAGGGTACGCCGTGGGTCGCCCAGCGTGTGTGGGCAACGCCGAGGGTCCCCGGCAGTGGCGTCTCTTCCATCTGCTCGCACAGGCGCTCGACCTTGCCCAGGGTACGAATGCGCCGAAGGTCGCCGGGAGCGGCCAATGTAGCCATTCCGGCGGAGTCGTAACCGCGGTATTCGAGGCGCCGCAGACCCTCGAGCAGGATGGCCGATACCTCACGCTGGGCGATGCCGCCGACGATTCCGCACATGGTATTGACCTCTCACACTCTGGATTTGGTCTCTAAACAACGGGGGCGGTCGCTGCTCGCCTGGGCAACGCGGTGTGTGTAGATCGGCCTTCAGGCCGACCCGACCTACTGTCCCTTTTGAGGGCGCCGCCAACCATCGAGTGTGACCTGCCTGGCCCGTGCCAAAGTCAGCTTATCCGCTGGTGCATCGCGCCCTATGGTCGAGCCGGCCCCGATGGTTGCTCCCTCGCCCACGGTGACCGGGGCCACCAAGGCGGTGTTGGACCCGATGAAGGCGCGGTCACCGATGACAGTGAGGTGCTTATTGGCCCCATCGTAGTTGCAGGTGATGGTCCCGGCGCCGATGTTCACGCCGCTCCCGATGCTGGCATCGCCGATGTAGGTCAAGTGGTTAACCTTGCTGCCCCGGCCAACCCTGGCCTTTTTTATCTCGACGAAATTGCCGACATGGGTCGCATCCGCCAGATCGGCCTCTGGACGCAGGCGGGAGAATGGACCTACCAAGGCCCCGCTGCCGACCCGTGCCCCGTCGATGACGCAGTTGGCGAAGACTTGGGTATCCGGCCCTACGGTGCAATCGCGCAGGCAGCAGTTGGGGCCAATGCGGACCCTATCCCCAAGATGCACCTCGCCCTCGAAGACGCAGTTGATGTCGATGGTGACGTCCTGCCCGACCTCCAGGCGGCCACGTAGGTCGAAGCGGGCGGGATCGAGCAGGGTCACCCCCGCGCGCATGAGGCGCTCGGCCTCGCGCCCCTGGTGCCAGCGCTCCAGTATGGCAAGCTGGACGCGGTCGTTGACCCCGGCGACCTCCTCGGGGAAGTCCGGCTGAGCAGAGGCGACCTTGGCCCCGTCGCACACCGCCAGTCCCACGACGTCGGTCAGGTAGTACTCCCCCTGGGAATTGGCACTCCCAACCCGCGCCAACCAATCGTTGAGGCGGGCCCGGTCGGCAACGATGATCCCCGTGTTGACCTCGTGGATGCCAAGCTCCACCGCCGTTGCGTCTTTGTGTTCGACGATTCGCAGGATGTCCCCGTGGTGGTCCCGCACGATGCGCCCGTACCCTGCCGGGTCCGCCAGGTGCATGGTCAGCAGCCCCAGGGGGACCTTCGCTGCGTGATCTACCAGCCGCCGCAGGGTCTCCGGGCGGATTAGGGGCACATCTCCGTAGAGGACCAGGACCCGATCCAGCCCGTCCATGGCGGGCATCCCTTGGATGACCGCATGGGCGGTCCCCAGGCGCTGCGCCTGCTCGACCCAGGCGCACTCCGCGCTGGCCAGGGCCTGGGGGACGGACTCACCGCCGTGACCGTAGACCACGCAGGTCCGCGCCGCGCCCAGGTCTTGGGCAGCAGCGAGGACATGGGCCAGCAGGGGACGGCCAGCCAGGGGGTGCAGGACCTTTGGCAGCGCCGAGCGCATGCGGGTCCCTTGGCCAGCGGCGAGAATGATGACGCCGAACTTCATGATCAGTGCAGCCCGGTGGACACCGGGCCGGCCCTGTCCTGGGCCAACTCCGCAGGTGTTGGGTCACGGACCTCGCGAACCGTCACATTGACCCGCAGTGCCTTCCCCGCCAGCGGGTGATTGCCGTCAATCGTGAGGCGCCCGCCCTCGATCTGGGTGACATAGAAGGATTTGATCTCGCCGGCGTCGTTCTGCATCTGGACCTCAGCCCCGATGCGGCGGAACTCCGGCGGGACATTGGCCAGGTCATCGGTAAAGGTCAGGGTCGGGTCGTGGGGGCCGAAACCGGCATCTGGGGCCAGGTGCAGTTCTACAGAATCCCCCGCGCGCTTCCCCGCCAAGGCCTGATCCATACCGCCGATCAGCTCTGTGGCGCCGCCATGGATGTAGCTCACCGGCAGGTCGCTCTGCTCGACCACATTGCCGTCCTCATCACCCATGCTGTAGGTGACCGACACGAACTTGCCCGGGGTAACAACTTGATCGGACATGATTTTCTGGACCTGTCTCTTGCGGTATCTGGAATCCACTGGGAGTTTAACCCAATGGGGTCGGGCAGCGGCAATGCGATACCTTTACCCATATCTCGGCGATAAAGAATGGTCTCTCAGGGAGACACGAAGACACGGAGGAAAAACCATGAGAAAACAACAATGCAGATGCCTCAAAGCAAGGCCCCCGCCGATGGGCGGGGGCTTGGTCCTGCGAGGTGCCGGCCTGGTGCCGAGGCCGGCGCCTACTTCATCTTGCGCAGCTTCTCGATGGCCCGCAGTTGCGCGATGGCCTCGGCCAGCTCCGCCTGGGCCTTGGCATACTCGAACTCCGCCGCGTGGCCCGCTAGCGCGTCCTCGGCGCGGCGCTTGGCCTCCATGGCGGCAGCCTCATCGAGGTCATGGGCACGTACCGCCGTATCCGCCAGGATGGTGACGATGTTGGGCTGGACTTCCAGCATGCCGCCGGAGACATAGAAATGCTCCATCTCACCGTTCTCCTGGTCCACCCGCACATCCCCGGGCTTGAGCCGGGTGATGAGCGGCGAGTGACGCGGAGCTATGCCGACCTCGCCCATCTCGGCAGGGGCATAGACCATCCGCGCCAGCCCGGAGTGAATCGCCCCTTCGGCGCTCACGATGTCCACGTGTACTGTCATTGCCATATGCTTGCCCCTTGCGCCTGGTGGCGATTACATCTTCTCGGCCTTGGCGACGACCTCATCGATCCCGCCGACCATGTAGAAGGCCTGCTCCGGGAGGTGGTCATACTCGCCCTTGGCGATGGCCTTGAAGCTCGCGATGGTGTCGGCAAGATGAACGTACTTGCCCGGCGAGCCTGTAAAGACCTCTGCAACTGTAAAGGGCTGGGACAGGAAGCGCTGGATCTTTCGCGCCCTGGCCACCGCCGTCTTGTCTTCCTCGGACAGCTCGTCCATGCCGAGGATGGCAATGATGTCTTTGAGCTCCTTGTAGCGTTGCAGCGTGCCCTGGACCAGGCGTGCGGTCTCGTAGTGATCCTGCCCGACCACATGCGGGTCGAGGATGCGGCTGGTGGAATCGAGCGGGTCCACGGCCGGATAGATGCCGAACTCGGCGATCTGCCGGGACAGCACCAGGGTCGCGTCCAAGTGTGCGAAGGTCGTCGCAGGAGACGGGTCAGTCAAGTCGTCGGCGGGGACGTACACAGCCTGAAAGGAGGTAATGGAGCCGGTGCGGGTGGAGGTGATGCGCTCCTGCAGGACGCCCATTTCCTCGGCCAGGGTCGGCTGGTAGCCCACCGCGGAGGGCATGCGCCCGAGCAGGGCGGACACCTCGGTGCCGGCCAGGGTATAGCGGTAGATGTTGTCTACGAAGAGCAGTACGTCGCGGCCCTCCTCGCGGAAGTACTCGGCCATGGTCAGGCCCGTGAGTGCCACGCGCAGACGGTTTCCCGGGGGCTCGTTCATCTGGCCGTAGACCAAGGCGACCTTATCCAGTACCCCGGACTCCGTCATCTCGTGGTAGAAGTCGTTGCCCTCGCGGGTACGCTCCCCGACCCCCGCGAACACCGAGAAACCACCGTGGGCCTTGGCGATGTTGTTGATCAGCTCCATCAGGGTAACGGTCTTACCGACCCCGGCGCCGCCGAACAGGCCAATCTTGCCGCCCTTGGCGATGGGCATAACCAAGTCGATGACCTTGATGCCAGTCTCGAGGATCTCGGTGCTGCTCGCCTGATCCTCAAACTTGGGGGCAGTGCGGTGGATGGGCCAGCGCTCATCGGTGGGCACCGGGCCCTTTTCGTCGATGGGGCGACCGAGCACGTCCATGATGCGGCCCAACGTCGCCTGACCAACCGGAACGCTGATGGCAGCGCCGGTGCTGTTGGCCTCGGTGCCTCGACGCAGCCCGTCGGTAGAGCCCATGGCAATGGTCCGCACCACGCCATCGCCGAGCTGCTGCTGGACCTCGAGGGTCAGATCGACTGACGGGATCATCAGAGCGTCATAGACCTTAGGCATCTCGCCCCGCGGGAACTGGACGTCCACCACGGCGCCGATGATCTGCACGACGTTACCGGTGCTCATAACTGTTTCCTCTTCGGGCCTTGCGGCTCTATATGCCAAAAGGTTGCGAGTCGTTTGTTTCGAGTTTTTAGTAAGAGCATGACTCGCATGAATGAACTAGAAACGAAAAACACAAAACTCGTCGGTATAGGGTACGAATTCGCTGGAGTCTGAGCACGGCCGGCTACACCGCCGCCGCGCCACCCACGATCTCGGCAATCTCCTGGGTGATCGCCGCTTGGCGCGCCTTGTTGTAAACAAGCTGCAACTCGTCGATCAGGCTACCGGCGTTGTCCGTGGCCGCCTTCATGGCCACCATACGCGCCGCCTGTTCACAGGCATTGTTTTCCACCACAACCTGATAGACGAGGGACTCGATATAGCGCTGCAACAGGGTGTCCAGGACCACCTTGGCGTCGGGCTCGTAGATATAGTCCCAGCAATGCTCCTGAGTCCTGGCCTCATCCGAAACGATGGGCACGAGCTGCCGAATGGTCGGCTGCTGGGTCATGGTATTGACGAAGCGATTGAAGACGACGTAGATGGCGTCGATCTCACCGGCCTCGTAAGCATCGAGCATAACCTTGACCGTACCGATCAGGTCGGCGATGTGCGGTTTGTCGCCGAGGCGGGTGGCCTGCGCCAGAACATTCCCGCCGAAGCGCCGGAAGAAGGCCAGGGCCTTGGTGCCGATGGGGCAGAATGCCGGCTCGATCCCCTGCTTGCGCTGCTCCTTGATCTCCAGAATGAGCTTGCGGAACAGGTTGCTGTTTAAACCCCCGCAGAGCCCGCGATCCGAGGACACGATGATGTACCCGATGCGCTTACGGGTACGCTCCTTCGCCATGAAGCTGTGCTGATACTCCGGGGATGCGTAGTACAGGTGGTTAATCACCTGAAGCATCTTTTCCGCATAGGGCCGTGAGGCGGCCATGCGGTCCTGCGCCTTGCGCATCTTGGACGCAGCCACTGTCTGCATGGCAGCGGTGATCTTCTGCGTGCTCTTGATGCTGGCGATCTTGGTGCGTATCTCTTTTCCGCCGGCCATTACTTAAGCTCCAGACCCCGAGCATGCCGCGTCTGGCGTCTGATCGCAGACGCGCCGCCGGGCCGCGGGTTGCAGTCGGTTCAAACGAGGTGCCCCGAGTCGCCCGGCTCCGCAGAGCAGGCGGGCGCAGGCCGACCGGATCGCTACCATGTGTTGTTTGCCTTGAATGCCTTGATCGCGGCGTGGAGCCCCTTCTCAATCTCGGCGTTGTAGTCGCCGCTGGCATTGATCCGTTCCACAAGCGGCGCCTGGGCAGACAGCATGTAACCGTGCAGCGCTTGTTCGAAGTCCACGACCTTGTTCTTCTCCACGTCGTCGAGGTAACCCTCGTTGGCGGCGAACAGGGAGCAGGCCATGAGCGCGACGCTCAGCGGAGTAAATTGGCCCTGCTTCATCAGCTCGGTAACGCGCTCCCCACGCTGGAGTTGCTTACGTGTCGACTCGTCCAAGTCAGAGGCAAACTGGGAGAAGGCCGCCAACTCGCGGAACTGGGCCAAGGCCAGACGAATGCCGCCACCGAGCTTCTTGATGATCTTGGTCTGAGCCGCACCGCCAACGCGGGACACGGAGAGGCCGGCGTTGATGGCCGGGCGGATACCTGCATTGAACAGATCGGTTTCAAGGAAGATCTGCCCGTCGGTGATGGAAATGACGTTGGTGGGAACGAAGGCCGACACGTCGCCCGCCTGGGTCTCGATAATCGGTATAGCCGTCAAGGAGCCGGTACGGCCCTTGACCGCGCCGTTGGTCGCCTTCTCCACGTAGGCGGCATTGACGCGCGCAGCGCGCTCCAACAACCGGGAGTGCAGATAAAAGACGTCGCCCGGATAGGCCTCTCGCCCCGGCGGCCGTCGCAGGAGCAGTGACACCTGGCGGTAGGCCCAGGCCTGCTTGGTCAGGTCGTCATAGATGATCAGGGCATCCTCGCCACGGTCACGGAAGTACTCGCCCATGGTCGCGCCGGTGTAAGGGGCGATGAACTGCTTGGCGGCAGATTCCGCCGCGGCGGCGGCGACGATGATGGTGTGTGCCATGGCGCCGTGCTCTTCGAGCTTGCGCACCACGCCCGCAATGGAGGAGTTCTTCTGGCCAACGGCGACGTAAATGCACTTAACGCCGGTGCCCTTTTGATTGATGATGGCGTCGATGGCCACAGCGGTCTTGCCGGTCTGGCGGTCGCCGATGATAAGCTCGCGCTGGCCGCGACCGATCGGGACCATGGCGTCGATGGCCTTGATCCCGGTCTGCACCGGCTGGTCCACCGACTGGCGGGTGATGACACCAGGGGCGACCTTCTCGATGGGGGAGAACTGGGTGGCGGCAATGGGACCCTTGCCGTCCATCGGGGCACCCAAGCTATCCACCACACGCCCGAGCAGGGCCTCACCAACGGGGACCTCGAGTACGCGGCCGGTGCAGCGTACCCAGTCGCCCTCGGAGAGGTGCTTGTATTCGCCCAGGACAACGGCGCCGACGGAGTCGCGCTCCAGGTTCAGTGCCAAACCAAAGGTATTGCCGGGGAACTCCAGCATCTCGTAGGACATGGCGTCCGAGAGGCCATGGACCCGGACGATACCGTCGGTCACGCTGACGATGGTGCCTTCGGTCCTGGCCTCGGTCTTGAGATCGAACTGCTCGATCTTCTGCTTGATGAGATCGCTGATTTCGGAAGGATTCAGGTGCATGGCGGTTTCCCGTTAAAAGTCCAGTTCGGTGGCCAGTTTTTCCAGTTTGCCGCGGATCGAGCCGTCGATTACCAGATCGCCGACCCGGATTTCGACGCCGCCGATCAGGGCCGGATCCTGCTCCACTGTCAGATCGATCGCCCCCCCCAGCCGGGCCCCGAGGGCCGCCACCAGGGCCTGCTGCTCGGACTCGGTCAGGGGATAGGCACTGCGAACCCTTGCGTTGCGCAGGCCCTGCTGGGCGGTGCGTAGGGCCTCGAACAGGGTGGTCAGTTCTGGCAAAAGGTTCAGGCGGTGGTTTTGGGCCAGCAGGCGAACCAGATTGGCCGGCTCAGCCCCAAAGGCGTCTCCGGTTTGGGCCTTGGCAACCGCAAGAATAATGTCGCACAGGGCATCTCGCGGCACATTGGGATTGCCGATCTGGAGCGCCATGGCCGGGTCGCTGCCGATCGCGGCGAGCAAGGCCAGGGCCTCCGACCAGTCGGCGACCTGCCCGGTCTCTTGGGCCCGCGCAAAGAGCGCGGCGGCGTAGGGCCGTGCGATGGTTGTGATGTCTCCGGCCATGGTCAGCCCGCCTTAGATCTGCTTCGCGAAGGAATCGACGATAGCCTGGTTGGCCGAGGCATCGACCTCACGCTGGAGGATCTTCTCCGCGGCGGCCACCGCCAGCTCGCCGACCTTGCTGCGCAGGGCCTCCCGGGCGCGGTTGGTCTCCTGCTCAAGCTCGGCGTGGGCCGCGACCAGCATGCGCTCCCCTTCGGCACGGGCGTCCAGCTTGGCCTGCTCGATGATCTCGGTGGCACGGCGCTGGGCCTGGCCGATGACCTCGGCGGCCTGGGCCTTGGCCGCTTGCATGGTCTCGACGGCGCGCTTGCGACCAAGCTCCTGCTCATGGTGGCCGCGCTCGGCCGCCGCCAGACCCTCGGCGATCTTGGTCTTGCGGGCGTCCAGGGCCGCCACGATGGGCGTCCAGACGTAAGTCATAGTGAACCAGACGAAGACCCCAAAGGAGATCATCTGGCCAATCAGCGTCAGATTGAAATTCATCTGTATGCCTCGTTGCGGACGAGTTGGGCCGGCGTTGCGCTTAAAGCGCCCTGTCGCACCGGTGACTAGGCCGCAAACATCAGGTAGAGGCCCATGGCAATCGCGATGACTGGCAGGGCATCGACCAGACCCATGACAATGAAGAACTGGGTGCGCAGCATGGGGATCAGTTCGGGCTGGCGCGCCGCACCCTCCAGGAAGCGACCACCGAGGATGCCGATGCCGACGCCGGCGCCGACCGCGCCGAGACCGAGCATAAGGCCCGCGCCGATGAATTTGATCGCCATTGCAAAGAGTGTTGCGGCTTGGAGTTCCATGAGTATGACCCTCAGGTTGACGTGGAGAACGGGGATGGGACTATCAGTGGTGTTCCTGGTGGGCCATGTCCAGATAGACGATGGTCAGCACCATGAAAATGAAGGCTTGCAGCGTAATGATCAGGATGTGGAAGACGGCCCAGACGAATTGCAGGATGCCTGCCGACGCACCCAAGACCACACCGCCGCCGTACATAATGGCGATGAGGATGAAGATCATCTCGCCGGCATACATGTTGCCGAATAGACGCAACGCCAGCGAAATCGGCTTGGAGATCAGGCTGATGCCCTCGAGGATCAGATTGGCGGGCATGCCCCACTTGCCGAAGGGCTGTAGGGCCAATTCCCCAACGAAGCCGCCGACGCCCTTCACCTTGAAGCTGTAGTACAGCACCAGGACGAAGACGAACAGGGCCATGGCGAAGGTCGTGTTCGGGATCCGTGGTGGGGACCACCCGGAGGTGCGGGATGCCGATCATGCCGGCGAGCCAAGGGAGCAGATCCACCGGTAGCAGATCCATGGCGTTCATCAGCAAAATCCAGCAGAAGATGGTCAGCGCCAGGGGGGCGACCAAGGGGTTCTTGCCGGAAAAGGAACCGCGAACGTTCTCCTCGACGAAGTCCACCACCCATTCCGCGAAGTTCTGCGCCGTGCCCGGGACCCCCGCCGTGACGGAATCGGCCACGCTGCTTGAAGAACCAGGCGAATAGGGCGCCGAGCGCAATCGAGAAAAACATCGTATCGACGTTGATGGCCCAGAAACCCATCTGCGCCGCCTGCTCGCTGGTATGGGCGAGGCCCCAGCCGTGCCCGGGCAGATGACCAAAGGTGAGGTTGGTCAGGTGGTGCTGGATGTACTCTTGGGATGTGAGGGTCGCGGAGGAGGACATCAGTCTTGTTCTCAGCTAGTGGCCTGTTCAGGCGCCGAGTCCCGTGCACCGGGTCCGGGCGCCGCTTTCGGCGCAGGGGCGGGGCGGGCCTTCGACACGGTTTGGGCTGCAATGATCGGGGCTAGAACCTGCGCAAAAAAATAACCGGCGAGCAGAGCCGGGAGGCTGAGCCCATCGATCATCAGTAAGGCGACGGCAAAAGACCCAATCAACAGCAGGATCTTGAGGACCACCGCCGCATAGAGCCGGCCTAATAGTTGACCGGGCCTCAGGGGCTTGATAATCGCGAAAGACCCACAGGGCCGCGGCCGCATTTGCAACCAGACAGGCCAAACCCCCGATGAGAACCGAAAGCGCAGGCACAAAGCCAACTGCGGCGGTGGCAAGTGTCGCCCCGACCGTCAGGATCGCTTGCAGGATAAGGACTTGCGTGGCCACCCTGGGCTGCGTGAGCTGGTTGTGGTCCCGCAATCGCATACCTTCTCGTCGCTACAGGGAGGGCCCTGTCATTTCGGGGCGGGAGTATAGGGCCGACGGAATTTGCGGTCAAACTCGCTTAGATGCGTCCATAAGCCCGGCTGCGGGAAGAGTGCAGCAAGCATTTCCCGCAGCGCCGGGCATGCGACAAGGGGCGGCGCCAGTCACTTGATGTGGGCCAGGATGCCGTCGAGCTCGTCGAGGCTGTTGTAGGCGATCACGAGCTTGCCGGCGCCCTTGGGGCCTTGCTGGATATCGACCCGGGCCCCGAGGCGGTCCGTGAGGTCCGCCAGGAGGCGACGCACGTTCGGGTCCGGCTCCGGCTTGGCGCGGGCCGCCGGGTCCTCCTCGCCCTCGGCCTGGAGGCGCCGGACCAGGCGCTCGGTGTCGCGCACCGATAGGGCGCGACCCACCACCTGCCGCGCCGCGTCGCTCTGGCGTGGGCCCTTGAGCCCGAGCAGGCAGCGGGCGTGGCCCATCTCCAGATTTCCGCTCTCGACGAAGCCCTTGACGTCGTCGTTCAGCTCCAGCAGCCGCAGGAGGTTGGTGACGGTTGTTCGGGACTTGCCGACGGCCCCGGCGACCTGCTGGTGGGTCAGACCGAACTCATGCAACAGGCGGTTGAGGGCGGCGGCCTCCTCGATGGCGTTGAGGTCGGCCCGCTGGATGTTCTCGATGAGCCCGATGGCGACGGCGGACTGCTCCGTGACCTCGCGCACCACCACCGGGATCTCGGTCAGGCCCGCCTGCTGGGAGGCGCGCCAGCGGCGCTCTCCGGCGATCAGCTCGTAGTGGCCATCGTCCAGGGGCCGTACCACCACGGGTTGGATGACCCCCTGGGCGGCGATGGAGTCTGCCAACTCGCGCAGGGCGTCGGGGTCGAAGTCGCGGCGCGGCTGATAGCGTCCGCGGCGGATGAGATCCACCGGCAGGTGGGTGATTTGGCCGGCAGCCGCCGCCGCGGCTACGCCCCCCGAGAGGTCCGCGCCGGTCCCCTCGGCGCCTTGGCCACGCATTCCCCCGAGCAGCGCGTCCAGTCCCCGACCCAGCCCCCGGCGTTTGGTATTCATGCCCAGTGTCCCCCGGTTGGCAGCTCAGGCGGCCGCCAGCGGGCGATCCTGGCGGCGCAGGACCTCGCTCGCCAGGGCCAGATAGGCGACGGCCCCGCGGGAGACCTTGTCATAGAGCATCACCGGCAGGCCATGGCTGGGGGCCTCGGCGAGCCGGACGTTACGCGGGATGATGGTGCGGTAGACCTGGGCACCGAAGTGGTTGATCAACTGGGTCGAGACCTGGTTGGCGAGGTTGTTGCGCGGGTCGTGCATGGTGCGCAGTATGCCCTCCACCTGGAGCCCGGGATTGCGGGTGGCGCGCACCTGGTCGATGGTATCGAGCAGCGCCGAGAGCCCCTCCAGGGCATAGTACTCGCACTGGATCGGGATCAAGACCCCGTCGGCCGCAACCAGGGCGTTGAGGGTCAGCATATTGAGCGACGGCGGGCAGTCGATGACCACCACCTCGTAGTCGCCGACCACCTGTGCCAGGAGCTGGGTGAGCGTGCGCTCGCGCCGCGGGGACTCGAGCAGCCCGACCTCGGCCGCGGTCAGGTCGCCATTGGCCGGGAGCAGGTCGAACCCCGGTTTGGGCTCGCCGACGCGCTGGATGCAGTCGCCAAACGGGGTGCCCGACAGGAGCAGGTCGCAGCTGGTGTGGGCGCAGTTGTGCTTGTCCACACCGCAACCCATGGTGGCATTGCCCTGAGGGTCCAGGTCCAGCAACAGGACGCGCCGCTGCATCGAGGCCAGCGAGGCGACCAGATTGACGGCGGTGGTGGTCTTGCCCACACCGCCCTTCTGGTTAGCGATGGCGATAATTCGTGCCATGGGTTAGTCCCGACGGACCTCAATCAGGTGGCGCTCACCGACCACGAAGGGGACCGCCAAGCGGTGGATCCTCAGGTCTGCGGCGGTGGGGGTCAGGTCGTTCAACTCCGCCTCGGGCTCGCGCCCCTTCATCAGGAGCATGCGACCGGGACGGTCGAGGAGCGGTTCGCCAAAGGTCTGAAGTTCGGACAGCGAGGCCACGGCGCGGGCGACAATGGTAGCGAACTTTCGCCCGGGTCGATACGACTCCATGCGCGCCTGGACCACCTCGCAGTTGGTCAAGCCCAGTTCCATCACCGCCTGGCGCACGAAGCGTGCCTTCTTGCCATTGCCGTCCAGGAGCCAGAAGTGCCGCTGCGGGTGCACCAGGGCCAGGGGAATGCCTGGCAGGCCGGGCCCGGTGCCGAGGTCCAGGACGCTGTCGCCGAAGAGAAAGGCGCTTACCGTGAGGGAATCGAGCAGGTGGCGCCCGACCATCTCCAGCGGGTCGCGCACCGCCGTCAGGTTGTAGGCCCTGTTCCAGCGCGCCAGCAGGCGGAGATAGGCGATGAGGCCGTCGCGCTGGGCGCCAACGGCGGCCAGCCCGATGGCCGCGAGCCCGGCATCCAGGCGCTCGCGCAAGACCCCATTGTCGGACTCGCCCATCAAGGGTCCCCCGGACCTGCCGCTTTCCGTTGGGTTCATTCGCGTTCATGTGCGGCCCAAGCCCTCCGGGGCAGGCAGACCCTGCCTACTGTCCCCAAGGGATGAGCCGGGTCCAGAGCAGCCCCCCACCGATGAGGCAGGCCAGGGCCAGGGCCAGGGCGGCGGTGCCGGAGATCAAGGGGCCTGGACCGAAAAGCAGCAGCAGGGTCCCGCAGATCAGGAGGGCGGCGCCGGCAGTGGCGTTGGTGGTCCGGGTCTGCTGCCTGGCCAGCTCGTGGCGCAGTCGCCGCATCTCCTGCCCGCGCCAATCCCCGTGTGCGCCCTGGCGTTCCAGTTGGGCAACGACCTTGAGCAGCCGCACGGGCAATTCCGGCAGGTCCTCTGCGATCAGCGGTAGGGCCTTGCGTGCCCGCGCCAGCAGCGCCTTGGGCCCCACTTGGTCCTTCATCCAACGCTCCATGAAGGGCTTTGCCGTAGTCCAAAGGTCCAACTCCGGGTAAAGCTGGCGCCCCAGACCTTCGATGTTGAGCAGGGTCTTCTGCAACAGCACCAACTGGGGCTGAATCTCCATGTTGAAGCGCCGGGCGGTCTGGAACAGGCGCAGCAGGAAGTGCCCGAAGGAGATCTCAGAGAGCGGCTTCTCGAAGATGGGCTCGCTCACGGTGCGAATGGCGGATTCGAACTCGTCCACCCGGGTTCCCGGCGGGACCCAGCCGGACTCTACATGCAGTTCAGCCACCCGCCGGTAGTCGCGGTGGAAGAAGGCCAGCAGGTTCTCGGCGAGATAGCGTTGGTCCCCGGTGGTGAGGGTCCCGACGATGCCAAAATCCACCGAGATATAGCGCCCGCTGCGCTCCACGAAGATGTTGCCGGGGTGCATGTCGGCGTGGAAGAAGTTGTCGCGGAAGACCTGGGTGAAGAATATCTCCACCCCACGCTCCCCCAGTGATCGCATGCTGACACCCTGGGCCTTGAGGGCATCGACATTGCTGACCGGGGTCCCGTAGATGCGTTCCATCACCATGACGTTCGGGCGGGTCAGCTCCCAATATACCTCGGGGATGTACAGGGCCTCGCTGCCCTGCCAGTTGCGCCGCAGTTGCGAGGCATTGGCCGCCTCACGCTGGAGGTCGAGCTCGTCGAAGATGGTCTTCTCGTACTCGGCGACCACATCAAGGGGGCGCAGGCGCTTGCCCTCCTTCCAATAGCGCTCGGCGAGGCGGGCGATGATGTAAAGGAGCCCGATGTCGCGCCGGATAACCTTGTCGATCCCCGGGCGCAGGACCTTGACCACCACCTCGCGCCCGTCCTTGAGCCTGGCGGTGTGGACCTGGGCGATGGAGGCGGAGGCCAGCGGGGTCTCGTCGAAGGCGTCCAGCACCGCCTCGACCGGGATGCCCAGCGCCTTCTCGATGAGGGCGCGGGCCTCGGCACCGGGGAAGGGTGGGACCCGGTCCTGGAGCTTGGCCAGCTCGATGGCGAGGTCGTCAGGGAGCAGGTCGCGCCGGGTGGAGAGGATCTGGCCAAACTTGATGAAAATGGGCCCCAGGTCCTCCAGCGCCCGGCGGATGCGCACCGGATAGGGCTGGGGGTCCTGGCGGAACCAGAACCAGGGCGACAGATAGGTCAGGAAGCGCAGGGGGCGGAACAGGTGGGTGGCGAGCACCACCTCGTCCAGCCCGTGACGCAGCAGGACCCAGTTGATGTGGAACAACCGTAGGGCATCGGACGGACGGATCATGCGTCGGCGTCCGCGCCCTGGCGCCCGCGGGCGAGGCGCTCGATCCGCGCCTCCAGGCGCTCCACGTCGTCGCGCAGGGTGTCCACCCGGTCGAGAAAGCCCTGAACCTCATAGGCCGTCGGCACCAGTCGGCCCTCCTCCTGGAGATACTCCTTGAGGTCCTGGGTCAGGGTATCTGATGATTTGCGCCCCCAGTCGCCGACCGAGCGCAACCCGGACCCGACCTGATGGGCGATGGGGTCCCCCACCAGGCGGGAGAACTGCTCCTCCCAGTCCACATCCAGACCGGCGATGAAGGCCCCGAACTCCTGCGCCAGGCGGGTATCGCCTTCGACCTGCACCTCGCCGCCGAAGAGCTGGTCCTCCTTACGCTCGGCCAGCCCCATGCGTGCCAGGGCCAAGGGCGAGCCGCGCAGCAGACAGTCGGGTTCGCCCTCGTAAGCACCGAAGACCTGGAGCCCATCGGGTCCCGGTATCAGAGTCAGTCGGGTGCCGAAGCCGGCCAGCTCGATGGCGATCAAGCGCCCGTGCAGGGGTACCAGGCGGGCGGCCCCCTCCGGGTCCAGGGCGATGTAGCGGTTGAGCGCGGCCTCCAGGCCCGCCAGTACCGCGTCGGGGATGGCCATGCCTGGAGCCTGCCCGCTCACAACTTGTACCCGCGGTGAATGGCGACGATGCCGCCGGTGAGATTGAACCAGTCGCAGCGCTCGAAACCGGCGATCTCCATCATGGAGCGCAAGGTCTCCTGATCGGGGTGCATACGGATGGACTCCGCCAGATACCGATAGCTGTCCGCGTCGTCCGCCACCAGCTTGCCCAGCGCCGGCAGGATGTTGAAGGAATAGATGTCGTAGACCTTCTGCAACGGGGCGCTCGTGGGGTGGGAGAACTCCAGGATCAGGGCTCGGCCACCAGGGCGCAGGACGCGGAACATCTCGTTGATAGCGTTCTGCTTGTTGGTGACGTTGCGCAGCCCGAAGCCGATGGTCACGCAGTCGAACCAATTGTCCGGCAGCGGCAGGGCCTCGGCATTGGCCAGGGTGTAGCGCACGTTGCCCACCAGCCCCAGATCGGTCAGGCGCTCGCGCCCACGCCCGAGCATGGCGGCGTTGATGTCGGACATCACCACAGTGCCCTCGGGCCCGACGATGCCGGAGAAGCGCTGGGCCAGATCCCCGGTCCCGGCCGCCAGGTCCAGCACCCGCTGCCCCCGGCGCACCCCGGCCAGCTCGATGGCCGAACGCTTCCACAGGCGATGGATGCCCAGCGACATCAAGTCGTTCATGAGGTCGTAGCGCGAGGCGACGGAGTCGAACACCGCCTTGACGTGATCGGCCTTTTCCGTGACCGGGACCTTGCGGAAGCCGAAATGGGTAGTGTTGTCGTCGGACATGGTGAGCCCTCCCGTTGGGGTGGGCGGATTTTACACGAATCCCCGGTGCAGCCCCGGGTCCTCCCCGCCGATCCCCGACTTCTGCCTCACCAACTGACAAACCCCGACGGCCAAGTGGCAAACGCAAGCGTCGACGGGGCCTCGCGGCCCCGTCGGCGTCTTTGGGTCTGGCCGGGGGTTGGCCCGGTCGGTAAAGACCACAGCGGTCCGTGCCGGCGAGCGGGGACCCGTACAAGGCGCAGTCCGCCTCCGCCTACGGACTATCGTGGCGGAGAGTCCTCGGGACGCTCGGGGTGCCTGCCAGTCGAGGGACGCTCACGACCCGGAGCGGCCGCAGTGCTTCCGTGCCGAAGCTTCGGAAGTGCGACCCCAAGCGGACGGTCGGTGCCCCAACAACAGCGGCTCCAAGCCATTCCATGGTCTCTTGGCTCTGGTGCTCAACTCGCGTGCTTTACATTGGACGTAATGCATCCTATCCTAAGACGGTGATCAGAAGCTTCGCCGACAAACCAACCGCGGCCCTGTTCGCCGGTCATCGGGTGCGCAACCTCCCGCCGGACATCCGCCGCCGCGCCTACGTCAAGCTCCATGTCCTGGAGCGGCCGATTCCCTGGACTTTCTCCGAGTGACGCCCTCGCAACCGTCTGGTGTCGCTGCGTGGGGAACGTGAGGCCAATGGAGCAATCGTGTCAATGATCAATGGCGCATTTGCTTCCGTTGGGAGGGCGGCGATGCCCACGATGTCAAGATCGCCGATTACCATTGAGACCGGGGCCTAATCGCCCTAACCATGTGACACATTGGAAGACCCATGAACATCCTGCGCGCGAACTTGGACCAAATTGACTTCTCTGAAGTCGCGGACGGGGCCGACGCCATGCCGCCCGTAACACCCGGCGAGGTCCTGCGTACGGAATTCATGAAGCCCCTCGGCCTGTCCGCGAACGCCTTGGCCGAGGCGCTACAGGTCCCGCCCAACCGCTCACGGCCATTCTCAACGGGCACCGCGCCATCACCGCCGACACGGCCCTGCGGCTCGCCCGCTACTTCAGCACCGGCCCCCAGCCCTGGCTCAATCTCCAACAGAACTATGAACTGGAGGTCGCCAAGCGTGCGGTGGGCCGGTCGATTGCGGGCCATGTCCGGCCGCGAGCGGCGTAGGCACGACAGCCGGCCGATGAGGGCCACCCGCCGTTCTGCGGAGCGGTTCCATGTGGCGGTATTACGGCGCCGGCCTGGGGTTGGCCGCCGTCGGAGCGCTCGGCCTAGGGTGGCGGTGGCGGCGACCCCAACGACTGCGCCGTAGCGCGGTTGGACAGCAGCAACGTCAGCAGGGCTGGGGGCGTGTAGGCCGCCAGCGCGCCGAGCTTCTCCAGCGCCGCGCGGCGGGCCGGGTCGAGGTCGGTATCGGGGTCTTGGCGGTGGTCTTGGTGCTGGTCGCTCACGGCGTGTTCTCCCGCTGGTCGTGGTCCGCCGCGCTGCGCTGCCCGGTCCGGGCTGGCCGCCCGGGTGGTGGTTGGTGTGGCGGTTCGGGTGCCTTGGCGCGGTGCTCACTTCACAGGCTTGTAGCGCCAGCGCAAGGTGCGGGTCGCCGTTGTCAGGTTGACCTCGTAGCTGCGCTCGATGGCCGGGATGCGGGTGCGGGTCTCGTCATCGATGAGCACGGAGCGCTTGAGCACCTCTTCGGGGCCGTCCCAGGTGAGCAGCAGCGTGCGGCTGGGGTCGTCGGTGCGTATCTCGAAGGTCCAGTTATCCCCGGCATCGGCGTTGCGCTTCACCGCGCGGAAGTCGCTGGCGTAGTCGCCGGCCTGGGTGCCCCAGTCGGGGTGGGGGAAGACGATGGTGAGATACGCCTCGCTGAACGGCGGCATCTCGGGGAGGTCGTGGCTGTCGTAGCCCGGCAAGGCGTCGATGAGCTGCCCGAGCACGTTGTTGCGGTCGCGCATGCCGGTGTCGGGGTCTTCCACCGTCAGGCGCACGTACCAGTTGCGCGAGGCGTCCAGCGGCGGCTGTTTGGCGGCCTCGGCGCGCGGCACCAGCCAGTCGAGCCAGGCCAGGTACCAGGGCAGCGCCCCCTCCGCCTGGCCGGTCTTGATGCTGGCCTTGGCCGGGATGAGCAACTCGACGGTGTGCCCGGCGCTCCCCGGCAGCAGGGTGAGCCACAGGCCGTCGTAGGCCTTGAGGGTGCCATCCATGCCCAGCGTGGTGTCGTCGTAGGCCTCGTAGGCGTTGCCGTTCCAGACGTAGTAGACCTTGGACGCGATGTTGGCGGCCTGCGCCTGGGAGGGCGTATAGACGGTGGTGCCGTCGACGCGGATGCGCACGTCCGCCCAATCCACGCCGAAGGCGAACGGGTGGGCGATCATGTTCATCGCCGAGGCGGTGCCGTCGGAGTCGGTGAGCGCAATCACATGGCAGCCGTTGCTGCCGGTGCAGCCCAGGGTCCCGAGCACGGGGGTGGCGGTCCCGGCGAGCGCCAGGGTGCCGCCGTCGAGGCTCTTGATCCAGGTGCCCAGGCCGGGGTCGATGGGGTCGGTACCGGCCAGGGCCGCATACTGGCTGATGGGGACATCCCTTCCGTACAGGATCCAGCGGCTGCCGTAGGCCCCCGGCACGCTGCCGCCGTAGGTGCTCACGGCGGTACCGGGCAGGGCCGGGCTGCATGGGCTGCCGATCAGGCGCCACTCCCCGGCGGGCAGGTCGTAGCCCAGACCGCAGGGGAAGGTGTAGAAGTAGGCGGCGCCGCAACTGGCTGCCGGCGGCGCAGGCGGCACCAGGCGCCCCCGCCAGGGCGGTGTCGCCGGAGAGGGCGACCGACCAACCGAAGTAGTCATCAGCCGCCGCATCGGCGGCGGTGAGCTTGGCCTGCTGCGTCCAGGTGCTGCCGGTGCGGGTGAAGACATAGGCCGAGCCGCTGTCCGTCAAGGCGCCAGTGTCGTCCCCGTAGGCGCCGATCAGGGCGGTGTCGCCGGAGAGGGCGACCGAGACACCGAAGTAGTCATCAGCCGCCGCATCGGCGGCGGTGAGCTTGGCCTGCTGCGTCCAGGTGCTGCCGGTGCGGGTGAAGACATAGGCCGAGCCGCTGTCGTCAAGGCGCCAGTCGTCGTCCCAGTGGCGCCGATCAGGGCCGTGTCGCCGAGAGCGCGACCGACGAACCGAACCAGTCATCAGCGCGCCGCATCGGCGGCGATGAGCTTGGCCTGCTGCGTCCAGGTGCTGCCGCGTGCGGGTGAAGACATAGGCCGAGCCGCTGGCCGGCATGTCGCCATCGTCGTCCGGTATGCGCCGATCAGGGCGGTGTCGCCGGAGAGGGCGACCGAGCAACCGAACTCGTCACCAGCCGCCGCGTCGGCGGCGGTGAGCTTGGCCTGCTGGGTCCAGGTGCTGCCGGTGCGAGTGAAGACATAGGCCGAGCCGCTGTCCGTCAAGCCGCCAGTGTCGTCTGTACGGCGCCGATCAGGGCGGTGTCGCCGGAGAGGGCGACCGATAACCGAAGTAGTCGTAGCCGCCGCATCGGCGGCGGTGAGCTTGGCCTGCTGCGTCCAGGTGCTGCCGGTGCGGGTGAAGACATAGGCCGAGCCGCTGTTACGTCAGGCGCCGTGTCGTCCGCCAGGCGCCGATCAGGGCGGTGTCGCCGGAGAGGGCGACCGAGAACCGAAGTCGTCACCAGCCGCCGCATCGGCGGCGGTGAGCTTGGCCTGCTGCGTCCAGGTGCTGCCGGTGCGGATGAAGACATAGGCCGAGCCGCTGTTCGTCAAGGCGCCAGTGTCGTCCCTACGGCGCCGATCAGGGCGGTGTCGCCGGAGAGGGCGACCGACGCACCGAAGTAGTCTTGAGCCGCCGCATCGGACACCTGCGCCGTCACCTTCTGCTCATTGACCACCAACGGATCGACCACGATGGGCCAGGCGGCGCCTTGGGCATCGAGGTGGATCTCCAGGGTGTCGGGGCCGAGGGCGAGCTGCGCGGGGACGCGGCGACCGGCGGCGTCGATGACCTTGAGGTCGCGATAGGTGAGCGCGTAGCCGCCCGCCGGGGTGTGGAAGCTGACCGCCTGGCCGGGCTGGTCCCAGGTTGGGGTCAGGCCGCCTTGCACGGCCAGGACCAGCACCAGATCGCTCGCGTCGGGGGCGGGCGGGGCGGCGAGGGTGAAGCCCTGCTCCAGGCCGACGGCTTTGTTCTCGTACCACTCGGTGACGGGGCCGCGGCGGTATTCGAGCCGTGCGCCCGCGACCTGGCGCTGGGCCTCGGCGACGGGCGCGATGTGCCCGGGGGTGCCGTAGCCGGTGAGGTGCAGGCCCCAGCGCCAGTCCTGCGCCGCGGTGGCCGGCGTGACCTCCACACCGCCGTCGCGAAAGGCGATGCGCTGCGCATTGCCGGGGTTGGAGGCCAGGTGGGCGTCGCCATCGGCCTCGATCGCATGGCGGGCGGCACTGAAGGCCTCCGACAGCCCCTGCGGCATCTCCGTCGTGGCCGGGGTTACCCCCCATGCGCACAACAGGGCCAATCCAGCCAGCCGAATCCATGTCGTGCGCATGTTCGCGGTACCCCTAATCGTCCTGTTCTTCTAACGTGATTGATCCGTGCTGGACCGGTCGGCCGGCATCGCCCCGCCGCAGCGGAACCCAGACCATCCCGTGTGCATATTGCCACACTTCCATGGGGCTTACGATCAGGCGGCGGTACACGCGGGGCCCTGGCTCGGTCCTCCGGGTAGGGTCTGGAACAAGGCGGTTAGAATGGCGACATGGATACGCCGAGAGACGACAAGCGAGGAAGCACGCAGTGACGGAACCCCAAGGTAGGCTTTGCGACAGTGCCCCTGGTCTTGGGGGCGAGACTCGGGCGGTCCGGGCACCGCGACCCGAGCAGCCGATTGCGCTGCTTCCCACGTCGCCAATAACCCTGCCGCGTGAGGGTCCGGCTGGCCCCCGGTTGGAGGCCGCACTGGGCGGATGGCTCGTCCTGGCCCACGCGGGCGGCACACGCCTGTATCTTCTGAACCCCATGGCCGCCTGGATGTGGGCGGCCCGGGTGGCCGGGATCGAGGATGATCGGATCGCCACCGCGCTGGCCGCGCGCTTCGGGGTGAGCGCGGCCGATGCCCGGGCGGACGTGCGCCACCTGCTAGGACAGTGGCGCCGCGCCGGCCTGCTCGACCCGCCACCCAACCTGGCCGCCATGGAGCACTTGCCGCAGCCTCCCGTAGCGGCCGAGCCCATCGATTTCGCCGCCGCGGAGCCCTGGCGCCTGCGCGTCGCCGACCAGGGTGTCGCGCTCGTCGTCGGCGATGCGGCCCTGGCCGCCCTGCTGGCCCCGGTGGTGGCGCACCTGAGCGAGGCCGACCCCAGGGCTGACGCCAGTGCCGACCCCAGGCCGGGCGCCGAGCATCGCCTGGCCCTCACCGGCCAGGCCGGGGGTTGGACCCTGCACAGCGACGGGATCGAGCGGGCGCGGGGAGAGACCATTGACGCCGCCCTGACCCTGACTATCGCCGAGTTGATCGAGCTGGGTTGCCAGGGGCCGGAGCGGATGCTGGTGGTGCACGGCGCCGGCCTGGTGTACGCCGGAGGGGCGGTCTTGCTCGTCGGGCGCGGCGGCTCGGGCAAGACCACCCTGGCGGCGGCGCTCAACGCCATGGGCATGCCGCTGCTCGGCGACGATGTGGTGCCAGTGACCGCCGAGGGGCAGGCGCTGGGGATCGGCATGAGCCTGTGCCTCAAGGCCGGTAGCTGGCCGGTGCTGGCGGAGCGTCTGCCGGCGCTGGGCGGCACCCCGGTCTGGCAGCGCGCCGGCGAGCCGGTGCGCTTTGTCCCGCCGCCCGGCCCGGTCGCGCATGGCCCCGTGCCGGTAGGCGCGCTGCTCTTCCCGGAGTACGTGCCCGGCCGCCCCGCGGCCATCGAGCCGCTGGCGCCTGAAGCGGTGCTCCAGCGGCTGATCGCGGCCGAGCCCTACCTGCCGCCGCTGACCCAGGCCCGGCTCGACGCCCTGGTCGCCTGGGTGGCCGCCGCCCCGGGTGTCGCCCTGCGCTATCCGAGCCTGGATGAGGGGATCGCGCAGGTGGGCGCAGCCCTCGCCGCCGCCGGTTCGGGAGGGCGCGAGGTGGGGCGTGAGCGTGAGGCCGAGCGATTACGGCCGCTACCCCGGCATCCACGATCTCTTTTCGGACCCGCACCTCAACCCCCAGCTCGGGCGCTTCGTCTGTGCACTGGCGGCGCAGGGCCGGTTCGCGGTCGAGCAGGCCGATCCGCCGTTCTACTTTCTGCGCAAGGCCCTGGGCGCTATTCTGCCCAGCCCGCCAGCGCCTTGAGCGGGAGGGCGATAACGACGCCGACACCGATGCCCAGTTCGGCGACCCGCCCGCCGCGCAGCTCGATGACGAACTGGGTCGGCTGCACGCTTGCATAACGCGGCAGGCGCGCACCGTAGGCGCGGTCGGACTCCCCCGGGGCCTGCGGCGGTTCCACGGCCATGGCATGGACACCAATCACTCTCCCGGCGGCATCGATGAACAAGAGATCGATCGGCACCTGGCAGTGCGGCATGGCGTACTGAACCGGGCGCGGGCTCGGATAGGCGAACAGCATGCCGCCGTCGTCAGAGATCGACGCGCGCCCCATCAAGCCGCTGCCGCGCGCCGCGGGTGTGAGCGCCAGTTCGAGTTGGAAGCGCTCGCGGCCGATGTCCACGGCGAGTGCGGCGGGCAGCGGGGTGCAACCGGCGAGCCATAGGGCCAACAGGCCGAGACAGGAGAACAGCGGGACGATGCGCACCAAGAACGAACCCCGGACAGCTAAGAGTGCCTTCCTTATCACCCGACCGACCGACCCGTCCACCGCGGCGGTGGTCGCCAGCCGTTGCACCTGGAGACCGCAGTGAAGGTGCGCGCTCAGCTCGATCTACTCGGGGCCTGCCTGAGCCGCCGCGCGGACGGCCGCGATAGGCTCGCCGCCGCCATCGACGGTGGCGCTCCCCTGGCCCGAGCTGCTACAGCGCGCCGGCGCCCACCTGGTCACCCCGTCCCTGGCCGGGGCCCTCGCGGAGGGGGGGCTCACCGCCGGCTTGCCCGAGGAGGTGCGCGCATACCTCCAGACCGTGCGCGACCTCAACCGCGCGCGCAACGCGGTGCTGTACTCGGAACTGGTGCGCGTCGTCGCCGCCCTCAATGCTGTCGGCATCGAGCCACAGGTCCTCAAAGGGGCCGCCGCCTTGCTGCCGGGACAGTACCCCGGGGCGCAGGACCGAGTGATTGGCGACCTCGATCTGCGGGTCCCGGCCGAGCACTATGCCGTGGCGGCCGATGCCGTCCTTGGGTTGGGTTACCGCTGCGCCGCGGACTGCGCACGCGACCCACACGACCCCGGCGACGATCACCACGGTGCCGCCTTGCTGCACCCCAGTGCGCCGGTGACCGTCGAGCTGCATCAGCGCACCCTTTCCAACCGCAGGCGACAATGGACGGATCGAGGCCGCAATGACGCTGCGCACCGTGCTGCTACCCGATGGCGCCGCGCGGGTGCAGCTCGCCGACCCGGGTACCCGGGTGTTGCACAACTTCCTCCACGACCAGATCCAGGACCTCAGCCACGCCAAGCGGCGCCTGAACCTGCGCCAGCTCCTCGACTTCGCCCGGCTGATCGGGCACTACCGCACCGACCTCGACTGGACGGTGCTGCTTGCACGCCTGGAGCCCCGCCGTCGCCGGGCGTTGCGCCTGCACCTGCTGGCCGCCGAGCATTGGCTTGGAGAGCCATACCCGCAAGCCCTGGGGCGCCCGCTCGGCGGCGCCGTGGCGCTGGCATTGACGGTCCTGGGTCAGTCCAGCCAGAGTTGGTACCAGTTGTTTGGCGTGCTCCCGCGACTGGGCAACCTGCCTGCGCGCCTGTTTACCCCCTCCTGGTACCCGATGAAGATCCGCGCGCTGCGGCGCGGCGACCCGTGGTGAAGCGGCACTGCGAGAAGCACGCTCGGCGGCTGGAGTTGGCCGAAAGCTCGACCCCTGCCTCGCCCAAGGCCAGACGCTGAAAGCGAACCAGTAAACGCAAGGCTATGTCTGCATTGGCTGTTGGCGCCCCTCGGTGCTCTGGGCATACACGGCCCTCCCCCTTTTTCAAAGGGGGGCTGGGGGGGGATTCTGGGCTGGCACCGTAGCCCGGGGTGAGAAATCCCCCCTCCCCCCCTTTGAAAAGGCGGGAAGAAGGTCCCTCGGCTTGGCCCAAGGCCAAACGCTGAAATCGCCAAACGCAAACGCCGACGGGGCCTCGCGGCCCCGTCGGCGTCTTGGGTTTGGCCGGGCTCGGCCCGGCCGGTTGGCTTACAGGATGTAGCCGCGCTCGTCGTGCTCGGAGAGGTCGAGACCCTGGGTCTCTTCCTCCTCGCTGACGCGCAGGCCGATGAGGACGTCGATCACCTTGAGGATGATGAAGCTCGCCACCGCCGTGTAGACCAGGGTGAACAGGACGCCCTTGCCCTGCACCAGGACCTGGCTGGCGATGGTCATGCCCTCGGCCAGGCCCTTGCCGCCCAGGCTCGCGTCGGCGAAGACGCCGGTCAGCATGGCGCCGACGATGCCGCCGACGGCGTGGACGCCGAAGACGTCGAGCGAGTCGTCGTAGCCGAACATGCGCTTGAGCTTGGTGGAGGCGAAGAAGCAGACGACGCCGGAGGCGGCGCCGATGACCAGGGCGCCCATGGGTCCGGCGGTGCCGGAGGCCGGGGTGATGGCGACCAGGCCGGCGACGGCGCCGGTGGCGATACCCAGGACGCTGGGCTTGCCGTGGGTCATCCACTCCGCGAACATCCAGGCCAGGGCCGCGGTGGCGGTGGCGATCTGGGTGACCAGCATGGCCATGCCGGCGCTGCCGTCGGCCGCCACGGCGCTGCCGGCGTTGAAGCCGAACCAGCCGACCCACAGCATGGAGGCGCCGATCACCGTGTAGGTCAGGTTGTGCGGGGGCATGGCGGTGGTCGGATAGCCCTTGCGCTTGCCCAGCACCAGCGCCGCCACCAGGCCGGCGATACCGGCGTTGATGTGCACCACGGTGCCGCCGGCGAAGTCCAGCACGCCCCAGTCCCACATCAGGCCGCCGTCGCCGCTCCACACCATGTGGGCGATCGGGGCATACACCAGGTGAACCAGATCCCCATGAACAACAGCAGGGCGGAGAACTTCATGCGCTCGGCGAAGGCGCCGACGATGAGTGCCGGGGTGATGATGGCGAAGGTCATCTGGAAGGTGGCGAAGACCGACTCCGGGATGGTCAGGGTCAGGCTGTCCCGGGTCAGGCCGGCGAAGAAGGCCTTATCCAGGCCGCCGATGAAGGAGTAACAGGTTGATCGCGCCCTTCTCCATGCCGGTGGTGGAGAAGGCCAGGCTGTAGCCGTACAGGCTCCACAGGACCGTCACCAGGGCGGTGATGGCGAAGCACTGCATCAGCACCGACAGCACGTTCTTGGAGCGGACCAGGCCGCCGTAGAACAGCGCCAGGCCGGGGATGGTCATGAACAGCACCAGCGCCGTGGAGGTCAGCATCCAGGCGGTGTCGCCGGCATCCAGGGTGGGCGCCGGGACGGCCTCCTGAGCCAGGGCCAGGGCGGGTAGCAGGAGCAGGGACCCGAGGAGGGCCTTGCCGAGGGGGTTTGTGGTGATGTGCATCTTGATTACCTCCGCGGCTGGGCTTACAGGGCGTCCGGGCCGGTCTCGCCGGTACGGATGCGGGTGACCTGCAACAGGTCGTAGACGAAAATCTTGCCGTCGCCGATCTTGCCGGTGCGGGCGGCGTTGGTGATGGCCTCGATGACCTTGTCCACCAGGCTGTCGTCCACGGCAATCTCGACCTTGACCTTGGGCAGGAAATCGACGACGTACTCGGCCCCGCGGTAGAGCTCGGTGTGACCCTTCTGGCGGCCGAAGCCCTTGACCTCGGTGACGGTGATGCCCGAGACACCGATGTCGGAGAGGGCCTCACGCACGTCGTCGAGCTTGAACGGCTTGATGATGGCGGTTACTAGCTTCATAGCGAGAACTCCTTAAGGTTGGGTGATGGGCCGGGGTTGCCCCCGACCGCCTTCGATGGTGGCTGGAATCAGAATGTCTTGGAGACCGTGAAGACCGCCGTGCTGCCGCAGTCGAAGGGGCTGACGCAGGCATCGGTCTTGGTGCGGTCGACCCAGGCCAGGGAGAACCCGAAGCCGGCATACGTGGTGGCGATGCCAATGCTGTAGTCGTCGTAGTTCAGGCCGTCGTCGTCATCGAAGACGCTCCAGCCATAGTGGCCGGTCAGGCTGAAGTTATAGGGCAGCGGGACGGCGACCGTCAGGTCGTAGTACCAGGCCGAGCCGAAGCCATAGAAGTCGTCGCTGTAGTTCACGACGGCCTTGGGGGTCAGGTAGGTCAGGTCGTAGCTCAGGGCCAGGTGATACTCGTTGGTATTGTTGGCCTCGGTGTTGGTCATGGGGTACTCGTAGCGCAGATACCCCAGGTCCACACCCAGCTTGTCGAAGGTCTTGGCCCAGCCCAGCTTGAGGTCCAACTCCATGCTGGCACCGTCGTAGCCCGGGGCGGACAGGCTCACGAACTCCGCGCCCGCGGGATCATCCGCAGCGGTCACTACGGGGGGGCTGGAGCCCGGTACCACGTAGTACCCGGTGCCCGAGGAACTGTCGACGTTGGATGCCCATACCCCGGCGTAGAGGCCGAGCGGGGTGTAGCTGTAGTCAAAGCCGCCCTGGATAGCCGGGCCGTTGCCGGTCTGGCTGATGCCGCGGAACATATAGTTCGTCGTCAGGGCCACGTTGGCGGTGAAGGCGTGGGGCGACTCGCCCTCTGCGCGGGCGAGATTGGCGGTGCCCATGGAGGCGATCAGGAGGGCGCCGGCGGCGCAGGCGGTACTGAGGTGTCTGCTGTTCATGGTCGTTTACCTGTCTATGACGCGGGTGTGACCGCGCTGTTGTGGTTCCGGCGGCCCGCGGGCCGCTCGCTCAGGGGGTCTTGGCAAGGGTGATCAAGCAGGATGTGTGCCAGATTCCGCCAATGTAACCAATTCGCCACGCCAAAACCTGATGTGGTTGATGTGCGACAGGGCTCCTGCACCAATGCGGTTCGTCTCGGCGGAGATTGTGCACCAATGCAGTGCGTTTGTACCTAGGGCACAGATCGGAGCATGGCGGTTATACTGCCGCCTGCCCATCTCAAGCCCCGGACCCGGACCATGCTCGACCCCAAGCACCTCGACGACCTCGCCACGCGCCTCGCCGGCAGCCTGCCCAAGGGCCTGCAGGCCCTCCAGGCGGACATACAGCACAACCTGCGCGCCGGCATGGAGGCCGGGCTCGCCCGGCTCGATCTGGTGACCCGTGAGGAGTTCGATGTCCAGGCGGCGGTCCTGGCGCGCACCCGCGCCAAGCTCGATGCCCTGGAGGCCCGCGTCGCCAGGATGGAGCGTGGAGCCCCGGTGGATCCGGCTTCAGTGGACAGGGCACCCGGCGCCTGACCCCGCTACCAGGCCCCCGAGGTGAGCCTCTGCGTCTTGCACAGCCGGGCCCGGGAGGGGATACAGGCCCCGGCTGTGACGGTGGAGGTCCACCTGGCCGCGGGGCTGCCGGCGCTGTCCATCGTCGGGCTGCCGGAGATGGCGGTGAAGGAGAGCAAGGACCGGGTCCGCGGGGCCCTGCTCAATGGCCACTTTCGGTTCCCTGCCGGGCGGGTGACCATCAACCTGGCCCCGGCGGACCTCCCTAAAGAAGGTGGGCGCTTCGACCTGCCCATTGCACTCGGTATCCTCGGAGCCTCTGGGCAGATCCGCACCCAGGGCCTTCAGGGATACGAGTTCCTCGGGGAGCTTGCCCTATCCGGGGACCTGCGTCCGGTAACCGCGGTTATCCCAGCGGCGGTGGCGGCCCGGAACGCGGGGCGCGCCTTGATCCTGCCTGCGGAAAGCGCCGCGGAGGCGGCCCTGGTGTGCGGACTAGAGGTCCGACCGGCCGGGCACATCCTGGAGGTCTGCGAGCACCTCAACGGGGTCGCAGCGCTGCCTCGCCAGGAGGCGTCGGCGGCCCGGGGGACCGACCGACCGGAGTATTCGGACCTGCGCGACGTGCGGGGCCAGTTTCAGGCCAAGCGTGCCCTGGAGGTCGCCGCGGCCGGGGCCCACAGCCTGCTGTTTATGGGCCCGCCAGGGACCGGCAAGTCCATGCTGGCGAGCCGCCTGCCTGGGATACTGCCGGAGTTGTCGGAGTCCGAGGCCCTGGAGGCGGCGGCAGTACGTTCCGTCAGCGGGCTCATCGCCTTCGACCTGGCGCGCTGGCGCGAGCGCCCCTTCCGCTCCCCCCACCACACCGCCTCCGGGGTCGCCCTGGTGGGGGGCGGTAGCAACCCGAGGCCGGGAGAGATCTCGTTGGCTCACCTCGGGGTGCTCTTTCTGGACGAGTTGCCAGAATTCGACCGGCGCGTCCTGGAGGTCCTGCGCGAGCCCCTGGAGTCCGGCCGCATCCACATTTCCCGGGCGGCGCGTCAGGCGGAGTTCCCGGCCCGCTTCCAGTTGATCGCGGCCATGAATCCTTGCCCCTGCGGCTATCTGGGAGACCCCGGCGGGCGTTGCCACTGCACCGCGGAGCAGGTTCTGCGCTATCGGGCGCGCATTTCCGGGCCTTTGCTGGATCGTATCGACCTGCATGTAGAGGTCCCGCGCCTCGCCCCCGGTCAGCTCGGGGCCACGGAGGACGTGGCCGGGGAGGGAAGTGCCGAGGTTCGGGAACGGGTGGCGGCGGCGCGGGGGAGGTCTGTGGTGCGGGCCGGCAAGCCCAACAGCTTTCTCACCACCGCCGAGGTCAATCGCCACTGCCGCCCGGACGAGTCCGGTCGCCACTTGCTGGAGCAGGCCATGCAGCGCCTGGGGCTCTCGGCCAGGGCCTATCACCGGGTCCTCAAGGTTGCGCGGACCATCGCCGATCTTGCCGGGGTCGAGGTCATCACCGCCGCCCACCTGGGGGAGGCGGTTGGCTATCGGCGTCTGGATCGGACCGCGCCACGTGGCTCAGCGTAAGGAGAAGCACGACCGCGGATGAACAGGAGGTTTCCGGGGCACCTGTCCGGCACGGCCCCGGTCGCCGGGGCCGCTGTCCACGCCGCGATCAGTTGTTCTGGATCACGATGCGCGGGAATTTGGCCGCGTAGTCCTTGGCCTTGAGCGAAAGCTTGGCGGCGGTCTTGCGGGCGATCTCGCGGTAGATCTCGCTGATGCGCGAGTCCGGCTGGGCCACGACCGTGGGCTTGCCGTTGTCGGTCTCCTCGCGGATCGCGATGTCGAGCGGCAGCGAACCGAGCAGGTCTACCCCGTACTGTGCCGACATGGAGGCGCCGCCGCCGGAGCCGAAAATGTGCTCCTCATGGCCACAGTTGGAGCAGATGTGGGTGGACATGTTCTCCACGATACCCAGTACCGGGACCTCGACCTTTTGGAACATCTTGAGCCCCTTGCGGGCGTCCAGCAGGGCGATGTCCTGGGGCGTGGTGACGATGACCGCGCCGGAGACAGGGACCTTTTGGGCCAGGGTCAACTGCGTGTCGCCCGTGCCCGGCGGCAGGTCGATGACCAGATAGTCCAGGTCGGCCCAGTTCGTGTCATTGAGCAACTGCTCCAGGGCCTGGGTGACCATGGGGCCGCGCCAGATCATGGGGGTCTCCTCGTCGATGAGGAAGCCGATGGACATGGCCTGGAGGTGGTAGCTGTTCATTGGCTCCAGGCTCTTGCCGTCGATGGACTCGGGCTTGCCCGTGATCCCCAACATGCGCGGCTGGGATGGCCCGTAGATGTCGGCGTCCAGGATGCCGACCTTGGCTCCCTCGGCGGACAGTGCCAGCGCCAGGTTGACGGCGGTGGTGGACTTGCCCACGCCGCCCTTGCCGGAGGCCACGGCGATGATGTTCTTGACGCTGTCGATGGGCTTGAGGGACTTCTGCACCGAGTGGGCGTCGATCTTCCAGGACACGTCCACGGCCACATCGGTCACGCCGGGCATGGCGGCGACCTGCTCCTTGACGCCTGCGGCGATGGCGCCGACCACACTCTTTGCGGGGAAGCCGACGACTACCTTGACCTTGACCTGTCCACCCTCGATCTCGATGCCCTTGATGGCGCCGGCGCTGACCAGATCGCGGTCAAGGTGTGGCTCGATGTAACCCTTGATGGCGGCTTCGACGTGTTCTTTCGTGGGCTGGGACATGGAAACTCCGATGTGTGTGCGATCCCGCAGGATCTGGCAAATCGATGGCGTAAGTGGGTGGCGCCAGCCGTCGGCGTGATCGGCGCAGAAAAGTTCGGGACGAATGTTGGTCGCGCCCGGGGTTAAATCAAGAGCCCTATGCCTTGGACGACGCCGGTTGGTGCGGAGTGCCTGGCGAGGCTAGGGTGCCGTGCCTCAAGTGCGCAAAGGGTCCACGGACCCCCTCGGACCGCACCTGGGTCTTGACCGCAGAAAAAATTCGTCCAAAATCGTTGGCACTCGGCCTGGATGAGTGCTAACAGCCGTCGGCCGACTCTGTTCCAACCACGTGGAGAGCCTAGATAAACATGAACATCCGTCCCTTGCACGACCGCGTTGTGGTTCGTCGGATCGAGGAAGAGCGCACCTCCCCAGGCGGCATCGTCATCCCCGATTCCGCCGCTGAAAAGCCGATCCAGGGTGAGGTGCTCGCCGTCGGCGCGGGCAAGATCCTCGACAACGGCGAGCGCCGCCCTCTGGATGTCAAGGTCGGCGACCGCGTCCTGTTCGGCAAATACTCCGGGACCGAGGTCAAGGTCTCTGGCCAGGAGATCCTGGTGATGCGTGAAGAAGACATCATGGGTGTCATCGAGTAAGCCGCCCCTGCGATTCAGCCCCACCCCATTCGATTGAAGAGGTAAACACGCGATGACTGCTAAGGACGTTCAATTCGGCGATCATGCCCGTGCCCGCATCCTGCACGGCGTCAATGTACTGGCCAATGCCGTCAAGGTCACCCTGGGCCCCAAGGGCCGCAATGTGGTCCTGGAGAAGTCCTACGGCGCCCCCACCGTCACCAAGGACGGCGTCTCCGTCGCCAAGGAGATCGAGCTCAAGGACCGCTTCGAGAACATGGGCGCCCAGATGGTCAAGGAGGTCGCCTCCAAGACCTCCGATGTGGCCGGTGACGGTACCACCACCGCCACCGTTCTTGCCCAGGCCATGGTCCGCGAGGGCCTCAAGGCCGTCGCCGCCGGCATGAACCCGATGGACCTCAAGCGCGGTATCGACAAGGCCGTGGCGGCCGCCACCGAGGAGCTTAAGGCGCTCTCGAGGCCCTGCTCCGATAACCATGAGATCGCCCAGGTCGGCACCATCTCCGCCAACTCCGACGAGTCCATCGGCGAGATCATTGCTTCGGCCATGGGCAAGGTTGGCAAAGAGGGCGTCATCACCGTCGAGGAGGGCAAGTCCCTGGCCAACGAGCTGGACGTGGTCGAGGGCATGCAGTTCGACCGCGGCTACCTCTCCCCTTACTTCATCAACAACCAGCAGAACCAGAATGCCGAGCTGGAGGACCCCTACATCCTCCTGCACGACAAGAAGATCTCCAACATCCGCGACCTGCTCCCGGTGCTCGAGGGTGTGGCCAAGTCGGGCCGGCCGCTACTGATCATCGCCGAGGACGTCGAGGGCGAGGCCCTGGCCACCCTGGTGGTCAACAGCCTGCGCGGCATCATCAAGGTCTGTGCCGTCAAGGCCCCGGGCTTCGGCGACCGCCGCAAGGCCATGCTCCAGGACATCGCCATCCTCACCGGCGCCACCGTCATCAGCGAGGAGGTCGGCCTGTCCCTGGAGAAGGCGACGCTCAACGATCTGGGCAACGCCAAGAAGGTCCAGGTGAGCAAGGACGAGACCACCATCATCGACGGCGCCGGGTCCGAGACCGACATCAAGGGCCGCTGCGAGCAGATCCGCGCCCAGGTCGAGGAGACCACCTCCGACTACGACCGCGAGAAGCTCCAGGAGCGTCTGGCCAAGCTCGCCGGCGGCGTGGCCGTCATCAAGGTCGGTGCCAGCACCGAGATGGAGATGAAGGAGAAGAAGGCCCGCGTCGAGGACGCCCTGCACGCCACCCGTGCGGCGGTCGAGGAGGGCATTGTCCCCGGCGGCGGTGTTGCGCTCGTGCGCGCCTACACCAAGATCAAGGGCATGACCGGCTCCAACCACGACCAGGACGTCGGCATCGCCATCGCCTGTCGCTCAATGGAAGAGCCCCTGCGTCAGATCGTTGCCAATGCCGGTGAGGAGCCCTCTGTGGTCTTGCGCAAGGTCCAGGATGGCAGCGGGAACTTCGGCTACAACGCCGCCAACGGCGAGTATGGCGACATGGTGGCCATGGGCATCCTCGATCCTACCAAGGTCACCCGCTACGCCCTGCAGAACGCGGCCTCCATTGCCGGGCTGATGATCACCACCGAGGCCATGGTGGCCGAGGAACCCAAAGACGAGAAGGCCGGCGGCGGCATGCCCGGCGGAGGTATGGGTGGCATGGGCGGGATGGGCGATATGGACTACTGATCGCGCCCTTGGACCCAATCCGGCAGGATGCCGGCAAGAAGCCCCGCCCCGGCGGGGCTTTTTTTCTTTGCGGATCGGAGCCCGATCCAGTCACCCCACCTTGCGTTGGTGAGGCGCTACTTCGGATTCCGGACCCGGCGGGGAGTGCGATGGCGCTTTCCCGCCTGGACGCGGATGCCAACCCTAATGGGCCCTGACGAGTCGGCAGGGTACAGTGCCACGGGCCCTGCACGCCTACACCGATGGTCCGGCTAGACGCTCAGTTCCGCCACCCAGTAGTCGTGTTTGTTGCAGAAACTGGTGGCATAGAGCTTGCCTTTGTAACCCGCCGGCAGGGCGTGGGTGGATTCCGGCTTGTCGCTGGGATAAAAGGTCGTGGCCCCCAGCACCTGACCGTCGGCGCTCACCAGGGTGTGGCGCACGATGAAGTGCTCCTCGCTCATCGAATGCTTGGTCTTGATGGTCAGCTTGCCGTCGGCCACGCTGACCTGGGGGGCATGGCTCTCGACCTTGGTCGACCAGACCCCGGGGACCGCTGCCGTATAGATCAGATTGGCGGGAAGGCCACCCAAGGTTGTGGGCGGGGTGGCGGGGGCGGCCGCGGCGCCCTCCGCCTGGACGGCGCGAGCGACCGCCATGCCGGATGCGACCACCAAGGTGGTCTGGATAAAGCGTCTGCGTGTAGTCATGGGTCTGTCCTCATGGGTTGGCCAGGCCGGGGGAACCCCAGGTCTCGCGGCCAAGAATACCCGCAGCGGCTCCGTTCTTCTCCTGGCATTTTACAAGGAGAACGTACCGATGCAGCACCACGCTGGTCGTACCTGCGAAGGGCGATTGCTCAACATGACGGCACTGGCGGGGGCACTGGCGGGGGCCCGGGGCGAGCCTGGGCTGACCATGCGGCGGCCGACCCAGAGACTAGATCGGCGTGTCTTCGCGGTTCGGGGCTATGCCGTCCACATAGCGATCCCGTGCCACCTTGGCGCGGGCGAAGATCTCGAGCAAGTGGGCACCATCGCCACTGCGGATGGTATCGGCCAGGTCCTTCATCTCATTTCCGAAACGCTCCAGCATGGCCCCAAGAGGCTCGCGGTTGGCGATGCAGATGTCCCGCCACATCACCGGGTCGCTGGAGGCGATGCGGGTGAAATCGCGAAAGCCCCCAGCGGCGTAACGAAAGATCTCGTGGTTCTCGCGCATCCGCGCCAGAGAGTCCACCAAGCCGAAGGCAAGCATGTGGGGGAGGTGGCTGGTGGCCGCCAGGATCTCGTCGTGGTGGGCGACCTCCATCAGGGTCACGTCGGCCCCACAGGCCTCCCACATGGCGGTGACGCGCTGGACGGCCCAAGGGGCTGTCTCCGCCAGCGGTGTGAGGATGACCCGACGACCCTGGTACAGCTCGACGAAGGAGGCGTCAACCCCGCTGCGCTCGGTCCCGGCGATGGGGTGGCCGGGGACCAGCCCGGGCGGCACCCGGCCGAAAGCGGCGCGGGCATCCATCACCACGCTGCCCTTCACACTCCCTCCGTCGGTGACCACCGCATCCGGGGCTAAGTCGTCGCGGATGGCGCGGAAGACCTCGCCCATGGTTCCCAGGGGGACGGCGACGAAGACCAGGTCCGCCCCGGCCACCGCCTCGGCCGGGTCATGGGTCCAGCGGTCGATGACCCCCAACGCTACAGCGCGCTCCAGGTTGGCGCTGGAGCGGCCGCAGCCGATCACTTCCGTTACCGCCCCGGCGGCGCGCAGAGCACGGGCCAGGGAGCCCCCAATGAGCCCAACCCCGATGACCGCGAGGCGCCGGATCATGCCGCCGCCAGGACCCGTTCCAGGGCGGCAAGGAAGCGGGCGTTCTCCGTCTGGAGCCCGATGGTCACGCGCAGGTGGTTGGGGAGCCCATAGTTTGCGACCGGTCGGGTGATACACCCCTCCCGCAGCAGGGCCTGGTAGATGGGTGCCGCGGGGCGGCCCAGATCTATGGTGAGGAAGTTGCCCACCGAGGGGATATAGCTTAGGGCGAGCCGCTCGCAGCCGGCCCTTAGTTCGGCCATTCCCTGGCGGTTGAGGGCGACGGAGGCGGTAATGTGCTCGACATCCTCCAGTGCGGCCAGTGCCCCCGCCTGAGCCAGGCTGTTGGCATTGAAGGGCTGGCGCACACGGTTCAGCAAGTCGGCTACCGCTACATCGCTGATGCCGTAGCCCACCCGCAGGGAGGCCAGGCCGTAGACCTTGGCGAAGGTGCGGGTGACGATCAGGTTGGGGAACTCCCCCACCCAGCGGCTGGCGTCTGGAAAGTCGGGCTCCTCGACATAGTCTGTGTAGGCCTCGTCCACCACCACCACGCAGGTCAGGGGCAGGGCGGCGATGAAGCCGTAAAGCCGGTCGGCCGGCACCCAGGTCCCTGTGGGGTTGTTGGGGTTGGCGATCCACACCACCCGGGTCTGCCCGTTGACCAGGCCCGCCATGGCGTCCAGGTCGTGCCCGAAGTCCTGGGCCGATGCAACCCGGGCGGTAGCCCCAGCCGCCTGAGTCGAAATGGCGTATACGGCGAAGGCGTGTTCGGCGAAGACCGACTCAGTCCCGGGTTGGAGGAAGGTGCGGGCAATCAGGTCCAGGACATCATTGGAGCCGTTACCAAGCGTAATGGATGCGGGATCGACCCCGTGCTTGCGGGCTAGAGCGGCGCGCAGCTCGAAGCCGCCCCCGTCCGGGTAGCGGCCCAGCTCACCCAACGCCGCCTGGATCGCCTTCCGCGCCAATCGGCCCGGGCCCAGTGGGTTCTCGTTGGAAGCCAGTTTGATGGAGCCACGGATGCCAAGCTCGCGCTCCAGCTCCGCGATGGGTTTGCCGGGGAGATAGGGTTGCAGCCCGGCCATGCCGGGGACCGCTATGGCGAGGAATGGGTTGGTTCGCTGGGTCATGATGGGCCGGTCGGCGATGGGTGGCTTGTTGTAGATAGGTTGGGCTTCAAGCCCGACGGCGATGCTGCGGCTGCCTGCGTGGGCCGCTGGCGGGCTGAAGCCCGACCTACCTACAGCACGGCCTCCGGGTAGGAACCCAGAATCTTGAACAGCAGGGCCTCGCGCTTCAAGTGCTCCAAAGCCGAGGCAACCATGGTGTCCTGGCGATGGCCGCAGATGTCGATGAAAAAGACATAATCCCAGATCCCGCGCCGCGAGGGGCGCGACTCGATGCGGGTCATGCTGATGCCATGGGCGGCGAGCGGGGTAAGCAGGGTGTGCAGCCCGCCGGACTCGTTGCGACAGGCCAGCAACAGACTGGTCTTGTCGCGCCCGGAGGGAGGCGGGTCCTGGTCGCCGATCACCAGGAAGCGGGTGGTGTTGCCCTTTTCGTCTTCGATGCGCCGGGCCAGGATGGGCGCGCCATAGATGTCCGCCGCCGCCTCGCCGGCGATGGCCGCCGTCCCGGGCTGCTGCGCCGCCAGGCGGGCCGCCTCGGCGTTGCTGGCCACGGCGACGCGCTCGGCCTGGGGCAGGTGACGGTCGAGCCAACCCCGGCACTGTGCCAGGGACTGCTGGTGGGAGTAAACGGTCTCGATGGCCGCCAGGTCCGGCGTCTTGCCCATCAGGTGATGGTGGATGCGCAGGCTGACCTCGCCGACGATGCGCAGGGGCGAGGTCATGAACAGGTCCAGGGTGTGGCTGATGACCCCCTCGGTACTGTTCTCCACCGGGACCACCCCGTAGTCGCAGGCCCCTGCCTCCACCTCGCTGAAGATGTCGCCGATGGTGGCCAAGGGCACCGTCTGCACCGAATGGCCGAAGTGCTTGCGCGTCGCCGCCTGGGTGAAGGTCCCCTCAGGCCCCAGGAAAGCGGCCCTGACCGGGCGCTCCAGGGCCAGGCAGGCGGACATGATCTCGCGGAAGAGGCGGGCGATCTCCTCGGCACCCAGAGGGCCGGGGTTGCTCTCTTGGATCCGCCGCAGGATCTGCGCCTCTCGCTCGGGCCGATAGAACTGCACGGCCCCGCCCGCGGCCTTGATCTCCGCCACCCGCCGGGCGCACTCGGCGCGCTCGCTGATGAGGCGCAGCAGATCCGCATCGATGGCATCGATGCGCTCGCGGATGGGTTGCAGATTCTGATCGTCGCTCATACCTGACGCCTCGTCCGACCGTCAGCAGCCGAGGCAGCGCACCGACAGCACACCTGGAATGTCGCGGATACGCGCCACCGTCTCCTCCGGGGCCGGGCGGTCGATGTCGATCAGGGTGACGGCGATCTCCCCCTTGGAACGGTTGAGCATGTCCATGATGTTGAGCCCCACGCTCGCCAGGTCGGTGGAGATCTGCCCGAGCATGTTGGGGACATTGCGATTGACCACCGCCATGCGGTAGCCGCCGTTGCGGGGCAGGTTGATTTCCGGGAAATTCACGGAATTATGAACGTTGCCGTCCTCCAGGTAGTCGCGCACCTGATCCGCCACCATCACGGCGCAGTTCTCCTCCGCCTCCCGGGTCGAGGCCCCCAGGTGCGGCAGGGTCACGACCCGCGGGTGCTCCTTGAGCAGATTGCTCGGGAAATCGCAGATATAGGCATAGAGCTGACCCGAGTCCAGGGCCGCCACCGCAGCGGCGTCGTCGATGATGCCATGGCGGGCGAAGTTGAGCAGAACCGACCCCTTCTTCATGATCCGCAGGCGCTCGGCGTTGATCATGTGGCGGGTCTCGTCCGTTAGCGGGACATGGAAAGTGACGAAATCCGAGCGCGACAGCAAATCATCCACGCTCACCGCCGGCTGCACATCCGCCGCCAACTGCCAGGCCCGTTGGACCGTGATGGTCGGGTCATAGCCGACCACCTTCATCCCCAGGGCGCGGGCGGCGTTGGCCACCAGGACCCCGATGGCCCCCAGGCCGATGACGCCCAGGGTACGCCCGGGCAGCTCGAAGCCGACGAAGGCCTTCTTGCCGGCCTCCACCGCCTTGTTGATCTCACCGTCCGCCCCGGACAGACCGCGGGCGAAGCCCCAGGACTGGGCGATGTTTCGCGCGGCCAGCAACATGCCGGCCAGGACCAGCTCCTTGACCGCATTGGCATTGGCCCCGGGGGCATTGAAGACCGGCACGCCCAGTTCCGTCATGCGCGGTACCGGGATATTGTTGACCCCGGCCCCGGCGCGACCGATGGCGCGAACCGACTCCGGCAGCGGCATGTCGTGCATGTTGGCGGAGCGGACCAGGACGGCATCCGGGTGTGAGATCTCCGAGGCGACCTCGTAGCGATCACGGGGCAGCCGGTCCAGACCGGCGACGGCGATATTGTTCAGGGTGAGGATCTTGTACATGGCGGACCTTTGGCTCGGTGGTGTATGTCTATGGCGTATCCCGCTGGGTGAGAAGCGGGTTGAGGGTAATTAGGCAGGATTAACAGGATTCTCTTTGTTCTCGTTCCCACGCTCTGCGTGGGAGTGCCATATTGGCTGCTCCCGCGGCCAATAGCTCCGCGCAACGCCGGAGAGATGGGTCAAGAATTCGCTGAAACCTCCCCGTAGCCCGGATGGAGCGCAGCGGAATCCGGGGCCGGGTTCTCAGGCTGTCGGTAAATCAGTTGATTACTGCGCAATCCTACGGGCCTATAGCGATATTTCAAGCATTCTGAAAATGTGGCGCTAGCTTCTACTCCGTCCTGAAGTTTCCGGGTTCTGAAAACCGCCCGGAGGCCAGGCGCTTGAGGCCACGGGTTTTTGCTGGGGTTTGCGCAGATATGGGCAAACCCCACCAAAATACCCCCTACCACCGCCGCCGCCCCCCCTAAAAACCCGGGACGAAGTCGCACGTACTGTGCAGTCAGTCTTGCGACTCCTTCGGCTTCTCGAGGCGAGTCATGGCCCGCTTCCCATGAGACACAGACTTCCGCTCGCCCGCGCGTATCAGCCAGCTGCTGCTTCGAGTGCCCATGATTGACACCGGTTCCGCCCGTCGGCCTCATGGCCTTCACGCTCGTCTGTGTCGCCGCGTCAACGGCCGATATCCAACTAGCTCCTCCACGCCACCTTTTGATGCGCGATAGCATGTTTGCCGCAACTGCAACCGTTTTCTCCTCGACTATGATTAGGGTACCGCCTTGCCCCAACGTCCCCTTTTTCAGATCCGTATCACTGTAATGGCTCGGTTCTGATGTCGTGCCTCTGATCAGCTTCGGATCTATGTTGTTCTAGTCATACGCGAGCGACCACCGCCGCGAGCAATCCCGCAAGTTTGGGCTTCATCGATCTCCTCGTCTAGGTTAGAACGCGAAAAACGGGGTCAGAAAAACGGGGTCAGGTCTTTCCTTTTGCCTCAGAGTTCGCGTAAAGGGGAAAAAGGAAAGACCTGCCCCCGACCGTGCCGACCTCATGATCCCGACTGCTATGGATCCCGACCATACTGCTTATGCGGCAAGTTCGATATATTCGACTCGGCTTGCAGGCTCCGGAATTGGCAGACCGTCTTCGCGCATCCCTTCGATGTGGAAGGCAATGGCCTCGCGGATTTCTGACTCAATCCCCTGGATCGTCGCGCCCGTGGCAACACATCCGGGCAGGTCCGGTACATAGGCCGAGTAATTTCCTTCAGCCTTCTCGATGACTACGGCGTACTTCATTCGACACCTCGCTTCTTAAGGTCCGCCTGCTTGAAGATGCTGTGTTGCGTGCCGACCGCGAGATCGTCGCCCGGCTTTCCTGGAACCGTGACGCGCCCCGGCTTGGACCGGATGTGCGGGGTCATGTCTTTCCTTGTGCATCCTGCAATTGTTGACTTGGCAAAAGGAAGGACCTGACCGCGATCCTCCACGAGGATCATGCCGCGAACTTTGTGGCCGCCTAGTCATCACGTAGTACGTTCATGGCACCATGGATTACAGCGATGATGTCTATCCGATCCGGTCTAATGTGATAAATGATTCTGTACGGGCCGGAAAAGACCTCCCTGATCTGATCCAGATCGTACTCGGGCACCCGTCGGCCCGATAAAGGAAACGCCGCAATCTGCTGCGATTTCCTGGTGATCCTATCGACAGTGCGAAGGGCATAGGTCTTCGAGTCCGCCGCGATATACGCGTAGATGGCGTCCAAGTGGCCTTCGGCCGTATCCGTCCAATGAACCTTCACTCGGGGAGCCCGAACTTCCCTCTGATCTCTTGCACATCCCTTGTCCTGTCCGAATTGCTATCCGCCAGCCCCCTTTCGATAGCCTCACGGACATAGATCTCGTGCATCAGGTCGTCCCAGGTAGCGCCTGGCGGCAACTGGTCCACCAGCCTGTGGGCATCTTCCTTTCTGACTAAGACCGACATGTTCTCGCCTCCCCAGGTCTGCTTGCAGTTCGGATAACCCGCGGGACGGTCGGGCTAAAGCCCGACCTACAGCCCGACGTCCAGGTCGCTACCCGTGCTTGCGCTCGAACTCGCGCATGAAGTCCACCAGGGCGATGACCCCGGTCTCGGGCATGGCATTGTAGATGCTCGCACGCATACCACCCACGGAGCGGTGGCCCTTGAGGGTCACCAGGCCCTCGGCCTTGGCGTCTGCGAGGAAGGTGTCGTCCAGTTCGGGCTTGGCCAGGGTGAAGGGGACGTTCATCCAGGAACGCGCCTCCGGGTCCACCGGGTTGGCGTAGAAGCTCGATGCGTCGATGGCCTCGTAGAGCAGTTCGGCCTTGCGCTCGTTGATCACCGCCATGGTGTCGAGCCCGCCCATGTCCTTGAGCCACTTGAAGACCAGCCCCGCCAGGTACCAGGCGTAGGTCGGCGGGGTGTTGTACATGGACCCCTCTTTGGCATGGGTCTGATAGTCGAACATGGTCGGGGTCCCGGGGACCGTCTGGCCGATCAGGTCCTCGCGGACTATGACCAGGGTCAGACCGGCGGGGCCTATGTTCTTCTGGGCCCCGGCGTAGATGAGCCCGAAGCGGGAGACCTCGATGGGACGCGAGAGCAGGGTGGAGGACATGTCCGCCACCAGGGGCTTGTCGCCGACGTCCGGGATATAGGGGAACTCCACACCCTCGATGGTCTCGTTCGGGGTGTAATGGACATAGGCCGCATCGGAGGTCAGCTTGAGGTCCGCCTGGGCCGGGACCCCGGTGAAGCGGCTCGCTTCGGTGGTGGCGGCGACGTTCACGGCGCAATAGCGCTTGGCCTCGCTGATGGCCTTCTTGGACCAGGAACCGGTGTTGATGTAGTCGGCCCGGTCGCCCCCGCGCAGCAGGTTCATCGGGATCATGGCGAACTGGGACGAGGCCCCGCCTTGGAGGAACAACACTTTGTAGTTGTCCGGGATGTCGAGGATCTCGCGCAGGTCGGCCTCGGCATCGGCGGCGATGGACATGAAGTCCTTGCCGCGGTGGCTCATCTCGGCGACACACATGCCGCTCTTGCGCCACTCCAGCATCTCTTCCTGGGCCTGACGCAGCACCACCTCCGGCAACATGGCCGGGCCGGCACTGAAGTTGTAAGTACGAGCCATTGCTTGACGCTCCTGAAAGTGGATATTGGGACCTAATTGAGATCCGGGTCGGAATCGGGATCGACGTCGGAATCGGCATCGCCCTCCGGTTCGTCGCCCAGATCGGTGGATCGGGATTGGGGTCTGACTCGGACGGGGGACTGGCCCCCTCGGCCCCTTCGTCGAGGGCCACGATGCGCTCGATGCTGGAGAGGCGCTCGCCATCCCCCACATTGATGAGTTTGACCCCCTGGGTGTTGCGGCTCAGCACCGAGATACCGGCCACCGTGGTGCGCACCAGGGTCCCGCCCACGGTGATGAGCATGATCTCGTCGTCGGGGTTGACCAGGACGGCGCCGACCTGCTCGCCGTTGCGCTCGGAGCAACTGATGGACAGCACGCCCTTGCCGCCGCGCCCCTTGGTGGGGAAGTCCTCCACCGGGGTACGCTTGCCGTAGCCGTTCTCGGTGACGGTCAGGACCGTCCCGGGGCCGGCCACCACCAGGGAGATGACCCGCTGCCCGGGCTCGAGGGTGACGCCGCGCACCCCCTGGGTGTCGCGTCCAGTGGGACGGACCTCGTCCTCGCGGAAGCGAACCGCCTTGCCGGCGGAGGTGAAGAGCATCAGCTCCTGATTGCCGTCGGTGAGGTCCACCCCGATCAGGATGTCGTCGTCCGCCAGGTTCATGGCGATGATGCCGCGGGACAGGGGGCGCGAGAACTCGGTCAGCGGCGTCTTCTTGACCACGCCCTTGCGCGTGGCCATGAAGACGAACAGGCCGGCCTCGTAGGCACGCACCGGGAGCACGGCGTTGATGCGCTCCCCTTCCTCCAGCGGCAGCAGGTTGACCATGGGCCGGCCGCGGGCGGTGCGGCCCGCCTGGGGCAGTTCGTAGACCTTGAGCCAGTAGACCCGGCCGCGGCTGGAGAAGCACAGCACCGTGTCGTGGGAGTTGGCGACGAAGAGCTTGTCGATGAAGTCCTCGTCCTTGGTGGTCGCCGCCGCCTTGCCCTTGCCGCCGCGGCGCTGGGCCTGGTACTCGTTGAGCGGCTGGGCCTTGACGTAACCCCCGTGGGAGAGGGTGACCACCACGTCCTCCGGGGCGATCAGGTCCTCCAGGGTCAGGTCCATGTGATCCACGACGATTTCGCTGCGGCGCGGGTCGGCGTACTGGTCGCGGATGGCGGTCAGCTCGGCGTGGATGACCTTCATCAACTCCGCGGTCCCGGACAGGATCTGCAAGAGGCGGGCGATGGCCTGGAGGATCTCCTCGAACTCGCCGAGGATCTTGTCCTGCTCCAGCCCGGTGAGCTTCTGCAGGCGCAGGTCCAGGATCGCCTGGGCCTGGCCCTCGCTCAGGCGGTAGCCATCCGGGGTCAGGCCCAGCCCCGCGGCCAGGTCGTCGGGCCTGGTGTCCGAGGCCCCGGTGCGCTCCAACATGGCGACCACGGCCCCTGGGTCCCAGACCTGAGCCATGAGACCGGCCTTGGCCTCCGCAGGACTGGCCGAGGCGCGGATCAGGGCGATGACGGCCTCGATGTTGGCCAGGGCCACCGCCTGACCCTCCAGAATGTGGGCCCGTTCGCGGGCCTTGCGCAGCTCGAACAGGGTGCGCCGGGTCACCACATCGCGGCGGTGACGCAGGAAGTATTCCAGGAATTGCTTGAGGTTCAGGGTGCGCGGCTGGCCGTCCACGAGGGCGACCATGTTGATGCCGAAAACCGACTGCAACTGGCTGTGCTGGAACAGGTTGTTCAGCACGACCTCGGAGTGCTCGCCGCGCTTGAGGTCGAAGACCACGCGCATGCCGTCCTTGTCGGACTCGTCGCGCATCTCCGCGATGCCCTCGATCTTCTTCTCCTTCACCAGTTCGGCGATGCGCTGGAGCATGCGCGCCTTGTTGACCTGGTAGGGGATCTCCGTGACCACGATGGACTCGCGGGTACCGCCCTTCTCGGTCTCGATGTGGCTGCGAGCGCGCATGACGACCCGCCCGCGCCCGGTGCGGTAGCCCTCGCGGATGCCGCGGATGCCGTTGATGATGCCGGCGGTGGGAAAGTCCGGCCCCGGGATGTAGGCCATCAGGTCGTCGATCGTGAGGCCGGGGTCGTCGATCAGGGCCAGGCAGGCGTTGCAGACCTCGCGCAAGTTATGCGGCGGGATGTTGGTGGCCATGCCCACGGCGATCCCGGAGGAGCCATTCACCAGCAGGTTGGGGACCCGGCTGGGCAGGACCGTGGGCTCCTGCTCCTTGTTGTCGTAGTTCGGAACGAAATCGACGGTGTCCTTGTCGATATCCTCCAGCAGTGCCCCGGCGAGCTGGGACATGCGGCACTCGGTATACCGATAGGCAGCGGGCGGGTCCCCGTCCACCGAACCGAAGTTCCCCTGGCCGTCGATCAGCAGATAGCGTAGCGAGAAGGGCTGCGCCATGCGCACGAGGGCGTCGTAGGTGGCCGTGTCGCCGTGGGGGTGGTACTTACCGAGCACGTCGCCGACCACCCGGGCGCACTTGACGTAGGGGCGGTTCCAGACGGTGTTGCTCTCGTGCATGGCAAACAGGATGCGCCGGTGCACGGGCTTGAGCCCGTCGCGGACATCCGGTAGGGCGCGGCCCACGATCACGCTCATGGCGTAGTCGAGATAGGAGCGGCGCATTTCGTCCTCGATACGGATCGGGACGACTTCTCTTGCGAAATCCGGCATAGGCGTGGTGGACCGCTGTGCGCGGCCGCAGTGGTCTGCTCACCCCCAAGCCCCGCCGGTTATAGTCCCGGATTCAAAGGCTTGAGATCTGGTGGCGCGGAGAATGGGGAACCCGGTCGAGACCCGACCCGTAACCCCCACAGCGGCCTTATTGTGCCTGTTCTAAAAGCGAAAAATCATACCATGCCCGGGGTCATCGAGGCATAGGCGATGACACCCACAGGTGCGCAGAGGAGTGGTCCCACCCCGCCCGGAAATCCCCTGCCCCCGCGACCGCAGGGGCTCCCCGGCGTCATCCGATGGCCCGCCAGGCCTTGCGCCCGGCGGAACACAACCCGCTTGGGGTGCCGTTCAGACCCGGGCTACTCAAACCACGAGCCGCCCCTCCTGGTAGTCCCGGACGGCCTGTTCGATCTCCTCGCGGGTGTTCATGACAAAGGGCCCGTAGTGGGCGACGGGCTCCCCCAAGGGTCGCGCCGCCAGGACCAGGGCCTTGGCCCCTTCCGGTCCGGCCCTCAGGTCGATGGCGTCGCCATTCCCGAGGACGGCCATCTGCCGCGCTTCCTGGGCCCGCCCTTCCCAGGTCAGCCCGCCGGCGTAAAGGTAGACCAATGCCCGGTGGCCCGGGGTCACCGGCACCCTCAGGTCCGCGCCCGGCGGCAAGCGGATGTCCAGGTACAGGGGGTCCGTGCTGATCCCGTTCACGGCCCCGATGATGGCTGTCCCGGCAATCTCCAGCCGCCCGGCAATCGCCTTGACCGTCGCCCCGCCCGGCAGGGTCTCCACCTGGATGGATGCGGCCGGGATCTCGCGGTAGGCCGGGTCCTTCAGCTTTTCCGCCGCCGGTAGGTTGATCCAGAGCTGGAAGCCGTGCATCCGCCCTTCCTCCTGCTGGGGCATCTCGGAGTGGATGACGCCACGCCCGGCGGTCATCCACTGGACCCCGCCCGCGGACAGGCGCCCACGGTTGCCGAGGTGGTCCTCGTGGAGCATCTCCCCGTCCAGCATATAGGTCACGGTCTCGAAGCCGCGGTGGGGGTGGGGCGGGAAGCCGGCGATGTAGTCGGCCGCCGAGTCAGAGGCGAACTCGTCGAGCAACAGGAAGGGGTCGAACCCGCGCATCCCGTTGGGCCCGACGATGCGGTGCAGCTTGACCCCTGCCCCGTCGGAGGCTGGCTGGGCGGTGTGCAGCGCTTGGAGTGGACGTGCGTTCATGGTGTACCTCCGGTCAGGCCGCGATCAATTGTTTCAGATTGGACCTGGCCGTCGCCAGGCCCTCCAGGCGCGGGGCCTCGCCCAGGTTCAGCCCCTCCGCGTAGACGAACTCCAGGTCTTCGATGCCCAAGAAGCCGAACATGGTCACCAGGTAGGCGGACTGGGTGTCGCTGGACTGGCCCCGATGCAGACCCCCGCGGCTGGTGAAGATCACCGCCCGCTTGCCCTTGAGGAGCCCCTCCGGTCCCGCCTGCGTATAGCGGAAGGTCACCCCGGCCCGCGCTACATGGTCGAACCAAGCCTTGAGCGGGCTTGGGATCCCGAAGTTATACATGGGTACCCCGAGGACCAGGAGGTCAGCCTCCTGAAGCTCCCCGATCAGCGCATCCGCCTCGCCGGCAATGGCCTGCTGCGCCGGGGTACGGCCGGCCGCCGGGGTGGTGATGGCGGTCAGGCGCGCGCCGTCCAGGTGGGGTATGGGGTCGCGGCCGAGGTCGCGGTGCCGGACCCGAAGGGCCGGGTCGAGACGGCGCAACCCGGCGATGTACTCGCAGGCCAAGGTCGAAGAGACCCCGGCGATGGAGAAGAGGCTGCTGTCGATGTGCAGGATGTTGGTCATGGTTGGTCCCGGTGCTTGTGGATGGATGCTGTGGGACACAGAATAGGGCCATCCAAGCGATCAATTTATGCGGATTTCGCGACCAACTAATCTAGTTATCGGATCAGTTATGGATAACCAAGCCCCCCGGACCACGCTGGAACAGTGGGAAGCCCTGCGCGCCCTGGCCGACCACGGTAGCTTCGAGGCCGCCGCCGCGGCCCAGAACCGCAGCCAGTCTTCCTTGAGCTACGCCCTCAAGCGCCTGCAAGAACAGTTGCCGGTGGCAGTCCTGGCCCCCCAAGGGCGACGCACCGTGCTCACACCCCAGGGGGAGCTGATCCTGCAACGAGCCCGTGCCCTGCTGGAGGAGGCCAGGGCCCTGGAGGGCCTGGCCGCCACCCTGGCCCAGGGATGGGAGCCCGAAGTCCGCCTGGCCGTTGAGGTCGTCCTGTCCCCGGCCCTGTTGCTCCACGCCCTGGCGCGCTTCAGCCGCCAGGCCCCCCAGACGCGCGTCCAGCTCATCGAGTCCGTGTTGTCCGGAACCTGCGAGGCCCTGATGCAGCGCCAGGCGGACCTCGCCGTCACCGGCCAGGTCCCCCCCGGCTTCCTCGGGGATCCCCTGGTGCAAGTGGAGTTCGTCGCCGTAGCCCGGCACGACCACCCACTCCATACCCTGGGCCGGACCCTGGACCACGCCGATCTGCGCCGCCACCGCCAGGTGGTGGTGCGCGACACCGGGCGTTTCCGCCAGGTGGACAGCGGCTGGCTCGGGGCGGAGGAGCGCTGGACCGTCTCGCACCTGAGCACCGCCATCGCCGTCATCCGCCAGGGCCTGGCCTTCGCCTGGGTCCCGCGGGACCAGGTCCGCGACGAACTCGCCACCGGGGAGCTCAAGCCCCTACCCCTGGCCCAGGGCGGGACCCGGGTCGAGACCCTCTATCTGATCCTGGCCGACCGCGACGGCGCCGGACCGGCCGCCCGCACCCTGGCCCAAATGCTGACGGAAGAGGCCGGACGAGCCCCCGCGGCCGGTTGACACCCGCCGGGAGAGTGCGGGCGGCCAGACAGTCCACGATCATCGTCACTGACGATTGATTGCATATTTATAATCGATTTTACGGATTATTTGGCCGCCGGTATCTTGCAACCCATGGGCGGGATGTACCGCCTTGAACCCTCGCCAAGATCTATCGCAATTGGAGATACCCATGATGTTCCAAGACCGTACCGGCAAGCGCGTCCCTCAGGTCAACTTCCGCACCCGTCAGGGTCACGAATGGGTCGATGTCACCACCGACGACCTTTTCGCGGGCAAGACCGTGGTCGTCTTCTCTCTGCCAGGGGCCTTCACCCCGACCTGCTCCTCGTCTCATGTCCCGCGCTACAACCAGTTGGTCCCGGCCTTCCGCGCCGCCGGGGTGGACGCGGTCATGTGCATGTCGGTCAACGATGCCTTCGTCATGAACGAGTGGCAGAAGACCCAGAACGCCGAAAACTTGACCTTCATCCCCGACGGCAACGGCGACTTCACCGCCGGCATGGGGATGTTGGTGGACAAGAACGACCTCGGCTTCGGCAAACGCTCCTGGCGTTACTCCATGCTGGTGCGGGACGGCGTGATCCAGAAGATGTTCGTCGAACCGGACCTCCCTGGGGACCCCTTCGAGGTCTCGGACGCCGACACCATGCTGCGCTACGTGGCCCCGGACGCCCCCAAGCCCATGGATGTAACGGTGTTCAGCCGCGACGGCTGCCCCTTCTGCGTCAAGGCCAAGCACGAGCTTCGCAACGCCGGCATCGCCTTCGAGGAATTGGTGCTGAACCGCGACTACACCGAGCAGACCCTGCGCGCCGTGGCCAACGCCGCGACCGTGCCCCAGGTCTTCGTCAACGGAGAGCACATCGGCGGGTCCGATGCGGTCTTGGCCTGGCTGGAGCAGCGGGCCGCTTGAGCGAGTGACCAGCGATGAGTGGGAGGGCACCGCCGGCGCGTCGCAACCGACGACCGGCGGCCATGCCCTTGAGCACCCGACAGGAGATGTAAGCCATGATCCAACACTTCGATCTCATCGCACTGGGCGGTGGCAGCGGCGGCCTCGCCGTGGCCGAACAGGCGGCACAACTCGGGCGGAGCGTCGCCATTGTGGAGCCCAATCGCCTGGGCGGTACCTGCGTCAACAGCGGCTGTGTCCCCAAAAAGGTCATGTGGCACGCCGCCCAACTGGCGACCGCGGTCCGCGACGGGGCCGGTTGCGGCGTACGGGCGGACGTCCAGCCCTTCGACTGGGCTGCACTGGTGGCCGGACGCGACCGCTATGTGCACAACATCAACGATTACTGGGACGGCCACGCCCGGCGCGAGGGGATCACCCGCATCACCGGCCGCGGCCGATTCATAAACCCCCACACCCTGGACGTGGACGGGGAGCACTACGCCGCGGACCACATCGTCATCGCCACCGGTGGGCGTCCCCTGGTCCCGCGACTCCCCGGGGCAGAGCTCGGCATCACCTCCGACGGCTTCTTTGCCCTGCGTGAGCAGCCGCGTCGGGTAGCCGTGGTCGGCGGCGGGTATATCGGTGTCGAGGTGGCGGGTGTCCTGCGGGCGCTGGGCTCGCAAGTCACCCTGGTCGCCCTTGAGGACCGGCCCCTGGCCGCCTTCGATCCCCTGGTCTCCGCCACCCTGGCGGAGAACATGGGCAACGAGGGCGTCCGGCTCCACCTCAGGTTCGCCGTGGCGGCCCTGGAGCGCCGCGCCGACGGCATCGCCCTGGTCCCGACAGCGGGGGCGGCGCTACGGGGCTTCGACACCGTCATCTGGGCGGTGGGCCGGGCGCCCAACACGCAAGGGCTCGGACTGACGGAGGCCGGGGTCGAGGTCAGGCCCGATGGTTTGATCCCCACGGATGCCTACCAGGCAACGAATGTCCCCGGTATCTATGCCATCGGCGACGTAACCGGCCGCGAGCCCCTGACCCCGGTGGCCATCGCCGCAGGACGGCGCCTGGCCCGAAGGATCTTCGGCGGCGAGAAGGGGCTCAAGCTGGACTACGAGAACGTCCCCACGGTGGTCTTTGCGCACCCCCCGGTGGCCAAGGTCGGGTTGACGGAGCCGCAGGCCCGGGAGCGGTTCGGCGACACACTGACGGTCTATGAGACCGCCTTTACCCCCATGCGCTACGCCCTCAACGACCACGGGCCGCGCACCGCCATGAAGCTGATTTGCCAGGGCCCGGAGGAGCGGGTGGTCGGCATCCACCTGATTGGGGATGGGGTGGACGAGATGCTCCAGGGTTTCGCTGTGGCCCTGAAGATGGGTGCGACCAAGGCCGACCTGGATGAGACCGTAGCCATCCACCCCAGCAGCGCCGAGGAACTGGTTACTCTGAAAGACCCGGTGCGGCGCCCCGGGCTGGCCCTGGCGGCCTGAGTCCACCCAAGCCCCGGTCAACCTCTGACCAAACTTTGACCAGTCCCTCCAGGCCCCTGATGGATCAGGGGCCGGGGCGGCCTGATCACAGGCTATCCACAGGGGCGGTCACAGGCGCTGTGGAGAACAGCTTCACCTGTTGCCAAAGGGGGACTTTACAAACCAGGGTAGGCGAGTCTTCCCTAAGTCCTCGCCGTCTCCGCCCCGCTACGCCGCTCGGCCTGGACGCGGCGCTTCTCCACGAACTGCCGGGCCGCAGCGGTGGCGGTGAACAGCTCCAGGTGCCCCTCCTCCGCCTTGTCCACCGGAGTCATGGCCGCGTCCTTGTAGGCGACCGCCGGCTCCGCCAGGACCCGGGCGAGGATGCGTTGGTAGCGGCGATGCATGGCATAGGCACCGGCATACTTGCGCACGAACTCGTAGGCCAGCTTCGGATAGAAGACCAAGGGGCTCTCGATGGACAGTCCCGGGCGCCGGTCGCGGCGACGTTTGATGCGGATCAGACCGCCCTCCAAGGGGTGGAGCCCCTCGTAGACCATCGGGGCATGGAAGGCGAACAGCTTGCCCAGCATGTGCTTTGGGTCGTAGCCCCATACCCGGCAACGCCGCAGCACCATCGCCACATGTTCATCGCTGTAGTAGAGGTCCCACGCCTCCCGGAAGATCCCTTCCCACTCCGCCTTGGTCATGCGCGGGTGGGCGGTGACCACATGCTGGGTGTCGAAGTTATTCATGTCCGGGTCCATGGCCACCCCGGCCTCCACCAGGCGTTGGTGGTCCTTGGAGCCCGGCAGCGGTGTCAGGATGAAGAATTCCAGGATGTCTACCGGCAGTTCGCGCTGGATGATGGCGAGGTCGCGGCGGATGGTATCGGGTGTGTCTTCCGGAAAGCCGAGGATGTAACCGGCGTAGGTCAGCACCCTGGCCGCATGCCAGGCCTGGAACATGGCGCGATAATCGGTGATCTTGTTCTGGCCCTTCTGGGCGGTCTTGAGGGACTCGGGGTTGATGTTCTCCAGCCCAAGGAAGGCGCGGGTGACCCCGGCCCGGCCCGCCTTCTCGATGAACCGGGGGATGCGGTGGGACTGGGTGTCCACCTGTATCACCAGTTGCAGTTCGATCCCCTGGCCCCGGAGCGCGATCAGCCGGTCGAAGATCGCCTCCCAGTTGGCGTTGCGGGCGAAGTTGTCGTCCGTGATGAAGAAGTTCTTGATCCCCTGTGCCCAGTTCGCGCGCACCAAGGCCTCGACGTCGTCGGCGGTGCGGTGGCGGGACTTGCGGCCCTGAACATTGATGATGGTGCAGAAGCTGCACTGGTATGGGCAGCCGCGTCCGGCGTCGAAGCTTGCCCGCCGTCCCATGGTCAGCCGTACCCGATCCGCGGGCAGGATGGGCGTCGGGGTGCCGGTCATGTCCGGCAGATCGGCCAAATAGTTGTAAAGAGGCTTCAAGCCACCCCCCATGAGGTCCTGGAGCAGCCCCTCCAGGCGCCCCTCCAACTCCCCGGCGAACAGGCTGATGCCAAGGTTCATGGCCTCGCGCAGTTCCACCGGCATCTCTTTGAGCATCGCCAGACAGCCGCTGACGTGGAAACCGCCGATGGTGACCTCCGCACCCAAGGCGCGGAACTGCCGTGCCAGGTCCACGGCCCGGGGAAACTGGTTGGACTGAACCCCCACCATGCCCACCAGCACCCTGCCCCCGTCCCTCGTGACTTCGCGCAGCAGTCGGGCCGGGGCGATGTGAGTATTGGTCTCATCGCGGGCGTGGACGCGGATCTCGACTTGCGGTCCAAGCACCCGCCGTTGCGCGCAATCGAGCGCAATGCCATAGACCGTCGCCAGGCTGTTGGCCGGGAGCGAGGAGCGCCACCACTGGATCACATAACCATCGTCGTCATAGTGCGATGGCTTGATCCAGAGGATGTGAACGAGGTTGGTCTGTGCTGGGGTAGCAGTCATGGCAATTCGCTAGGCGGGGGAGGGGCGGCACGACTGCCGAAGGGACTGAACCGGATTTTGACCCGACGCAGCGGGATATCAAGGCATGGTCGGAGCGACTGAACTCGGAGACGTGTTGGCGAAGGAGTGGAGTTCTGAGGACAGCGCGGCGAAGACCGATCTAGCCCGCTCCGCTGGGGGCCTGGGCCGCCAGATGGAGAAAGGTGGCGATGCGGGCCGGGTGGACGGCGCCAGCGGCGACCGCGGCCTTGACAGCGCAGTCTGGCTCCTGGTCGTGGCGGCAGTTGGCGAAGCGACAGTGACCCAGATAGGGGGCGAGGTCGCGGAAGCCGCGTTCCAGATCGGCCATCGGGATGTCCCCCAGGCGAAAGCTGCGCACGCCGGGGGAGTCGATCAGGTGGCCACCGCCCGGGACCCGGTAGCAGGTGGTCGCCGAAGTGGTGTGGCGACCCAGTCCGGTGGCCTGTGACAGGCGCCCGATCTGTACCTCGCGATCCGGCAGCAGGGCCTTGACCAGGGACGACTTGCCCACGCCGGACTGCCCCACCAGGATGCTGGTGTGGCCGGCGAGCAGGTCGGTGGCGGGCGTGATGTCGCGGTCCTCCCGCAGGCTCAGCCAGGCGGTGCGATAACCGATGGCGGCATAATGGGCATAGGCATCGCGGAAGGCGGCGCGCCCGGCGGCGTCGAGCAGGTCCATCTTGTTGCCGAGGATCAGGGTCGCGACCCCCATGTTCTCCGCCGCCACCAGGTACTGGTCCAGCAGGTAATCGCTGGGCTCGGGCTTGGGGGCTATGACCACTACCAACTGAGTGAGGTTGGCCGCCAGGGGCTTGTCCCGTCCGGCATAGTCGGGGCGACTCAAGACCGCGGTGCGCGGCTGCACGGCGCTGACCAGGCCGCGCCCGGGTCCGATGGGCTGCCAGACCACGCGATCCCCGCACACCGGGTGGCCAATGTTCTGGCGCGCCAGGCAGTGATAGACCTGGCCCGCGGCGTCCTCCACCGCCAGGTTGGCGCCGTGACGGACCACCACCAGCCCCTCCTGGGGGGCCTCGTCCTCGACCTCCGCCAGGACCGCTTGAGTGCGCTCGCCCAGGTGTTGGCGGCGGCGCTCCTGGATGCGCTCGATGCGCTCGATCTGCCGCTCCGACAGACGCCGGCGCGACATGTCAGGGCTTGAAGCGGTAGAACTGATTATTGAGGTGATCGGTCACCGCCTGGATGTCCTCATCGAACCAGCGCAGTTCGAGCGCGATCTCGCAGCGGCGGACCTGGCGGCCGAGGCCGTCGAGGCTGAGGACCTTGCGATCCTTGCGGGTGTAGACCTCGGTTCCATGGCACTGCACGCAGTTCTGATTCACCAGGGCCTGGGCGTTGTCCAGCGAGGGATCGGCAGCCACCGCGGCAGCCGTGCCCCACGCTAGAATCAGGAGCAAAGACAGGGACAGGGGACAGGGCTTGGTCATGGGGGCTCCGATGGGTGTGTTGGGGCATTCTACGGTGCTGCCACTGTAACCCACCAGCCGACAACGCAGCAGGGGGTAGCGAGTCGGGCACGTTGAGCGTGTTCCGCTGTTTCTCAAGCGTCGTGGTACGTTTTCGTCATTGTTAGACCCGATCGGACGATGTCGAAGCAGATGAGCTAGGGCGGAGGGGAAATGACAGGCAATCTGGTTGGACAGGACGTGGGAGTTGTGTACTTGGGCGGCGACGAAGGTCTCGCCACGAAGCTGCGAGTACGCCTCGCCGGGGAGGTTGGCTTCGCCGGCTTCACCGGGGTCGCCCCCGTGGCCCAGGCCCTTAAGGTCTCACCCGCCAGCGTCCTGGTCGTGGATGTGCGAGGGGCCTCGCCGGAGCGGGATCTGGGCCGGGTCTTCGGACAGATCGCTGCGGCAGGGGCCTCGCCGCCGGTATGGGTCTGCCTGTCCGAACCCGGGGACATCTCCGCGCGACTCGACGCCCTGCGTAGCGGGGCCAGGGGCTGCTTTGCCGACCCTGTGGACGCGGACGCCTTGAGCGGACGCCTGCTGGCCCTATGCGGGGCGGCGGCGGGCTCTCCCTATCGGGTGCTCGTGGTGGACGACCAGGAGGTGGCTGCCCTCTTCGCCACCCGCGTCCTGGAGAAGGCGGGGATGAAGGTGCGCGCCGTGACCGATGGCCTGACGGTGCTCGACGCCCTGTCGGAGTTCCGCCCCGACCTCGTCATCATGGACCTGCATATGCCAGGGGCCGACGGCCTCGAGCTAACGCAGATCATCCGGCAGCAGGAGGGCTTCTTGGCCACCCCGGTGGTATTCCTCTCTGGCGAGGTAGACCCCGACCGACAGATGGCCGCACTGCGCGTCGGTGGGGATGACTTTCTGGCCAAGCCGGTGGCGGTGGATCGGCTGGTGGACACGGTGAAGCGCCGCGTCGAGACGGCGCGCCTGGCAACGCGGCGAGGACCCGTTCCCGCGACCGATGCGAGCGGCCCCGGGCGCTGCGGCTACTTACTCCGTCACATTGATCGGACCATCGCGGCAGAGGCCCGGACGGCGACCGGGGCTGGTGTCCTCTACCTGGAGCTCGACCAGGGCGAGCAGCTCGAAATGCGCCCAGGGCTCTTGGAGGGGGTCCTCGATGCCGTTCTGGCGCAGCTTGGGCATGCCCTGCGTGAAGGGGCGCGTAGTGACGACCTGGCCGCGCGTATCGGCCCGCGCAGCCTTGCCCTACTGGTCGCCTGTGAGGACAGCAAGGCCCTCGTCGCCTTTGCCGAGGGCGTGCGCGCCGCTGTGGCCGGGCAGGCGTGGACGGTCGATGGGGAGGGGTTGCACCTGACCGCCAGCATTGGAATAGGGCTCTTCCTACCCCCAGCGGATGACGCCATCACCATGATCTCGCGGGCCAAGAAGGCCTGCTGCAGGGCGCGGCAGCACGGCGGCAATCGGGTCGATGTGAACGCGCCGGCCATCCCCAACCCGCCCGGCCCGGCTCGCTCCAACCATATTGCAGACCTGGTCCAGGAGGCCCTTCGCGGCGGTGGTTTCACCCTGAGCTATCAGCCCCTTGTCCCCCTGCGCCTGCGCCCGGGAGAGCGGTACGAGGTGCTGCTCCGCCTGCATACCCCGGATGGCGAGCTGATCCCGCCCTTCGACTTCCTCCCGGCGGCGCGCCAGGCCGGGCTCATGCCGGAGATCGACCGCTGGGTGATGCAGCGGGCCCTGGACGAGGCCCAGAGTCACTGCCGTGCTCGCCCCGGGCTCCAGGTCCTGATCCGTCAGACCCTGGACAGCGTGGGCTCCCGAGATTGGGTGACGTGGCTACGTGACGAGATCGTCCGACGCGACCTGATCCGCCATCGCCCCGCCCTCATCTTCGACCTGGACGACGTCGCCGCACAGTCCGACTGTGCGCGGACCCGCTTCGCGGAGCTACGTCGTCTGGGGATCGACATCTGCCTCAATCACATGGACGACTCCGTGGACGCCATGCTCTTGCTCGCCGAGCTCCCCATCTCCCTGGTACGCCTGCACCAGAGTGCCCCAAACGAGATGCCAAACGCCCGTCTCGTCGGGCTGGTTGCGGCCGTGCGTGAGTGCGGGGCCGCCGTCATCGCCACAAGGCTCGAGGACCCTCAGGCCATCGGCCGGGTCTGGGGCTGCGGGGTTGACTACATCCAGGGCAATTTCATCCAGCCTGCAAGCGAGCGTTTCGACTTCGACTTCGAAGGGTTCGAGCTGGTTTGATCCGGGCGGGCCAAGTTGGCCTGCCCGGCGGCCCATTCTTGCCATCGGCTACGCTTCCCGAAGACTTGATACCCACATCTCCGAGCGGCTCATCCGCGCCTCCAGGCATGCAACCGCGCCAGCGCGGCCAGTGCGGACTGCGGCGCATGGGCGCGTTTCCAGACCCCGGCGGCATACTTGGCCGCTTCGCTCCAGGTGGGATAGGGGTGGATGGTGCCAAGGATCTTATTGAGGCCCAGGCCGTGCTTCATGGACAGGGTGAATTCCGCCAGCATCTCCCCGGCGTGTTCCCCGACGATGCAGACGCCCAGCAGGGTGTCCTTGCCGGGCGGAGTCAGCACCTTGACGAAGCCGTGGGCCGCGCGCTCGGTGATGGCACGGTCCAGGTCGTCGAGGTCATAGCGGGTGACTTCGTAGGCGATGCCCTGGGCCTTGGCCTGGGTCTCGGACAGACCGACCTGGGCGACCTCCGGGTCGGTGAACGTGACCCTGGGAATGACGCGGTTATCCAGCTTGAACCGCTTGATCCCGCCGAACAGGCCATTGACCGCGGCGTACCAGGCCTGATGGGCGGCATAGTGGGTGAACTGGTAAGGCCCGGCCACGTCGCCGCAGGCCAGGATGTTGGGATAGCGGGTCTGGAGATAGGCGTTGGTCTCGATGCACCCGGCCGGGGTCAACGGGATGCCCAACGCCTCCAGGCCGAAGCCCGTCACCCGTGCCTTGCGCCCGATCGCACAGAGGAGCACGTCGAAGGGGATGGCCTCCTCGGCGCCGCCCCTGCCCTGGCGCACCACCAGGCGCTGCTCGCCGGCCACCACCTCGCAGCGTAGGGTCGCGGTGCCGGTCAGCAGGCGCACGCCGTCGGCCCGAAGCGCGGCCTCCACCAGCGCGATGGCATCGCCATCCTCCTTGGGCAGGATGCCGGAGCGCGCCACCTGGGTGACCCGACAGCCGATGCCGGCGAAGGCCTGGGCCAGCTCGCAACCGATGGGGCCGCCGCCCAGCACCACCAGTCGCTGCGGTTTCTCCGTGAGGGACCAGATGGTATCGGAGGTCTCGTGGCGCACCGCGGCAATACCAGGGATATCCGGGATGACGGGACCCGCGCCGGTGGCGATGACGATGGCCCGGCTGGTCAGGGTCCGCTGACCCTCGGTGGTTTCGATTTCGATGCTCCAGGGGGAGGCGATACGCGCGTGACCCTGGATGACCTCCACCCCCAACCGGGTGTAACGCTCCACCGAGTCGTGGGGCTCGACCTGGCGCACGATGCCATGCACCCGAGCCATCACCTTGCCGAAATCGGGCTCGGCGGTGGCCCGCTCGATCCCCAGCGCTTCGGCTCGGCGGATTTGGCGCAGGAAACGCGCCGTGCGGATCAGGGCCTTGGATGGGATGCAGCCGGTGTTGAGGCAGTCGCCGCCCATCTTGTTGCCCTCGATCAGCGTCACCCGGGCCTTCACCGCGGCGGCGATATAGGCGGTCACCAGGCCCCCCGAGCCGGCGCCGATCACCACCAGGTTGCGGTCGAAGCGCCGCGGCCGTTGCCAACCCGCATAGACCTGGCGCGCCTTGGCCCAGGCAACGAGCCGCTTGGCCAGCAGCGGGAAGACACCCAACAGCACAAAGGACCCGAGCAGTACCGGCGAGAGGATCCCCGCCAGGCTGTCGAGGCGCGCCAATTGGGTACCGGCGTTCACATAGACCAGGGTACCGGCGAACATGCCGACCTGGCTGACCCAGTAGAAGGTGCGGGTCTTGATCGGGGTCAGGCCCATCAGCAGGTTGATGATGAAGAACGGGAAGACCGGCACCAGGCGCAGGGTGAAGAGGTAAAACGCGCCGTCCTTCTCCATGCCGGAATTGATGGCGGCAAGGCGCTCCCCGAAGCGACGCTGGACCGTATCGCGCAGCAGGAAACGCGAGACCAGAAAGGCCAGGGTGGCGCCGATGCTGGAGGCGAAGGACACCACCAGGGTGCCGACCCCAAGCCCGAACAGGGCCCCGGCGGCGAGTGTCATCACCGCCGCCCCCGGCAGGGACAGGGCCGTAACGGCGACATAGCCGGCGAAGAAGGCCCCGACCACCAGGCCGGGGCGGGCGTCGTACCAGGCCGCGAAGCCGTCCTGACTCGACTTGAGGGCCTCCAGGGTCAGAAAGCGGTGCAGGTCCAGGGCGAAGAAGGCCGCGACCAGGGCCGCGATGAGGAGCAACAGGACCATCCTTTTCATGCCGCACGCTCCGCGAGGTCTTCGGCCAAGGCCCCGCCGCGGCTCGATCCGCGCCCGAACACCCCCGTGGCGGGCTGCCTGTCTACGGGGCTCCGCTCGATGTTCGCATCGTCCCTATGCTCCGTGGGTCTTGGACCGGCGTTCACCTGACAATGCACGCAATGCCAGTTGCAGCGGTAGCCCAAGTTGACCTGCAAGCCCATCAGCCGCTTGCGACGCGGGGCGGGGAAACCCGTGGCGCTCGGGAGGGACAGGATGTCATGCATGGCGGTTCTTCCTTCCGGTCAGGAATTCAGGGCCGGGTGCCCGGGCGCTTGGCATTGAAGACATCCGTGTCAGGGTGGAACGCAAACCAGGCGAACCAGAAGCCCACAGAGCCGGGTAGGCGCTGGCCTGGGGCATGTCTGGCAGCGATTGGTCGGTGCAGGGGCAGATTCCTGACGCTCGACACCGGCTTGTCAGCTATCCGGGACCAACCCGGGTCCATCATGGCATGCGGAGACTACCGAGATCGCGCAATTCTGCGAGGACGAATGGCGCGCCTTTCCTACCCTGGCGGGGTACTTTGGCGATCCCCACTCCCACGAACGCCTGGCGGGCCAACTGCGCCGGCTGCCGTCCGCCTGGTGTTGACCGACCTTGTGCCGAGCTGTATATTAGATAAAAATTATATTCTAACAGGCAGCCGGATTGGCAGCATGCCTGCCGCCGCACCGCCGGGGTGACCCCCAAATGCCCGATGTCCGTTTAGCGACCGCACGCGATCCACTGCCGTTGGGTGGCTTCCCGGCCATCCTGGCCGAATGCCGCTCCCTCGGCGTACCGGACTCCTGCCGCCGTGTCCTGGACGATTGCCTTGTCCACTTGGACGACCAGTTGCACGAGCCAGACGGGGAAATCGATCACCGCTCGGTACGCCTGACCCTGCGAGAGCTTGGGGACCTGATCGCCTCGAATCGCTTGACCCTGGGCGGGTCCGAATATCAAGACCTGCTCGCCCGCCTGGTCGCAATCTTTGCCAGTGGGACGGCACCATCTGACCAGTTAGCGCTGGCGACATCGGCCCCAAGCTATGCCGCAGTCGTCGCGGCCCTGAGTCGCGCCTGCCCGACCTGCGACTATGAGGCGGCCTTCGGTCAGCTTCTGACCTACATGGGGCGGCTCTTCTTCGATCGACGCAGCGGCTGGAAGGCCATCTATAGGGCCATCGCGTCCATCTCCGATGGGGTCGCGGCCAAGCGCCGCCTGGATGATGGCGAGTTCTACCGCATCGAGGAGTGGATCGAGTCCGGGGCCAGCAACCTCTTCGCCATCCAGCGCGACCTGGCCCACGCCATCGCAGCCCTCGCGGATGAGGCCGCCGGGCTGACCAGGGAGATGGAACGCCGGACCGCTGCCCTCGGGGTCGCTGCGATGGGCGTCCGGGTGGTATCCCTGGCGGACCGGCGGGCGCGCCTGGAGATCGCCGAGTTGGGCCGCCGGCGCGACGACCTGCTCGCCCAGGCCGAGGACAAGCGGGGTATCAAGGAGTTGATCGATACGGACATCCAGGAGCTGGAAGATGCCCTGCGCACGACCCGCCGCGCCTACTCGGTCCGCCTGGTTTGGCAGGCTGCCTAGCCACACTGGCCCAGCCCCTCTTCAAAAGGGTTCTGTCTGCGTTTGGTGTTGGGCCCTTGCGCCGCAGGCCGCCCCGGAGGTGTAGGTCGGGCTTCAGCCCGACGGTGGTGTTCGGTGGATACTGCGATGCCCGGTCGGACTAAAGTCCGACCTACACCCAACGCAGACAGCGCCTTCAAAAGGCTCTACCTGCCTTAGCTGTTGGCCCCGCGATCTGTTTCCCCTTGGACAAGAGTGCCTTGGATCTCCCAGCCGAAAGCCGCGTCATCTGGGCCTTCGTTTGGCCCGTAGAGACGAATGCCCTCCCGCCCCGTCATCCCCCACCATCGCTGGGCCCTGGGGCGAATCCCCTGGCGTCTGCGGCATATCCCCCAGGTCCGCCTAGCCCGCATCAACGAATCCGCAGATTGCTCCAATGGCGGCCGCCTTACCGGTAGCCTGTGGCGGCTCTGGTGACTTGGCACATGTGGATAAATTGCGGCGGTAACACAACGGCATTGGGTCCGCCGATCACGGCGGATCGCGACGCCGGAATGCCGCTGCCCTTCGTCGCCCCCATGCTTGAGTTCAGTCCCGGAGTCCCTTCGCCGCGGCGGCCCGTCCCCAGGGTCGGCCCGTCGGGTAATCGCCTTATTGCATGCCGGAGTACGCACACATGCCATCCCGTCTCAAGCCCCTTGCCGCAGTCCTGGCCCTCTACGCAGGGCAGGGCCTGGGGGCCGATGATGTCTCCATCCTTGGGGAAGTTCTCGTTACTGCCCCCCGGGATGTCCCGCTTGCGTCCGGGTCTTATACCCTGAACGACGCCGAGATTGCCCCCAAGCGCGCCCGCACCAGCGACACCGCCAGCCTGCTCGCCGATATTCCCGGCGTGAGCGCCTATGGTGCCGGAGGGGTGTCCAGCCTGCCAGTCATCCGTGGCCTGGCGGATGATCGCCTGCGCACAAAGGTGGATGGCATGGACCTGGTTGCCGCCTGCCCCAACCACATGAATTCGCCGCTGTCCTTCATCGACCCCACGGCCGTGGAGAAGGTACAGGTCTATTCCGGTGTCACCCCGGTGAGCGTGGGCGGCGACAGCATTGGCGGCAGCATCGTGGTGCAATCCGCAGCCCCCGCCTTCGCCAACCCCGGCGAGCACCTCAAGAAGGGGGAGGCCGGCGCATTCTATCGCAGCAATGGCGATAGCTGGGGCGGGAATCTCTCCGGGACCTATGCGACCGAGAACTTAAGCCTCAATTACACGGGCGCCTACGCCCAGTCCGATAACTACAAGGCCGGCGGGGATTTCAAGGACTACAACTTCACAGGTCGGGCGGGCCACACGCTGCCGTTGGATGAGGTGGGCTCCACCGCCTATGAAGCCATCAACCAGTCCGTAAAATTCGCTTGGACGAACGGCGGCAGTCTGGTGGACTTTACCTATGGCCGCCAACACATCCCCTTCGAGAACTATCCGAACCAGCGGATGGATATGACGGACAATCTGAGTGACCAGTTCAACCTGGGCTATAGCGGCAACCAGGGCTGGGGCACGCTGAAGGCGCGGGCCTATTACGAGCACACCCAGCACCAGATGGATTTCGGCGACGACAAGCGGTATTGGTACGGCCCCGGGAAACCGCCGACCGGCTCAGGTGGGGACATCGCCATCAACGGCTCGCCCTGCTCGCCGATCTCCGGCGTGCGTCTGGTCAAAGGCCAGATGGTCGGTTGCGCCGCCGGCATGCCGATGGACACAGACGGTAAGAACGCGGGACTCACCCTTAGCGCCGACATCCCACTCGCCACGGGAGATCTGTTGCGCGTGGGCGGCGAATACCAGAACTATCGCCTGGACGATTGGTGGGACCCATCCGGCGCGGGCATGTGGCCCTACACCTTCTGGAATATCAACGATGGCCAGCGCGACCGCATCGCTGTCTTCGGCGAGTGGGAGATCCGTAAGGACCGCTGGACGCACATCCTTGGCCTGCGGTTCGAGAACGTAGACATGGACGCGGGTCCGGTGCATGGCTACAACCAAGCCAACTATCCGACCAGCGCGGTTGGTCCCGCGACCATGGGCAACCAGACCCGGGATGCCGCGCTCTTCAATGCCCAGGACCGGGGTAAGACCGATTACAACTGGGACCTGTCCTGGCTCGCCCGGTTCACGCCCGGGGCCACCCAGACCTACGAGCTCGGCCTGGGGCAGAAGACCCGCTCGCCCAATCTGTATGAGCGCTATACCTGGTCCACCTGGCAGATGGCGGCCTTCATGAACAACTTCGTCGGCGACGGCAACGGCTATGTTGGCAACCTCGATCTGCAACCGGAGGTCGCCGGGACCTTAAGCCTCACCGCCGACTGGCACGATGCCGCCAAGGAGCAATGGGGCGTCAGGGTGACGCCTTACTATACCTATGTGCAGGACTATATCGACGCGGTGCAATGGGACTCCACAAAGAACGCGCCCCGCATTGTGCCGGTGGTCGATAACTTCACCGTGCTCAAGTATTTCAACCAATCCGCCCAGATCTATGGCCTGGACCTCTCCGCTCACTACCTGGTGGCGAGGGGCACCCGCTACGGCGATTTCACGGCCAAGGTGGTAGCGAGCTATACCAGGGGCGAAAACAAGGATACCGGCGACAACCTCTACAACATCATGCCGCCGAACGCCACACTGTCGCTCAAACAAGACGTCGGCCCCTGGCACAATACCCTGGAAGGCGTCTTCGTGGCCGCCAAGGACGATATCTCGCAGGTGCGAAACGAAATGCAAACCTCCGCCTATGCGCTCGCCAATCTGCGCAGCCGCTATGAGAAGAAGTCCTGGAGCCTGGAGATCGGCATCGAAAATCTGCTCGACACGTTCTATGACCTGCCCCTGGGTGGGGCCTATGTCGGCCAGGGCACGACCATGACCATTCCGCCCCTGCCCAACGAACCCCAGTGGGGCACCCCGGTGCCAGGGCCCGGCCGTTCCATCTATGCCGGTGTCAACATAAAGTTCTGATGCCTGACCGGAGGCCGTTGGGCATCGTTCATACGTCCCCCACCCCAAGTGCTGCCCCCCGGCTGCGGATGACCTCCGAATAGAGCCGTGCGCTGGCCTTGGGGGTGCGGGCCTGGGTCTTATAGTCCACCTGCACCAGGCCGAAGCGCTTGGTATAGCCGTAGGCCCACTCGAAGTTGTCGAGCAGGGACCAGGCGAAGTAACCCCGCAAGTTCACCCCCAGTTCCAATGCCCGGCGGGCCGCGACCAGATGATCGCGGAGATACGCGACCCGCAACGGGTCCGCAACCTGCCCGGCCACCGGAGGCGGGTCGTCGAAGGCGGCGCCGTTCTCGGTGATATAGATGGGTGGATTCGCGTAGCGGTCCTTCACCGCGACCAGGGTGTCCGTGAGGCCCTGTGGATATACCTCCCAGTCCATGGCGGTGTGGGGGCGCCCTTCCTGCCGGACCCGGGCCGCACGAGCGGGGATGTCTTCCGGGTCTGGCCGCACCACCCCGCGGGAGTAGTAGTTGACCCCCACAAAGTCGATGGGCTGGCGGATCTGGGCCAGATCCGCGTCGCTGTCCCTCGGCCAGGCGGGGCCGAAGCCCTCCACCAGTGCCTTGGGGTAGTGCCCGAGCAGGGCGGGGTCGAGGAACCAGCGGTTGATGAAGGCGTCGCGGCGTTCCGCTGCGGCCAAGTCCGCCTCACCGTCGCCGGCCGGGTACTGTGGCTCCAGGTTAACCACCAACCCGACTTGGTGGTGCCCATCGGCCCGGTACGCCTGGACGGCCCGGCCATGGGCGCGCAGCAATTGGTGACCGACCAGGGCCGCCTCCGCCGGGTCCCGGTGGCCGGGTGCAAGGTCACCGTTCAGGTGGCCGCCCACTGCCACCACCCAGGGCTCGTTGAGGGTCGCCCACCAGGGGACGCGGTCGTCCAGGGCACGGAAGACGGCGTGGGCATAGTCCCCAAACCAACTGGCCGAGTCGCGGTTGCGCCAGCCGCCACGCTGCTCCAAGGCGAGCGGCAGGTCCCAGTGGTAGAGGGTGGCCATGGGCTGGATGCCGCGGGCCACAAGCGTGTCCACCAGGCGGCGATAGAAGTCGAGCCCTCTGGGATTCGGGCGACCGGTTCCCTCGGGGAAGACCCGGCCCCAGTTGATGCTGAAGCGGTAGGCGTTAAGCCCCAGATCGGCCATCAGTGCGATGTCCTCGGGGTAACGCCGGTAGTGGTCGCAGGCGGTGTCGCCGGTCCCCCCGTCCATGATGCGACCCGGCGTATGGGAAAAGGCATGCCAGATGCTGGGACCGGCCCCATCCGCCAGGGGCGAACCCTCGATCTGGTAGGCGGAGGTTGCGGCCCCCCACAGGAAGTCGTCAGGGAAGGTGCTGCTGGTCATAAGGGCGCCGTCAGGATAGGGTCCGACCTAGGTCTAGGCCAGGAGAGTCCAGCGGGGGGGCCACGGCTTTGTCCGGGTCGGCAGCGCCTCGCCGCTGGGCGGTCCAGGTACCATCCCCGGCGATGTCCACGATCAGATCGTAGGACCCCTCGTCCTCCTCGGCGTCCCCCAGGGTCAGATAGGTGATCATGTGGCCGCGGAGCTTGCGCAGAAGTTCGCCGACCTGTTCCGGATTCAGTGCACGAGTGGGGTGGTCGAGGAAGACAAACTCCGGCGTGGCCAAGACCACTCGGGAGAAGGCCAGTAGCTGCTGTTCGGTCAGGGACAGGAGATCCGCCCACTTGTGCTCGCGGTCGAGCCCACCGGCCCGCTCAAGGGCCGCCCCCAGTCCCAAATCGTGCAGGGTCTGATGGATGCGTGCGTCGTCCGCCGGGACGCGCTGCTCGGTGCGCAGCAGGCCGTCGCGGAGCGTCCCCGGGGGCAGGTAGGGGCGCTCCGGGAGGAACAAGAGGTCGTCGTGCCCAGGCCGCAGAATACGCCCCTCGCCGGACTCCCACAGGTCCGCAGTGGCACGGAACAGGGCGTGTTTCGCCGCGTCGTCTGCGGAGCGGATCAACACATTGGTACCCATCGGCACCGCCAGGGTGAGATCCTTGACCAGTGTCCGCCCGGTGCGCGGCGAGGTGAGGGTAAGGTGCTCGTAGGCGACCTGGGCGCAGATGGTGCAGATGTGAATGCTGGGCGCATTGGGTGTACGGGCGTGGTCCATGGCCTCGCGCAACGCCGAGAGGCGAGCGATCACCGCCGTGTAATTGGAGATGGACTGGAACTGGGTGACGATGATGGAGAAGGCCCCGAGCAGGTGCCCAAAGGCCATCGCCGACTGTGTGATAACCCCGAACTCGGCCTTGCCGGCGATGAACAGGGGGGCCACCACCAGGGCCGGAATGATCTGGATCATGTAGTTGTAGCCGGTGGTGAAAAAGCCCAGGTTGCGGTTTACCGCGATGATGCGGCAGAAGTTCTCCGTCAATGCGTCCAGGCGGACCATCAGCCCGCCCTTGAGGCGCCCCTCGCGGCGTTGCAGGGCGATGGACTCGGCGTTCTCCCGCACATGCACGAGGCGGGAGCGGAAGTTGGCCTCCCGGTCGAGCTGGTCGTAGTTCAGCGGGACCAGGCGTCGCCCGATGATGACGGTGACCGCCGAGCCCAAGGCGGCATAGGCCACCGCCACCACGAAGAGCTGCGGGCTGATGGTCCACAGGACCCCGGAGAAGGCGACCACGGTAAAGGCGGCATTGAGGAACAGCAGGACGAAGGACAGGGTGGTGGCGGTCAGGGCGCGGATGTCCTCGGAGATGCGCTGATCCGGATTGGGGACGTCCCCGGCCTGGTATAGGCGGAAGTAGGTGCGCTCCCCCAAGTAATGTTCCAGTGCCCGCTGGGTCAGCCACTTGCGCCAGAGGAGTCCGAGCCGCTCCTCCAGAAAGCGGTAGAACACCGCTACCAGGGTCGAGATACCAAAGACCCCCACGTAGAGTGCGGCCTGGAACCAGAAAGCATCCAGGTCGCGCCGCTCCACCGAGGTCATGAAGTCGCGGCCGACATAGCTGTTGACCACGTTCAGGCCATTGACCATCACCAACAGGCTGATGAGCCCGAGGAACATCCAGATCGCCCGCCGGTTGACCGCAGGATCGGCGGCGATGTCCTTGAGCATATCGACGAAGCGCTGCCAGGTTGCCCGGCTGATGGGGACTCTCAGGGCGGTCATGGGCGGCTGCCGGTGGCCTCTGGTTATTCTGGGTGCGACGCCGGTGGTGGTCGGCGCCTGGATCGCGCGAGTATAGCCGCGGGCCGGCTATCACCGTGATAGCCGGCACCGAGATCGCCTGGCGCGATGGGGCCCTGTGGGTCTCCGGGAGCGCGGGCGTCCCGCCTGCTCTTGGGATTCAGAGGCTCTCCGCCGCCATTCCCGAGGCGGATCGACCTCATTGCGGCCATCGCTGCAAGATACCCCTCCCACGAGGAGTGCAGTTCGGCCCTTGGTTGGACGTGATTCAACCCCAATTCTTGCCCCAGTTCTCCATTGTCACCGGGAGCCAACCATGAGCGACCAGTTCTACATCGTCTGCCCCCACTGCCACGCCGTGAACCGGGTCCCGGCGACCCGCCTGGGTCAGACCCCAAACTGCGGTCAGTGCCACCGACCCCTGTTCGAGGCCCACCCGGTGGAACTGACTCAGGCCAGCTTCGCCAAGCACATCGAGCGCAGCGACATCCCCGTGTTGGTGGACTTCTGGGCCCCCTGGTGCGGGCCCTGCCAGATGATGGCACCCCAGTTCGTCCAGGCCGCCCAATTGCTGGAGCCCAAGGTGCGCCTGGCCAAGGTCAACACCGAGACAGAGCAGGCCCTGGGGGCACACTACGGCATCCGCAGTATCCCAACCCTGGCACTGTTCCGCGGCGGCCGGGAGCTGGCCCGCCAGGCGGGTGCCATGGGCACCCAGGACATCGTGCGCTGGGTCCGCGCCCAAGTGGGCGGTTAGGTGGCCCCAAACAGGCCGCATTCACCGGGACCGGCGGGGGATCGCGGATGCGCCGGGCTTATCCACCCTGCGGGTGGTCTGTTCGGGGCTCGGTTGCTCACTGGGTCAGGGGCAACCGGGGTCCTAGTCGCCCCCCACGATCGGCTTCAACTCGGCGTCGGCCATGCCTACCAACAGGGCGCGACCGTCCGGGGCAACCCGGAACTCCCCGTAGCGGGCCTTCTGCCAGCGCTCCCCGTCACCTTCGCGGAAGAACCAGGCGTCCGTCACCAGGGTCCAACGCCCGCCCTTGGGGGTCAGTTCGACGAGAAACTCACCCTGCGCCAGGGGCTCGCCGGGGCTGTGCAGGCGCAGCAGGCTTGCCACCCCTCGCTCGTCGCCCCGGGCGACCACCAGTGGGCGACCGCGGGTGAGCCGCCCGAGCTGGCCGTCGAGCCCACTCGGGATGCGGAAGTTCAGGCGCATGAAGTCCCCCTGCATCAGGGAGCGCGGGTCCATCGGGACCAGTTCGACGAACATCGGCCGCCCCTGCGCGATCAAGGCCTCCTTTTGCCAGATCCCCAGGTTCGCCACCGCCAGGGTCGCGAGCCCCGCCAGCGCGATGAGCCAGGGGGTACGACCCTGGTCCGGTCGCGCCACTGCCGGCCGATTCGCGCTGCGGCCGTTGCCGAGCCAGACCAGGGCCCCCAGCAAGGTGCCGGCCAGGACCAGGATCAGGGCCTTGTGGGCCAGTGGCAAACTCAAGTGGTAGTAGAAGCTGCCGATGATCCAGGCCGCCGCCAGGGCCGCCGCCGCCGCCAGACGGGCCCGCCAAGTAGTGGCGCAGACCACCAAGGCCAGCCAGACCCCGCCGAGACTCGGCAGGAACCAGGAGAGCCCCGCCACCCCGGCGCCGACCCCCAGGACCCAGGGCCGGCCCAGACCAGGCCAGGCGCGCGCACCCCACAGGGCCGCGGCCAGGACCAGCAGGGCCGAGACCGCCGAGGCCCAGGGGATACCACCCAGGTGCCGCATCGCGCGGCGCCAGGTGCTGGGCCAGATCCCGGACCACGGGATCGATGCTCGCGCCCAGCAGCATGGTCATCCCCGAGTGCAGGGCGAGCCCGGCCAGGATGGTAAGGAGCCAGCCCGCACCGATGGCCTCCAGGGCGGATGCCGCGCTCCCGGTCGCCCCCTGACCCAGCAGGGCATGCTGAACCCAGAGCCCGACCAGCCAGACGGCCAGGGCCAGGTGCAGGGCGAGCCAGACCCAATGCCTGCCATCCCTGAAGACGGCCAAAGGCTCAGTGCTGGCCCCCAAGGCGAGGATGAGCGCAAGGCTTAGCAAGGCCGCCGCCGCCGCCCCCAGCAGGACCCGCAACCAGGCCCGGGGCAGGGCCGCGGCCAGTGCCAGGGCGAGGACGCCGAGGGTCGTCGCCGCCAGTTCGCTCCGCAGGTCACGCCCTATGGCAAAGGCCAGGCTCCCCAGCCCCACCATCAGGGCCGGGACGGCGAGCTGTTCCACGAACAGGGGCAGGCTCCGGGAACGCAGGGTCACCAGGGCCCCCGCCAGCACCAGGACCCCGATCAGGTAGGGCCCCAGGTCGCGGGCGATCAGGTCCCCCAGCAGCATGCCGATGACCATGACCAGCGGAATCACCGCCAGCCAGGCCCCCAGGGCCGTGAGCAGGACCACCGGCCAGGGGCGGGCGTCCTCGTCGGGCCTGGCCGCATCGGGGGGAAGGACACCGGCGGCAATGGCCGCCGCCAGGGTGCGGTCGAGGGGGTCGCTCATGCCGCACCCCCACTGTAGCGCCGCGCCAGCCACAGGATGACACTCACCGAGCCCGCCACCAGCCCGGCTGCGGTCAGGCCCAGGACAAACAGGGAGCCAATGGGCTCGCCGCCCTGGTGGCCACCGATCAGCCAATGGCCCAGGCCAGCCACCAGGAGGGTGTCGAGCCCCAAGGCTACCGCGCTCAGGGTCCCGACCTCGAAGGCCAGTGGCAAGGCCAGCACCAGGGCCGCCCCGCCCAAGACCAGCAGCCCCAGCCAGTAGTGCGCGGCCAGTCCACTGGCGAAGAGCCCACCCAGGGCCGAGAGGGTGACCAGGGCCACCGCCAGGGTTGCGGCAGTGCGCTGGGCCCAGACCCCGGCCCCGGTGTACCGGCGCAGGGCCGGGCTCAACGCGCCGACCACCAAAGCCGCCACTCCCCAGGCCCAGGCATGCACCAGCAGGTCATCCGGCCCCGCGGCCCCGGACCAGAGCCAGGAGCGGCTGGCATGGGCCTGGGCCCAGAGGGTGATTGCGGTCAAGGCGACGATGGCCCAAGGCGTCCAGAGGGCATCGGAACGCACGGCCAGGGCCAGGGGCAGCGCGAGCAGTCCCCACAGGGCGAAGAGTTGCCAGGCGTCGGCCCCGGTCTGATAGGTCTGGCCGAAGTAGGCCAGCAGCCCACCAATGCCGAGCAGCGCCAGGAGCCCAAAGGCCGGGCGCGCCGCGGGCAGGGCGATAGCACCCAGGCAGGCCGCCGCCACCAGGCCCTGGAGCAGGCCGAACTGTGCGACCCGGCCCAGGGCGTCCCAGTTGGCGGCGACCCACAGGACCAGCCCCAGGCCCGCCAACCCCGCCGCCAACAGGGCCAGCCCGCGGGGCAGCCAGAGGGCCAAACCGGGGGGCTCGGCGTCCAGCCCGGCGAGTTGGAACAGGCGCCGGGACGACGCAGCGTCGAGGCCGTGGCGGGCCATCAGGGCATAGAGGGCGGGGCGTTGGTTCATCGCTGGGTCCTGGGATCGGGGTGTGATGGTGGGGGCGCTCGGCTCCGGCGGCCGTGCCGACCGCGAGTAAATAGACAGAAGTAACAGGATTGCAGGTGGACTGAATACTCCCGTCAGGAACGGTTCAACGAGCTGCCGCACGCCTTGTGGCCAGGTCGAGGTTGAAATACCGAGTGATATGGTCTTTCTTCTAGTCGGTCGCCCGAACGTTCCGGCCTCCATTCTCGCCCCACGGACCCGCCCCAGGAGGGCAGACATGCAGATCCACAAGACCGTCCTCACCGCCATGGGCGTCAGCGACGCCAACGCCGGCAAGCACCTCGATGCCCTCAACGCGGCCATGGGCGCCCACGGGATCGACACGTCGCTCCGGATCTGTCACTTCCTGGCCCAGGTGGTCCATGAGTCCGGCCACATGCAGGCCACGGTGGAGAACCTCAATTACTCGGCGGAGGGGTTGCGGCGGGTCTTCCCCAAGTACTTCAAGACGCTCGACCAGGCGGCGGCATTCGCCCGCAAGCCCGAGAAGATCGCCAATCGAGTCTACGGCGGGCGCATGGGCAACGGCAACGAGGCCAGCGGAGATGGCTTCCGCTACCGCGGGCGGGGCCTGATCCAGCTCACCGGCAAGAGCAACTACCGGGCCTTTTCCCAGTGGATCGGGGAGGACCTGGTGGCCAACCCCGATCTGGTCGCCGACCGCCTCGCCGCCCATTCTGCCGTCTTCTACTGGGACACCAACGGGCTCAATGCCCTGGCGGACACCGATAACCTGGCGGCGGTGACCCGCCGCATCAACGGGGGACTCATCGGCTTCGCGGATCGCCGCCTGCTGCTGGAGAAGGCCAAGCGGGCCTTGGGCGCCCTCCAGGCCGACGCGACGGAACCCGTCGCCGGCTTTGCCGCCAGCCATAGGGTGTCCCCGCCCAAGCTGAACCTGCGCCGCACGCCCGATGTTTCACCGACCAACCTGATCGCGTCCCTGGCCCAGGGGACACCGGTGGAGGCCCTCGCAAACGCCCAGGCCCAGGGGTGGGTCGAGGTGCGCGTCCGGCTCAACGGGGTCCTGCGCCAGGGGTTCGTCTCCGCCCAATTTCTGGAACCCCTGCCCCGCGCCCGGGGCCGCGCCTTCGCACCCAGCGAGGCGGCCCTTGTCTCGGTCGCGGTACCCCCGGCCTATCTCCCGCAGGAGCGTCGCGATGTCACCCGTGCCCACGGCGGCGCTCGCGCCTTTCCCTTAGGCGAGGCCGGGCGCCCCAAGCTCACGGCCAAGACGCCGGAGGCGCGGGCCAAGCAACTGCTCGACATGATCGCCTGGCTCGACTGCGAGGACGCGCACCACCTGCGTTACCGGGCCAGGTTGGGGGCCGGCGACGCACTAACCTACGCGGCCGACTACGCCTACCTCGCCGGGGTCTATCTCCCGCAGGTGTGGTGGACCAGCGCCGCCCTGACCCAGATGGCCCAAGGACAGACGGTCGAGGCGAACTACGACGGCAGCGTCCGGGAACTCGGCGTCAATGCCCTCTACGACTGGTTCAATGACCAGGGCACCGGCTTCGGCTGGCATCCGGAGATCGATCTGATCAGCGTGCAGGAGGCCGCCAATGCCGGCGAGGTCTGTCTGATCATCGCCCACAACCGCGACCCCAATCGTCCGGGCCAAGTCTCCCTGGTGGTGCCGGAGCACCCGGGGTGCATGGCCAGGCGCGACGCCTCGGGCGACGTGCGCAGGCCAGTGGAGTCCCGGGCGAGCGGCAAGAACCGTCGCTTCGTCGTCCCGCGCGGCGCATGGTGGCTGGGCAGCCAGTACGACAGCTATGCCTTCTGGCGGCATCCGCTGGGCTGAGAGGTTGTGAAAGAACCCCCTGGTAGGTTGGGCCGAGGAACGAGGCCCAACCTACCAGGCCAATGTAACCCTCGGATTGTTGGGCCTCCTGCGTCGGCCCAACCTACGGGAAACCGCGGGTCTGCCCGTCGAAGACGAGTATTTTCACAGCCTCTGGGGCGAAGCCCCGTTAATGGTACTGCTCTGTGGTGTAGTGTCCCGGGTCATTGCGACGGTGGCGGCGCATCCCGCGTGCATCCAGGAAGGCGCGCACCTCCTTGATCATCTCCGCCTGGCCGCACAGCATCAGGTGGCTGTGCTCCGCCTCGATGACGGCGCCGGCGCGCCCTTCGACCGCGCCGGCCACCAAAAGAGGCGGAATGCGCCCGTGTAGCACGCCGTCACGGTGCTCGCGGCTCAAAACCGGGATGAACTGGAAGCGCTCGCCTTGGGCATCGCGCAGGGCCCCGATCACCTCACCGTAAGTCAGCTCGTCGGCACTGCGTACCCCGTGGACCAGGTAGATCCGCTCAAAGCGCTCCCAGGGGTCCGCGGTGCGCAGGATGGAGAGATACACCCCCAGGGCCGTGCCGGTGGCGATCAACCACAGGTCCCGGGCCGCCGGCATCGCCTCCAGGGTGAAGACCCCGCTGGCCTGGGCCGCGACCCAGACGGTATCCCCCGGGTTGATGTCCGACAGCCTGGGGGTCAGGGGCCCCTCCGGCACGGCGTTGAAGTAGATCTCCAACGGACGCTCCTGGGGCGGATTGACCAGGGAGTAGGGGCGCCCGATGCGCTCGGCACCGACGTCCAGGGCGACCTGGGTAAACTGTCCCGCTTTGAACGCCGCCACCGGGGCGTCGAACTGCATGCTGTAGAGGCGGTGGTTCCACTGCCGTTTGGCGACGACGCGACCCTGGACCCAATCTTTCACGGGCGATCTCCTGTGCGGTGCGAGGGGGTTTCCTGCAATGTCGGCTAGATCGGTCCAAGGCGGCCCTTTTCCAACCGACGGCGGACCCAGGCCCCGAATTGCCGCCCTTGACATGGCCGGGCGAGGCCCCCAACCCTTATCCCGGTCGAGACATTGGTCAACTCACCGGAGACCTGCCCATGAAGGCGCTACTGACCCTGTTCACCCTTGGCTCGCTGCTCACGACGGGCCAGGCCGGCGCCCAGACCGACGCCGCGGGCCAAGCCCCATGCCCACCCGCCCTGGACTTCGAGCTGCGCCGCCTGAACTCCAACGAGCGCGTGCGCCTGTGCGATGCCTACCTGGGGCAAGTGATCCTGATCGTCAACACCGCGAGCAAATGCGGCTTTACCGGTCAGTACGAGGGTCTGGAGGCCATCTATCGACAGTACCGCGACCGCGGCTTCGTGGTGCTGGGTTTCCCGTCCAACGACTTCATGGGCCAGGAACCCGGGACCGAGAAGGAAATCAGCGACTTCTGCCGGCTGACCTACTCGGTGGAGTTTCCCATGTTCGAGAAGACCCCGGTCGCCAAGGGAAAGGCCGGCCCCCTGTTCCAGCGCCTGGCGGAGCTTGGCGGCGGCTACCCCAAGTGGAACTTCTACAAGTACCTCATCGACCGCAACGGCAACCTCGTGGAGTCCTGGTCGAGCCTGACCTCCCCGGAGAGCACCAAGGTCACCGGGGCCATCGAGCGGCTGCTGTGAGCCAGGACAATGGGGTGGTCTCACGCGCCTTCGGGCTCATCGTCATCGGCGACGAGGTCCTGGTGGGGGGGCGCAGCGACAAGCACTTCGGCCACTTCAAGGCCCTGCTGTCCGGGCGCGGCCACACCCTGGCCTGGTACTGGATGCTCCCGGACGACCCGCCTGTCATCATCGAGCACCTACGCTTCTCCCTGGCGCGGCCGGAGCCGGTCTTCTGTTGCGGCGGGATCGGCGCCACCCCGGACGACCATACCCGCGCCTGCGCCGCCGCCGCGGCGGGTCTCCCATTGACCCGCCATCCTGAGGCCGCCGCCCTGATCCAACGGCGCTTCGGGGCTTCGGCCCATCCCCACCGCATCCTTATGGCGGACCTGCCGGAGGGGTGCGACCTGATCGCCAACCCTTACAACCAGATCCCCGGGTTTCGCGTAAGCGGGCACCACTTCCTTCCCGGTTTCCCGGAGATGGCCTGGCCCATGGCGGAGGCGGTCCTCGACGCCCGCTATCCGGGGCGGGCTGTCCCCGGTCGCGACCTGTCGGTGCGGGTGACCGGGGTCCCCGAGAGCGACCTCATCCCACTCATGACCCGACTGGGCACCGCCCACCCGGGGGTCAAGGTCTACAGCCTTCCCCATCTGGGCCCACCGCCCCATATCCTGGTCGGGGTGCGCGGTCTCCACGGGCTCGACCTGGCCTACGCCGATCTGTGCGCCGGTCTGACCGCCGCCGGGGTCGCCTACGCTACAGAAGCGGCGAATCGGCTCGACTGACCACCCTGGTCCGATGCTGCCCAGCAGGAAGTCCCGACACTCAGCCTGCGCCGCGCTCCGGCTGCAACTCGTCGGATGCCTGGGCGCACTGGAGGTCCGACACCCTTGAGCGCAGGTAGCTGACGAAGTCCGGGCTATAGTCCCCGCACACGAACACGCCCGACCTCAAGTACGCACGATGCTGGCGAATGATGCTGTTGACGGGTCGCCGCCAGTTCTCGTCGCGTCCCGCCAGAGTCCACAGTGTCTGCGCGGTCGCCAGCGCGTGCGCCGCAAACCAGGCGTAGCGGGAATCGACGGGCTCGCCTTCATCCCGACTCGCCAGGTCCGGATGCGCCACCGCGAGGTCGAGGTAATGCTGCAAGGCCCCCAGGGCCAGCAACTGCACCTGGCTCGCGGCATTGCGCTTGTACGTCCACACCCCCCAGAGCAAGGCCGCGACGGTCGACAGCGCCACAACGGAGCCCGACACAATCGGAAGTAACTGCAACAGACCCGAACTCATGGCTATCCAACCCCGCGTCATTGCGTGAATCACCTGTCGGCGTCCAGACGGCGACGCCTGGGACTCCGGCGACGTGGCCTGTCCCGTCAGAAGGCCGGGACGGGCATACGCGGGATTATGTCCCCCAGCCACTGCACACCGGAAGGGTTGAGGCGGACATTGGGGTCGCGGCAGCGGCGGGTCGCGACGCTTTGGATGATGGCCTGCTGTTCCTGCCTCCCGCGAGGCTTGCCCATCCCTGGGCATCGGAAGCCAGTCCTACAGGGCAATCAGCCGGGAAGATAGCGGCCGTCATCCAGGCGCCGGGCGTGGCCCAGGCTGGCCAGGGTCTCCAGGAGTTCCGCGACCTTGGCGCGGGGGGCGCGGGTGAAGCCCTGGGCCAGGTCGGCGGCACTCGCCGGGCCCGGGCGGGCGGCGAGCGCCGCGCGCAGGGCCTGGATCTGCTCTGGCAGCGACTTGGGCCAATGGGGCTTGGGGCCGACGGCGGCTGGGGTCGTGGCGGTCAGCTCCGCCTCCCCCTGGACGGTGCCGGCGCCGCCGGGGTTCTGGAAATCCGCGCGCAGCCAGCGGATCAGGCCGCGCCGCTCCTCCGCGGCCCGCTCGGCGTTCAGCGCCACCAGGCGGTGGAGGATGGTCTCCTCGACCTCGGCGGCGACGACCTCACTGCCGGGGGCGGGTCCGGTAGGGTGGATAAGGTGCGCCGGTAGGTGGTTTGGGATTGGCATGGAGCCTGGACGCGCCGCATCCCCCCCCTTTGTAAAGGGGGGTTGGGGGGGATTGGCCGCAGCCAGGCACCCTACCTCGCGGCTGGAAATTCCCCCGCCCACCTTTGAGAAAGGGGGGGGTAAGGAGGGAGGGCCCAGCAGGGCCGGGGCCAAGTCGTCCCAGCCGTAGGCGGCCAGCACCGCGGCGTCGAGTTCGTCGTGGAGCTGGCGCAGGACCGAGACCAGGCCCTGCTCGTGGATGAGCTTGTCCTTGGGTGTCAGGGGCTCGCCGCGGCGGAGCTGTTCCAAGACGTTGTACATACCGGTCAGGGTCAGCCCGGGGTAAAGCGCCTGGCGGGACTTGCGGTGGGCGTCCAGGTCCTCGGCCAGTTGGCGGATGCGGGCCTTTTCCGGCTCGTGCGGGGCCGGAAAAGGGAAAGGTCTCGAAGCAGCGGGTCTTGACTGTAGACGGGGATCGTTGCCGACGCCCAGATGACCGCCCGCCGCAGGGCCCAGATCGAGTGGACCCGGCTGGAGAGGACGCCGAGGACCCAGGCGTCGTCCAGGGCGATGGCAATCAGCTTGTTGTCCGGCAGGATGGTCGCGGTCCAGGAACACGAAGGTCCGGTGCTTGGCGGTCTCGACCGTGGCGATGTAGCGGGCGAGTCCGCCAGCGACCGGGCGCAGGTCCTGACGCGGCTCGCCGAAGATCCACCAGTTGTCGCGCGTAGCCGGCGCGGTTGTTTTGGTCCCGCTCCGGCTTGACCCGCTCCAGGACCCACTGAAAGACCTCGGAGTAACGCGGCCGGACCTCCTCCGCGGTGAGCGCCGAACAGGTCGATGACCAGGACCCCGCGGGGCATCTGGGTCAGGTCGCGGCCGTTGACGATAGGCGTCGAAGATGCGCTCAGCACCGGTGACGCGTGCCCAGGCCTGGGCCACGGTCTTCCGGTTGACGATGAACCCCTGCGCCGAGGGGCTTGACATCCCGGTGAAGGTGAGTCCCTGGTTGGCGCGCAAGTGGCACGCCGCGGACACGTCCGCCCCGATGGCAGATCCGGCGTGGATGCGGCCCTGATCCTGCTGCAACGCGACGTCTACGCCCCGCGCCCCTTGGCCGGCCCTCAGCCACCACGCGATCCAGGGTACCCGCCAGGCACCCGCCGCCCCGACGGTCATGGCGATGCGCACGGCCGCCCCGTCTGCGGCATCCACCCAGGGGTGGTCCGGGACCGCGAAGACCAGGGACAGGGGCTCGGCGGCCGTCAGGTGCCGCTCCAGGACCCGGCGGTTGAAGGTCTGGCGCAGGCTGTTGGTGGTGATGAAGCCGAAGCGCCGCAGCTGCCCGGTCCGGGTCAGCTCGGCCGCCTGCTCCCACCAGTACATGACGAAGTCCGCCGACTCCGGGCACCTCCGGCCAGGCCCCGCGCAGGGCCTCCACATAGCCGTCACCCAGGGCCTGGCGCATGCGCTTGGTGCCGATAAACGGCGGATTCCCCACCACGAAATCCGCCTCCGGCCACTCCGCCCGCCGAGGATTGACGTAGCGCTCCAGAGGGACCTGGGCGGCTTCGTCGGGGACGGGCTCGCCGGTGACGGGGTGGGGCCTGGTGGTCCGCCCATCCCAGCGGGTGACGGGGCGGCCCTGGTCGTCGGTGACCCACTCCACCGCATCGTAGGCAAGCACGGCATCCCGGCATTGGATGTTCTTGAAGTCGCGAATGATCGGCTCGGGGGGACGCAGGTCCCCCCGAGTGCGGAAGTGCCATTGCAGGTAGCCGATCCACAGGACCATCTCGGCGATGGTGGCGGCCCTGGGGTTGAGCTCCAGGCCGAGTAACTGGTGGGGATCGACGCTGACCCCGGCCAGGTCCATGAGCATCTGGCGTCTGGCCCAGGCGCTCCAGGGTGTCGAGGACCTCTCCCTCCAGACGCTTGAGGTGTTCCAGGGTCACGTAGAGGAAGTTGCCGGAGCCGCAGGCGGGGTCCAGCACCCGCACATTGGCCAGGCGGACCTGGAAGCCGGCGACGAGCTTGATGGCATCAAAGTCTTTGCCCTGTTCGTGCAGGGCAAAGGCGGCGCTGTGGACGGCGGTCCATTCCTCCCGCAGGGGTTCGATGACGGTGGGCAGGACCAGGCGTTCGACATAGGCCCTGGGGGTGTAGTGGGCGCCGAGCTTGTGGCGCTCCAGGGGATCGAGGGCACGTTCGAGCAGGGTGCCGAAGATGGCGGGCTCGACATGGCGCCAGTCGGCGCGCCCGGCGTCGATGAGCAGGTCGATCTGGGCCTGGTCCAGCGGCAGGGCTTGCGCCTCGCGAAAGAGCCCGCCGTTGAAACGCAGGACCGGGGCGCGCAGGACGAGCGAGAAGGCGGCGCCTGAGTTCATGTCGCGCCACAGGCCCTCGGTGAGGGGGACGAACTGGGGCGGGTCCTGGCGCACCGAGGCGAGCAGGTCGCTGAAGCCCGCCGATTTCAGCAGGCCCACGTCCTCGGCGAAGAGCGTAAACAGGCAACGAATCAGGAAGGCGGCGGCCAACTCCGCGGGGTGACCGGCCTGTTCCAGGGAGACGGCGAGCCTCGCCAGGCGAGTTGCGATGTCGCGGGTGACCCGGGCGGCGCGGCGGCTGGGGTCCAGGGACAGGGGATCGAGCCAGAGGGCGCGCAGCCGGGCCCGGATCTCCGGGTCGTGCAGGTCGCGTAAGCGGATGCGGTGGGCGCGCGGGTCCGGGTAGGGGATATAGGCCCCGCCGCTGCGGCTGAATTCGCTGTAGAGCTCGATGCTGCGCCCGACATCGACCACGACGACGAAGGGCGGGCGGCCCTCGCCGGCGGGCAGGGCCCGGACGTACTGGACCGCCTGGCCATGGGCGCGGAGCATGGCCTTGTCCCAGCCGCCGGTATCGAGCGTCAGGCCGGTCTGCTTGCATTCGAGGACATAGCAGGCGCGCCGGTAGAGGTCGATGAAGCCCTGGCTCTGGGTGCCGTCGCCGTGCTGGAAAATGACGCGGTGCTCGAAGCAGTAGGCGTCGGTGTCCTGGGTATCGGCGCGGGCGGGGTCGGGCTGGGGCAGGCCGAGCAGGGCGCACAGCTCGGTCAGGAAGAGTTGGTAGTTGGCCCGCTCGCTGCCGTTGGCACCCTCCCAGCGGGCGATGAAGGCGTCGATGGCCTCTAGGCTGGGGTCGCTCGCGTTGTCGGCATCCATGGCGCAGGTTCAGGTGGAGGCTGGCGGGGTCGCCGGGATGCTACTCGGTGGGCGGGGGGGCTTCAATCTGCAAACGGCGTCACGCCTTTCCCATGGACCCGCTGCCGAGCCATGCACCGGCCAGGACGACAGGCCGCCAAAATCCGCAAGTCATCCCCGCACGCATCCTTCCCGGCCCTGCCCCGTCTCCATGGGTGGGCACACCGAATGCCATCGAAAGGAGCGGCAAGCATGACCACCCCCGACCCCAGCGCATCCCCCACCCCCGTCGCCGCCTGGTGGGCACGGATGCGCCAGGCGCGGCAGGAGAACCCGACCGAGGCGCGCTGGCTGGCCGCCATGCTCGGGCTGTTCCTGCTCGCCTTCTTCCTGCCCGTGGGCACGCCGCGCTTCGACAACGCGGTGCTGGAGGGGCTCGCGCTGCTGAACTGGTATGCGCGCGAGCATGTGGTGCTCTGCCTGATCCCGGCCTTCTTCATCGCCGGGGCCATCGCGGTCTTCATCAGCCAGGACGCGGTCATGAAGTACCTGGGTCCCGCCGCCCACAAGGGCGCGGCCTACGGGGTGGCCTCGGTGTCGGGCTCGATCCTGGCGGTGTGCTCCTGTACCGTGCTGCCGCTCTTCGGCGGCATCTACCGGCGCGGTGCCGGGCTGGGGCCGGCAGTCACCTTCCTCTACGCCGGTCCGGCGATCAACGTGCTGGCGGTGGTGCTCACCGCCAAGGTGCTGGGCATGGAGCTGGGGGTCGCCCGCGCGGTGGGGGCGGTGTCCTTCGCCCTGGTGATCGGCGGCATCATGCACTGGATCTACCGCCACGAAGAGGCGGCCCGCGCCCTGACCCAGAAGGGATTCGCCGCCGGCGCCGGGCAGGGCCGGTCCCTGGGGGAGACGGCGGCCTTCTTCGCCCTCCAGATCGCCGTATTGGTGTTCGCCAACTGGGCGCCGGCGAGTGCCGAGGACAGCGCGGTGTGGCACGCCCTGTTCGCCTGGAAGTGGCCCCTCACCGCCCTGGCTGGCACCGGCCTGGCCGGGCTCCTGATCGCCCGCTGGCGCTGGCATTGGCCGCCGCTGGCCGCTACCGCCGCGCTGGTCGCCCTGCTGGCCGTGCTCTTCCCCCGGCATCCGGAGCTGGCCTTTGCCGCCGGTCTGCTCGGCCTGACCCTGGCCGCCACCGCCCAGCCCGGCGACGGGGAGGAGTGGCTGGGGCAAAGCTTCGGCTTCGCCAAGCTGATCCTGCCGCTGCTGCTGGGCGGGGTGCTGCTGGCGGGATTCCTGCTCGGGCGTCCCGGTCATGAGGGGATCATCCCCTCCGAGTGGGTGGCCGCGGCGGTAGGGGGCAACTCCCTGGGGGCCAACCTGTTGGCGTCGCTGGTGGGGGCCTTCATGTACTTCGCCACCCTCACCGAGGTCCCCATCGTGCAGGGGCTGATCGGCGCGGGCATGGGCAAGGGGCCCGCGCTGGCCCTGCTGCTGGCGGGACCGGCCCTGTCCCTGCCCAGCATGCTGGTCATCCGCAGCATCCTCGGCACCCAAAAGACGGTGGTCTATTGCACGCTGGTGGTGGTCATGGCGACCCTTACCGGCGTGGTCTTCGGCACCTTTTTTCCATAGGCTCTGTCTGCGTTAGGTGTTGAGCCATCGCAATGCCTTGTGCCCCAGGGTGTAGGTCGGGCTTCAGCCCGACAGCGAGGCCTGGAGTTACCGGCAAGGCCGCGTCGGACTGAAGTCCGACCTACACCTAACGCAGACAGAGCCTTTCCATAATGGCTATCCAAGAGATTCACACCATGATCAAGATTCAAATCTACGGCACCGGCTGCCCCAAGTGCATCCAACTCGCCCAGCACGCCGAGGCCGCCGCCCAGGCCCTGGGGCTGGAGTACCAGGTGGAGAAGGTCACCGACATCAACGCCATCATCGATGCCGGGGTCCTGTCCACCCCGGGGCTTGGGGTGAACGGCGAGGTGAAGAGCACCGGCCGGGTCCTGTCGGCGGAGGCGATCAAGGGGCTGTTGCAGCCCTGACCCTAAGCCTCCCGCGGGTTCCAAACCCGTGGGAGATTGCAACCGAATCGCCCCTTTTCCGAAGCCTACGAGGCATCCCCATGAGCTCCGACCTCCACCCCTCCATCGTCGCCCTGGTGTCGCTCGCCGCCAACATCGCCGCCAACCACCCCAAACAGGGGCTGTGCCAGGTGGACAGGCTGCGCCAGTACGGCATCTCCAAGGCCCACATCGACGCGGTGATCGAGATCGCCCGCCACATCCGCGACGAGGCCGCCCAGTCTCTGGACGCGAGCTTCGACGAGGCCTACACCGCGGGCGAGGCCCCCAAGCGCCCGGACCCCTTCGCTCAGATCGCGGTGGAGACCGGCGGGGCCTGCTGCACGCCGACGGCCTCCGGGCAGGCGTGCTGTTGAGACCGTCATGACCCCTTTTCCCGGCCTCCCCGTCTCTGTTCCACGGACGCACCTTCGCGCCGATCCCATTGGAGATATCCGACCATGAACACCCCCGAAACCCACCCCGACACCATCCGCCAGGCGGTACGCACCTTCTACGCAGGAACCGCCCAAGCCGCGCCTGGCGAGGCCGCTGGTTGCTGCTCCGATAGTAGCTGCTGCGGCCCCGCCCCGACCCTCTCTGCTGCCTTGGGGTATAGCGCCGAAGAGATGGCCGCCGTGCCCGAAGGGGCCAACCTGGGCCTCGGCTGCGGCAACCCCCAGGCGATTGCCGCCCTGCGACCCGGCGAAATGGTGCTGGACCTGGGCAGCGGCGCGGGCTTCGACTGCTTCCTGGCCGCCCGTGCGGTGGGCGAGACGGGCCGCGTCATCGGCGTGGACATGACCACGGAGATGCTCGCCAAGGCCCGCGCCAACGCGGCGAAGTCCGGTTTCAGCCATGTGGAATTCCGCCTGGGGGAGATCGAGCACCTGCCGGTGGCGGACGGCTCAGTGGACGTGATCCTCTCCAACTGCGTCGTCAACCTCTCGCCGGACAAGCCCCAGGTCTTTGCCGAGGCGTTTCGCGTGCTGCGTCCCGGCGGGCGGCTGGCCATCTCCGACGTGGTCGCCCTGATCGACCTGCCCGAGGAGATGCGCCGGGACCTCGCCCTCTACACCGGCTGCATGGCCGGGGCCTCGCGCATCGATGAGGTGGAGGCGATGCTGCGCGCGGCGGGTTTCGTCGAGGTGCGGGTCACACCGAAGGTGGAGAGTCACGAATTCATCCGCGACTGGGCGCCGGGACGACCGGTGACCGACTACGTGGTCTCGGCGAATATCGAGGGGGTGAAGCCCGCATGAGCCATCACGGCCAAGGCCACACTACCGCCGGTTCCCTGGCCCGGGTCCAACGCCGGCTCGATGCCCTGGGCCGGGGCCGCGGCTTCGCCTGGGGTCGCTCCTGCTGCTTGCGGCCGGATGCTCGTCGTTGGGGCCTGAGACGCGCCTGTAGCCGACGGGCACCCTGTTCGGCCCCGCGTGATCCTCTCCCCGAAAGGGCCCTTAGATTCGGACCCTGTCAGCCATAGGTCGCCGAGTGCCACGCCCAACACGAGAGCTATCTGCCATGTCCGACTGTTGCTCCTCTCCCTGCGCATCCACGCCACCCAACCGGCACCCATGTCCAGGCAATGGCATCGAGTATCCGGCGGTGTCCCCAAAGACCATCATCCATCATCTCAAGAGCCCATGGCAGTGGGCGGAGAAAAGGCAGGGCTATTACTATTGCGAGGACCCCGGTTGTCACGTCGTCTATTTCGGTGACGATGGTTCCGTCATCACCCGCTCCGACCTGCGACGGAACCTTGCCGTCAAGGACGCATCGCCAGATGCGCTGGTCTGTTATTGCTTCGGCATAGCACGGGCCGACGCGCTGTCGAACCCCTCGCTCAAGGACTATGTCATTGAGAAGACAAAGGCCGGGCTGTGCTCTTGCGAAACGAGCAACCCGTCCGGCCGTTGCTGCCTGAAGGATTTTCCGCGTAGGGCAACGCACTAGCCATGGAAGATCGGAACAGACCCATGTTCCTTTCCGGGACAGGGGAATAGCCACATGGCGTTGGTTTTGCCGCTCAACGCCGACAAACCGGCGGACGGGGCGCACGGCGACCCGGATGAGGGTGTCTGCGACCCGAAGCGGGGAGCCCCCAGGACCCCGCCTTGCCTGCTGGACGCCTGGTCCATACACGAGGCAGAGTTGCGCGGCTATCTGCGCCACCGTCTGGACGGCCCCCAAGATGCGGAGGAACTGCTGCAGGAGGTCTTCCTCAAGGCCCTGCGCCAGGGCCGACGCTTCTGCGCGGTGGAGAACACCCGCGCCTGGCTGTTTCAGGTGACCCGTAACGCCCTGGCGGACCGACTGAGGTCGAGCCGGGAGTACCTCCCCTTGCCCGAGGACTTACCCGCCCCGACAGCCGAGACAGGGCCCCAGGTCGATGGCCTGAGCCAGTGCCTGCCACGGGTGCTTGCGGAGCTGTCCGAGGAAGACCGCCTGGCGCTGACCCTGTGCGACATCGAGGGTCAGCCCCAGCGCGTCCTGGCGGAGCGACTGGGGCTGTCGCTCCCCGGCGCCAAGTCGCGGCTCCAGCGCGCCCGGGTCCGGCTGCGCCAACGCCTGGTGGAGGCCTGCCAGGTGCGCTTCGACGAAACCGGCAAGGTGTGCTGTTTCACCCCCCGACCGTGCCAACCCTGATCGGGACCGACACGGACTGCATCCTTTCGCGATCATCCTCGTCTCCTTGCGCAGGGGCGGGCAGCCTGTCTGCCCCGTAGCCACAAACCGGAGCCGAAGCATGATCGAAGTTCAAGGACTAACGGAGCACAGATGAACCCACCCTTCCACGTCCTGATCCTCTGCACCGGAAATTCCGCTCGGTCCATCCTCGGCGAGATGCTGTTCAACCACCTGGGCGCCGGGCGCGTCCGGGCCTGGTCGGCCGGGAGCAAGCCCGGCGGGGTCGTCAACCCGGTGGCCCTGGAGACCCTGGCGCGCCACGGCGTCCCGGCGGAGCGGGGCGCGCAGCAAGTCCTGGGACGAGTTCAGCGCCGAGGCGACACAGCCCGGCGGCACTGCCGGCCCCGGTCTTCGACTTCATCTTCACCGTCTGCGACAACGCCGCCAGCGAACCCTGCCCCATCTGGCCCGGGCACCCGACCACGGCCCATTGGGGCATCCCGGACCCGGCCCATGTCGAGCCCCTGGAGGCGCGCCGCGCGGCCTTCGAGGCGGCCTATCAGGCCCTGCACCAGCGCATCTCGGCCTTTCTCGCCCTGCCGCTGGAGACGCTGAGCCGGGATCAGATCCTTGCCGCTGCCCGCCGCATCCACGCAGGAGACTGATATGTCCGCCCAATGTGAAGTCACCGCCAAGGTTGCCGCTGGCGCCCCCCTGTCGCTGTTCGAGCGCTGGCTGACCCTCTGGGTCTTCCTGTGCATCCTCGCCGGGATCGCGGCGGGGCAGCTCTTCCCGGCGCCCTTCCAGTGGCTGGGGCGGATGGAGGTGGCCCGGTCAACCTGCCCGTGGGGCTGCTGATCTGGGTCATGATCATCCCCATGCTGGTGAAGGTGGACTTCGGCGCCCTTCACGAAGTGCGCAAGCATGTGCGCGGGATCGGCGTCACCCTGTTCGTCAACTGGCTGGTCAAGCCCTTCTCCATGGCCTTCCTGGGCTGGCTGTTCATCCGCCAGCTCTTCGCCCCCTGGCTCCCCGCCGATCAGATCGACAGCTACATCGCCGGGCTCATCCTGCTGGCCGCGGCACCCTGCACGGCCATGGTCTTCGTCTGGAGCCGGCTGACCGGGGGCGATCCGCTCTTCACCCTGTCCCAGGTGGCGCTCAACGACACCATCATGATCTTCGCCTTCGCCCCCCTGGTGGGACTGCTGCTGGGGATCTCGGCCATCACGGTCCCCTGGGACACCCTGTTCACCTCGGTCGTCCTGTACATCGTCATCCCGGTGATCCTGGCCCAGATCTGGCGGCGGCACCTGCTCAAGGGCGGCCAGGGGCGCTTCGACGCCGTGATGGAGAAAATCGGGCCCTGGTCCATCTCCGCGCTGCTCGCCACCCTGGTCCTGCTGTTCGCCTTCCAGGGCCGTGCGATCCTCGAGCAACCGCTGATCATCGCCCTGCTGGCCGTGCCCATCCTGATCCAGGTCTTCTTCAACTCGGCGCTGGCCTACTGGCTCAATCGCCGCCTGGGCGAGGCGCACAACGTCGCCTGCCCATCGGCCCTGATCGGGGCGTCCAATTTCTTCGAGCTGGCGGTGGCGGCGGCCATCTCGCTCTTTGGCTTCCAGTCCGGCGCGGCCCTGGCCACGGTGGTCGGCGTGCTGATCGAGGTTCCGGTGATGCTTTTGGTGGTCAAGATTGTCAACCAAACCAAGGGCTGGTATGAAACCGGCCTCTCCACCCGATAAGGAATGCCCATGCGCAAGCTCCTGCTCCTCGCCGCGGTCCTGCTGTCGCTGACCGGCCCCTCCCGCGCCGATTATCAGCCCTTGGCCGAGCATGTGACCGACAACGTCTACGCCATCGTCGGCCCCCTGGGGCAACGCAGTGCGGACAATGACGGCCTCAACGCCAACTTCGGCTTCATCGTCACCGATGAGGGCGTGATCCTCATCGACTCCGGCGCCAGCCGACTGGGCGCCGGGAAGCTCGCCGCCGCTATCCGGTCCGTCACGGACAAGCCGGTGCGTTGGGTGATCAATACCGGCAGCCAGGACCACCGCTGGCTGGGCAACGACTATTTCGTCGGCCAGGGTGCCGAGGTCATCGCCCTGGCCCGCACCGCTGCCACCCAGGGCCAGTTCGCGCAACAGCAGATGGATAGCCTGGAGCCCTTTCTGGGTGAGCGGCTCCAAGGCACCCGACCGCTGCCGGCTTCCCAAACCTTGGCCGGCGAGACGGCCGTGTTAGAGCTGGGCGGCGAGCCCCTGGAACTGGCCTATACCGACGCCCACTTCCCCGGCGACGCCAGGGTATGGCTGCCCAAGCGCGGCGTGGTGTTCACCGGCGACCTGGTCTACGTGGACCGCCTCCTGGGTGTGCTGCCCTCATCCAGCGTGCGCAGCGGCCGGAACGCCTTCCATGCCCTGGAGGCCCTGCAACCCAAACGCCTCGTCCCGGGCCACGGCCGCATCTGCGACCTGGCCCAAGCGAAGCGCGAAACTGGCGATTACTACGACTTCCTGGCCGACGAGGTCGGTGCGGCCGCAAAAGAGATGGAGCCGATGGACGCGATACTTGACCGCTACGCCGACCTGCCACAGTTCAAGCACCTGGAGAACTACAACAGCCTGCACCGTGCCAACATGAACCGAACCTTCCTGGAGTTCGAGGCGGCACCATGATGTCGTGATGCAGACTTGCGCGGGATTTCCAGTATCCGACAGACAAGCATTGCCCACTTTGTCGATGTCCCCCAGTTTGTTAAGGCAGGGCTGCGGACGGTCCCGGAACCAGGCCGATACAGAAGCGGCGAAACGGTATAACTTACTGTTTATATTTGTTTTTATTTTGCGATATGCGCCGATAGGAACAAATATGGGAACAAATCTCGTCGCTTACCCCCTAACCGCCCCATGAGGAGCACCAAGCCCCGCACGGGCGGGCTCGTTCGGTAGTCGGTCAACCCCCGGTACGCAATCCAAGATTTGTGGGCGGCCCATGTTTCTGGTCCAGGGCCAGTCGCAGGACCGCCACGGCGGCGCCCGATTCGCCCAAACAGGCCCCGCGCGCCAGGACCTCGACGGCGCCCTAGAACAGGTCCACCCGAATCGGCCCGGATCGCTTGGCGCCGGACGAGCCGAAGTAGCTGCCTCCGGCGAAGTGCCAGTCCAGGCCATCCAAGACTGCAACGGCCGTTTCCGGCGTGACGGAAGCCGCCACTTCGGCGGAAACCAGCCCGCGGTACCAGCGGGTGGACCTGGAAAAGCCCTCGTACTCTACGAAGTAGGTCAGCCACTTACTGCCGCAGGCGCGGCAGGTCGCGATGGCCACGTCGCCGTATCGGCCCTTTGTTCCGTCGCAGCCGACGGATGTCTTGTCGAAGTCCTGCTAGTTGAAAGGCGGTGTCATGCAGCGGCAGTCACTCATGGTCCCCTCCTGAGTCTAAGAACCGGGCCCCTTGGCCCCTGCGGGCCTTGCCTCATCTATCTGCTGGCCGCCAGTTCGCCCCAGGGCGCGGTCCCGCCACACCCCCAACCCGCAAGCCGGCCTGAATCTGCTCCCCGATGCTCCGTCCCTTGGCCGTCTCTGCCGAGTCCCCGATCCACAGGAATACCCCGCGCCCCTGGGTCGCCCGCTGCCACGCAAGCCCGATCTGGCGCTTGTGCTGGTCGTGGGCCTCCAGGTGCCCACCCTTGTACTCCAGAGCGAAGACGCGCTCGTCGGTCAGGCGACCGACGAAGTCCTGGTAGAACCAATCCCCCTCCAGGGACGGACAGGGCAGCCGGACGCTGCTCGGGTGCCTGTCCAGGTTGCGCACCCAGACCCCCTCCTCGGGCAGGGCAACGAGCACGGCGGACACTGCGGTCTTGGGCCCGGTCATGGCATCGACTCTGGGGGACAGGCGCTTGGGAAACCAGCGCGAAAGACGCGCTCGCGGTGCCATGCCAGAAAGGTGCGATGGGGATCGGCGAGGCGAGAAACCCGAAGCGGCCTGTCGAGCCCCAGGACCGCCCTCGATGCAGGGTCCAGCAGGTCCGAGACCAAGAGTAGGCCGGTGGCGTCGAGGGTGATGAGACCGCGGTCGAAGGCCGCATCGAGCTGGGGGGCCAAAAGCAGGCCGTTGAACACGTCCAACCGCTCGGCGTCGCTGTCGCAGTCGGCCCAGGGCTTGATGTGGCTGGCGCGCAGCAACTCCGGCACGGCGAGCCCGGTCACCGCGCAGGCGCCATCCCAGTAGTCGAGCAGGCCATTGCGGAACAGGTCCTGGCCCACCCGCTGCACCACCAGTCGCTCCGCCTCCGTCGTCCGCGGGAGCGACGCCGTGCGCTGGAGGAAGACCTGCAACGGCGCATCCGGGAGGGCTCGCGACAGTTGAAAGGCGCGCCGGATCAGGCGGTGGAGCGACGCTACGTCACTGACGGCCAGCGCCGCGCAGGCACCCGGCGGAAGCGGGTCGGTCCAGGGCGTTCCCAGGTCGGGCAGGGCCGCGCAGACCTCCCGGCGAGAGAGGGCAACCCCGTAAAGTGACCCTTCCAGGACACGGAGCCAGATGCGCAGGCTGGTTTGACTGCTCGCGAAGGGGAGCCAGCTACCATCCCTCACCCCCGGCAGGTCGAAGCCGTTGTCCGTCGCCGCCTTCTCCAGCAGTGTGAGCCAGATTGGCGTAGGGGTCATGCCCGGCTCCTCTCGGCGCTATACCCGCCAAGGCCCGGGCGACGGGCCGAGTGGCCGATAGCAACTGCCCGCGGCACATAGAAAAATCGGTTCTGGCTCGGCCCGCTATCGGCCATCGTCGGCCCCTTGGCCGATAGAGGGCGGCGGGCTGTACCGGGTCCAACTTGCTCCGCGTGCGGGGCAGCGACCTGCCACGGTGTCACCGCCCCACCCCCAAGGTCCTGCGCAGCCATCCGACCCGGATGCTTACAAAGTCGGGCAGGGGATCTGCCCGAGGTGCTCAGTAGCGATCGCCTCGCGGTCGGACTGCATTGCCCTCTTGTTCCTGAACCGCCCGCGAGTCTAGCTCGCTCGGCGTCGATGGCGGCCGCGCGCGCCTCGCGCAGCGCCGGATGATTCAGATTGAGCGATGCCGTTGTCCTTGGTCGTCTCATCGTGGGGGACGCCAATGGCGAGCACGAGCGCCTTGCGCTGGGCCGCGTCCAGGGGCGCGTCAGACCGGACATAGATTTCCCCGAGGCTGGTAAAGCCAACGCAATGCGCGTAGTCGCGATCCACCGGCCAGGGCAGATCGGTGTCCCCGTCCGCCGCCCTGAGCGGGCTCTTGTACTTGCGGCAGTCGCAGGTCGCCGGATTCGGGCAGGACAGGTAGAGATTTCGCCAGTGAAGCGCGAGGTCGGGGTTGAGGCCGAGCGGCCGCCAGTGGTCGATAGCGGGGCGCTGGATAACGCTCGGAGACCCGGCACTCGCAGTAGACACACACTGAGCCCTGCTCGGCATAGAGGGTCGCCCGCAGCTTGGACTTTTCCAGGCTGTCGAAGGTGGAACGGGCGAAGGCGGCCTTGTCGGTCGCGGCGGGCAGCGCAGCGAGGAAGTCGCGCTCGGCCTGCTGCAAGGGCCGCGGTTGCTGCCCGTCGGGCGAGACGTCGGTGGGCGGCTGTGGCTTTCTGAGCCCCCGCATCAGTCCTCCCAGTCCATCATTCCGCGCGCGCGGATCAGCGCGGGGTCGAGGTCTCTCCACTTGTCCAGGAGCTCGGCGTAGAGGGCCTCGGCCTGTTCTCTTGCCCCCTGGTCGATGGCGTCATGGAGTGCGCGCAGCTTCGCCTGGCCCTCGGCGTCCCGATCATCGGTCCCCATCGACTCGCGAAGGATCGCGTTGCTGTCCCGACCCTCGACGAATACGCCATGCTCCTGGATCTTCCCGCCGACCAAGTGGCGGACCTGGCGGTTCTCCGCGCTGCTCAGGACCTGGGGCGAGTGTGTCGTCACGATGAACTGGAGCCGGGGGAAGATCTTACGCAGCCCGTCCAGCACCACGCGCTGCCAACGCGGGTGCAGGTGCAGGTCGATCTCGTCGATCAGGACCACGCCCTCGATCAGGGCTGGGGCCTCGCCGCCGTCCTGCTCGTTCAGCATGACGGCGCGGCGGGCGATGTCGGCGACCAGCGCCAGGTAGACGTGGAAACCGTCGGACAGCTCCTGCCAGGGTGCGACCTCGCCGGTCTCGAAGCGGACGACCGGACTGCGCTCCCGGGGGTCATACCAAGCCCGTTCGACGCCCGGGGTGGCCTTGGCGAGGGTGTCCATCACGGCGGAGGCGAGGAAGCGCTCCGACTCCCCTTCCTGGCGGCGCACCGTGTCGGCGAGGATCTCCTCCAGGAGCCAGGTGAGCAGGGCTGAATCGTCTTGGGCGGCGTTCAGGCAGCCCGCATAGCCCTCCCAGCGGTCCGGCTTAGTCGGCGCGGGTTTGGTGGACGCTTTGCCCCGGCCCATGCGGTCCACCCCGTAGAAGGCGAACAGGGGCCAGCGGGCGCCGGGCAAGCGCACCTGCTCCATCGCGTCGAGCACCTCCCTATGGTGGACATCCTTGCGGTTCGAGGCGGGCTTTACGATGCTGATCCAGCCCACGCCCTGAGCCGTGCCAACTTCGGCACTCCAGATGAGGGTGCAGGGGCCGGCCGGCTCACGCCGGCCGCGCTCATCAAGCGTGATCTGGCGCGGATCGCGCCGCGGATCGAGCTTGAGACCGCGCGGGGTGCCCGATTGGAAGGGGGTCAGTCCGACGGCCAGCGCCGTCAGCACGGCGGTCTTACCGCCCCCGTTCTCGGCAAACAGCACCGTCAGGTCGGGTTCGAGGGTCAGGTCGAGCGCCTTGAAGCAGCGGTATTGCTCCAAGCGAAGATGGGTGAAGCGGAACATAGTCACTCCGCCCGCCGTGGCGGGCCCAGAGGCGAGCGGTAGGGCTGGCCGGTGGTGACGGCCTGGGCCAGGGCGTCGTAGCACTCCAGCACCACGCGGCGGGTGCGGAATTCTCCGTGGTTGCGAATGTTGGCCCGCTCCATCACGTCGAAGGTGTCGAGGATGTACTCGGCGTCTGCCCGCGACAGACCGTAGAGGTGGAAGAACGCGGCGTCCAACTCGCATTGAAGCCGGAAGCGCCGGTCGGGGTCCCAGATGAAGGGCGGGCCCTCGTCGCCGCAGTCGCGGGCGAAGGGTTGGATGTCCCACGCGGTGTAGGTCAATTCGAGAATAGTGGGCAGCATCCAGTCGCGGACCGATATTCCAAGATGCCAAGCAGCGTCTGCAAGGTAGTTTGACGGATTCAGAACTGGAAGTTGCCGAATGATATGGAAGCTCGCATTTGTACCGCCGACCTTCTGTCGCGCAGCGTAGTCGAAGGCTAGAGTTGAGAGGTTGCCATACATACACGCAACGAAGCTGGCTACTTCACCAGGAAGAAAGAGAAACTCAGAATCGCCCACTCCGGCTCTCGGAATGAGCGACGAGATCAGCGTTCTTTGGTCCGTGCTTCGGCAGATTCGACGCCACCCCAGCAGCCATTCCGGATCCCAGCGCCCGTCGAGCCGTGCATCAACCTCGCTTTGGGCGACCCAGTATCGCGGCAGTGTCGTCCGGTGTGGATCGGCATGATCGGCGTCCGTCAATTCCGGCAGCTTGCCCTGGTTTGCCTGGGCGTCCGTCTGCGCCTCGTAGCTCCCGAAACGATGGTCGAAGTGGTGGATCATCTTCGCCTCGTAGAGCGGCACCATGACCTGCCCGTCCTTTCCGAATCGGTTGCCCGTTAGCTTCCAGCCCGCCTGCGCCAGCTCGCCGTGGGCGCGGAACAGGCCGGAGTCGTTGGCCATGTGGAACATGGCCATGAAGCGCAGCCCCCAGGGGTTGCCGTCCGGATCGCCCTCCCGCCACAGCACGCCAGCGCGGCGATAGAGCGCCAGGTTTAGACGCGCATCGCGGCCGCTCCGAAACGTCGGGCAGGTGCGCGTGTTCGGGTTGAGCAGCTCGAAGTCCGCGGCGGAAAGGGCGAAGTGGCGGTCATCATCGGCGAGGTCGGACGGGTATCGGGCGAAGAAGACCAGGTCGGCTTGCTCTGTTTCGCCGGTACCGTCGACGGTCAACAGGGCGAACTTGAAGGCGTGGTGAACCTCGCGGAAGAGCAGGGCCTCATTCTCGAAGCTCAAGAAGCGCGCCAGATTCCCGCCCGCCACCAGCGCGCCGAAATAGTCCTTAGTCGTGTCATCCGTCGCGATCCCGCTTGGCACGATGAACCCCGCCCGGCCGCGGGGGCCGATCAGGCGCCAGTTGTGCTCCGCGAACAGGGCGTAGGTGTTGACGTCGCCCTTGCCGCACAGGGGGTAGCGTCCGGCCTGGCGGACGAAGTGGCTGGTGCCCTGGGCCACGCGGCTGTCGCGGTTCCAGTCCTCCCACAGCTCGGGGTCCCGAACCGGCAGCTCGGCGATGAGCCGCTTGCGCTCGGCGGCGTTGCGCGCGCCCGCGATGGCGTCGTCGCGGGAGGCGAAGAACTCCTGCTCTTGGAGCTTCACCCGCTCCCAGGGCGGGTTACCCAGCACCACGTCGAAACCGCCGCGCTCGAAGACCTGCGGGAAGGCAAGCTCCCAGTGGAACAGGGCATAGTCCCGTGCGAGGCGGTCGGCGGTCTTCGCCAGCACCGGCGAGGGACGGTCGCCGTCCGCCAGGGCGCGCCACACGCCGTTGGTCGGCGCCGCCCTCGACCACCGGTCCCGGCTCGCCCTTGGGCCAGAGAAAGGCCGCGCACCAGGCGTCGTGGACCAGCTTCTCGTGGCGCCAGGGTTCGGAGGCGAGGAGTTCGGCCCAACGGGACTCCTTCTGGGCGAGGGAGGCGGCATCGGTGTCCGGCGTCGCTTCGACCTGATCGACCGCGGCCCGCAAACCGGCGGCTGGCGTCGACGCCCCCAGGGCGAGCAGGCGCTGCCCGCCACGCTCGGCCTTGTTCTTCTTCTTGAGCGCGGTGGCGAGCTTCGGGTGCGTCGCCTTCGAGCGCGACCCAGGCGTCGTCGGGGATGCCGTCTTCCATCAGGGCTCGGGTGGTGCCCGAGCAGGGCGTTGCCGTGCGGACGTGGGAGTCGAGGAAGGTGAGCGGCAGCCCGGGGTCGACGGCCTCCATCCACAGGCTCACCTTGCACAGCTCCACCGCCAGCGGGTTCAGGTCCACGCCGTAGATGCAGCGCCCGACCACCTGCCGCGCAGGGCGTGGCGGTACTCCTCCGGCGTGGGCGTGCCCTTGGCCCGCAGGCGCGCGACCCGTGCGCGGCGAGGCGGCGCGCGGCGGCGAGCAGGAAGTGGCCGGAGCCGCAGGCCGGGTCGACGACGCCAGGGCGCAGCAGGGCCTCGGCGGGGTGGTCGGGGTTGCGCCGCGAGCGTGCGCTCGATCACCGGGTCGAGCGCGCTGTCGAGCAGGACCTGCACCAGGCTGTCGGGCGTGTAGTAGCTGCCCGGAGGTCTTGCGGGCGTTGCCCCGGCTCTCGTCCCGGCCGGCGAAGCGGAAGCTGCGGCCGTCCTGGGCGATCTGGGGGACGAGCTCGAGGAGGCCCTCGTAGACGCTAGCCCAGCTCGTCGGGCCCCATGTCGCGCCAGTTCACCCGCGCCAGGCCCGTTCGGCTCCCGCAGCCAGCACAGGCGGAAGACGGCGCCGAGCAGGGCGCGGTTGTCGAGGCGGGCGGCGTCGAGGTCGGGACACTGGCCGGCGGCGAAGAGGCCGGCGAGGGCCGGCAGGCCGAGGCCGCGGCTCGCCCGCCGGCTAGGCCGCGGAAGACGATCTTCACGGCCTCCCAGAGGTCGGCGTGGCGGTCGTGGGCGGCGCGGCGGGCGGCGCGGTCGCGCAGGCGCCGCAGGCCGTAGCCGTCGGCGTAGAGCTCCTGGACCTCCTCGGGCGCGTCCGTTGGGGTGGAGCAGGTCGCGCTCCTCGACCGTGAGCAGGAAGATGAGCCGGTAGACGAGGCGCAGGAGCTGGCCGAAGTAGTCGTCCTGCGCGAGCGTACCCCTCGTGCAGGGCCTGCGCGGAGCGACTGGTTCTCCGGGTGGGCGAGGAAGCCCTGGCCGAGGGTCAGCAGCGCCTCCTCGACGCCCGCCGCGCAGGTGCTCGCGGGCCCGGGTCCCCTCCTCGCGGGCGGCGGCGCGCCAGGCCTCGAGCGGGCAGGCGTCCGGGCGCCTGGTCGGCGCGCCCGAAGCGGGCTGCGTGCAGCAGCAGCCAGAGCGGCGGCGAAGTCCGCGTAGCAGCTCCTCGGTGAAGATCCGGGCCAGGTCGACCTCGACCCAGGCCGGGCGGGTGAGGCTGGCGTTGTCGCGCACGAGCCGCAGCCGCAGACCGTCGGCGCAGAGGCCCCACAGGGCCTGGTCCGCGGTGTTCAGGAACTCCTGCGATCAGGCCGAAGGCGCTGCGCTTGCGGTGGCCATCGCCGAAGGCTGGGTCGCGGGGTGTCGAGGCCGGAGCCGGCGGGGGCGCAGACCAGGGGGACGCGGCCGGCGGGGTCGATGGCGGTCAGGGGCCAGGCAAGCCCCCCGAGCACGACGTGCTCCCGGCCGCCGTCATCGGGCCCAGGGAACAGCAGCGCGCCCGCGGACCTGGACAGGGGCTCCGCGAGGTCGGTGAAACCGAAGGCGTCGCGCAGCAGCCCCTGGATGAAGCGCCGGGTGAGGGCCTCGGGCTCGGCCCCGGCCTTCTGCCCGGCGGCGAAGTCCGCCCAGTGGGCCTGGGCGATGCGCCAGTAGCGGCCGATCTCGTCGCGCAGTTCCAGACCCTTGAGGACGCCGTAGTCGTCCGGCTCCTGGTGGGGGGCCGCGAGCTGGGCGACCCGGGCGAGCCAGTCGGCGGCGAGGAGCCCGCCCTCGATCGAGAGGGCGTCGAAGGCGAGCTCGGCGGTCCTGGACCCTCGGGGGGTGGCGCGGGGGGTGCCGCGGTGGGGACGCATGGCCATGGTCAGGCGCACCCTCGGCAGCAGCACGAAGACGCCGATGACGTCGGGCCGCGGCAGGGCCTCGACCCGGGCGCTGCGGCCGCGGGTCTCGGCCTTCTCGTCGCGGTAGGCGGCGGCCCGCACGCGCAGGTGGTCGTCGAGCAGGGCGTCCGCCCGCTGGGCGGCGAAGGCTTCGAGCTCGGCCTCCCGCTCGGCGAGCAGGCCAGGGCCCGGGCCGCCTCGCGCTCGCGAACGTGGCGGGGGGACATCGTCGGCCGGGGGCATGGGCGAGCAGGGCCAGGGCCTCGGTGCTCCAGCGAGGCGGTCCCCAGCCTGGCCGACCCAGGCGAGGCCGGTCGCCTCCTCGACCAGCAGGGTGGTCTCGCGGCGGCCGCGCCGCGACACCAGCTGGTGGCGCAGGCGCAGCAGGGCGACGGTGGTCCGGGCCCGCACGCCGTCGGAGACCCAGCAGCCGACCCGGCCGAGGACCGCGGGATCGGTGACCTCGTAGCCTCGGTCGATCTGGGCCGCGCCATTCAGGCTGCGCTCGAGCAGCGTCTCGGCGAGCACGGCCACGAGCGGGTGGCTGCGCTGCACCGAGCGGCAGCGGGGCGCTGGCGGGTAGCGGAAGTCGATGCGCAGGGTGCCCGGTGAGGCCCTCGGCCTCCAGTCGCTCCCGCAGCGTCCTCGGGCAGCGACGCGGTGGGGGCCTTGAAGCCGCGCGTCGCCGCAGGGGCTCAGCCCGGAGCCGAGGCGGGTCAGCGCGCGGTCGGTGAAGCGCTGCACGTCCTCGCGCCCGCCGATGGCCGCCAGGCTCTTGTGCCACTCGGGGAGCACGTCCTCGGGCTTGAGGCGCCGCTGGGCGAAGATCGTCCGGTTGGCCTTGGCCTTGTCCGCGGCGCTCTGCCACTCCGCCTCGAACAGCTCGAGCTGCCGGCCCTCGCCGGTCGCGGCCTCGGGCGCGCCGCGGCGGCGCAGCAGCACGGCCTTGAGCAGCGCCTGGGTCAGGGTGTGCCCCTCGTCCGGCACCGGCACCGGCACGCCGAGCTCCTCGCGGATGCGCTCGGCCTTGCGCAGGATCACCTCGAGCACGGCGCCGTCGACGGGGTTGTTGGCCCCGTAGATCAGGGTGGCGCGCACGACCGGCCTTGGCTGGCCGAAGCGATCGACGCGGCCCTCGCGCTGCTCGTGGCGGGTGGGGTTCCACGACAGGTCGTAGTGGACCACGGCGTCGAAGTGCTCCTGCAGGTTGACGCCCTCGGAGAGGCAGTCGGTGGCGACGAGCACGCGCGGCCCCTCGTGCGTCGCCGAGCGCGCGACACGCGGTCCTCGCGCTCCTCCGGCGGCAGCTCGCCGGTGACGACCGTCGATGGTCGCGTCCGGGAGCCGCTTCGTCGAGGTGGCGGCCGAGGTAGTGGGCGGTGGCGATGTAGCGGCAGAAGACCACGGGGTTGAAGTCCTCGCGCCAGCAGCTCGGCGACGTGGTCGCGACAGCACCTTGAGCTTGGGGTCGCCGGCCTGGCCGGCGAGCGCCTCGGCCTGGGCGATGAGCGCGGCCAGGGCGGGGTCGTCGGTGGCCGCGGGCGGCTCGACGTCGTCGTCGATCAGGGTGTCGGCGTCGCCGTCGAAGAGGCGCTCCAGGATCTCGCCCCGGTCCTCGGCGTCGAGCACCTCGCCGGCGCGGGTGCGCAGGGCCAGCACGGCGGCCATGGGGCTCGAGGCGGCACAGCGCATCAGCGCCAGCGTGCCCCAGAAGTTGAGCCGCTGCCGCTGCGTCATCCCCCGCGCCGCTGCGACGATCTCGGCGCAGTAGTCGAGCACGGCGTCGAAGAACGCGCTCCCAGGCGCCGGTGAGCCTGTAGGTCAGCTCCCTGGTCTCGCGCCGCGGGAAGAGGTCGGCCTCCTGCCACTCGGCGATGTCGGGCCGGCGGCGCTGGACGAAGTGGTTGCCGAGGCGGTTCGCGCAGCCGGTCGCGCTCCGTCACCGGCGGCGTCCTGCGATGCGCTCGAAGTCTCGGTCGAGGAGGCCGAGCAGGCGGTAGAAGGCCGCGTCGTCGCCGCTGTGGGGCGTGGCGGTGAGCATCACGAGGTGGCGGTTCGGGTCGTCGGCCAGGCCGCGCAGCAGCTCGTAACGCTGGTGGCGGCCCTGGCCGGTAGCCGCGCAGGTGTGGGCCTCGTCGACGATGACGAAGTCCGGGCAGGCGCGAGAGGAAGTCGCGCGCCGGCGGTCCTGGCTCTTGATGTAGTCGAGGCTGACGACGGTGTGGGGGTGGACCGGGAAGAGGCTCACGCCCGGCGGGATGCCGCGCTCGAGTCGCGTCGCGCTCGCGGCGGTCACGGCGACCGCCTGGAGGTGGAAGCGGGCCTCCAGCTCGGTCACCCACTGGTCGACGAGGTGCGGCGGGCACAGCACGGCGATGCGCTCGATGTCGCCGCGGTCGAGCAGCTCGCGGGCGATGAGCGCGGCCTCGATGGTCTTGCCGACGCCGACGTCGTCGGCGATGAGCAGGCGCACCGGGTCGAGCTTGAGCGCCATGAGCAGCGGCACGAGCTGGTAGGCGCGCGGCTCGACGGCGATCTGGCCGAAGCTGCGGAACGGCCCGGCGCCGCGCCGCAGCGACAGCAGCAGCGCGTCGCGCAGGAGCAGCGCCGCGTCGTGTCCGCCGAGCTGCCGGCGGATCGGGCGCGGGGAAGCGGGCCTCGCGCACCGGCTCCGGCTCGAGCGGCAGGTAGATGAGGGTCTGGTCCTCCTCGGAGCCGGAGATCGGCCGCACCCGCAGGGTCTCCGCCGTCGCTGCCGGCGAGCACGATCCACTCGCGGCCCCGGGCGCGAGACCAGGGTGCCGGGGCTGAAGCCGAGCTCGTTCACGGCGGTCGCCCGAGGAGCGGCGGCGAGGCGCCGGAAGCGCGGCGTCCCAGGTGGCGGGGTCGGCGAAGCGGACGACCTCGAAGCCGAGGTCCTCGAGCGTCCGCGGCGCGGCCTCGTCGGCATCCGGGAGCAGGGCCGCGACGTAGTGCCGGCGCCAGGCCAGCGGCAGCGGCTCGATGCCGACCGCGCAGGGGCTCGGCGTCCGGGGCCGGGATGCCGCGGCGCGGCCGCCTCCGCGTGCCAGGTGTCGGAGCGCCCTCGTCCCGGTCGTCGCCGGGATGCCGGTCGAGCCGGCTGCGGCCGGTCGCGCTGGGTCCGTGCCGCGGCCAGGCGCAGCAGAACGCGTCGCGCGCCCTGCGTCACGCCGGTCGATGAGCTCGTGGTCGGGCTGGTTGTAGTAGGACATCAGGCAGCGGTAGCAGGCGGCGACGCAGGCGGTGTCCGGCCTGGTCGGTGAGCGCCGTCGCGTCCGGGGCAGGGCTCCGTCGTCGGCTATCGTCGAAGTGCATGACCTGCGAGCGCCTGGCGGGCGACCGCGGCGAGGCTGTCGGGCTCGGCGACGAGGCGAGTCAGCACGCCGGCGCCACCCTCGGTGGCCTCGTAGAGCAGGAAGCCGTTGCGCAGGTCGCGGGTGGGCATGGGCTCGGCGAGGATCTCGCCCTCCTCGAGCTGGAACACGGCCTCGATGCCGCGCAGCAGCGCGTGCTGCAGCGTGGCCAGACTGCCGTCTGGTCGAGAGTCTGCTCGACCGGCTGTGAAGAGCAGGGCGTTCTTGCGGTCCTGGACGCTCGGGCACGATCCACTGGCGCGGCGACGCCGTCGGGTCGTCGGCTTGTCGTCCTCGTCCTCGTTCTTCGCCCAGTAGCCGGAGACCGGGTCGATGCTGGAAGCCGAGCGTCTTCTTGTTCGGCCCGGCGGCGCAGGCCCTTGTTGAGGCGGGTGATGGTCGCGCCCGGGCCGTAGGCGAGGCGCGCGATCTCGCCCTCGCGCGTCGGCGGCCGACGGCGTGGCGCACGTCGAGGTCGTGCTCGCGCACCGCCCACTCGAAGGTGGTCTGCAGCTCGAAGCCCTGGCGCTGGCGCTCCTCGTCGTTGGCGGTGATGCGCTCGGCGGGCTGGGTCGCCGACGTTCTCGATGCGGTAGACGTGGTTGACGATCTCGGCGCGTGCCCAGCGAGGCGCCGCAGGCGTGGCAGATCGATGCCTGGTCCTCGAAGTGACCTGCGCCGCAGTGCGTGCAGATGCGCACCGACTTGGTGGGCAGCTGGGCGTCCGGCGGTCGCCGGTCGCCTGCTGACCGAGCGACAGCAGGGCGCGCACCACGCGGTAGGCGCGGCCCTCGTGGTAGACGAGGCTGCGCGGACCGAACTCGGAGAGCGCGAGGAAGCGGGGCCGCTGCAAGTAGGTCTGCCGCCCGCGCCCGTCCGGCGTGGCGCGGGACGTAGGCCATGAGCGGCAGGCGGGGGAAGTTGTAGCCGGGCAGGAAGCCCTCGGTGGCCAGGTAGCGGTAGGTGTAGAAGTCGCTCGACAGGCTGCTCGTGCCCGCGCTGCAGCAGGTTGATCTGGTCGATGGCCTGGGCGTGGCGGACTCTGCGCGGCCCGCTTCTCCTGGTAGGGCGCGGCGTAGTCGTCCATGGTGCGCCGGGCGGCGTCGCGCTGCTCCTCGGCGGCGGCGAACAGGTCGCGCCAGCGGTCGAACGCCTCGCTGAAGCGCTCGCAGCGCCGGCCGACGACCGCAGTCGGCGTAGAGCGTCGCGGCCCGGGTACCAGGGCGCGCAGCTCGGGAGTGAGGTCGTCCTCGACGCAGATCGAGCACCCGTCGCCGATGCGCTGCGATCGCCGGCTCGTGCCACGCGCGGCTCGCGCATCGCGGTCGCGAGGATCTCGGCTGCAGCGGCCGCTCGGGGTCGCTGAGCACCAGCAGCTCGGCGATGCACGGGTCCAGCGGCTGCTCGACGCAGGACAGCCAGACCGCCTGCAGGTGGCTGTCGATCAGGTCGCGGTTGGCGAGGTCGAGGAGCGGGGCCTTGACCTCGCCGTGGACCATCGCCCGGGGGTCGCGGAAGAAGTACTGGTCGTGCGGGCTCTGCGACGAGGCGTAGGTCAGGACCAGCGCGGCCTGGCCGCTGCGGCCCGCGCGACCGCTGCGCTGGGCGTAGTTGGCGGGCGTCGGCGGCACGTTGCGCATGTACACGGCGTTGAGCGCCGAGATGTCGACGCCGAGCTCCATGGTCGGCGAGCAGAACAGGACCGGCAGGAAGCGATTGGCCTCGCCGATCTCGCGCAGGCGCTTGGCTCGTCGGTCGGCGAGCTCCTCGCGTTCCTTCTCCCCGTAAGCGGAAGCGCTTCTCGCGGACCGCCCGGCTGCTCCCCGTCGACCTGGGCGGTGTGCTCGCGGGCCTCGAAGCCGAAGAGCGGATGGCCGGGGGCCTTGAGCATGGCCGCGAGGTTCGCGTAGAGGTCGCGGAAGAAGGCGTTCTCGGTGAGCATCGCCGGTGTCCTCGGACGGCTCGCCGAGCCGGAACAGGACGCAGGCGTCGTTGAGCCGCCAGCCGGGCTGGTCGAAGGGCGTGCTCTCCTCGGAGACCAGGCCGTGCATCGCAGCGGCCCGCAGCAGGTCCTCGATCAGCTCATCGAGCTCCTTGGACTTCAGCTCGCGGATCGCCGCGTCGCCGTTCCACAGAGCGGCTCGAGGCGACAGCGTCTTGGCCGCAGCGCGCTGCGGGAGCCGCCGCGCACGATCAGGTCCTTGTCGCGTAGGGAGCTTTCCTGTCGCGTTGGCGCCGCGACCATCAGCCAGCGGGCGCTGCGCGGCTTCTCGTCGGTACCGAAGCCCCAGGGCGGGCCGGATGCGGCTGTGCGAGCGTGGCCACCATCTGCTCGATGACGGTGGGGTCGAGCACCTGGCTGCTTGATGGCCATCCACTTGCGCAGGTGGTCGAGCAGCTCGCGGTAGACGCTTGGCGCGGACCTCGGGCGCTGGCCTGCTGGAGCAGCGGGTGGGCGTCTGGCGAACTCGTCCTCGTCCGCCGCCAGTGCCGTCGAGCCCGAGGTACTCGACCTCGACGAGGCCGAGTTGCTCGAGGTTGGGGTTCGTGTAGCGCCAGCCGCGGCGTTGGTCGAACCAGACCCGGTAGGCCAGGACCTGGCGCAGCGTGGCCTCGGCCTCCTGGAGGTTGAAGCCCTTGAGGCCCGGCTCCTGGAGCCACTCGGCGCGGATGTCGAGCGCCGGTCCGGTCGAAGCCGAGGGCGCGCTGCTGGGCGGCGCCGAGCTCGTCGCTGCGCAGGCCGCTGGTCGCCGGCCGCCTGCGAGCGCGCCGAGGAAGCCGGCGCGCACCAGGCTGACGAAGAGGAAGTCGTTGAAGTGGCCGGCCTGGAGCGCGGCGTCCTGGCGGTTGTCGGTGAAGCCGAGGAGCTTGCGGGTGAACGGCGCCATGCCCGACTGGGCGCCGTGCATCCAGCGGAGGACGCTCGCCACGAGCACCGTGGTCGCCGAGCTTCGGCCTTCGGCCGAGAGCGACGCGAGGCGGGTGCGGTCGCGCGCGGAGCCGCCCTGGGTCGTGCCGCAGCGCAGGCAGAAGCGGAACTTGCCCGGGAGAAACCAGGCCCGTGCGCCCGAGCCGACTGCGCCGTCGGGGCGACGTCGGAGCCGTCGCGGGCGCGCGTCCCGGTAGTAGGGCTTGAGCCGCGGGTTGCCTGCCGCGTCGTACTCCAGCCAGGTCTCGGGGTAGTCCTCGTCGCGGTCGTCGAAGGTGAAGTCGGTGTCCTCGGGGTGCGAGCGTGAGAAAGCCGAACTGCTCGCGGTCGGTCGGGTCGTGCGCCGGCGGCCTCGTCCTCGTCATTCGGCGGCGGGGCGTCGTCGATGTCTCGGGCGAACAAGACCCGCCGTCCATCCTCGCTCGGCGAGGCGGACCGGGTGGTACTCGTGGCCGCACTCGCGGCAGAAGTGGACCGGGTAGAGCCGCTTGTCGGGGTGCTCCGGCAGGAACTGCTGCCCGTCGACGGTGACGGTGCGTTGCCCCGCGGGCTCGAGGGTGGCGTAGGCGTGGCCGGCGCCGGAGATGAACTGGTGGAGCTTGAAGGCGAAGAAGCTCCGCAGCGCTGTCATCCGCGCGCCCGGTCCGGTCCCGCTTCGGGCACGCTGGACAGCAGCAGCAGGTCTCGCAGCGCGGCCCGGCAGGTCTCCTCAGGGCGCCCGGAGTCGGTCGAGAGTGCACGCCACGGCCTCGGTCACGGTCATCGGGCGCGCGCGCACCCAGCGCTGGTCCACCTCCGAGAAGGTGACCCCGAGGCGGGTCTCGACCCAGACCGCCAGGGGGTGGGCGGCTAGCTCGGCGTTCGTCGATGGTCGGCGCGATGCCGGCGTCGATGGCGGGGCCGAGGGCGGGGCGGACCGACTCGGCGTCGCGTAGATGGGTCGGTGATCCGCTCGAAGGTCTCGACGACGACGTTGCTCTCGGGGATCGGAAGCGGAGAAGAGCTTGGAGGCGACCCTGGCGACGACCCGGCTCTTGTCTTCCAGCGAGCCCTCGCTCGCCATGGTGGCCGAGGTGCCGATGCACTGCAGGCTGCTCGGGCCGCAGGCGCTCGCGCACGCGGCGCACGAGCAGCGCGACGTCCGCACCCTGTCGGCCGCGGTAGGTGTGCAGCTCGTCGAGCACCAGGAAGCGCAGCCCGACGCAGTTGTCCGATGACCCGGCGGTCGACCTCGTCCTGCCGGGTCATGAGCAGCTCGAGCATCATGAAGTTGGTCAGCAGGATGTCCGGCGGGTTGTTCGGCGATGCGGTTGCGCTCTTCGGCGTTCTCCTGGCCGGTGTAGCGGGCGAAGGTGATCGGGCGGTGTGCCGGCGACGTTGCCGACGAACTTGCCGAGCTCCTCGAGCTGGCTAGTTCGCCAGGGCGTTCATCGGGTAGATGATGATGGCGCGGGTGCGGGCCTGGCCGCTGGTCGCGCTTCTCGGCCAGCACGCGGTTGACGATGGGGATGAAGAAGCAGAGCGACTTGCCCGAGCCGGTGCCGGTGGTGACGACGATAGCTCTCGCCTGCCGCGGCCAGCGCGATGGCCTGCTCCTGGTGCTTGTAGAGGCGTCAGCGGCTCGCCCGTCGAGCCTGGAAGATCGTCGGCGCACCCGGGGTCGAGCACGCCCGCGTCGACCAGGCTGCCGACATCGGTCGAGCGCTTGTAGCTCGGGTTGATCTGGATGAGCGGCTCGGGCCAGTACCGCGCCTGGGCGTAGATGGCCTCGACCTGGGCCTTGATGTCCGGGGCGTGGATCGTGGTGAACGACGTCGCGAAGTGCTTGTACTCGTCGACGACCGAGTCGCGGAGGGCGAAGATGTCGAGCGTGGACGTGGTCACTCCCTATCCTCCCCAAAGAGGCGCGTGGTCGCTCGGGCGGCGCCGCCGGCCCGGACCCAGTCGTCGACCTCCGCCGACTTGAACTTCCAGAAGCGCCCAACCTTGTGCCCAGGCATCCCTTTCTGGTTGACCCAGGGGTACACGGTATCCTTGGAGACGCCGAGGTACTCCGCGATCTCGTCAACGGAACGCCAACGGTCCCAGAGGTGGTGCTCGCGGTTGTCGTCGGCGTTCTCGAAGGCCGAGCCGGTGTTGTAGGGCGGGTCGATGAAGATGCACTTGACCCGCCCGGCGTAGAGCGGCAGCAGGCTCTTCAAGGCGTTCAGGTTGTCGCCATGGATCAGCAGGTTCCCGGTGTCGGGGTCGCCGTGGCTCAAGTCCGGGACCGCCACCAGGGGCCTATAGGGGACCTCCCGGGCGGCGACCACGGCGGCGTCTTTTCCAGTCCAGTGGAGCGAGGGCATGCGGTGCGGGCTTCGGGTTTGTTGGGGGGTGGCGTAGGATCAACCAACGGGGCTGGGGTGTAAATGGATGCAGGGGCGGGCTCAGGTTTTTAGCCACCCGTCGGCGTGCCATGAAGGCAGCAAGGCATAGGAGGATCAAACCATGCCCGTCCCGACTTTCTGCAACAGGTGCCGTTGCCTGGCTTCGATGGCCTGGCCTTGGCCGCTACGGGGGTCCGTAGCCTGGAGCGCTTCAGCGATCTTGCGGCGGGGGTGGAGCCGCTTGCCCCGCTCAAGCCGAGCGAACGCATCGATGTAATGACCGAGTGCCTGGATCTGGTCCTGGTGAGTCCCAGTGCCCGGGCGGGGTTCGAGTTCACCAGGCTGTCGGTCGCCGAGTTCCGCTCGGCCCTGGAGTCGGCGAGACATTAAACCGGTAGTCGCGCCGGAAAGCCTAGCGGTTGCTTAGCTCGCTGTTTCTTTTGGCGGTTTTGTACCCGGTTTTGTGACTGCCGTAAGGATGGCCTCTGCGGCCTCGCGTCGGACGGACTCTTTCCAGTCGTCGCCCTCCTGTAAGGCCGGGCAGGTCTCGCGGTTGATAATGGGCAGCGCCAGCCGTTCCGCCGCAGTCTCAAGCGCCGCGTCGATATTGAGTAGCTGATTGATAACCACGGCGGTCGGCGCCGGTGCCACGCTCTCGGGCTTGCCGATGAGATAGGACGAGAGCCAACCACGCGCCCTGTCGTCGCCGGCTTGCGCGTCCTCAACTGCGCGATCAACCACGTTGCGCCAAGTGTCCAAGTCGCACGCCTCCATCAGGATTTCAAGATAGCCTGCCTCCGTTTGTCGCTTGGGCCGCCCGGGGCCACCGGGGTTTCCGATCAGAAACCGGCCTTGCGCATTACGCTGTTGTTTCATCGTTCGCTTTGCCTCTGCGGTTTGGCTTCCGTCTAAACGGGATCGCGCGCGACGGGTCGATAGGGCGGTAGCAATGTATCCTCACGACTCGCTAATGCGTTACCGGGGGCGCTGGCCTGGCAACCCTCGCTCAAACTGGCCCGCCGAGGTGTTGCATCATCCGCCTGGCCAGCGCTTCGGCTTCGAGCGGGCCGCTGGTCTCGAAGGCGATCAGCCCATCCAAAAAGTATCCGAAAACCCAATCGCCGACGATGATTGCGCCGGAGTGGCCAGCCGCGATGCTCGCCTGCATCGCCGGCTAGGCCCCCAGGCATTCGGCCAGAGCGCGAACTTCGGAATCGTCGTTGAGGGCTCGTTTCATCGCGTGTCCTCCGGGCCCGCGGCGTCTGGGTCCCCTGGGGCGTCGGGTGCGGGCCCGGGGGGCGCCGGGGCGGCGGCCCTGTCCCGATACCCCTGCGCGATGTCCGGGCGGCTCCTGGCCAAGTCCACGGCCTCGCGGCGGGTCTGGGGGTCGTCCTCGCCTATCGCGTCCAGCCAGGTAAGAACCAGCCGCTCCACGTCGTCGGGCAGGTCTGCGCCGGGGTCCGGGTCGGGCACGGGCACGGGCACGGGCATAACGCTCGCGCCTTCGTACATGGCCAGCACGGCGGCGAAGGTCGCGGGCGGGTAGAAGCTCGACTCCCATCGGGTCCCGTCGTCCGCTGTCACCAGCCAGGTGCGCCGCGTCTCCGTCAGCGCCTCGACCAGGGCGGGCTTGTTGGTCTTGATGGTCGGCAGGAGGCGGGCCCGGGCGTCGGCAGGACCGCGCACGGCGATGGTTCCGTTATCGGCCAGGCGCAGGACCAGCCCAGCTGCATGGGCCTGGGCGAGGATCGCGAGGGCGGTCATACCAAGTCCTCTTCGTCGTCCTCGACGGTCGCCAGCACGCCCGCGGGTGGAGCGTCGTTCGTCAACCCCGCCAACCCCGCCGTACCCCGCCGTTCAATGCCGGCAGGGTTGGGCAAGGGGGGCGTGGTGGCGGGCGGGGGCAACCCCGCCGCCACGCCATACCCTAAGGGCGGCGGCGGGGTTGAAGCCCGGCGGGGTTGGCCGTCGAAAATCGCGACCGGAGCTCCAACCCCGCCATCATGGCCGGCGGGGTTGATCGGGCAAAGGTAGGTCTTGCGCCCACCTTGGCGACGCCCCTCTGGAATGTTCGCCTCTGCGATCCGACCCGACACCTCAAGCTCTACCAGCAGCCCTGCGGATGCCTTCCCGTGGCATCCCCAGGTCCTCGGTCCTGATGCCCAGCGAGGTCTTGGTGTGGTACCGCCCGGCAGCGATCTCACTCGCAAGATACCGCTCCACCTGGTCCGCCTGCGCCGACCTCAAGGCAGCGGGTGCAAGCTTGGGCGCCTCGGCGAAGTGCTCGAAGGCGAATCCGCGGCGGCGTATCCAGATCATTGGCTGTGGCGGCGCATAACTCAGTTTGGCCCGGGCCAGGATGGTGATGCTTGTCCCTGGGTCCTGGGTGCAGCCCGGTGGCGGAACCAGCCCTTTGGTGCCGCTGTCCGGGCCCCATGCTTGCAAGACGGTGGTCATGCGCGACCCGTCCGCCAGCGCCGAGCCACCTCGTCCCTGAATACTGGTCAAGGGTCCCGTCGCGGGCATTTGCCTTGCCGGTGTGGTGCACGACTCGCACGCAGCAATCGAGCCCCTTCACGATGCGCCGGGCGGCGGTGATGATGCCTTGCTCGTTGTCGTTGACGGCCTGCTCGCTCGCCCCGAAGGACACCAGGGGGTCGAACACCACAACCGCAGGCGGGTCGTCCCGGTAGGCGGTCACGATGGCGTCTGCCAGGTCGGTTAAGACGATGTTGTTGCCCTCGGCCCGGATCAGCTTGACCTGTTCGCCGGCCACGTCCCACACGCGGAAGCCGGAGACGGCAGCGGCCCGCTCGTCTGCGGTTAGGTCCATCGCCCGCAGGATCTCGCGCAGGCGGGCCAGCAAGCGCGGCCTCTGGTCCTCTGCGCTGACGTAGAAGGTCCATCCTGGCGACTCGACCGCGAGGCTCCACACCGGCCGGCCAATGGCGATACAGACTGACTCGTAGATCAGGACGGTGGTCTTGCCAGTGCTGCCCGGAGCGACAACCTGAGCCACGTCGGCGTAGGTGTGATCTCGGACGATACATCGCGGTGTCAGGTGCGCGGCCGCAAGCTCGGCTTCGGTGGCAATCAGGTCGGCGGGCATCGGTGGTCGTGCCGTGCCGGTGCCGCCGGTGCCCGAGAGCCTGTCCAAAACAGAGCCTGGGTCCATCTGCGATGCGGCCGCGGCCTTGCGCTGGGCCGCGGTCCTGTGAAAGATCGCGGCATAGGCGTCGATGTTCGCGGCGATCCCGGGCGCGGCGGTCAACTGGTCCAGATGGGCGCTGCCGCCGATGTCGGCAAGGCGGCCCGCAGCCTCAAGGGCCGACTCCACCATGGGCCTATCGCAACCCCGGCCCATATCCGCCAGGGTCGCCATTGCGGTTGCAATAGCGGCATTCGCTGGCTCGCAAAAGTCGCTGGGATTGAGCGCAGCGGCTACGTCGGCCCAGGTGGCCTCACCCCGAAGCAACACGCCAAGAAGCGCCTGTTCGGCGGGCACGCTGTTTGGCGGCTCGCCACCCGATGCGCTAGAATTGCACCGTCGGCCTGTTTTCCCCGATGCCCCCTGCGCCCCGACCGGCGGCAATCCGGTCAGGGCGTTTTCATGTGCGATGCTCAAAGCCACCTCCTTCCCGGTGGGCGCGCCGCTCAGTGCGCCGTCGTCAAGCCAGGCCAGCCCGTCGGTAGTCCGCCCGTCATAGGCAGTCGCGACGGCGTGCTCAATATCGGCCTCGTTAATGTCGCGGATATAGGTGCCCGTCCAGGCATTGCCTGGGTCGTTGTTGGTCGGGGTAATCATGGCGCCTCCTAGCCGATACGGCTTTTGGCGATTTGGGCAGCGAGCCAGCTGTCAATCTCGCTCTCGACCCAGCCGACGGCCTTCGCGCCTATCGGGATTGGCTTCGGGAAGGTTGGATCAAAGTCTGTCGGGCGCTTGGGGTTGGGACGGATTTTGGCGTAGATGGCGCTACGGCCCAGCCCAATGCGGGCCTCGACTTGTTTGCGCCTAAGAATCGTGAGTGATTGGCTTTGTGCGGCCATGTGCGAAACTCTGGATCGCTCGCCGGAACATTCCGGCCTGTGGCAGATTAGAAAGTCACGACACGTGTTCGGATAGTGTGCGGGTGCGATAAATCGCCCTCGGGGTCGGGTCGGGGGCAGCAACTACCTTGCGGTATAAGCTGATGGCTTGGCGGGTGGCGTGCAGGCATCGTGGCAGCATATGAGAAGCTACAGGCGGACCGCCGATGCGAAGGGGCGTGATAGGCAAATGGCTTCCCAGAGCGCCGCAGAGAACGCTACGCAGCGCATCGTCACCCTGCGCGCCAGTTGTCCGCTCTCTCGGCGGTTGCCGTGGCGCCCTTTACCTTCTGCGGCTGGGAGATTGGGTACCCGGGTACCTGGTCAACCGGCTTGGTATGCCTTACCGAACCGCCCGATGATGACCTTGCGCCCTTCCTCGATCTGGGCATCCACGAAGTCGGCCCACCATTGCAGCATTTGCCGCCGTTGGTCCGCATACTGCGCCCGGTTGTAGACGCCCCGGATGCCCTTGGTCTCGTGGGCAAGGGCCTTTTCGATCCAGTCCGAATTGAAACCGGCCTCGTGCAGGTGGGTGGATGCCGTCCGGCGGAAGTCGTGAATCACGAAGTCGCGAACGTCCAGATCCAGCGAACGCACGGCGTAATTCAGCGTCGTCTTGGCAATGGGCTTGCGCGGATCGTTGCGGCTTGGGAATACCCACTCAGCCCCGCAGGCCAGGCCCTTCAATTCTTCGAGCATCGCCACGGCTTGCCGGGGCAGGTGCACCAGGTGCGGCTTGTCCATCTTCATGCGCTCGCCGGGTATTGCCCATTCGGCCTTGTCCAAGTCGATCTCTTCCCACCTTGCTTCGATCAGTTCCGATTTGCGAACCATGGTCAGGATCAGCAGGTGCAGCGCGAGCTTGTGCGCCCGGGCTAGGCTGCCCTGGTAGATGCCACGCAGCAGGCGCCCGATCTCGTCCTGCGACAGGGCCACGTCCCGGCTCTTGGCGGTTGCGATGTACTTGGCCTCAACCGCCGCCGCCGGGTTGAAGGTCGCCACCTCGCGCGCAATGGCATAGGCGAACAGCCGCTTGAGTATGTTGCGGGTCACCAGGGCCATTTGGTCGGCCCCGCGCGCCTTGATGCGTGTCGGTCAGGGCCAGGACGTCGGTAACGGTCACCTCCGCCAATGGGCTTCTGCCCCAAGGCCGGGATGATGTCCTTTTCCAGGACGCGCTTGATGTTGCGCGGGTTGGCGTTATGGGGCTCTGCGACCTCCGCGAACCAGCGCCAGGCGAAGGCTTCCACGGTCAGGGCCTCTCGGGTCGCCTCTTCCGCCGCCTGGGCCTTCTCAACCGTCCGGGGGTACCAGTCGCGAAGGAATGCCCGCGCCAGGTCCCGCACGCCCTGGGGCGCATCCTCGGGTACCGGGTCCCCGCGCTTCAGGGCCGCGGGTGAGACGCCACGCGCCGCCAGGACCTTGCAGGCATCCCGCCAGGCCCGGGCTTCGGCAAGGGTGAAGGCTGGGTAGGTCCCCAAGCCCCACCCGCTCCTGCTTCTCGCCAAGTCGGTAGCGCAACCCCCAGGACTTCACGCCCCTGGGTGACACCTCGACAAACAGCCCGCCGCCGTCGGCTTCCTGGTACGCCTTCTCGCGGGGTTTCAGGTTCCTCAGCTTGATGTCTGTCAGTGCCACGGTCTCGCCCTCCGCTCTGGTTTGTTCCCAATGTCGCCGCCTGATATGGGAACAGCTCGACACTCATGGGAACAATCGCGCGAAGCCTTATACGCACAAGGCGTAGCGCCCGATTTTCCCGCCCCGTGTTCCCATCGCAATCCGCTTTCACCGCCCTTGCCTGGGTGCTTTGTCACGGGGTCTGCCGCCACTATGGGAACAGGCCCCGGCTCGATGGGAACAACTCTGGGAACAAGTTTATGCGGATTCCCGCGGAATGTCTAGGCCACGCACAGACAAAAAAGCCTGCAATTACGCGGGCTCTCAATGGGTTAGCGGTAGGGTGCGGACAGGCCCCGGAACAGGGACTATTTTCCGATACAAAAGCTCCCAAAAATCCGTCCCAGCAGTTCGTCGGAGCTGACCTCACCGGTGATTTCCCCGAGGGCTCGCTGAGCCTGGCGCAGGTCTTCGGCCAGTAGCTCCCCGGAGGCCGTGGCCGCGAGGACCTCGGCGGCCGCCTCCAGGTGGCCCAGGGCCCGACCCAGGGCGTCGAGGTGGCGGCGCCGCGCGAGGAACTCCCCCCCGCCGCCCTCGGTCCCGTGGAATCCGGCCACGGCCTTGAGATGGGCGCGCAGATCGGCAAGCCCGACCCCGCTGCGGGCAGACAGGGCGACCTCGGGTCCGGCGGGGGTGTCGCGCAACCCGGCGGGCTCCCCGGTGAGGTCGATCTTGTTGCGGATGTAGGTGACGGGGATGCCTGCGGGCAAAGGGGCATCGGCCCCCGGAACATCGGACTCGTCGTCCCCGCCATAGACCCACAGGACCCGGTCGGCCTGGGCGATCTGGCCCTGGGCGCGGCGGATGCCCTCCGCCTCGACCGGGTCGGCGGCGGGGCGCAGCCCGGCGGTATCCGTGATGTGCAGCGGCATCCCGTCGATCTGGATCTCGGCGCGCAGCAGGTCCCTTGTGGTCCCGGGGATGGGGCTGACGATGGCGGTATCGGCCCCGGACAGGGCGTTGAGCAGGCTGGACTTACCGGCGTTTGGGGGACCGGCGATGACCAGCCGCAGCCCTTCGCGAACGAGTTGCCCCTGACGGGCATCGGCGAGCAGGCTCTGGGTGTCGGCACGCAGGCGTGCCAGACCGGCGACGACCTGTGCGTCTGCAAGGAAATCCAGGTCCTCGTCGGGGAAGTCCAGCGCCGCCTCGCAGTAGATTCGCAGTTGGGTGAGGCCCTCAACCAAGGCATGGACCCGGCGGGACAAGACCCCCTCCAGGGTTCGCCCGGCGAGCCTGGCGGCGGTTTGTGTGCTGGCCTCGATGAGGTCGGCGACGGCCTCGGCCTGGGTCAGATCGAGCTTGCCGTTGAGGTAGGCGCGCTCTGAGAACTCCCCGGGGCGGGCGAGTCGCACGCCCAGCTCCAGGGTCCGGCGCAGGAGCAGGTCCATGACCACCGGGCCACCGTGGCCCTGGAGTTCCAGGACGTCCTCGCCGGTGAAGGAGCCGGGGGCGGGGAAGTAGAGGGCGATGCCTTGATCGATGGCGGACCCATCGGCCGCGCGAAATCGGCTCAGGGTGGCATAGCGGGGCCGTGGCAGGGCCCCGAGCAGGGCCAGGGCCAGGTCGGCGACCCGCGGCCCCGAGACGCGAACTATGCCGACCCCGCCGAGTCCCGGCGGGGTAGCAACGGCGGCGATGGTCTCCGTCGCCATGCCGCCGGTCTGGGCGGCTGGCGCGGATTCTGGGGCGGCTACTTGCCCGCCGCCTCGATCTGGCTGGTGATGCGCCACTGCTGGGCGATGGACAGAATGTTATTCACCGTCCAGTACAGGACCAGGCCCGCCGGGAAGAAGGCGAAGAAGACGGTAAAGACGAAGGGCAGGGCCATCATCACCTTGGCCTGGATGGGGTCAGGCGGCTGCGGATTAAGCTTCTGCTGGATGTACATGGACACGCCCATGAGTAACGGCAGTACAAAGTAGGGGTCCGGAGCCGTCAGGTTCTGGATCCACAGGGCGAAGGGGGCCTGGCGCAGCTCCACACTCTCCAGCAGGACCCAGTACAGGGCGATGAAGACGGGGATCTGGACCAGGATGGGCAGGCACCCGCCCAAGGGGTTGATCTTCTCCTTCTTGTACAGATCCATCATCGCCGCATTGAGGCGTTCCTTGTCATCGCCGTAGCGGTCCTTGAGGGCCTGGATGCGCGGGGTGACCTGGCGCATGTGGGCCATGGACCTGTAGCTGGCGGCGGAGAGGGGATAGAAGGCCCCCTTGATCAGGATGGTCAGGATGATGATGGCCCAACCCCAGTTGCCGACCACCGAATGGATCTTGCTCAACAGCCAATGGATGGGCTGGGCGATGATGGCGAGCATGCCGTAATCCACCGTCAGCTCGAGCCCCGGGGCGACCGCGGCCATGGTGTCCGGGAGCTTGGGTCCGAGGTAGAGGCGGTCGGCGAAGCTGTGGCTGGACCCGGCGGCCAGGCTCGCGGCGGGGCTGTAGCGACCGATGATGTAGCGATCGTCACCCAGAACATTGGTGTAGTAGCTGTCCTCCTGGCCCCGCGGCGGTACCCAGGCGGCCACGAAGTAGTGCTGCATCATGGCAATCCAGCCGTCGGTGACGGTGGCATCCAGGCGCTCCTTGCGCATGTCGTCGAAGGCCACCTTCTTGTACTTGTCCTGCGGACTCCAGTAGGCCGCACCGGTGAAGGTGTAAACGAACTGGGCCTCGTTGGGATCGTGCAGGTCGGTACGCTGAAGCTGGGTGTAGCCGCGGGCGATCAAGGGGGCGGCGCTGCCGTTGCGCACCTCTTGCTCCAGTTCGACGAGGTAGCTGCCACGGGTGAAGCGGTAACGCTTGACCACCTGGACCCCGCCCTCCTCGCCCCAGGTCAGGGTGACGTCCAGGGTGTTATCCCGCTCGCCCAGCGTATAGCTGGTCTGGGGGCTGGCGAAGGTCGCCTCGTGGGTAGGCAGGGACTTTGGGTCCGCCCCCAAAAGGCCGGATTGGGCGATGAACATGTTGGGGGGTTCGGGCTTGAACAGCCGGAACTTGTCCTCCGGGTGCTCCGGCATGATCGGGTAGTTCTTGAGCCAGACGCTGGCCACGGTGCCGCCACGCGGGGAGATCTCCAGGCGCAGGACATCGGTCTCGACGCTGATGAGGCCGGCTGTGCTGGGGGCCGCGGGTTGCGCAGCATTCGTGCCCGGGGCGACCGGGGTCGCCGCGGCGACATTGGCCGCGGCCATCGGGACACCCTCTGGCACCGCTCCTGGCTGGGTGGCGGCCTGACCCGCGGTCGGCGCACCTGGCACGGCACCGGCCATGCCAGGCGAGCTCGCCTCCTGGGTAGCCACAGGTAGCGCTCCGGGGGCCCTGGCCTGGCCATAATCGTGTTGCCAGGCCTGGTAAATCAGGACCAGCACGACGGCCAGGGAGAAGAACAGCATTAACCGCAGGTTATCCATGGGGCCTTGTCTCGCTATCTCGACAGGTGCAGGGCGGGTTCGGGGGATGAGGGGGAGGGACCGGGTCGATCCCGCCCTCGTGCCAGGGGTGGCAACGGGAAAGCCGTCTCAGGGCAAGCCAAGACCCGCGCAGGGCGCCGTGGGTCTCGATGGCCTCGGCGGCATACCGGGAACAGCTCGGATAGAACCGGCAATGGTTTCCGAGCAGGGGGCTGACCAGGTACTGGTAGACCCGAATCAGACCGATGAGGACTTTGCGCATAGTTGTTTCCGGATGCGCGCCCAGTGTCTGGTCAGCGAGGCCCGAAGTTGCAGGTTGTCGGCCGTCACCGCGTCGCGCCGGCACAGCACAACCAGATCCAACCCCGGCAGACCTAAGCGCTCCAGGCGGAAGCTTTCCCGCACCAGGCGCTTGAGGCGGTTGCGATCCACGGCGCGGCGCGCGCACTTTTTCGCGATGGCGAGCCCCAGGCGTGCCAGGGGCCCGGCGTTTGGCCGCGCCAGGACCGTGAAGTAGGGGTCCATGGACTTCCTGGGGTCGTCGAAAACCTGCTGAAACTGTGCCTTGTCGAGCAACCGGGCGGCGCGGGGGAGTCCGTTGCCAACATCGGCGGCCCGGTGGCGGGGTCCCTGGGCCGGGCTGTCCGTGCCGGTCAGTTCCCCTACCACCTCGCCGACGCCAGTCACGGGGTCGGCCCTTTAGCGGCCGCAGACCATGACGGGTCGCACATCCGTGCCAGCGCGGGGGCACATCGGGACTCTACCCCGTCGGCCCGAGCCGGCTGCCCGATTCAAGCCGATACGATCGGCGAGCGGGGCCAAGGCAGGGACGCAAGTCGTGATCAGGGGGTCAGGCGGGAGCGACCCTTGGCGCGACGGGCCTGCAGGATCTTGCGCCCGTTGCGGGTGGCGTTGCGGGCCCGAAAGCCGTGGGTCCGGGCACGCTTGATGCGGCTGGGCTGGAAAGTCTGTTTCATCGCGGTCATCCCCGAACGGTGCAGGTCGCGCCGAGCCCTTGGTCCCAGGCGCAACTTATGTGAAAAAAGACGGGGAAGTGTAGTGAGCCCTGCCTTGTCCGTCAACCAGATACAAGGCGATGCGCCTTTCAAGCCTGTGGATAAGTCAGTCGAAGGGGGCTAGACTCCCACCCCCTGCGCACCGCCCCGATCCGTCCCGGCCGGTCCAGCGCCATCCCCGGCACCTCCCCCGCCAGCCACCAGGCCCCTTGAGGCCATGCCCGGCGCCTGCGGCATGGGATTGCCGCCCCGCCACCGCTCGCCCCAAGCAGGAGTCACAACCCCGTGGATGTCTGGAAGAAGTGCGTCGAATTGCTCAAGGGCGACCTCAACACGGCGGAGTTCAACACCTGGATACTGCCCCTCCAGTCCTCTCAGTCCAATGGCCAGCTTCATCTGTTCGCCCCCAACCGCTTCGTCCGCGACTGGGTCAGCCAGCACTATCACCAGCAGCTCCTGGAGCTCTGCACCCACCTGAGCCAAGGGGCCATCTCCGGCCTGACCGTCGAGGTCGGGACCCTGGCCCGGCCTATGCCCCGATCCGCCGGGGACATACCTCGGTGCCCGCTCCCCGGCAGCCCGGAAGAGGCCGCCGGCGCCCTGGCCATCGCAGAGGCGCGGGATCAAAAGCGCCGCGAGGGCTGCCTGAACCCGGAGTTCTCCTTCGACACCTTTGTGGAGGGCAAATCCAACCAGATCGCCCGAGCGGCCTCCATCCAGATCGGCAACAACCCCGGGGTCGCCTATAACCCGCTGTTCGTCTACGGCGGGGTCGGGCTCGGCAAGACCCACCTGATGCACGCCGTCGGCAACGCCATCCTCGACGCCAACCCCGAGGCGCGGGTGGTCTACCTGCACTCCGAGCGCTTCGTTTCGGAGATGGTCAAGGCCCTGCAACACAACCGCATCGACGAGTTCAAGCGCCACTACCGCTCGGTCAACGCCCTACTCATCGACGATGTCCAGTTCTTCGCAGGCAAGGAGCGCTCCCAGGAGGAGTTCTTCCACACCTTCAACGCCCTGTTCGAGTCGCGCCAGCAGATCATCCTCTCCAGCGACCGCTTCCCCAAGGAGCTCCCCGGCCTGGAGGAGCGCCTGCGCTCCCGCTTCGGCTGGGGACTCACGGTGGCCATCGAGCCCCCGGACCTGGAGACCCGTGTCGCCATCCTCCAGAGCAAGGCGAGCTACCTGCGCATCGAGCTGCCAGAGGAGGTCGCCTTCTTCGTCGCCGGCAGAATCCGCTCCAACATCCGCGAGTTGGAAGGGGCCCTGCGCCGCCTCGGGGCCAACTCCGAGTTCACCGGTCGCCCCATCACCCTGGACTTTGCCACTACGGCCCTGCGCGACATGCTCGCCGCCCAGGACAAACAGGTGACCATCGAGAACATCCAGAAAGTCGTCGCCGAGCACTACAAGCTCAAGACCAGCGACATGCTCTCCGCCAAGCGCAACCGCTCCGTCGCCCGGCCGCGTCAGGTGGCCATGGCCCTGGCCAAGGAGCTGACCCGACACAGCCTGCCGGAGATCGGCAGCGCCTTCGGCAAGCGCGATCACACTACGGTCCTGCACGCCACCCGCAAGGTCAAGGAATTGTGCGAGTCCGATCCGGGGATCGAGGAGGACTATCGCATCCTGTTGAGAACCCTGACATCCTGATGGGGACAACCTGTGGATGACACCGGGGGCGCCTTTTCATCCACAGCTTCTCTACCCCTGACCAAGCCCTTGTCCAACCCGGGAAAATAGTCCAACATGCTGATAATCCGCGCAATCCAGGACTCCAAGCGGTTATCCACCGACCTAATGACAACCACAAACAGGAAAGATAAAGAGAATTTGCTATGCAGATCCTGACCAATCGCGAGCACCTTCTGCCTGCCCTGATGCGTGGGGCCGGGGTGGTGGAGCGGCGCCAGACACTGCCCATCCTCGGCAACTTCTACCTCAATGCCGGTGAAAGCGGGGCCGTGGAGCTGATCGGGACCGACCTCGAACTGGAAATCCGCACCAGCTTCTCCGCCACGGTCAATGCCCCGGGCAGCATCACCCTGCCGGCGCGCAAGATCACCGACATCTGCCGCGCCTTGCCCGAGGGGGCCGATATTCGCATCAAGGTCGACGGTGACAAGGCAACCCTAAGCTCAGGGCGCGGGCGCTACACCCTGAGCACCCTCCCGGCAGACGGCTACCCCCTGATGCAGCCGGAGCTAGACGGGACCTGCCTGGAGCTCGAGCAGACCCAGTTGCGCAAGCTGTTGGAGAAGACCGCCTTTGCCATGGCGCAACATGACGTGCGCTACTATCTCAACGGCCTCTTGCTGGAGGTTCGCCCCGGTGGCCTCACTGCGGTGGCCACCGACGGGCACCGCCTGGCCAAGGTCGAGTTGGATCTGGAGACCGATATCAGCGAGCCCATGCAGGTCATTTTGCCCGGCAAGACCGTCGCCGAACTCAAGCGCCTGCTGCTGGGCGGCGACGAAAAGGTCCGCATCAACCTGTCCGAACGCACTATCCAACTCCAGCTCGGCGCGACCCAGGTCACCTCCAAGCTCATCGACGGGCGCTACCCGGAATATGATCGTGTCATACCGCGCAACCCGGATCGGCTGGCCGTCGCCGACCGCAGCGCCCTGCGCCAGGCCCTACAGCGCACCGCCATCCTGTCCAACGAGAAGTACAAGGGCGTTCGGCTGACCTTCGACGCCGGGCTGCTGCGCCTCCAGGCCCACAACCCGGAACAGGATGAGGCTGAGGAGGAGCTTGAACTCGACTACGGCAGCGAGCCCACTACCATCGGTTTCAACGTCGCCTACGTCATGGACATCCTCGGCGTCCTGGAAAAAGATGAGGTTGAGATCTCCTTTTCCGACAGCAACAGCAGCGCCCTGTGGCGCAACAAGGGCCTGACACAAGAGACCTATGTCGTCATGCCCATGCGGCTATGATCGGCGGCCGGAACCCCCACTTTTCGTGAGCCTGGAGCCCGGTGTCAGCAACCTCAGTGAACCTCACGGCGAGGAATTTTCCGCCTATCAGAGGGCGGCCAATCCCCGGTGGAGCGGGCACGACCCCAGGCCTCCGGGTGATCGGTAGCTAGGGTTTACTGGGGATGGCCAACGCAGGCGCGCCGTCATTAGAGCTTTCGAGAGTAATACGCCATGACCTATTATTCGCAGTACGGGCAGGATAAATTTATCCACGAAACGTATTTCAAGAATTTTCAGGGAGGCACCTTTGTCGAGTTTGGCGCGCTGGATGGCGTACTCGACAGCAATTCTCTGTTTTTTGAGAGGGACCAACACTGGACTGGCGTCTTGATTGAACCCAATCCCGAGGCGTTTGCGCTACTCGTGCAAAACAGACCACATTGCAAGCATGAAAATGTCGCAATCTCCAGTGAAGACTCGGTGATGCGGTTTAAGAAAATCCGCGGTGGCTTGTACGGTTGGTCGGGGCTGGTTGGGGATATGGAGCCACAGCACCTGGAGCGCATCAGGCAGCATATACCGCAAGCGGATCAGGAGACTATCAACGTCAATGTCCGCACCCTCGGTTGGTTGGCAGACAGGCACCGGCTCGATCATATCGATCTGATGAGCATTGACACCGAAGGTACAGAGGAAAAGGTCATGCGGTCGTTTCCGTGGGACCGGCTAACGGTGGCGGTATTTTGTATCGAAAATAACTTCCAGAATTATGACAGCGATGCCCTGATGGCATCCCATGGCTATGCGAAGGGTGCCAGAATCGGATCGGATGACATCTATTATCGGCCGGCCTTGATACGATGACCCGAATCGTCGTTTCGCTCACCACCATTCCTGGCCGAATCGATCTGCTCAGGCGCACGATTCAATCTCTGCGGCGGCAGACGCGCGCCCCCGATGCGATTTATCTCTGGCTTCCGGCGGAGCATTTCGCTGCCGACGATCCGGCCTACCGCTTTCCGGGTGTCGATGTCAGATCGGGTCCGGATCTCGGGCCTGCAATGAAGCTCCTTCCTCTGCTCGCCATCGAAGCGCACCCCGATACAGCGATCATCCCGGTCGATGATGACGTGGAGTATCCCCCCGACCTCATCGATCGATTGGTGCAGGCCGGAGCGATTCTGCCCGATCACGCAATCGGATTCACGGGCTGGACCGTCACCGCAGGCGCGGCGGGTCCTGAGGTCGTGCATCTGAATGAGGATGTTCCCGGTGCCGCCATGCTGCAACCCGTGCACGTCCTGGAGGGCTATCGAGGCGTTCTCTATCGCCGCAGGTTCTTCAAGCAAGATGTCTATCGGCACCTTGAGGCGCTGGACGCCTTTCGGTTCCACGACGACATCTTATTGAGCGGATACCTGGCCAGCCGTGGCATAGCCCGGTCGGTGCGGTGGTATGGGTCGTCCCCTGCACCGAAAGAGGGATACTGGACGCTGAACGGACGTGATATCGGTCTCCACACCACACCGGGCTGGCTGGAGCAAGGGTGGGCCTGTTGGGACTATTGGGTGCGGAGGTTTCCGGACCGACTGCCCCCATTGGCAAGTCTCCAGCGCGCGGAACGCCTTCAGCTCGGTGCAGACCTGTTTCCGCGTGAGGGTTTCCTCCATCACGGCCACAGTGCGGCGGCGCAACTGGATTTCGCACACGACCTACGCGAGGTCCCCTGGCCCTGGCCAGATGGCAGCCTTTCTGAGGTGTTGGCGCTGACGTCCTTCGCGGACCCATCACATGACCTTTCAGCCTGGCTAAATGAATGCCGGCGAATCCTAAGGCCTGGGGGAGTCCTCAAGCTTCGGTTGCCCATCAAGCACGGGGGCGATGGTCCCAGCGAACCCGGGCTCGATTGGACCTCCCTGCCAGAGAGATTTCAATATCTCTGTGGAAACCATGACGCCCGCAGCCCCTCCGGCGGTTCGCCGTCTCACGACATGTGCGGGCTGGCGGTTCTCCTGGGAGCGCGACGGAGCCGACCTCGTGGGCACGCTGGTCAAAGACTCGGGCTGCCCGAGTAGTGTTGCACTGGACCACGTGGCTATGTCATGATAGCGGGCGCAGGCGGGCCTTCGACATGAATGATCGCCTTTGCTTTCGTGAAGTACCTGCGTTTGACTAGGGAGATGCCGCGGCGTCACGACAAGCAATCCATTGGATAGTCTTAATATCTTCCAGCCCCCGGCTTGCTTCGTTCGTAGCCATTTTTTCTCATAAGATCGCTGAAGGAAACGGGCTCTCTTAGGTTTGGCGTGGGCAAGGAGTCCGATCCTTTGACCACGCTCAAACGTGAGGGGGCCTATTGCCGTTGATGGCTACCACGTTGTCTTGGATTTATCTTTCTGCGCTGATTTCATCTGATTTCTGGCAGGCCAAGTCGCCTAATTTCGGTGCATGAAACAGCATGGCATCCGCGGAACAACAGTTCATTCCCTATAGCGCCGTCGACTGCCTTCCGCACGGACGGGTTTTGGTGCTTGCCCCCCATCCCGACGATGAAGTACTGGGCTGCGGCGGTTCTATCATTCGTCACGTCCAGGCTGGCGATCCGGTTAAAGTCATCATCGTCACCGATGGCGCGTACGGCGCATCCGGCAGAGCCGGAGACTATGCCCTAACCCGGCAGCAGGAGAGTATTGCGGCCGCGAACGTCTTGGGCTATGGCGCTCCTTGCTTTTGGGCTCTGCCCGATCGCAGCTTGGAATATGGCGAATTTCTAATCCAGCGGATACTCAGGTGCATTGAGGACGTTCAGCCCGACATCGTCTATGCACCGTCATGGTGGGAAATCCACCCCGACCACCTCGCGCTAGCCATGGCGACCGTAGAAGCCGTGCGCCGATCGGTCCGGCCGCTGTATTTGGCCATGTACGAGGTTGGTGTCCCTCTGCACCCGAATACGCTGCTGGATGTTACGGAGATCGCGGAACGTAAGCAGGCAGCCGTTGGTTGTTTCCCTAGCCAATTGGCTCAGCAGTCCTATGACCAGCACATAGCCGCGCTTAACCGCTTTCGTACCTATACCTTGCCAGCCGTAGTCGGTGCGGCGGAGGCCTATCGCCTCGTAAGCCAGCGTGAACTCAACGCTGACCCGCTCGCGATGATTCGCCCCGGCGTCTACTATGCGCAGACGGGCCACCGAGAGGATGCCGCGCCCCCGCTGGTCTCGGTGGTCGTGCGTAGCGTTAATAGGACCAAACTCGTTGACACCCTCAACTCTATTGCTGTTCAGAGCTACCCAAATATCGAGATACTGGTTGTAACCGCTAAGGGAGATTGCCATTCCGAAGTGGCTGATTGGCAGGGGCGCTACCCGGTACGATTCTTTTCTGCGGAGAAGCCGGTTTCACACAGCCAAGCAGCCAACATCGGGCTCGACGATGCCCGCGGCGAGTATCTCGCAATCCTCGATGATGACCACATCATTTATCCCGACCACATTGCCGCTCTCGTCCTTGGCCTGCGGAAGTTCGATGCGGGCCACGCGGCATATACCGGGCTCCGTCTGGACTATTTTGCCAATGGCGAAATTGTGCAGACGGAAGATCATAATCAGCAGTTTTGTGCCGCAAAGCTTCGCACCAGAAATTATATTCCGATGAATTCCGTTCTCTTCGAGACGGCGTTAATTAAGAACGGGTGTCGGTTCGATGAAACTCTCACCGAGTCGCAAGACTGGGACTTCTTGCTGCAATTGTCGCATTTCACCGAGTTTCTACACCTCGACCAGGTAAGTGCGTGCTGCCGACGCCATGGCGCTGCGGGCTTAGATAGAAGCAATTCTTCGGACTACCTCCCCCAATCACTGCCCACCATCCTTCAGAAGTGGAAGTCGATTTGGTCCGGTTACCAATTGGCTGAATCCGTTCGTTCCGTCGACATCGCGCGAGAACACAGTGAGCGCACGTCAGCTGCCCTACAAAACCGACTCGCTGAACTCGACGTCGATCTCAACCATCACGCGGAGTTGGCCCATTCGCTTGCAGCCCGTAACGCAGAGCAGCAGCGGCTTCTCGAAGATATTGAGCAATTGCGTGCGACATTGGTCGAGCAACTGGCCGAACGGGATGCGGCAGCTGCACAGGAGGAACAGTTGGCCACGATGCTGCGGCGGGAACTAGCGGAGCGAGCGTCGGCCTTGGCCAACAGCAGCGACATCATCGCAGACCTCCACCAGACGGTTGCGGCCTTGCGAAACTCGACGTCCTGGAAGCTGACCGGCCCACTGCGCGCCCTCGGGGCTGTGCTCCGCGGTCGGGGGCCGACAACCAGATCCTCGTAGCGACTGTTGTCCTAACCAGCGGCGCACCGCCACATCAAGGTACATTATGGAAGTGGACGTTACCCCAGAGCGCGCGGCCACGGTGACCGCGAATCCTTTAGGCAGTGAGAAGGCTTTGGCGGGCAGCACGCCATTGGTTTCGGTCATTATCCGCACTATGGGCCGCGACGAGTTGGTCGAGGCGCTGGATTCGGTTTCCGGGCAGACTTACCCCAATATTGAAGTCATCCTGTGCGACGCCAAAGGTCAGGGGGAGCTGCCTAGCCGGGATGCCTGCGGATCGTTTCCCGTGCGTATTGCTTCAACCGGCACACCGTTGGGCCGGGGTGCTGCTGCGAACGTGGGGTTAGAGGCCGCAGCAGGAGACTATGTCGTCTTTCTCGACGATGACGACTGGTTCCTGCCGGATCATGTGGCATCGCTCGTGGATGCGGTACAGAGCTGTCCGGGTGCCACTGCGGCCTATGCCGGGATCGTATGCAGGACCAAGAATGAGGCCGGCGACTGGGAGTCGGTTTACGTCTTTAATCAGCCCTACGATCCGGTTCGCTTGCTGGTTGAAAACTATTTGCCGATGCATTCGGTATTATTTAGCCGGCGCTTGGTTGGCGATCGTCTGCGCTTTGACGAGTCCCTGGACGTGTATGAGGATTGGGACTTCTGGATTCAGCTCAGTGCGCTCACCGACTCTTGTGCACGTTGATCGCGTGACAGCGATCTATCGGGTGGCCGGCGGTAGCGGCTTTGGCGTTCGAGAGACAGACCCGGCGGTTGATCCAGGTAAGGCGGTTACTCTTCGACAAATGGCGATCTCGGTGGAGCCTTGAGCAGGTGTTGATGATTAGCGATTATGCCAAGTATCGTCCTATGTATCATGAATTAGTCCGCGACCACGAAGCGGCCGGCCGACGTAGCCGGTAGTCTTCCGGGGCACTTGGGGAATCCTAATGCCAGCCTAGATCGGATGCGGTGGGAGATCGATTGTCTCAAGGTGCAGAATCATGCGCTGGAACAACAGCACCTTGCACTGGGAGAGCGCTATCGATCAGTTGAATTGGAGAGGGACGCCAACCTGCAGTGGCTCAAGATAGTCCAAGTAGCCAGTTTAGACGATGCCCTTCGCCGTCGCGACCAGCTATCGGACTACGAGCACGTTCGTTGTGCCTTAGAGGACCTGAAGCACCGAATTCATATTGGCGGGGACGAGCAGCAGCAGCTCACCCGGCGCATATTGGCCTTGGTAGAAAGGATGCAAGGTCCAATGGACGGCCTTCAGCATCTGCTCGATCAGATCAGGGGTAGTTTTATTTCGCAGTCAGTGGGGAGGATTAAGGGGGTCCTTGGTACATCTATGGTGGCAAAAAGAAGACTGGACGCGGGTCGGGAACACGTTCGGCACCTTCGCGTTTTGGTTCGGGAATATGGTCCCATAGCCGTGTCGCGGTCGGTTCTCGCCCGCTTCCGGCCTAAGCGTTCAGGCAGCACCCCCAACCTTGCAGCACTATGGTATGCCGCCTCCTATCAACGGCTAGACTTCGATATCCGGGTTCACCCGACAGTGTCCATCCTGGTGGATTGGAAGATCGGGCAGGCCAACGTGCTCGGGTTATTGTCTGGGCTTGCCGGATTGCAGACAACGCTAGCGTTCGAGGTGCTGCTGGTTCACCCTAAAGGCGACGTGATCGCTGAACGACTTACTAAGACGACGCGGGGACTGCGCGCACTCGCGGTCGTCCCCAGCGCCCAGTACGGGGAACGAGTGCGGGCCGCTTTAGACGCCGCAACAGGGGACTGGATGCTACTTGCGTCCACCCCGTATGTCACCCCCATCGATTGGATCCAGCAGCTACTCGAAACGGCGCAACGCGTCCCGTCGACGGGAGCTGTCTGCGCAAAGGTGGTTGGGCGTGATGGTGCGCTAATTCACGCTGGCGGGATCCGGGGCCAAGATGGTCAATACAAAGTGATCGGCATGGGCGATGATCCTGAAGCCCCAGAGTATAATTTCGTCCGAGAGGTGGATATTGGGTCTCAGTCGTGCTTATTGTTAAACCGCAAGGCCATGCAAGAAGCGGACTTTCGCTCGGTATCGTCCGCCGAGAATGAGACGGGGCTAGTCGCACCACTAGAGCGCATGCGGTCCCAGGGGTGGCGTGTTTTCTACCAACCGGGGGTGCGGGTAAGTGTGCAGGAAGTGGCAACCCGGGAGTGTGAGGGAGAGGTTTTTGAGGTAGGGAACAAGAGGCGGCGGGTTCTAGTGGTCGATGCGGTCATGCTGACACCGGATCAAGATTCCGGGTCTCTGCGGATGGTTAACCTGCTTGAATCATTTCTCGATTTGGGTTGGCATGTGTCCTTTGTCCCGTCTAACCTGGAATTTCAGGGCCACTATGGTCGGCAACTTCAGCAGCGTGGTGTTGAGGTCTTTTCGTTCCCGCAAGTTCAGTCGATAGTAAAGTTGTTGGAAGATCGCGGTCGGGCTTTTGATGTCGTGGTGCTCAGTCGCGCCGATGTCGCTGAGCCACTCCTGGAGAGCGTCCGTCTCCATGCACCCGATGCCTCGGTGTGGTACGACACTGTAGATCTTCACTTTCTTCGGGAGCAGCGTGAGGCGGAGCTGCGAAATGACCCAGCCACGAGGGAAAGGGCTCTTCGGCGCAAGGTTCAGGAAATTTCCCTGATGCGAAAGGCCGACTGCACCCTGGTTGTGAGTTCAGTTGAGCGCGACCTGCTGGCCACCGAGGTTCCGGATGCGCGGGTGGCAATACTAAGCAACATCCACGACCTTCAGCCAACGGACAGCCCGTATTCGGAGCGCGATGCCATCGTTTTCATTGGGGGATTCAACCACCCGCCCAATGTCGATGCGATGGTGTACTACGTCACAGAGATCCTCCCTTTGGTCTCCGCACAATTGGGGGTCGTACCGACCTACATCATCGGTAGCCAGGCGCCGGCAGAGATCCTGGAGCTGGGAGATGTAGACCGGGGAATATTTGTAACCGGGTTTGTTCCCGACGTAACGTCTTACTTTTCCAGGGCCCGCCTTTCTGTAGCGCCACTTCGCTATGGGGCTGGCGTTAAGGGAAAGGTTAACATGAGTATGGCCTACGGCGTTCCAGTGGTCGCTTCGCCGTGTGCCGCAGAGGGAATGTTTCTTGAGCCTGAAAGGGACATCTTGATCGGCGAAGATGCACAGGCATTCGCGGATCAAGTTGTCCGGCTGTATCTGGATCAACATCTGTGGCAAGCGCTTTCGCAGAACGGCCTCGCCAACGTAAGAACTCATTTTTCCCGGGACTCCGCACGTACGGCTATTAAAGATCTACTAGCGGATTTGGTTAAATGAAGATCCTGTTGATCACGCATGGCGAGTTTCTGGATAGGAACCGGATCGCTTCGGGTAACAGTGTACGATCCTATTATTTGGAGCGAGGTTTAGCCGAGTCGGGATTCGATATTGTACATACCTATCCCGAGGGGTTGGGCAGGGCAGCAGATCCTCGGCCTGAGGCGCGGATTTTGGTTCGCCCCTATGCCGACCGGTCTGCGCTGGCGCAGCTGATTAAGGAAGAGCTGCCTGACGCCCTGATCGTCGGCTACTGGGAACTCATTGAGGAGCTGCCGGACCAGTTGGATATGCCGATCATCCTTGACGTGGTCGCACCGCGCATATTGGAGGCGATGTATCAGGATCATTTGGATCTACCGTCGGAGGTATGGCGCACACTTTCTTGCTATCGACGGGCAGACCGGTTTCTGGTCGGTAATCGGCGACAAGGCAGCTTTCTTCTCGGCTGGCTAATACTTGCAGGGTTCGACTGCCGCGTCGCTGCACCAATTGATGTTGTCCCTATTTCGACGGAGATCAATGCCGGCCGGGGTGCCGTCGGTGCAGCCGGTTCCCTCCGCTTTGTGTCTGGGGGAGTGACCTGGCCTTGGCGTCAAACCGAAGTATGGTTTGACCGTCTGGTGAAATCGCTTGCCGGTTGGGGCAAAGATCGTGCAGAACTTGCACTATTTTCCGGAAACTATGTCTACGCTGCTCCACAGGGGGCACCTTCCCTTAGTCTTATCGAGGCGAGCTGGCCTGAATCGATAGTCAAGCGTTACCCGCTATTACCTTATGGTGAAATGCAGTCGTTTTTACGTAACCGATGCCACATCGGCGTGGAACTCGCGGAAGAGAATTTGGAACGTCAGTACAGTCAGTCTTTCCGGGCGATGGAGTTCTTGAGTAATGGCTTGCCGCTCATCTGTAACGGATATACAGAACTGGCGACGTCCGTGCGCGACTACGATGCTGGCTGGGTTGTCGACGATCTAGCACAGTTGGATGCGGTAGTCAGGGAGATTTTTGAGTGCCCAGAGACCGTCTCCCTGAAGTCCGCCAATGCACTACGACTGGTTGATGCGCATTTCCACTACGCACATTCTATTCAACCCGTTGTAAAATTCTTACGTGACCCCGTAAAGCCAGCACTGGGCGAATCCCTCGTACCTTTGGGACCGAATGAGTCCGACAGGCAGGCCACAGAAGGGTCCGAGGTCAGCATTCGGCCGCCCTCCGGGCAGGTGGGAGTACCCGGGATGGCCGACGCCCTTCCCAGGACGGGAACGAATCCCGGTACCCCGGCTCTCCAGGGCGTAGCCGCTACGACACGTCTCGCACTCAAGGGTTTGTTTCGACCAATAATTCGAGCTGTCGCTAAGATCCACTCGAATAATTCGATTATTCTCATTTCGCGCTCCGATATTCGTCCCGCAAACCACGGTGCGGCGGTTAAGATAGACCGGACGGCTTGGGCGCTTTCGCACCGCGTCAAGGCGGTGTATTTGCTCAGCGAGAATCGTACGACATACTATGAAGTTAAGGGTGGCGTGTCTTACGAGCGCCATTTTCCTCGGGTACTGAGGCATTTCGGCCCGGCGCCGAAGCGGGTCAGGGAAGCCGTGGTCGCCGCGGGCGTGCCAACCGACGATGCCTTTTTGTATGATGCCGTATTCGATTGGAGCTTCATCGTTCGTGCAATTTACCTTGCTTTGGGAAAAGGCGCGCGGGTGTATCAAGCGGAATTCCCAGGGTATGCGAGGGCAGCGGTCTGGGCCCGCGATCTCCTTGGTGGGACCGCACTGCTGGCAGAGCACAATGTGGAATATAAGCGTTTGGCGGAACAGAATCCTGGGCTGGATGCCGATGGGCTGCGTTTTCTTAAGGATGTAGAAATCGGTTTATGTCGTCGCTCCGATATTGTGATTACTGTGTCGGATTCGGATCGGGAGCGGCTGATCGCCGACGGAGTCGGTGGAGAACACATCCATGTCATTCCGCACGGTGTGGACCTTGAGGAGTTCGATCACGCTGCACCGTTGGACCTGCACGCAGCGTTCGGGATCCCCATGGAACGGGCGATCCTCGTCTACCATGGCATCTATCTCTATCCACCGAACCTGGAGGCGATGGCAGTGATGGCTAGGGAGATTCTGCCCCGTCTTGAACGTCTTGGGGCGAAGGCGACGGTCTTGGCGATAGGGCGAAATCCACCGGAGGGGTCGCTACATCGCGATATGATCTTTAGCGGTCCCGTCCCGTCGGTTGCGCCCTACCTCAAGGCGGCGGACATAGCGGTGGTGCCTCTGCAGAAGGGGGGGGGAACCCGAATGAAGATTCTCGATTACTTCGCCGCTGGGATTCCAGTCGTCAGCACGTCGAAGGGTGCCGAGGGCATACCGATCGAACCCGGCATTCAGGCGGTAATCGCGAATAGCTACGACGATTTTGCACAGGCCATAGCCGATCTCTTGAATGATGCGCCGGCGCGTCGAGCGATGGGCCAGGCGGGCCGGCGATTCGTAATGGATTTGGGTTGGCGGGCGATCGCATCGCGGTACCTTGAGCTGCTTTAATTTCGATCTTCAACCCTAAGCACCTGCTGTCCGGCAACTCACTAGAGACATCAAGCCATGGCCACCGTGTCGCCCCATCCGCCTGGTTCGCTTATTGCGCATTTACGCCTCGGATTGTCCCGGTTGTTTATGCGCAAAGCCTGGGGAGATCTTGCTGACGGTTGGAAGGCACGGACCCTTTGGGGGACTATGGCCTATCAGGACATCCGGCAGCGTTATCGGCGCTCCATGCTAGGCCCATTCTGGATCACAATCTCTATGGGGGTTATGGTGACAGCCCTGGGGATTTTGTATGGCAGCATATTTCGGCAGGAGCTGGGCACGTACCTCCCTTATCTTGCCAGCGGTTTTGTGGTCTGGGGGCTGATGGCCGGATTGATCGGTGGCAGTGCTCGGGCCTTCATGGATAACGAGGGCATGATCCGCCAGCTCCCGGCTCCGCTGTCCATTTACGTCTATCGCATGGTCTGGAGCAATTTTATCGAGGCAGGCCATAACATCGTTATTTTTATCGTTGTCGCGCTGGTGTTGGATGTGCAGATGGGTTGGAAGACATTGGCGGCAATCCCTGGAATCGGGTTGATTTTGTTGAATGGTGTCTGGATCGGCCTATTGCTGGGGCTAGTGAGCGCTCGTTTTCGGGATATACCGATGATAGTCGGTAGCATTGTGCAACTGGCATTCTTCATGACCCCGGTGATGTGGATGCCGGATATGCTTCCAGGGCGGACTTTGCTGCTTAATGCAAATCCCTTTTACCACTTTCTTGAAATTGTACGGGCACCACTGCTTGGGCAGTTGCCGTCGATTGAGAACTGGATTGTGGCGCTGATCATCACAGGGGTCGGATGGGCAGTCACATTTTTGTTCTTCAGCGCATTCCGTTGGCGTCTCGCTTACTGGGTCTAGGGGGCTTTGTGGCATCGATCGAATTGGCAAACGTCTCCGTCAACTTCCCGATTTACGATTCGAGTACGCGCTCGCTGAAAAAGCGCTTGATGGCGACAAAGGTGGGTGGCGATCTTGACTCGGATCACGGTTCCGCTCGCGTCTCGGTGGTACATGCCCTGACCGATGTCGACCTTTCCCTGAGACATGGTGATCGGATTGCGTTGGTTGGCCACAACGGGGCCGGGAAAACGACTCTGCTGCGAGTTCTCGCCGGCATCTATGAGCCCTGTGCCGGTCGGATCACGGTTACAGGGTCCGTAGTTCCCCTGTTCGATATTACCCTCGGCATGGATCCGGAGAGCACTGGATATGAGAATATTGTTTTGCGGGGTCTATTCCTTGGCCTGACCCGACAGCAGATTAACGACCGTATGGATGACATTGCCGAATTCACGGAGCTCGGCGACTTTTTAAGCGTTCCGATTCGCACTTACTCTACTGGTATGCGGATGCGGCTTGCCTTTGCCGTTGCGACGTCGATCGATCCCGACATCCTTCTCATGGACGAAGGGATTGGTGCAGGCGACGCGGCGTTTTTGGAAAAGGCAAGTCAGAGGCTGCTAGAGTTTACCAATCGGGCAGCAATTATAGTGCTGGCTTCTCATTCAGAGGAGTTGGTGCGGAAGATGTGCGATACGGCCGTTCTTATGGACCACGGCCGTCTAAAGCAGGTGGGGCCAGCCAACGAAGTCCTCGCTGGCTACCGGGAGCGAGGGGCCGGGTGAGCGTGCCTATTGCTATTGATCCCAGTAGGATGTAGACAGAATCTGCGCGGGCCACCGTTCGGTCTACCGGCAGGACCGGGGCCGACGGGAGGCTCGGCCATTTATAATGGCCTACGCCATCCCGGTCAGGTTCCCGGCGGCAGGTCCGCCGGGTTTAGGGATTACCCGCGTTCGTTCAGCCACCTGCCGATGGCTGGCGTGACCTCCTTCTGGGCCTTGCCGCTGACGTAGATGCCGATATGGCCGCCGGGGAAGGCAAGCTCGGTGTAGTCATTGCTCCCGGTGCGACCCTTTAGTGCGCGCGAGGCATCCGGCGGCACCAGGTGGTCCTGTAGGGCGTAGATGTTGAGAATGGGGCAGGTGACGTTCTTCAACGCCACCTCTTGGCCGGCGATCGCGAAGCCGCCGTTGATGAAGCCGTTCTTCTGGTAGAAGCCCTTGATGAACTGGCGGAACGTCTCTCCGGCCTGGTCCGGGCTGTCGAAGATCCACTTCTCCATACGCAGGAAGTTCTTGAGCTGGTCCTGGTCGCCCAGGACATCGACCATGTTGACGTACTTCTGCCCAGTGAGGCTGAAGGGCTTCAGCGACAGGAAGGTCCAGTTGAGCAATTCACCGGGGATGTTGCCCATGGTATCCACGGCCAGGTCGATGTCGATGTGCTGGACCCAGGCGGAGAGCAGGTTGTCCGGGGTCTGGAAGTCCACCGGGGTGACCATGGTGACCAGATTCTTGACCTTGTCCGGGTGTAGGGAGCTGTAGCAAAGACTGAAGGCTCCGCCTTGGCAGATGCCCAGCACGTTGATTTTGTCGACACCATGGGCGTCGCAAATGTGGTCCACGCAACGGTCGATGTAGCCGTTGATGTAATCGTCCATGGTCAGAGAGCGGTCGGCCTGGTCGGGGTAGCCCCAGTCGATGAGATAGACGTCCTGGCCGGTGGCGAGCAGCCCCTTGATGGTGGAGCGGTTCTCCTGGATGTCGGTCATGTAGGGGCGGTTGACCAGGGCGTAGACGATGAGCAGCGGGATCGGCCTGGGGGTCACGCCTTCGGGGGTCGTGTAACGGTAGAGGACCAGCTTGTCCTCGGTGTAGGCGACCTCGCGCGGGCTGACGCCGGTGTCGATGGGGCCGGCGTTGACCAGATTTTCCATGCCCTGACCCAGCTTACGGCTGTAGTCGAGCATCTCTTCGCTGAGCTTATCGGGCCGGATGTCGATGGTTAACACGTGGTTTCTCCTCGCGAATAGGGTGGCAATGGCGCGCCGGGCCGACGAGGCCAGCGCGCCTTGGTGCTGGCCTTACTTGGTGGTGGGCGCCTTGGGGCTCGTCTTGCGCGCGGCCGGGGCCCGCTTGGGGGCGGCGGGCTTTGGCGTGACCGCCGGTGTAACAGCCGCCTTGGGGACAGCGGCCTGGCTGATGACATTGACCAGGGCCGGACGCGGGGCCGCAGCCCCAAGCTCGCGCTTGAGGATCTCGACCTCGCGGCGCAGGGCCTTGTATTCCCGGCGTGTCTCCTGCAGGCGGTCCTGAAGGGTGCGTAGCTCGCTACGTGTGGGCATGTTCATGCCGCCGAGGGCCTCGTCCACCATGATGGCCATGCGCTGTTTGACCGCCATTTGGGCGTTGACGAGTTGGCCGCTGACGCGGGCATACTCGGCGGTCTTGACCTCTTCGGCGTAGACCTCCTCGCAGCAGCTTACCCATGAGTCGTAGAGGCCGCGTGCCGAGTCAATGGGCTTGTCCCGCGTCTCAATGAAGCTCCGCATGCGCGCGACGGACTTGGCGCCCAGATCGGAGAAGAAGTGCATGTACTCTTGGATGGCCTTCTGGTACTCGATACCCCGACGCATCAGGTCCTGGTACTGGGACTGCTCTTCGCGGGTATAGCCGAGGCCGGGTGCAGACAGGGCCTGATTCAAGCCTTCCTTGACCTTGTTATGCGGCATATTGCGCAACAGGTCCCCTGGCATCAGGGACATGGACGACATCATCCGCTGCCAGTTGTCGTAGGGCATCTCCCAGAAGCCCATCATGCGGCGGCTGGTCTCGTCGCCATCCTGCTGGAGCCCGCCGGTGAAGGCCTTCTGCATGTCCTCCAGGGTCTTGGTCAGGGCGCTCCACCCATCGGTGGCGGCGGAACCGGAGCCGGGCATTCCGGAAAGATTCTTGGTGAAGCCGTCGGCCAGGGCGAAGAAGGACTTGCCCTGATCCATCATTTTGGTCATGAAGTCGCGGGACAGATCCGGGGCGCTGGGGGATACGGCCTTCCACCAGTGGTCCAGGGCGGCCTCCCAGGGGTTGGTCAGTGCGGCCTCGCCGTTACCGGCCTGGCGCCCCAGCGCCGTCCAGCCCTCCCAATACTTGCGCTGTAACTCCAGCCAATCGTTAGAAATAGTGCCTGCGTCGGACATGTTTCGACTCCTCGGTGGTGGTCCGCGAAGAAGGCTAACACGGACAATTGTGCACTGCAACAAAGTTGCGTACACTCCGCTGGCGTCGCGAATCGCCGCCGGAATTGCCCCGGATTCCGGATAGGCGCCCCGACCCCCACACCACCGCATTCAACTACAGAGGACTGCATTAGCCATGAGCGAGAACATCGTCATCGTCGCCGCTGGTCGCACCGCCGTCGGAACATTCGGCGGAGCCCTGGCCGGCCAGCCCGCCACCGAGTTGGGCGCCACCGTCATCAAGGCCCTGCTGGAGCGCTCCGGTATCGCCGCGGACCAGGTCGATGAGGTCATCCTCGGCCAAGTGCTCACCGCTGGCACCGGCCAGAACCCCGCCCGCCAGACGACCCTCAAGGCCGGTCTGCCCCAGACGGTCCCCGCCCTGACCATCAACAAGGTCTGCGGCAGCGGGCTCAAGGCAGTGCACTTGGCCATGCAGGCCGTCGCCTGCGGCGACGCCGGGATTGTCATCGCCGGCGGCCAGGAGAGCATGAGCCAGTCCTGCCATGCCCTGCCGCGCTCCCGTGAGGGCCAGCGCATGGGCGACTGGAAGATGGTCGATACGATGATCGTCGATGGGCTTTGGTGCGCCTTCAACAACTACCACATGGGCACCACGGCGGAGAACATTGCCAAGAAGTACGGCTTCACCCGCGCCGCTCAAGACGAGTTCGCCGCCGGCTCCCAACAGAAGACCGAGGCGGCCCAGAAGGCCGGGCGCTTCGACGAAGAAATAGTCCCGGTGACCATCCCCCAGCGCAAGGGCGACCCGCTGATCTTCAAGACTGACGAATTCCCGCGTCCAGGGACCACTGCGGCGGGCCTCAGCAAGCTACGCCCGGCCTTTGACAAGGAAGGCACCGTAACCGCCGGCAATGCCTCCGGGCTCAACGACGGCGCCGCCGTGGTCATCGTCACCAGCGAGTCCAAGGCCGCAGCGCTGGGTCTCAAGCCCATCGCCCGCCTGGTCGCCTTCGCCAGCGTCGGTGTGGATCCAGCCATCATGGGCACAGGCCCCATCCCCGCCTCCACCAAGTGCCTGGAGAAGGCCGGCTGGACCCCGGCGGACCTGGACCTGATCGAGGCCAACGAGGCCTTCGCGGCGCAGGCCATGTCCGTCAACCACGAAATGGGCTGGGACCTTTCCAAGGTCAACGTGAATGGCGGGGCCATCTCCATCGGCCACCCCATCGGGGCTTCGGGGGCACGGATCCTGGTCTCCCTGCTCTATGAGATGCAGCGTCGCGATGCCAAAAAGGGCCTCGCGACGCTGTGCATCGGTGGCGGCCAGGGCGTCGCTCTGGCGGTGGAGCGGGTCTGACCGTCCGGACAGGCGGGGCCGCCCCGGTGCGGGGCGCATCCCGCCGCGGACGGGCCCAGGCAGCTCCCTCGGCGCCGAATGTCCCTACCCCAGTCGGGGCTACTGCGGACCACTGGGGTACACTAAGGCCCTGTCTCGACTCTCAGATCGACCCGAGGGACCAAGCCATGCCGACAACCCGAATTATCAAAAAGTACCCCAACCGCCGTCTCTACGACACGGAAGTGAGTCGTTACATAACCGTCTCCGACGTGCGCGACCTGGTGATGCACTGCATTCCACTGCGCGTCGTCGATACCGCCAATGACGCGGATATCACCCGCGCCATCCTTCTCCAGATCATGCTGGAGGAGGAATCCGGTGGTCAGCCGCTGTTCAGCGCCACCATGCTGGCCCAGATCATCCGCTTCTACGGCGGCACCCTGCAGGGGCTGTTCACCCGCTACCTGGAGGACTCCCTGGACCTGTTCGCCAAGCAGCAACAGCAGATGCAGGAGACCTGGGGCGAGAACCCGCTGGAGGCCGTGACCCGCGCCACCCAACGCAATGTCGAGCTGTGGGCCGATCTGCAGCAGGACTTCCTGCGCGCTGCCGGTTTTCCCCTGGGCACCGGCCGGGGCAAGGCAAAGGACAAGGGCGGCCAGAGCTAGGCGCAGTCGCGTCACGTCCACTGTGGGCGGATAATCCGCGCCGGCACCCGGGTACCGCACCCGCAGGCGCCTGTCGTAACCCAACCCGCAGGAGATCGCCATGAGCGATGCACTCAACTATCTGGTCGCCACTCGCCCCGACGCCATGGGCGCCTACTTTAAGTTCCTCAAGAGGGCCGGCGACCACCTCGATCCCCGCACCCGCGACCTGATCTCCGTCATCACCAAGGTGGCGGTCCAGACCGAACCCGGCTTCAAGCAATACCTCATGCGGGCCCTGCGCAACGGTGCCAGCCCCAACGAGATCATCGATGCCCTGCTCATGGCCTTCCCGGTACTGGGCCTGGCCAAGATCGTCTGGGCGACGGACATCCTGCTGGCCATGGATATCCCGGAGTTCCGCCCGGAGAACCTGGACGCGCCGGCCCAGTGGCATGACATCGCCGCCCTGGCCGACCTGCCCGACGGACAGATCAGCTTCCTCCCCGCCGAGGGTCGGCACCTGTTCGTCTACCGCAAGGGGGACCTGCTCAAGGTCTACGACTCCCGCTGCCCGCACCAGGTCACAGACATCCCCCACCTGGCCCTGGACGGGACCAAACTCACCTGCCCCAAGCACCACTGGGTCTTCGACGTGGAGAGTGGCGACTGCGTGGAGATCGGCAACAGACCCCTGCGGCTGTTCGAGCACAAGGTCGAGGGCGGACGGGTATTGGCCTATTGGTAGCGGGCATCAAGCCCTGCGGGTTCGCTGTGCGGACCCTGCACCTCGTTTCCTCGCACCAGGTTGCCTCGTCACGAAGCTCCAGCCGCGGCGCTGGAGCGACTGTCCGACCATCACCACGACCCCTTCGACCGCTTGCTGGTCGCCCAGGCGGCGACCGAACCCATGCGACTGTGACCCGCGATCCGCAGGTGGCGGTGTGCGCCGGGGCGTGTGATCCGGGTTTGAAGGCGACCGGGCGCGAGGGTTCCTTTACCGTCCAGTGCGGCGCCAACCTGAAAGCAGCATAGCTGCCACACGCACGGGTCCCGTGCTAAAGTCTAGGCCTGCGGTATCTCTTGGGCTCAACGCCATGAACCTGACCATCAGCATCGACGACCAAACCTTGCAGCGGGCACGCATGCGTGCGGTTGCGGAGCACACCTCGGTCAACGCCGTGGTGCGCGACTTCTTGCACAGCTACGCGGATCGCAAGGCCGCGGCCCGCGAGGCGACGGATCGCATCCTGACCTTGGCCCGCGCATCCACGGCTGGTTCGGGGCCCGAGGGTCGCACCTGGACGCGCGAGGACATCTATGACCGTCCGGTATTTCGCCGATAGCAACGTCTTCGTCTACGCCTACGACCGGGATGCCGGCATCAGGCAGACCCAGGCCATCGCCTTGATCGACCGTGTCGGCGGCGACGGCGAATTGGCGGTCAGCACCCAGGTGCTACGCGAGTTCTTCAGCGTCGCGACCCGCAAGCTGGCGACGCCGCTGGACCCGGAAACGGCCGAGCAGGCGGTGCGCGAACTGGCCCGGTACCCCTTGGTGACGGAGGACGGCGCCTTGGTTCTTGCCGCCATCGCCCTTCACCGACGCGATCGGATTTCCATCTGGGATGCACTCATCGTTGAGGCCGCCCGGCGCGCCAAGGCCCGAGTCCTCTACACAGAAGACCTCCAGGACGGCCGCGACTTCGACGGCGTCACGGTCGAGAACCCCTTCCGCGAGCAACCATGACCACCGCCACCCGCAGCACGGCCACCTTCATCAACGTCGGCGAGCGTACCAACGTCACCGGCTCTGCAAAGTTCAAGCGCCTGATCCTGGACGGCAACTTCGATGCCGCCCTGGATGTGGCCCGGCAGCAGGTGGAGAGCGGGGCCCAGGTCATCGACATCAACATGGACGAGGCGATGCTCGACTCGCAGGCGGCCATGTCCAGGTTTCTGAACTTGATCGCCGCCGAGCCGGACATTGCCAGGGTCCCGATCATGATCGACTCGTCGAAGTGGTCGGTCATCGAGGCGGGGCTGAAATGCGTCCAGGGCAAGCCCATCGTCAACTCCATCAGCATGAAGGAGGGCGAGGACGCCTTCCGCACCCATGCCCGGCTGTGCCGGCGCTATGGGGCGGCGGTCGTTGTCATGGCCTTCGACGAGCAGGGTCAGGCCGACACCCAAGACCGTAAGTTCGAGATCTGCGCCCGGGCCTACCGCATCCTGGTCAGCGAGATTGGGTTCCCGCCCGAGGACATCATCTTCGACCCCAACATCTTCGCCGTGGCGACGGGAATCGAGGAGCACAACAATTACGCGGTGGACTTCATCGAGGCGACCCGCCGCATCAAGGAGCACCTGCCCTACGCCAAGGTCTCCGGCGGGGTGTCCAACGTGTCGTTTTCTTTCCGCGGCAACGACCCGGTGCGGGAGGCGATCCACTCCGTCTTCCTCTACCACGCCATTCGCGCCGGGATGGACATGGGGATCGTCAATGCCGGCCAGCTCGCGGTCTATGACGAGATCCCCGCGGAGCTGCGCGAGGCGGTGGAGGACGTCATCCTCAATCGCAGCCCGGACGCCACCGACCGCCTCATCGACCTGGCCCCCAAGTACAAGGGCGGCGGGGCCGCCGCCGAGAGCACCAAGGACCTGGCCTGGCGCGATTGGGACGTGGGCAAGCGCATCAGTCACGCCCTGGTCAAGGGCATCACCGACTACATCGACGCGGACACGGAAGAGGCCCGGCAGCTCCTGGGCCGCCCCATCGACGTCATCGAGGGGCCGCTGATGGACGGCATGAACCACGTCGGCGATCTGTTCGGCGAGGGCAAGATGTTCCTGCCCCAGGTCGTCAAGTCTGCCCGGGTGATGAAGAAGTCGGTCGCCTATCTGGAGCCCTACCTGGCCGCGGAAAAGTGCGAGGGGGATACCCAGGGTCGCATCCTCATGGCCACGGTCAAGGGCGATGTCCACGACATCGGCAAAAACATCGTCGGCGTGGTCCTCCAGTGCAACAACTATGCGGTCATCGACTTAGGCGTCATGGTCCCGGCGGAGAAGATCCTGCAACGGGCCCGGGAGGAGAAGGTTGACATCATCGGCCTGTCCGGGCTCATCACGCCCTCGCTGGATGAGATGGTCCATGTGGCCCGTGAGATGCAGCGCCAAGGTTTCAGCATCCCGCTGCTGATCGGCGGGGCGACCACATCGGAGTTGCACACGGCGGTCAAGATCGCCCCCCAGTACGGTCAGCCGGTGGTGCATGTGAAGGATGCCTCCCGCGCCGTGGGCGTAGCCGGCAGCCTGCTATCCAAGGACCTGCGCGATGGCTACGTGGCCGGCATCGCCACCAAATACGAGGCCGTGCGGGTGCGCCGCGCCGCCCGCGACGAGGCCCGCGACCTGATCCCGCTCACCGAGGCGAGGGCCAACCGGGTCCCCATCGACTGGGACCACTATGCCCCGCCGACGCCGAACCAACTCGGGCTCATCACACTCTCCGAGATCCCGCTGCGGGAGATTGCCCGCTACATCGACTGGACCTTCTTCTTCCACGCCTGGCAGCTCAAGGGGCGGTACCCGCAGATCCTCGATGACGCGGAGAAGGGGGAGGAGGCGCGTAAACTCTTCGCCGATGCCCTGGCTATGCTGGAGCAGGTAATCGACGAGAAGTGGCTCGCCGCTCGCGCCGTTATCGGAATCTTCCCCGCAAACGCCGAGGGCGACGACATCCTGATCTACGCCGACGAGGCCCGCGGTGAACCCGTGGCCACCTTCTACAACCTGCGCAAGCAGGGCCGCCAACCGCCTGGTAAGTGGAACGAGTGTTTGGCGGACTGGGTGGCCCCGGTGGAGACCGGTCTCAACGACTACATTGGCGGCTTCGCCTGCACGGCCGGGGAGGGCATCGACGCCCATGTGGCGCGCTTCGAGGCCGATCACGACGACTACTCGGCGCTGATGCTCAAGGCCATCGCCGACCGCCTCGCGGAGGCCCTGGCGGAAATGCTCCACCACCAGGTCCGTACCCGCTGGTGGGGCTACGCGGAGCACGAGGACCTGGCCAACGAGGACCTGATCGAGGAGCGCTACCAGGGCATACGCCCGGCCATCGGCTACCCCTCATCCCCGGACCACACCGAGAAGGACACCCTCTGGCGGCTGCTGGAGGCACAGGCCCGGACCGGGATCTGGCTCACCGAATCCAAGGCCATGGTGCCGACGGCGGCAGTCTCCGGGCTCTACCTGGCCAACCCCGAGGCGCGCTACTTCGCGGTCGGCAAACTCAATCGGGACCAGGTGGCGGACTATGCCGAGCGCAAGGGCATGGCCATCCCCGTCATCGAGAAGTGGTTGGGACAGAATCTGGCGTATGAGCCGTAGGTGACACTTGCAGCTTCAAGACCCAGACCTCCTGCGCGAGCGCTGCTATGTCGGCGGCGCCTGGATCGAGGGGGACACTGACCGCTGGCTTACAGTGACCGACCCGGCCAGCGGGGCAACCATTGCCCGGGTCCCGGACCTGGGCGCGGCGGAGACCCGCCGGGCCGTCGCCGCGGCTCAGGACACCTGGCCGGCCTGGCGCGGGCTGACCGCGGCAGAGCGATCCACGCTCTTGCGGCGCTGGCATGACCTGATCCTGGCCCACGCCGAGGACCTGGCCCGGATCATGACCGCGGAACAGGGCAAGCCGCTTGCCGAGGCCCGCGGGGAGATCGCCTACGGTGCCTCCTTCATCGACTGGTTCGCGGAAGAGGGGCGACGGGTCTACGGCGACATCATACCGACGCAGCAGGCTGGCCGGCGCATTCTGGTGCTCAAGCAGCCGGTCGGGTGTCTGTGCCGCCATCACCCCCTGGAACTTCCCCGTGGCCATGATCACCCGCAAGGCGGGTGCCGCCCTGGCGGCGGGCTGTACCCTGGTGGTGAAGCCGGCGGAACAGACCCCCCTGTCGGCCCTGGCACTGGCGGTCCTGGCGGAACGGGCGGGGCTGCCGCCAGGGGTCTTCAACGTGGTCACGGGCCAGCCCGAACCCATCGGGGGGGAGCTGACGGGCAATCCGACGGTGCGCAAGTTGAGCTTTACCGGGTCCACTCAAGTCGGGCGGCTCCTGATGCGCCAGTGCGCCGATACCCTCAAGCGCCTGTCCCTGGAGTTGGGAGGAAACGCGCCATTCATCGTCTTCGATGACGCGGATCTGGAGCCTGCCGTGGAGGGGGCACTCCAGTCCAAGTACCGCAACTCCGGGCAGACCTGTGTCTGCGCCAACCGCATCCTGGTCCAGACCGGGATCTACGACGCCTTCGCCGAGCGCCTGGCGGCCAGGGTCGGGGAGCTGCGGGTCGGACCCGGGACCGATGCGGGCGTCACCCAGGGGCCGCTGATCGATACCGCTGCCCTGGCCAAGGTCGAGTCCCAGGTTGCCGATGCGGTAGGGCAGGGGGCGCGGGTCCTCGCCGGCGGTGCGCGCCACGCCCTGGGAGGGACCTTCTACCAGCCGACGGTGCTGGCGGACGTCACCCCCGACATGTTGATCGCGCGGGAGGAGACCTTCGGACCCGTGGCACCGCTGTTGCGCTTCGGCGATGAGGCGGAGGCCATTGCCCTGGCCAATGCCACCGAGTATGGGCTGGCGGCCTACTTCTACAGCCGCGACCTGGCCCGGGTCTGGCGGGTGGCGGAGGCCCTTGAGTACGGCATGGTGGGGGTCAATGCCGGGGTCATCTCCACGGCGGTGGCCCCCTTCGGCGGGGTCAAACAGTCCGGGTTCGGACGGGAAGGTTCGCGGTACGGAATCGAGGAGTACCTGGACATCAAGTATCTGTGTCTGGGTTTGGAGTGACGCCCGCGCCGGCCCGCTATCGCCCTAATCCCTGTCCCGGGGGCCGGTTGGTGGCCCCGCTCTGGTACACTGCGCGCTCCGACCTTGGCACCGCCGCCTGCGCCGCCGGGGCGACGTAGTTGAGGGTTTGCATGAAACAGCGCACGGCCGGCCTTGTGGTTGGCGCCATCTTCGGTTCCATCTTCGGCTTTGGCCTCGGACTGGCCACCTTCCCCGAGTTGTTCCCCGCGCTCATGCCCGCTGGGTCCGCGGCAGCTCCCATGGGGACGATCCTGGCGGAGGGCCGCTTCGGGCAGCCCGACCCCAAGGACCCGATCCACTATGGGTCCGGCAGCCTACGCCTCTCCCAAACCCGGCTGGAACTAGCGCCGGACTTCGAGGTTGGACCGGGGCCAGGCTATCGCCTCTATCTGACACCCCTGCCGGAGGTTGGTCCCGACACCCGGGTGGACGAGTCCATGTTCGTAGACCTGGGCGCCCTCCAGGGGTTCGCCGGGGCCCAGGGTTACGCCATCCCAACTGGGGTCGATCTCAGCCTCTACCCCACCGCTGCCGTCTGGAGCACCCACTTCAACGTGCTGATTTCGTCTGCTGCGCTACGCCCGGTGGGCGACGCCCATTAGGGCCGGCGCTGCGGCGAAGGAGTTTGTCCCGTGTCGAGATCCAGTCATCCCCGTATCCCAGGCCTGTGGCTCGCTCTGGCCGTTGCCCTGGTCTTTAGCGGCTGTGCCAGCGTCCCCGGCGGCCCGACCGGTCCGGCCATGCGCCTGGCGGTGGTCATGTCCGATATCTATGTCACGGCGATGTTGGAGCGGCTCTTTGCCCCTGGCGACCCGCGGGATACCGCCGAGTATCTTGTCAAGCGCCAGGGCGAGGAGGGAATGGCGCGGGTGCAGCAGATGCTCGCCGGGCGCTATGCAGATGCCTTCAGCGAGGCAGAGTTGAGCGAACTGGTGGCCTTCTTCGATACGCCTTTGGGGCGTAAGGTCCAGACGACCTACAGCAGCGTCCTCTACGGCTCCCTGGCGGAGCGGGGGCAGCCGTCGGAGTTGCAGCGGCGCATGGGCAAGCGCTTGGCCGCCAGCTTCAAGGCGACCTTCAGCGTGGGCGAGCTGACCCAGGTCAACCGGTTCTATGCCAGCCCTCTGGGCAAGAAGTGGCGCAGCAAGGGCGCTGAGATCGAGCGCGACCTGTTTGCGGATGAGGACAACCGGGTCCTGCGGCAGGTGGCCCAGATGGAGTGCGTGGTCTCGGCCCTCACCGGCGAGGTGCTCCGCGCACGGGCTGCGGCGGCCAATCCCGAGCTTGGCGTTGCAGCCATCCTGGGGTCGCGCAGTGCCCTGGTGGATGGGGCCCGGGATGCCTGCGAGTGCGCGATTCAGAAGCTGGTGGGGCGGCTGGACGTGAAGGGGCTATGGCGGCTGTCGCCTAGCCGCCGGGCCAAGGAGCGCGCCCAGATCTTCTCAGCCGGGTCCTGCCCCGTACCCACGGGGGTCCAGGCGAGCGGACCGGCCGTTGGTCAGGGCAAGCCCGTCGCCGTGGGAATCCCGATGGACTGAGAGGTTGTGAAAGAACCCCCTGTAGGTTGGGCCGAGGAACGAGGCCCAACGACAAGGCCAATGTAACCCTCGGATTGTTGGGCCTCCTGCGTCGGCCCAACCTACTGGAAACCGCGGGTTCGCCCGTTGAAGACGCGTATCTCACAACCTCTGAGGCGAAGCCTCGCTAGCGCTTGCCCTGCAACAGGGCCTCGGGGTGACGCTCCAGGTAATCGGCGAGGTCGCGCAGGGAGCGCGCGGCACTTGTGGCGGACTGGAGCAACTGGTCAATGCCGACGCGCAGATCCGAACCCTTGGCCAGCAGGCCTTGCGCCGTCGCCAGGGTGCGTTCCGTCTGCCCCAGGGCCGCGGAGGCCCGGGCGCTCAAGGGATCGACCTGGGTGTCCAGGTGCTGGGCCAGGCGCGTCACCTCGGCGCTGGCGGCCTCGATGCGGTCCGCCAGGCCGCCAACGCGGGCGTTGAGGGTCGTGGCGAGTTGGGCATAGTCGCCGAGGGTGTGATCGACACGCTCCCCGAGGGTCTTGACCTGGGCCTCGATGCCATCCGCCAGCTTGCCGATACGCCCCACGCTGTCGTCGGTGTGGGCGATGAGGGCCTGGATGTCCCCCGAGTCCATCAGTTGGCGGATCGCCATCAGGGCCCCGGTGGCCTCGTCTGCCAGTCGGTCGAGGGGGACCTTCTCAAGCATGTCCATAACGCGCTCGCGGGTGGACTCGACGGCCGGGATCTCGATGGCGCCATCCGCCGCGCCGATGTAGATGGGTGGACTGGTTGCACCCAGGCTGAGGGATACCATGTACTGCCCGGTGACCAGACTCACCGGCTCGAGCTTGGCACGCAGTCCGCGCTCCACCACCAGGCGCTTGGCGAAGGCACCGGGGTCCAGGTCCTTCTCCCCGGGATCAATAGCGCCGAGGCTGTCCGGCCAGATGTCGTAGGCGACCGGGATGCGAAAGCCGTTCTCCCCCGGCACATAGTTCACCCTGATGCCCGTGACCTGGCCAATCTCGACCCCCTGGAACTGGACCTGGGCCCCGACGGCGAGGCCCTGCACCGAGCCTGGGAAGTAGGTCACCATGGCCACCCGATGTTTGAACCAGACCCCGCTGCTGAAGACCAGGATGCCGACGACTACCAGGACCAAGGCCCCCAGGACGAAGCCGCCGATAACCGTCGGGTTGGCTTGTTTGCTCATGGCGCTGCCTCGCCGCGGGTGAGAAAGGCCCGCACCCGTGCATCCGGGCAGTGGTCCCGCAGCTCGCTGGGTTTGCCGGTGGTCAACATGGTCTTGGTCTCCGCATCGAGAAAGACGGCGTCGTCGCCGATGGCCAACAGGCTCGCCAGCTCATGGGTGACCACCACCATGGTGGTACCGAGCCCGTCACGCAGTTGCAGGATCAGATTGTCGAGGTGGCGGGCGCTGATGGGGTCGAGCCCGGCGGAGGGCTCGTCGAAGAACAGGGTATCCGGGTCCAGGGCCATGGCCCGGGCCACCCCCACCCGCTTCTGCATCCCGCCGCTGACCTGGGCCGGGTAGAAGTCGTCGAACCCCTTTAGCCCCACCAGGGCCAGCTTGTAGGCGGCAATGTCGCGGATCTGGCGGGGCGAGAGATCGGTGTATTGCTCCAGGGGCAGGCCGACGTTCTCGCCGAGGGTCAGGGAGGACCAGAGGGCCCCGCTCTGGTACATGACCCCGTTGCGCCGCATCAGGCACGCCCGCTCGGAGGCGTCGCCCTCCCACAGACTCTCGCTCCCATAGAGGACCCGACCCGCCGTCGGGGCCAGCAGCCCGATGAGGCTGCGCATGACGGTGGTCTTGCCGCAGCCGCTCGGCCCCATGACGATGAAGACGTCGCCGCGGCGGATGCCGAAGTTCAGGTCCTGCTGGACCGAAAAGTCACCGTAGGCGACGGAAAGCCCCTCTACACGGACCTGGAACTCCCCGGTCGGGGTGCTCACGACAACCCCATGGCGTTGAAGACCACGGTCAGGACCGCCGCGGCGATGACGATGAAGACGATGGCAGTGACCACCGCGGAGGTGGTCGCCTCGCCCACGGCCGCGGCGCTGCGCCCGCACTGCATCCCGCGCAGGCAGCCGGAGACGGCGACGATGGCCCCGTAGAAGGCGGCGCTGATGAGCCCCTGGATGACATGGTTCAGGCCAATGGCGGCCTGGGTCTCGTTGAAGTACTCGGTGAGGCTGAGGCCCCCCACCAGGACCCCAACCAGGGCCCCGCCGAGGATACCCATGAGATCGGAGTAAACGGTCAGCAGCGGGGTCATCAGCACCAGGGCCAGCATCCGCGGCAGGACCAGGAAGTCCATGGGGGAGAGGCCCAGGGTACGGAGCGCATCCACCTCCTCGTTGACCTGCATGGTCCCGATGTGGGCCGCGTAGGCGGCCCCGGTGCGCCCGGCCAGTACGATGGCGGTGACCAGGGCCCCCATCTGGATGACCGTGGCAAGTCCCACCAGATCCGCCACGAAGATGCGGGCCCCGAACTTGGCGAGCTGCTGGGCCCCGACGTAGGCGAGGATCATCCCCACGAGAAAGCTGACCATGCTGACGATAGGCAGGGCCTGGGCCCCGGCCTCCTGGATCGCCAGCCACAGGTCGGCCCTGCGCAACCGGGCCTGGCCCCGGATCAGACGGCGCAGAGACAGGGCCACCTCCCCGAGAAATTCCATGATCTCGCCGGTGGAGCGGATCAGGCCCAAGGCCTCCGCGCCCACCTCGCGCAGGAAACTGCCGTCGAGGGCGGCGGGCTTGCCCCCGGAGCGATCCGGGACCGCGGTGGCCAGGCGCAGCAACCCCTGCACCCCGTCGGGTAACCCGGCCTCGTCCATTGGCAGGTCCCGCTGCATCGCCAGGTCCCTTACCCCGAGGAGATAGGCCACAAGGCCGGAGTCCCAATCCGTGAGCCCGGAACAATCCAGCACCAGGGCAGACGGGGCCGGGGTGATCGCGTCCAGGTCCCCGGCCAGGTCGTCGATCTCCGGCAGAGACCGCTCCAAGCGCCAGGACCCGCCCAGGCGCAGGATGGCAGGACCTGCGGTGGCCGCATCAAGCCGCGTGCTTGGGGCCGTAGCGGCCGGCATCGGGCCGGGTCCGGTCTCCACGCTGGACATCTCCTCCGCCGTCTGGGCGGAAACTTGCCGTTAACATGCGACAGCTCTTATGAGGGTGCCAGCCGTGCCGGGGTAGTCCGATCACATGGAAACGAGCCAACCTCATCTCGTGTGCAGGTACAACGCTTCGACCTTGGCCCTGGCCCAGGGGGTCTTACGCAAGAACTTCAGGCAGGACTTGATGCTTGGCTCATGATTGAAGCAGGCGATGTCGATGCGGCGGCCCAATTCCTGCCATCCATAATCCGCGACGAGTCGGACCAGCAACGCTTCCAGGGTAATGCCGTGCAGCGGATTGCCGGGCTGATGGTCGTTCATCTGCGACGAAATGCCTTGGTTGCGATCACAGGTTTGCGAGGTGTTCTTTTCGCCGGATCGCCTCGTCTCGCGCATCATTGATTTCCCTCATGATGCTGTCCAGGTCGGCGTGTTTGTTGCTGTTCTTGAAATGGCCGGTGAGTTTGACGTCGGGTGTCAGATTGCCGCTCTCGTAGATGTGCCAGATCTCCTTGCCATAACTGGTGGCAAGCAGTTCCGGCTCAAAACGCCCGAACCAGGCCGCGAGGTTGTTGACATCGCGCTCCAACATCCTGGCGGCATTGTTGTTGGCCGCCGCATCGACTGCCTGGGGCAGATCGATGATCACCGGGCCATGGGTATCAACCAGGATATTGAATTCCGACAGGTCGCCGTGGACGATTCCGACACAGAGCATCTTGACTACCTCTGCGATCAGCAGCCCGTGATACTCCAGCGCCTGGGCGCCGGTCAGGTCAAGGTCGCCGAGCCTGGGCGCCGCGGCCCCGTGTTCATCGGCGACCAGTTCCATGAGTAACACGCCGTCGATGAAGTTATGGGGTTGGGGCACACGCACCCCGGCGGCGGCGAGGCGATACAGGGCATCGACCTCGGCGTTTTGCCACACCTCTTCCTGCTGTTCGCGCCCCCAGCGCGTGCCCTTTTCCATGGCTCGGGCCTGCCGACTGTTACGCACCTTGCGTCCTTCCTGATACAACGCCTGCTTATGGAAGCCCCGCTTGTTGGCCTCCTTGTAGACCTTGGCGCAGCAGACCTCGCCCGCACAGCGCACGACATAGACGGCCGCCTCCTTACCGCTCTTGAGCGGGCGTATGACTTCATCGATCAGGCCGTCGCGCACCAGCGGTTCGAGACTTTTTGGAGTTTTCATGGCCGCCCCTTGGGTGCTGCTCTGGCAAGAACTGGAAACAGTCGGCTGCAATACGCCCGTTGCGTCGCATATGTTATGCCTTGGAATGACCCACGGCCATGCGGGGCCGGTTTCCGCCGCCCGCGTCCGACGTCGGCGACCCCCAACTCAGCCCTTGTGGTGGCCGCTCACATAGGCATGAAGGGGCTTGGTCGCCTCGAAGGCCTGCTGCTGCTCGGGACTCGCCTCCCTCTGGTAGCGCTGCTTCCAGTCCGCATAGGGCATGCCGTAGACCGCCTCGCAGGCGGCCGCATAGTCCAGTTCGACCCCTCGCTCTGCGGCGGCGGCCAGGTACCACTTGCTCAGGCAGTTGCGGCAGAAGCCGGCCAGATTCATCAGGTCGATGTTCTGCACGTCCGTGCGCCTTTGCAGATGTTCCACCAGGCCGCGGAACGCGGCGGCCTCGATCTCGATGCGGTTTTGGTCGTCCAAGGCAGTGTCCTCTTTGAGTGGGTGGTACTGGTCCTCCCCGGTCTCCTGTCGCTCGACGACGACAGTGGTCCCGGTGATGGAGCCAGCCCGGGCGGAGTCGATCAGCTCCAGCAGCAGGTAGTCGCCATCCTGGACCGGCTGCTTGCTGCCGTGCATTGCGACAGGATCGGATCGGACCAGGGCCCCAGTCAACCGAGCCAGCATATAGAATGCGGTGAACTACATCCGCCAGGAGCATCCTGATGGGCATGACCAGTATCCGGGTGCCGGACGACATGTTGAGCCGACTGGAATCGCCTGCCGCCCGCCTGCACCGTTCCAAGGGGTGGGTCATCAACGACGCCTTGCGCGAGTACCCGGAGCGTGGGGCTGCGGCCAGAGCGGGCCGGCGCCTGGGTCGGGCGATCGATCTCCTGCACGATCAGCCGGAACTCGGCCAGGCCGCGGAGAATCTACCCGACATTCGGGAACTGGTCGCGGCTGCATGAAGCCAAGCACAGCTCGCCTCATGACCTCGTCACACCTTCTCCTCTGCCTCCTGCTCGCGGTTGCCCCCAACGCGCTCGCCGCGGAATGGAAGCCCGCCGTGGAACCGGACCGCCGGGACAGCACCTCGGACCTGTTCTACGCCAAACGCACGGCGGTCCGTCCATCCGACGGCAGGCAGGTCACTGCGCACCTGGCATTTTTCACCTCTCGGGCGTTTCGCCTGGAGGTTGTCGATCTCGGGGCCGGTCCCGAGCCCGCCTATCCGACCCTGGGGGACGCCTTCCGGGCCCAGGGCTGTGTCGCGGGGGTGAACGGCGGCTTTTTTCATCCGGACTGGCGGCCATCCGGGCTGGTGATCTCGCGGGGGACACGGATCAACCGGTTCGAGACCGCGAAACTCCTCAGTGGCGTGGTCTACGGCGATGGCAGGGGCACCCACATCGTCCGGCGGGCCCAGTTCCAGGATCACCCGGGCATCACCGCCTTGTTGCAGACCGGCCCCTACCTGGTGGAAGGGGGTCAGGCGGTGCGGGGCCTTTCCACGTCGGATCCCCGGCGCCGGACCTTTGTCGCCACAGATGGGCGCGGGCGCTGGGTGCTCGGCGCCACCCTGAGCACGCTCACCCTTGGCGAGCTTGGGCAATCTCTCGCCGCGCCGGGTGCCTTGACCAGTTGGCGGGTCGATCAGGCCATCAACCTCGACGGCGGCTCCTCGACCGGATTCTTCTTCGACCGGAAGGCCGGGGAGGCCCCGGTGGCCGTGCATCCCTGGAAGCGGGTCCGCAACCTCCTTGGAATCAGGCCGCACTGAATCCTGCCGGAGGATGACGGGCCCACGCCACAGAGCGCCACAGGAACGAAATGTCCACCACGCGACCGAATGCGCGGAACGCCCGTTCCCGGTGCTGATGCCGTGGCGGCGATGAAGCCAGGCCCTCAGGGCGGAGCAGGGTGCGCACCGATCCCGGAGACCGTCGTGGTCGGGATCGATGTCGGCGGCCCCCGCAAGGGCTTCCACGCCGTGGCCCTCCGGGATGGGCTCTATCTCGACCAGTTTGCGTCGCCGGACCCGCTGGCCGTGGCCGCCTGGTGCGTCCAGGTCGGCGCCCGGGCCGTCGCTATCGATGCCCCCTGTCGCTGGAGCCGCACCGGTAGGGCCAGGCCCGCCGAACGCGCCCTTGCCGCCGAGGGCATCCATGCCTTTGCCACCCCGAGCCTGGAGGCGGCCGCGGGCCGCGACTTCTATCGCTGGATGCTCAATGGGGCCGCTCTTTACCGGGTCATCGAAGCGCACTTCCGGCTGTTCGACGGGGGCAATGCCGCCGCCGGCCCGATCTGCTGCGAGACCTTCCCTCAAGCGGTCGCCTGCGCCCTTGCCGGAAGGGTCGTGCCCGCCCGCGGGAAGGGCGTCGTGCGCCGCGCGCTGCTCCGTGAGGTGGGCATTGCCACGGTACCGCTGGCCAATATCGATCTGGTCGATGCCGCCCTCTGCGCCCTGGCCGCCCAGGCGCTCCTGGCTGGTCGCTTCAAGACCTACGGTGACGTCGGGGAGGGATTCATCGTCGTCCCGGCCTGCGGCCCCTGCCCGAGAGCGGCCGCGGGCCCCGTCGAAGGCGCTGGGATGGGGCCCGGGTGAGCGCGACAGAGCGGGGTCCGCTCACGAAACGGAAAAATCGTACGGCGAGGGCTGGCCGGCTCGATGGGTGTCCGGGAGGTCGGGTCACAGATCTCGGGCGAAGGGAAACCAACCCCAACCTTTCGCTCTTTCCGCCGACGGCCTGACCTTCAGTTGGCGCACACACCGCCAGTCATTCCGGCGTATACCCTGAACTGCGGCCGTAAGACAAAAGTTATCTTCCGGTTAACATGCCGTATCTTCCGTTTCGTGAGGTGACCCCCTTCAATGTCTGGACGCGGGCCGAGGTTCGGGTCGCCGATGGGGTAGGGCGGTTGGTGGTGTAGCGAGCTTGAGGACCCAAAACCCATGAACCCGAGACCATCAGTCCCGCAGCACCTGGTCCTGCAACGCTTCACCTGGATCGCCGCCGCCCTCGCGATCCTCGGCGCCCTGGCCTTCTTCGCCATTGCCGAAGAGGTGGTGGAGGGCGATACGCTGCACCTGGACGAACGCATCCTGATCGCCATGCGTGCCCAGGGGAACCCGCAGCAGCCCATTGGACCGGCCTGGGTGGAGGAGGCCTTCCGAGACTTCACCGGCCTCGGCGGGGTGGGGGTCTTAAGCCTCCTGACCCTCGCCATCCTGGGCTATCTGTGGCTGCGGGGGATGCGCCGCGCCGCTCTGTATGTGCTGCTCGCCATCGGCGGCGGCCTGCTGGTTAGCCTGGCCCTCAAGGCCGGGTTCCAGCGCCCGCGACCGGATCTGATCTCCCACGGATCCCTGGTGCAGACGGCGAGCTTCCCGAGCGGACACTCCATGCTCTCGGCCATCGTCTACCTCACCGGGGGTGCCTTGCTGGCCTTGGTGCACGAGCGCCGGGCGATACGCCTCTACCTCATCGCCTGCGCCGCGGTGGCCACGGTCCTGGTCGGCATAAGCCGGGTCTATCTGGGTGTCCATTGGCCCACGGACGTCCTGGCCGGTTGGGCCGGCGGGACGGCTTGGGCCGCCCTGTGCTGGATCGTCGCCTGTCGGATAGGCCTGCATGGACAAGTCCAGTAGCGACTGCATCCAGGAAGGGATGCTTCGCACCACGCCGGGACCCAAACCCGCCCTAGCCCGCACCGATGTCCATTTGGCCCAGTTCGCGGTCAACACCCAGGCGGCGGTGAGCACTGGCACCACAGGCAAGGTTGCCTGGCCTAGATCTGGCGTCAGGTCTTGACTTGTGCCCATGGCACAAGTCAAGACCCCAATCCCCCCTGGCAGCGATGGGGCTGCCGAGCCGCTCGATCTCGCTGGTGAGCAGGGTCGCAAGATACTCGGCTTCCAAGACCGTCCGGTATCGGTCGATCAGTGCAGCCAGATCGTGCTTGAACCGATCTTTGGTGCTCTGGCTGGGCAACAGGGGCACAGGATCGACCAGCGGGGTCGGGGTGCCCCGTTGCTAATCTCCTGTCGGCAATGGCTTTTGCGGGTGTTGGGGGTCATGATTCTTCGGCGTTGGCCGTCGGCCAGAGATCCTCTGGTCTGAGCACCGCCTTCAATCTCGCCCGGGTCTGCATCTCTTCGTCCGCGTCGTAGTCCGGATAGTCCCGGTTCACGGCCTTGAGGATGTAACTGCCATCCGGAGTTTTGGTGACCAGGCGCAGTAGGTACTGATCCTCCCCTGCCTCCCGACGTTCGACGACAACGGTGGTGCCGGTGATGGAACCGGCCCGGTTCGAGTCGATTAGTTCCAGCAACAGGTAGTCGCCGTCTTGGACCGGCTGCTTGCCACCGTTCATGGAGTTGCCGATGGCCCGGGCGACGAAGTGACGCTGGGGGTCCAGGCGCCCATGGCCGGGGGCCAGGTGGCAAGTGGTCTCGGCCACGGCGCTGCCGGCGCGGAAGTGGCCGCAGGCGATGCGCAGATTCGGGAAGTAGGGGACCTCCTGCCAGTCGCTCGGCGGGGCGGTAGGCCGGTGGAAGGGGATGATCTTGGCGGTTGGGCTGCGACCTCGCCTGCTGCGGGCCCGACCGGGGCCTCGGCCTCGGGGCCAAGCCCCAGCCGGGGCTCGTAGGCCGCGAGTCGGTAGTCCACCAACTCCTGGACCATGTCCTGAAACACCGTGCGTTCGTCTTTGGCGACCGCGAAGGTCGGGGCGAAGCGCCCGTCCCGGACCTCGAACCAGGGCTTGGCCTCCGCCTTGCGGTTGCCGCCGGTCCAGGCGTTGATCGGGTTGCCGCTCCAGTAGGCCAGCCACTTGGCCGGGTCGATGCGGTCCAGGTCCCGCAGATCCTCCCGGATGTCGCTGACAAAGCCCCGACGGCGGCGAAAGACGTGCAGGGCCCGGTCGGCGAGGTCCGCGACCCGGGGCGGGGTCGCAAAGCCGTCGAGTTCCAGGAACGACTCCAACAGGATGGCCTTGAAGCTACGGGTCATGGCCGTGGTCTCGACCTCCCGCAGGAACCCCGCGTGTCGCTCCAGGCAGGCGGCCTCGGCCGGGTCCAGGTCGCCCTGGTCGCGCACCAGGGCCCACCAGTGGCTGCCTGCGCGGCGCAGGTTTCTGAGGTTGGCGCTGGCCCGATAGACCTCGGTGAGGGTCGGGCGCCGGCCGGCGGTCTCCTTCAGCGACTGGTAGTCCGTCTCCAGGCCCTTGCCGCTGAGCTGGGTCAGGAAGTCGAGTATGGCGAGATCGTAGTTGGCGAAGCAGCCGGGTGGGAGCTTGAGTTGCCCGTCCCGGACGCGGCGGCCAAAGGCGGCCAGGTCCTGGTAACGGCTGCCGCAGTCGAACAGGGCCTGGGGTTTGTTGAGGAACCCCTTGTGGTTGCCGATGAAGTCCAGGACCACCAGATGCCGCTTGCCCGCATGTCGGCGCAGGCCGCGCCCGAGCTGTTGCAGGAACAGGATCTTGGACTCGGTGGGCCGGAGCATCATGACGGTGTCGATGGCCGGCAGGTCCACCCCCTCGTTGAACAGGTCCACCGAGAAGAGCACTTGCAGGTCGCCGCGCTCCAGTTGCTCCAAGGCGTCGCCGCGGTCCAGGCTGGACCCCGCGTAGACCGCCGCGGCCCGGATGCCCTCCTTGCGGAAGCGTTCGGCCATGAAGTCGGCATGGGCGGTGGAGACGCAGAAGGCGAGGGTGCGGTCCTGGGCCTTGTCGCGCCAGTGGGTGAGGGCATGCTTGGCGCGGCCCAGGGTGGCCAGCTTGTGGGACAGGGCAGTCGGGTCGAAACGACCGTTGCGCCAGGGGATCTCCTGGTAGTCCACGGTCTCGTCGTAGATGCCGTAATAGACGAAGGGGCACAGCAGGCCCAGTTCCACCCCATCGAACAGGCGGCGGCTGTAGACCAGGTTGTCGTCGCACAGGCTCAGGATGTCCGACTGGTCGGTGCGCTCCGGGGTGGCGGTGAGGCCGAGCAGGAAGCGGGGCCGGAAGTGTTGCAGCAGGCGCCGATAGAGGGGGGCGGCGGCGTGGTGGAATTCGTCCACTACGACATAGTCGAAGTGGGCCGGGTCGAACAGGGCCAGGTGTTCGGCACGGCCCAGGGTCTGGATGGAGGCGAAGAGCAGGTCCGCGTCCTCCTTGCGCCCGCCGGTGTACCAACCGATGCGGGCATTCGGGCGCACCCGCTGGAAGCTCTCCTCGGCCTGGAGAAGGATCTCTTCCCGGTGCGCGACGAAGAGGACGCGCCGCGCCTGCATGCGCTCGCTGTCGAAGGCGGCGAGGTAGGTCTTGCCGAGCCCGGTGGCCATGACCACCAGGCCGCGGGTGTAGCCCGCCGCCCGGGTGGCCTCCAGGGCGGCCAGGGCCTCGGCCTGGACCGGCGAGGGCTGGGGCCTGGGCTCCTCGGGCTCGTCCCAGACATGGGCCAGGGGTAGGCGTTGGACCCGGCGGCGGGCCTCGTAGGCGTCGATCCAGGCGTGATCCAGGGTGCGGGCGTTGCCGTGATCGAAGACGATCTGAAACTCCTCGCGGATCTCCCGGAAGTGGCTGGCCGCGGGGTGGCTGAGGTCCTCGGGGTGGTCGATGCGAAAGTTCCACTCCAGGCCGTCGGTCAGGGCGGTGCGGCTGATGTTGCTGGACCCGATGAAGGCGGAGCCCCACAGGGCCTGGCCCCGGTCGCTGCGCACACAGATGTATGCCTTGAGGTGAAAGCTGTGGTTCCCGGCCTCAAACAGGCGAACCTCGGCCCCACGCTCGGCGAGCAGCAACAGTCGGCGCAGGGCCGCCGGGTCGGTGACTTCGAGGTAGTCGCTGGTCAGCACCCGCAGCCGGGCGCCGCGGAGCAGGATGGCGTCGGACAGGGCCCCGAACAGCAGGGCCAGACCGCTGGACTTGACGAAGGCCACCGCCAGGTCGATCTCGCTGGCCTGGCGGATGGCGGCCAGCAGGCGCGGCAGAAAGGGGTCGCGGGCCCCGCCGGTGCTGAGTTGCTGGGCCATGGGTCAGGCAGCCAGCAGGGTGTTGAGCCAGCGCTCGGCGGCGCGGCCGGGGCGCAGGTCCTCGGTGGTCCAGGTCTCCCGTTCTGTTAGGTCCGGGACCTGGCCCAGGAGGGTCCGGAGCCCGGCCTCGTCGAAGTCGGTGAAATTCCGGCCCCGATGTTCGCGCTCGCCGCGTCCGTACTTGAAGGAGGCGTAGAGGACGCCACCCAGGCGCAGCGCCAGGGCGAGGCGGCCCAGGGCCTCGGGCAGGTCCACGGCGGGGACGTGCAGGAGGCTGGCGCAGGCCCAGATGCCGTCGAATTCCCGGCGCCACGCCAGGTCCTGGAAGCGCAGCACCTGGACCGGCTGGCCCGTGTGGCGCTCGGCCAGGGCGGCGAGGGTCGGCGAGGCGTCGAAGGCGGTGACGCGGTAGCCCTTTTGCAGGAATGCCAGGGTGTCCCGGCCCGAGCCGCAGCCGGCATCGAGGATGTGTCCGCCGGGCGGGATGTGCGGCAGGAAGCGGGCGTAGAGGCTGTCCATGGAGACGGCGACGGTGTCGGCGAAGAACGCCTGGGCGTTCTCCGTGTAGTACCTGGTCGTCGTGTCTTCCATCAACAGGGCCTGCGGGCGATAACGGAGTGGCGGAACAGGGGGCAGAGATCTTTGCGTCGCAAGCGTGTGTCGGTTCAAGTTGTTTGGTCGCACCGGCTACTCCCCGACCCGACGCAGAGCCCGTTGCAGCACCGCATCGGATAGGTACATCCCCGTGTCCCGCAGGCGCTCCAGGACGGGGCGGGCTGCCGCGAGGCGCCCGGTCAGCTTGGCCCCCAGCACGAGGCCGACGGTGCCGCGCAGCGGCGACCAGCCAGATCGTCGATCACCGCGGTGCTGCCGGTGAAGGTGTGCGCCAATTCCAGCACTGCGGATTCTCCAAGACCCAGGTCCCAGGCCAGGATTTCCGGCGCCACTTGTTAGACCGGCCGCACTTCCAGCCAGTCATGCGCGGCCAAGGCCCTTGCCGTTGGGTCTTGGTCGCCGTAGGCAAGACGTCCTCCAGCCGATGTAGACCAGGCGCACGCAACAGGGCACGGTACATGGCCTTCTCAGGAGGAAATCTGTCGATACCCAGATCTTCCTGTTCGGCGTGCTCCAACATGGCCGCGAGCAGCTTGTTTCGGCCCGCAGCGGCCTGGCTGGATGGTTGGTCCCGATTGATCAGTTCATTGCGCATCGAAGGTGCTTGACCGTAGAGGTCGTCGAGCGCACGGGACAGGGCGCGCTGGAGGTCGCCCTTGTCGTCAATGGGAAGCTCCTGCCCCTGCCAGTACCAGCGACCCTCGCCTGGATGTTCGAAGACCTGGGATAGCCCCTGGTCCAAACGCCGCTCGGCCACTGCGTGTTGCTCGCGCAACTCGTGTTGGGCGACCGGATCGCCTTGCAGTCCTTGGGCATGAGCGCGAACGGCCTCAAAGGCCAAGGCGTCGATGAGCGCGTCTCGCAGTGGGCCGGCGTTGGTGCAGACAACGGCAAGGTCTCGATCCGACAGAGCGCGCAGGACCCGGGGCACGTCTTCCTGGTCCTCCTCGGAGTCCAGAAGGACCAACAACAGGCGGGGGATGGTCGGTTCGGTGTCAAGGGTCAGGCAGCGGTCCAGATCGGTATAAACGGGCTGGAAGTAGCGCAGGGTGCCGGTGCCGATGCTGTGTCGGCGTGCCACGAGGGGCCGAGGCGGCGTGCGCTGGGTCAGAGTCGTGATCAGGTCGATCTGACTCAGCTCGGCACGGGCGCGGGCCAGTTCGCCCTCAAGGTCGAAATCGCTGCCGGCCCAGACGCGGTATTCGTTGCTGAAGCGACGGAACTGAACGATGGATCGGGCCAATAGGTCATCGATCAGGGACTGTGGCTGGTCGCCGGCATTCGCCTCAAAGCATAGCGCAACGAGTTCCGGCGATGCCTTGAGGTTGCCTTGGGCGCCGATGATGTTGAGCAGGCCGATGGCCTTGAGCAGGGCGATCTGGGCAGGTGGGGCGTCGCCGAGACGCTCGACCGCGGTGACGACCTCGTTCCAGCGTCGGTGGGTGTGGTGGGAGGTGGAGGCGGCAGGCTGGTTGTGGATGAAATAGTCGTAGATCTCCGCAGGGGAGACGGTTTCGCCCACTTGCTGGAGACGCCCGAGTGTCTCTCGGAAGCCGTGGGGTTCTTGGCTCCCCAGGTAGCTGAACAGGGTGCGCTCGTTCTGCGCCACGCGCTGGCACAGCGGCGGCAGTAGCAGGGCGGCGACTGGGTGGAGTGGATAGCAGGCGGCGAGCAGGTCAGTGGCTTCGGTTAGACCCAAGGCCGCTGGCAGGGCGCGCTCTGCCAGCAGGGTGGTCGCGGCCCTTTGCGCACCTTGCCGGACCAGGGCCCGCTCGTCCGGATTGAGGCTTTGGCGGCAGGCGGCGGCGACGATGCGCAGGACTTGTTCGGGGGCCTCCAGGAATGGGATGTTCTCGAAGCGGCCCTGGACCTTGGACCATTCGTTACGCAGGGCCTCGCCGAGCCGCAGGGCATATTGCTCAAAGGACTGGTGCAGCAGCACGACGAGGTTGAGGGGCGCCGCGTGGTGGCGAACCGCATGCTCGGCCAGGGATTGCAGGAGATAGATGTCGTTCGCCCCATGGCGCGCCTCATACTCCAAGAACTTGCCAAGCTCGTCGAACACCAGCAGCAGACCGTTTCCACCGGCTGCAGCGACGGCGTCCTGCAACTGGCCGATGACCGGCCCGATCTCGCTGGAAAGGATTTGGCTGCGGTGCGCCAGGGATTCCAGCGTGCCGAGGATCGCGGGTCGACGCCCAAGGCGATCCCGCCAGAATTCCCGCGCGCCACGCCATAGGGCGGTTGCGAGACGGGTAGACAGGGGCTCGGGGCTCCCAGTCAGCAGAACACAGCAGTGTCCAGCGGTGCCGGTCCCCAAGGCGATGCATTGCTCTGCAAGTGGCCTGTCAAATCGGGCCAGTACCCGGCGTGCGGCGGCACCGGTGTCGTAAGCCTCGTCGGCAAGAAGATGGGAGAGAAAGACGGCAAAAGATGACTTGCCGGACCCGTAGGGGCCCACCAAGGACCAGGCGCGGGGGGCTTCGGCGGCATCGAACCCGGCGAGGATGCGGCGCAGAGTGTCCAGGCTCCGCGTAGTTGGAATGTAGGACTCGACGCTGGGCAGTGAGTCGATATCCCGCTCCAGATTGGCGGAGCGGGTGTAGCGGGAGTTGACCGCGATCCGATCAAGCAGACTCATGTCGTGGCAACCACGCGACCAGCCTGCGTCGCGGCAGGCAGGCCGGCGGTGTAGTGGGGGCGTAAATAATCCATGGGGTCTAGGTCGTCGCGCAGGCGGTAGATTTGGTGGACGCCGGCCTGCTCTCGCAGCGCGTAACGTCCTGGGAATGCACGGATGACACGCTCCAGCTTGGTGAGGAGGGCATTTTCGGTCAGACGGAAGACCGCGCCGATAGCCGGAAAGTCGGGGCGTCCATACACCAACTCGCCAATCGGCAAGGTGCCTAGACCGACCTGATCGAACAGATCAGCGACGGCAAATCCGAACACGCCGTCCGGTGGGCCATCGCGATCTTCGGCGGCCGAGCGGTGCCGGTGTCCGTCGGATACTGGCCGCACTAGGCCGAGCAGGGAAAGGGGTGAGTCGAGGGCATCCTCTAGCGGGAGGCGGCCGCGGGGCGTTGAGGGTTCGTACATGCGTAACAGGATGCGTATGTCGTTGCCCATTGTCTTGGGGGGGGCTTTGATCCCCAGTCGCTCCTGGGCGAACCTGTACAGGGCACTGGTGGCCTCGGCCAGGGAGAATTCTGGCTGGTGGAAATGGTTGAAGAACCAGCGCCAGACAGTCGCCTGCTCGCCGTTGGTGGCAAGCAGCCAGTGAACCAGCCAGAGTGTGGCCTCGTCTTCAAGGTAGGGGTCGAGTCCATCCTCGGCGAAGACCGCGGTGCCGATGTCCGTTGGCTGCATCCCCCCTGGCCCTCGCTCGGCGAGGCGACTGGCTTGGAGCCAGTAATGGATCGAGGCCACCATATTCTTGCCGACGCCGAGGGTTACCGTGGCTTCGTCGGAATCGAAGATGCGGGGATCGGCGGTCAGGGCTTGGAAGCCTTTGGTTAGCCAGCCATACCGCAGGGGGAAGGTCTGGTGGCGGCCGAAGGACGCCTTGTCGAAGCGGTATTCCAGGGGCTTCTTTTCCGGTTTGACTTGGGCCATGTTCTCGGCGTGATTCCTTGGGGCGAGAGGCACTCATTTTGGGGCGGAGATACTCGCGGTAGTCTCCGGACTTGATTGCTTGCCGATCAGTCGCGCGGACCTGCGACCCCCCGGCATCAGACCGCCACGCCAAGCCGTTCGGCGACCAGTGCCATGACCTCGGCCCGCACGCCCGGTTCGACCTGACCGAGGCGTGCGGCGTCACGGGCCTCGATGGTGGCGATCTTCGCGGTCCTTACCAGCGACGGCGCCGGGAGCCCGGTTCCGGAGAGATCGGCGATGGCGACGTCCCCCGGCCAACCCCGATTCTCGGCGCTGGTGACCATGACGACCCACAGCAGGCTCAGCGTATCGTTGCCGCTGCCGGTGGAAACGACCAGTGCCGGGCGGAACTGCCGGGTGGGGCGGTTGGTGTAGGGGAAGGGGACCTTAACGATGTCACCCTGCTCAAAGGTTGGCATAGGCCTTCTCATCGGCCTCGGAATACCACTCTTCGAAGGTGTGGAAGGGGTCATCCAAGCCCTGCGGGGTCTCGGCCTTGGTCAGGATGACCCGCTGCCCGTCCACCTGGTAGTGCAACTGGTCGCCTTCACGCAGGTTCAAGGCGACGCGGATCGGCTGGGGGATGGTTGTCTGGGCCTTGCTGGTCAGCTTGCTGGTGATCACGGTCGCTCGGCGAGGTAAGGAACTTTCCTGCGATATTAGGCGCCGAGTTGCGACAGGGTCAAGGCGGCGGGGCGCGGTTCCGTGTCCAGGCCAATGGGGCGGACGATGGGCCGTGGGCACGGGTCGCCACCGCCGAGGCCCTGGCCGGCCTGGCCAGGGGCCAGGGCTCCAACCTAGTCCGGTTTGACCTGGACGACTTGGGGGTCGCGTTGCTGGACTACCCCGCCTGCCAGCCCGATCAAGGGGCTTGCATCGGCCAGCTCGATCCCGAGCATCAGGGCATCGGGCTTGTCGCGGCGCAGCACCACGACGACGCCCTGGTGGGACTTACGCAGGCCTCGTGGGTTGTTCTTGAGCCACTCACGTTGACCGTCTCCATACCTAGCTCCCATGGGAATGTTTGATGGGAATGATCGTAGCAGCGAACTAGTCCTCGAAGCTCCAATCGGGTTTCAGCTGAATCGGCAGGCGTTGTCTCCTGCTTCAACTCGCGGGACCATTAGCGCTATGAACCGTGTATCCGGAAAGACTGTAGGGACGCGATGTTACCTGCACCTCAGCGCGCTGAATGGGGCGGATGACACGCTCCAGGCGCGGGTAGCCGCGGCTGAAGGCCTTGCCGGCTTGGTCCGGGGCCAGGGCTACAACCTGGTCCGCCTGGACCTGGACGGCCCGGCCGTGGCATTGCTCCACTACCCCGACTTTTTCGACGACCCCTTCCCGGCCCTGGCGGCGAGTTGGCTGGTGGACCCGGAGGCGGGGACCGCGGCCCTGCGGACCTACGTCGATTCCCTGAATCCCCCCATCCTGCACCGCAAAGAGTTGTTGCTGCCGGCCGATCACCCGCGCCGGGCGGAGTTCGCGGCCTTGACCGAGGCGTGCGAGGCCATCGGGCTGTTCGACGAACCCACCCGCATCGGCTACCGGCGCCAGTGGTTGGACCTGGTGCGGGAGAAGGGCTACCGCATCGAGGGTCATGCCCTGGTACCCCTGGGCAACGCGGAGGCGGATGGGGAGGCAGGCGACGAGCCCCAGGGGGCAGTCCTGTTCGGTCACTGGCAGGCGGCGCGCCAGCTCACCGCCCTGGTGCGCTATGGCTTCTCGGCCCCGGTCCAGTCCCTGGCCCGCTACGGTTTCCTGGACGGACGCCATCGCGTCTTCGACTACGGCTGCGGGCGTGGCGACGACCTGCGCGGGCTGGCGGAGAATGGCCTGGAAGCCGCGGGCTGGGACCCCTTCTATGCCCCGGACGGAGCCCTGGCCCCGGCGGACATCGTCAACCTGGGCTTCGTCATCAACGTCATCGAGGACCCGGAGGAGCGCCTGACCGCCCTGACCCGGGCCTGGTCCCTGGCCGAGCGGCTGTTGGTGGTCTCGGTGATGCTGGCCAACCAGAACGCCCCGCGCGGGGAGCGCTTCCGCGACGGGGTCCTGACCCGGCGCGGGACCTTCCAGAAGTACTTCACCCAGGCGGAGATCCGCGCCTATCTGGTCGCCGCCCTGGACGAGGAGCCCATCCCGGTGGCCCCGGGCGTGCTCTATGTCTTCCGCGACAAGGACGCGGAGCAGCGCTTCCTGGTGGACCGCTACCGTTCCCGGCGCACCCCCTTGCGCGTCGCCGACCGGCCGCGGCGCGAGCGTCCGCCCCGCGCCGGCCATCGGCGAGGCGCGGGCCCGCGGGCCCAACGCCGCCGAGAAGGCCCAGGCCCGCTACGATGCCTGCCGCGAACCCCTGGACCGGCTCTGGTCCCTGTGGCTGGACCTGGGCCGCCCGCCGGAGCCGGACGAGGTCCCGCCCGAGGATCTGGCCGCCCTGACCGAGACCTGCGGCACCCTGCCCCGGGCCCTGCGCCTGATGGAGGACCGCGGCGAGCCCCAGGACCTGGAGCGGGCCCGGGCCGCTCGGGTCGCGGACCTGTCGGTCTATCTGGCCCTGATGCAGTTCGAGCGCCGCAAGCCCTACCGGCACCTGGAGCCCGGGCTCCAGCGCGACATCACGGCCCTGTTCGGCAGCTATGGCGCGGCCCAGGGGGCAGGTCTGGCCCTGCTGTTCCAGGTGGTGGACACCCAGGCCATCGCCGACGCCTGCCGGGTGGCGGCGGAGCACGGGCTGGGCTGGCTGATCCCGGGTGAGTCCCTGCAACTCCACTCCAGCCTGGTCGAACAGCTCCCGCCCCTGCTGCGGGTCTATGTCGGCTGCGCGGCGGTGCTCTATGGCGACTATCGCAACGCCGATCTGGTCAAGATCCACATCGGCTCCGGCAAGGTGAGCCTGATGCGCTACGAGGGGTTCGACGCCTTGGCCCTGCCGCGGATGATCGAGCGGGTCAAGGTCAAGCTCCGGGAGCAGGACATCGACTGGTTCTCCTACGGGGAGGGGACGGGCTTCGTGCCCCCCTACCTGTTCCACAAGTCCCGCTATCTCAACGAGGAGTCACCGGGGTATCCGGAGCAGGTCGCCTTCGACGAGGCCCTGGACGCCCTGGGGCTGTGCGACCTGTCCGGCCACGGTCCGGACCCCCGGACCTTCGATGGGGCCCTGGCCGCCCGGCGCTGGACCGTCGAGGGCCTGCGCCTGGTGCGGTCCCGGGCCATCCCGGACCTGGATGACGCCTGCGGGCGTTTCCTGACCTACCGCCAGTTGATCGAGTGCGGGGAGACCCAGGCGCGGACGGGGCTGCCCAACCTGCCCCGGGCAGCCGGACAGTTGGTCGGCCCTGCTGGACCTGGCCACCCAGGTCCTGGACCCGGTGATCGACTGGTTCGGCATGGTCCGGCTGACCTACGGCTTCTGCTCCCCGGAGTTGGCCCGGGAGATCCCCGGGCGCATCGATCCGAAGCTCGACCAGCATGCCGCCCACGAGGTCAACCGGCGGGGCTGGCCCGTCTGCCCGCGCCTGGGGGCGGCGGTGGACTTCATCGTCGATGACGAGGACATGCGCGAGGTGGCCCGCTGGGTGGCGGCCAACACGCCCTTCGACCGGCTGTATTTCTACGGACCGGACCTGCCGATCCATGTCAGCTTCGGACCGGAACACAGCCGCCAGATCGTGGAAATGCGTCCGACAGCCACCGGGCGCCTGGTGCCGCGGGTGGTCGCGGGCCTCGGATAGCCTGGTTTGACCGTCCGAACGGCCGGTGGTGCGGGTGCTTCCCAGCTCGCCAGCGCCTTGCCCTGCCTGGGCTGGCCCATTGCTTGGGGATCGCGCGCCCAGACCCGGATGGTTCAAACCGTTGGTCCGAAGCTACGTCAGCGCGACTGCGCGTGCGCCGGGTATATACTCCCGCCCGTCTCCTCGCCCACTCTAACCCCAGGACTTACTGCCATGACCCGCACCCTCGCTGCTGTGCTATCCCTTGTGCTCGTAGCCCCCGTGTTCGCCGATGAGGCGGTCAAGAAGAGCATCGCCGATCTCTACAAGGAGAAGGCGGAACTGGCCGGCAAGCAGGTGACGCTCCACGGCAAGGTGATGAAGGTCAACAACCAGATCATGAACCGGAATTTTCTGCACTTACAGGACGGTTCCGGTGACCCCGCGACGGGAACCAACGACGTGACCGTCACCAGCGACGCCACCGCGGCCATGGGCGACGAGGTGTCGGTCACCGGCACCGTGGTGGTGGACCTGGACTTCGGGTCCGGCTACAAATACCCGCTGCTGGTGGAGAAGGCGACCATCGCCAAGGGGCAGTGACACCAACATCCGTTGAGTCGTAGCGACGGTCTCCCATGCCCAATCCCCCCCTGCTCGAACTGATCTGCCCGGCCGGCAGCCTGCCGGCCCTCAAGGCGGCCGTGGACCACGGCGCCGACGGCGTCTATCTCGGTTTGCGGGACAGCACCAATGCCCGCAACTTCGCCGGGCTGAACTTCGACGAGCGCGCCCTGACGCGAGGGCATCCGCTACGCCCGGGCCAAGGGGGCGAAGGTCCTGCTGGCGCTCAATACCTATCCTCAGCCTGACACCCTGTCTCGCTGGCATCGCGCCCTGGACACCGCCGCCACCCAAGGGGTGGACGCGGTCATCCTGGCGGACCCCGGGCTCATGGCCTACGCGGTCAATACCCACCCGGATCTGCGCCTCCACCTCTCGGTGCAGGGGTCCGCCACCAGCTACGAGGCGGTGAACTTCTACCGTGAGCGCTTCGGTATCCGGCGCGCGGTGTTGCCGCGGGTCTTGTCTCTGGCTCAGGTGGAGGCCGTGATCCAGCACACCGACGTAGAGATCGAGCTGTTCGGCTTCGGCGGCCTCTGTGTCATGGTCGAGGGTCGCTGCCTGTTGTCGTCCTACGCCTGCGGGGCCTCCCCCAATACCTTCGGCGCCTGCTCGCCGGGGCATGCGGTGCGCTGGCAGCAGACCCCGGCAGGAATGGAGACCCGCCTCAACGGCGTCCTCATCGAGCGCTACGCCGAGCATGAGAAGGCCGGCTACCCGACCCTGTGCAAGGGCCGCTTCGAGGTCGCAGGCGAAACCTATTACGCCCTGGAAGAGCCCACCAGCCTGAATACCCTGGAACTGCTCCCCGAACTGGCCCGGATGGGCATCGCCGCCATCAAGATCGAGGGGCGTCAGCGCAGCCCGGCCTATGTCGCCGAGGTGACCCGGGTTTGGCGGGCCGCCATCGACGCCGTCAAGCGCTCCCCCGCGAGCTTCAAGGCGGCACCCGCCTGGATGGCGGCCCTTGGGAAAGTCTCAGAGGGCAACATGCACACCCTGGGTGCCTACTACCGGCCGTGGAAGTGACCATGCAGCTGTCTCTTGGGCCCCCGTTGTATTACTGGTCCCGCGCGGACACACTGGCCTTCTATGCAGAGGCGTCCACCTGGCCGGTGGACATCGTCTACCTGGGGGAGACGGTATGCTCGCGCCGCGCTTTGCTGCGGCTGCCGGACTGGCTCGACTTGGGGGAGGCGCTCACCGCCGCCGGCAAGTCCGTGGTCCTGTCCACCCAGACCCTGATCGAGTCCGAGTCGGACCTCAAGACCCTGCGCCGGGTGGTGGCCGACGGCCGCTTCCTGGTGGAGGCCAACGACTGGGGGGCGGTGCGCCTCTTGGCCGAGGCCAGCGCCCCCTTTGTGGCGGGCTCGACGCTGAACGCCTACAACCCGGACACCCTGGCCCTGCTGGCCGAGATCGGCGCCCGGCGCTGGGTCCCGCCGGTGGAGATGCCCCAGGCCATGTTGGCGGCCATGCCGGTCCCGGAGGGTATGGAGACCGAGCTGTTCGCCTATGGACGCCTGCCGCTCGCCTTCTCCGCTCGCTGTTTCACCGCCCGCCACTACAACCTGCAAAAGGACGATTGCCAGTTCCGCTGCCTGGACCACCCCGACGGCCTGGTCTTGAGCACCCGGGAGGGACAGGACTTCCTCGCCATCAATGGCATCCAGACCCAATCCGCCCGGGTCCTGAGCCTCGCCCACCGGCTGGGGGAACTGAGTCATACCGGGGTGAACATCCTGCGGCTCTCGCCGCAATACCGACACATGGGGCGGGTGGTCGCCCTGTTCCGTGCCCTGCTCGATGGGGACCTGGCCCCGGTCGAAGCCCAGGCCAAACTGGAGCGCCTCATGCCTGGGGCACCCTGCGACGGCTATTGGCTGGGAGATGCCGGCATGGCCTATCGACCGACGGCCGCCTTGGAGGGGTGTGCGTCATGAGGCTTCCCGCCTTTCCCAAGCCCCTGGCCCGCCTGGTCGCCGTCCTGCCGAGCTACCCGCCCTCTCTGGGCTTCGTCACCGCCGGCAACCTCATTGCCTGGCCCGCCCTGCGCGATCTGGACTGGACCCCGGTCCTGGGCCGCTGCCTGTGCGTGCAGGTGCAGGACACAGGGCTCGCACTCTACTTCTCGCTCCAGGCCGATGGCTTCCACGCGGAACACGGGGGCCCGGCCGATGTGACCTTCACCGCAACGGCGCGCGACCTGGCGCGGCTGGCCCTGCGCCTGGAGGACCCGGACACGCTGTTCTTCGACCGCCGCCTACGCATCGAGGGGGATACGGACCTTGGCCTGACGGTCAAGAACAGCCTGGACGCCGTAGAACTCGACGTTGCCCTGGCCGCCATGCCGTTAGGGCTGGGGTCTCTGGTCCGGCGCCTGCGGGAGCTTGCGGCGTCTTGATACCCCGGCGGGAACGGGACCCGCCATCGACCGCTTGCGGACGAACGCCCCTCTGTCACAGTCAGAGGGCCATTCCTCACGCCACCAATCCTCTCCCCTGCAACTCCTTGATCCGATCGCGCACTGCGGCGGCCTTCTCGAATTCCAGGTCCTTGGCATGCTTGTACATCTCCTTTTCTAACGCCTTGATGCGCCTGCCCATCTGCTGAGGGGTCAGCGCCGCGTATTCGGCCTCTTCATCGGCCACCGCGGCATAGGCGCGGGGTTTCATGGGGGCCCCTGGGGTGTGGGCCTCCATGATGTCGGCGACGGCCTTGCGGATGCTCTGGGGGGTGATGCCGTGGGCCAGGTTGTGGGCGACCTGCTTGATCCGGCGCCGGTCGGTCTCGTCCATGGCACGCTGCATGGAGCCGGTGATGCGGTCGGCATAGAGGATGGCCTTGCCCTCGACGTTGCGGGCGGCGCGGCCGATGGTCTGGATCAGCGACCCCTCGGAGCGCAAGAAGCCCTCCTTGTCGGCGTCGAGGATGGCGACGAGCGAAACCTCAGGCATGTCCAGCCCCTCGCGCAGAAGGTTGATCCCCACCAGGACGTCGAATTCCCCCAGGCGCAGGTCGCGGATGATCTCCACCCGCTCCACCGTATCGATGTCCGAGTGCAGGTAGCGGACCCGCACCCCGTGATCGTTCAGGTAATCGGTGAGGTCCTCAGCCATACGCTTGGTGAGTGTGGTGACCAGGACCCGGGCGTCCCGGACGACCCTGGCTTTGATCTCAGACAGCAGGTCGTCCACCTGGGTGATGGCCGGACGGACCTCCAGTTCCGGGTCTATCAATCCGGTGGGGCGGACTACCTGTTCGATGACGGCACCGGAGTTCTGGATCTCGAAGTCTCGGGGGGTGGCGGAGACGTAGATGGTCTGGGGCTGGCGGGCCTGGAACTCCTCGAAGCGCAGCGGCCTGTTGTCCAGGGCCGACGGGAGCCGAAAGCCGTATTCGACCAGGTTCTCCTTGCGCGAGCGGTCGCCGCGGTACATGCCCCCGAGCTGGGGGACAGTGACATGGGACTCGTCGATGACCACGATGGCGTCACTGGGGAGGTAGTCGTAGAGGGTCGGCGGGGGTTCGCCGGCGCCGCGCCCGGAGAGATACCGGGAGTAATTTTCGATCCCGGAGCAGTAGCCCAGCTCCAGCATCATCTCCATATCGAACAGGGTACGCTGCTCCAGGCGCTGGGCCTCCACCAGCTTGTTGTTGTCCCTCAGCCAGTTCAGGCGGTCCTTGAGCTCGACCTTGATCGACTCCACAGCGGCGACGATGGTCTCCCGCGGGGTGGCGTAGTGGGTCTTGGGATAGACGGTGTAGCGGGCGACCTTGCGCAGTTGCTCACCCGTCAGCGGGTCAAACAGGGTCAGGCCCTCGATCTCCTCATCGAACAATTCCACCCGCAGGGCCTCGTCGTCGGACTCCGCCGGGTAGATATCGATGACATCGCCGCGCACCCGGTAGGTTCCGCGGGCAAGTTCGATCTCGTTGCGCTTGTACTGAAGTTCCGCCAGGCGTCGCAACAGTGCGCGCTGGTCGATCACATCGCCGCGGGAGAGGTGAAGGACCATGCGCAGGTAGGCGTCCGGGTCCCCCAGGCCGTAGATCGACGATACGGTGGCCACGAGGATGGTGTCCCGCCGCTCCAGTAGAGCCTTGGTGGCGGAAAGGCGCATCTGCTCGATGTGCTCGTTGATGGAGGAGTCCTTCTCGATGTAGGTATCCGTGGAGGGGACATAGGCCTCCGGTTGGTAGTAGTCGTAGTAGGAGACGAAGTACTCCACGGCATTGTCCGGGAAGAACTCTCGCATTTCCCCGTAGAGCTGCGCCGCGAGCGTCTTGTTGGGGGCCAGAATCAGGGCTGGGCGTTGCAGCTCGGCGATGACGCTGGCGATGGTGAAGGTCTTGCCGGAGCCGGTGACGCCAAGCAGGGTCAGCCCGGCCTCGCCGTTGCGCAGGCCTTCGCAGATGGCGCCTATGGCCTGCGGTTGGTCGCCTGCGGGCACAAAGGGGGCGGCGAGCCGGAATGGCCTGGTGTCTGTGGACTGCGGCATAGGGGTCCTCGCATGGGCCTGGTCGGCGGGCGTGTCTGAGTCGGGATTGCTGTTTTGAAGTACGCCCGGCCGACCAAACCGGGCGGAAGCATCGGGAGCGACAGTATTAATATTGTTTCTCTTTCTTTAGTTAGTAGTAATAGTTAGCTCTGTCGATAACTCGTAATCTGCATTAAATTCTAAGTAAATCATGTAGATGTGCTATTTCGAGGCATTGGACCGCGGTGTGGGAGGGTGTGGGCCGACTGTGGACAGTTTGAACCCCTAAAACGGTCCACAGCTTACCCATAGGGTTGTCGGGCCACTTGCCCACAGGAAACCCCAGGGTCGCCCTCGGGCCCTTTTCCTCGTCGGGAGACGGAGGGCAGCGGTGGCTGGAGGTTTCAGCCAACACCGACGATGCGGGTCTGCCAGGTGCCTAGTGGGCTGGCTTTCGTTATCATGCGGTCCACAACCGCGTGACCTCAACACCATGTCACTTAACGATAAGAGAGTGCAGAGACCGTTAAACCATGAGCATCAAACTCGCCGCCCGCGTCCAGGCCGTTAAGCCATCCGCCACTCTCGCCATCGATGCCCGCGCCAAGGCGCTCAAGGCAGCAGGCAAGGACGTGGTGGGGCTCGGGGCGGGGGAGCCGGACTTCGATACCCCGGACCACATCAAGGCGGCGGCCATCAAGGCGATCCATGATGGCTTCACCAAGTACACCCCGGTGGAAGGTACCCTCGGACTGAGAGAGGCCATCGTCGCCAAGTTCCAACGAGAGAACGGCCTCGCCTACACCCCGGACCAGATCCTGGTCTCCTGCGGCGGTAAGCAGAGCTTCTTCAACCTGGCCCAGGCGATCCTGGACCCAGGGGACGAGGTCGTGATCCCGGCCCCCTACTGGGTGTCGTACCCGGACATGGCGCTACTGGCCAGCGGGGCCCCGGTCCTGGTCCATGCAGGGGCTGACCAGCAGTTCAAGATCACCCCCGCCCAGCTCAATGCTGCCATGACGGACAAGACTAAGTTGGTAGTGATCAACAGCCCGTCGAACCCCACCGGTATGGCCTATAGCGCGGAGGAGTTGGCAGCCCTAGGCGCCGTGCTGCGGGAGTATCCGCGGGCGGTGATCGCCACCGACGATATGTACGAGCACATCCGCTGGGCCAGTACTCCCTTCGTCAACATCCTCAATGTCTGTCCGGACCTGGGCCAGCGCACCCTGGTCCTCAACGGCGTGTCCAAGGCCTACTCCATGACCGGGTGGCGCATCGGCTACGCCGGTGGCCCGGCTGACGTCATCAAGGCGATGAAGAAGGTCCAGGGACAGAGTACGTCGAATCCGGCATCCATCTCCCAGGTTGCCGCCCAGGCGGCGCTGGAAGGCCCGCAGGAGTGCATTCAGACCATGCTCACCGCCTTCAAGGAGCGCCACGACTTCGTGGTAGAGCGCCTGAACGGCATCCATGGCATCGAGTGTCTGCCGACCGATGGCACCTTCTACGTCTTTCCGAAGGTGCAGGGGATGATCGAGCGTCTGGATGGCGTCAACAACGACCTGGAGCTGGCGGAATACCTCATCGAGCAGGTCGGGGTGGCGCTGGTCCCAGGGTCTGCCTTCGGCCTCGGCGGCCATGTTCGTATCTCCATCGCCACCAGCCGGGAGAATCTGGAGAAGGCGCTCGACCGAATTGCGGCAGCGGCAGTCTGATCCTGCCGGGGGGCGCTGGCCGGGCCCGATCAACTGGAATCAGGCGTCTGACGGGAAATTCTCAACCATGGCGATGTTTGTGATCGGCCGGGTTACACTGGTATGGTGCGTGCGCCTGGATTGCACCAGGCTGTTTCGCCGCCTGTAAGCCGAGGCGCAGGCCGAAGCATCGAGGGCACAGGCCGCCCTTCCCCCCACTCCGCGAGGATGCCCCGCCGATGAGCCCATATGGCTTGCTTGACCTGACACCTTGGCAGGCGGTCGGTGCCTGCATGGTGCTGACCCACATCACGATCATTGCGGTCACAGTCTTTCTTCATCGCTGCCAGGCCCATCGCGCCCTTGCCTTGCACCCCTGGGTGAGCCACTTCTTCCGCCTCTGGCTGTGGTTGACCACCAGCATGGTCACCAAAGAGTGGGTCGGGATTCACCGCAAGCACCACGCGAAGTGTGAGACGGCGGACGACCCCCACAGCCCTCAGGTCTTAGGGCTTGGCAAGGTCCTGGGGGAAGGAGCGGAGCTTTACCGGGCGGCCAGCCGTGACAGGGCGTCGATCGAACGCTATGGCCGCGGTACGCCCGACGACTGGGTCGAGCGCCGGATCTATAGCCGCTTCACCTGGCTTGGCCTGGGTGTAATGCTTGTCTTCGACCTGCTCCTTTTTGGGATCTACGGGATCACCATATGGGCCGTGCAGATGATGTGGATTCCGATCTGGGCGGCCGGGGTCGTCAACGGCCTAGGGCACTACTACGGTTATCGCAACTATGAGTCGGCGGACGCCTCCACGAATATCTCGCCTTGGGGTATCGTGATCGGTGGCGAGGAACTGCACAACAACCACCACGCCTTTCCGAGTTCCGCCAAGCTGTCGTCGAAGTGGTGGGAGATCGATATTGGCTGGTTCTACATCCGCGTGCTGAGCTTGCTGGGGTTGGCCACGGTGAAGAAGGTTGCGCCCAGGCCTTGTGTCATTCCGGATAAAGCGGCCGTAGACATGGATACCCTCAAGGCAGTCATTGTCGGGCGAATGCATGTCTTTGCTCGCTATGCTCACGAGGTTTTGTTGCCGGTGACACGGACCGAGTTGTGTCGGAGCCAGGGGCAGTGCCGGCGGGTGGCCTGGAGAGCAAAACGACTACTGGTCTTGGAGGGTGCACGGATTGATGGCAACGCCAAGGCTCGCCTGGAGCAGCTGCTTGCCCAGAGCCAACAGTTGGCTACCGCGTATCAATACCGGGAGCGCCTGCGGGAGATCTGGGAGCGCGCCGCCCCGAGCCAGGAGGCATTGCTGAAGTCACTCCAGGACTGGTGCCAGCAGGCCGAGTGCACGGGCATTCAGGCCCTGGAGACCTTCTCCCGTAGCCTGCGAGGCTACTCGCTTCAGCCGTCCGGGCATTGAGCTACGTATCCCTGCTACGCCGTGCGTCGGAGAAGGTAGAGGTTCCGGTGTTTGGTGGTTGCAGTGGGCGCCTGGGTCAGAAGTCGATGTTTTCTGCCTCAAGGGCATTGCGGTCGATGAACTCGCGTCTGGGCTCGACCTCGTCACCCATGAGCGTTGCGAAGATCTGATCGGCGACAATTGCGTCTTCGATGCTGACCTGTAGCAGTCTGCGGGTCTCGGGGTTCATGGTCGTATCCCAGAGCTGTTCTGGGTTCATTTCCCCGAGGCCCTTATAGCGTTGTCGCTGGTAGCCTCGGCTAGCATCTTCCAAGAGCCATTGGAGACCCTCCCCAAAAGAAGAGATCTCCTTCCGACGCTCGCCGCGACGCACATAGGCCCCTGGGTTCAACAAATCCCGAATGCGCTCGGCGAATGCCGCGATACGACCGTAATCGGAGGATTGGAAGAACTCGCTCGGAACGTTCCGTTCCTCGGGGATGCCGTGCACGAAACGTGTCACGCGAAGGGGTCGGCGTACCGCTCCTGTGGGGGTAGTCGCTGAGATCGAGTGCAAAGGTCGCCGAAGGTCCGGTGGATCTGTTCATCTGCAATTGAACACTGGCACGCCAGTCGGCATAGCGGGCTTCATCGTCAAACAGCGCGGCCTCGAAGCGCGGAACCGTAATCAGGGCATTGAGGAAGCCTGGGTCATAACGGGTGGCGAGGCGGTGGACCACCGTCTGGAAGTGCTGGTAGTCCTGGGCGAGTGACTCTAAGGCCTGTCCGCTCAGGGGTGGAGCCGTATCGGAGACATGCATTGCGGCGCCATCCAAGGCGGTCTGGAGTAGATGGGCCCGCCATTCGGCGTCGTCGAGGAGATACATCTCCTGCTTACCTCGCTTCACCTTATAGAGGGGAGGCTGGGCGATATAGATATGCCCGCGCTCTACCAGTTCCGGCATTTGCCGGTAGAAGAAGGTCAGCATAAGGGTGCGGATGTGGGCGCCGTCCACATCCGCGTCGGTCATGATGATGATTCGGTGGTAACGCAACTTGTTGGGGTCGTAGTCTTCGCGGCCTATTCCGCACCCAAGGGCGGTGATCAGGGTCCCAACCTCGGCCGATGAAATCATCCGGTCGAATCGGGCTCGTTCCACGTTCAGGATCTTGCCTTTGAGAGGTAGGATGGCCTGGAAGGCGCGATCCCGGCCTTGCTTTGCGGACCCGCCCGCGGACTCGCCCTCGACGAGGTAGACCTCGGACTTGGCAGGGTCCTTCTCCTGGCAATCCGCGAGTTTGCCGGGGAGCCCGGCGATGTCCAGAACGCCCTTGCGGCGGGTGAGTTCCCGGGCGCGCCGGGCGGCCTCACGGGCGCGGGCTGCTTCCAGCATCTTGCCGGCAATGGTCTTCGCCTCGGCAGGGTGTTCCTCCAGGAACTCCGTGAAAAACTCCACCAAGGCGCCCTCGACGACGGGCTTCACCTCTGAGGAGACCAATTTCTCCTTGGTCTGGGAGGAAAATTTTGGGTCCGGGACCTTAACGGAGACCACGGCGACCAGACCCTCGCGGGCGTCATCACCAACGGGCCGGATCTTCTGGGACTTGTCCAGGCCCTCACGCTCGATGTATTGGTTAAGGGTGCGGGTCAATCCGGCACGAAAGCCGGCCAAGTGGGTCCCACCGTCCTTTTGGGGGATGTTGTTCGTATAGCAGAAGATCGTTTCCTGGTAGGACTCATTCCACTGCAGGGCTAGCTCAACGCTCATGCCACTACGTTCGGCCAGAAAGTAGACGATGGTCGGGTGTAGGGCCGTCTTGTTCTTATTGAGTAATTCGACGAACGCCTTGATGCCGCCCTTGTACTCGAAGCAGTCGGTGCGTCCGGTTGCGTCCTCCAGCAGGGTGATGCGGACCCCTGAGTTCAGGAAGGAGAGTTCGCGGAGGCGTTTGGCCAGGATGTCATAGTGAAATTCGATTTGGGTAAAGACATCGGGGGATGGTTTGAAGCGAATCGAAGTTCCGCGGGCGGCCGTGTCGCTGACCAGCTTCAATGGGTAGAGGGGCTCGCCCATGGCGTACTCTTGGTGGTACTCGTGGCCGTCTCGGCAGATCGTCAGGTCCAGGTGTGCGGACAAGGCGTTGACGACCGAGACGCCGACACCGTGTAGCCCCCCGGAGACCTTATAGGAGTTTGCGTCGAATTTTCCGCCAGCATGGAGGATGGTCATGATGACCTCCGCAGCGGATCGCTGCTCCTCGTCGTGGATATCGACAGGGATGCCCCGGCCGTTATCCTTTACGGTAACGGACTGATCCTCATGTAGGACCACGGTGATGTCCGTGCAGTAGCCGGCCAATGCCTCATCGATTGAGTTGTCGACGACCTCGAACACCATGTGGTGTAGCCCAGTCCCATCGTCGGTGTCGCCAATATACATCCCGGGACGCTTGCGGACGGCGTCAAGACCCCGCAATACCTTAATGTTCGAAGAATCGTAAGTCATAGGCGGATCGGTCCGGAATCAGAGAGTGGCGGGGCGGCCAGGACGAGCCAGTGCCCTGACGGGCGCACCGGAATGGGACGCGCGGGCTGGGTAGTTCAGTCGGGTTGATGCAAGGCGAGAGCGTCGGGGTCTGGGTCGGCACCTTGTTTCACGTGGAACCTATTATACACCCCAGGTTGTGCCGGCCGCCGATCATCCCAGGGCCACCGAATGATCATCCCTGTCTAAACACGACCTTGGCGCGAAAGTTATCGTCGAGGGCGGCGCGGAAGCGTTTGCCTTGACGCTCTTGGGCGCGGGGAAATGTCCCCTGCTCTGCAAGATAGAGATGTCCCCGGTTGGTCGCTTGGTAGGGTGAGAGGAAATGGAGCGGCCGGGGTGGGGGCCAGACGGAAGGAGCCCTTGGGCGACGGGAGTCTGGCCCCCACCCCGGCCGCCCGCGCCGCGAGGCTTACGGTGTCCGTTCAGCGGCTTGAGCGGCGGCAATGGCCCCGGGCTTGCGCCAGGGATGATTCGGGCCAGGCTTGGTGGTCTGGCGCCCCACGGCCGCATCGACGCGCGCATTGAGGGTCTTCTCATCCTCGGTCTTCGCCAGGGCCGTGCCCCTCGGGTAGGTGGTGTAGGGCAGTTCCTTGCCTGCATAGAGCAGGACGACCTCGCCGTTGTCGCTTTCGCAGACGGTGACCTTAGCACCGCGCAGAGGGTAGCCGGCTCCCCGATACTGAAGTTGGTAGAGGGTGTTGCGGTATTGCAGGGTGAGGTTCTTGGAGAGGGTGCGCTCGCTGTGCTCGCAGAGCAGAAGATCGAGCGCGCGGGCGCTGTGAACGACGGGGCGGTGGGCATCCGCCGAGGAGATCGGCGTCACCGCAAAACGGCGGTCGTAGTCGGCGATGAACTCCGGCAAGAAGGCATTGGCGCTGTCGATGTCGCTGAGGCCGCGCAGCCGCAGCTCCTTCACCAGGCGGTCCTGGAGGGTCTGGTTGGCCCGCTCCACCCGCCCCTTGGCCTGCGGGGTATGGGCATGGATGGCCTCGATCTCCAGGCCCGCCAGGGCACGTCCGAACTGGGTCTGGGTCTGGCCGTTGGCCGGGTCCTCCCGGTTGATCCGGAAGATGCTGTGACGATCCGAGTAGAGCGCCACCGGGCGACCGTACAAGGCCAGGTGACGGCGCAACACCTCCCGGTAGGCCGCGGTGGTTTCGCTGGGCGCGAAGTACAACTGCGTCAGACGTCCCGTTGCATCGTCGATGAACACGATCAGGGTGCAAGAGGGACTGCGCCCTTCGAACCAGTCATGGGGAGAGCCGTCGATCTGGATCAGCTCCCCGAAGCGCGCACGCCGCTCCCGCGCCTGAAACGGACGCGCCGCCTTGCGCGTCTTGGGCTTCCACAACCCCAACTCCATCTGAAGCTGTCGCACCGTCTCGATGGAAACCTTCAGCGCATGCACCTCCAGCAACTTCTCCCGCGCCAGCGTCGGACCAAAGTCCGGATACTGCTCCACCAGCAAGGCTCGGAGACGGTCCCGCAGCGAGTCCTTCAAGCGCCGGTTCGAGGGCTTTCCCCGTCGGCGCGACACCAGACCCGCCGCACCCTCCCGTCGGTAGTCCGCCACCAACCGCTTCACCTGCCGCCGCGTCACCCCCAACTGCCGGGCCGCCTCCCCCTGCGTCAGACGCCTCTCGCTGACCGCTTCCACCGCCTTCAACCGGTGCAACGCCTTCCTCGTCAACTCGATTGTCTCCTCGGCCATCGCACCCCCTTCGGTAACCACCCAAAGGGGACATCTCTATCTTGCACAAAGGGGACATTACTACTTTGGGCTAACATCTTGGCCTCGGGATGGCGGCGCAGGAGGCTCAGGGAGAACTGGCGCAGGGTGGCGAGGTTGGCCGGGGCGTGGTCGCGGCGCACGCGGCTGTCGTCCTCGCGAAAGGTTACGTCCAACACCCAGTGGAGTTGGTTCTCTATTCCCCAGTGGGCGCGCACCGCTTCGGCCACCTGGCATGCCTCACCGGCCAGGGAGGTGATGTAGTAACGCCGCTCGCAGCTGACCTGCCCGCCTTGGTGGCGCTCGGCCTCGACCAGGGCGATGCCGCGCAAGCCTCGCCAGCGCTGCGGCTCGGGAAGGGTGCGCAGGTCCGCCACCAGCCAACAGCGGCGCACCTCGCTGCGCCCATGGCCGGCATCGACCTCCGCGTAGGTGCTCGCGGGCACCGCGGCAAAGTCGTTGGCCAGGGCCGTCTCGAAGTAGTCGGCCACGGCGGCGTGCAACTGGGGCTGGTTGTCCTTGACCGCCAGCACGTAGTCGGCACCCTGGGCCACGATCTGTTCGGCGATGGCCGTTTGGCAGCCCATGGCATCGATGGTGACGATACAACCCTTCAGTTCCAAAAGCCTGAGCAGTGCCGGGATGGCGGTGATCTCGTTGGACTTGGCGGCGGTAGCGGTCTGCCCGAGGCAGAGGCGATTTCCGCTGGCCCAGGCGCTCACCAGATGGATCGCGGCCTGTCCCCGGCCGCGGTCATGGGAGCCGCGCAGCGTCTTGCCGTCGATGGCTACGACCTCCCCCTCGCTCAGTTGCGCCACCGAGCGCGTCCACGCCAGAAAACAGTCCTGGAAGGCCTTGGCCGGCAGGCGCGCCATCACCCAGCCCAGACAGTCCGGCGAGGGGATGCCGTTCTCGAAGGGCGCAAACCGCCGCAGCCAGACCAACTTCGCCTCGCCAAACTCGGCGATGGCCTTCCAGCCTTCCGCGCCGCTGACCACCGCGCAGATGCACAGCAGGAGGATCTCCTCCAGCGGGTACAGCTTGTTCCAGTCCGCCCGGGGATCCCGGACACCCGACAGGTGGGATAACAAATCTGAATACATACCTCGTTCTCATGCTAGAAAACCCGAGGCATTTTACGTAACTCTATGTTTGTTCCAAGCGGATCATTCGGTTGCCCTGGGGCGAACCCAGGTCGCTAGCTGCGATGTTCCACGTGGAACCAGAAATGAATGCCGCCCTCTGCGCAGTCTACCGGCTGCCTCAGCACCTCGGTCTGGCCGTTCCAAGATGAACGGCGGCACCGACATTGGTCCAAGATCCCAGGACAGACTGTCGGCACCTACAGCGGGTGCGCCGCTGCTAGCCCGACTTCGACTATTCGCCCGCGCCCAGGGCCATTTTGGGCCGGTTTTAGGTGCCGGTCGCGTTGCAAGTTCCTGATTGAACGAGGTACCTCGCGGCGCGGACGCTTGTAGTGCCGACCTTGGTCGTTGAACGGCCGGGCGGACTTGCCGACACTATCGGCATGTTCCTGCGATCCAAGACGCGTAAGAAGGACGGCAAAGAGCACCGCTACTGGAGCGTGGTGGAGAATCGCCGCGTGGCCGACGGGCGGGTGGTGCAGCGCCAGGTGCTCTACCTCGGCGAGATCAACGATGCCCAGCAGGCGGCCTGGTGCCGCTCCATCGCGGTTTTCGACGAGGACCGTGCCGCCGCAGCGCAGGTGGCCCTGTTCCCGGAAGACCGGCCGGCTCCGGAGTTGGCCTGCGAGGTCGTCCAGGTCAAGTTGAGTGGGCTGCAACTGCGCCGCCCGCGGCAATGGGGCGCCTGCTGGCTGGCCTGCGAACTGTGGGAACAACTGCAACTGGACGCCTTCTGGCAGGCGCGTCTGCCACCCAGCCGCAAGGGTACGCGCTGGCTGAACGTCCTCAAGACGCTGGTCACCTACCGCCTCATCGACCCGGGCAGCGAGTGGCGCCTGCACCGGCAGTGGTATGACCGCAGCGCCATGGGCGACCTGCTTGGCGAAGACTTCGCCATCGCCGAGAGCCACACCCTCTACCGTTGCCTGGACCGGCTCCTGGCGCACAAGCGGGCCCTGTTCTCCTACCTGCAAGAGCGCTGGCGCAACCTCTTCGCGGCCCGCTACGAGGTCCTGCTCTATGACCTCACCAGCACCTACTTCGAGTGCGATCCGCCCGAGTCCGGTAAGCGCAAGCATGGCTACAGTCGCGACCATCGCCCCGACTGCGTCCAGGTGGTCATCGCCCTGATCGTTACCCCGGACGGTTTTCCGCTGGCCTACGAGGTCCTCCCCGGCAATACCCTCGACAAGCAGACCCTCAAGGACTTTTTGGCCAAGATCGAGACCCGGTACGGCAAGGCCGACCGGGTCTGGGTCATGGATCGGGGCATTCCCACCGAAGAGACCTTGGCGCTCATGCGTGACGCCGACCCGCCGGTGCGTTACCTGGTGGGCACCCCCAAAGGACGCCTCACCGAGTTGGAGAAATCCTTCCTCGCCCAGCCCTGGACGAGCGTGCGCGAGCAGGTCACCGTCAAGCTCCTGAACAAGGACGGCGAGACCTACGTCCTGGCCCGCAGCGCCGGGCGCCGCGACAAGGAACAGGCCATGCGCCGACGCCGCCTCAAGCGCCTGTGGCGGCGCCTGAAGGAACTGCGCGGCCAAGACATCAGCCGCGATCAACTGTTGCTCAAGCTCGGCGCCGCCAAGAAGGAGGCCGGACGCGCCTATGGCTTGGTCAAAGTACACCTGCCCGAGTCCGATCAAGAGGTGCGCCCCGAGACCTTCACTTTCACCCTGGATCGCAAGAAGTTGCGCCAGGTGCGCCGCCGCGAGGGCCGCTACCTGTTGCGCTCCAACCTCCCGGGCGAGGATCCGGCCCAACTGTGGCACTGGTACATCCAGCTCACCGAGGTCGAACAGGCGTTCAAGGAACTCAAGAGCGATCTGGGCATCCGCCCGATCTACCACCAACGCGACGAGCGCATCGAGGCGCACATCTTCCTCGCCTTTCTGGCCTATTGCCTACAGGTCACCCTCAAGGCCCGCCTGCGCCCCCTGGCCCCAGGGCTCACCCCGCGCGCCGCCCTGGACAACCTCGCCGCCATCCACATGGTCGATGTGCACCTACCCACTACCGACGGGCGCACCCTGATCCTGAGCCGTTACACCGAGCCCGAGCAAGAGCAACGGATCCTGCTGGATCGACTGCGCCTGACCATGCCCGAACAGCCCCCGCCGAGGATCACCTCCACCCTCCAATCCCGTAGCGCAAAATCCTCCCTGTAGTGCCGACCTTCGCTAGTACGAGTATGGCAGGTCAATGGGTTACGCCGCTCAGGGGCTCGAATAGTCGATGTCGGGCTAGTCTGGCTGCACCGGCAACCCGCGCCGTCGTTCTCGGCCACTCGCACATAGCGTTCGCGCACCGCCCGGCGAATCTCGTCGTTCTTCACTTCCGTCATGACACCCTCCTGTTGTTTGGAGCCGCGATGCCCATTGCGCCGTACCGTTGTAGATGCGGACTTGGCGAGCATGCTCAAAATCCCCCTGACGGCACTGGCGGTGCAAGCACCGTGACCCATGCCTCGTGCCAACACCAATCGTTCGACTTCGGCACCAGCGTGCACAAACGCCCCGGCTTGCTTGTCCAAGAACGCCGACGCCCGTTGGTGCGCCCGGCTGTTTCTCACCGCCCTGGTTGCCACCCGTTACAACGCCGAGGTGCGCGCCCTCTACCGGCGTCTGAGCCCAGCCGTAAGGGCTGCCCGTCTACGACGGGATAGGAGGAAACCTCCATCGCAAACCCTTGCAAGGAGAAACCGGCTCCACCGGACTGGGGCTACCGGACTTGATGGAGAAGACGATATCTGCGCGCTCATGGCACCAGCTTCAGTCCAGTCAGGTGGGCGCAAATCAGGGTTTCCAGCTTGGCGTTCTCTGCGAATTGCGTTTCCAGCTACGTCACCAGGCAGGCCATCCCTTTCTCGAAGGGATCGCCATCGCCTTTCTCGGCGCCGACGTAGAGCGGTCCGGGGTCAGCACATAGCCACAGGCGGTGATCTCGGCAGTGGTGGCGGATTTGCAGAAGCCGGGCATGTCCTGATATGTCGCCCCCTCTCCCGGCGGGAGAAGATCGCCGTGCCAGGCGTGGTAGGTGCTGCTGCTCTACAGGAGGTCGGCGTCGGTCAGCTCACGGTCACGCTGCACAGGGTTGAGTCCGACAGGCTGCTAGAGGGTGTCGTCTTCGATTGCGCTATGGCCGCGGAACCCGCGACGGCGCGCGGTGACTTGGGGGACCCCCGCTGGCGGTATCAGACGCTGATCGCGACCAGCGAGGCGGCCCACCGCGACCGGGATGTGGGGTGACATCAATCGTAGCGTTCGTCTTTCCAGCGCCGCAGGGCGGCGAAGACCTCTGCGTGGCCATCCAAGGTGCGGCCTGCGACACTCGCGGCAGCGGCGATCACGCCGGGCTCTCCCGTGCGCAGGAAGGGGTTGGTTGCGAGCTCCAGGGACAAAGTCGAGGGTACCGTGGGGCGGTCTGCGGCGCGGATGGCCGTCGCCTCCAACTCCCGTTGGGCCAGTTCCGCGCTCTCGGGCTCGACCCATCTGGCGAACCCAAGGTTGGCCAGTGTGTACTCGTGGGCGCAATAGACCAGGGTCTCGGGGGCGAGGGCGGCGATGCGGCGCAATGAGGCCGAAAGCTGGGCGAAGGTCCCATCGAAGACACGCCCGCAACCCCCGGCGAATAGGGTGTCGCCGCAGAACAGTGCCCCACCGCCAAGGTAGGCGATGTGGCTGGCCGTGTGGCCGGGGACTTCCATGACCCGTAAAGAGACGCCTGTCCCCGGGAGTTCGACAAGGTCACCCTCCCCTACCACGCGCGTCAGATCCTTTATGCGTCTGTCACGCGGGCCCACGACTTGGACCCCAGGGAATGCAGCGACCAAATCGGCGACCCCGCCAACATGATCGCCGTGGTGATGGGTGATGAGGATGGTATCGAGGGCGAGTCCATTGTGCGCCAGGGCCTCAAGGACCGGCTCCTCATCCCCTGGATCCACCACAGTGACCCGCTTGTCACCCTTGGCGCGAAGCAGCCAGATGTAATTGTCGTCGAAGGCGGGGAGGGCTTGAATGTAAAGCATGGCTCAGAGCGAAAGGGCCGCATCCAGGGGCAGGGGCTGCCCGTTTACGGTGAGGAGCCCGTCCGCCAGCACAATGACCGAGCTGATGCGCGCCCCATCGGTTTTTATCCAACCCTCTTTCGTCAATGTATCCACCTGGGCCTCCGCGGAGGATTCGAGGGCTTGTTCCTGTTCCGCCGTCAGGCCTTGGCTGCCTAGCCCCTTCGCGGCCATCTCCTCCAGCAGGCGCTCTCGCTGGGCCAGGATGAGCATCGAGACGGCGATTTCCCGCGGGAGGCTCAGTTCGCCATCTGCGACCAACCGCTTGAGCCAGGTCCCGGCCATGACATCCGCACCCTTCAAGCCTCTGACCCCAATGGAAAGCCTTCCCTGAATGAGGCCGTCCGGTGTCGTTAGGTCCAGGTGATCGATGGCCACCTGAGGCTCGGTGGCGACCAGGGCCGGCAGGTGCTTCATCAGCACCCCGGCTGCGGCAATCCCCGCCATGGCCTCCGGCAGCGCCCGGCCGTTCACCTCAACCAAGTCCTGTTGCAGGGTGCTGAGGGTTTGACCATCCAGGCGGGACGCGCTGAGCTTGACCTGAGATGGGCCATAGTCGGCCGTGCCAATGTGCAGAACGCCGACGCCATAGTGCAGCCCGATCATCAGCAGCTCGCCGTCGGGCCGGGCGTCGAAGTTAATGGCGAGGTCTTTCACCTCCAACGCGGCCTCCGGACTCTGCCCAAGAACCTCCGCGATGGTGAACTCCCCGGTACCCACCAGGACCCCCGGGAGCCAGGGTCGTGTGCTGTGTTCGGCGTGCAGGTCGCGGAGCCTGAGCAGCGCCGAACCGTCCTCCCCCAATACCTCCAGGGAGGATAGATCGAAGCGTCCGACACTTGGCCCTTCCGGACTGAAGCTCAATTCCCCGATGCCCGAGGAGCTGCGCAGCCCAGGGGCGTCACCGATGGGGGCCTGGTCGATCGCGGGAATCCGGATGTCCGCTACACCGCCGCCGTTCCAGGCAAGGCGCGTATCGACCCGCACCCCGTCGAGCTGGATGACCGGGTGCTCCAGGGACACCAGGCTACCGATCTCGGCCACGACCGGGGGCCAGGTCAGGCCCTCCAAGCTGCGCGGGCCATGAGCGATGTTGCTGACAACGCGAACCCGCAGGTCGGTGCCCTGATCGGCACCCTCCGGCGCGAACTCAAGGCTGGCGGTAGAGGAGAACCAACCCCGGCGGTAGTCTTGGTCAATGATGCGCAGGGCCTGCGGCTGACGCTCCATTTCAGCGATGGCGGCACGGTAGGCCACCTCGGCACGCCCTCCCAACCAATAGGGTCCGGCGACGGCCGCCAGAACCGGCATGGCGACCAGGGTCGCCGTTAAAGGGTGGATGCGCATTGGTTTGGGATTCCTTTGTCCTTGTGTGAATGCAAAGGCCAGTGCCGGGGTTGGCGCCGGTCAGACGGTCGGGCCTGCCAGGGCGGCGCGCACCGCCGCCTCGATTCCCGCCGCGTCCAGTCCGCAGGCAGCGAGTTGGGCCTCGTGGGCGGCATGGTCGATGTATCGATCCGGCAGCCCAAGGTGGATACAGCGGGTGCGAAGACCCGCGGCGCTGAGGGCCTCCGCGACCGCCGAACCTGCCCCGCCGGCGATGGCATTTTCCTCTACGGTGACGAGGAGGTCGTGGCCGCGGGCGAGGTCCAGGACCAGATCCAGGTCCAGAGGCTTGACGAAACGCATGTTCGCGAGGGTTGCATCCAGGGCGGCGGCCGCCGTCGCGCAGGGCGCCATGAGACTGCCATAGGCGAGGAGGGCGACACCTTGGCCCACGCGGACTACCTCTCCCTTGCCCCAGGACAGTGTACCCAGCCCCGGGTCCACCGGGACCCCGGGCCCGGCACCACGGGGATAGCGAACAAGGGCCGGTCCTGGGTGCAGGTAGGCGGTCTGAAGCATCAGCCGGCACTCTGCCTCATCGGCTGGGGCCAGAATGGCCAAACCGGGCAGGGCGCGGGCGTAGCTCAGGTCGAAGGCACCGGCATGGGTTGCGCCATCCGGGCCGACAAGACCTGCCCGGTCCACTGCCAGGGTCACATCCAAGCCTTGGAGGCAGATGTCATGGACCAGCTGGTCGTAGGCCCGTTGCAGGAAAGTGGAGTAAATGGCCACCACCGGCTTGAGCCCTTCGCAGGCCAAGCCAGCGGCTAAGGTCAGGGCGTGCTGTTCGGCGATGCCCACGTCGTAGTAGCGATCCGGAAAGCGTTTGGCGAATCCAGTGAGCCCAGATCCCTCCGCCATGGCCGGAGTGATGCCCACCAGGCGCTGGTCTGTCGTCGCACAATCGCACAACCAGTCACCAAAGACCTGGGTGTAGGTCGGGCGCCCTACTGCCTTGCGCAATGTCCCGGTAGCGCGGTCGAATGGGGAGACCCCGTGGTACGCCACGGGTTGGGCCTCGGCCGGCTCATAGCCCATCCCCTTGCGGGTCACCAGGTGCAGCAGCCGCGGCCCAGGCATGGTCTTCATGTTGCGCAGCGTCGCGATCAGCCCAGGAATGTCGTGGCCATCGAGGGGCCCGATGGCGTTGAACCCCAACTCCTCGAACAGGGTTCCGGTCATGACCATGCCCTTCATATGCTCTTCCCAGCGTCCCACCAGCTCCCGCAGTTGCGGCATTCCCCGAAGGGCATTCTTACTGCCCTCCCGGACCCGGGTGTAAAGACTTCCGGAAAGGACCCTGGCCAGATGGCCGGTGATGGCCCCCACCGGCGGCGAGATCGACATCTCGTTGTCGTTCAGGATAACCAGGAGGTCCAGGTCGGTGGCCCCGGCATGGTTGAGGGCCTCGAAGGCCATCCCGGCACCCAGAGCCCCGTCCCCGATGACCGCGACTACATGGCGGCGCTCGCCCTTGAGGCGCGCGCCCGCGGCCATGCCCATGGCGGCACTGATCGAGGTGCTGGAGTGACCAACGCCAAAGGTGTCGTAGGGGCTCTCGCCGCGCTTGGGGAAGCCGGACAGCCCCCCCTCTTGGCGCAGCGTCCCCATGCGGGCGCGCCGCCCGGTGAGGATTTTGTGGGGGTAGGCCTGATGGCCCACGTCCCAAACGAGCCGGTCGTGTGGGGTGTTGAAGACGTAGTGCAGCGCTATGGTCAACTCCACCACACCAAGGCCCGCGGCGAGGTGGCCCCCAGTGCGGGAAACCGTGTCCACAAGGAATGCGCGCAGCTCTTGGGCTAGGGCCGGTAATTCAGCTGTGGGCAGGGCGCGTAGATCGGCGGGGACCTCGACCCTGGACAGGAGCGGAAAGCGCTGAGTATCGTTGCGCTCTGGCATGGTGGGGCTCGGAGTCTCGCGCAGAAAGACCGGATAGTCTAGCTGATCGTCCGTGCCATTGTGCAGTGCAAAAGCCCCTCCTTGACCGCCTTCGGCCGGATAAACTTAGGACCCCAGGTCCGCCGACTGGTCTTCGGCAACCTCGGACAAACCATCGCAGCGACGTGCCCCCGACTCGCCACCCGTAAGCGGGTCCTCTATGATCGCCGTGGGCCAGGGCTACCCCATTTCGATCCCAACCCATGCCCTTCCCCAGTCCCACCCAGGAGCCACCGATGTCCCAGAGCCTGATGCTGTTGCCATGCCGCGAGCCCGGCCGGACGCGCCTGGTCCGGATTCCGGCCGACCTCAGTTCCCAGGAGGCGTACCGCTACGTCACCGGGCTGATCGCGGAGGTGGAGGCGACGGGCGAGGATTGCCTTGCCGAGGTCTCGGAGGCCCTGGAGGGCCGCGGCTTCGAGCCGGTAGACTTCGTGCTCGGCCCGGCCCTCGACTGAACCCCATCGTCGGCGGATGCGCATCCACCTGCTTTGTGTCGGTCGGCGCATGCCTGCCTGGGTCGATGCGGGCTATGCCGAGTATGCCCGGCGCCTCTCCGGCGAGTGTTCCCTTAATCTGGTGGAGATCGAACCCGGGCACCGCGGCAAGGGTACCAGCCCGGAGCCGGCCCGGCGTGAGGAGGGCGAGCGCTTGCTCAAGGCCCTGCCCAAGGGGGCCCTGGCAATTGCCCTGGATGAGCGTGGAGATGCCTGGGATACAGCGCGGTTGGCCCACGAGCTGTCGGGTTGGCTCGCCGGCGGGCGGGAACCGGCCCTGCTGGTGGGCGGGGCCGACGGTCTGACCACCGAATGCCTGGAGCGTGCCGAGCGGCGCTGGTCGCTGTCGGCCCTGACCTTCCCCCACCCCCTGGTCCGAGTGATTCTGGCCGAGCAGCTCTACCGCGCCTGGACCCTGGTCAAGGGCCACCCCTATCACCGTGCCTGAGCCCCGGATGACCGCCCCCAGCCTCTATCTGGCCTCCGCCTCGCCGCGTCGGCGGGACCTCCTGGCCCAGATCGGCCTGGGATGTCACTGTTTGCCGGTGGACCTGGACGAGTCGCCCCTGCCCGGGGAGGCACCGGCGGCCTGTGTGATTCGCCTGGCCCTGGACAAGGCACGCGCCGCCCGCACCTTGCTGAACAGCGATGGGTCGGCGGATGCTGTACTGGTCCTTGGGGCCGACACCGCGGTGGTGGTGGCCGGGGAGGTCCTGGGCAAGCCCCGGAACGCCGAGGATGCGGCCGTCATGCTGCGGCGCCTCGCGGGGCGCGAACATCGCGTCCTCACCGGTGTCGCACTCATCGGCCCCGGCGCGGTGGAACGTGTAGGATTGAGCGAGAGCCGGGTGCGGATGCGCCCCATCACTGAGGCGGAGATCGCCGCCTACTGGGCCACCGGTGAGCCCGCGGACAAGGCCGGGGGCTACGGCATCCAGGGCCGCGGGGCCCTGTTCATCGAGGCCATCGCCGGCAGCTACTCCGGGGTCATGGGACTGCCCCTGTTCGAGACGGCCGCCCTTTTGGCGGCGGCCGGGCTGCCCACCCTAAAAACAGAACAATATTGAGAGAAGCCACGCAGTGAGCGAAGAAATACTGATCAACGTGACCCCCCCGGAGACCCGCGTCGCCGTGGTGGAGAGTGGCGTGGTGCAGGAGATCATCGTCGAGCGCGCCGAGCGCTGTGGCCTGGTCGGGGGCATCTACAAGGGCCGGGTATGCCGCGTCCTGCCGGGGATGCAGGCGGCCTTCGTCGATGTCGGGCTGGACCGTGCCGCCTTCCTGCACGCCTCCGACATCGCGGGTGCCGAGGGCGAGCCGCGCAGCGAGCACATTCACGAGTTGGTCCATGAGGGGCAGACGCTGGCGGTGCAAGTAGTCAAGGACCCGCTGGGGACCAAGGGGGCGCGCTTGACCACCAACATCTCGGTTGCCTCGCGTTATCTGGTCTTCATGCCTTCGCTCGGCAATACCGGGGTCTCCCAGCGCATTGACGACGAGCCGGAACGCCGCCGGCTGCGCGACATTCTCAGTGCCTATTGCGACGCCCGCCCCGGGGACGGCGGCTACATCGCCCGCACCGCCGCCGATGGCATCGATAAAGAGACCCTGCACAAAGACATGGCGTTCCTCGCCAAACTCTGGCGCGGCATTCGGGATCGCTGCGATGCCACGCAGGAGATTGGCCTGGTACACGACGATCTGCCGCTGGCATTGCGGGCGCTGCGCGACCTGGTGGGCCCTGAGGTGGAGCGGGTGCGCATCGACTCCCGCGCCACGCTGGAGCGTGCCCTGTCCTTTGCCAGCAAATATGTCCCCGATATCGCCGGTAAGATCGAGTACTACCAGGGCGAGCGCCCCCTGTTCGACCTCTACGGGGTCGAGGACGAGATTCAAAAAGCCCTGCAACGCAAGGTCAACCTCAAGTCCGGCGGCCACCTGGTCATAGACCAGACCGAGGCCATGACCACCATCGACGTCAACACAGGGGCTTTTGTCGGCCACCGCAATCTCGAAGAGACCATCTTCAAGACCAACCTGGAGGCGGCCCAGGCCATCTGCCGCCAACTGCGCCTGCGCAACTTGGGCGGCATCATCATCATCGACTTCATCGACATGTACGAAGAGGAACACAAGCGCCAGGTCCTGCGCGCCCTGGAGAAGTGTCTCGCCAAGGACCATGCCAAGACTCACATTAGCGAGGTCTCCGCCCTGGGCCTGGTGGAGATGACCCGCAAGCGCACCCGCGAGTCCCTGGAACACACCCTGTGCGAGCCCTGCCCCGTCTGCCACGGGCGCGGCACCCTCAAGACGGCCGAGACCACCTGTTACGAGATCTTCCGGGAGATCCTGCGCGAGGCCCGTCAGTTCGAGGTTGAGACGCTGCTGGTCCTGGCCTCCCAGGAGGTGGTGGATCGCCTGCTGGACGAGGAGTCCGGCCACCTCGCGGAGCTGGCCGAGTTCATCGGTAAGCCCATTCGCCTCCAGGCGGAGTCCCTCTACACCCAGGAGCAGTACGACGTCGTCCTGATCTGAGGATGATTCACCTGTTTAAGTCCGCCCTGGCCCGGGCCTTCACCTACGCCTTGGTGACGCTGTTGGTGGCGGGCCTGCTGCTGGGTGCCCTGCGCCTGGTCCTGCCCTATGCGGATAGCCTGCGCGGGGCCGTGGCGGCCCAGGTCGGCGCGGCCACCGGGCTCGACGCCCGCCTCGGCCCCATGGCCGTGCGGCTCCGGGGTTGGAGCCCGGAGCTTCAATTCCGCGACGTCCGCCTCATCGACCCGGCAGACGGACACACCCAAATCGCCATGGAGCGCCTGTCCATCGACCTGGACCTGGCCGCCTCCCTGCGCAACCTGGCACCCGAGATCCGGGCCCTGACCCTGATCGGGCCACGGCTGCTGGTGCGGCGCCTGGCGGACGGGCGCCTCCTGGTGGGCGGGATCGGTGTCGGCGACGGAGAAGGTGAGCTCGCCGCCCTGGATGTCTTCCTGACCCAGGGTCGTCTGCGCATCGAGGGCGGCGAGCTGACCTGGATCGATGAGACCCTCAGGGCCCCGCCACTGACCCTGACCGGCGTGAACGCCCGCTTCGTCAATGCGCAGGGTCGCCACCGCCTGGCCCTGCAGGCCCAGGGGATCGCCAGCGGCCGGATCGGTGCCCAGACGCGCCAGCCCGGGGAGCTGCGCCTGGTGGCCGACCTCTCCGGCGAGCCCGAGACCCCGGGCCTCTGGGGCGGCGAGGTCTACCTCAGCTTCGCCGGGGCCGACCTTGCGCCATTGGTGCGCCACCCGCTGCCGGATGGGCTGCAACTGCGCAGCGGCAGTGTTCGCCTGGAGGCGTGGACCCACCTGGCAGACGGCGCCCCGGTGGAGGCCGTGGTGCGCCTGGACACCAGAGACCTGGCCCTGGCTCGGGCACCCCCGGGCCTGCCTCCGGAGCGCATCACCCTAGCCTCCCTGGGCGCGACCCTGCATTGGCGGCCCTTCGGCCCAGGCGAACCGGATGCGGTCGGCGGGCCCGGCGGCTGGCGCCTGGACCTGTCCGACCTGACCTTGATTCAGGGTGGCACGGCCTGGCCGACCACTGATCTGGGTCTGGTCTGGTCCGGCCTTGGGGGCGGGGCCTGGGCCCTGAGGGGCGGCCTGCGCTCGGCCCGCCTGGGGCCCGTCATGTCCCTGGTGCGTGCAGCGGCCCCGACCCTGGGGCGCCTGCTCCCCCTGGAGGGTCTCGACGCCCTCGACCGCCTGCTGGAGGCCAACCCCGATGGCGGCCTCCAGGGACTAACCTGGCGCCTCACCGGCGGACCGGATCAGCCCCCGACCTGGGCACTGGGGGGGCAAGTGACCGGCCTGTCGGTGCAGCCGGCGGGGGCCATCCCCGGGGTCAGCGGGCTGGACCTGACGCTCTCGGCGGACCAGGGCGGGGGTCAGATTGCCCTGTCCGGGGAGGCCCCGACCCTGTCCTTGCCGCAAATCCTGCGTGCCCCGCTGACCCTGACCCGTATGGATGGGGAGGTCCGCTGGTGGTCGGAAACCGACGGCCGACTGCAGATCGAGGTCCCGCAACTGGCGATAGATCACGCCGCGGTGCGCACCAGCACCAGCCTGGGACTCTGCCTGCCGCCGGGCGGCGGTAGCCCCATGTTGGACCTCCAGACCCACTTCGGCGACGGGGACGCGGCCAAGGCGGGCCCCCTGATCCCGACGGGGATCCTCAAGCCGCACCTGGTGGAGTGGCTGGACAGGTCCATCATCTCCGGACAGGTCCCCTCTGGGGCCGTCGTCTTCCGCGGGCGCCTGGAGGATTTTCCCTTCCCTGGCCACGAGGGGCGCCTGGAGGTCCTGTTCGACGTTCGCGATGGGGTCCTCGACTACCTCCCGGGCTGGCCCAGGCTCAGCGGGGCGAGCGGCCAGATCCTGTTCCTGGACCGGCAGATGGAGATCTCCCTGACCGGTGGCCAGATCCTCGACAGCCAGGTCACCGGCGGAAGCGCCTTCATCGACGACCTCTTCGTTACCCGCACCCTGAAGATCCAGGCCAGCGCCGCCGGGCCACTGGCGGATGGTCTGCGGGTGTTACGCGAGGCCCCTCTGAGCAAGGGCCTGGGGCGCCTGGCGAACGTCTTCGCCGTGAGCGGCGGGATGCGCCTGGATCTGGATATGGTCGTCCCCCTCCATGAGGGGCTCGAGCTCGAGCTCGACGGCCTGGTCTCCTGGCCACCGGGCGCCCGGATCGGCCTCAAGGGGACCCCGGTGGAACTGCGCGACCCGCAGGGCCAGCTTCGCTTCGACCCGCATGGAGTCAGCGCCGATGGGATCGAGGCCCAGCTCTGGGGTGGGCCCCTGCGGCTGGACATCGGCACCCAGGGCGACACCCCGGAGGACCACCTCACCCTGATCCGGGCCCGCGCCACCACCCCGGTGGCGACCCTGGCGGAGCGCCTCCCCAGTCCCCTGTGGTCCCAACTCCAGGGCACGCCCACCTGGGATCTCGCGGTTCGACTGCGCTCCGCCGACATGGAGCGCGAGGCGCTGCCCATCGATTTCGAGTTGGAGTCCGACCTCAAGCGCGTCGCCGTGCGCCTCCCGGCGCCACTGGGCAAGTCCGCCGCGGGTTCCCGTCCCCTGCGCCTGGCAGGACGGTTCGACCCAGGCGAGACCCTGCGGCTCAACCTGGACTATGCGGACCTCAAGGGGCGCCTGGCCTTCGCGGCCAAGCCCGGCGCCGCCCTTGCCCTGACTGGCGGGGACATCGCCCTCGGCGTCGAGCTCCCCACCGATCCTGGACCCAAGACCAAGCCGAACGGGGCGCGCCGCGAGGGCGAAGGCACCAGCGAGGGAATCTGGTTCAGTGGGGTCATCCCCGAGCTGGACGGCGACGCCTGGCGGCTCTGGTGGGACAGGGAGGCGCCGGCCCTCGGCGGCAACCAGACCCCGGTGGCCGGTCGGGAGAGGCCTCGAGACGAGGCCGGGCTGCTGCGCGGGGGCGGCCTGCGCATCGGCAGCCTGTCCTTGGGGGGAAGCCCTTGGGACGATCTTTACCTCAGGTTCCAGCGCGTGGAGTACGCCTGGGAGGTTGCCATCGAGGGGCCCCAGATCACCGGGACCCTCAAGGTTCCGGACCAGCCCCGGGAGGTGCCGGTGACGGTGAACCTCAGCCACTTCGACCTCGAAGCCTTGGCAGGTGACCGGGACCCGGCATCCGGCGTCGAGATCCCGGAACCGGACCTGGCCCGTGCCGACCCCCGGCGGGCCCCGGCGGTGCGCCTGGACATCGAGCACCTGCGCTGGGGCAAGGCCGACCTCGGTCGCCTGGCGCTGGAGGCCCGCGCTCAGTCCGCAGGGCTGGACATTACCACCCTGAGCCTGCGCGGGGACCTGGCCACCGCCACCGGCAGCGGGTCCTGGACCCAGGGCCCCTTGGGCCCGGACGTCCGGCTGAAAATCAAGGGCGACCTGGTGGAGCCCGGGGCACTCCTGCGCAGCGCCGGCTATGCCAGCGTCCTGGACCAGGCCCCGGCCAAGGTGGATCTGGACCTGGCCTGGCCGGGAGGGCCGGGCGACATCGCCCTGCCCCTCCTCATCGGGCAGGTCAACTTCGATGTGGGGGCTGGCCGCTTGCTGGACTTGGACCCCGGCGTCGGGCGCATACTCGGCATCCTCAACATCGCGGCCCTTGGGCGAAGGTTGACCCTGGACTTCAGCGACCTTTTTGCCAAGGGCTATGGCTTCGAGTCCATGGTCGGGGACGTCGCCCTGGCGCGGGGCGCGGCGCGGATCAACCGCTTTGAGATTCGCGGCCCCGCCGCGGATGTCGCCATCACCGGGGAGGCGGACCTCAAGACGCGGCGTTTCGACCAGGTCGCCACCGTGACCCCCAAGATCAGCACCGGGGTGGCGGTGGCCAGCGCGGTAGCCGGGGGGCCCCTGGTAGGGGCGGCGGTCTATCTGGTGGATCGGGTCACCGGCGGGGCTATCGACCGCATCGGGAGCCGGCAGTACCGCATTACGGGCGCCTGGGACGCCCCGGACATCGAGCCGATCGGCGTACTCGGGGCGACGCCGGGTCAGGCCGCCGCCTCCAGACCGGACGGCCTGGGCGAGGAGCCCCGGCCGCTGGCCGGTGCAGGCGCCCCAGCCGAACCGACAGGACGACCCGATGCGGTGCCGCCTGTACAGCCCAGCTCCAAGGCGGAGGCGGCCAACCCCTTCCTGCACTGACGATTCGCCACCTTGTTTTGGGCAGCGGGTGCTGGGATGTTATCTTGCGAATTTGAGACCAACCCCGACGGGCAGGCCGGATGAGACGAACCAGGACCCCATGAGCAAGAAGCGCAAGATCGCCGCCGTGCAGATGGCCAGCGGCCCCAATGTGGATGCCAACCTGCTGGAATCCGAGCGCCTGATCCGCGAGGCGGCGGAGGCCGGGGCCGGGCTGGTGGTCCTGCCGGAGAACTTCGCCTTCATGGGCCAGCGCATCCAGGACATAGTCCCACTCGCGGAAGAGGACGGCACAGGAAGGCTCCAGGGGTTCCTCGCCGGGATGGCGGCCAAGTACGGGGTCTGGCTGGTGGGCGGGACTCTGCCAATCGTGGCGCGCAACCCAGGCCGGGTACGCTCCGCCTGCCTGGTCTACGACGAGCGCGGCAATCGCATGGCCCGCTACGACAAGATCCACCTGTTCGACGTCAGCCTGCCCGGGGTGGACGAGCGCTACGAGGAGTCCGCCGCCATCGAGCCGGGGGAGGCCACCCTGGTCTTGGATAGTCCGTTCGGGCGCCTCGGCGTGGCGGTCTGCTACGACCTGCGCTTCCCCGAGCAGTTTCGCCGGATGCTCGACGGCGGCATGGAGGTCGTCGCCCTACCCGCCTCCTTCACCGCCCTGACCGGCAAGGCCCACTGGGAGACCCTGGTGCGGGCCCGTGCCATCGAGAACCTGGCTTATGTGGTTGCCGCTGCCCAAGGCGGCTATCACATCAATGGCCGCGAGACCTATGGTCACAGCATGATCGTCGATCCCTGGGGTACCATCCTGGCCCAGGTCCCGCGGGGGACCGGATTCGTCTGTTGCGGGATCGACGGCGATTGGCTCCAGTCCGTGCGGCGCAATTTCCCTGCCATCAGTCATCGGCGTTTGAAATGACGCCCCTCTGACCCGAGCTTCCACGAACCGGGGTGCCGCGGCACCGACCCGGACAGCGCCCTCCACCCCCGCGACCAGCCTGCCCCCCATTCGTTATGCATGACACCATTGCCCTCGCCCGCAACAGCATCCTCGCCCCCGCCGGGCTCGGGGATTCTGACCTCGACCGCCTGCTTGGTAACTTGACCAGCTCCGCGGTGGACGCCGCCGACATCTACTTCCAGACCGGGCGCCTGGAGTCCTGGGTGCTGGAGGATGGCATCATCAAGGACGGCACCTACAACATCGAACAGGGTGCCGGTCTGCGTGCCGTGAGCGGGGAGAAGACCGGCTTCGCCTACTCCGACGAGCTGACCTTGCCTGCCTTGGAGCAGGCCGCCCGCGCCGCCCGTGCCATCGCACGCGCCGGGCAGGAGGCCAGGATTCAGATCTCCAGGGCCCCGTCAGTACGCCGCCTCTACGAGCCCCTGGACCCGGTAGCGAGCCTGCCCGACGCCGAAAAGGTGGCCCTGCTCCACCGGGTCGATGCCGAGGCGCGCCGCCAGGACCCGCGGGTGCGCGAGGTCACCGTCAGCCTGGTCGCGGCCCTGGATACCATTCTGGTGCTCGGCAGCGACGGGGCCATGAGCGCCGACGTGCGCCCCCTGGTGCGCATGAGCGTGAGCGTCATCGCCGAGGCCAACGGCCGACGCGAGCAAGGCTCCAGCGGTGGTGGGGCGCGGCGCGACCTTGGTTATTTCCTGGAGGAAGACCTGGCCCTTGGCTTCGCCCGGGAGGCGGTGCGTCAGGCCCTGGTCAACCTGGAGGCGCAGCCCGCCCCGGCGGGGACCATGACCGTGGTCCTGGGACCCGGCTGGCCCGGGGTCCTGCTCCACGAGGCCGTGGGCCACGGCCTGGAGGGAGACTTCAACCGCAAGGGGACCTCTGCCTTTGCCGGGCGCCTGGGTCAGCGGGTGGCGGCCCCCGGGGTCACGGTGGTGGACGACGGTACCCTGGCGGGGCGACGCGGCTCGCTAAACGTCGATGACGAGGGGACCCAGACACAGTGCACCGTACTCATCGAGGACGGCATCCTGCGCGGCTTCATGCAGGACCGCCTCAACGCCCGCCTCATGGGGGTTGCCACCACCGGCAACGGGCGCCGCGAGTCCTACGCCCACCTGCCCATGCCGCGTATGACCAACACCTACATGCTGGCCGGCAGCCAGGACCCGGACGAGATCATTGCCTCCGTCCCCAAGGGGCTCTATGCAGTCAACTTCGGCGGCGGCCAGGTGGACATCACCTCCGGCAAGTTTGTCTTCTCTGCCAGCGAGGCGTATCTCATCGAGAATGGCCGGGTCACTCGCCCGGTGAAGGGGGCCACCCTCATCGGCAATGGGCCCGAGGTTCTCAACCGTGTCTCCATGATCGGCAATGACCTGCACATGGACCAGGGGGTGGGGACCTGCGGCAAGGAGGGCCAGAGCGTCCCCGTAGGGGTCGGTCAGCCGACCCTGCGCATCGATGGGCTCACCGTCGGCGGGACCAGCGCCTGATACTCCCTGATGCTGTCGGTCGGGCTTTAGCCCGATCGGGCGTCGATCCAACAAGCACCGCCGTCGGGCTAAAGCCCGACCTAAACACCGACCATTAGCCACCATGACCTCAGACGACACCAGTGCCCGCCTCGCCCGGCTGCAAGCCACCATCGAGGACCTGCTCCAGGAGGCACGCCACCAGGGGGCGAGCGCCGCTGAGGCAGTGGTCAGCGGTTCCGCCGGGATCGAGGTCGGGGTGCGCTTGGGCGAGGTCGAGACGGTCGAGCACACCCGGGACAACGGGCTCGGCATCACCGTTTACTTTGGGCAGCGCAAGGGCTCGGCGAGTACCTCGGATCTGTCCCCGGCGGCGGTGCGCGAGGCCGTGCGGGCCGCCTGCACCATCGCCGGTCACACCCAGCCCGATCCCGCTGCCGGTCTGGCGGACCGCCAGCGCCTGGCGACCGCAATCCCCGACCTCGACCTCTACCACCCTTGGGATCTGGCAGTGGAGGACGCCATCGCACTGGCTGTGGCCTGCGAGGACGCCGCCCGCGGCTCGGATCCGCGTATCGTCAACTCCGAGGGGGCCAGCCTGTCGAGCCACTCCGGGTTCCAGGTCTACGGCAACTCGCTGGGCTTCGTCGGTGGTTACCCCACCACTCGCCACGGTTTGAGCTGCGCCGTGATCGGACAGGAGGGGGAGGCCATGCAGCGGGACTATTGGTGGACCACCGCCAGGTCCGCTACCGACCTGGAGGCACCGGAGGCGGTCGGCCGGCGCGCGGCCGAGCGCACCCTCGCCCGCCTCGGTGGCCGCCAGATCCCCACCCAGACGGCCCCGATCCTGTTCCGCGCCGAGGTCGCCACCGGGCTCCTGCGCCAACTCACCGGGGCCATCAACGGGACTAGCCTGTACCGGCGGGCCAGCTTCCTTCTCGATCACCTGGGGCAACGCATCTTCCCGGAGTTCGTGCGCATCTACGAGGAACCCCTGCTGCCGCGGGGGCTGTCCAGCTCCCCCTTCGACGGCGACGGGGTGGCCACCTCGGCCAAGGATTTCGTGCGCGAGGGGGTCCTTACAAGCTATGTCCTCGACACCTACTCGGCCCGCCGCCTGGGGATGGAGACCACCGGCAATGCCGGCGGGGTGCGCAACCTGCACATCGCGATGGGCGAGCTCGACCTCGCCGGGCTGATGCGGGAGATGGGGACCGGGCTCCTGGTCACGGAACTCATGGGCAGCGGCGTCAATCCCGTCACCGGGGACTATTCCCGCGGCGCCTCCGGCTTCTGGGTCGAGGGCGGGGAGATCGCCTACCCGGTTGAGGAAATCACCATCGCCGGCAACCTCAAGCAGATGTACCAGGGCCTGGTGGCGGTGGGTAACGACTGCGACTTCCCCGGCAGCACCCGCACCGGGTCCTGGCTCATCGATGAAATGACCATCGCCGGGGGGTAGGCCGCCAAGGCGATGGGCCGCAATCGCTTTTGCCGCTGCGACCGGACCATGGACCGCCGCGCCCGCGCTACGGCCTGAGCGACGGAGAATTGACCCATCAGGTCCCGTGGCGCTTGCGGAACCCGTCGAGGAAGCGGGCGATGCGCCCCATGGCCTCCTGGAGGTCGTCCAGATTGGGCAGGAAGACCACCCGGAAGTGGTCCGGGTGTGGCCAGTTGAAGCCAGTCCCCTGCACCACCAGCACCTTCTCTTCCAGCAGCAACTCCAGGATGAAGTGTTGGTCGTTGGTGATCGGGTAGACCTTGGGGTCCAGCCTGGGGAACAGGTACATGGCGGCCTGGGGCTTGCGGCAGCTCACCCCGGGGATGGAGGTCAACAGGTCATGGGCCAGGTCGCGCTGTTTGCACAGACGCCCGGTGGGTACCACCAGGTCGTCGATGCTCTGATAGCCGCCCAGTGCCGTCTGGATGGCGTACTGCGCCGGGACATTGGCGCACAGGCGCATCGAGGCCAGCATGTCCAGTCCCTCGATATAGTCGCGGGCGTGGCGTTTTTCCCCCGATACCACTGCCCAGCCGGCGCGGTAGCCGCAGGCCCGATAGTTCTTCGATAGACCGTTAAAGGTCACGAACAGCAGGTCCTCGGCCAGGGAGGCGATGGAGGTATGGCTGGCGCCGTCGTAGAGCACCTTGTCGTAGATCTCATCCGCGTAGACGATCAACTGATGTTGACGGGCGATCTCCACCAGCTCTCGCAGCAAGTCTGTCGGATACAGGGCGCCGGTGGGGTTGTTGGGATTGATGACCACGATGGCACGGGTGGCTGGGGTGATCTTGGCGCGGATGTCGTTCAGATCCGGGAGCCAGCCGGCGCCCTCGTCGCACAGATAATGGCAGGGGGTGCCGCCGGCCAGGGTGACGGCGGCCGTCCATAGCGGGTAATCCGGGGTCGGCACCAGGACCTCGTCGCCGCTGTCGAGCAGGGCCTGCATGGTCATCACGATCAGCTCGGAGACCCCATTGCCGATATAGATGTCGCCCACCTGCACGTCCGCAATGTGCTTGGACTGGGTGTAGTGCATCACGGCCTTGCGTGCGGCGAACAGTCCCTTGGACTCGACATAGCCCGAGGCGTTGGGGAGATTGTGGATGACGTCCCGGACGATCTCGTCCGGGGCATCGAAGCCGAAGGCGGCAGGGTTGCCGATGTTGAGCTTGATGATGCGGTGCCCCTCCTCCTCCATTTGGCGGGAGCGGGCCATGACCGGACCGCGGATGTCGTAACAGACATTGGCCAACTTGACGGACTTCAGGACGGGCTGCATGGTGGGGACTTCCAGGCGAGAGGGGTGGCCGGCCCGCGCCCGATCCGGGCCGGACCCAAGGCCGGAAAAGGCTGGGGAGGGTACCCGATCCCGTTGGGGAGCGGCAAATGTCCGGGCCGGGTCCAGCCGTCCCCTCGTTCCCAAGCCCCGAGCCGGGGTCCGGAAGCCAGCCCGGGATGCCGGCTGTCCTTGGCCATACAACCCGCGCTTACGCACACGGATCTCTCGCGTCACCCCCTCCGCAACTCCGCCAGCGGGGGACGCACCAGCAAGGGCCAGGTGGAGAGGGTCCCCGCCAGGCCGATGAGGGCTGCGCTGCCCAGGATCCCAACCACCCAGAGCCAGGGGTTGAAGGCGAGTTCCAGGTCGAAGACCTGGCGTGCCAGGAGTTGCCCCGTCAGTTCGGCGAAGGTGCTTCCGAGCAGCCCAGCAAGGACACCGGCGGCGGTGAATTCCACCGCCAGGGCCCCGAGTAGCCGGTGCCGACTTGCCCCAAGGGTGCGCAGCACGGCGTGCTCTCCGCGGCGCTGGTCCAGGCTCGCCTGGATCCCGGCCAGCATGACGATGAGCGCGGCGGCCAGGGTGAAACCGAAGACGTATTCCACCGCTGCGGCCCCGCGCCCCATGACCAGGCGCACCTGGCCGATGAGCGCATCCACGTCCAGCGGGGTCACCGCCGGGAACTGTCGCTGGAGATCCGCCATCACGGCCTCCCGGTTGGGGGGCAGATGGAAGCTGGTGATGAAGCTCGCCGCCTCGGACCCCAGGAGCGCAGGGGGCGAGACCACGAAGAAGTTGACGTTGAAGCTGTCCCACTGGACCCGGCGCAGGCTGGTCACGGTGGCGCTGACCTCATGGCCTGAGACCCAAAAGGTCAGGCGGTCCCCCAGTACAATGCCAAGGGTCTTGGCCAGGCCCTCCTCCACCGAGAACTGATCGGGTTTCGTCCCGGCCTCCCACCAGCGCCCGGCAACGATGCGGTTGTCGGGCTGGGGGGAGTCCGCATAGCCCAGGTTGAACTCGCGGGCGGCCAGCCGCTGGGCCCGGGGGTCCGGGTAGGCATCCGGGTCCACCGTGCGGTCGCCGATGCGGATGAGCCGGCCGCGGACCATGGGCAGGACCCCGGAGCTGGTGAGTCCGTTGACGTTGAGGAAGTCCCGCAGGGGGCGCACATCCGGGGGCTGGATGTTGATGAGGAAGCGGTTGGGGGCCTCCGCCGGTAGCTCCTCCTGCCAGGCACGCAACAGGTCGAGCCGCACCACCGCGAGCAACAGCAGGGCCAGGACCCCGATGCCGAACCCGGCGACCTGGAGCATGGCCCCCAATGGGCGTCGGGTGAGGGCCGCGAGCCCCAGGCGCCAGATTCCGCGGCTCCGCCGTTGCACCAGGGTCGCCAGGCGGATCAGCAGGGCTACCGCCGCCACCAGGGCGATCAGGGTCCCCGCTACCCCGGCCAATAGCCGGGCAGCGAGCTGGACCTCTCCCGCCTGCCACCAGATCAGTAGTGCCAGGGCCAACACGGCGGCCAGGGTGGCGCCCAGGGCCGAGGCCCGCGGTGTCCCCAGGTCCCGGCGCAGGGCGCGCAGGGGAGGGACCCGGGCGAGCTGGAGCAGGGGCGGCAGGGCAAAGCCGAGCAGGGCCACGAGCCCGGTGAGTAGCCCGACCAGGGCCGGACGGAGGGATGGGGGCGGGAGTTCCTGGGCGAAGAGGTCGCCCACCAGGGCCGCCAGCCCGCCCTGGGCGGCGTAGCCCAGCAGACAACCGGCCAACCCGGCGGCTAGCCCGAAGGCAAGCAGGCGCACGATGAAGATCCGGGTGAGCAGGTGGCGCGGGGCCCCCAGGCAGCGCATTACCGCTACCGCGTCGGTCTGGCGCTCAACCAGGCGCCGGCTGGACAGTGCAATGGCCGCGCCTGCGACGAGCAGGGTCACCAGGGTCGCCAGGCGCAGGAACCGGGTGGCCGCCGTCACGGCCCCGGCAAACTCGGGCCTGGCCTGAGTCGGGTCCAGGAGCTGGGCATTGCGCGGTCTTCGCTCTTGGGCCCAGGCGCGCAACCCCGCTACGGTCCCGGCGTCCCCCGCCACCAGCAGGCGGTAGCGTACCCGGCTGGCGGGGGTGACCAGGCCGGTGGCGGGGACGTCCGCGGCGTTGATGAGCAGGCGCGGGGCGAACTGGATCAGGTTGCCGCCTCGGTCTGGCTCGTAGGCCAGGACGCGGGTCAGGCGGAGCTTGGTCTCGCCAAGCAGGACCTCCGGGACGAGCTCCCCCGCTGGCTCAGTCAGGCCGAGGAGCGGCAGTAGGCGGGCCTCGGCCCAGGCCTCCCCCGGTGGCGGCCCTCTGGGAGTGGGGACGTCCTGGCCCCCAGGTCCGGTCCGCACCCGTAAGGCCCCGCGTAGCGGGTAAGCCGAGTCCACCGCCTTGACCTGCACCAGTTGCGTCGCCTCGCCCACCAAAACTACGCTGGGAAACTCGAGTGTATTGGCGGTGGCGAGCCCCAGGGCCCGGGCCTGATCGGCGAAGGACTGAGGGATGGGATAGGCGTCGTCCACCGCCAGGTCGGCCGCCAGCAGTTCCCCGCCCTGGCGCCCCATGGCCCCCTCGATGCGATCGCCGAAGAGCCCGACCGCGGTCACTGCCCCCACCGTCAGGGCCAGAGCCGCCCCCAGCAGGTGCAGTTCGCCGCCTTGCCAGTCTCGCCACAGCAGGCGCAGGGCCAGGCGCCAGGCGCTCATACCGCGGGCTCCAGGTGGCCGTCGCGCATCGTCAGACGTCGGTCACAGCGCTCGGCCAGGCGCGGGTCGTGGGTGACCAGGACCAGGGCGGCCCCGGCGGCGTTGCGCAGGTCCAGCAGCAGGTCGATGACCGCCTCGCCGGTGGCAGAGTCGAGGTTGCCGGTGGGCTCGTCGGCGAACAGGATCTGCGGGCTAGGGGCAAAGGCGCGGGCAATGGCCACCCGCTGCTGCTCGCCCCCGGAGAGTTGGCGGGGGTAGTGCTCGCCGCGGTCGGTGAGCCCCACCCGGGCCAGGGCGGTCCTGGCCCGGGGGCCTGCGTCGCTGACACCGCTCAACTCCAGGGGTAGGAGGACGTTCTCCAGGGCGGTGAGGGTGGGCAGGAGTTGAAAGTCCTGGAAGACGAAGCCGACGCGCCCGTTGCGCAGGGCCGCCCGGCCGTCCTCGTCCAGCCCATCCAGGGTCTGGCCGCACAGCCAGACCTCGCCGGCGCTGGGTTGGTCCAGGCCGGCCAGAAGCCCGAGCAGCGTCGATTTGCCCGAGCCGGAGGCGCCGAGGATGGCCACCGCCTCGCCGGACTTCACCCCCAGGTCCAGGGCATGCAGAATGGACAGACGCCCACCCGGCCCCATTACCTCTTTACCCAGCCCGCGGGCGCGGGCGACCTCTGTCTCGGAGTCTGCTGCCATGGTTCGAATGCTCCTGATCGCGGGGGTGCTGTTGCCGACCCCAGCCATGGCCGAGGGGGCGACGCCCACCCTAGTGGTGCTTGGGGACAGCCTGAGTGCCGCCTATGGCATCGAGACCAAGGATGGGTGGGTAAACCTGCTGGGGCAGCGCCTCGTCGCCGCGGGGCTCGCGCATCGGGTGGTCAACGCCAGTGTCTCCGGGGATACCACAGGGGCTGGACTGACCCGCCTGCCGCAGGTCCTGGATCGGCACCGGCCGGACCTGGTGGTCATAGCCCTGGGGGCCAACGACGGCCTGCGCGGGGTGCCCACCAGGCAGATCGGGGAGAACCTGCGTCGCCTGGTGGAACTGGCCAGGGGCGCTGGTGCCAGCACCCTGTTGGTGGGCGTGCGTTTGCCGCCGAACTACGGTGCGGCCTACACCCGGGGCTTTCAAGCAGCCCTGGCGGAGGTGGCTCAGGCGACCGGAGTGCCCCTGGTCCCCGACCTCCTGGCCGGGGTGGCGGAGGATCGGGACTTGATGCAGCCCGATGGGCTCCATCCCACCGCCGCAGCCCAAGCCAGGATCCTGGACACAGTCTGGGCCGGGCTCTCTCCCCTGCTGGATGCGCCCACAGCCACCCCCTGAGCAGGGTGCGATAGGCCCCGACGAAGTCGATCGCCGGGTAAAGGCGCTAGAATCCGCATCCCGACCGGGTTCGGGTTGGATCGGGTCCCGCCGTCCGACACCCAGCGCCGTCCAGTTATCCAAGGGGAACCACCATGCACCGAATTACGATTGTCGGCAGCGGCTTTGCCGCCCTGACCGCTACCCAACGCATCCGGGAGGCCGACCCCGACGCGGCCATAACGCTCGTTAGTCCCAGGCCGGAGTTCGTCTACTACCCCGGGCTCATCTGGGTCCCCTGCGGGCTGCGCAGCGGGGAGGACCTGCGCCTCCCGCTAACGAACTTTTTCCGGCGCATGCGGGTGAGCCACTTCGCGGCCGAGGCCACGGGGCTGCGCGAGGGCGGGCGGGTGCTGGAGACCAGCGCCGGGGAGCTCATCAACGATGGGCTCATCATCGCCTCCGGTGGGCGCTTTCTGAAGAAGCTCCCGGGGATCGAGCACGCCTTGACCCCCTGCGAGGGCATCGCGGCCGCCCAGCAGATCCGCGACCGCCTCAGGGCCCTCGATGGCGGGGCCATCGCCATGGGCTTCGCCGGCAATCCCCAAGAACCCAGCGCCATGCGCGGCGGGCCCATCTTCGAGTTTTTGTTCGGCATCGACGGCCAACTGCGCAAGGAGGGCCGCCGCGACCGCTTCGAGATCACCTTCTTCTCCCCCGCGGACAAGCCCGGCAACCGCCTGGGGCCCAAGGCCGTGACGGGGCTTCTGGGGGAGATGCGCAAACGCGACATCCGCACCCACCTGGGGCACAAGCTCAAGGCCTTCAGCGACAGGGCCGTGATCACAGAGGGCGGCGAGTTTCCCGCCGACCTCATCATCTTCATGCCGGGGATGACCGGGAACACCTGGTTCGACAACACCCAACTGCCGCGATCCCCGGGCGGGCTGATCGCCGCGGATTCCCACTGTAAGGTGGCCGGGTTCGAGCGGGTCTATGTAGCGGGGGACTCCGGGAGCTTTCCAGGGCCGGACTGGATGCCCAAGCAGGCGCACATGGCCGATCTCCAGGCCCGGGCGGCGGCCTCCAATCTGCACGCCGAGCTGCTCGGTCAGCCGGCCGTCAAGACCTTCAAGGTCGAACTGGTGTGTATCGTCGATGCCAATGACCGCGGGATGCTGGTGGCTCGCACCGAGCATCGTAGTCTTGTCCTGCCCTCGCTGCGCCTGTTCCACTGGCTGAAGCGCGCCTTCGAGTGGTGGTACCTGCGCCAATACCGGTGAGCGCTGAGGTCAATGGGCCTGATCCCAGTCCCCGCCGACCCCGATCTCCACCAGCAACGGCACGGCCAGTTCGGCGGCCGATTCCATGAGGGTGCGGATGCGCCCGCGGGCCTCGTCCAGCCTGTCCTCGGCGACCTCGAATACCAACTCGTCGTGGACCTGCATGATCATGCGCACCGGCGGCCGCTCGTTCTGAAGCCAGTGGTCCACGGAGATCATGGCGCGTTTGATGATGTCCGCGGCGGTTCCCTGCATGGGTGCATTGATGGCGGTCCGTTCCGCCCCAGTCCGGCGGGCCTGGTTGCTGTGGTCTATGTCCGGAAGATACAGGCGCCGGCCGAAGAGGGTCTCGACATAGTGTCGCTCTCGGGCCTGGACGCGGATGCGGTCCATAAAGGTGCGCACACCGGGGTAGCGGCTGAAGTAGAGATCCACGTACTCCTGGGCCGCACTGCGCTCGATGCCGAGCTGACGGGCCAGGCCAAAGGCGGACATGCCATAGATGAGCCCAAAGTTGATGGCCTTGGCGGAGCGGCGCTGGTCGTTGGTCACTTCGTCCAATGGCACGCCGAAGACCTCCGCGGCGGTGGCGCGGTGGATGTCGGCCCCGGCGGCGAAGGCGGCCAGGAGCCCGGCATCCGCGGAGAGGTGGGCCATGATGCGCAACTCGATCTGGGAGTAGTCCGCCGCCAGCATCAGGCAGCCCGGGTCTGGGATGAACGCACGGCGGATCAGGCGCCCCTCTGGGCTGCGGATCGGGATGTTCTGAAGGTTGGGGTCGGATGACGACAGCCGCCCGGTGGCGGCGACGGCCTGATGATAGGAGGTGTGCACTCGCCCGGTGGCCCGGTTGACCATCTCCGGGAGCTTGTCGGTATAAGTGCTCTTGAGCTTGGACAGACCGCGGTGCTCCAGGATCAGACGGGGTAGCTCGTGGCCGTCGTCCGCCAGGCGTTGGAGCACGCCCTCGGAGGTCGATGGGGCCCCCTTGGGGGTACGCTCCACCACCGGAAGCCCGAGGCGCTCGAAGAAGATCTCGCCGATCTGCTTGGGCGAGCCCAGGTTGAAGGGGTGGCCGGCGACCCGGTAGGCGTCCTGCTCCAGGGTGTGGATGCGCTCGGCCAGGTCGCGGCTCTGGGCGGCCAGGCGGGCCCCATCGATGCGCACCCCGGTGCGTTCCATGCGCGAGAGGACCGGAATCAGGGGGATCTCGATGTCGCGATAGAGCCCCGCCAGGGCAGGCTCCGCGGCGAGCCTGGGCCACAGGGTCTGGTGCAGGCGCAGTGTCACCTCGGCGTCCTCCGCGGCGTAGGGCCCGGCCTGCTCCAGGGGGATCTGGTCGAAGCTCAGTTGCTTGGCCCCGGTGCCGGCGATGTCCGCGTAGGTGATGGTGTCGTGGTGGAGGTACTTCTTGGCCAGGTCGTCCATGTTGTGGCGGGTGGCGGTGCTGTCGAGCACATAGGACTCGAGCATGGTGTCGTGGCTGATCCCGGCCATCGCGATCCCATAGCGGGCGAGTATGCTCATGTCGAACTTGAGGTTCTGCCCAACCTTGGCCCGCGCCGGGTCCTCCAGCAGGGGCTTGAGGCGGGTGAGCACGGCGTCGCGGCCGAGCTGATCCGGGGCGCCTGGGTAGACATGGGCGACCGGGACATAGGCGGCAGCCCCGGCCTCCAGGGCGAAGGACAGGCCCACCAGGTCTGCGGTCATGTAGTCCAGCCCGGTAGTCTCGGTGTCGAAGGCGAAGAGGTCTGCCCCGTCCAGCCGTTCGACCCATGCCTCGAAGGCGTCCGGGGTTAGAACAAGATCGTAGGTCGCTGTCTGTTGGGCTGGCGGCGGCGCCACCGGTGGGTCCGCGGCGTCTGGCTGGTCCGAGTCTGGGTCCGGGGCCTCCGCCTTGCCCAGGGTCGCCAGCAGGCGGCCGGACTCGATGCGCTGGTACCAGGCGCGCAGCGTCGGAATGTCCGGTGGACCGGGGCGCAGGTCCGTGGGCACCAGGTCGAGGGGGACATCGCGCTTGATGGTAGTGAGACTACGGGCCAGGGCAAGCTGGTCCAGGCTGTTGCGCAGGCTTTCCCCCACCGCGCCCTTGATAGCGTCGGCGTGGGCCACGACGCCCTCGAGGTTGCCGTAGGTCTGGAGCCACTTGACCGCGGTCTTGGGGCCGCACTTGGGCACTCCCGGGATGTTGTCCACACTGTCGCCCACCAGGCTCAACCAGTCCACGATCTGCCCCGGGGTAACGCCGAACCGCTCCACCACCCCGGCTGGGTCGAGCAGGGTGTCGGTCATGGTGTTGATCAGGGTGACGTGGGCGCTGACGAGCTGGGCCAGGTCCTTGTCCCCGGTGGAGATCAGGGTTGGAAGTCCGCTCGCGGCGGCCTGGGTCGCCAGGGTCCCGATGACATCGTCCGCCTCAACCTCCGGAATGGCCAACAGCGGCAGCCCCAGGGCCTGGATGATGGCGTGCAGGGGCGCGATCTGCTCGCGCAGGTCCTCCGGCATGGGCGGACGGTTGGCCTTGTAGGCGGGATAGAGATCGTCGCGGAAGGTCTTGCCCGGGGTGTCGAAGACCACCGCCATGTATTCTGGCTGGTACTGATCCTGGAGTTTTCGCAGCATATTCAGGACCCCCACCAGGGCCCCGGTCGCCTCGCCCCTGGAGTTGGTCAGCTTGGGTAGGGCGTGATAGGCGCGGAACAGGTAAGAAGAGCCATCGACCAGGATCAGGGGGTAGGATAGGGGCATGGGTAGGGTCCGGATGGTGCGGGATCGAAACCTTAGCACGCCCTCGCGGTGGTCTGGACATCCACGGCGTGATGCCCGCCTGCTTCCCTCCGGCCAACGCGGCGTGGGGGAGAGAACTTAGGGTCGGGTCTCCGGGGCGGGGCTTGCCTCGTCGGGCCCTGCATGCCAAGGTGCGCGCCTTTGGTGCCGGCGCCGGTGCCCGTTATCCCTCGGGGCTATTTCCGTAGAGAGGTTGAGCATGGATCGAGACAGTGGACAGCAGCCCCAGGTCGCGGGGTCTGTCACCACCCTGCAACGGGTCAAAGACTGGTTCTACGCCACGCGCGACCACTGGAAGCGCGGGGCACTGATGCTGCTCTACATCCTGGCATTTAGCATTATCAAGCTCGCGGTAACGCTGATCGCCATCTTCCAGTTCGGCTACATCCTTATCACCGGAGGTTCCAACCGCCTGGTGCGGGATTTTGGTGCCTCACTGGCCATCTTCACCGAAGAATTGGTCGCCTTCCTGGTCTGTGCCGACGACCAACCCCCCTTCCCCTTCAAGGAATGGCCGCGTCAGGCCCCGCCGGGCGGTTGATGGCAATGGCGGTTTTCTTCGGCGAGGACCGCCGCCGCTATGAGGCAACGCCTCGCTAGCGTTTGAAGTCGCGATGACAGCCCTTGCAGGCCCCGGCAGCCTCTTTGAACTGGGCGCGCATGGCGGCCTCGTCACCCGTTGCGGCGACCTCGGAGAGTTTTGCCGTGGCCTCCTTGAGGGCCTTGTACTTGGTCTCGAAGTCGCTCCAGTTGAGCCAGATCTCCGGCATGGCGTCGCTCTCGTCGCCGAGCGAGTCCTCCGGGAACCCCTTGAGGACGTTCAGCGAGGAAGCAATGGCGAGGTCCGAGGCGTACCCCTTGAAGGCCGCCGGATCGAAGTGGGTCTCGCCCTTGACCATGGCGCCCATGGCGCTCAGGTTCCAGGAAAAGACCGCCATGACGCCCTGGCGGTATTCGATGGGGTCGCCGGCCAGTGCAGTGCCGGGCAGGACGGCGGCGGCGCAGAGCAGGAGGGGGGTGGCGATGCGGTGCAGCTTGTGCATGAGGGTGCTCCGGGGCTGTGGAATAGGGGTGCCCATCATGGGGGCCCGGGATAGGGAAATTCAACCGGGCACTCACTCGTCTCGAAGCGCCATCACCGGGTCCAGCCCCGCGGCCGCCAGGGCCGGTAGGACCCCTGCGGCGAGCCCGATCAGCGCCGCAGTGACCTCCGCCAGCGCGACGAAGCCCCAGGCAATGTGGACCGGCAGGGCCGGGACCGCTGCCCCCAGGAGCCAGGCCCCGCCTGCCCCCACCGTGAGCCCGGCCAGTCCCCCCAGGGTCGCCAGCAGGACCGCCTCCCCCAGGAACAGGGCCAGGATCTGCCCCTGCCTGGCCCCCAGGGCACGCAACAGACCGATCTCCCGGCGGCGTTCGCGCACGGCGATGGTCATGATGGTGAGGATGCCGACCCCGCCCACGGCCAGCGAGATCCCGCCCAAGGCACCCACTGCTGCGGTGAGGACATCCAGCACGGAGCCCAGCACGTCCAGCATCTGATCCTGGGTGGTGACCGTGAAGTCCTCCGTCCCGTGGCGCCGTTTGAGCAATTCCCGCGCCCGAGCCGCCACGGCGTTGCCGTCCTGGTCGGCGGCGTAAAGCAGGTCGATCTCCATCAGGCCGTCGCGGTCGAACATCCCTAAAGCCCGTTCCACTGGGATGAAAACGGTATCGTCCAGGTCGAAGCCCAGCATCTGCCCCTTGGGCTCCATGACCCCGATCACCCGGAAGGGTTCGCCTCCGATGCGCACCCGCGCCCCCAGGGGCGAGACGGCGCCGAACAGCTCCCGCGCCAGGGTGGAGCCGAGGACCGCCAGGGCGCGGGTCCCCTCCCCCTCCGATGGGAGAAAGTGCCCCATGGCAGGGCGCATTTGCCACACTTGGGGGACTTGGCTGCCGACCCCCAGCACCATGCAGCGGCGCGTGCGTCCGCTGCCCTCCGGCGTCGCTTCCACTGCGGCATTGCCCTGGACCATGGGGCCTACCGCGATCACCCCGGGGACCCGGGTCAGGGCTGCCGCATCCACCAATGTCAGGGGCCGGATATTGCCGATCACGGCCCCGGACATCCCCATGGTACTGGTCTTGCCCGGTGCTATGCCGATCAGGTTGGAGCCAAACTGGGTGAACTCCGCCAGGACGAAGCGGTGGATCCCCTCGCCGATGGCGGTGAGCAGGACCACGGCCGCGACCCCGATGGCGATGCCCAGCACCGTCAACAGGCTGCGCCCTCGCTGGGCGCGCAGGGCGCCGAGGGTGTAGTCGGTGAAGTCGTCGGGGCGCATGGGCCTCAGGCGACCCGGGGGGAGGGTTGATCCATCGCTGCGGCAGCCCAGATCCCGGCGGCCTCTGAACTGACCGACCCTTCCAGGCTGCCCTGCGGAACCGCCAGGTGATCAGTCATCGCTGTTATCCTCTTGAGCCCCGCTGCGACCGGTAATTCGACTCGAACGAACTTGCGCATGGCGCAGCTCTCCCGCACCGCTCTTTGGGTCGCGTCGTCGAAGCCGTGCCAGGCGGCGATCGGCTCATTGTAGGCGGGGGCGTCATCGGCCCACTTCTTGGGCCCGCATGCGGATTCCACGGCACGCTGGACAGTCGGAGCGAAGCGACGCGCGGGGTGAATGCTGTTTACGCCGGGGTGGGTTCCTCCGTCAATTTTGGTTGGAGGTTCCGCAGGGATTCCCCGTCGAGGTTGAGGGGGTGGGCGTGGTGGACCAGGCGGTCGAGGATGGCGTCGGCCAGGATGGGTGTGCCGCACGCGATCCAGGTCCGCCGCGTCTTTGATCAAGATCAAAGAATCGGATCGCTGCCTGGGGTTTGCCCTGGATGGCCGTCCTGCCAAGGGCTAGCATGAGCCGGTCCGACCGGCATGGAGAGCGGAGCGAAGCCGGTTGGCCCCCGGTAGGCGTAGGGCGCGGGCGTGCGGCCGCAGTGGCGAAGGGGCCGCTAGCAGGCTGTCGGACTTGTCCCTCGAAGTAGCCCCTCGGGGGCCATCCGAAGGCCGTTTGTTGCATAAACGATACGTTTTTCGGCGAAAAGCGGACGTTTCTCTGGTTTTTCCCTTACTGCGGGCGCAATACCGCCATGCGTTTTAGATTCCACGCCAGGCACACCAAGGTCCATTTGCCTTGGACGTTGTCCAGTCCACGGGTGAGAAATTGGCGGAAGCCCAGCACGGATTTGATTCGGAGAGTCGCCGAGCGGAAGGCGAAAGGGCGACTGGGAAGTCCCGTTTCACATCCTGAGCACGGCGACTCTCCGTCTTCGGATGGCCCCCGAGGGGCTACTTCGAGGGGCAAGTCCGACAGCCTGCTAGAGCGCGCCCCAGGAAGACTTGCGGCGTCGGAAGCGTAGATTCGGCAGGATGAGGCCGATGAGGATGCCGCCGCCGATCACGCCGGCCCCGATCATGAACCAACGCTGATTCGTTTGGAGCTTAAGGTCGCGGGTCTCCTGGTCCAGCTCGGCCGCCTGCCGGGTCAGTTCCGCGACCCGGGTGCGTAGTTCGGCGCGGTCGTTGGTGACCTCCACGATGTTGGCGGATGCGTTGCGCAGACTGGCCAGTTCCTGCTCCAGGCGGTCGCGGTCGCGGGCGATACGTTCGTGCTCGGACTGGAGGCTGGCGTGCTCGGTCTGCAGGGCGGCGAGCTTCCCCGCCATGGCCTCAGGGGCCTGTTGCAACTCCGCCAGGCGCGCCTCCATTGTAGCCAGGTGGTTGCGGGCCGAGGGCTCGGCCTGCAACTCGGCGGTGGCCACCCAGCCGGTGTTGCCGTCAGCGGTGCGGACCTGGACGAAACCGGCCCCGGCCTTGCCACCGATGATCTCCAACGGGGTCCCGCTGGGGAGCATGCGTGCGACCTTGTACTTGAGTGCATCGCCCTTGCGCATGGGGACGCTGCATTGGTCGGTGACGTAGCGGGTTTCGGCCTGCGCCTGGGTAAGGGCGCACAGGCAGAGCAGAAGAAAGGCGAGATGTCTCACGGCGGACCTCGGTTGGGATGGGGTGTTGGCTACCGCGCCAGCGCGGCAGGCGGGGCGCTTCAGCCTGAAAAGAGTAGATCAGCCGCGCTGGACCAGGAGGAGTTCGAGCAGGGCCTTCTGGGCGTGCAGGCGGTTCTCCGCCTCGTCCCACACCACGGACTGTGGTCCATCGATGACCCCGGGGCTAACCTCCTCGCCTCGGTGGGCAGGCAGGCAGTGCATGAACAGGGCATCCGCGGCGGCCCTGGCCATAAGGGCCTCCGTAACCTCGAAGCCGGCGAAGGCCGCGGCGCGGGCGCGTTGCTCCTCCTCGTGCCCCATGCTGGTCCAGACGTCGGTGGCCACCAGGCTGGCCCCCTCCACCGCCTGGTGCGGATCGCGCAGGATGTGGCAGCGGTCACCCGCCATGGCCAGCAGCCCGGGATCGGGATCGAACCCCTCCGGGCAGGCGATGCGCAGTTCGAAGTCGAAGACCTGGGCGGCGCAGATGTAGGAGTTGCACATGTTGTAGCCGTCGCCCACCCAGGCCACCCGGCGCCCGCGGATGTCGCCGCGGTGTTCGTGATAGGTCTGCATGTCCGCCAGCAACTGACAGGGATGGACCAGATTGGTCAGGCCGTTGATCACCGGGACCTGGGAGTAGGCCGCGAAACGCTCGACGGTCTCCTGCTCGAAGGTGCGGATCATGATCGCATCGACCATGCGCGACAGGACTCGGGCGGTGTCCTCAATGGGCTCGCCACGGCCGAGTTGGGTGTCCCGAGGGGACAGAAACAAGGCGTGGCCACCGAACTGGACCATGCCGACCTCGAACGAGACCCGGGTGCGTGTGGATGCCTTCTCGAAGATCATGCCAAGGGTGCGGTGCCGCAGGGGGCGGTAGTCCACCCCAGCAGACTGCATCGCCTTGAGTTCGCCGGCGCGCACCAGCAGGGCGCGGGCCTCGTCCGGGGCCAAGTCCGATAAGGCCAGGAAGTGACGGACGGTCGCTCTGTCCATGGGGTCAGGCCCCCTGCTGGCCCTGGCCGGCGACCCAGCCGCGGACCAGTTCGGCGAGTCCGTCCAGCAGCAGGTCGGCCTGGGCCTGCTCCAGGACCAGGGGCGGCAGGAGCCGGATCACCCTGTCGGCGGTGACGTTGATCAGCAGCCCCTGGGCCAGGGCCTGGGCGACCAGCTCTGGGCAGGGCCGGTCCAGCTCGATGCCGAGCATGAGCCCGCAGCCGCGAATGGCCGTGACTCCGGACACGCCGGCCAGGCGCTGGCGGAAGCCATCCAGCAGATATTGCCCCGTGGCCGCGGCACGGCCGGCCAGGTCCTCGGCCTGAATGACCTCGAGCACGGCCCGGGCGGCGCGGCAGGCCAGCGGATTGCCGCCGAAGGTCGAGCCGTGGGTCCCAGGGGCGAAGACGTCCGCGGCGGCCCCACGGGCCAGGCAGGCGCCGATAGGGACGCCGTTGGCCAGGCCCTTGGCCAGGGTCATCACATCGGGTTGTATCCCGGTGTGCTGGTGAGCGAAGGGCAGGCCCGTGCGACCCATGCCGGTCTGGATCTCGTCGAGCATGAGCAGCCAGCCGTGGTTGTCGCACAGGGCGCGCAGGCGTGGCAGATAGTCCGCCGCCGGGATCCTGATCCCGCCCTCGCCCTGGATGGGTTCCACCAGGACGGCGACGATGTTGGGGCGGTTGGCCGCGGCGATCTCAACCGCGGCGATGTCGTCGTAGGGGACGCGCACGAACCCGTGGACCAGGGGCTCGAAGCCGGCCTGAACCTTGCGGTTGCCGGTGGCGCTCAGGGTGGCCAGGGTACGGCCATGGAAGCTTCCCTCCATCACCAGGATGGCCGGGTCCTGAATGCCCCTGTGGTGGGCATGGAGGCGGGCGATCTTGATGGCCGCCTCGTTGGCCTCGGCACCGGAATTGGAGAAGAAGACCCGATCCATGCCGGTGTAGGCGGTCAGGGACTCGCCCAGGGCCTGCTGCTCGGCGATCTGGTAGATGTTGGAAGTGTGAATCAGAAGCCCGGCCTGTTCGCACAGGGCTTCGCGCACCGCCGGGTGGGCATGACCCAAGCCGCACACCGCGATCCCGGACAGGGCGTCTAAGTAGCGCCGACCGTCGGTATCCCAGAGCCAGGCCCCTTCACCCCGGGCGAAGGTGACGGGAAGCCGCTTATAGGTCGCCATCAATGGATCGTGCATGCGAGGTCCCAATCCAGAAAAAGACAAGAGGCGGTTCCTCGTGGGACGGGAAACCGCCTCTTTCAGTTAAACTTTGAAGGGCTTGCAGTCTAAACGCAGGAACGCCCGGGTGGCAAGCCAGCGGCAACCGACGGTGCACAGGGCATGGGGGCCACCTCAGACCGAAGACGGGGCATTCGCCCCATCCGGGACGCTCTCGAACCGGCCCAGACCATAAATGTTCGGGACCGGATCGCGGCCCCAGTCCCGTAGAGACACAAGGTATCCCGATGATTCATTTGCGCTCGTTTGCGTTCGTTTGCGGGCTTTGGCCATTCGTGGAATCGTTGGTGCCCAGCGCCACGTCCTCGTAAATCGCCTCCAGGCCGCAGCCAAAACCCAACGACAGCAACTCCAGGCGACCCTCATCCGGGACCGCCTGCAGGACCCAGCCCTCGGGATGGCGTCGAAACACCTCCACCGAGCGTGCGCGCGCGTCGATCAGCACGTATTCCTCCAGGCTCGGCAGGCGGCGGTACGCGGCGAACTTGCCGCCGCGGTCATAGCCCTCCGTGGACTCCGAGAGGACCTCGATGACCACCTTGGGGTGCTGCTTGGCGGTCGCCTCACCCAGGTCGGCCGGGTTGCAGGTGACGAAGACGTCCGGGTAGAAGAAGGACTGGGCCGCATCGACCCGCAGCTTCATGTCCGCGATATAGACCCTACAGGGGCCACCGCGGACATGGGCGCGCAGCATCGCGCGCAGACGTTGCCGGCGACGGTCACATGGGCGTCGCTGGCCCCGGCCATCGCAAAGACCTCGCCTGCAACATACTCGTGCTTGACCGGCGACACCGCCTCGCCGGCCAGATAATCCTCGACGCTGATGTAGGGGGCCTCGGCAGGCATGGGCATGGTGGCTCTCCAGGGAAGGGGCAGCGCCCGCAGTATAACCGCCGGGGTGCTGCTGTGACCGGAGGCGGCGTCAGCCGCCGCCGGGGCTCTTGGCCCCTTCGCACCCGCAGCTCGGTTCCGTCCACCCCAATCACCCGCACCAGGCCGCCGGCGGGGGCATCCAGTCCCTTGACCTTCCAGGTGCTGTCGTCCACCCGGATCTTACCGACCCCGTTGACGATGGGGGTATCCAGGGTGAAGACCCGCCCGACATAACGCTGACCGCGGCGGTTCAGGGTCGGCTCGTCGCTGGGAGTGGGGTGACGCCGCAGCCAGGCGCGTCCGGTCAGGACGCTGACCAGACTTAGGGAGGCGAACAGGGCCAGTTGCCAGACCCAGGGGATGCCCGGGAAGAAGATCAGGAGCAGGGCTATGACCCCGGCCGCCAGCCCCATGGGCAGAAAGAGGAAGGCGGGGGTGGCCAGCTCCAGGATGGCGAGGAGGACGCCGAGCGCCACCCAGAGCCAGGGGCCTATGACGAGCACCCCCTCAGCCACGCTCGGGCCCTCCGACCCAACCCGGGGGCAGTGGGGGCGAGCGGGCCTGGGTGCTGCCGGACCGGCCCCGGTGGGCGGGCGCGACGCCTCGGTACCGACGCCGCGCATCAGCTCCGAGATTCCGGCCAGGGAGCCGATGACGCTGGACGCCTCCAGTGGCATCAGGATCACCTTCTGATTCGGCGCCGAGGCGATGGCCTTGAGGGCCTCGGTGTACTTCTGGGCGACGAAGTAGTTGATGGCGTTCACGTCACCCTTGGCGATGGCTTGGGAGACCATCATCGTGGCGCGTGCCTCCGCCTCTGCCAGGCGCTCGCGGGCCTCGGCCTCGCGGAAGGCCGCCTCGCGCTGGCCCTGGCCTCGAGGATGGTCGCCTGCTTTCCCCCTCGGCCTTGAGGATGGCCGCCTGGCGCAGCCCTTCCGCCTCCAGGATCTGGGCACGCTCTGGCTGTTCCTTGGTCTGGGGCCATGGCGTCCACCAAG
>CAWDHW010000031.1:0-77093 GCA_963802205.1 uncultured Gammaproteobacteria bacterium | reverse complement strand
GGGCGTCCCAGATTTGAACCAATGTCTGCATCGTCGTCCCCCCCTTAGTCGCTCGCCTTGCTGACGGTCACGGCGGCGATCTGGTCGCCAAGCGCCTCACTCCCAGGCACCCCGGCGGGGATGCGCACGGAGCTGGGGGGCAGGGCCGGGTCCAGGGCCAGGGTCGCCGTCACAGCGTCCCCATCCTGGCGAACCTGCACCCGGTCCCCGTCGAGGCCGAGCGCGGCGGCATCGGCGGCATTCAGCCAGACGCCGAAGGACATGGCCAGGGGCGAAGCCTGCAGGGCTTGGGCCTGCTGTACCAGCGGATCGACGGCATAGATCGGCAGGGTCCCCACGCGCTGGCTGCCCGCGACGGCAGGCGACCGGGTCAGGGCCTGGAGGTCTCCGCGCGGGGTGTTGTCGGGCTTGGCCTTGGTGCACAGGGCCCGGAGTTCCTCGCGAACCTCGGCGGACTCGTTGAACTCGAAGCCCGGCAGATCCAGCAGATTGCCCAAGACCCGCAACACTTTCCAACCTGGCCTGGCCTCCCCGGGGGGCGCCACGGCCCCACGGAAGCCCTGCCAGGCGCCCTCAGCATTCACGAAGGTCCCCGAGGTCTCGGCGAGGCGGCGATTGGTAGCATCACCTGCGCTACAGCCTCCAGCGAGGGGCTGCGGAAGGCGGTGCAGGTGATGACGATCCGCCTGGCGGAGGGCACGAAGGCCCGGAAGCCAGGGTTGCCCAAGTCGAGCCCGGGCTCCAGGCCCCACAGCAGGTATGCCTTGCGGGGTTGGTGCAGCATGGCGTGAGCCGCCAGACCAGGCTTGTCCGCCGGCAGGGTCCCGGGGAGACCCGCGGGAATTGCGCCAGCCAGGAAGGCGCCGACACCATTGGCGCCCACTGGGAGGAATCCGACCTTGGCCTGGGTCGCCTTACCGATGACCTGGGCCAGCGCCTTCAGGAGGCCGTAGTCCGGGTGGGCTGAGGCCAGGGCGCCAAGGAGGATAGCACCGTCCGCGCCGGCCTCGCTCAGGGCCGTGGCTATGGCCTTGTGTGGCTTGCTCGGAGTCACGGCGGAGATCAGGTCCTTGACGGTCCCGGAGCCGCGCTGGTTCAACGCCTTGGCAATGGCCGCCAGCTCGCCCAGCATGGCTACCGGGGTAACGACGCATTGGGTCGCCGGGAAGGTCAGTTCCAGGGCCAGGGGGTTGACCAGGGCAACAGGGGCGCCCTCGCCCGCCGCCTTGCGGATACGATGTGCCAGGAGTGGCTGTTCTTGGCGGATGTCGCTGCCGATGAGCAGAACGGCCTTGAGCGTCTCCAGCCCGGCAATGGGCAGACCCAGCCAGGGCAGCGGTGCATCCAGTGCATCCGCGGCAGAGTCGCGCTGACGAAGGCGGTGATCGATGTTGGCACTGCCCAGGCCCCGCACCAGCTTCTGGGCAAGGTACAGCTCCTCCAGGGTCGCACTGGGGGAGATCAGGCAGCCGAGCTGGGCAGGATCCGCCGCGGACACGGCCTTCAGGCCATCTGCCGCCAGCCGCAGGGCCTCCTGCCAATCCGTCTCGTGCCAGGACCCGGCGCTCGACCATGGGCTTCTGCAACCGGTCAGCACTCGTCAGGCCCTGGTAGCTGAAGCGGTCGCGGTCGGAGATCCAGGTCTCGTTGACTGCCTCATTGTCCCGCGGATGGACGCGCATGACGCGATTCCCGCGCAGGTGCAGCTTGAGATTCGAGCCCAGCGAGTCGTGGGGGGCGATGCCATCGGCCTGGGTCAACTCCCAGGCCCGGGCGGTGAACCGGTAGGGCTTGGAGGTCAGGGCCCCCACCGGGCACAGGTCGATGACGTTACCCGACAACTCGTGAGCCACGGTATGCGCAACAAAGGTTCCGATACGCATGCCTTCGCCACGCCCGTGGCACCGAGTTCCCGCACCCCGGCAATCTCGGCCCCGAAGCGGACGCAGCGGGTGCAGTGGATGCAACGGGTCATGTCGGTGGCAATGAGTGGCCCCAGATCCTCATCCTCTACTACCCGCTCGCCCTTGCCATAGCGGGAGAAGTCGCCGCCATAGCCCATGGCCACATCCTGCAACTCGCACTCCCCGCCCTGGTCGCAGATGGGGCAGTCCAGGGGATGGTTGATGAGCAGGAACTCCATGGTCCCGCGCTGGGCCTCCAGGGCCTTGGCGGAACGGGTCAGGATCTTCATCCCGGGGGCAACCGGCGTGGCGCAGGCCGGCACCGGCTTGGGGAAGGGACGACCGCCTTGCCTCCACCAGACACATACGGCAGTTGCGGCGGTGGAGAGCTTCTCGTGGTAGCAGAAGCGGGGAATGACGATCCCCGCACGGTCGGCTACCGCGATGATGATCTCGCCGGAGGCGGCCTCGCAGATGCGGCCATCGATCTCGATGTTGATCTTGTCCGTCATAGTCAGGTCTCTCACACCATGCACTTGCCGTGCGTGATGTGATACTCGAATTCCTCGCGGTACTGCTTCAGAAAACTCTGCACCGGCATAGCGGCGGCATCCCCCAAGGCGCAGATGGTGCGCCCGCCGATGCGGCCGGCGACGCTGTCGAGCAGTTCCAGGTCCTCGGGCGTCCCTGACCATGCTCAATGCGATGCACCACCCGAGACAACCAGCCGGTCCCCTCGCGGCAGGGGGTGCACTGACCGCAGGACTCCGCCGCGTAGAAGTGGGACAGGTCGGCCAGGACCTTGACCATGCAGGTCCCCGGCGATGACGATGATGGCACCCGAGCCGAGCATGGACCCGGCCTTGGCCACGGAGTCGTAGTCCATATCCACGCCCATCATGACCTCGCCGGGAACCACAGGGACCGAGGACCCTCCCGGGATCACTGCCTTGAGCTTGCGCCCATCTTTGACGCCACCGGCCATCTCCAGGAGTGTGGCGAACGGCGTCCCCATGGGGACCTCGAAGTTGGCCGGGCTATTGACGTGTCCGGAGACGGAGAAGAGCTTGGTACCACCGTTGTTCGGCTTGCCCTGCTCCAGAACGATTCGCCGCCCTTGAGGATCACCGGCACCGAGGCCAGGGACTCGGTATTGTTGATGGTGGTGGCGGCCGAAGAGCCCGACCTGGGCCGGGAAGGGGGGCTTGTAGCGAGGCTGACCCTTCTTACCCTCGATGGGATCGAGGAGCGCGGTCTCTTCGCCGCAGATGTAGGCCCCGGCCCCGACATGGGTGTAGAGGTCGAAGTCCACCCCGGACCCCAACACATCGCGACCGATCATACCGGCAGCGTAAGCCTCCTTGATGGCCGCCTCGAAGCGGTCGATAGGCTCATAGAACTCGCCGCGGATGTAGTTGTACCCCGCCGTTGCCCCGATGCAGTAGCCGGCAATGGCCATGCCTTCGATGAGCTGGTGCGGGTTCAGCCGCAGGATGTCGCGATCCTTGCAGGTGCCGGGGCTCGCCCTCGCTCTCAGAGTTGCAGACGATGTACTTCTGACCCGGCGCATTGCGCGGCATGAAGGACCACTTGAGCCCGGTGGGGAAGCCGGCACCACCGCGGCCGCGCAGATTGGAGACCTTCAGTTCCTCGATGACGGTGCCCGGGTCGGTTGTCCTTGAGAATTTTCTCCCACTGGACGTAGCCGCCGAGGCTCCGATAGGCGTCCAGGGTCCAAGGTGCATTCCGGTGCTCGGCACTGAGCAGGGTGCGCAGACAGACTTGATTCTGTTCCATGCCCTTACTCCAGACCATCGATCAACTTGTCGAGGGCCTGCGGCGAGACCTTCTCGTGGTAGGTTCTGCCGACGAGCACAGCGGGGGCGTCCTTACAGGCCCCCAGGCACTCCACCTCCTTGAAAGTAAAGCGGCCGTCGGGGGTAGTCTCGCCAGGGCCAACGCCGTACTTCTGCTCGATGTGATGAATCAGCGCCTCGGAGCCACCCAGAAGGCAAGAGATGCTGTTGAGACACAGACCTTGTGGCGCCCGACAGGCTCCAAATCGAACATGGAGTAGAACTTGCACCCCTATAGACGGCGATGGGGGGCATGCCGAGATACAGTGCCAGGTCTTCGAGCTGCTGTTGCGCCAGCCAGCCGCCGTTGGCCGCCTGGAGGATGTGCAGGGCGGGGATGACCGCGGACTGACGCCACTCTGGCGGATACTTGGCGCACCAGGTCTCGATCTCGGCACGCAGCTCCGGAGTGAACAGGGTCTCCCGATCCGGCGCCTGTGAGGCGCCGGTCAGGCTGGACATGGGTGCGGTTCTGAAGCCCATCAGCGGTCGATCTCCCCGAAGACTATGTCCATGGTGCCGATGATCGCCACCACGTCCGCCAGCATGTGGCCGCGCGCCATCTCGTCCATGGCCGCCAGGTGGGGGAAACCGGGGGCACGTACCTTGAGGCGGTAGGGCTTGTTGGCCCCGTCTGAGACGATGTAGCAGCCGAACTCGCCCTTGGGGGCCTCCACTGCGGCATAGACCTCGCCCGGGGGCGGGCAATAGCCTTCGGTGAAAAGCTTAAAGTGGTGGATCAGGGCCTCCATGTCGTCCTTCATGGCCTCACGCGGGAAGGTCATCTTGTGGTCGCCGAGCATCACTGGGCCCGGATTCGTGCGCAGCCAATCGATGCACTGCTTGATAATGCGGTTGGACTGGCGCATCTCCTCGACACGGACCAAGTACCGGTCATAGCAGTCACCGTTCACCCCAACAGCATGTTGAACTCGACCTGGTCGTAGGCGGCATAGGCCGCTCTTGCGCAGGTCCCAGGCAATGCCGGAACCGCTAGCATGGTCCGGCAAGCCCAGGGCGATGGCACGCTCCGGGGAAACCACGCCGATATCCACGGTCCTTTGCTTCCAGATACGATTGTCCGTTAGCAGAGTCTCGTACTCGTCCACATAGCCCGGGAAGCGCTGGGTGAAGTCCTCCAGGAAGTCCAGCAGGGAACCGTCGCGGGCGCCGTTGCGGCGGGCTATGGCCTCTGCGCTGTGCCACTTGGAGGCGGTCTCGTCATAGCGCGGCATCCGGGCAGGAAGGTCGCGATAGACCCCACCCGGACGGTAGTACGTTGCATGGAGCCGGGCACCGGAGACTGCCTCGTAGCAGTCCATGAGATCCTCACGCTCGCGGAAGCAGTAAAGGAAAACCGTCATGGCGCCGATGTCGAGCCCGTGGGCCCCGAGCCACATCAGGTGGTTGAGAATCCGGGTGATCTCGTCTGAACATGGTGCGGATGTACTGGGCCCGGATGGGGGCCTCCACACCCAACAGCTTCTCGATGGCCGCACATAACCGTGCTCGTTGCACATCATGGACACATAGTCCAGCTGGTCCATGTAGCCGATCGACTGATTGTAGGGCTTGGACTCGGCCAGCTTTTCGGTCCCGCGGTGGAGCAGGCCGATGCGGGGGTTGCATGCTCTATGACCTCGCCGTCCATCTCCTTCAGGACCAGGCGCAGTACGCCGTGGGCCGCCGGGTGTTGGGGACCGAAGTTCAGGGTGTAATTGCGGATGAGGCATCACGCATCCATCCGATGGGGGGCGCCCGTCCGCTGGGGATTGGCATAGCGGCTGTCGGCGCGGATGACCTGGAGCGGACCTGCTCAATCGAAACCGGCTCGTAGACCACCCGCCCCGTCTGCGCGTCGTAACGCATCTCCACGTGGCCGCTCAACGGAAAGTCCTTGCGGGAAAGGGTGCCCGACGAAGCCGTAATCAGTGAGGATGCGCCGCAGGTCGGGGTGGCCACGAAAGAGGATTCCGTAGAGGTCGAAGGCCTCGCGCTCGAACCAGTTGGCGGCGGGCCAGACATCCACCATGGAATCCACCATGGGCTGCCCACCCATGGCATCGGGCTCGGCATAGACCCGCACCCTCAGGCGACGGTTGTGGGTCAGGGACAGCAGGTGATAGGCGGCAAAGCGATGCGGATCATCCGCCGCCAGATCCAGATCGCGGTTGGCACCGCGCCCAAAGCCGGTGGACGATGCCGCCACCGTCTCCCACTCAGCCTGGCCGAAGGCGGCAAAGTCGATGCCGCACACATCGATCAACTGGGCAAAGGCGAGGTCCGACGGTCACGCAGGATCAGGGCGACCTGGGGCCAGCTGTCCGCCGGGATCACCAGGGTCAATTCGCCGGGGGCGGCCAGGATCTCGCCGCCAAGGCCGGACATGTGCCGGCCCAAGGCCTTGGCCAGGGCGTCCAACCGACCGTCGCCGGTCGTCGATTCCGGGTTTGTCATTGGGGACTCTGCGGCGCGGACTCAGCGGGCGATGGTGTTGGTGCGGCGGATTTGTTCTGGACTGAAGGATGCCGTAGAGCAGGGCCTCAGCCGTGGCGCGGACAGCCCGGAACATAGATGTCCACTGGGACTATGCGGTCGCAACCCCGCACCACCGAATAGGAGTAGTGGTAGTAGCCGCCACCGTTGGCGCAGGAGCCCATGGAGATCACCCAGCGCGGCTCCGCCATCTGGTCATAGACCTTACGCAGGGCCGGGGCCATCTTGTTGCAGAGTGTCCCGGCGACGATCATGACGTCGGACTGGCGCGGACTGGGGCGGAAGATGATCCCGAAGCGATCGAGGTCATAGCGCGCGGCCCCGGCATGCATCATTTCCACGGCACAACAGGCGAGCCCGAAGGTCATAGGCCACATGGAACCCGTGCGTGCCCAGTTGATGAGCTGGTCGGCCGTCGTAGTGACGACGCCCTTCTCCAGGATGCCCTCTATTCCCATTCCAGAGCCCCCTTCTTCCACTCATAGACGAAGCCCACGACCAGCAGCCCCAGGAAGAGGGTCATGGCCACCAGGCCGAAGCCACCCAGTTCGTCGAGGACAACGGCCCAGGGGAAGAGAAAGGCGATCTCGAGGTCGAAAATGATGAAGAGGATGGCCACCAGGTAGTAGCGCACATCGAACTTCATGCGGGCGGACTCGAAGGGGTCGAAACCGCACTCGTAGGGGGAGTCTTTCTCGGCATCCGCGCGGCGGGGGCCGAGGAAATAGCCGATGGCAGGCGCCACGACCCCGATCACGATCCCTAGACCCAAGAAGATCAAGACGGGCAGATAGTTCTCGAGCACCAGGACCTCCCCGTTGTTTTAGGTCTGCCTGCCGGGCGGCGTAAGTGCGGATGTTAGAGCACCGAGGCCGCGGCTGTCAACCATGTGGACGCCCCGATTCGGCATGTATTTCAATTGGTTAGCACCAATCCAGGCAAAAAAAAGCGGTACCGCGGAGCCGCGGATACCGTCTTCGTGTTGGTGCCGATGGCCGGACTCGAACCGGCACGGCTTACGCCACTACCCCCTCAAGATAGCGTGTCTACCAATTTCACCACATCGGCCTCGACAAACTTGGGCTTTGCTCAACCTCAGGGCTTGGTCCCTGCCTCCGGCGAAGTGGACGCCGGCAGAGGCGGCACATCGCCACTCGACATCGGGGACGGCAGCACTGGGGCAACCGGCGCTTGGGCGGGCACCTGCACCGATGACGGAACCGGTGGCATCGGCACATCGCCTGAGGTCTGTGCGGGAACAGGCGCCGGAATTGTAACCGGCACACCCGCACCCGGTGTCACGGCCGGCATATCGACCTGGATCGCCCCGGTGGCCCCATCCATCAGCCCCTCCGGGGCCTTCGCGTGCTGGGCATAGTACGCCATTACGACACTGGTGATAAAGAACAATGCCGCCAGGATGGCAGTGGTCCGACTCAGAAACGAGCCCGACCCACGCGCACCAAAGACGGTGGCGGAGGCGCCGCTACCAAAAGCGGCACCGGCGTCTGCCCCGCGACCGTGCTGGATCAGGATCAGCCCGATCAGCCCGATCGCCAGGAACAGATGAATGACAGTCAGAGCGATCTGCATGGCCGGCGTGCCCTAAGCGTTCGCATCGCCGGCGGCGCAGATCGCCAGGAAATCCTTCGCCTTGAGCGAGGCCCCACCAATGAGGCCCCCATCGATGTCCGCCTGAGACATCAGATCCATGGCGTTGCCTGGGTTCATGCTGCCGCCGTAGAGGATGCGCACCCCGGCCGCGACCTCGGCGCTTCTGGCGGCAATGCGGCCGCGCAGGAAGGCGTGGACCTCCTGTGCCTGCCCGGGGGTCGCGGTGCGCCCGGTACCGATGGCCCACACCGGCTCATAGGCGATCACGCCCCGGGCAATGGCCTCGACCCCGGCCGACTCCATGACCCCATCGAGGTGCCGCGCCACAACGGCTTGCGTCTCGCCGCCCTCGCGCTCTTCCAGGGTCTCGCCGACACAGAGGATGGGCGTCAATCCGGCCGCGAGGACCTGGGCGTACTTCTTGGCGACGACGGCATCGGTGTCGCCGTAGTACTGACGCCGCTCGGAGTGCCCCAAGATGACGTAGGTGCAGCCGACATCCTTAAGCATGGACGCGGATACCTCGCCGGTGTATGCGCCGGCGGCCTCAGTACAGGCATTCTGGGCGCCCACCGCGACGCCGGTCCCGGCCAGGGCCACGCCAGCCATCGCCAGGTAGGGGAAGGGCGGACAGACCAATATCTCGGTCCTGTGGATGGCGCCCGCGCCGGCCTTGATGCCGGCCAACAACTCGGCGGCGCTCGCCGTACTGCCGTTCATTTTCCAGTTGCCGGCGACCAAGGGTTGGCGCATGGGGAACCTCCGTAAATTCGAGCCCGGCACTCTAGCGGCTGCGACCGGCAAAAGCAACCCTGACAACAGGGACAGGGCATTGTCGAAAACTTTTCGTTACACTGGCACCATGTCCAAGGCCAAAAAGAAGTCCGACAGCGGCTCCAACATCGCACTCAACAAGAAGGCGAGCCACGACTATCACATCGAGGAGCGCTACGAGGCGGGAATCGCCCTGCTCGGCTGGGAGGTCAAGGCCCTGCGCGCCGGGCGCCTCCAACTCAAGGAAAGCTACGTCAAGATCCTGCACGCCGAGGCCTTTCTGGTGGGCGCCCACGTCTCCCCCCTGCCAACCGCCTCGACCCACGTCGATCCGGACCCGGTGCGCAGCCGCAAGCTCCTGCTCCAACGCACCCAACTCAATAAGCTCATCGGTCTGACGGAGCGTGCCGGCTACACCCTGGTCCCCACCGCCATGTATTGGAAGCAGGGTCGCGCCAAACTCGAGGTGGGGCTTGCGAAGGGCAAGAAGCTGCACGACAAGCGTGCCGATGAGAAGGACAAGGATTGGCAACGCGAGAAGCAACGCATCTTCAAGCAGCACTGAAGGCTCAGCCAGGTTCCGACCAGGTCACCATTCCCGTGTAGGCGGAGATCAGGACCACGATGCCAAAGGCGATGCGATACCAGGCGAAAATGGTGAAATCGTGGCGGCTGATATAGCGCAGCAGCCCCCGCACGGCAATGAATGCCGAGACAAACGACGTCAGGCCACCCACCAGGAACAGAGGAATGTCATCCAGAGTAAGCAGATCGCGGGCCTTGTAAAGGTCGTATGAGGTCGCCGCGAACATGGTCGGGATGGCCAGAAAAAGGAGAATTCGGTGGCGGTTCGCCGCTCCAGCCCGAAGAACAGGCCGCCTATGATGGTAGCCCCGGACCGCGAGGTCCCGGGGATCATGGCCAGGGCCTGGGCAAAGCCGACCTTCAGCGCATCCTTCCAGGTCATCTCCTCCACACTAAACACCCGCACCTTGTGGTTTCGCCGTTCGGCCCAGAGGATCAGGAGACCGCCAACGATGAAGGCGGCCGCGACCGTCAGCGGGTTGAACAGGTACACCTTGATGTAACCGGCGAATAGTAGCCCGAGGACCGCCGCAGGCAGAAAGGCAACGATAATGTTGAGGGCGAAGCGCTGGGCCTCGGGCTGCGACGGCAGACCCACCAGGACCTCAGTGATCTTGGCGCGGTACTCCCACACCACCGCAAGAATGGCCGCCAACTGGATCGCGATCTCGAAGACCTTGGCCCTCTGATCATTGAAGCCCAGCAGGTCTCCCGCGATGATCAGGTGGCCAGTGCTTGAGACAGGAAGGAATTCGGTCAGTCCCTCGACGATGCCGAGGATGGCTGCCTTGACGAGCAAGAGGATGTCCATAAAAAGGGGCTCTGGTGTACGAAAGGGGGCAGATTATACCCGCCAGGCGGAGCCTGTTCCCACCCAAGCTGGAATTGCGACCCATCCGCCGCCGCTGGCCCGACTCAGCCCCACTCCGGGATAAGTCCCATCCCGGCAAACCACAACCCTCTGACCACCCAGGCCTAGGGCCCGTCCCAGGTCACGCGACGAGCTGGAAACCGGACCATGCTGCGATTGACGCACAACGTCGCCAGGTCACTATTACTCCAACCCAACCCCCAGCACCACATGCCAAAGCAGAAGGACTTGGCATGCCCCTCCGTAGCCGGGTGATTTCCCACCCTAAGGTTCTGATGGCGGTACGCAGAGCCCGGAGGCCATCGCTCGCAAGGGCGTACTACCATAGCGACAACCTTGACATTGGTTCAGATTGCATTAAATATAGCCACGGTGCCTCGATTAGAGGCCTCCCCAGTCAACATAAACGAGACACAACCCATACCGGAGGTTTACCGTGGAATACACCAACCTGAGCGTCGATGAGCTTCGCCAACACCTGGCACAGATCGAGCAGAGCAAGGTCGATCTGGAGCTTGCCATCGAGCGTCGCCGCCAGGAAGCCAAGACGGAAGTCGCGCAACAGGTAAGGGACCTCATCCAGAACAATGGCTACGATCTAGACGAGATTCTACCGCTCGTCACAATGCGCAAGCGCCGCGGTCCTGCAGCCAAGAAGGCCGTGTCCGATCACCAGTACACGCGCTATGTCGATCCCCAGGATCCCAGTCACATCTATGTCCGCGGCGTACTTCCGGGGTGGATGAAGCAGCGGATGCAGGAGCAGGGCTACGACCCCAGTTCCCGAGCCGACCGCGAGGCATTCAAGGCCAATTACCTGACCGCTGTCGCCGGCTGACAGCTATCCGACACGATTAGCGACCCATGCCCTCAGCAGGGCCCGACAGGGCTCTGCGGTGGCGCCCGGAAGGTCGGAACGCATGCCCTTTGCCATGACAAGAGCCTGGCTCACCATGCCGGGAGATTTGGCTCGCCTCCGTAGACGCATGGTCAGACAACCCCAAGGTTCGACAAGCCTCTAGCCGAAGTTGATCCTGGCCTCGAGGTTCGCCGCCGAGTCGGCGTTGGCCAGGGCTTCCGCCATCGTGATCCGCTCTTCCGCGTATAGATCCAGCAACGCCTGATCGAACGTTCTCATCCCCGCCTCGCTGCTCTGCTGCATCGCCTCGCTCACCTCATCGACCTTGCCCTCGCGGATCAGATGGGCGATGTAAGGGGTGTTTACCAGGATCTCGATAGCGGCACAGCGCCGGCCATCCTTACCTCGCACCAAGCGCTGCGAGATGATGGCACGCATGCTGATCGAGAGATCCATGAACAACGTCTTGTGAAGCTCTTGTGGGAAGAGGTTAATGATCCGCTCCAGGGCCTGATGGGCATTGTTGGCATGGAGGGTGGAGATCGCCAGGCTTCCGGTGCCCGCCAGCGCGATGGCCGCCTCCAGGGTGGTGCGATCGCGCACCTCGCCAACCATGACCACGTCCGGTGCCTCGCGAAAGGCGCTGCGAAGGGCCGCGCCATAGCTGTGCGTATCCGTACCTAGCTCGCGCTGCGTCACCACGCACTGCTTGGGGACGTGGATGAACTCGATCGGGTCCTCAACGGTCAGGATATGTCCATTGGAGCATGCGTTACGATGGTCGAGCATGGCGGCCAGGGTAGTGGACTTGCCCGACCCCGTGGCACCCACCATGAGGATGATGCCATGCTTGTGCATGATCAATTCGGTGAGCGCGGGCGGGAGACGAAGAGCCTGGGCGCTGGGGACTTGGGCCTTGATGTGACGTAACACCATCCCCGGAGTCCCACGGTGGTAAAAGGCGTTGACGCGAAAGCGACCGCGATCGGCCAGACGAATGGCGAAATCCAGTTCGAGCTGTTCGGCGAAGGCCTTGGCCTGTGTCTCACTCATCACCGCGGCAACCGCCTCGCGACAGCCCTCGTCGGTCAGGACTTTCTCGCCCACGGAACGAATGATCCCATCGACCTTGATCTTGACCTGAGTGCCGGCAATGAAAAACAGGTCAGAGGCATCCAGCCGTACCATCAGTTCGAGAAGAGGGGTGACATCCATCGCTTTGGCTCCAGCATCAGTAGCGCAGACCCAAGGTTTGAGCGGCACCCCGCCCAAGCCACATAGAGATCTGGGTCGCCAAGGTCGGGCGCCTGCGGTTCACCGCGGCGGGAAGGGCGCCTGGGTGATGTCGGCGAACCCAGTCTCGTCGAACTCATCGCCATCGCTCAGAATCGCGAGGTCATCCGGCCCTTCCAGGTTGTCGAGCGACGAACGGCCCTTCGCCGCCGCTCCCTCGAGCTTGATGCGCAGGCGCAGCTCGTTCATGGAGTCGGCGTTACGCATGGCGTCCTCGTAGGTCACCAGACCGGCCTCATACAGTTCGAACAGGGCCATGTCGAAGGTCTGCATACCCATCTCCTTGGACTTCTGCATGATCTCCTTGATGCCTTGGACGTTGCCCTTGAAGATCAGGTCCTGGATCAGGGGCGAGTTGATCATGATCTCGACCGCGGCGATGCGTCCCCCGCTGGTTCTGCGGAGGAGCCTTAGGCCGATGACGGCCTTGAGATTGAGCGACAAATCCATCAGGAGCTGGGCACGGCGCTCCTCTGGATACAGGTTGATAATGCGGTCCAAGGCCTGATTGGCGCTATTGGCATGCAGGGTGGATAGGCACAGGTGCCCGGTCTCCGAGAAATTGACCGCATGCTCCATAGTCTCACGTTGCCGGATCTCGCCGATAAGAATGACGTCCGGGGCCTGACGCAGCGTGTTGATCAGGGCGGCGTCCCAACTGTCCGTATCCACCCCGACCTCGCGCTGACTGATCAGACAGTTGGCATGGTCATGGACATATTCGACCGGATCCTCGATGGTAACGATGTGGCCATGGCTGTTGCGGTTGCGGTGCCCGAGCATGGCGGCCAGGGTGGTGGACTTGCCGGACCCGGTAGCCCCAACCACCAGGATCAGCCCGCGCTTGGTCATCACCAGTTCCTTGAGGACCGGCGGCAGACCCAATGCCTCCAGATCTGGGATGCCGGTGCTGATCGTCCGCAGGACGGCGGCGGAGTTGCCCTGCTGGACAAAGGCGTTGACGCGGAAGCGACCTATGCCAGGTGGACTGATGGCGAAGTTACACTCCTTGCTTGCCTCAAATTCCCGCACCTGCCGGTCGCTCATGATGGAGCGGACCAGAATATTGCTCTGGGCGGCGTTCAGCGGCTGATCGTTGAGCGGACTCAACTTGCCGTCGATCTTGCAGGCGGCGGGGAAGCCGGCGGTGATGAAAAGGTCCGAGCCATTCTTCGACAACATCACGCGCAGACAGTCGAGCATGAACTTGGTGGCTTGTTGTCGGTCCATTGCCCCACCCATGGGTCGTGATCGGCTGCTGTGAACGGTAGGCCACGCCGCCGGACGTGGTGCACCAATTTACGCCCAGCCCCCGCATCAAAGGACCTGGCACCACCGATTGTACGTCGGCGCGGCGCGTCCGGCGTCCTGACTTGAGGTCCAACGCCCTATTTCGTGAACAGCGCCTCCAGATTCGCGATGCCGTGGTCCTTCTTCATATTGGCATCCTTGTCCTTGCGAACTCGGTACAGGCGGGCAGCGCATCGGCCTCGGCCTAGCGTGCTTTGATACAGGCGGAGCATTCCGGCGGGATTGCCTTGATCTTGCAGTCGCCCACGGCGTAGCGAGGGTGTGCATCGGTCGGGCACCCGGCCAGGACGGGAACGGAAAGCCGGCATGGAGGCGTGCGGTCGCGGGGGAGCATGCGCTTCGTACCGGTCAAGGACGAGCAGCAGCAGGCGGTGCAGATGCTGCACCGGATGCGTTCGCTACAGATTGCCGAGCGCACGGCGCTGGTCAATCAGACGCGCGGCTTGCTGGCGGAGTACGGCCTCGTGGTCGCGCAAGGCATCGGGCGGTTGCGTGCGTGCCTGCCGGAGATCCTCGAGGAGGCCGAGAACGGGCTGCCGGCACTGGCGCGGGAGCTGTTTGCGGATCTGCGCGAGCGACTCGTTGGGCTCGACGCCAAGATTCGTGCGTACGACCGGCGCATCGAGCAGCTGGCCCGAGACAGTGCGGTGGCGCAGCGGCTGATGGGGCTGGAAGGCGTCGGTGCGGTGACGGCCACGGCGCTCATTGCCGCGGCCGGCGATGGGCGTCAGTTTGCCAACGGGAGGCAGTTTGCCGCTTGGCTGGGACTGGTACCGCGGGAATACTCCTCGGGTGGGAAGATCCGCCGCGGTCGCATCAGCAAACGCGGCGATGCCTATCTGCGCACCCTGCTGATCCATGGCGCACGGGTGGTCTACCGCCACCTGGGTGAACGCGCGGACAGAAAGAGTCACTGGCTGCGCCAACTCGCCGCGCGCCGCGGGGTGAACAAGGCGCTGGTGGCCCTGGCCGCCAAGCATGCGCGGATTCTCTGGGCGCTGCTGAGCCGCGGCGGTGACGATCGCCTGGTGGCGGCTTGAGGGGTTCGTGCAGGCGCACTGCATGGGGACAGGGCCTGCAGCGTAACAACAAGGTTAAGAGATACACCGGATCAACACGATCCTCGATTGCGAAGCCGATCGCGTGATGGCGCAACAGGTCAGACCGGCCGAAGCTTAGGGAAACGCTGAAGTATTCAGCGTTTCCCGTCTGGGCCAGGGATGGCCCAGCATTTTCAAGCGCCTAAGCGTTTGAAAATGGAGCACTTCGCGAGTCGCGCCTCGCGAAGTGTGAGCTGATTAAATGCCAGGGTGGCATTTAATCAGCGTCTCCTTAGCGCTTCGGCAGCGGTACGAAGCCGTCGGCGTTCGCGCGGATCTCGAACAGGTCCGGCTGCACCGCGTCGATCCAGCGGCCCACGGTGCGGTTGCCGGGATGACGAACCACTTCGACGCGAATGCCGTGGTCGTGCTCGATGCGCTGGGCGCAAGCACCCGCGTAGGCGCTGTCGACGAAGAGGGTGGCGACCTCGGGGTATTTCTCCGCCGCCCGTGCCACGGCCGGCAGTCCGGCATCGCGGTCTTGCAGATTGGCCGCGCCGACGCTCACCGCCAGCAGCAGGCCGAGGGTGTCGACCACCAGACTGCGCTTGCGCCCCTTGACCTTCTTGCCAGCGTCGAAGCCGCTCGGCCCGCCTTGCGGGGAGCCGCGCGTGGATTGCGCGTCGAGCACCGCGGCGCTGGGCGCCGCCTCCCGTCCCTCGCGTTCGCGCCACAGCCCGCGCAGCCGATCATGCATCCGTTCGAACGTCCCCGCCGCGCTCCAGCGCCGAAAGGTCTTGTAGACGTTGTGCCAGGGCGGAAACTCGCGCGGCAGCATCCGCCAGGCGCAGCCCGTGCGCACGACGTAGCCGCAGGCATCGACCAGGGCGCGGCGGCTCACCTGCGCCGGTCTGCCCTGCCCGCCCTCGCGCTCGAACAGGTCCTCGACCAACGCCCACTCCGCATCGGTCAGACAACTCGGGTAGCGCTGGTCGGGCTCCCAGCGGCGATGGGCTTCGCTGTAGCCGTAGCCCTCGCGTGCCGGGCGTTCGACGCGCTGTGCCCGTTCCTCCCCGCGCACGCGCCCGATCCCCGCTTCCCGCCCGAAGCTTAGGGTGCAGATCCGGACGGCGAATGATTTCAGCCCTTGGTTCCTCCGTGGAGACGTCGAATCCGCAGGTGCTGGGGCCCAAGCTAGCGCGACAGGCGCGGTTCGCTCAATCGGAAGCGCGGGATCAGGCGGCGACGGACACCATGAGAGAGCGGGGTGGACGCCGACGGGGTCGAGGCACCCCGCCGCTGGGACTCGCCGGGTTAGTCTTGCGGGACCAGATCGCGGTAGGCATGCCAGGTGGCATGGCCCACCAGGGGCATGGCGACCGCCAACCCGAGATAGAAGGTCACGATCCCGACCCCGACGAACATGACGATCAGGCATGCCCACAGGGTCATGGCCTGCCAGTTCACCCGAACCGCCTCGACACTGGTGCGCATGGCGGTCATCACGTCGGTCTGGCGATCCATCAGCATCGGCACGGTGATGGCGCTAATGGCGAAGGTAAACGCGGCAATGACCGCCCCGGCGACGATCCCGGCAAAGACGAAGACCGGGCTGTCTCCGGACAGGAAGACGGCGGGAATGAACCGATCCCAGGTCGGGGTGGGCTGATCGTAGAGCAGTGCGAACAGCAGGAGTCCGGCGAGCATCCATACCAGCAACACCATGACCAGGACCAGGGCCATAGCCCCGAGCTGGACCTCATTGCGTTTCCATGCCTCGATGGCCTGGCAGAACCCGATTTCCTGTCCCTTCTCCAGGTTCTCGCTGATCTGGTAGAGACCGATCCCCAGCAGGGGCGCCACCAGGAAGAACCCGGCGGCAAGCGGAGGGATGATGAAGAACAGGTCTTCCGCCATCAGGCCGAGGGTCATGGCATAACTGATCAGGACGAAGAAGGCCCCATACAGCAGGCTGAAACGGGGCGCGCGGATCAGGTCGTCCCAACCCTTGGCCAGCCACTCCCAGGGATTGTCGAAGGTGATGGTATTGACCCGGGGTCGGGGTTCGTGGGCGTCGGCGGTCGCGGCTTGTGCCATGTGGCATCCTCCAGTGGTCTACTTGGTTGGCAATCGGGTGTTGTGATTGTTGTGTTAGTTCGTGGCGACACGTCCCTTGGTCAGGGTCGTTAAGTCCCGGGCCATCATAGTCGGATCGTGCGGCGCGCTAAAGATCGCTGCGAGCCGACCCTGTGGGTCGATCAGATAGATGGAGGCGGAATGGTCCATGGTGTAGCCTAGGGCGCTCTTGGGGTCTTCCACCCGCGCATAGAGGGCCCCGAGGTCTCTTACCAGGGCCTGGAGGTCAGACTCTGCACCCGTCGCCCCCTGAAAATCCGGATTGAAATGGCGGACATACTGGGCGAGCCGCTCCGGTGTGTCGCGCCCAGGGTCCACAGAGATGAACAAGAACCGCGGTCCCACCCCGCCCGCGCTGACGGTCTGTCGCGCCAGAGCAACGAAGGTGGCCATGGTCATGGGGCAGACGTCCGGGCAGGTGGTATAGCCGATGGCGGCGAAGGTCCAGCGCCCAGTCAGGCCCTCCCCGGTCAGGACCCGTCCGTCCTGATCGATCAGGGCGAAGGGCTTGAGCGGCTTGGGCTGCGGCAACGGAGTCCCGGCTGCCAAGGCCAGGGCCGTCGGCGACCGTCGGGCGGACCGCTCCCCTGAACCACCCGGCCCCGAACCAGAGTCCGGCCGCCACCGCCGCAATGGCCACTGCTACCGCCACCAGAGACGGCCCGCCGGGACGGCCTGGCTTCGCTTCAGTCATATCGGACTCCGTCGGGTGCCGCGGCCCGGCCCACAGGTGGGCGCGGCGGGGTCAGGGCATGAACCAGGGTTACCAGGGTAAGCAGCAACAGGGCGGCCCCGGCATTGTGGGCCGCCGCCAGGGGAAGCGGCAGTTGCCACAGGATGTTTGCGATGCCGAGGCCCACCTGCAAGGCCAGGACGGCGAGCAGGACCTTGGCCAACCCTCGATGCCGCGGCTGCCCGGCGCGACGGACCCAGACCAGGGCCAGGGTCCCGAGGTAGAGCAGGACCACCAGGGCACCCACCCGATGGGCCAGATGGATCGCGGTACGCCCGGGGCCATGCAGGGTCCCGCCCTCGTAATCGACCCCCACCGGCCGCAGCAGGCTGAAACCGGCGCGGAAGTCCGTCTCCGGCCACCACTGGCCGCCGTAGCAGGTGGGGAACTCGGGACAGGCCAGGGCCGCATAATGGGTGCTGGTCCAGCCCCCAAGGAGTATCTGCAGACAAACCAACCCAAGCCCAAGCCAGGCCCAGGGGCGCAGACGGCCGAGTTCCGGCGAGACATGGGCCAACCAGAGCCCACCGGTGCGCAGAGTCAACCACCATAGGAGGGCCAGGGTCGCCAGTCCCCCGGCCAGGTGCAGGGTGACGATGCTCGGGTTGACCAGCAGGGTCACGGTCCACATCCCGAGCAGTCCCTGGAAGATCACCAGACCGACCAGCAAGGTCGGCAGGACCACCGGGAGGCCCAGGCTGCGACGCCCGGCCCAGGCCAGTCCGGCCAGCAGCAGGATGCTGAGCCCCAGCCCGCTGGCGAGGTAGCGGTGGGCCATCTCCTTCCATGCCTTGGCACTGTGCAGGGGGCGCTCCGGATAGGCGGCGTTGGCGGCGGCCACCGCCTCCGGCCGGTCGGGCACGGTCAGGTGTCCATAGCACCCGGGCCAGTCCGGGCACCCGAGCCCGGCGTGGGAGAGCCGCACATAGGCGCCGAGGACGACGACGGCCAGGGCGAGGACTGTGGCCAGGGCGGCCAGGGCAGCAAATCGGCTTCGCTTCACCGGGTGGGGTCTCCTAGAATGCGCGGCCAAACATCATCAGGGGTAAACGGCATGGCGAACAATAGTTGGGGCGCAACAAACGGGACCGACGTCGAGCCCGACCAGCGTCGCCTGGCGGCCGGTTGGCTCACCCTGGGGGTCCTGGCCCTGGCCCTGGCAGGAGGCTTCGCCATCCTGCTGGTGCTGGCACGCACCCCGGGGCTGTCGGGGCTCTTCCCGACCCTGGACTTTTTCCGCACCGCCCTGGTAGTCCATGTCGATCAGTCGGTCTTGATCTGGTTCCTGGCCTTCTCCGGCGTCCTGTGGGCCCTGGCACCGGGTGCGCGGCCTATGGTCGGGCGCCTGGGCCTGGCCGCCGCGACGGCCGGCTGCCTTTTGGTGGCCGCGGCCCCCTTCCTCGGGGCCAGCGCCCGGGAACTGAACAACTACATCCCGGTCCTCCACGCCCCTCTGTTCTTCTGGGCCCTGGGGCTCTTCGCCCTGGGCAGCCTGGCCCAGGTGATGGCTTACCTCTTTGGGGCCCTGCCACGGGTGCGACTCGCCGACCCCATCGGGGTAGGCAGCGCCACCGCAGCCCTCGCGGCCCTCCTGGCCGCCGGGTCCCTGATCTGGTCCTGGTTGGCCCTGAGCGCGGCCGGGGCGGCGACCGCCTACGAGGTCCTGTTCTGGGGCCCTGGGCATATCCTTCAGTTCGTCTACACCCAGGTCATGTTGGTGGCCTGGCTGTGGTTGATGCGCGACCTGGGGCGCCCGCTCGGCCTCCCGGCACCCTGGCTGTCCGGCCTCCTGATCCTGGGCGTCCTGCCCCTGTTGGCGGTCCCGCTGATCCATGGGCTCTACCCGGCGGAGTCGGGGGAGGCGCGACTGGCGTTCACCAGACTCATGCAGTTCGGCAACGGCCTGGCGGCGGTCCCCGTCGGGCTCCTGGTCACCCTGGCCCTGGTCCGCGGTCGCCGCCAGGAGATCCCCGGGGACCAGGTCCCCCAGTACAGGGCCCTGACCGCGTCGCTGACGCTGTTTGCGGCGGGCGGGCTCCTGGCGGTCCTCATTGCGGGGGTCAACACCATCATCCCGGCCCACTACCATGGCTCCATCGTCGGGGTGACCCTGGCCCTGATGGGACTCAGCTACCACTTGCTCCCGACCCTGGGCTATGCGCCCCCAGGCGGCTGGATGGCACGATCGCAGCCGTGGATCTACGGCTCGGGACAGTTGCTGCACATTAGCGGCCTGGCCGTCTCCGGGGCCATGGGGATACAGCGCAAGACCGCCGGCGCGGCCCAGGGGCTCGACACCTGGCAGGCCAAGACCGCCATGGGCGTCATGGGCATCGGCGGCCTGCTGGCGGTCATCGGCGGCATCCTGTTCGTGCTGGTGGTGATCCGGGCCCTCAGCCGCGGGCGTCGCGTCTAGGACTGCGCGGAGTCTATCCCAGGACCACCCTCAGGTAGTGGTCCGCCAGCAAGAACCCGAACAGCCACATCAGGTAGCGGATGGAATACAGGAAGGTCGGCATGGCGTGCCCATCGCCCTCGTCCGCCCAGAGGCGCAGGGAGAAATAGAGGAAACGCACGCCGAGGACCAGGGCACCGGCCAGGTACAGGACCCCACTCATGTGGGCCAGGAAGGGCAGCAGCGAGGCCAGCAGCAGCATCAGCGTATAGATGACGATCTGTTGCTTGGTGAAGGCGACCCCGTGGGTGACCGGCAGCATGGGGATCTCCGCCTTGGCGTACTCGGCACGACGGCGGATGGCCAGGGCCCAGAAGTGGGGCGGGGTCCACAGGAAGATGATCAGGAGCAGCATGACCCCCTCGAGACCGACCTCGCCGGTCACCGCGGTCCAGCCGAGCAACGGCGGCGCGGCCCCTGCGATGCCGCCCCAGACGATGTTCTGTGGCGTGGCTCGCTTGAGGTAACTCGTATAGATCACCGCGTAGCCGATGAAGGCGGCAAAGGTGAGGGCCGCGGTCAGGGCATTGACCAGCGTGACGAGCATCACCATCGAGACCGCCACCAGGCCCAGGGCGAAGGTGAGTGCGTGGGGGGCATCGAGGTCCCCGCTGGGTAGTGGGCGGTTGCGGGTGCGGTCCATGAGGGCGTCGATGCGCTGGTCCACCACATGGTTCAGGGCCGCACCGGCCGCGGAGGCCAGCCCTATCCCGATGAGCCCGAAGACCAGGGGCTGGACCGGGACCATGCCCGGGGTGGACAGCAGCATCCCCACCAGTGCGGTGAACAGGATGAGCGCAACGACCTTGGGCTTGGTCAGGTCGTAGTAACGCCGCCAGGCGATGCCCTGTACCTTGTTCAGAGTGATTTCACTTGTGGCCATAGCCTGCACCTTTGATCCAATTCTTCGACGCCTTGATCAGGCGCCCCATGTCTTTCAATACTTCTTTCGCAGGGGCATCGGAGGCATAGCGCATCATCAGATTGCCCATGGGGTCGAGGATATAGACGCGACCCAGGGCCTCCGGCCCCTGCCCGAGGGCGCCGATGAGCCAAGCGGCCCCGGCCTCGTCCGTCACGGCTACCCCCATGCCATCGAATTCCTCGGCCAGCACGGCACCAGTGGCCGCAGCCCCGGGATCGGTCAGGATCAGGAGGCGCTCGACACTCAGGCTGCCATCGCCGAGCGCCAGGCGGATCTGCCGAAGATCATGCAGCCGCTCGCGGCAGGCATCCGGGCAATCGCCCCCACCCAGGTAAACCAGGGTCCACTTTCCCTCCAACTGGGACCGATCCAGTGCCACGCCGCCCGGCGTCGTGAGCCGGAGGTCCGCGGGGACCGCCACCACCGGTGAGATCAAGGACCCGAGGTTGCCGCGCCCACTCGGCAAGTACTGCGGGTTGAAATAGAAGAACCAGGCCGCCAGGACTGGCGGCGGCAAAGACCCCGACCATGATCAGCAAAGACCGATGGCCACGACGCGCAGGTCCAGCGCCTGCACCCGTCCCCGTCTGCTCCGGGCGACCGCTCATGTGGGCTCCCCCACCTTTGGCCTGGCCACGAGACTCAAACGCACCCAGATTGCCAGCGCGATCAGGGCGAACGCGAACCACTGCACCGCATAGCCGAGGTGCATCCCCTCTTTCGGCATCTCCTTGGGCCAGTCCCGCACGAAGCCACCCGCGTCGGATGTGGAGTCCAGAAGGATTACCACCGGCTGCACCGGGTGGGGTACCGTGGCCCGATACAGGTCGATAGTGAGGTAGGGCCAGCGCCTATCCCAGCCGGTGGCCGCGTCGGCCCCGGCGTGCAGAACCAGGGCCGGCGGGACCGGGATATGGGCCTGGCCAGTCACCGTAACGGCCCCTGCGGGCACCGGGGCCGGGGTCGGACCACCCTGGGAGTCCCCGGGGATCCAGCCCCGATTCACCAGGACCCGTGTCTCTCCACCGTCGATCCGCAGCGGAGTGACGACGTGGAAACCGGTCTTGCCCGCATGGCGCCGGGCCTCCAGCAGGATCTGCCCGTCCGCCTCATAGACCCCGGTGGCACTCAGGTCCCGATAGCGCAGCGGCTCGGCCGCCACCAGGTCCTGGCCCAGGGCCAGGGCCGGCAATTGCCCCTGGGTCCTCAAGTCCGCTGCCTGCCGCGCCTTCTCCGCCGCCCGACCGAGCTGCCAGAGCCCCAGGGCCACGAAGCTTGCGATGGCGAGCCCGAATACCAGGGTCGGCAGCCAGCGAGGACGAAACACGGAATCGCCAAGGCGCATGAGGATGCTATATTCCTGCCCATGTTGCGCCGGCGTTAGGATGGCCGCGGACATTACCAACCGCCAACCACACGAGGGGGAATCATCATGGAGCTTATGTTCAAGATACCGGTAATACTGGTCCTGGTCTTCATCGTCTTCTCATTGGGCCAGGGCATGTATTACCTCGCCAAGGACGACGGCGAGGAGGACAAGACCAGGGTTGTACGCGCCCTGACGGTGCGCATCGTACTTTCGCTGACCCTGTTCGGGCTCCTGATGCTCGGCTATTTCACCGGGCTGCTTCAGCCCCATGGGGTCTGAGGCGAATCCTCATCTGTCGCCGGGCGCAAGACCCGGCACGCCTCATCCCCGCTCAGAGCCAATAGACAAAGACAAAGAGCCCCAGCCAGACCACGTCCACAAAGTGCCAGTACCAGGCCACCGCCTCGAATGCGAAGTGGTTGTGCGGTGTGAAGTGCCCCTTGATGGCACGGATCAGAATGACCAGGAGCATGACCGCGCCCATGGTCACATGGAAGCCGTGGAAGCCGGTCAGCATATAGAAGGTCGAGCCGTAAGCCCCTGAACCCAGAGTCAGATTCAACTCGTGGTAGGCGTGGTAGTACTCATAGGCCTGAAGCAGGACGAAGAGAAACCCCAGACCGATGGTCAGGGCCAGGCCGCGCACCAGGGTCGTGTTGTTGTGTTCCTTGAGGCCCCAATGGGCCCAGGTCACGGTCGCACCGGAGGTCAGCAGCAGCAGGGTATTGATGGCCGGGATGCCCCAGGGCCCCATGGCCTTGAATTCGCCGCCGAGTTCCTTGGGGCCGGCGGAGGGCCACACCGCATCGAACTGGCTCCACAACATATCGTGGGTCTCCGCCAGGTAGCCGCCGCCGCCGAGCCAAAGCATGGCCACATTGCGGATGTACCAGAGGGCCCCGAAGAAGCTCAGGAAGAAGAAGACCTCCGAGGCGATGAACCAGAACATCCCCTGCCGGAAGGAACGATCCACCTGGGCGTTATAGCGGTCCGTCATGCTCTCGCGGATCACGTCACCGAACCAGCCATAGAACATGAAGGCCAGCAGGCCAAAGCCGGCGATCAGGATCCAGGTCCCGAGGCCGACGCCGTTGATGGTCAGGGCCGTGCCCGCCAGCATCAGGAACACGGAGGCCATGGCCGTGATCGGCCAAACGCTGGGCTCCGGAATGAAATAGTCTTTCTGCCCGTGGATAGAACCGCTCATCCTCGCTTGTCCTCGTTATCGTGTTGTCGATGATGGCCGTCGGCGTCCGGGGCAACCCGAGGCGCATGCGGCCAACCAGAAAAATCGCCGGGCAGCCCCGGCTACTTGGCCGCCGCCAGGGCATCGCCCTGGACCTTGAGCACGCTATAGGAGAGCGTCAGTGAGTCGATGTCCTCCGGCAGGTCCGGCGAGACCACGAACCGCACGGGCATCTCCTTGCGCTCGTTCGCGGCCAGGGTCTGTCGGGTAAAGCAGAAGCACTCGATCTTGGAGAAGAAGCCACTGGCCTTCCAGGGCGCAATGCTGGGGATGGCCTGGCCGGTGACCTCCTGCCCGGAGCGGTTCTCCGCCACGAAGTTGACCACCCGCGCCTCCCCGACCCGCACCCGGACCTTTTGCTCCATCGGGCCCAGGCTCCAGGGAAGGTCGGGGTGGACCGTGGTGTCGAACTTGACCGTCACCCAACGTCCCTCGCCGGGCCCGACCGTCCTGGCAAGGGGTCCATGGGTGCCGCCCGTCCCCAGGGTCCCCATGCGATCCACCGACTGCATCCCGGTGACATCGCACAGCAGCCCGTAGAGCGGGACCATGGCGAAGCCGAAGCCGAACATCGCCAAGGCCAAGGCGCCCAGCCACCAAAGGGTGCGGCGCTGGCGCTGGCCCTGGCCGGCGTCCACAGGCGCGGTCACAGGCCGCTCGCCGCCATGATGTTGGCCATCCCCTTCCAGAAGGGGATGGAGGTCACAAACATGAAGGCGGCAAAGCCCGCCAGCAACCAGGCAACGCGGGCGTTGCGGCGCCGCAGTTGGGAGTTCGGCTCGCTATTCATCTCGAGGTCGATCATTGCATCATGCTCCAGATCAGGTGGGCCTAACCAGGGCGGGCCCCGGCCAGGCCGCGCTGGTCGTCGTTACTTGGCCAGGACCGGCGCCGTGGTCCAGCTATGGAAGGGGGGCGGCGAGGGCAGTTCCCACTCCAGGCCGCTGGCACCCTCCCACACCCGATTCTCGGCCTGTTTGCCGCGGCGCACCGTGTCGATGACGATGTAGAGCAGCAACAGATGGCTCAGGCCGAAGACCATGGCGGCGACGCTGGAGAGCATGTTGAACTCGGTAAACATCATGTTGTAATCCACGATGCGCCGAGGCATCCCCGCCAACCCGATGAAGTGCTGCGGGAAGAAGGTGATGTTGAAGCTGACGACATTGACCCAGAAGAAGATCTTGGCCAGCCGCTCGTTATACATGTGACCGGTCCACTTGGGCAGCCAGTAGAAGACCCCGGCGAAGAGACCGAAGACCGCGCCCGGCAACAGCACATAGTGGAAGTGGGCAACCACGAACATGCTGTCCTGATACTGCATGTCCGCCGGGACCACGGCCAGCATGATGCCGGTCAGCCCCCCGAAGGAGAACATCAGCAGGATGGCCACGGCGAAGAGCATGGGGGTCTCGAAGGTCATGGACCCCTTCCACATGGTCGCCATGTAGTTGAAGACCATCAGCCCCACCGGGATGGAGATGATGATGGTCCCGATCATGAAGTAGCTCACCGCCGCCAGCGACATGCCGATGGTGTACTGATGGTGCGCCCAGACCACCATGCCGATGACCATGATGGCAATCATGCCGCCGACCAGCGAGTTGTAGCCGAACAGCGGCTTGCGGGAGAAGGTCGGGACTATGGCGGCAAGGATGCCGAAGGACGGCAGGATCAGGATATAGACCTCGGGGTGACCGAAGAACCAAAAGAGATGCTGGAACAGGACCGGGTCGCCGCCGCCGGCGGCATTGAAGAAGCTGGTGCCGAAGTGGCGATCGAACAGCAGCATGGTCACGCCGCCGGCCAGGACCGGGACCACCAGGATCAGCAGGAAGGCGGTCACCAGCCAGGTCCAGACGAAGATCGGCATCTCCATCAGCTTCATGCCGGGGGCGCGCATGTTGAAAATGGTGACGATGATGTTGATGGAGGCCAGCACCGACGAGATACCCAGCAGGTGGATGGCGAAGATCAGGAAGTCCATGGACATGCCGACCTGGATGGACAGCGGCGGGTAGAGGGTCCAACCGGTGTTGATCTGGGTCCCGCCGCCGGGGAAGAAGGGTACGACGAAGGACAGGATCAGCATGGTTCCGGCCGCCGGGAGTATCCAGAAGCTCAGGTTGTTCATGCGCGGCAGGGCCATGTCCGGGGCCCCGATCATGAGCGGGATCATCCAGTTGGCCATGCCCGCGGCCGCCGGCATCACGGCCCCGAAGATCATCAGCAGGGCGTGGTTGGTGACCAGATTGTTGTAGAGGTCCGGCTCCAGGAATTGCAGCCCGGGCATGAAGAGCTCCATGCGGATCAGCATGGCGCTGGCCCCGCCCAGGAACAGCATGATCAGGGCGAACACCAGGTACATGGTCCCGATGTCCTTGTGATTGGTGGAGAACAACCAGCGGCCGATCCCGTGCGGGGGGCCGTGGTGCTCGTCCTCATGGTCGTGCTCGTGGTCGTGGACCAGTGTGGTGGCGGTCATGTTGTCTACCTCGTCGAAGAGATCGCTGGTCAGCGAGGCCCTGGGCCGCGGCCTGGGAAAACCCAGGCCCGCCCGTGCGCCCGCTGACCTTGTGGTCAAGGTCAGGGGGGTCGGTTGCGGCTACTTCACGGCCACGGAGCGGGCTGCACGCACATCGCGCGGCTGCACCACATCGCCGGTGTCGTTGCCCCAGGCATTACGCTCGTAGGTAACGATGGCGGCGATCTCCAGGTCGTTGAGGGTGTTCCAGGGGACCATCGCGGTGCCGGTCTTGCCGTTGAGCACGATGTCCAGGTGACCCGCGATGGGGCCGGTGGCGACCTTGCTCCCGGCCAGGGCCGGGAAGGCCGGCGGCAGGCCCTGTCCATTGATCTGGTGACAGGCCCCGCACTTGCTGTTGTAAGCGTCGCGGCCCTTCTCCATCAGGTCGTCCTTGGTCCAGACCTTGTCCACCGAGGCCTCGGCGGCGGAGGCGAGCATGACTTGCTTCTGCTGGCCTATCCAGGCGTCGAACTTGTCCTTGGACACGGACTCCACCACGATCGGCATCCGCGAGTGCCAGGTCCCGCACAGTTCGGCGCACTGGCCGCGGAAGGTCCCCTCGCGGTTGAGATCGACCCAGGTCTCGGTGACATAGCCGGGGATGGCGTCCTTCTTCACCGCCAACTCCGGGACCCAGAAGGCATGGTTCACGTCGGCGGAGGTGTGCAGGAAGCGGACCTTGCTGCCCACCGGCAGGACCAACGGGTTGTCCACGGCCCTCAGATAATCGTCGCCGGACTTGTCCTGCGGGCAGGTAGCGGCTCTCGATGCGCACCGCCTTGGGCTTGCCGTCCACCTCGACGCTGTGGTCCAGGTACTCGTACTCCCACCACCACTGGTGCCCAACCACCTTGACATCGATCAGGTCCTCGCCCTTGGGCACCTCCCAGACCCGCTCCAGCGTCTTCTGGGCGGAGCTGGCGATGGTCAGATCCACCCCCAGCACCAGCACCGGGACCACGACCCAGGACCAGTGCCCGAACCAGGACTCATGGAAGTGCTGATCCGCCTGATAGCCGCGGTCCTTGCGGTGATAGACCAGGGAGTAGATGACGAAGCCGAAGATGAGGACCAGAAGCACCGTGGCGATGGTCATGGTCAGCATGTGGATGTCATAGATCTCCTGGGCCACGCCGGCCGCGGGCTGGGGGAAATTGATCCCCAACTCGGCGGCGGCGGGACCGGCCCAGGCCGCGACGGATGTGAAGACGGACGCGGCGCCAATGCGCTTTAAATTCACTGCCAGATGCCCTCTCGTTGTGTTCGTTGTACGGGTGAGGCCAGCCCCAGGGTCAGGGGCCTCGCCTCGCGGCGTTCGGTGCTGGCGGCCTGGAGACCCAGCCAGACTTGGAGTTCGTCGGCCAGCGCCTCGCGCTCGGCCTCCACCAATCGGCTCGCCACCTCGCAGCGGCGGCCGTGGCAACGCAGAACCAACCGGCTGGGGTACCAGCCGTGCGGGTCCCGGGAGAGGGTCGCACTGGTCCAGTGACGCGGGAACCGGGCGACCTCCTCCAGGCGGCGATGCCCGCGCAGGACCCGCAGGTACTCCCCATCGATCTCAATGACCTCTCTGGTGTGCCCGGCGACCGAGCACAGGTAGAACCCCAATCCCAGGACCAGAAATTCCAGCCCGGTGAAGGGGACCACCAGCCAGGCGCCCAGCGCCACCCAGTAGGCGCTGACCGCCGCCATGCAAACGGCCAGGACGACCACAAGCTGCTTGACCCGACGCCAGCTCAAAGAGCAATTCGGGCGAAGGGTATAGCGACAAGCCCCTTCGGCCGGGATTTCGGATACCAGCATGGTCTTAAGGCCCGGCAATTGATCGACGGGCTGGTGGCCTGGTAGGTCACTGCCTGCCAAACCTGAGGCTGGAAGCCACGGTTGGCGGGATGCCCAATCGGGGATGGTCAGAGATTCCGGTCGTCGAAGCGAGGAGTTTCGACGGACGCAAGGGTGCGAGAATGCAACCTAAAAAGCAACTTTATTTGACCCAAATCAATGCAATAGAAAATCCTAATATAACGATCAACTTTCTTTCAGGCAATCGTCAGGGCAGCCCCAGTATATGCCGCAGCCGGCTGCGGTTGGCCGCTACCGGCCCCCCCGGCACCCGGCCCTGGCGGCCCTACCCGGCATCTCTTATGCTGGCCCGCAAATCCCCGGACCGCGCCGCGGTCGGGACCCGCCGCCGCGCCAGGAGTTTGGATTGACTCACTCGACTCACCCGCCCCCCGTGCCCAGGCCGAGTCACAAGCTCAGCGTCGAGGAGGTCCTCGAAGACCTGGTGACGGACGGCCTGGTGTTACGATCCGCGGCGCAGAATCTGCTGCTGACGGTGACGGCTAAGCAGCGTGCCGAGCAGCACGCTCTGGAGATCGTCGCCAACGCCCAGTTCCACCACGCCAAGTCCCCCAAGCGTGTCATCACCCTGGAGGAACTGACGTTCTGGCTCGCCAAACGCACCGGGCTTGAGTACCTGCGCATCGATCCGCTCAAGATCGACGCCCCCAACGTCGGGGATATGGTCACGGCGGCCTATGCCGCCTGGAACCGCATCCTCCCGGTCCTGGTGACCCCAGAGCGGGTCGTCTTCGCCACCTCCGAGCCCTACCTCACGGACTGGATGGAACAGGTCCGTCAGATCGTCAAGCGCGACATCGTCAGTGTCGTCGCCAACCCGCGTGACATCGAGCGCTACCGCAAGGAGTTCTTCGGCGTCTCCACATCGGTCAAGGGGGCCGCGGAGGGCCCGGACGAGACCCGCTTCCGTGGCATACACAACATCGAGTCCCTGGTGGAGTTGGGCAAGTCCGGGACCCTGGACGCCAATGACAGTCACATCGTCCACATCGTGGACTGGCTCTTGCAGTACGCCTTCGACCAGCGTGCCAGCGACATCCACATCGAGCCTCGCCGCGACGTGGGCAATATCCGCTTCCGCATCGACGGCGTCCTGCACCCGGTCTATCAGGTCCCCGCCCGGGTCATGGCGGCTATCACCAGCCGCATCAAGATCCTCGGGCGCATGGACGTAGCCGAAAAACGACGGCCTCAGGACGGGCGCATCAAGACCCGCACCGAGGATGGCCGCGAATTGGAGATGCGTCTGTCCACCATGCCCACCGCCTTCGGCGAGAAGCTGGTCATGCGCATCTTCAACCCCGACGTCATCCTCAAGGGATTCGCGGAACTGGGCTTCGGTCCTGAGGACGCGGCACGCTGGACGGAGATGGTCGCACGCCCCCATGGCATCATCCTGGTAACGGGGCCGACAGGATCGGGCAAGACCACCACCCTCTACTCCACTCTCAAGACTCTGGCCACGCCAGATGTAAACGTCTGCACCGTGGAGGAACCCGTCGAGATGGTGGAGGGGGCCTTCAACCAGATGCAGGTCCAGCACAATATCGGGCTCGACTTCGCCAGCGGCATCCGCACCCTGATGCGTCAGGACCCGGACATCATCATGATCGGCGAGATCCGCGATCTGGAGACCGCCGACATGGCCGTCCAGGCATCCCTGACCGGCCACCTGGTCCTGTCCACCCTGCACACCAACGATGCACCCTCCGCCATCACCCGCCTGCTGGACATCGGCGTCCCGCACTACCTGATCAAGGCCACCGTCATCGGCGTGGTCGCCCAGCGCCTGGTGCGCACCCTCTGCCCACACTGCAAACAGTCGATCCCCCTCGACCCGGCGCTGTGGGAGTCGCTGGTCCACCCTTGGCCCGTCCCCGCACCGGCCACCGTCCGCGCACCCAAGGGGTGCCTGGAGTGCCGCAATACCGGCTACTACGGGCGCATCGGGCTCTACGAGATGCTCACCCTGGATCTCGACATCCGCAACCTCATCCGCGCCGACTTCGACGAGGCGGCCCTACGCGCCCTGGCCTATCGGAAGGGTCTGAAACCGCTGCGCATCGGCGGGGCCATGAAGGTGGCCGAGGGGGTGACCAGCCTGGAGGAGGTCTTTAAGGTCGCGCCCGTTCGGGTGGATTGACCCGCGGCACCCAGGCATGCAATGACGAACGTAGCGCCCGACGGAGTGGATCTCCGCCGGCAACTGCGCCTTCACTTAGGACGGCTTCCGGCGCTTGTGCCCGGCCTGCTCCAGGGCGGCGAGGTACTCCTGCCAGAACCCCTCCTGATTCTTGCCCAGGTTGTAGAGGTACTCCCAGGAGTAGATCCCGGTGTTGTGCTCGTCGTCGAAGTGCAGGCAGATAGCGTAATGGCCGACCGGCTCGATCTGGTCGATGTTTACGTCCTCCTTCCCGACCTGGAGGGTGCCCTGACCGGGGCCATGACCCTGGACCTCGGCTGATGGGGAGAAGACCCGCAGGAACTCGCAGGGGAGGCTGTAACGGGCGCCGTCGTCGAAGCTGATCTCCAACACCCGCGACTGGCGGTGGAAGTTGAGTTCGGTACAGGTGGGCATGGGGTACTCCAGGATATGGGCGTCAGGGCGCAAAGCGGCGGAATGGGTGGTAGTTGGCGCAGCGGTACCGGTCTGGCCGTATAGGTCCTGACTAAGCCCTATAGCTCGTAGAAACCAGCCTGACATCCAGCCTAAAGGATGTACCGCGACAGGTCGTCGTCCCCCGCCAGTTCCCCCAGGTTGTGGTCCACGTAGTCGGCATCAATGGTCAAGGTCGCACCGGCATGCTCGGTGGCAGAGTAGGAGATACCCTCCAGCAGGCGCTCCAGGACGGTGTGCAGGCGTCGGGCGCCGATATTCTCGGTGCGCTCGTTGACCTGCCAGGCCAGTTCGGCGATGCGCCGGATACCGCCCTCGCTGAAACTCAGGCTCACCCCCTCGGTCCCCAGCAGGGCTGTATATTGCTCGGTCAGCGAGGCGTCAGGCTCGGTGAGTATGCGCACGAAGTCGTCGGTGGATAGGGCGCGCAGCTCCACCCGAATGGGCAGGCGCCCCTGAAGCTCCGGGATCAGGTCCGAGGGTCGGGCCAAGTGGAAGGCCCCGGAGGCAATGAACAGGATGTGGTCGGTCCGGACCATGCCGTACTTGGTCGAGACCGTGCTCCCCTCCACCAGGGGCAAGAGGTCACGCTGCACACCCTCGCGGGAGACATCGGCGCCACCACCGCTCTGGTCGGCGCGTCGGGTCACCTTGTCGATCTCGTCTAAAAAGACAATGCCCTGCTGCTCCAGGTTTTCGATGGCGCGCAGCTTCAGGTCTTCCTCATTGACCCGCTTGGCGGCCTCCTCGTCGCGCAGGAGCTTGAGGGCATCGCGCACCCGCAGCTTGCGCCTCTTGGTGCGCCCCTGGCCCAGGTTCTGGAACAGCCCCTGGAGCTGGCTGGTCATCTCCTCCATCCCAGGCGGGGCCATTATCTCCACCCCGACCGGGGACACGGCGACCTGAAGCTCGACCTCGCGCTCGTCCAGCTCCCCGCGCCTGAGCCTCGCCCGGAACTTCTCGCGGGTCGCATTGGGGACCGCAGTCCCGCTGGCGTCCTCCTCGAAGCTGGCGGGCGGCGGGAGCAGGGCGTCGAGCAGGCGTTCCTCGGCGGCCGCCACGGCCTGATCCTGCAACTTCGCCATCTCGCGCTCACGGGCCATCTTTACTGCAATGTCGGCCAGGTCGCGGATAATGGACTCGACGTCGCGCCCGACGTAGCCGACCTCGGTGAACTTGGTCGCCTCGACCTTGAGGAAGGGCGCATCTGCCAGACGCGCCAGACGCCGGGCGATCTCGGTCTTGCCCACCCCGGTGGGCCCAATCATAAGAATGTTCTTGGGGGTGATCTCCGAGCGCATGGGCTCGTCGATCCGGCTGCGCCGCCAGCGGTTGCGCAGGGCAATGGCAACGGCGCGCTTGGCCTCGTCCTGGCCGATGATGTGCTTGTCCAGTTCGAGGACTATGGCTTGGGGGGTGATGTCGGACATCTGCTGGGGCTCGGGGGCTGAGATAGGGGTCTGGCGCTCGGCCAAGACCAGACCTAGGGTGTGGGTTTCCTGGGGGCTCTACAAGGGCAGCCGGTCGGGCGCCTTAGGGGATGGCCAGTTCCTCGACGGTCAGGTTGTGGTTGGTGTAGATACAGATGTCGGCGGCGATGTGCAGGGCACGCTCGACGATCTCCCGGGCTGACAGTTCGGTATTTTCCAGCAAGGCGCGGGCGGCGGCCTGTGCAAAGGCCCCACCGGAGCCGATGGCCATGAGGTCGTGCTCCGGCTCGATCACGTCCCCGGTCCCGGAGATGATCAGCGAGGTGGTGGCATCAGCCACACAGAGCAGTGCCTCCAGGCGGCGCAGCATACGGTCGGTGCGCCAGTCCTTGGCCAGCTCGACGGCGGAGCGCGCCAGGTGCCCCTGATGCTTTTCGAGTTTGCCCTCGAAGCGTTCGAACAGGGTGAAGGCATCTGCGGTAGCCCCGGCGAAGCCGGCGAGGACGCGCTCCTTGTAGAGGCGCCGGACCTTGCGGGCGTTGCCCTTCATCACCGTGTTGCCGAGCGAGACCTGGCCGTCGCCGCCGACGCAAACGGACACACCGCGCCGGACCGAGAGAATGGTGGTGCCGTGAAAGGTCTCCATGGGGGACTCCTGGAACAATGGGTAGGGCCTGATCGCCGGACTGGCATCCCCGTATTGTACGCAGGCGGCGTGACCGCCGTTGCCCGGGCGTGCCGCCAAACTTTGAGTTGCCGATCCCGGATCGCCCGAAGGGGCCAGTACCCCGCATCCTGGTAAGATTCATAGTCCTTCCCCGTAACGAGGACAGCCGTGTTCAGCGCGATCCCAGGCAATCTCTTCCTCGCCGCCGAGCAGTGCCTGGCGGCCCGCGACCCCGGAGAGAAGGGGCGTCTGACCCAGGCCACCGCCGCCGCCTGGCGTTCAGGGACCCTGCATGTGATCGACCCCGGCCCCGTCGCGCCCATCGGTTTCCCGGGGCGGCCGGATCGGCCGGAGTTGGTCTCCCCGCGCGACCTTCCGCGGCGTAGGCCAAACAGCATCAAGGGGCGCGCAGCCCTGATCCACGCCGTGGCCCACATCGAGTTCAACGCGGTGAACCTGGCCTGGGATGCGGTCTACCGCTTCCGCGGCCTGCCGCGGGGCTGGTATGACGACTGGGTTCAGGTGGCGGCGGAGGAGGCCGAGCACTTCAATCTGATGCGCGGGCGGCTACGGGACCTGGGTCTGGACTACGGTGCCTTCCCGGCGCACGACGGGCTCTGGGAAATGGCACAGGCCACCGCCTCCGACCCGCTGGTGCGCATGGCACTGGTACCACGGGTCCTGGAGGCCCGCGGCCTGGACGTGACCCCGGCCATGATCGAGCGCCTGCGCAGTGCGGGGGATCTTGCCACTGCGGACTGCCTGACGGTGATCCTGCGCGAGGAGGTTGGTCATGTGGCGGCGGGCAATCGTTGGTTCCGCTATCTGTGTGCCGAGCGCGGCCTGGACCCGGAGCCGACCTGGTTCGCCCTGCTCGATCGCCACCTGCGCGGTGAGGTGCGCTGCCCCCTGAACCTGGCGGACCGCCGCCGCGCCGGATTCGAGGAGGCGGAACTGGCGCGACTTCAGGACCTGTGCCTGGAATGAGGGGTCAAGGGTCCGCGCAGCGGGCCCTAGGGGGCCTCCCCTGGGCTTGAGTGGCGCAGGTCGAGGTGGTTCTCCCGGCGGAACCGGTCCGCCTCCTGGATCAGGGTCAGGCCCGCCCGCTGGGCGCCCCAGGTCGCGACTAAGGTCTGGTCCGGTGCGTCTTCGGACCACAGGCGCCAGAGGTAGGCGGCATTGCCCCAGTAACCGGCCACCAGGCCCTTGCCGTCCGGGGTAAAGACGGCGGAGGCGACCGTGCGATGCCCCGCACCCAGGGTCAGCCAGGATCCGTCCAGGGTCCCCACGTGCCGGGTCGGGGCGGGCCACAGGCGCAGGTCCCCGTCCCGGGAGCCGGTCAGGATCCAATGCCCGTCGGGGCTGAACTCGACGATGGAGACCCGTTCGCGGTGCCCGAGGAGTTTTGCCAGGGGCGTCCCATCGCTGCCCCAGACCCGGGCGATGCCATCCTGGCCGGCGCTGACCAGGCTGGCGCCATCGGGAGCAAAGCTCAGCGCATTGACCTGGCTGCGATGGCCAGTCAAGGGGGCCTGGAGGGCGCAGTCCTGGGCCAGGAGCCGAACCAGGCGGATGTTGCCGTCCTTCCCGGCGCTGGCCAGGCGTGTCCCGTCCGGGGACAGGGCGATGTCGAGAATGTGGCCCTTGTGAGCATCGAGGTCGCACAGGCGCTCCCAACCAAGCCCGGGGCGACGGCGCATGACCCGCACCTGCCCGGCCTCGTCCCCAGTGGCGACGATTTGGGCCCCCTCGCGGTCCCGGCCAACCGCTGCGGCCTGGACCCGGGCCGAACCGTGGGCAAAGGCGGGATCGGGATCCTGGGGGACGCAGGTGTGGCCGTCCCAACCCCACAGGCGTACCGGTATCGGGTCGTTGGAGGCGGTGAGGACCCAGTCTTCGTCCGGTCCGAACAGGGCGCGATAGACCTCAGGGACCGCCGCGGCGTTGCCACTGCCGGTCTCGGGGGTGGACACCACGGCGTCCATGGTACAGCCCGCCCCGGTGCGTGGGTCCCAGACCCGAGCCGTGCCGTCGTAAGACGCGCTCGCCAACCAGCGCCCGGATGGGGAGAACCCGACCCGACGCACCCGACCGCTGTGCCCGGTCAGGAGCCGCATGCGCTGAGGCGGGACGGCCGGGGTGGCACCATCCTGGTGCCAGACCCCGATACTGCCGTCGTGACTACCGATGGCGAAGACCAGTGGGCGGCGGCCGGTCGCGTCTGCCCCGTCCGAGGCGGGATTGTTGGATTGGCCCTCGCTGACCGTTGCGTCCGGGGAGACGGCCACGCTACCCACATGGTCGGTCTGGGTCATGCGATGGCCGATGCGGGAGATGCGGCGGACCCCCCACAGCCGGGCCGAGCCGTCGCGGTCGGCGAAGGTCATGACCCTGGACCCGTCGGTGCTGAGCAGGGCGTCGGTGACCGCTGCATCGTGGCTGAAAGCGGCGAGCTCGCGCCCCGTATAGACCCCCCAGAGACGGGCAGAGCGGTCATCGGAGGCGGTCAGGGCCACGGGCTCGGCATCGGCGTCGCCGTGGGCCGGGGCCACACGGACCTGGGTGACGGCCAAACGGTGCTGTCCCAGGATCTGGGCGCTGCCTGCGCGGGTGAGGTCCCAACGCACGACCTGGCCGTCGTCGTCCCCGGCCACCAGGTAGCGCCCGTCGCGGGCGAAGTCAAGGTCGTGCACACCGCTGGTATGGAGCCGAATGGTCACTCCGCCCTCCTGGATCTCCCCCAGGTTGGCAATCAGAGTCCCATCGGTGCGGTAGACGCGCACCCGCTCGTCGGCGCAGGCCAGGCCGATGCGCCCGCCATCCACGGGATCGAAAACCGCCCGATTGATGCCCCGACGCAGCCTACCTTCGGGGGGCAGGGTCAAAATCGGCTCGCCACTAGCCAGGTCGATGACCTTGGCGCTGCCATCGGCGGAGGCCGTGGCCAGGCGCTGTCCGTCGGGGGAAAAGTCCAGCCCGAGGATCTCGCGCTTATGCAGGGGGCCGGCCTCCGGGTTGTCCGGGTCGGGGATGCGTAGCGCGGTGCGCCGCCGGTCCAGGTCGATGATGCAGACCCCGTAGCCGGCCGCCTGGGTCCCAGCGGACGCGCCTTCGCCCTCGGTCTGACCCAGCGCTTGGGCAACTGCGACGTGGCGTCCGTTGGGGTCGAGGGCCACCACGCTACCGAAGTCCATAGCGCAGGGGTAATCCGGGGCGGCCCCGGGGCCCGCGGGTAGGAGCCAGACCCCACCCGGCCCCCCCGCCAGCACCCGCGATGCATCCCCCTTGCCGACGAACGCCAGCATGCGCAGGTCAAGCCCCGGGTCGGCCAGGGGGCCCTCCAGTTCGAAGCGCCCCTCGTCCAGGCGCCACAGGGAGACACCCTCCGTTGGTGTGGCGGTAATCAGGCGTTCGCCGTCGTCGCGGAACGCCGGCGAGATGGGCCGCCCCTCGGGCCCGGGGGCGGCGTCCTGGGGGCCCTGGGCCATGGCGATGAGCCGGTTTTCCGTCAGTATCCGGCTGACGGTATTGCTGGCCTCCTGAGGTAGGGCGGGGGCGGCCGCCAAGGCCCGCATCAGGGCCCTGGGGGAATTGCCCTTGGCAATATCGGTGGCGGCGGCTGCCAGTTCGCTGCGGTGGAGCTGAACCCGGGCAAAGCGGGAGGCATCCAGGGCCCAGAGAGCGGCCAAGGTGGCCAGGGCCAGCAGCACCAGCAAGCTCGCCCCGATGGCGCGCAGGGCCTGACTGCGCCGGTGCTGGAGGCCGAGATAGAGGGCGGACTGGGCCAGGTAGTCGGCCTCCAGGGGCTCGATCTCTCCGGCCAGGGTCCCGGCCAGGGCCTTGGCGGCGGGATAACCGGCGGCGCCGAGGAGGTATTCCCGGTTGCAGTCGGTGCGCCGCCAGAGCTGGGCGCGACGCCCGATCTGATGGCGCAGTTGCAGGGTCTGGCGGTTGTCGGACCGAGCCAGCCAGTCGCGGACCGGAGGCCAGCCGGTGAGTAGGACTGGGTGGGTAAAGCTGGCCCCGGCGCGCCAGGCGGCCCAATCGGTCAAATCGTCCGGGACGACCGGCCCCGGCTCGGCACCCGGCCCGCTCTGGCTTGTTGCGGACGCGGCCGCCGCAGCGGTCGAGTCTTCCGCCAGTTCTGCCGTCAGCGCCGCGGCCGCCCGCTTCGGCCTCAGCCTGGCGCGCCACTCAGCCCAGGTCTGGCGCAGGGTCTCGCGCACCTCCCCCAGCAGGCTGTAGTCGGCTTGTGGGCAGGGGCTGCGGGTCAGGGGATCGCGCTCGGCGTCCACGGCCACCAGGCGTACCTCCACCAGGGCCGCGACCAGGGCGCGGCAGGCGGGGTCCGCCTCCAGCACCCGGAGGTCCCCGGAGCGCAGGGCTGGGCGGGCCCCGTCCAGGCTGACGAGGGCCCGGCAGAGCACGGGCAGGGCCGAGCGCACCCCGGCGTCGAGCCCTGCCCAGACCGCCTCGGCCCTTGCGAGCGCGACCCCGGCGATACCGCCCACGGCCTGGTAGTCGGCCCGGGTCAGGGTCGCGCCTCTGGGGCCGTGCGGCTGAGTCCGGGCCCGCTCGGCGGCGCTACGGTAGGCCAGGTCCAGGGCCGCCTCCACCAGAGGCGGCCAGTGGCGCAGGGTCCCGGCCTCCGCCTCCAACAGATCCACCAGGCTGCGGCGGTCCCCGGGAGCGTGGCCCTCGACCTCAACCCCGGCCACCCCCGCCGGGATCTCCACCACCTGGCGCACCCGCCCCGGGGCCGGGGCCTCCAGGTGGTACCAGGTGTCCGGGTCGAGTCCTGGCGACCCCAGCCCATCCGACAACGCCAGAAGGGGCAAGAGGGGGGCCAGATGGCCCAGCCGGGCGGTCCCCACCACGCCGATGACCCAGGTTCGCCCCCCGGCGGCCAGGGCGGCAGCGGCGGCGACCAGACCAGCGCAGGCCTCGGGGCCTGTGGTGAGCAGGGCATCCAGGGGGTCCAGGACCACGGCCAGACGCAAGTCCCCCTCGGCCACCCCGGTGTAGCCCTTCTGATCTCGGGCCAGGGCATTGAGGGCCGCCCCAACCTGAGCCGCAGCGGCCTCGCGGGTCGCGGGCGAGGAGGTGGGTGAGCCCGGCCGGCGTCAGCCCGAAACCGGCCAGGGTCGGACCCAGTGCCTGGGGGGTGCAGAGGCCCGCGGCGAGGGCGGCCAGCGGATCGGTCGTCGGATTCGCGCCTGGGCTGGGGTCCACCAGGGCGATGCGGCACCCGGCAACCCCTTCGAGCACGAAGGGGCGTTCCAGGCGCGCGAGCAACCCGGCGCGAATCAGTGAGGTCTTGCCGCAACCGCTCGCCCCGCTGATGAGCAGGAAGGATCGCCCCGGGAGGCGGGCAAGGAGGTCGCGGGTCTCCGCCTCGCGCCCGGTGAAGATGCGGGCGTCGGTCTGAGCGTAAGGCCCGTCTGGGCGGTAGGGGCTGCCGCGCCACTCGGCCGCCCCCGCCGCCGCACGCTTCTCGGCGGAGATGCGCCGGTTGAGGAGTTTGCGCAACTGCCCCTCCATCAGGCCGCGGAAGCCGGCGTCGCTATCGAAGGTGCGGAAGGCGCGGCGGAAGGACTCGTCGGGGTTGAAGAAGTTGGCGCGGAAGAACTCCTCCAGGCGGCGGCGGTCCTCCAGGGCCTCGCGGGTCGCCTCGGCGTTGGTGATGTCCACCAGCCGCGGGGTGGTCTTCTTGTAGACCAGGACCTCCGGGTGTCCGTGCGCGGACGATGCCTCCACCGCATTGACGAACTCCCACTCGGTCCCGGTCATTCCGCCATAGGGCTCGTCGGGGAGCGGAGTACCCAAGCGCGTCCACAGGACCACCACGACGATCTCGCAGTCCGCCGGGCGCAGAATGCCGTCCTGGAAGTTGCGGTCGGCGGTGAGGGCCTCCTCCTCCCAAAGGATGGCCTGGACCTCGAAGTAGGACAGGTACTCCTCCCGCAGCCGCCCGCAGACCTCCTTGAGCAGGGCGCGTTCGTGATCCACGTCGGAGGGGGACGAGACGAAGATGCGGACCTTGGCGTCGGACATGGCGAGTAAGGTCTGGCTGGACGGGGGCGAGGTGGGCACTATAACGCGGGAATTGGGTGCAATGCCGCCCGATGGTGCGGGCGCCTGCCTATCGACATCAGCCCCCGCCCCCAAGGGTAGAATCCCATCCACGGACGGGGTCGGCTAGATGGCTCTCGGGTCTTGACTTGTGCCTGTGGCACAAGTCAAGACCTGACCCCTGAGTTCTGCTGGCGGCCACTTCGCCTGAGATCGACCCAGCGGATTGCATAGCACGGTCACCCGGGCGAGCTGCAAAGATCCGGCCTGCGTCTGGCTACCAGTGGACCTGGGGCTGGAGGCCGGCGGACTGATCGGCAGTTCCCTGGTCGACGCGGTCGTGATCGACAGCGTTCTACAGGCGAGCCTAGACCCCTCTCAGCACCTGGAGGCACTGGCACTCTGATGATCCTTGATCAAAGTATTCTCGATCGTGCTCCCGACAGCCAATGCCGCTCGGCTCTGTCACGGCGATCAACTTCAGTCGGTCTTGAACGTCCACATCTGATGCCGCAGCCAGCGAGGTCGAGCTAACCATGCGTGAGCCGGACGCGTGGAATCGCCTATTCGCAATATAGGCTCCACGACGCCGTCTGCAGCCAACCTATTTACATTGACGATGACGTTCGACGTCAGCCGCAACGTGTCAACAGATCGATTGCAAGCGAAGCCCCTTATCAAGCCAATACCGTCGGGCATCAAAAATCCGTCATGACGTATTCTTTTGGCATCCGCACCTTGCGGTCGCCGGCTACGAGCCAAATCTCGTCCCTCGCCCGCCGGCGCTACCTTGAGAATGCGATCTCGTCTTGGCACAGTGATGGGCCGCTCGCGACCCAACCTGCGTCACTGCGACACATTCGCTACTCCTCGCCGCTGGCATCGATCTGACGATCCCAAACGCTTTATTGCCAGTTGCAGTCGCGGCATGTTCGCTCTCCACTTTGGTCAGGTCGGATGTACGCGGCATTCGAACGTAAGATATCGCCCTACCATCAGCAACCACGCTCACGCCGTTAGACCCTGGCCCTGGCGCGAGAAAGCTCTAGGGCAAAAGCTCAGGCGGAGAAGTCGAAAAGCTCAGGGTCAGGTCTTGACTTGTGCCTGCGCGGACGGGGTGCACAAAGCTGGACGGGGTCAGAAGTCCAGAGCCACACCCTCGTCGTAACGCCAGCTTACCCCAGTCGGGCTCTACCGGCTACCTACAGATCCGACGGAAGATCCTGCCTTCTCTCGAAGAACATTCCACTTCGCCAGGAGGCGCGGTTGACGTGCTGTAAATAGCGTTGGTCGAGCCCCTCACGTATCAAGCGCGACACGCCGCGCTCGGTGCCGGCCGTCATCCGCAGGTGGACCTGGTTGGTCACCGGCACCGAGGCATGCACGCCCACCGGCCCGGGCAGCAGCGAGCTCCGGTAGGGTGGCGAGGGACAGACGCGGGCCGGTCTCGGCAAAGAAAATCGCAGCCCGGTCGATCCCGCGTAGAATCGTGGGTATCGGGAAGCCAGCGGCGACGATGCGGGCGTGTCGGGGCATGCTGGGGGGATGCTGGAGGGGAGCGGTGGCCGCACTGTGGCAGGAAGCCCTGGCCTGTTTCCGCTTTGGCCGGGTAACCGACGTCCCTGCGGCGAGGGCCCGGATTCTGTTTTGGGCAAAGAAGGAGCCTATCGCGGCTGACAAGAGAATCGGTACCGCACTGATTAGACGAGGCGAATATGGCAACCAGTACTTACGACGGTGACATCGTTGCCTGGGCGAACGAGCAGGCGCGGTATCTGCGCGCCGGGCTGTTTTCCCAACTGGACATCGAGCACATTGCCGAGGAAATCGAGGACGTGGGTAAGAGCGAGAAGCGCGAGCTGGCGAGTCGGATGGCCATACTCTTGGCGCACCTGCTGAAGTTTCAGTACCAGCCGGAGCGGCAAGGCAGCAGTTGGCAGCGGACTATTAAAGAGCAGCGCAATGCGACCGCGATCTGCATCAAGAAGACGCCCAGCCTAAAAGCGGAATTGAGCGACGCGGATTGGTGGTCTGGAGTCTGGTCGGATGCCGTCGTCAAGGCATCGGAAGAAACCGGCTTGGGCGATTTTCCCGAATCCTGTCCCTGGACCATCGATACGATCCTTGATCCGGTGTGGTTGCCGTCGCCCTCGGAATAGGTGGCCAGGCATCCCGTAGGGTGAGGGGCCAGGCTCGAATACGTTCCTTGCTGTCAAATTGGCGGCGCCTTCCCCGCGACCGTCCTTGATCCGGTGGGCCAACATCTTGGTTAACGATACGAAGGGTCCCATAGGGTGGAATCCGCTCCGGAGGAATGTGCCAAGTTGCTACCCTGCCGGCAACTCGCGCAGTACCTCAGGGTGACGTTCGGCGACCCGCACCAGGGTCTTAGCCGTGCCGCTCGGCTGCCGTCGGCCCTGCTCCCAGCCCGCAAGGTTCGCCGCGACACCCCCAATACGGCCGCGAACTGCGCCCGCGAGAGCCCTGCGGCGTTGTGCACCACCGTCACCAGGGACACAGGCACCGCCGTAACCCCTGCCGTCCGGCCGGTCTTCGTCTCGCCCACCGACTGCGGTGATAGAGGGCCAAGGAGTCGGCGCAAGGGCCTGCACCTATCGACATCCGCCCCCGTGCCAAGGGTAGAATCCCATCCACGCCGTCCCCTGCGGACGTGCTCATTGCGGAAGCTGCGGCCATGTCCCATCGCGAAATCGCCGACGCACAACGCATGGAGGAGGCCATTGTCCTGGCCCTGCGCGAGATCCTCCAGCACCAGGACCCCGACCGCTTCCTGGCCTGGGCCCGAGAGCAGCTCCCCAGGCTCCTGGACCTGGCAGAGTCGGATCTGTCCCCCGAGGAGGAGGCCCACGTAGCCACCTTGCTGGGCCAGGCCATCTGGAACGCCACACCCCTGCCGGACCACGGCTTCCAGCCCCTGCCCTTGCCGCCGCCTGACCCGGACGCCCCGTGCGCCTGCGGTTCCGGCGCACCCTATTGGTCCTGCTGCGGTGCCCTGGCGGATGTCCCGGAACTGCCGTCGGACCTGCTCTGGGAGCTACTGCTGGAGGAACTCCCCGAATCCGGGTTGCGCGCCGCCCTGGCCAGTGGGGCCGTACCCACCTACCTGCTGGCGAAGATCGCCGACCGCTGGCTGGACGAGGACCATCCCGGCCGGGCGGTGGCCTTGCTGGAACCCCTGTTTGCCGACCTCAGCGGCCTCGACGGACGCTTCGATGCCGCCCTCGAGGCCCTGTGCGATGCCTACGACCGACTCGGCCACTGGCGCAAGGGGCGCGCCTTCCTCACCCGCATCGGCGAGGACGGCCCGCGGGATCTGCGGGCTGCGGCCTGGCGGCAGCGCTGCACCCAGTGCATCGACGAGGGCGACTTCGCGCAAGCCCAGGGAGCCTTCGCCCAGGCCCAGCGCAATGCCCCCGAGTCCCCCCGCACCGCCCTGTTGGAGGTGACCCTATTGGCCGCCGAGCGCAAGGACGCCATCGCCGCCCTGCGGGCCCACTTCTGGCGGCGCAAGCTCGAACGTGTGGGATTTAGCAACGAGCCCTTCATGACCTTCCTGGCAGACGCCGCCACCGACCCCCAGGCGGCCCTGGTGGCGAGCCAGGCGGAGAGCATGGACCCGCCCCTGGTGCAGTTGCGGGCCTGGGTGGCAACGCTGGACGCCAGGCCCCTGCCGACCTATGAGCTTGAGCCCTACCAGGAGGCGCTGACGGCAGCCCTGCCGGGGCAGCTATCGCTCTTCCCCGACGGCGAATTTGGCGTCCTGCGCCGTCCCGGCACCTATACTGGCGCGTCCTGGCGCCTGCGCCCACCGCGTGCGGTGCGTCAGCTCGAACAGCGCTGGCACCAGATCTACCCGGCCATCAAGCCCTACTCCACCCAGCTTGCACTGATGGACGATGGCGACCCCTGGGTGGGTGAGGGCTGGCTGCGCTTCCTGGCCCAGAACCCACAGGCGGCGGACAGCCTGGACGTGCTCGACGACCTGGCCACGGCACTCTACGCCCATCCCGAGAGCAGCCTGCCCTGGATGGCAAGGGTGCTGCTGCTGCCGCTGCTCATTCGCGCCGCAGCCATCCTCGAACTGGTCTTGCCCCCGGGGGGCGGCCAGCACATCCCCTGGTCGGCGGAGCGCAATCGACCAGCCCTGCGCCTGCTGTTCCGGCTCTACCTGTGGCACGCCCAGGCCGGGGATGGGGACATGGCCGCGGCCGTGCTGGAGCGCCTCCTCGCCCTCAACCCCCAGGACAACCACGGGGTACGCGCCGAGCTGATGAACCACCTGCTGCGCAGCGGCGAGGACCTCCGCGCCCTGGAGCTTGCACAGAGTTTTCCCGGCGATATTCTCGCGGACCTGGCCTATGGCGAGGTGCTCGCCCTGTATCGCCTGGGTGACCAGGTCCAGGCCAGGCGCGCCCTGCACGAGGCGGTCAGGAATCTGCCGCGCATCCCCCACTACCTGACCCGCAAGCGAGTCAAGCAGCCGCCCCCGGAGGCCCCTTGGGGCCACCAGGCGGAGGCCCTCGGCCTGGCCCCCGGCGGCGAGGACCAGGCCTGGCTCTACCGCGAGGCCATGCGCGATGTGTGGGAGGCGGAGCCGGGCATCCTCGCCTGGCTCAAGCGCTACGGGCGGCGCGGCTAGGGTTCGGCGGCCTGCAGGCGATAGCCGCCGGTGGTTCGATCCTGGAACGGGCAGATCGGCCACAGATGGACGCCGCAGATGGACGGGAGAGTAACGACCAGGGTCACTCCCTGCCAACTGCGGCCTCAGGCGAACCCCCGCGGCGCCAGACGATAGAGGGCCTGGGCGTTGGTCCAGAGTACGGCCCGGCAGAGGTCCTCGTCACCGAGCGCCGCGGCGATGAGGTCCAGGTCAGCGGGATCGAAGGGACGCGGGGCCCGGGTCCCCGGGAGGTCGCTGCCAAAAACCACCCGTCCCGGGCTCGCCCGGCACAGGGCGACCAGGGCCTCCTGCGGCGGGAAGTCGAGGCGGGAGAAGCCGCTCGCCTTGACCCAGGCCCCGGCCTCCAGCAACCGTAGCAGATGCGGAAGCCCGGCCCGGGTCAGGCCCAGGTGGTCGATGCACAGTGCGGGAAGCCCCGCCAGCCAAGGTCCCAGGCCCGGAATCCCGGCGGCATCCAGATACAGCTCGCAATGCCAGCCCGCCTCGGCGTGGGCGGACCTGGCGAGGGCCTGCATCCCGCTCCAGTCCGACTGAACCCCGCGATGCAGGTTGAACCGCAGCGCCCGGACCCCGAGGGCGTCAAGGCGGCGGATCTCGGCGACCGAGGTATCCAACGGAAGCTGTGCCACCCCGACGAAGCCAGGGCCAAGGCGCGGCAGTGCATCGGCCAGATAGCACTGGTCGAACCCCTGAAAGGAGCCAGAGACCAGGGCCCCGCCCAGCACCCCGAGGGGACGTGCGATGGCCAGATAGTCCGCGACGGTGAAGGGCGGCGGCAGGTAGCCCTGGTTGGACCTGAGGGGGAAGCGCTGGTCTATGACGTGCAAGTGGGCGTCAAAGAGGGGCCTGGGGCGGGGCTTGCCATTGCTTTGTAACGAGTTTGTCACATAAACTCCGCCAAAGCGTCAAAAAAGGGCGCTAAGATACCAAGGCAACGATAAAAACCGTGACAAGAGGACAGAGATGTTTCCAGAACGCAGATGTTGCGAGCGACACCCCATCGGGGTCCAGGTTCAGATCCGCTATGGCAGGCGGCGTTTTTGTAGCGCCTATGGGCGCAACCTCTCCGTTGCCGGGATCTGGGTCGAGGTCCATGCCCTGACCTTGCCCGTGGGAACCCTGGTGGAGCTCGAGTTCGAGATTCAGGGCCAGCCCTGCCTGATCAGCGCCCGGGTGGTTCACTACGAGACCACCGGCATCGGCATGGTCTTCGTCAAACCCCAGCCGGGGTTGGTCGCCGATCTGGCCCATGTCTCGGACCTGCCGCCCACCTTCCCCCAGTCCATCCGCCCCACACTCTCACTGCATCGCGACGGGCACTGATCCCGTCGCCGCTCGATGCGACCCTAGGCACTTCGGCGCTTACCAGCTAAATAGCACCCACTGCTGGACGAAGTTGTTGCCGGGGGCGTCGCGACGCACGTCCAGGATGCCGTCACCATTGGTGTCCAGCAGGTAGTAGGGCGGCCCGATCTGGGGCTGGACCCTGACCATGTAGAGTCGGCCGCGGACGCGGTACTCGTAGACCAAGCCCTCTGAGCCCTCGGTGATGTTGATCTCCGGCTCGACGGCCTCGCCGGCGACCTTGGAATCGGGGGCATCAGGTGCCGCGAGGTAGGCAGCCTCCTGGGGATCGGCCGCGGCGCACAGGCCGGCACACAGGGCCAGGGATACAAAGCTGAGTGGACGGTTCATGGTTGCGACGTCGGCCCCTGGTGGAAACGGGCGCCTATCTTAACCGAGAACCCCCAACCTGACCGCGCCCCAGTCATGGGGCATAATCGCGCCCCCTCTACCCCGCCGTCACCGAGGTCATGCCCGTGAAGGGACTCAACCCCAGCCAACAGGAGGCGGTGGACTATGTCGGCGGCCCGCTGCTGGTCCTTGCCGGGGCAGGCTCTGGCAAGACCCGCGTCATCACCCACAAGATCGCCCACCTCATCGGGGCCTGCGGCATCCCGGCCCGCCATATCTGCGCCGTCACCTTCACCAACAAGGCGGCACGTGAGATGAAGGCCCGCGCCGCAAAGCAGGTCAAGGGGCGCGACGCCCGCGGCCTGACCATTTCCACCTTCCATACCTTGGGGCTGGACATCCTGCGTCGCCACGCCCAACGCGCCGGGCTGCGCACAGGCTTCTCACTCTTCGACGCCCAGGATGCCGAGGCCATGCTCAAGGAGCACCTGCGAAAGTCGAGCAGTCAGGACGCCAACACCGCCGGGAGTGTGCAGGGGCGCATCTCCCGCTGGAAGAACGACCTGATCACCCCGGAGCAGGCCGTAAGCCTGGCCGAGGACGACTACGACGCGGACCTTGCCCGTCTCTACGCCGACTACGACCGCAGCCTGCGGGCCTACAACGCTGTGGACTTCGATGACCTGATCCTGGGGCCGACACGTCTGTTTCGCGACCACCCGGACCTCCTGGAGGCCTGGCAAGGGCGCATCCGCTACCTGCTTGTCGATGAGTACCAGGACACCAACGGCGCCCAGTACGAACTGGTCCGGCAACTGGTGGGACCGCGCGGGGCGCTCACCGTGGTTGGCGACGACGACCAGTCCATCTACGCCTGGCGCGGGGCCCGCCCGGAAAACCTGGCGCGGCTCAAGGACGACTACCCGCATCTGAAGGTCGTCATGCTGGAGCAGAACTACCGCTCCAGCGGGCGCATCCTGGGCCTGGCCAATGCCCTAATCGCCAACAACCCCCATGTCTTCGAGAAGCGCCTGTGGAGCGCGCTCAGTCCCGGCGACCCGCCGCGGGTCATCACCTGCCGCGACGAGCCCCACGAGGCCGAGCGGGTGGTCTCGGAGATCCTCCATCGCCACTTCACCGAAGGACAGGGATTCGGCCGCTTCGCCATCCTCTACCGCGGCAACCACCAGGCCCGGCCCTTCGAGAAGGCCCTGCGGGAGCACAACGTCCCCTATTTCTTGAGCGGCGGGACCTCGTTCTTCGCCCGCACCGAGGTCAAGGACCTCATGGCCTATCTGCGCCTGCTCGCCAACCCGAACGACGACGCCGCCTTTCTGCGCGTGGTCAACACCCCCCGCCGGGAGATCGGCCCCAACACCGTCGAGGCCCTGGCCGGCTATGCCAGGGACCGCGGGGTCGAGCCTGCTCGCCGCGTGCGACGAACTGGGCCTTGGCCAGCACCTGGGCGAGCGTGCCCAAAAGCGGCTACACGACTTTGCCGCCTGGATCGGCGGCTATGCGCGGCGGGCGCAGTCCGAGCCCGTGGCCGCAGTGCGCGCCCTGGTGGAGGGCATGAACTACGCGGCCTGGCTGCGCGAGGAGGCCTCCAGCAACCTGGTGGCCGAGCGGCGCATGGAGAACGTCACCGACCTGATCGACTGGCTTGGCGCGTTGAACAAGGGCGAGTTGCAGGAAAAGACCCTGGCCGAGATGGTCAACCACCTGTCGCTCATGGACGTACTGGAGCGTCAGGCCGAGGAAGAGGGCGGCGAGCGTGTCGCCCTGATGACCCTGCACGCCGCCAAGGGGTTGGAGTTCCCCCATGTCTTCCTGGTGGGTATGGAGGAGGAGCTTCTGCCCCACCGCACCAGCATCGAGGACGAGACCATCGAGGAGGAGCGTAGGCTCGCCTACGTCGGCATCACTCGCGCCCAGGTCAGCCTGACCTTCAGCCTGACCCAGCGGCGCAAGCGCTACGGCGAGCTGATCGAGTCCGAGCCCAGTCGCTTCCTCAACGAGCTTCCCCCCGACCAGATCGACTGGGACACCAGGCGGGAGGTCACCCAGGTAGAACGCCAGGCCCGCGGCAAGGCACACCTGGCCAGCCTTCGGGGGATGCTGGAGGGGTGAGCGACGAGGGCCCCACTCCTCGTCATACCGGCAGGCCCGTCCTGAGCAGCGGAAGGGACGCCGGCCTCCAGTGCCAGGCATGGCAAGCACCCACCCACCGGCCCACTCGCCCGCCCCGGGCCCGTAGACGTACCGCCAGTCTGCGGTTATCCTTCGCTTCCCTCGCCAGGGCATCCCCTGGCCGGCTCGGGTCAAAACCGGCCGCTGCTCACCGCGCCCCGAGTCTTCGGGTCGATACCAGTTCAAAGCGCCCGTAGCTCAGATGGATAGAGTACAGCCCTCCGAAGGCTGGGGTCACAGGTTCGAATCCTGTCGGGCGCGCCAAATCCCTTAGAAACATCCGCCCAGGGCTGCACTGCCGGCCCGTGCGGATGCCTTCGATCCCTGCCTCCCAACATTCACGCTTGCCGTGTGCGGCTTAGAGTCTGATCCATAGCTGTCTTGCGGACTCGTGCCCCGCTGTCCGGGCTTTTTGGCACAGATTGCGCCGGCCCTGTGCCCGCACTGCCGGACCCGCCGACGCGACCAAAGGGGACCCCGAAAACCAGGCAGTCGTATAGATTTTCACAGCCTCTCAGGGGACCGCTCCCTCCAATCCTGGGACATAGACCCAATGCCCGCTGCCGGGGTCCCGGATATAGCTCAGGAGCTGGCGGCGGTTGACGCCCTGCCCCGGGGGCCTGAGGGAGATGTGGACCCAACCGGAGTTGGGCCCCTGGCGTGGGTCGCAGCACTCGCAAATGATCTGATCGAACTCCGCCAGGTTGGCCGCCGCCCACTTGGCCAGTTCCAAGATAGTGAGTCCCGGGATCTCAATGTCGCAGGCGCACCCGGCGCAGTGCTGGCTGGTGCTGACCCAGCCCGGGGGGCGCTTCTTCAGGACCCGCTCCAGGGCCTGGCTGCGGAAGACACTGTTGGGAAAGAAGCGCCCGTGGGCGTTACGGATCGGCTGCATCACCTCCCGGGTCAAGTGGACGGCGGCGCGCAGCTCGTCGTCCCCCGGGAGGCTGTTGTCGATCCCCAGCCGCAGGGCCAGGTCCGAGCGGGTCAGCTCATGGACCTGGAAGTTGGGTGCAATCTTGTCCTCGGGCTTGAGGTCCTTGAGATGCAGGTTCTCGATCCGGGTCTTGGTGCGATTGGCCATGGTCAGGCTCCCGGCCTCAGAGGGCCGCGCGGACATTGGCGATCACGGCGGCGACGGATCCCGGCAGGTAGGCACCCAGTGCTATGAGGAAATCGAGGCCCTCCTGAACCGCCGCGACCTCCCGCGGGCTGGCCCCGCGGCGCAAGGCGGCGCGATAGCGCTCAATGATGGCGTCCCCCTCGGCCGGGTCGGCCTTGGCCTGGGTGAGGAGCCGCGCCACCAGGTTGTCGGCCTCGGCCACGGCGTCGCGGAAGTTCGGGCCCTCGGCATTGCGGGCCGCCGCCAGGTCGGCCATGCGCCGACACTCGTCGGCGATTCGTGCCTCCCAGACCCCGCCCCGGCTGGGGTCGATGCGCACCGCCAGCAGGCGTGCCCCCACCAAGTGCGGATAGCGCTGGGGGTCGCAACCGCCGGCGAGCGCAATGGCCTGCCCGAGATAACCATCCATGTTGACCAGGGCCTCCAGGCGCTCGCGCTCCCCGTCCTGGAGCCAGGCCAGGCGCCGGCAGGCATTGCCGAGCAGGGTCAGGCGATCCAGGGTGGGCGCACGGTCGCAGATCTGGGCCAGTTCGTTGATGCTGCCCTCGATACAGTCCACCAACTCCAGGCGCCGGGCCTCCCGGTCCGGGCCGGCAGGTTCTCCGCGGAGGGCCTGCCAGCGCTCGCCCACCAGACGGACGCGGAAGTTGTTGCACTGCTCCAGGGCGCGCAATGGGCAGTCCCCAAGGTTCGCCCTCAGGGCTCGTTCCAGCCACTCCACCGCCTGGGCATAGGCCCGGGTCTCGCCCCAGGCGAAGCCGGCGGCGGCCGCCACGTCGGCCCGCTTGAGCCAGTTCTCCCGCAGCTCTGACGGGATGCCGGCGACCAGGTTCTCGATGCCCTCGCGCAGCACGGTCAGGGTCGCCTCGTCCTCTTCCCCCGTGCGCACCTGCATGCGGATGGACTCGGTGTGATTGGTCAGTTGAGCGACCAGTTCGCAGGGGGCGTGGTAGCGTCGCACCTGCGGCCTGGCCTGGGGCCGGGCCCCGCCGCTCAAACGGTAACTGGGGTCCCCGTAGCACTGATAGGCGCCCCAGGTGTTGACCCCGGGGAACCGCATCCAGACCTCCTCGCGGGCGGCACGCACGGCCTCGCCGAAGGGCTCCCCGGCCAGCAGCCGGGCGTAGAAGGACTCGGCGAAGGCGTTGGCAGCGCCATCGTCCACGGCCCAGCCGGCGGCGACCACGGCCTTGACCCCCATGCGCACGAACTGCACCGCCAGGTTGGCCGCCAGGACATTGTGGCGAGCCGGGGCGCGGGGCTGGGTCTTGCCCAGGTGGCAGCAGTTGATGAAGACCAGCTCCGGGACCCAGCGCATCTGCTCCACGTCCCCCGGGGTGAGCAGGGTGTCGCGGCCTATGACCATGCCGGAGCGCAGTTCCTGCCGCACCGGCGGTATTTCGCCGCAGGCGTCGCAGGGGCCCGCCGCGACGGCGGAGACGGGAAACTCATGCTCACCGTGGCCGGCCAGGTGCAGGATGCGCCAGCCGTCGCGATGCAGACCGTTGAGGATGGTGTCTGCCTTCTCGTCGATACAGTCGCGCACCTGATAGCCGGCCTCGCGCAGGACCCGGGCCACCAGAATCGCCTCGCCCCGGGCCCCGGGGAGGTCCGCGAAGGCGTCCCAGCCCCCGAGGTCCGGATTGCCCACCACCAGTGCCTTGGACCCGGAGGCATGGGCCGGCATGTGCCTGAAGGTCTCGGTCTTGAGCTGACGTACCATCCCCGAGGCCACCGCAGGCGGGCGCCCGTTGCTGCTCCAGCGGTCCTCCAGCAGTTCCCAGGGGAAGCGCGCCGAGGTCTCGTCCACCAGGACCACCAGGTCGTCCTGGCGCGGAGTGAACTCCCGCAGCCGGGTGGGTAGCAGCATCTCGAACAGGGTCTTGGAGACCTCCGTGTTGGCCGCGGCGCTGCCCATGGCCTGACTGATGAAGCCGTCTGCCAGGCGCAACTGCCCGGTGGCGAGTGTCACCTCGGCGCGGGCCCGATCCGTGGAGGCGATGAAGCGCAGGGCGCAACCCTGTGCCTCCTCCAGGATCTCCAGGCGTTGCCACCAGTCGCTGGCGCTCTGGCAGCCCAGCCGGCGCAGCCCTCCCTCACCGTCGTCGATGACCCGATTGGGCCAATGCACCTGGGCCGCCAGTGTGCTGTCGGCGAGGACCCGCTCCAGGGCCTGGGCGGCGGAGATGGCGATGTCCTGATACAGCTCCAGGAACTCGATGCGGTCTATGACCACGCGGTCGTCGAGCCCGGCCCCCGCCAGCCGTCCGGCGGCGGCGAGGGCCCCGCGCAGTATGGCCTCCACCGAATCGGACACGGTCCCGCCCCCGGCCCCGGAGCCCACCAGCAGGCAGGACAGGGCCGCCGAGCGCAGCTTCCCCGGGGGGCCGAAACGCCCATCCGGCCATTGTGCGATGTGCAGGGCATAGGCGAGCAGGCCGTCGCGCACCCCGGCCTCGATCTGACCCGGGGAGAGCTGGCCGACCTGGCCGAGCCCGATCACCATGGCCCCGGCGGGTTTGCCCTCGGGGCTGTCATGGAAGAACAGGGCGTGGCTCCCGGGGCGTCCCGGGTAGAGGCCGAGCTGCTGGCGCCGGCTCAAGGCCCCGCCGAGGCGTTCATCCAGGGCGCGCTCGGCATTGACGATGGTATCGTCCAGATAGTGCCCCACCAGGACCGGGTGGCGTGCATAAGCGAGGTTGCCATGGCGGATGTTGATGCGGATGACCGGGGCCGCCGGACCCTCAGTGGCCATCGGCACCCCGGGGCCATAACCCGCCAAGGCCAGGGCGGCCGCATCGGGGATGGCGTCCAGGGGCGGGGTATCGGGCAGCGGAAAGGTCTCGCCCGCCGCGCCGCGGGACCGCGCCGGTGGGATCTGGGGAAGGCGGCCAGTCTGGCCCGTGGTCAGCAGGTCCAGGTAGCCGGGGAACAAGGCACGGTTGCTGCACAGGGCGTCGTGGGCGGTATCCCTGGCATACCAGACCGGGACCTGCGGCAGGGCCCCGGAGCGCCAGGTGACGGTGCCGTCGCCCTCGGCCGTGGCGAGGAAGCTCAGGCGGCGGCGCCCGGCGAGGTAGGACTCCTCGTAGGGTTCGAGGCGATAGTCCGCCACCGTGGCCGGCTGACAGCCGGCGACATAGACCATGGCCTTCGGGTCCGGCTGAACCTGGCGCAACTGGGCCCAGGTCTCGCGGGTCTGACGCAGGAGTGCGGCCTCCGCGATGTTCCATGTGGCCTTGAGCCCCTGCTTGAGGTCCTGCCAAAACTCAAGGTGGCTGAAGTCCGGGTCCTCGGCGGCGCAGGGCAGCAATTCGAGCAGTCCAGGGAAGCCCCGAACGATGTCGATAATCCCGTCGCGCCCTTGGGTCATGTCCAACAGGGACAGCTTGGCCAGGGTGGGACTATTTCCGGTGAGCCAGCGCAGGGTCTCGTAGGACCCCTGATTGGGGGTTCCGAGCATCATCAGGCGCGACTCCGGCAGGGCCAGAATGCGCCGCCACAGCGCGCCGCCGCGCCCGCCGTCATTGATCATGGCGCGTACCACCAGGCCGCCCATGGAGTGGGCCACCAGGCGCACCGGTTGGCCCTGGCGCTCGGCCTCCGGGAGCCAGTCCTCCAGGCGGGTGGCCAGCCGGGCGGCGGCGTCGCGCACCGACAGGCGCCAGTCGTAGGGGAAGACCTCGATACGATGGGACCCGGCCAGATACTCGATCAGGGGACCATAGAAGGCGTCCAACAGGCCGCTCGGCTCGATCTCCGCCGGGCGTCCCAAACGCACCCGGTCGATGCCGCCGCGCAGGAGTTGCCAGTAGTTCAGCCAGACCTCCTGGCCGTCCACCCGCAGGCTGCTCCCCATGTTCCCGGGGAGGATGACTGCCAGGGGCATGGGCCGTCCCGTACCACGCGATCGGCGCACCGCCTCGCGCCAGCGCGGGGTCTCCTGGGGGGCCTCCGCCAGAGACAGGAAGCCGGCGTCGCTGCCGTCCACCCGTTCCAGGCCCTGGAGCAACCAACGCACGCTGCGGTCGTTGCGGAAGTAGTTGAAGTGGTTCACGTCCGGGCCCTGGTCGCGCTGAAAGCGCGCGCCCCGCTCCGGGCGGCGGATGCCCCCGAACATGGACCCGGTGTTCACCACCAGATCGTGGTCGGCGCCGTAGAACCAGTCCGTGGCCAGCAGCTTAAGGCGGCCCCAGAGGGTGTCGCCCTCACAGTCGCCGGAGATCACCGTGAGGTCCGCGGTCGTCACCAGGTCCGGGTGCTGCAAGAGCCGGGTCAGGGCCGACCCCGGCATCATCGCCTCCAGGCCCGGCAGGGTGCGTGGGTCGGTCCGCTCCTTGACTACCGCCAGAAGGAAATCCAGGGCGTCCCCCGCCAGACCAAAGCCACCCAGGTGGTCGAGCACCGAGAGCCAACGGTCCAGCCGACCCGAGGCCAGGGTAGTCCCCCGCGCCGGACAGGCGGCGCGCACGAAGCGGCGGACGCTCGGCCGACGCTCCGCGAGCAGGGCGAGCAGTTCTGCCAGGCGCTGGCGATCGGCGGCATAGGCCATGTCGCGGGACTGGGCCCCGGCGTCGTCCAGGGGGGACAAGCCGAGTTGTTCACCGACGGTGCGGTCGGCGGCGAAGAGTGCGTCCACCAGACCCGGCTTCAGTGGGTCCGAGGCCCCGTCGCGCTCCCCCAGGCACAGGAGTTCCCCCACCAACCCCCCGCGGGAGTGGGAGACCAGGTGCAGATCCACCCCCGGGCCTAAACGCCGCACCAGTGCGAGGGCGTTGGCGATGGGGCTCTCGGTGAGCGACCTGTGCTCCCAGGCGTAGACCCGGTCGCCATAGCGACGATGCAGGGCCTCCCGGGTCGCCCGACCTGTGGCATTGTCCGCCGCCCACAGGGCGCCGAAGGAACCCCGACAACTGGACCCGGTGCCATGGAGGAACACCAGACAGGCCCCCTGGTCGGCGGGGATGACCGCGGGCTCGGGGACCGCCGTCAGGACCAGCTCTTCCCCCAAGCCGCAGCGATAGAGCCCCGGGGGCCCGTCCTTGAGTTGCTTGAGTTCCAGGACCTGCCCGAGCTTTGCGGCCGTCTGTCCCTTGAGATCGACGCCAAAGAACTCGAGGACCTGGATCCCCAACCCCAGCCAGCCACGACTTCCGCCCTGCGCCTGGGGTCGATTTGGCGGGCTGGTGTCAATCCGCCACAACCCCTCGCCACCGCGGGAGCGGGTCTCCTGGCCGCGTTCCCGCAGCAGGTCGTCTGCCCGGGTCCAGAGAATGAAGCCATTGCCCAGGGTCACCCGGGCCAGCTCGTCACCGCGCACCTCCTGGTCGGCACCGCCGGAATCGGTGGCCACACCCCGTCCAACGCCCGGCACCAGGCGGCGCGGGTTAATGATGCCCACATGGGACGGCTGAGGACCCGCCGTGGACTGAGTAGTGCCCGCAATGCGATAGACCCGATCCGATGCCATGGTGGCCCCCCAAAAGGTGCGTGCCGGATGGATACGGCCAAACCGGCGGCTGGACTGCGTGTCAGGTCAGCACCGAGAAGCGCCGCTCTGTGGTCGAGCCCAGGATCTGCGGCGCCTGGGGCAGGCGGCTGCTCGGCAGGAACTCGCGAACGGCGTCGAACCAGGCGTCGTAGGTCGCGGGTTGGCGCTCGCGCAGGGTCTTGAGGGCGTAATAGGTGAAGGCGCCGTTGGGCCTGCCCTGGAAGCTGGTATCCCAGGAGTATTCGGTGTCCTGGCAACCGGCCAGCAGCAGATCGCCCCCGCAGCGCCTGAGCCCACCCACCAGGGTTGCGGGACGGTGGCCGGTGCGGGGTAGTTGCGCCTCGGGCATCCACGCCTCCAGGGGCAGAAAGCGCGCACGGGGACCGTTGCTGTCGAGGCCATCCTCACGACCCCGGGTAACGGAGCCGGAATGGCAGCTATCGGAGATCAGCACCAACCGCACCCCGGCGCCGCGTGCGGCAAAGAGGCGGCGGATCTCATCGTCCAGCAAGGGCCCGGCGGTCCTGATGTCGTGGGGACAGAGTCCCTCGTCGCGGCCGTCGGGCTCGTCGCCGGAGCTATCCGGGACCCAGGTCCCGTGGCCGGAATAGGTGATCGCCAGGCTGTCTCCGGCCTGGGCCGCACCGATCAAACCGCGGATAGCGCCGAGCATGGCCGCCTTGGTGGCCTGGGCGTCTGTCAACCGGCTGACCGCAAATCCGCGCCGGGTCAGCTCCGCTCCCCAATCAGTGGCATCGTTAACGCAGCCCTGGAGGTCGCTGTCCGTCCCCGGGTAGTCGTTGATGCCGATGCACAGGGCCTTTTTGGTCATGGTACCGGTCTCCTCAGGTTCGTTTGGATGGCCACCTGCACCACCTTCGCCCCAGGATAGCCTGCCCCCGCCGGCTGCGCCGGAAGTCTGCATGGCCCACGCGGAGAAACCGGCCCCGGCAGAGGACTAACCTCCCTTGGGCTTACGCCAGGTGTAGACAGCCGTGACGGCGTAGTTCCACACAGCCCCCACCAGGATCCCGGCGACGGCGGACAGAACCCAGGACGAATCCACCTCGAACAGGTAGGTGGCGATGCCGACATTGGCCAGGGCCCCCACGCTACACGCCAGGGTGAAGGTCACCCAGCCCCGCAGCAGGGACCAGCCGCGCAGGCGCATATCGCGATACGTCAGGAGGTTGTTGAGGAAGAAATTGCTGGTCATGGCTACCAGCGTTGCCGCACTCTGCCCGGTGAGAAAGTCGAACCCGGCGACCCGGTGCAGGGCCCACAACACCGACAGGTGAACCAGTACCCCAAGACCGCCGATCAGGGAGAAGGCGATGAAGCGGATGGGGATCAGCGGTCCCAGGACCTTCTGCAGCAGCATCAGCAGGTACTCCCAGAGCACCGCCTTGTCGAGCTTGCTCTCCCCGGCGCTGCGGTTGGCGAAGGCATAGGGGACCTCCGCGAAGCGCGGCGGCTGGGGGCAAGAGGCGAAGATGTCGAGCAGGATCTTGTAGCCGATGCCGCTCAAATTCCGCACGCAACCCTGGAGCAGGTCCGCCTTGAGCATAAAAAAACCGCTCATGGGGTCCTTGAGATCGACCTTGATCAGGCGACGGCCTATGGCTCCGGCCAGTCGGCTCATGGTCTGGCGCCGCGCGTCCCAGTCGCCCACCCCGCCCCCGTCCACGTAGCGGCTACCGACAACGATGTCCAGGTCACCCCCCTTGAGCGTGGCGAGCATCATGGCCAAGCGCGTCTCGTCGTGCTGGAGGTCGCCGTCGATCACCGCGAGATAGGGCGCCGAAGTAGACAGCATCCCCTCGATGCAGGCCGACGAGAGCCCGCGCCGCCCGACCCGCTGGAGGACCCGTATCCGCCGATCGTTGCGCCCGATGGCGCGCACCTGCTGCCAGGTGGCGTCCGGGGAATCGTCGTCCACAAAGATCAGCTCCCAGTCGATTCCTTCCAGGGCCAGGACGACCCGGCGCACTATCTCCGGGACGTTCTCGACCTCGTTGTAGGTCGGTACTATGACCGCCAGCTCAGGTGCTCGGCAGGAGTTGGGACTGGCTGTGGGATGAGGCTCATGCATGGTGCGACCTTCGGCTAGGCCCCGGGGGGCCGGGGTCGGTTAGAATGGGTTGAGCCCCGGGCAGGGCAGACGATACGGCATTCTAACCCGCCCCGCCGACGTGCCCCACGCGGTCGCTGCCCCGCACCAGAGAGACCCGCCATGCCGACTGCTGACCCGGCGACCTCCACCAACCGCCACCTGATGGCCTTCATCCTGGCGGTGACCCTGTGGCACTTAGGGCTGGCCTGGCTGCTGCCGGTGACCCAAGATGAGGCCTACTACTTCGACTGGGCGCGCACCCTGTCCTGGGGCTACTTCGACCACCCGCCCGGTGTCGCCCTGCTCGGTGTCACTGGCCTGCTGGCCCCGGGCTCTGCCCTGGCAGCGCGGTTGGGCACCATCGCTGCGGCCACCCTCACCCTGATCGTGCTCGCCGCCTTCTACCGCCGCTGCGGGCTGCGTGAAGGCTCGGCCCCCTTGATCGCACTGGTGCTGGTCGCCACCACCGCCCCGGGGCTCGCCGGGGGTATTCTCACGACCCCGGATACTGGACTCGCCCTGTGCTGGGCGCTGGCCCTGCACGAGGCCCTTGTCGCCCTCCAGGGGGACCGCCGGCGCTGGCTCGGGGCCGGCCTGGCCACCGGGCTCGGGATGCTGGCCAAGTACCACATGGTCCTGATCGGTCCGGTGTTCCTTTGGGCGCTGGTGCGCAGCGATCCCAAGGCCCTGCGCACCCCCTGGCCCTACCTGGGCGCCTTACTGGCCCTGTTGGTCCTAGGCCCGCACCTGCTGTGGGGCGCCCACAACGATTGGGTCACCATGCGCTACCAGTTCGGTCACGGCTTCGCCACCGAGACCGGGCCCCTCGTTGTCAACCCGCTGCCCGAGGCGGTGCTGCCCCGCGCTGCGGTCAATGCGGATGGCCCCCTCACCCTGGCGGGAAGGGTCGGCGGCGTCCTGACCTACCTCGGCACCCAAGTTGCCCTGTGGGGGCTGTTGTTGGTGCCGGTCCTGGCCGGTGTGTTTCTACGGCTGCACCTCGGTGCCGGCGATCCGTGGCCCGAAGCCAAACCCGAGCCCTCCAGACTGACCCCGGCGGCCTTGCCCCTGCTCTGGGCCGGCGCCCTGTTTCCCCTGGGCTTCTTCGCTGGGATCGCCACCCTGAGCGCGCCTGAGGCCAACTGGCCCATCGTCTACCTCCTGTGCGCCGCCCCGCTGCTGGCCAGTACCTTGCGCCCGGTCAGGACCTGGGTCTGGGTGGCGGCCCTGGTCAATATCGCCTTGGTCACCCTGTATGCCGTGCATGCCGCCACCGCAGCCCTGCCCTTGGGCGAGGGGACGGATCGCGTCCTGCGCGAGACCCACGGCTACCCAGAACTGGCCCGGCGGGTCGAAGCGCTGGATGGGCCCGTCTTTGCCGGCAGCTACCAGATCGCCGCGATGCTGCGTTTCTATCTCCCGGACGCCACGCTGACCCAGTGGCCCGGCGTCACCCGACCATCGGAGTATCTGCGGGGGGTCATTGCCCCTATTCCTCCCCTGCGGGACCTGACCGCGGCCGGCGGATTCTGGCTGGTCCAACGTCGCGCCAGCCCGGCGGAGATCCCCGGCTTCACGCCCCGGGAGACCCGGGTCCTGATCGACTGCAAGGGCGCCGGACTGGTCGAGACTGTCCCAGGCTCTGTCCAGGAAACCAGCCCGCCGTGCCGCCGTCCCCTGCATGTCTGGCAATTCGTGCGCTACGGGCTCGCCGCCAGTACCGGGCGCCCGACACCTGGTGGGCCCTGATCGCGAACTAGGGTATTTCCCCAAAACGAGACCTTCCATCCCGACGATTCACACCCCCATGACCCGGAATCAAGATAGGAATTTGCGTTCATATGACTCCGAAGCCATAATCCGCCCATGACATGGACCGTCCTGTTCTACGACGACTTCGACACCGAGTTCGCGGCGTTGGACGAGGATCTGCAGGATGAGTTGCTGGCGCACGCCAAGCTCCTGGCCGAGTTCGGCCCCAACCTGGGGCGGCCAACGGTCGACACCCTCAAGGGATCGCGGCACGCCAACATGAAGGAGCTCCGGTTTGCCTGGAACGGCGAGGTCTGGCGGGTCGCCTTTGCTTTCGATCCCCAACGCCAGGCCATCCTGCTGGTCGGCGGCGACAAGGGCGGGGCGGACCAACGGCGGTTTTACAAGCGGTTGATCGCGGTCGCGGACGATCGGTATGACGGACACCTCACGACACTGACCGTGACCCAGACAAAGGAGTCTCAGCATGGCAAGAAAACTCGATGACGTCATGGCCGCGCTGCCGACACCGCGCCGGCAGCGGGTCGAGGAGCGTGCCATGGAACTGGCGACGCTCAAGGATCTGCGCAAGGCTGCAAAGCAGACGCAAGAGGAGTTGCCGCGGCGCTCGGCGTCGGGCAAGACACCATCTCGCGGCTGGAAAATCGCAGCGACATGTTGCTGTCGACGCTGCGGCACTACGTGGAGAGCATGGGCGGCAAGCTTGATCTTGTGGCCCAGTTTCCGAACCGCCCGCCGGTGGTCATCAAGCATCTTGGTGTGGAGCAAGCGCCTCGGCGCAACACCACCGCCGTTCGACGCAGTGCCCGCTCGGTCGCCTGAAGCCTTCCCCTGAGCTTCTTCGCCTGGATCTTCAGCCTGAGCGCGTCTGGCCAACTGGCCCGTCGTCTACCTCCTCTGTATGACGCCCCCTTGCTCGCCGCTGTCCTGAGCCCGGTCAGAACCTAGGTCTGGGTAGCGGCGGTGGCCAATGTCGCTTTGGTCACCGTGTCATCGCCCATCCCGCCCTTGCGGGACCTGACCGCGACCGGCGGGTTCTGGCTGATCCAACGTCGCGCCAGCCCGGCGGAAATCCCCAGCTTCGCGCCCGGGAGACCCGGGTCCTGATGGACTGCAAGGACGCGGACTGGTCGAGCCTGTCCCAGGCTCTGTCCAGGAAACCAGCCCACCGTGCCGCCGTCCCCTGCACGTCTGGCGACTGGTGCGCTACACGCTCGCCCCCGACACCTGGCACGCCCTGATCGCGCACTTCGGAATTTCCCCCAAAACGAGACCTTCCATCCCAGGTCTGCGTGCTGGCCATCGAGCCAGTATCGAGCTAGGGCGAGTTTTGAACGCCAATTCCGGTGACAATATACGTAACTCCTTATGGATCGATTCAAACTTGAAACCGCCTTCCATAATGCCGAAACACTGTGCCACGCGCCTTATTCACCACAAACTAACCGCGCGAACGAAGAGTCCGCACGGGCCAGATCGCCTACGGCACAATTCAACGATAGATTTCCAGCTTCCCGAACGAGGCGACCGGCTGGAAATATCTACTCAGGTAGTTATCGAACAGCAGCACCCCATTGCTTTCATCGCTCTTGCCTTCAATGTGGTCATCCCAGCTGTCGTCGCGCAGTGACAAGATCCACGCGATTGTCTCCAGGTCGCGATCATTCTTGCTGCACCTCCGCCGAGGTCTGCACCCCGGATCGTAGTGATGCCAGCGGGTACCCTGGAAGTCTGTTCACGATAAAATAGAAGGCGACGTCATTTACAAATATCTTATCATGGCGGCCGGTCGCTGACAGGATGCGGGCAATCGCGGGCGAGTGCGTGATGACGTACTTCGGCCGCCTGACGTACGGTCGTCGGCAGACTCCGGAAACCATCAGCGCAGGTAAATGAGGCCATCGCACGGTTGTCAACTTGGAATCGACTCGCTCCCATGACAATCGGCATTGACAGTGTAAGCAAGTCGAAGGACAGCGCTTCACCAGCATGAACCCAGAAAGCACGCTCTCGATTCTAGACCCAATCCTTTTTGTGGATACCTTCGTGAAAAGCTCCCCAGGCTGGCAACACACAACATTCCTAACGCCACCGACGGAAGCGAGGAGATGGGCGTGTGTGGGGGCGATGTCGTATGAGACCCTTGGCGTCTGAGAAGAAAAGCGATACTCTCGGAAACGAGTACGATCGATGCCGATGAGCGTGCGTCCACTGGAACGGTTCGACATCACCCATCTTCGATGCGAGACAGCAGATCAGCCCTAGTGTCAAAAGGCCGAGAGCAACAGCGAAGATCGGAGCGTATACGGCGACGAATGCAACGGATTGTAAAGCAGCAGTTCCCAATGCCGGGGAAAGGCAGACGCCCGCGTCGCAACATAATTGCTGCCGTAGTAGACGATCAAGTCGCGCGATGCAGGGCGCAGAGTACCCTGACAGGGTGAGCGTGCCCAGAATTACAGAGACTGCGGCCACGCCGCGGACCGCGAAGAGCACCGTCCTACGAGAGCGCTGCTTATCGAGTGATCATTCCAGCCCGACGCTGCAGGAACAGCGCTGCCAGAAGAGAGTCAGTCCAGAAAGCAGGCAATGCGATCAGCAGACAGATCGTCAGCGGAATAACAGCAACGAGGCCGAGGAAGGCTGCCATCAGCAGGTCAGCAGCCCGCTCGAGCCTGCTCGGCACAGATCGCGTTCAGCGTTAGCAATGTCGATGGCGCGAGCGCAGTTGCCGCGGTCAGAGCGGTGCAACTCGGTACACGATACTCAGGCCGACGATAGCCAATTGCCAGTACCCGAGCAGCAGCAGCAGCGAGCATCTTGGAATACCGACTGATTCGCGCGAGCAACCGTACAAGAACAGGGGATCGTTCAGCGGATAAGGCTGTCGTAGATGCGATCAACCAGAAGAAGTTGCGACCCAGAAGGCGCCAGAGGGCGGCCGCCAGTAGATAAAGCATGGCATGGTCCGTAGTTTGTGTCAGAAGTCTGCGCGAGGGAATCTCGCCATTGCGTATACGCGGCGCACCCCGTCACGATAATCCCCTCGTCGTAAATATTAACGTTCGCAGAACAAAGTGCAGAAGAGCCAGGCGAAAGTACGCCAAGTATCGAGTATCGCGTACAGATTCCCGCACGGGACGCGGTGCAGCTCCATAGGCGAACGGTATCGGGGTTCATCGGCTGTTCGGGGTCGTTACTTCGTAGCCAGCAGCAATCGAATCTGGAAAAATGAACAGCGATCGACGATTGGCGTCAATGTTATAGGTGGTTTCCATTTTGGTCCATACAGATACCGACCATTACACCTTTGCCCCATTGGTATGATCGCCCGCTGGATATGGGCGTCGGGACTGAAGGAGCAGGATCGATCCAGATCTGACGAACACATCCTCTGCATCTCCACCAATGAGTCTTCTATCGCCACGCGGATCACTCGCCCCGGCGCCCGACCACGAAAAACTGCTGACCGAGGATTAGCAAGACAATCAGGCGCTTTCAGATCAAGGGCTGCTCACCAGGCACTTGGGGCGAACGTGACTTTGTTGAAAACAGTAAGAAGCGATCAATGACGCGCTCGATGCGGAAGCCGCTCAGAAGCAGTGCCTCCGCGACGCTGCGCTGCGGTCAGCGGCAGGTGATGGTCGAAAAATCGCCGATAAGCTCCTCGGACGTAGCGAATATTCGACCCGTAATGAGGAATCGACCGCTCGGACGAAGTACTCGGCAAACACCGGAAAGACACCTTCAGCATGTCGTCCTTCGTTGAGCAGATGCTCGCGAGAAGTTCGAGGTTGAAGACACAGTCGACGCTAGCGTCATCAAGGGCACTCAGATCCGTCAGCGAATGTCTTCCTCAAGAAAGCGCCGCGTCAGGGTCGATCGCCGCTTCGGATTCCGTTCCGCAGATCCACACCGATGCAGCTGCTGCATGTATATCCTTATCGAATCCCCCTGTTCCGCAGGCCGAGATAGAGCACCGTGTCTTGCACGGAGCGCACAGAATTGCTGAAAGTATGCAGACGAGAACCTTTTCAAATGCCTCCGCGCCTTCTTCTTTACGTCCTCGCCGTCGAAGCGCGTCTGGTAGAGCACGTCGAGATCTTGAGACATCAGGAATCCGCCCCACTTTCTCTAAAAGTGATGAACTTGTGGAGGTAAAAATTCAATACCAAAGGCAGAGAGATCGCAATGGCATGGGCGATCTCGCGCGAATGCCAAGGAGGCCCAGGCGTGGCATCACCTGCTCGGCAAGGAGCACCGAGGCCCACCGAACCAGACGGGAAGGCGGCAACGTTGAAGAACGCGACCAGGCGAACCTCGCTCCTCATGTCGCGCCCAGATTGAGTAAAGACGAACCGCTTGTTGAGTACGTATGCAGACGCAATCCCGATCACATAAGCAAACACTGCGGGCAATGCGGAAATGTCATATCGATTGAACCAGATGCGACTCGACCGATGGATCGCCGCCGCTGCTCCGCCCGCGAGGATGAAGAGCAGAAAGCTGGCGAGTAAACAGCAATTGCAGAGGCTGCGCCGCTGCCGCCAGCCCGCCCCCGCTCAGTCATTGACGACCTTGGCCATCGCCCGGGCCAACCGCACGCCTTCTGAAATGCCGACGGTCCTCCGGGTAGTAGTCGAGGTGTCAGCCACCTGCAGCCCAGGAGATCCCAGGGGCAACGGTCGGAGTGCATCGAGAAACCCAGGGCTGCATACCGGTTGTGCATAGCGCAGGCGTCCGACGCGGGGCGGAATAAAGTCATCTGCGGTCAGGTCAGGTTTTCAGCAGTTCGAAGTCTAACATCAGGCTCGTTCCAGAGAACTGATGTCGCTCCGGGCGAAACTTCGAGATGGGTCTGGGGCATGTAGTAGGGCACGTAGACCACATCGATCATCACCGGTGGGGCGCAGGTTCGAGAACTCGTACGATCCAGGATTTCGAAACAGAGGGTCGTTGATGTTGAGCCAGAAGTGCTTGGTGACGGACTTGCTAAGCTTGTGTACCACACAGACGACGCCGATGTTGGGCAGCAGGCATGGTAGCAGGACGACCGAGTCGGCGGGCAGGTCGGATGAGCATCCGTCGGCGTAGGATCGCCACGGTGGAGATCACGGCTGGTGTCGAAGGGGTGATGGCCGTCGCAGAGTCACCACGCCAGTGACGGCACCGTCGACAATGGCGATGCGCTCCACGGGGGTGCTCAGCCGGATCGTACCGCCCTTCCCCTCGATGCGCTCCACCAGACGCTTGATCAGGGTCTCCGAGCCCGCCCTGGATATAGCCGAGTTGTTCCTGAAACAGGCTGCGCCTGGAGGTACCGATCCGTTTGATCCGCGTCCAGATCCAGGCGGCGGAGATCCGCTCCTGAAACTCAAAAAACTTAAACTGGAACAACTTCTCCCAGCACACCCCGGTAGGCGTCCTTCACCCAACCAGCTACGCAACCACTGGTCGGCGCGCAAGGTGTCGAGCGTGGGCCACTCTGACCGCTTCGTCGAGATCAAGGCGTGGATCCCATAGCGTAGTCTTCGCGAGCAGTCCGAGCCCCGGGAAAACGCAGCAAGGCAACCGGGTCACCCCAAGGGTAGAGCGCACCGTTGAAATAGAACCCCATGGAGGTATCGCGCCATTGCACGGCATCCGCCAGCCCCAGTTCGGTCCAGGAGCTGCAAACAGCGGCCGGTCAGCCTTGCAGACGAAGTGGTAGAAGCGCTCGATACTCAAACCATCGAAGTCGAAGTGCAGCGGCCATACCCCGGGCGCTGAGTCCGCCTCGAATACGGTCACCTGATGGCCTTGCTGCTGCAAGTGATAGGCGGTGGCGAGCCCCATGGCTCCGGCGCCGATGACGGCGACGCGCTTCATACGGGGAGCCGCTCAGAACTGCAAGGTGATGTTCGCAGTAGCGCGGGTCTAGTGAAGGTCTCCTGGATCGCCTCGCGGAATGGCGTGCGACGTGACCCCGAAGACCTGATCCATGGTCGATCACCTGCGAAACGGTCCGGGGTCACCAGGGCCTTGAGCTGCTTGATGGTGAAAGGTGGGTTCCGGTCGAATATTGCATAGGCCGCAACAGGAACCAGAAGAACCGATACGGGGATGCGCACGATCCAGCGTGCGGCTGCCGATGGTGGCCTTGATCGGTGCGGATGATATCGATGTAATCCACCTCTTCCATGCCGCTGATGTTGTAATCGTCGCCGGTTCGCCGCTCCGGACAGCGCGGCGATCGGTTCGACGGAAGTCCTCTGCTGTAGAGTGGCTGGCGCGGATAGCGTGCCGAGACCCGGGATGGGGAAGATCGGCATGCGCTGTCCATGAAGCGCGACAGCCAGCCCAGGTGCTTGCGGTCGAACCAGCCAAACATCAGGGTCGGGACGCAGCACCACCAGGGGCATGCCGCTCTCCAACACCAGCCGCTCCTGGGCCTTCTTGGTCTCGGCATAGAAGTCTACCACCTGGGAGTTCACGACTGAGGAGCTGATATGGACGATGTACTCCACCCCATGGGTCGCGACACGCGGCAATCGAGTTCTCGGTGGATGTGAGGTTGTTGGCGATCGAATTCCTCATAGACCTCGCCGCCGATCTGGGCCTGAAGCATGACCAGGACGCGGGCACCGCGCAGCGCCTCGGTCCAGTCTCCGGATCGGTCAAGTCGGCCTCGATCACAGTCATGTCCGGGTTTAACTCGCGTAAGATCGGAGTGTTGAACGGCTGTTTGTCGATGCCGACCAGGTTGGTGTACCCTGCTCGCGTAACAGGATGGCGAGGTTCTGACCTACCAGGCCAGCAGCCCCTGCCAAGACGATCTTGTCGTTCTTGCCAATCATAGTTTCATCGGTCACAGCCGAGTGCGATGGAAGACCGCCGTTGGCACCAGGCGAATCAACAGCATGATCCAGCGCCAGAACCAGGGGGTGTAGAGAACGTGCCGTACCGCGCCCGATGGCGCGGTGGATACTCCGCGCCACGACCTGCCGGACTGGCCCACAGGGGGCCCTTGGGGAAGGCGGCAGTCATGGGGGTATCGACGAATCCTGGCTTGATGATCAGCACCCGCACCCCCGTCGGCGCCAGACGGTGGGCCAAGCCCTGTAGGAAAATGTCGATGCACCCCTTGGCCGCCCCATAGACGTAGTTGCTCTGGCGCCCACGGTCGCCAGCCACCGAGCCGATCACGGCCAGGGTACCGGCCTGCGCGGATTCCATACGATTGGCCAGCAGGGTAAGCAGGTCGATGACGCTCAAGGCATTGACCTCAAACTCCCGTCGGGTCAGGGCCACAGAGGCGGCACATGCCTGTTGGTCCGGAAGGGATCCATGGGCAATCAGGGCCACATCGATGCCACTGAGGGCGTCCCAAGCGGCCGTGACCAGGCGCTCTGCCCCTTCGGGCGCCGTCGCATCGTAACCCTCCACCCAAACCGCCGCCGCCCCGCGCACCCTTCAGGTCATCGGCGATGGCCGCTGCCCGGTCGGTATTGCGCGCGGCAAGGAACAGGGACGCCCCCTCCGCTGCATAGCGCCGGGCGACCGCCTCGGCAATGGCAGAGGTGGCGCCGACGATCAGTATTCGCTTGCTCATACCGACTCACCCGTGACCCGCCGCCAGAAGTTCGATGAAAAGGCCGGGTCCAGGTAGCGTCGGAACTCCTCGACTCTGGGGTAACCGGACGCGAACAACTGTGGGGACATTCGAGCATCCTTTGCGGGATAGATGGCTCCGCCGGCCTGCGCGACCAGGGAGTCCAGCGTTTCAAACAGACGCAGAGTATCCTGGCCCTTGAAAGGGAAATCGAGCGCCAGGGTCACCCCCGGCCGGGGGAACGACAGGAGACCGGCCGGCGGCTTGTCACCAAAGACCTTGAGTACGCTGAGGAAGGACCCCTGACCGGAGCGTGCAATGCACTGGAGCATCTCGCGGGTGACCTCCCGGCCGACCGACATGGGTACCACGGATTGGTACTGGAGGAAGCCCTTAGGGCCATAGATGCGGTTCCAATGATCGATGCCATCCAGGGGGTAAAAGAAGGGCGCATAGTGCTCGACCCCGGACTGCACACGCCGCAACTGCTTGCGGTAGAAGAATTCGTTGAATACCTTAAGAGTCGGCATGGCGATCAGCGATATCGGCGGGTCCATGGGGACCGGGAGGCCCCGGCCAGGTGCACGGGGCGCACCGTCGCAGGTTGGTGTCGCGTGGTTGCCCGCCATATAAATACCGCGGCCAAGGCGCCTCCCGGAGGCCAGGCAGTCGATCCAGGCCACCGTGTATTCGCACGCCTGATCCTCACTGAGAGCGAGGTCAAAGAAGCCGTCCAGATGGTCGAAGCGCACCCGCTCCACCTGGACGTAGGGATTGGCGACGCGTTTGAGCCGAAACTCGGCCCAGGTGATCAGACCGGTGAGGCCCAAGCCCCCGACGGTGGCCGCGAACAGGTCTGCACGCTCGGTCGGGCCGCAGACGACGCGCTCGCCGGAGCTACGAACCAACTCCAGGCAGGTCACCTGGTGGCCGAAGGTGCCGGCCACATGGTGGTTCTTGCCGTGCACATCGTTGGCGATGGCCCCGCCGACGGTGATAAGCCGGGTGCCAGGCGTCACCGGCAAGAACCATCCGTACCCGACCGTGAGTGACAGGATCTCACTCAGCATCACCCCCGCCTCGCAGCGGATCAGTCCGCTCTGAGGGTCGAAGGCCAGGAAACGATCCAGCCCGCGGGTTGCCAGCAGGTAGCCGTTATGGTTTAAGCAACTGTCACCATAACTGCGGCCGTTGCCGAACGGGAGCATCGAGCCCTGGACCTTCGGCAGCGGCTGGTCACGAAAGCGCGCCTGCAGAATGCCTACGGGCAACGCGGAAGGATAACGACCCCAGGACTGGTAGGGCACTTAATTCCCCATGCTGGCTAGACGGCAAACCAAAGAATCAGTCCGCAGAAGAGGAGTATCAACTGACTGCCCCGGTCTTCGATGGAGAAGATCAGCGGGTCGTCATGCATCACGCCACGATGTGCTACTGACCAGGCTCGCGCGATCCAAAAAAGTAGCATCGGACATACCAGCCAGATCAACTCTGGATAGCGATACAGGACGCGTACCTCGGGGCTATTGATGTAGAGGGCCAGCACCAGGACAGCACCATAACCCGCGGGTATGCCCAGCCCGCGCACCAACTCCAAATCGTTGACGCCGTAACCCCGCCCGGAGGCCCGGTCGCCCCCCGCGCGCCGTAGGGCCTCGATCTCCGCATAGCGCTTGAGATAGGCGAGGGACAAGAACAGGAACATCGAGAAGGCGAGCAGCCAGAACGACGGCGGCACCCCGATCGCCGCAGCGCCGCCAATGACCCGCAGGGTATAGAGACCCGCCAGGGTCAGGACATCCAGGGTCGTCCGGCGCTTCAGATGCAGCGAGTAGGTCAGGGTCGCGCCGAGGTAGGCCACAAGCACCCCGAGGAACAACGTGGACAGGAGAGCCCCGATCACGGCCGCGGCCCCGGCAAGCAACGGGATCAGCGTGAGACCCCAGGTCACCGGCAAGGCGCCGCAGGCGAAGGGGCGCTGCCGCTTGCGGGGATGTTGGCGATCCGCTTCGAGATCGAGCAGGTCGTTGACCAAGTAGCCGGCCGATGCCATCAGGCTGAAGGCAACGAAGGCCGCGACAGCACCGAGCAGCGCTTGCGGGTCCAGGTACAGGTGGGCGGCCAACAGGGGAACAAAAACCAGGGTGTTCTTCAGCCACTGGTGCGGGCGCAAGGCCCGAAAGACGTAAGACAACCCCCTGCCGGGCGAGCTTCAAGACCTCATGGGCGATGCCGAACCGACGCAGTCCGGCAAGCACGCCCGGTTGGGGATCGACCACGATGGCGCGTCGCGCATGCTGCCAGACCGCCAGGTCCTTGGTTGAGTCGCCGACATAGTCGTATCCGCCCGGACCATAGGACTGAACCAGGCGCTCCGCCTTGACCCACGCGGAGAGATTGGTCTGGTCGTCGCTGGCGTGTACCTTGTCGAAGCAACCCAGGTGTTGCGCAACCTGCTCGGCGAACTTCTGATTCGACGCAGTGGCCAGCACGACCAGCCGGCCGGCCTCTCTGGCCGTCGCGGCCAGCGCGACCACGGCCGGATTGTAGGGCAAGAGATCGACGCGCAGCTTCGCCAGATCGGCCAGGCGCTGTTTCAGGTGCGCCCGACCGCGCGTCAGCCCTAAGGAAGGCACCCGCCGCCGCGAGCGGCTGGGTCTTGATGGCCACCAAAGCCGACTCGACGAGCAGGTCGCTGCGCACCAAGGTGCCGTCCAGGTCAATACAGAGCGCAACCGAAGTCTCGTCCATCTACAGAGCACAGCCCTTGTGGTCTCACGCCCGTCGTGATGCGAATGATAAATATGCGGCCACGCAGAGGCACCCAGGTCAAGCCCCTTGCCTGACCGTCCGATCTTAGCACGGACAGCGGGTCCGCCATTCGTCCGGGGAAGACCGGTCAGGCGCGGCATTGTACATTGGGAGCCAGCGGGAGGCGGCTCGCTGCTTGGCAGGGCAGAGCGCCGCTGGCACCACCTCAAGGCCGAGTACAGTCTGTCTATGCCCAACGCCTATGAGGCTCCACGGACCAGGGCATCGTGCTCGCCATGGACCGCTCCGCCGAGGAGACTGATCGCGCCGGCGACTAGCGCGCCCGCATCGCAAGTGGCGCCCGGAAGTCACGCGGGGGATTAAGGTGGTCCGAGGCTATAATCGCCCCATCCCCGACGCCGGAGTCATCCCCCATGTCACTGCAACCCAAACCCCACCTGAGCTTCGACGACTGGCTGGAAGGCGAGCGCGCGGCCTTGGAGGGCCGCAGCGAGTATATCGGCGGCGAGGTGTTCGCCATGACCGGGGCGAGCGCGGCGCATAACGGCATCGTGAGAAATATCAGCGGCCAACTTTGGACGCAGATGAAGGGCCGCCCCTGCCAGGTCTACGCCAACGACATGAAGGTGCGCGTCCGCGCATCCGATGCGGGGACCTATCCGGACCTAGTCGCCTTCTGTGCCGAGCACGAGTTCCAGGACGGCCGCCGTGACGTACTCCTCAACCCGAGCCTGATCGTCGAGGTCCTTTCCAACTCCACCGAGGCCTATGACCGCGGCGGGAAGTTCGCCCTCTATCGCCAGATCCCCAGCCTGCGGGAATACCTGCTGGTCTCCCAACATCAGGTTCAGGTGGAACTCTATACCCGCGGTGACGACGGCCGCTGGGTCCTGACAGACTTCACCGCGCTGACCGACAGCGTCCCCCTGACCAGCGTGGGCTGCACCCTGGCCCTGGCGGAGGTCTACGACAAGGTGGAGTTCGTCGCCACCTGAGGCGCCTGACCATGCCGAGCATGTCGAACTCGTTGCGCGCCTGGGGAACACCCGGATTCCGGGAGACGCTGGCGCGGGAGATCGAGTGCCTGGGCGCGGCCGCTCTCCCCCTGCAACAGGGGCTGTCCACCGGGAGCTACGCCGTCGAGGGCGGGGCTCGGGCTATGATCCTCGCCGTGAGCGAGGGACCGACTGCCATCCAGGTGCGCGCCGGCATCTTCTATTCCAGCATCATCGCCGGATGCAGTTGTGCCGACGATCCCGGCCCCGTGGAGGAGCAAAGTGAATACTGCGAGGTTCAGATCGACATTGCCAAGGCCACGGGCGAGGCGACCGTCACCCTGCTGGCGGACGACCAGAACGCGGCGGGTTAAGTTGCCCTGAGGAGACGCTGATTAAATGCCATCCTGGCATTTAATCAGCTCGCACTTCGCGAGGCGCGACTCGCGAAGTGCTCCATTTTCAAGCGCTTAGGCGCTTGAAAATGCTGGGCCATCCCTGGCCCAGACGGGAAACGCTGAATACTTCAGCGTTTCCCTAACCCGCTTGCGGCCTTTGTTCGATATCGAGTTGCACCGGCGCCGCGTTGGGTCTTGCGACGCCCCCGACTCAAGCATACAGAGGTTACTCAGGCAGCCTCGGTGCCGGAGCCGGGGGTGGGGGCGGGGGCCCCTCGTTGCGAGAGCCACTACCCTGGGGAGTGACGACGATGGTATTGGGATAACCCCCCCAACCGCCGCCATAGGGGCCGTAGCCGCCGCCATAGGGGCCGCCGCCGTAGCCGTAGGGGCCGCCGCCATAACCGTAGCCATAGGGTCCGCGATCATAGCCGCGGTCATATCCGCGATAGTAGCCGCGATCGTTATAACGATCGCGATCGTTGTCGAACCAACGGTTGGGGTTCATGAAGTCGAACATCGCGGCCTGGGTCAGGCTCGCCGTGCCGATGGTCCCCAGACACAGGGCCAGGCTCAGGGCCGTTCTCAGAGAAAAGATCTTGTTTGGCGTCACGTCTAAATTTCCTCAGGGTTGCGGTGTTGAGACTCGGTCGTCGGGTGTCGGTACATGATAAGGCACCGGAGCATGCCCGTAGCACCCTCGATGCCGGCCGGCCGTTAGGCTTGGCACCAGCGCGACCCGGCGTACCCCGGGCCGAACCCGCTATGGGCCTGGAACTCTGCCATGGTGCTAAATTGCAGCACAAAACGGTGGTATTGTAACCCTGTGGCGCGGCATTGGGGTGTACCCCCGATGCTACACAAATCCATCAAACACCCTCGGGGATCTAGAATGAAACGACTGGTTGTGTCTCTGGTTCTGTGGCTTCCGTTGCTCGCGGCGGCGGCCGATTACGAGTCCACGCTCCTGGTGCAAACGGGCAAGCTGCGCGAGAGCGACCTGATCGTCCGCACCATCTCCGACCTGCAAAGCAACAAAATCTGCCTGGCTTTCTACGTGCGCACGGCCGGCACCAGTTCGGTCATGACCTGCTACGACGCGACCACGGGATTCCGGACCAACATCAATCAGGTGGGCTTCTTCAAAGAAGGCGAGTTGGTGGTTCGCAAGGTGAAGGATCTGGACAACAACATGTCCTGCCTTGTCGCTTACATCTCCACCCCCGGGACCGCCCCCGCCATCGACTGCTACAAGAGTGCCGCCCCCGGAAACGAGGCGATCCTGCGCGGTGGCCACGTCCGCGAGGGCGACCTGGAAGTCCACCGGCTGGTGGACCCGGACAGCGCCAAGACCTGTCTGATCGCCTACGTCAACGCCGGCGGCACATCCCCTTCGCTGCTCTGCTACCCGACCCTCGGCCAACCGGGGGAGACCGGTATGGTCCAGACCAGCCAACTGCGCGAGGGCGACCTGTTGGTGCGCAAGATGGTGGACGCGCCCAACCACAAGACCTGCCTTATCACCTATGTGAGCACCACCGGTACCTCGCCCTACGTCTACTGCTTCGACGAGGGCCCCGCCGTACCACCCAAAAAGCGCTGAGGTCAGACCATGGCGCGGTCCTGCCCCGCGGCTTGATGCAATAACCGCGGGCGGGCCGGCCTGTTCCGCCAGGTCCCCAACCCTCTATACTCCGCCGCCAGTCCCCCCATCGGCAGCCCGAGCGCCCCATGCCCCGAGCGACCCTGTCGCGCCAACGCCTGCTGGTCCTGTTCCTGGCCGCACTGCTGGCCCTATTCTCGCCGTTAGTGGCCCGCTTCGAGTCCGTCCCGGACCTGCTCGGCATACCGGCCCTGTACCTCTACCTGTTCGGCGTCTGGGGGTTGGCGATCGCCCTGGCCGCCTGGGTCGTCTCCCGGGGGCGGGATTGAACGGCGATCTGCCGGGGGGGCCGCAGGCTTGATCACGGGACCGCTCATCGTCGGCGTCGCCTGCACCTATCTCGGGATGCTGTTTGCCCTGGCCTATTGGGCGGATCGGCGCGCCGATCAGGGGCGCTCGGTCATTGGCCACCCCACGGTCTATGCACTCTCCTTGGCCGTCTATTGCACCGCCTGGACCTTCTACGGCAGCGTGGGGCGAGCGACCGCCACAGGCCTGGGCTTCCTGACCATCTATCTGGGCCCGACCCTGATCGCCCTGCTCTGGGGCTCACTGCTGGTGAAGATCGTGCGCATCAGCAAGTCCCAGCGCATTACCTCCATCGCGGACTTCATCGCCTCGCGCTACGGCAAGAGTCAGTTGCTCGGCGGACTGGTGACGGTGATCGCGGTGGTGGGGGTCATCCCCTACATCGCCCTCCAGCTCAAGGCCATCGCCTGGAGCTTCACCATACTGCTTCACTACCCGGAGGTGCGCATGCCCTCCGCCCTGGACCTGCCCTTCTGGCAGGACACGGCCTTCGTCGTTGCCCTGCTGCTGGCGGCCTTCACCATGGTCTTCGGCACCCGCCACCTGGATGCCAGCGAGCGCCACGAGGGCATGGTGGCGGCCATCGCCTTCGAGTCCATCGTCAAACTGGTCGCCTTCCTGGCGGTGGGGATCTGGGTCACCCTGGGTCTGCTCGGGATCGGCGGCCCGGACCTGCCGGCGGCCGCGGCCAATCCGCGGGTGACACCCTTGCTCGACCCGGCCATCACCTCGCCCGCCAATTGGTTCGCCACCTCGCTGCTCGCGGCCCTGGCGGTGATGCTCCTGCCGCGCCAATTCCAGGTGGCGGTGGTGGAGAACAGCGACGAGCGCCAGATCCGCCGGGCGATCTGGCTGTTTCCCCTGTATCTGTTGCTGATCAACCTGTTCGTCATCCCCATCGCCCTGGCCGGGCTGCTGGCCTTCCCGGAAGGGACAGTGGACCCGGACACCTTCGTGCTCACCCTTCCCATCGCGTTCCAACAGCCCTGGCTGGCGTTAACGGTCTTCATCGGCGGGCTCTCGGCCGCCACCGGGATGGTCATCGTCGAGACCATCGCCCTCTCGACCATGGTCAGCAACGATCTGGTCCTGCCGGGTCTGCTGCGCCGCTGGCAGGGCCGTGCCATGGACGCGGACATGGGCCGGCTGCTGCTGGTCATCCGGCGCCTGGCCATCGCCACGGTCCTGTTGCTGGGGTACCTCTATTACCGCCTGGCCGGGGAGGCCTATGCCCTGGTGGCCATAGGGCTCATCAGCTTCGCCGCGGTAGCACAGTTCGCCCCCCCGGTGATTGCCGCGCTCTACTGGCGGGGCGGGACCCGGGAGGGGGCACTTGCGGGGCTGTCCGCGGGCTTCCTGGTGTGGATCTATACACTCCTGCTGCCCTCCTTCGCCAAGTCCGGTTGGCTCCCCGCCGGGTTTCTGGAACAGGGGCCCTTCGGCCTGTCCCTGCTCAAGCCTCAGGCCCTGTTTGGGCTCTCCGGCTGGAACGAGATTGCCCACTGCCTGTTCTGGAGTCTGAGCGCAAATGTGCTCGCCTTCCTCACGGTCTCGTCGCTGCGCGCGCCAAACGCCGTGGAGGCGGCCCAGGCCAGCGCCTACATCGATGCCTTCAAGCACGGCCGCCCGGCGGGGCTGGCGATCTGGCGCGGCAGCGCAGAGATCGCGGAGCTGATGGCCCTGGCCTCGCGCTTCCTCGGGACCGAACGCACCCGCCGCGCCTTCGAGGGCTTCGCCCGCTCCCGAGGCGCACCGGAACCCGCAAGCCTCCCGGCGGACGCGCAGACCGTCCACTTCGCCGAGACCCTGCTGTCCGGGGCCATCGGCGGGGCCTCGGCGCGGGTCATGGTGGCCTCGGTGACGGATGAAGAGGCATTAGGTATCGACGAGGTGCTGAATATCCTCGATGAGGCCTCCCAGATCCGCGCTTACAGCCGTGAACTGGAGCAGAAGTCTCGCGAACTGGAAGAGGCCACGGCGGAATTGCGCGCGGCCAACGAGCGGCTCCAGGAACTGGATCGGCTCAAGGACGACTTCATGTCCTCCGTGACCCACGAGTTGCGCACCCCGCTGGCCTCCATCCGCGCCTTCTCGGAGATCCTTCACGACGACCCGGATATCGAGATCGGCGAGCGCAAGCGCTTTTTGGGGATACTGGTGAGCGAGACCGAGCGCCTGTCGCGCCTGGTCAATCAGGTCCTGGACCTGGCCAAGATCGAGTCCGGCCACGCGGACTGGCTGATCGAGGCGGTGGACATCAAGGAGGTCATAGACCAGTCGGTGGCCGCCACCGGGCAATTGATCGCCGGGCGCGGGGCCGAGCTTGCGGTGGATCTGGGCCCGGACGAGTCCGAGCCCGCCCTGGTGATGGCGGATCGCGACCGCCTGGTCCAGGTCCTGGTCAATCTGCTCTCCAATGCCGCCAAGTTCACCCCGGCCGTGGGCGGCCGGGTCGAGGTGCGCCTGATCCAGTTGGGAGAGCACCTGCGGGTGTGTGTGGCGGACAATGGCCGCGGCATCCCGGAGGATGAACTGGATCTGGTCTTCGAGAAGTTCCGCCAGGCATCCAGCGGCGGGGAGAAGCCCATCGGCACTGGGCTTGGGCTGCCCATCAGCCGCCAGATCGTAGAGAATTTCGGCGGTCGGATCTGGGCGGAGAGGGACTTAGACCTGGGGGCCACCCTCTGCTTTGAACTGCCGCGCCTGGACTCCTGTTAGTCCTGCCCCGTTTTCTTACGAGAAATCTCCGCCCCCGATCCCAACCCAACCGGTGACCACTGCCCATGACTAACCGCGTCCTGATCATCGACGATGAGCCCAATATCGTCATTTCGCTGGAATTTCTGCTCAAGCGCGAGGGCTTCGCGGTGAGCGTGGCGCGCGACGGCGAGGAGGGGCTCAAGGCCATCCGCGACCAGCGCCCGGACCTGGTGGTACTGGACGTGATGATGCCCAAGCTCGACGGCTTCCAGGTCCTCTCCGCAGTCCGCGCCGACCCGGACCTGGCCGACATCCGCATCCTCATGCTGACCGCCAAGGGGCGTGAGGCGGAGCAGAAGAAGGGCCTTGGCCTGGGGGCCGATGCCTACATGCCCAAGCCCTTCTCCACCCATGAGCTGGTCGCCAAGGCCAAGGCCCTGCTGGCCGGCCCGGCCTGACACCCACCCGCCCCATCCCGAGACCAGCCATGAGCGACAACACCCGAACCGCAGGGGCCGCCCCCGGGCACGCGGCCATGGTCCACACCGGCGGCCCGGACCAGGCCCCGTTGCGCACCCTGGCCCACCGTCAGGCCCTGGTGGTCCCGCCGGAGACCACGCTGCGCGAGACCCTCTACCGCATCAGCCAGGGCCAGGAGGACGCCGCCGTCGTGGCAGATACCGCGAGCGGGCTGCCGCTCGGACTCATCACCCTGCGCGAGATGCTCCACGTCATCAGCTTCGAGGGCGGCGACCTCGACGACCCGGTGGCCATCCACATGATCGGCGCCCCGCTGACGCTCACCGCCGACGCGCCGAGCCACAGGGCCAAGGTGATGATGGCGAAGAAGGGCGCCAAGCACCTGCTACTGACCGAACCCGACGGGCGCCTGTGCGGGCTGGTGGGTCAGGCCGACCTGCTGGGACTCAAGGCCGGCGGGGCTGAGACCCTGATCGAGACCATCGCCGCCGCCCGCGACCTGGACGCCATGCTGGTGGCGGCCGACCGGGTGCGCCGCCGCGGGGCCGAACTCTTCCATGCCGGCATGGGGGTGGAGGCGCTATGCCAGTGGATGTCCGGGCTCAACGACCTCATCGCCATGCGCGTCATCGAGATCATGGAGGACGAGTTCGACCTCCCCGGGGTCCCCTGGTGCTGGCTGGTCTTCGGCTCGGAGGGGCGGCTGGAACAGACCTTCGCCACCGACCAGGACAACGGGCTCATCTTCGTCCCGCCGGACGCGCAATCCACGCAGGCCATGCGCGCCGCCTTCCTGCCGTTCGCCGCCGCCGTCAACGAGGCCCTGCACCACTGCGGCTTCGAGCGCTGCCGCGGCAAGATCATGGCCGGCAACCCCGACTGGTGCCTGAGCGCCGCGGAGTGGCAGACACGCTTCGCCGCCTGGATGGACGAGCCGCAGCCCGAGGCGGTGATGCACGGCACCATCTTCTTCGACTTCCGTCCCCTCTACGGCAGCTTCGAGCCCGCCGACCGGCTGCGCGCCTGGCTCATGGAGCGGATCCCAAGCCAGGGCCGCTTCCTGCGTGCCCTGGCGGAGCTGGCGGTGGGAGTCAGCACGCCCATCGGCTGGGCCGGCCAGTTCACCTACGACCGCAACCGCGACTTCCCCCACACCATCGACCTCAAGCTCCAGGGCGCACGCCTGTTCACCGACCCGGCGCGGGTCTGGGCCCTGCAACACGGGGTCTGGGCCACCAACACCGCGGCGCGGCTGCGCGCCGCCGGCGCCGCCCAAGGCCGTGCAGGCGGGGACACCGCCGCCGAGATCGAGGCCTTCGACCTGATCCAGCGCTTCCGCATCCGCCAGCAGCTCCAGACCAAGGACCCGGACGGGGTCAACCGGGTCAATCCGAACGACCTGAATGAGTTGCACCGGCTGATGCTCAAGGAGGCCTTCAAACAGGCCAAGCGGCTCCAGGCCCGGTTGCGGCAGCAGCAAGCCCTCTAGGGGCGGCGCCTCGGGCGGGACGGGGCGAATGCCCCGTTCGGCCTGAGGATTCAACATGACCAATGGGATTTACACCCTGAACCTTACCGGCAATCGCCAGGCGCACAGGAATATGCTCAGGTCACAAACAGGAATCCCTGAGCATTTTCATATAGGCAAGTCCCTTCTTGCGCGTAAATTCCACATTGCGTTCCGCGATACTTTCCGGATCAGGATGATTCGCCAGGGCATTTTCTAGGCTCTCTTCGCGGAGCAGGTGCAACATCGGGTACACCGACCGGTTCGTATAGTTAGCCGGATCCTCTGCGGGTGCATCTGCAAAGCGGTAATCGGGATGAAAGCTGGCAACCTGATAAACGCCCTCGTAGCCTTCTGCTTCCAGCAATTCTTCCGCCATTGCCACCAGATCGAGGTAGTCATCGAACTGTTGGCAGGCATCCGGAAAGATCAGCAGCGTCGTTTCAATCGCCGGATTCTCATCCAGTCTTTGGCACTCCCTCAGGAACGCCCGGAGACATACCTCCGGGTCAGCGGAGCTTTCAATCTGGTAATGTATGCTACCACGCCTGAATTCTTTCGCCGCAAAGGGACATAAATTGCATCCGATCACGACCTCAGAGATCCACTTCATGGTTTTTGCAATGACTTGCTCGGATGAGATCATCATGAGCGGGGCCTCAGGATGCGCAGATGCCCTGTCACTTCTTCGCGATCATGGTAGAGCTGCTTGAAACGCAATGTGGCTTCGACGCCGGCCCTGGAAAGCTTCTGTTCGATGATGGCACGGCAACGTTCGAGTTCTTCGTAACGCTTCTTCATCGGAAGCTTGAGATTGAAGATGGCTTCGCGACACAGTTTCCCTGCCGCCCAGTCACCGACCAGCGAAGCGATACGCGCCGGCTGTTCAACCATGTCGCAAACCAGCCAGTCCACGGCACCTTGTGGGCGAAAGTGGAAACCGTCGGC
>CAWDHW010000030.1:0-31066 GCA_963802205.1 uncultured Gammaproteobacteria bacterium | reverse complement strand
GCAGTCCTTTCCAATCCAGAGATGAGCCTGAAGGAGGTGTGAGGGCTGGAGGTCAGGCAGCGGGCTGTTGGGCTTGGTTGATGGAACGGAACAGTGTGGCGCGGGCCTCGCTGAGGCGTCGGGCGGCTTCATTGTCGCTGATGGCGTAGGCGATGGCATCCAGGTGCTCGAAGGTGACGCCGGGCTTGAGGTACTGGGTGGCCTCGGGCAGTGACTTGAGTTTCTCATAGGGGGTGGTCATGGTCTGGTAGCGGTAACGCTTGCGGAGCCGGCCCGTGGGGTCGATCTCCTCGGTGGGGGAAGCAGCAGGGGCGGTGGAAGTTGAGGTAGGGGGACAGGATCCCTTGGGCGAAGTCGTTGACCTGTTGGGCAAAGCGGCCCGGGATGTGGCTGTAGCCAAGGTGCTTGCGGATGACCGAGCCGTTCTTGCTCTCGGCCAGCGCGTTGTCGTTGGTGCGGCGCGCGCGCGACTTGGTGAACTCGGCATGAAGCTTCGTCAACAGGGCCGCGACGCGGGCGTTGATGTACTCCGAGCCGTTGTCGCTGTGGAAGCCGAGGATGACGAAGGGGAAGGCGTCGAGCAGGGCGGCCAGGACCGGCAGGAGGAACTGCTCGCTGATACGCTCGGCGCGGCCGACGCACTGGAACTGGGTGACCTCGTCGACCAGGTTGATGTGGTAGAGCCCCTTGACCCCATCCAGATCGCCCTGGTGGACGGAGTCGACCCGCAGGAAGCCAGGGCGGCCTTCGGGGCGGGGACGGCGGCGCTCGCCGATGCGAATCTGTACCGCCCGGGTCTTGTCCACTCGCCCCCGGCAGCGCTGATAGATCTGGGAGCCCCGCAGGTTGTACAGATGACCGTTGGAGATCCCGGCCAGGCGCTCGTAGCGGGCATCGCCGAAAACCTCCCAGGCCCGCTCACAGAGCTTGTGCGTGGCTGGTCCAGAGAGGTTGCCATGTAAGGCATCGACCTCGGCCAGCAGGCGCACGTCCTCGGGCGTGTAACGCCGGGCAAAGGGCTTGGCGGGAGGGCCGCGCCGGTCCCTCAACGCCTCCCCGTCCTGCGCTCGCCCCACCAGGCGTGTGAGCTGCGCCCGCGACAGCCCCGTCACCTTAGCCAGGTAGGCCCGCACCAGCCCCTTGTCGGCCTTGCTCAGGCGCCCGTAGCCGAAGCGTCTAAGCGTCTGAACAATGAAGGCGTAGGCCGCCTCCCGCTCGGGGGTCTTGAGGTCCACCGCCTGGCTCCCGGCCAGGAAGCTCCTCAAGTCGTCAAGGCGCTTGAGCCCCTGGGTGTGCAGCATCACGATCATCCTCGCAGGATGCCCGCACCGCCGCCTTCAGGCTCACCTCAGCTTGGAATCACGACGCCCCCTTCAGGCTCATGTGTCATTGGACAAGGCTGCAACTGGACAGCCCAGGCGGAAATCCGGACAATTGCTTGCAGCATTTCCCACCCCGGCCCGCCCTGCGCCGGCCAGTCTCGCCCCGCTCCGGGGTCTTTGCGGACATTTTTCGAGCGATGGCAGCCATTCTGGTGGTCAATGGGCCGAATTTGAACCTGCTCGGAACCCGCGAGCCGGGTCACTATGGGTCCGACACCCTGGCGACCATCCAGGCGCGGCTGGAGGCGAGGGCCAGGGTCGCCGGCCACACCCTGGGGTTTATCCAGAGCAACGCCGAACACGTCCTCATCGACGCCATCCACAAGGCCGCGACAGAGGCTGTAGCATTCATCATCATCAACCCAGCGGCCTTCACCCACACCAGCATTGCGCTCCGCGATGCCCTGCTGGGGGTGGCCATCCCCTTCATCGAGGTCCACCTGTCAAATGTCCATGCCCGCGAGCCCTTCCGCGCCCAGTCCTTCTTCTCGGACAAGGCGGTGGGCGTAATCAGCGGGCTTGGGGCTCAGGGCTATGACCTCGCCCTGCTCGCCGCCCTGGCGCGAATCGAGCCGGCTTCCACACAAGAGCAACACTAAACACCGATGGACATCCGCAAGGTCAAGAAACTCATCGAATTGCTGGAAACCTCCAATGTCGCCGAGATCGAGATCCACGAGGGCGAGGAGTCGGTCCGGATCAGCCGGCACGGGGCCCAGTTACCGCCCATGTACATGCCCCACATGATGGCGCCGCCACCGCAGGGTCAGGTCGCCCCGGCGGCGCCCGCACTCGCCGCCCCGGCCACCGACGACGAGGAACCGGAGTGCAATCTGGTCCGTTCCCCCATGGTCGGGACCTTCTATCGCTCGCCGGCGCCGGGCAGCAAAGCCTTTGTGGAGGACGGTCAGGTGGTCCAGGCTGGCGACACCCTGTGCATCATCGAGGCGATGAAGATCCTCAATCAGATCGAGTGCGAGAAGTCCGGCACTGTGAAACGCATCCTGGTGGACAACGGACAGCCGGTGGAATACAACCAGCCCATGTTCGTCATCGCCTAATCCCCTCGCCGGCGTGCGTCCCGGCGGCGGAATGACCGCCCCGGGTCCAGACCATCACCCAGGACCTGCCCCTCCCCATGATCGAAAAGCTGCTGATTGCCAACCGGGGTGAGATCGCGCTGCGCATCCTGCGCGCCTGTCGCGAACTCGGCATCAAGACCGTCGCCGTACACTCCACCGCGGACAAAGACCTCAAGCACGTCCTGCTCGCCGATGAGACCGTCTGCATAGGCCCGCCACCCTCGCGGGACAGCTACCTGCAAATCCCCGCCATCATCAGTGCAGCGGAGGTGACCGACGCGGTGGCCATCCACCCCGGTTATGGGTTCCTTTCGGAGAACGCCGACTTCGCCGAACGGGTGGAGCGCAGCGGCTTCATCTTCGTCGGGCCTCGCCCTGAGACCATTCGCCTGATGGGTGACAAGGTATCCGCCATAAAGGCCATGAAGGAGGCCGGCGTGCCCTGCGTCCCCGGCTCCGACGGGCCCCTGGACAATAATAAGAAGCGCACCATCGAACTGGCCCGGATGATCGGTTACCCCATCATTATCAAGGCGTCCGGCGGCGGCGGCGGGCGCGGCATGCGGGTGGTCCATTCCGAGGCGACCCTGCTCAACTCCGTCTCCCTGACCCGCGGCGAGGCGGCGGCAGCCTTCAATAATGACATAGTCTACATGGAGAAATACCTGGAGAATCCGCGACATGTGGAGTTTCAGGTCCTTGCCGACCAGCACGGAAATGCCATCCACCTGGGTGAGCGCGATTGCTCCATGCAACGCCGTCACCAGAAGGTCATCGAGGAGTCCCCGGCCCCGGGGTTGACTCCGGAGCAGCGCGAGCGAATCGGCGAGCGTTGCGCCGAGGCCTGTCGGCGCATCGGCTACCGGGGTGCCGGCACCTTCGAGTTCCTCTACGAGAACGGCGAGTTCTTCTTCATCGAGATGAATACCCGGGTCCAGGTGGAGCACCCGGTGACCGAAATGGTCACCGGGGTGGACATCGTGAAGGAACAGATCCGCATCGCCGCCGGGGAAAAGCTACGCCTGCGCCAGGAGGACGTGGTCCTGCGCGGACACGCCATCGAGTGCCGCATCAATGCCGAGGACTCCGAGACCTTCCTGCCGAGCCCGGGGCGCATCGCGGAGTTTCACGCCCCTGGCGGTCCCGGCATCCGCATGGAGACCCATATCTATTCAGGCTATGTGGTCCCACCCTACTACGACTCCATGATCGGCAAGCTCATCGCCCACGGCGAGAACCGCGACTGCGCCCTGGCGCGCATGTGCAATGCGCTCCGCGAGACCGTCATCGACGGCATCAACACCAACATCAAGCTCCAACGCATCCTGATGAAGGACACCGCCTTCCAGGCCGGCGGTGTCAACATCCATTACCTGGAGAAGAAGCTCGGGATGTGATGGTGCAGGGGCGACCCAGCTGCATCGCGGATTCTTTCCGGTGCCCATTACGCGCCCAGACTGTACAAGCATTCGAGACCCGATCTCCGTAGCCCGATTGGAGCGTTAGCGCAATCTGGGTACAGCCTGGACGACTGGCTCTACGTCTATGGATTACCGCTGAAACCTGGATTCCGCTGCACTCCATCCAGACTACGGCCTGCCCAGCTTGCCGTGGAATCGGTGTACACCTTCGCGTGGAATACGCAGACAACCCCCTGGGGTCAGTCCGTCTCCGTGGGTAGTTGGGATACCGCCAGGCGGCGCGAGATCTGGCGGCGCTTCACCTGGTGGCCGCTCATGCGCTCCAGCACCCCGTTGAGCAACTGCACCGTATCCACGACATAGGGCCCCTTGTTGAGCATGACGCACTCGGCACGCACCGCCAGTGCGGCATCGGAGACCTCGGCGCGGGACGGGATGCCCCGCTTGGCCATGTTTTCGAGAACCTGGGTGGCCCAGATCACCGGGATGTGGGCCGCCTCGCACAGCCACAGGATCTCCTCCTGCACCTCCGCCAGACGCTCGAAGCCCACCTCCACCGCCAGGTCGCCCCGGGCCACCATCACCCCCACCGGGGGATGGCGCAGGCTGGCGAGCAGGATCATGGGCAGGTTCTCGAACCCCTGCCTGGTCTCGATCTTCAACACGGTGCCCAGGTGAGCGGCGCCCAGGGCCTGCATCTGTGCCTGCAGGGCCAGCACGTCCGCCGGGGTGCGCACGAAGGACAGGCCGACCATGTCCACCAGGGGGGCCATGACCGCCAGGTCCGCCAGGTCCTTGGCCGTCAGAGCCGGGATGTCCAGATCCGTCTCCGGCAGGTTGATGCCTTTCTCCGCCCTGAGCTTGCTACCCTGGGGGGCGGCCTGGGTGATCTCCACGCGGATCGACCCCTCGTCATTGGCCAGGATTCGGCCGCCGATCTTGCCGTCATCGAACCAGATGGGCTGGCCAGGCCGTGCGGTATCGAACACGGCCTCCAGGGTGCAGGGGATGTGGGCATGGGCCGCCACCCGGCCCTGGGAGTCCAATTGCGCCGGGCTTCCCGGCGCCTCGCCCCGCGTCAGGAGCAGGGTGTCCCCCACCCTCAGGGTGATGGGCACAGACACCTCGGGCAGGGGGCCTAGGGTGCCCTGGGCGAGGAGTTCGTCCCCACGCCAGAGTCGGCACTCGGCCCCATCGCCGATGTAGGCGTTCTTCTGGGAATGGGCCAGCCAGGAGTTGCCGATGCGCTCGTGCAGGCGCAGGTGGCGAGCGGCGCCACGGGCATCGTCCAGGTCCAGCCTGTCGCCGGCCCGCGCCGCCGCCAGGACCCCGTCGTCCAGCGGCAGAACACAGTCCACCGGCACCGCCGGCGGCTCCGGCCGATCACGGGGGCTGAGCCAGACCAGTGCGGGCGCCGTGACCCGGCCCCAGAGGTCGCGCCTGGTCTTGATCCTGGCGAGGCGGCCGACGGGCTGGATGGCGCCGGTGCGCAGCTTGGGTCCGGCCAGGTCGGCATAGATGCGGCAGGCGCGGCCCGTGGTCTGCTCCGCCGCGCGCAGGTGGCCAATCATGGCCTGCCAGGTCTCGGCGTCGTCGTGGGCACAGTTGATGCGCATGATGTCCATGCCCGCCACCAGGAGCCGATGCACCAGGTCAGGATCCCTGGCGGCCTCGCTTGGCATGGTGACCATGATACGGGTCCTGCGCCGGCCGCTACCTGAGCCAGGGCCCAGGAGGGCACGGGCGTGCTCGTTCAGGTACATGCCGCCGGTCTTGATGTTCACGCAGCCGTGAGGTCCATGCCCGCCGTGCGGAAGGCCCGCCAGGGCGCGCAGGGCGCCCAGCACCGCGTCGATGCTGCTGCGCACATGGGCCTCGACCCGCCCCAGGCGGCTCAGGCCCAGCAGGGCCAGGTCCTGCTGCAGGTCGCGTAGATCGCTCTGGCGCAGGGCCAGGTAGTGCAACAGGTTGCGGGCACTGTCCTGGTACCTGGGTTGGATGTGACCCACCTCCGCCTCATGGGTGTCGGCCAGCCTGAGGACCTGTTCGCGCAGGGCCTCCAGGTCTGGAATGAGGCGGTCGGTAATGTACTGAACGGGCAGGGTCATGGTGTTCAGGGCCGGTACTCTGGTCCAAGGACAAAGACAACGGCTTAGCTTAGCCCGTTCATGTTACGGATTCGTTTCCGTGTCCTCGGCGACCGGCGTCTCCCCGGCCGGTTCGACACCTGCCTACCGACACATCGCTGCCGGTCGGCTCATTGTCGCGATTCTGGCAATAGGCCGTTCGCCGTTATGGCCTATTTCCGACTACCACGGTCGGCTAAAGTGCACCCATCGCCAATGCCCACCGGGCATTACCACCAAGGGGCAGCCGGCCATGAGCCAACACTACACCGCCACCGCCAAGACCTTGCACTGGCTGATTGCCCTGCTGTTGCCGGGGCTGCTGGGCCTGGGCTTCTACATGCATGACCTGCCCCTGTCGCCCGAAAAATTGCAGCTCTATTCCTGGCACAAATGGGCCGGTGTGAGCGTGTTCGTCCTGGTGATCGTGCGCCTGGCCTGGCGGGTGACGCACCAACCGCCGTCCCTGCCGGCGGGCATGCCCAAGGTTCAGCAGTGGATGGCCCACATCGGGCACTTCGCACTCTATGTGCTGATGCTGGCGATTCCGCTGTCGGGCTGGCTCATGAGCTCGGCCAAGGGTTTTCAGACGGTGTGGTTCGGGGTGCTGCCGATCCCTGATCTGCTGGGTAAGGACAAGGCGCTCGGCGACCTGCTGCTGACGGTGCATCTGAGCCTGAATCTGACGCTCATCGCCGTCCTCCTCGGACACGTCGGCGCCGCGCTGAAGCATCACTTCGTCGACAAGGATGACGTCCTCAGGCGCATGTTGCCGAGACCGGCCGCGAACGCCGACTGACTCGCCACCCGAACCACCTACCCACAGGAGCACCGAATATGCAACGCGTGGCCCTAGCCCTAGCCTTCGCCCTCAGTGTCGCGCTTGCCGCGGCGGCCCAGGCCGCCGAATACAGCCAAGTACAGGCTGACAAGAGCCGGATCGCCTTCAGCTACACCCAGATGGGCGTGACCATGGACGGTCGTTTCAAGACCTTCAGCAGCCAACTGAGCTTCGACCCGACGCAGCCGGCCAACGCGAAGGCCGTGATCGATGTGGACCTCGCCAGCATCGATACCGGCACCACGGAGGGCGACGACGAGGTCGCGGGCAAGCCGTGGTTCAACACGCCGGCCTTTCCAACCGCCCGCTTCGAGTCGGGCAGCGTCAAGGCGCTGGGCGACAACCGCTATGAGGTGGCCGGCAAGCTGACCATCAAGGGCAAGACCCGGGACATCCTGGTCCCCGCGAGCTTCAAAGCGCAGGGCCCATCCGGTGTCTTCGATGGGACTTTCACCATCCGCCGCGGCGACTTTGCCATCGGCGAAGGGTCCTGGTCCGCCTTCGACGTCGTCGCCAATGACGTTCAGATCAAGTTCCAGATCACTGCCGCGTCCGGCAGTTAATTCACCCTAGTCCCTCAACCGTTCAGGAGTCACTCCATGACCAAGCTCACGCTCACGCAACGCTCCGCCACCCTCATCCTCGCCTGTGCTGTCGCCGTACCCGCACTGGCGGCGCCCGAGACCTTCACGGTCGACAGCACCCATACCTTCCCGCGCTTCTCCTACGACCATCAGGGCCTTTCGACACAGCTCAGCCGATTCAACAAGACCACAGGTACGGTCGTGCTGGATAAGGAGGCGAAGACCGGCTCGGTCGAGGTCGTCATCGACGCCAAGTCGGTGGATACCGGCTTCGCGACCTTCAATGAGCACATCCAGGCCGAGGACTTCTTCGACACCGCGAAGTACCCGACCGCGACCTTCAAGTCCACCAGGGTCGTCTTCCAGGGCGACAAGCCGGCGGCCGTCGAGGGCAATCTGACGATCAAGGGCGTCACCAAGCCGGTGACCCTGAAGGTGACCCACTTCGTCGCCAAGCCGCACCCGATGCTGAAGAAGGACGCCATCGGCGCCGACGCCAGCACCGTCATCAAGCGCAGCGACTTCAATATGGGCAAGTACGTGCCCTATGTCGGCGACGAGGTGACGATCACCCTCTCGCTCGAAGCCATCAAGGGCTGAGCCCACTTGAACCGGGGCGGGCATCCCCGAGGGTGCTGCCCCCCGGTCACGCATATCGCGGAGACACAGATGCTCGAACTGAGACCCGCCGCGGCCCGCGGCCTGGCGAACCTGGGGTGGTTGCAGTCCCATCACACCTTTTCCTTCGGCAGTTACTACGACCCGGAACAGGCGGGATTCTCGGACCTCCTGGTCATCAACGACGACCGGGTGCGCCCGGGCCGTGGTTTCGACACCCATGGCCACCGAGATATGGAGATCTTCTCCTACGTGCTCGAAGGGGCGTTGGAGCACAAGGACTCGATGGGCACCGGTTCCGTGATCCGCCCCGGCGACGTGCAGATGATGAGCGCCGGTACCGGCATCCGCCACAGCGAGTTCAACGCCTCACGCCAGGAGCCCGTGCATTTCCTGCAGATTTGGATAGTCCCGGACAGCGAGGGCGTCACGCCGCGCTACCAGCAGCAGCACTTTACCGACGCGGACAAGCGGGGCCGTCTGCGTCTGATCATCTCCCCCGATGGGGCCGAGGGCTCCCTGTCGGTGTACCAGGACGTGCGCGTTTATGCCGGGCTGTTCGACGGCGCGGAACAGCAGCGCTTCGTCTTGCCCGAGGACCGCTTCGGCTACCTGCACGTCGCGCGCGGGGCGCTCAGGGTCAACGGGCAGCGCCTGTCGGAGGGTGACGGTGCGCGTCTGCGCAGGGTGCGGGAGCTCGATTTCAGTGAGGGCGACAACGCCGAGGTGCTGTTGTTCGATCTGCGCCCCCACGAGTCGCACTCCCACTGAGTCGCGTGGGACTCCTGTTCAGGGTCCGGTTGCCGATTCGCGCGGGCCGGCCAGCCGGGCGGACAGAAACTCGATCAGCGCCCGCACCCGATGGGGCATGTAGCGATTGCTCGGCAGTAAGGCGTAGATGCCCATCTCGGGGGGTTCAAACGCCTCCAGCAGGGTGACAACCCGGCCGCCGGCGAGATAGTCGGAGGCGATGAAGTCCGGCAACACCGTGATGCCCAGTCCCAGGGCGGCCGCCTCGGCCAAGGCGTCGCCGTTGTTGGCTTGCAGCCGGAAGGGCAGGGAATAGTCCTTCAACTGGCCCTCGACCAGAAACGACCAGGGGAGGCCGTATGCCTGCTGCGCGTATCCGACACAGGTATGGCCGACCAGCTCGGTGGGGTGCTGCGGCCGGCCATGGCGGGCGAGATAGTCCGGCGCGGCGACGGCCATGAGCCGGCAGGTACCGAGCTTGCGGGCGATGTCGCCGGGGTCGAGCTGGGCCGAGATGCGAATCGCCAGGTCGATGCCCTCATCGATCAGATGAAGCTTGCGGTCACTGAAGTCCGTTGACAGGCGGATCATTGGGTAGGTCTGTGCGAACTCCAGCAGCAGCGGGACCAGATGTCTCAGCCCAAAACTCAGCGGCACACCGAGGCGCAGTTGACCGCGCGGCGCCAGGCTCTCCTCCATGACCTCCGCTTCGGCCGTTTCCACCAGGTCGAGGATCACCCGGCACTTGTCGAGGTAGGCGTTGCCGGCCGAGGTCAGCATCAATCGCCGCGTGCTGCGTACCATCAGCTTGACCCCCAGGTGTTCCTCCAGCGCGGCAATCTGCCGGGTGACCACCGAACGCGCCACACCGAGTTGGGCCGCGGCCGCCGCGAAGCTGCCCAGCTCAGCAACACTCACAAAGAGCTGCATGGCATCGAATCGGTTCATTGTTGGGCAGTCCTGTCGAATATCGGCGTGTATTCTCGTCGCGATCCCGGCTCAAGTGGACCCCGAAAACCTGACAATAGTTTAAGCCTGCCGCCTGATCGAAGGGGTCAGACTCTTATGGGTGAAGCGAAGCTCAGAACGTACACGGCGGCCTTCAACACAAAGCGGACGCCTGGCCGGATCGGAATTGACCCTGCCCCCTTCGTCCCTCGACCTCACCCATACACCGCGTGGCGATTCAGACCAGGCGGCGGAGGACCTGTGGCCTAGGACCCGCTCAGGAAGGCGACCAGGACCGGGTTGACCAGCTCCGGGCGGGTAGCGAAGGTCCCGTGGCCGGTGTCGGGGAGGACAAAGAGCTGGGCGTTGGGCAGGCCCTGGTAAATGGCCAGGGTGTGTTCGAGACGGACCAGGTCGCGGTCGCCGGACAGGACCAGGACTGGCTGGCGGATGCCGGCCAGGGTGTCCGGAGTCAGGTCCTCTTCGGTGGGGGCATTGAGCCAAAGCTCGCGGAGCTTGGCGTCCAGCCCAGGGTCCTCGTCCGACTCCGCCGCCGCCTCGCTCTGCGCCTGTAGCGCGGCGAGGTGGCCCGGATCCAGCCCCTCGGAGGCGATGTTGACCCCGCTGATCGCCAGTCGGTGCACCAGGTCCGGGTAGCGGGCGGCCAGCATCAGGCCGAGGATGCCCCCGTCACTGAAGCCGACCACGTCGGTGGACCCGATGGCCATCTGGCGCAGCAGGTCGGCGGTATCCTCCACCATGGCGCCGTAACTCAGGGGCCCGGGGAGACCCGGGGTGTGCCCCTGACCGATCTGGTCCGGGGCGATTACCTCGTGCCCGGCCGCCACCAGATCGTCGATCTGGTGGCCGAAAGACCCCCTCCCGGAGTCGCCCCCGCCGTGCAGGAGCAGGACGGGCGTGCCTTCCCCGAGGCGCAGGTAGTACATGGCGTGCCCGTTGACATCGGCCCAATGCCCGCTGTCCTCGTCCGCCGCCGCTGGCGGGGGCAAGGCGGCGCCCGGCATTGCCGGCGAGAGTGGAGGTAGGGGGTGGGTTGGGCGCGGCATGGGTCCTTCGGGTCAGAGTGAAAGGGAAAGGAAATGCAACCGCCCCAGGACGGAATCGGGCCGACGATAGCCTGAACGCGAGTGGCGAGCAACGGCCAGGGACGGCCACCGACTTCTGATCCCAAGGTGCTGTCGTCGTGCCCGAAGCGGCCGCTCGCAGACCACAGCGTAACGAGTCGCTTGCGGGACAGGCATCCTGGGATTAGAGTCTAGTCAGCCTGACCACCTTGGAGACGAACCATGAGCCCTCGCCGAGCCCAGCAAGCATCTGGCCCTGATGAGACAGGCTGCTGGCAACTTCAGGAAGCGAAAGCCCGGTTTAGTGAAGTGGTACGCCGGGCGGCCGAATGTGGACCCCAGCATGTGACCGTCAATGGGGAAGAGCGAGCCGTAGTCCTCTCGGCGGAGGATTATGTTCGCCTGCGGGGACAACCCACGGGCCGCGCCCTGGTGGATCTCATGGCGGACTCGCCACTCGGAGATGTCATCCTTGAGCACCCGAAGGTCAAGGGGCCAGTTCGGGCCGTGACGCTATGAATGGCTGGCTGCTGGATACCAATGTCCTCTCGGAGCTGAGGCGAAAGAACCCGTCACCCGCCGTCGTTGACTTCGTCAGCGTGCAACCCCTGGATCGTCTCTTTGTCAGCGAGGTGACCTTTGCAGAGATTCGGTTCGGTATCGAATTGGTGTCCGAACCAACCCGTCGCGGCGAGCTCAGGCAATGGTTGGATCATCGCCTTAGGCCCATGTTCACGCACCGGGTGTTGGCCGTCACGGAAGACATCCTGTTGCAATGGCGTCTCATCATCGAGACCGGTCGAAAGGCCGGGCATACTTTCAGCCACCCGGACGTCCTCATCGCAGCGACGGCGGCCCAACATGGTCTGACGGTGGTAACGCGGGATCCCAGCGATTTTGTTGCTGCGGGCGTGACCGCCAAAAACCCCTGGACTGCCGATGTGCCGTAGCCGTTAACCGCCTTGCGCCGCAACGCCAACAGTTACAGACACTGGTGCTTCGCCGGCCGGGGTCCGCGGCCGTGGGACGCCGACACCCAGCGCGTTGGGCCGACGAAGGAGGCCCAACATTTTGCTGCCGAAGCAACTCCTCTCGTTGGGCTTCGTTCCTCAGCCCAACGTGCTATGACCTCTCTGTGATCCTCTACCGGCTCTTGCCCGACGGCATCGATGTGGTTCGCGTCGTGCACGGCGCCCGCCGGCTCGACAGTCTGATGCTGTAATCCCCTTCTCCCGCAGTTTGGCGGCCGCGTCAGCGCCGCCCAGTAGGTAGCTGCACGAATCGGATGCTCCGCCGATGTGGGCTGCCGCCCCAGCACCAGCGGGCGGTATCCCGGCCAGGAGCCGTCGCCCGGATGTGGCAGTGCGGGGATTACCCCAGTGGCGAGTTCATCGGGCGCCCTCGGCAACACCCCGGTGTGCCTGCCCAGCCGTCCGGGCGGCGATCACCGCCCGCAGCCGTGCTTCGAGGCCGGCGATGATCCCGGGCCAGCCCAGGGCCTCCGCCGAGCGCCGGGCCTCGGCCCCCAATCGGCGCAAGCCCTGGACATCCGCCACGGCGGCCTGGGTCGCCTGGATGAAGCCGGCCCGGTCGTCCCGGTTCAGGATCAGGCCGGTCTCGCCGCTGCGGAGGTAATGATGGGCGGCGGCGTCGTCGAAGGCGACGACCGCCAGCCCGCTGGCCATGGCCTCCGTGACCACATTGCCGAAGGTCTCGGTCAGGCTGGGGAAGACGAAGAGGTCGGCGCTGGCATAGTGCTCGGCCAGGTCCAGTCCGACCCTGGCCCCGGTGAAGATGACCTCGGGGTGGGCCTGCGTCAGGTGCCGTCGCTCTGGGCCGTCGCCCACCAGCACGCAGCGCGCCTTTGGGTGGGCCGCGCGCGCCGCCGCGTAGGAGGCCAGTACCAGATCGATATTCTTCTCGGCCGCCAGGCGCCCCACGTAGATCAGCACCGGGTCCGTCGGCCCGCAGCCCCAGGCCGAGCGCAGGTCCGCGCGGCGGCGGTCCGGGGAGAAGAGGAGCGTATCGACCCCTCGCCCGAAGACCTCGACCTTGGCGAAGCCGCGTGCCATCAGGATCTCACGGAGTTCGGCGGTGGGAGCCAGGGTGGTGTCGGAACGGTTGTGGAAGCGCCTCAGGGAGGCCTCGATAGGGCTGGCGAGAAACCCCAGGCCGTAATGGCGGCTGTATTGATGGAACTGGGTGTGAAAGCCGGTGACCGTTGGCACCCCCAGGGCCTCGGCGGCGCTCAGGGCGGCACGGCCCAAGGGGCCCTGGGTGGCGATGTAGGCGACGTCCGGTGGTTCATCGCGCCAGATGCGGCGCAATCTCCAGAAGACGGGGAACCCCAGCCGCAACCCGCGATAGCCAGGGATCGGCAGACCCGGGACCAGGGTTTCCCCGATAGGGTCTGACGCGCCCGGCCTGGGGTCCCCGGCCTGGTGCGGACGGATCAGTCGGACACGGTGGCCGCGTGCGGCCAGCCCCGTCACCAGGTGGCGCATGGTGTTGGCCACCCCGTTGATCTCCGGCGGGTAGGTCTCGGTGATGACGGCCACTCGCAGGGGCCGGGTCGTCTCGGTGGTCAATGGATGAGCCGTTCGGGAGCCTAAGGGGTCGGCAAGGCTAGGCCAAGGTTTGTTACGGTTGCCACCTTGGGGCCCCCATCCGGCCTCGGGCGACAGGTCACGTCACCGTCAGAAAACCGTCATCTGCATGTCATCTGGCTGTTGTATCTATGGTGGCTGGCTCGAGCCCCCAGGCAGCCGGCCGCGAAACCGGCTGGGCGGCGAGGTTCGGGTCGCCAAGCGGTCGCTCGTCGATCCGTAACCGGGAGGTCCCGATGTATCCAGAAGCCCTCTTGATCCCCGTTGCCGCAGGCGTCCTGGCCTACGCCGGCCTGAGATGGCGCAAGCGGATTCAGTACCGCCAGTTGGAGGCGGGCCAGGCTGCACTGGTGGCCAAGTACGGCGGCGCCCTGCGTCTGGCCGACGAACTGCCGCGACCCCTGCCGGACTTCCGCGATCGCATCGCGGCGATTCCGCATCCTGTGCCCGACGCCACCTTCGAGCGGCTCCGGGAGGCGGCGCTACGGCATCGTCGGACCGAGCGGAGCTATGTCCCAGCCCATAAGCAGGGCGGCACCATCGCCTACGAGGACCTGCACAGGCTTGCCCCGGAGATCGTCGCCTTCTACCAGTCGGACGCCCTGCGGCGCCTCTGCTCTGCCGTGGTCGGTACGCCGCTGGTGCCCACACCGCTCCATGACCAGAGTTCCTGCTCGCTCCTGGTCTACGACCGACCCCGGGACCACATCGGCTGGCACTACGACCACAACTTCTACAACGGCCGGCACTTCACGGTCCTGCTGCCCCTGGTCAACCGCCACCTGCAGGAGGACCGGCTGTCCTCGGCCGAGTTGATGGTGCGCCAGGGGGAGGACGAGCGGGTCCTGCCCACACCGCCCAACACCCTGATCCTGTTCGAGGGGGCCAAGGTCATGCACAAGGTCACCCGGTTGGGCGAAGGCGAGCTACGGGTCATCCTCAGCATGACCTTCTGTACGGACCCCAGCGCCTCGGCCCTGAAGGGGGTCCTGCGGCGGTGCAAGGACACCGCCTTCTACGGGGTGCGTGCCCTGTGGACCTGAACCGATCCGTAACGACACCCCAAACTGGCGGGCCCCGACGCCCCAGGCCCCTCAGGCGAATACCAACCACCCAGCGAGGACCCGAACGTGAGCGACCCAACCTATAACGTCCTGTTTCTGTGCACCGGCAACTCCGCCCGCAGCATCATCGGGGAGTGCCTGATCAACCGCCTCGGGCGGGGCAGATTCCACGGCTTCAGTGCCGGCAGCCACCCCAAGGGGGAGGTGCACCCGCTGGCCATCGAGGTCCTGAGGCGCAACAATTTCGTGACCGAGGGCTTGCGCAGCAAGGACTGGGGCGAGTTTGCCGCCCCCGGGGCGCCTCGGATGGACTTCGTCTTCACCGTCTGTGACAACGCCGCGGCGGAGGTCTGCCCGGTCTGGCCCGGGCAACCCATGACAGCCCACTGGGGGATCGCCGACCCGGCGGCGGTGGAAGGCGACGAAGTCACGCGGATGATGGCCTTCCGCCAGGCCCTGCGCGAGCTGGAGCATCGCGTGGACATCTTCGTCAACCTGCCCCTGGCCTCCCTGGACCGGCTCAAGCTCCAGGACCGGCTCGATGCCATAGGGCGGTCGGGCCCAGTCGCGGCCGGATGAGGACCGGGCCCGACGCGGGGTCAGGCGTCACCAGGCGGCAATCCCGGCGTGCGATCATCGTTTGACGAAGCCTTCTCGAACCACGGCCCCTGGAGCCCTCGCCATGACCACCAGATCAAGCCTCAAGGCCATCCTGGCCGCGCTCGCCCCCGTCCTGGTCCCGGCCGGTGCCGCCGAGGCCCAGGCCGACCTCGACCGGGTGGTCGCGGTGAGTTTCACCGAGACCCCGGCCCCCGCCACGCCGCAGGAGATGGCCAGCACCTATACCCGATCCCTGGCCCGGGTCAGCTACGCCGACGGGCGGGTGGAGGAGCGCCCCCTGAGCTACAGGGCCCTCTTCGGCGTCAAGGACGAGGTCGCCGAGGTCAAGGGCCGCAAGCATCCCGCCGGTCAGCTCTATGACCGGCACCTGGAACCTCTGCTCGATCCCATGGGCAAGCCGCTGGTGGCCGAGACCCCGGACGGCAACAGCCTGCTCCAGGTCGATGGGCGGCTCTTTCTGGTCACCCACTACGAGTACGACTGGCTCCTGAGCGACGGCAGCGAGGCACGCAAGGCCCCAGGCTGGTACAGCCGCGCCCCCATGTCCATGACCCTGAGCGACATCGCTCAGGCACCGGACGGCACCCTGGCGGCGACCCGGGTCAGGCCCATCGACTTCTCCGGGGTGGCCGGACTCTGGATCCCCTGCTTCGCCTCCCAGACCCCCTGGGGCACCCACCTCGGCTCCGAGGAGGATTACGACCTGATCTTCAGCCCCCTGGACCCCAAGGGCTGGCCTGTCACCACCGCCGGGCTCAAGGCGATGGACGAGCTGTACCTGAAGGGCGGGCCCAAGGCCAGGCCCTACCACTACGGCGTCATCCCCGAGGTGACGGTCAAGGCCGACGGCTCCACCCAAGTCGTCAAGCACCACGCCATGGGCCGCGGGAGCTGGGAACAGGCCCTGGTGATGCCGGACCGGCGCAGCGTCTATCTGGGGGATGACGGCTCCAACGTCGCGTTCACCCTCTTCATCGCCGACCGTGAGGGGGACCTGTCTGCGGGCACCCTCTACACGGCAACCTGGACCCAGACCGACGACGCCGGGGGCGGGAACGCCGACCTGACCTGGACCAGGCTCGGCCACGGCACCGATGCCGAGGTCAAGGCACTGGCCGATGCGCTGAGCTTTGGCGACATCTTCGACGCCGTGGCCCCGGCCTCCGGTGACTGCCCAAGCAGTCACACCCGGGTGCGGGCGGGTTCGGGCCGCGACGAGTGCCTGGCCCTGAAGCCGGGCCGGGAGCAGGCCGCCGCCTTCCTGGAGACCCGCCGCTACACCGCCCTGCTGGGGGGCACCACGGAGTGGACCAAGATGGAGGGGGTGGCGGTCAATCCCCGGGATAAGCGGCTGTATCTCGCCATGTCGCGCATCGAGGGCAGCATGAGGCCCGACCCCGCCGGGCCTGTGGACCACATCCGGGTCCCGGAGAACAAGGCCGGGGCCGTCTACACCCTTGGCCTCAAGGGTGGAGTCCTGGACACCAAGGGCGAGCCCATCCCCTCCGATTGGGTAGCGGTCAGCATGCGTGTCGAGCCCAAGCTGCTGGGCCGACCCATGGCCAGCGACGCCCGGGGCAACACCGCCGCGGTGGACAGCATCGCCAATCCCGACAACCTGTTCTACTCGGAAGCGATGCGTACCCTGTTCATCGGCGAGGACTCGGGCGCTCATGTCAACAACGCCCTGTGGGCCTACAACGTCGATACCCAGACCCTGACCAGGATACTGACCCTGGCCGCCGGGGCCGAATCCACCGGGCTCCAGGTGGTGGAGAACATCGCGGGGCACGGCTACATCCTGAGCAATGCCCAGCATCAGGGTGAGTTCGCCGAGACCATCCCTGCCGACCTCAAGGCCCAACTGGAGCCACTGATCGACCGCTTCCAGGCACCTGTAGGCTACATCGGTGGCCTGCCCGGGCTGTGAGACCGCAGCGTCTGGGGAGGCTGGGGATTGGCCAGGGCCGCCCATCCCTGGGCCGGGTCCCGGAATCCCGAGTTGGACCGCGAGGTGACTGGCTATGCCGGCGCGCGTCATTCCGGCCGGGATGCCGGAAACCAGGCCAGGGAGGGCAACCTTCGCCTCCGCCAGGCCGCGACCTTCTTTCGATGCCCGGCGCAGCCAGCACGTTGGGCTGAGGAACGAAGCCCAACGAGAGGAGTTGCTTCGGCAGCAAAATGTTGGGCCTTCTTCGTCGGCCTAACGCGCTACAGGGGGTTCTTTCACAACCTCTCAGGCGGTCGCGGACCTCAGCTCGTTCCGCGCCGCCTCCCAGTTCTGGTTCATCATCCAGTAGTCGGCTGGAATGTCGCGGCAGGAAAGGACCCCAATCACCCGTTCGCCTTCGACCACCGGCAGATGGCGGAATTTGCGCTCGAACATCAGTCTGAGGCTAGTCACCAGGGACGCCTCAGCGGAAACCGTGATCGGATCAACCGTCATGACCTCGGCGAGCCGCAAGTCCCCGGGAATCAACCCATTGGCAACCACCCGATTGAGCAGGTCGCGCTCGGTAAAGAGGCCAACGAGGCGCCCGCTTTCCTCGATCACGGGGATGGCGCCCACCCGATGGGCAGCCATCATCACGGCCGCCTCCTGCACCGTCGCCTGGGGGCCCAGGCTGAAGGTCTCTTGATCACGAAGAAGCGCCCCAACAGATCGATAAACCATCGCAAGCCTCCACCATTTCATTCATTTCGTTTCGACGCTGTCCTACCCAGGGGCAGATGCATTGCTGCTGCGAAGACCCGACTGCGGGCTGGATACCTTCTGTCCCCATACCGGTTCGGCCAGAGATAGATCCGGCTATAACCCACTGATGCAACGGCGGCTCCGCGTCGAATAGCCGACCGCGGTGCGAAGGATAGCCCCTGATGGTTCCGTAATCCCATTGAAATACTACGGTGAACGTCTCACAGGCACGGGCACCTTGGGCAACACGCGAAGCCAGGCGAACCTGCCGGACGGACCCCGGCCATGCGTCCACGGCCACGCGGGTCCTTGACCCTTGCCGGGTCTTCCCTCGTTGATTCCTGGCGCGGCCTAATCCTGCTTTGTCAGATTCTACGAGAACCTACTGATTTCTTAGAATACCAAGACCAGTGCATTCCAGTAAAATCAATCAGCTTAGATTGTAATCTGACGAGGTGACGCTAATCTAAGCGACCTGACGGTGGGCCCGCCGGCGCTCCAGGTGCCGCACCACATGCCAACGCCAGGCCAGGCGAACCCCGAAGTACCCGATGACGGAGCAGGCGATGGCGCAGAGCAGGCAGCCCAGGGCCAGGGGATAGAGGATGGTCAGCCAATTGCCCGGTTCCACCCAGAAGTCCAGATCGAAGGGGGCCACGGCCTGCCCCAGCGCCAGTGCGCCAAGCAGGTAGGCGAAGTAGAACATGGGCGGGATGGTGATGGGGTTGGTGATGAACACCAGGGCCACGGAGATGGGCAGGTTGACACGAAAGACCATGGCCGCGGCTGCCGCCATGAGCGCCTGGCCGAACGGCGGCATGTACATCATGAACAGCCCCACGGCAAAGGCCCCGGCGGCCGAGCGGCGGTTGACATGCCAGAGGTTGGGGTCATGCAGCAGGCGGCCGAAGACCCGCAGGCGCTTGTGTTCCTGCATGGCCTTGGTGTCCGGGGCCAATCGACGCATCAGGTGCTTCATGTCCCACCCTACCCCTCCGATGCCTGCACCGACGCCGACGGCCGGCCCTAGCCATCCCGCTTGCGCAGGGCGGCGATGACGTTTTCGCGGGACTGGTAGCGGATATCCTGGCCCTTGGCCACGAAGATGACCTGCTCGGCGATGTTGCCGGCGTGGTTGCCGATGCGCTCCAGGGCCTTCACCGCAAAAATCATGTCGATGACCTGGGACAGCAGGGAGGGGTCCTCGACGACGAAGGACATGAGATGGCGCATGGCGGCGGCGATCTCATCGGCGAGGCTGCTGTCGTCGGCAAAGACGTCCAGGGCCTGGTCCACGTCGGTGCGCGCCACCGCATCCAGGGCCCGCTCCATCATGCAGCAGGACAACTTTCCCAGCCGGGTGACGTGGTGGAACATCGCCGGGTCGGCACGGCCCTCCCGACCCTGGAGGCGCAGGGCGCACTCGGCGATGTCCTCGGCCTTGTCTCCGGCCCGCTCCAGATTGCCGACGACCTTGGACAGGGCCAGGATCAGGCGCAGGTCCACCGCCGCCGGCTGGCGCTTGGCGATGATGCTGAAGATGTCTTCGTCCACGTCGAGTTCGAAGTAATCGATCTTGCGCTCGCGCTCTATCACCTTCTGGGCGGGGGCCGGGATACCGTCCACCATGGAGGTGACCGCGTCGCTGACCTGTTCGACCACGCGCTCCCCCATCTCGAGCACCAGCCCCCTCAACTGGGCCAACTCGTGATCGTAGGCGCGGACCGTATGGCCCCTGGTGGGTTCGGTGCTCATGCTGTGGTTCTCGCTGGAAGGCTGGACTGGATCGGGTGAGATTCGCAGCCATCCCCCCTGTTCGCAAGGATCTGTCTGCGTTAGGCGTAGGTCGGACTTCAGTCCGACGCGGCCTTGCCGGCAACCTTGGGCCAAACGGTCGGGCTGAAGCCCGACCTACAGCTTGGAGGCCTTGTCGGGAACCCTGGGCCATAGGGTCGGGCTAAAGTCCGACCTACAGAGCCCGGCGCGGTCAGCCGAAGCGCCCGGTGATGTAGTCTTCCGTCAGCTTGTGCTGGGGTTGGTGAAGATCTGATCGGTCTCGCCGACCTCCACCAGATCGCCCAGGTGGAAGTAGGCGGTGCGCTGGGAGACCCGCGCCGCCTGCTGCATGGAGTGGGTGACGATGGCGATGGCGTAGTTCTCGCGCAGCTCGTCGATCAGCTCCTCGATCACCGCCGTGGCGATGGGGTCCAGGGCCGAGCAGGGCTCGTCCATGAGGATCACCTCGGGTGAGACGGCGATGGTGCGGGCGATGCACAGGCGCTGCTGCTGCCCGCCGGACAGGCCGGTACCGGGCTCGGTCAGGCGGTCCTTGACCTCCTTCCACAACCCTGCCTTGGTCAGGCTGGTCTCGACCAAGGCGTCCAGTTCGGCCTTGCTGTTGGTGATGCCGTGGATGCGTGGGCCGTAGGCGACGTTCTCGTAGATGGACTTGGGGAAGGGGTTGGGCTTCTGGAAGACCATGCCGACCTGGGCCCGCAAGGGGACCACGTCGATGCCCTTGTCCAGGATCTCACGCCCGTCGAGCTTGATGGACCCGGTCACCCGCGCCGCCGGGATGGTGTCGTTCATGCGATTCAAGCAGCGCAGGAAGGTGGACTTGCCGCAACCCGAGGGGCCGATCATGGCGACCACCTCGTTGTGGCCTATGTCCAGGCTCACGGACTTGATGGCCTGCTTTTCGCCGTAATAGACATCGACGGCCCGGCAGACCATGCGCGGATTCTTGGCGGTGAAGTCGCCGACGGTCGTGCCGAGATCGGTGCGACTGGACAGATCGACGGCGGACATCGCTTGGGGTTCGCCGCTCAGGGCTTCGGCTGTGGTGTTCATGCGGTTCCTCTCAGGGTCTCGGCGATTCGGCTGCGGGCTTGGCATGCGGGGGGCGGCTCAAGGGTTTCGTCGGGCCGGCTACCAGCGGCGCTCAAAGCGCCGGCGCAGCAGCACCGCGGTCAGGTTCATAGTAATCAGAAAGGCGAGCAGCACCATGATGGCCGCCGAGGTGCGCTCGACGAAGGCGCGCTCCGGGCTGTCGGCCCACAGGTAGATCTGCACCGGCAGCACGGTGGCCGGGTCCGTGATCCCCTGGGGGATGTCCACGATGAAGGCGATCATGCCGATCATCAGCAGGGGTGCGGTCTCGCCCAAGGCATGGGCCATGCCGAGGATGGCCCCGGTCAGCATCCCGGGCATGGCCAGCGGGATCACATGGTGGAACTGGGCCTGGAGCGGCGAGGCGCCGACGCCCAGGGCCGCCTCTCGGATGGAGGGCGGAACCGATTTCAGGGCCGCACGGCTGGCGATGATGATGATGGGCAGCGTCATCAGGGTCAGCACCAGGGCCCCCACCAGCGGGGTCGAGCGCGGCACGCCGAACAGATTGATGTAGACCGCAAGCCCCAACAGACCGAAGACGATGGAGGGCACCGCCGCCAGGTTGTTGATGTTGACCTCGATGAGATCCGTCAGGCGGTTCTTGGGCGCGAACTCTTCCAGGTACAGGGCAGCCCCGACGCCGATGGGGAAAGCGAAGGACAGGGTCAGCAGAAGCGTGTAGAAGGTCCCGGCCAGGGCCCCGGCGATGCCGGCGAGTTCCGGCTCACGGGAGTCGCCGTTGGTGAAGAAGCCGGTGTTGAAGCCTACATGAAGCTGGCCCTTGGCCGTGAGTGCATCGAGCCAAGCCAGGGTGCGGTCATCCACGCGCCGGTCGGCCTCGGGCAGGTCGCGGTCGATCTGCCCCTTGGCCACCATGTCCACGTCGTCGTTGGCGATCAGCCAGACGGACTGGGTCTTGCCGATCAGCCCGGGGTCGGCCTGGACCATCCGCTGCAACTGCTGCGGGGCCCCCGGGCTCATGATGGCCGACAGGGCGCGCACCTCACCCCGCTCCGTGACCTCAGGGAACTGCGCCTTGAGCGCCGCCCGGACCAGCTTGGCGTAGTCGGCCGCCTGCAGGGCCTCCGGGTCACGCTTGCCCTCCGGGTCTATCACCTCCGGGTCGAAGGTAATGGCCAGTTCGATGTAGGTCTGTTGGAAGGCGGTGTAGCCCTTGCTGACGATGTCCACGAACAACACCGTGACGAACAACAGGCCCAGGGCGACGGCGGTCATGCCCATGGCGCGGAAGCGTCGCTCGGCGGCATAGCGCCGCTTGAGGCTCGCATTGACGTAGTCGATGACCCGCTTGTTGGACCCGCCCGGTTGCGGGTGTCGGGGGAAGGCAACTGGATTATTCATATTGCTCCCGGTACTTGCGCACTATGTGCAGGGCAATGACGTTGAGGATCAGGGTCACCACGAACAGCGTCAGCCCGAGCGCAAAGGCGGCCAGGGTCTTGGGGCTGTCGAACTCCTGGTCGCCGGTGAGCAGGGTGACGATCTGGACCGTGACCGTGGTCACCGCCTCCAGGGGGTTGGCGGTGAGATTGGCGGACATGCCCGCGGCCATGACCACGATCATGGTCTCGCCGATGGCCCGGGAGACCGCCAGCAGGATGCCGCCGACGATCCCCGGCAGGGCCGCCGGCAGTATCACCCGGGTGATGGTCTCGGACTGGGTCGCACCCAGGGCGTAGGAGCCGTCACGCATGGACTGGGGCACGGCGTTCATCACGTCGTCGGACAGGGACGAGACGAAGGGGATGATCATGATCCCCATCACCAGACCGGCGGCCAGGGCGCTCTCGGAGGCGACGGTGAAGCCGAGGGCCTCGCCCCAGACGCGGATGGCCGGGGCCACGGTCAGGGCGGCGAAGAAGCCGTAGACCACCGTCGGGATGCCGGCCAGGACCTCGAGCACCGGCTTGGCCACCGAACGCAGGTTGCGCGGGGCGTACTCGGAGAGATAGATCGCCGCCATCAGGCCGATGGGCACGGCCACCAACATGGCGATGAAGGAAATCAGCAGGGTCCCGGTAAACAGGGGCACGGCCCCGAAGGCGCCCGTCGAACCCACCTGATCGGCGCGCAGCGCGGTCTGCGGGCTCCACTCGGTGCCGAAGAAGAACTCCGACCAGGGGATGTGCTGGAAGAAGATCAGGGACTCGAACAGCACCGACAGGACTATGCCGAGGGTGGTGAGGATGGCAATGGAAGAGCAGACCATCAGGACGACCATGACCGTTCGCTCTACGCCGTTGCGCGCCCGAAGTTCCGGCGCAATGCGGTTCAGCGCGAGGGACATGCCCCCCAGGGTCAGGGCGAGTACCAGGCCCCAGAGGGCCAATTGGGCGATCTGCTTGAGGCGGGCATAATGCCCAGCCGCGGCCTGCACATCGGGGGAGGCGTCGCCGGTGGCGATCTTGCCCGTGGCCAGGTTTTTCACGTCATTGACCAGGAGCCCCAGTTGGCCCTCGGACATGCCCTGGGTCATCTCGGTCGGGAGTTGCGCCTTGACCAGGGAGGTGACCACCTCGTCCTGGAATCCCGTCCACAGGGCCAGGATCAGGAGGGCCGGCAGGCCGGCCCACAGGGCCGTATAGAAACCGTAGTAACCCGGCAGTGAGTGCAGGGTACTGATGTGTGTGGGTCCGCCGGCCGCCGCCACGGCCCGCTTGCGCCCGAGGTGGTAGGCAAGGGCGAGGACCCCGAGCAGGGCGAACAGTGGTATCCAGCTTGGCATGGGGCTATCCCGTGTGGACCTAAGGAGCCGGCGGCCCAAGCGGGCCGCCGGCATGGGTGGGTACGCTCAGGGCGTCCGCACGCGGCCTAGTGCGCCGGCTTGGCCATGGGGGTCATGGCCTTGGCGGCGGCGGTCACCTTGGCGCGATCGGCCTTGGGCAGGGCGATCAGGCCCTTGTCGGCCAGGTAACCCTCTTCGCCGAAGGCCTTGTCGTTGGTGAACTCGGCGACGAACTCCGCGATGCCAGGGATGGTCCCGACGTGGCCCTTCTTCACATAGAAGTACAGGGAGCGGGAGACCGGGTACTTGCCCGAGGCGATGGCATCGTAGGTCGGGACCACGCCGCCGATCTTGGAGCCCTGGATCTTGTTGGAGTTCTGCTCCAGGAAGCTGTACCCGAAGATGCCCAGGGCATTAGGGTTGGCGACCAGTTTCTGTACGATCAGGTTGTCGTTCTCGCCGGCCTCGACGTAGACGCCGTCCTCACGGATGCCGTGGCAGACCGCCTTGTGCTTCTTCTCGTCGTCCTTCTTCATGGCCTTGATGGCGGGGAAGGCATCGCAGCCGCCCTCCATGGCCAGTTCGACGAAGGCATCGCGGGTGCCGGAGGTGGGGGGTGGGCCCAGGACCTCGATCTTGGTATCGGGCAGGGCCGGGTTCACCTCCTTCCAGGTCTTATAGGGGTTGGCCACCAGGGCGTCACCGCCCTTGGGGTCGGGCACGGTCTTGGCCAGGGCCAGCCAGACGTCCTTCAGGGTCAGGTCGAACTGCTTGGTGGCCTTGGAGTTGGCGATGGCGATGCCGTCAAAGCCGATCTTGACCTCGACGATCTCCTTGACGCCCTTCTCCTGGCAGCCGTCGAACTCGGACGCCTTCATGGCCCGGGAGGCGTTGGTGATGTCGGGGAAGTCCACGCCCACGCCGGAGCAGAACAGCTTCATGCCGCCGCCGGTACCGGTGGACTCGACCTTCGGGGTCTTGAACTTGCCGCGGCGACCGAAGTTCTCGGCCACGGCGGTGGAAAACGGAAAGACGGTGGAGGACCCGACGATGGAGATGGCGTCGCGGGCCAGGGCCTGGGTGGAGAAGGCGGCCGAGGCCATCAGGACGGCGGCGGCGATGGGGGTCTTGCGCATGTTGAACCTCGATTCGGTTGGGGATCTGGTAGCGAGCGTCGCTATTGTCCGGTCGCGAGGTTGCGATTATGAGACGCCGATGTGACGATTTGATGAACAAACCGCCGGTTGGGCGCCGATGATCACCGGCGTCCCCTCACCGCAGAGTACTCAGACTGCGCACGAAGCCCATGGTGGCGTTGAAGAAATCGGCCTCGCGATGAGAGGTGCAGTAGGCGCGCACCTGGCGCATGGCGCCGTCGATCCCGGCCCCGCGCAGCACATCGTCCCCGGTGGCGAGATTCAGCCCGGAGACGAAGCCGGAAATCCAGTCCTGGTAGCGGCTGTACTCGGCGATGTCCGCATCCACCCCCTGGTCCCACCCCTTGGCGGTGTTCAGAAAGGCATCGCATCCCTTGACCCCCAGCCCCCAGAGGGGCGGGGCATCCACAGGTGCCGCCGCCTTGGGGCGGGCGGCCAGCACGGGGCCGGTGAGGACGGCGAGGCTCGCGGCCAACAGGAGGGGTAGCGCCAGTCCACGGCGGTGGTTGGCCTGGGCGGGGCTTGTCATGGTCATTTCACAGATCCTTCACAGGGACGTCATGGGGACGGGATAGGCTTGGGTCTTTTGTCCAGGGGGCGGCCATGCGGATCCTGATGATCTCGGACGTCTATTTTCCGCGGGTCAATGGGGTCTCTACCTCGATTCAGACCTTCGCCCGGGGCTTGGTGGCCTGTGGTCACCAGGTGACCCTGATCGCGCCGGACTACGGGGCGAGGGACCAGCCAGACCGGCCCGAGCCCTTCGAGGTGCTGCGCCTGGCCTCACGCTATCTGCCCCTGGACCCCGAGGACCGCATGTTGCGCCCCGGGCGCGTCAAGGCCCTGCTCGGCCCCAGGGACGGGGGGCTCGCGGGGCGGGGTTTCGACCTGGTGCACATCCAGACCCCCTTCGTGGCCCACTACACGGGGCTTACCCTGGCCCGCCGACTCGGGGTGCCGGTGGTGGAGTCGTATCATACCTTCTTCGAGCAATACCTCGACAGCTACGTCCCCCTGATCCCGTCGGCCTGGCTGCGGCTGGCCGCCCGGCGCTTCTCCGCCAGTCAGGGCAATGCCGTGGACGCCCTGGTGGTGCCTTCCGAGGCCATGCGCGAGGTGCTCGAAGGGTATGGGGTGCACACCCGCATCCGGGTCATACCCACTGGCATCGAGCCGGGGCGCCTGCCCCCTGGAGACGGGGTGCGCTTCCGCCGCGCCCACGGCATAGCCCCCGAGCGCCCGGTGCTGGTCCATGTCGGGCGCATCGCCTTCGAAAAGAACATCGGGTTTCTGCTGCAAGTCCTTACCCGGCTTGTTCGGGAGATCCCCGACCTGCTGCTGGTGGTGGCCGGCGAGGGCCCGGCGCGGACTGCCCTGGAGGCCCAAAGTGCCCGCCTCGGCATGGCCGACCATACCCGCTTCATCGGCTATCTGGAACGGGGCCAGCCCCTGGCGGACTGCTATTGCGCGGGCGACGCCTTCGTCTTCGCCTCGCGCACCGAGACCCAGGGCCTGGTCCTGCTGGAGGCCATGGCCCTGGGGGTCCCGGTGGTCTCCACCGCCGTCATGGGGACTCGAGAGGTTCTGGCCCAGGGACGTGGCTGCCTCATTGCAGAGGACGACGAGGCCCACTTCACCGCCCAGGTGTTGCGTCTGCTCAAGGACCCAGGGCTGCGCCGACACCTGGGGGCGGAGGCCAGGACCTACGCCCAGGAATGGTCTGCCCCGACCCTGACCGGACGGATGCTGGACTTCTACCGCGAGACCCTGACCCGGGTCAGAGCAGGGCACTGACCCCCTCGCGGGGGTAGCCTCCGCGATCACCGGCGCCGCCTTAACCAACTCGTCATCTGGTGCACACGAAGCCGCAACATGCCCAGGGTATTGTGCCCGGAAGCTGAACCAGTTTCTTAAGGGTGCGCCATGGGAGCCATTGCCGCTGTACTGCCCGTCAAACGCGGGGATCGCCTGTTCGTCGAACTCGCTTCCAGCGAGGACGACGTGCGCGAGGCACAGGCCCTGCGCTACCGGGTCTTCGGCACGGAGTTGGGCGCCAGGCTCCGGGCGGGGACGGTCGGGCTGGATGTGGACGAGTTCGACCCCTACTGCCAGCACCTGCTGGTGCGCGAGGCGGCGAGCGGACAGGTCGTCGGCTGCACCAGACTCCTCACGGACCACCAGGCGAACCACATCGGGGGCTTCTATTCCGCGGGCGAGTTCGACTTAGGCGGCATCCCCCGCCTGCCCGGCCGTCTGCTGGAGGTCGGTCGCACCTGTATTGCCCCGGAATACCGGCAAGGATCGGCCATCGCCGTACTGTGGTCTGGGCTCGCCGGGTTCATCTACCTGCACGGCATCGATTACCTCTTCGGCTGTGCGAGCATCCCCCTGGGTGACCAGGACCTGCAGGCGGCGGCGATCATGAACCGCGTCCGCCGCCAGCCGATGGTCGATCAGGGCCTGCGCGTAACCCCGCATGCGCCCCTCCTGACCACCCAGATCTCCGACGACGTGCTGGACGCCCCCTTGCCCGCCCTCGTCAAGGCCTACATTCGCCTTGGCGCCAAGGCCTGTGGGGAGCCCTGCCGCGACCCGGACTTTGCGGTGGCGGATGTGCTGATGTTGCTGGACGTGGACGACATCAACCCCGCCTACTCCAGGCACTTCCTCGAACGTGTCGCCGATGCCTGACGCCCTGGCGGTTTCAGGTGTAGGTCGGACTTCAGTCCGATGCAGCCTTGCAGCCAACCCCGGGCGCCGCGGTCGGGCTGAAGCCCGACCTACCCCCAAACGCAGGCTGACCCTTCCCGAAGGCGTCCGCACCTCCCCCCGCCGGCCTCGGACAGCGCCTTAACCTCACCGTAGCGGTTCCGTCATCCGCGGGTCATGGCCGCACCCTAGACTGCCCAGCCCGTCGGCGACCTTAAGCCTGGAGACCCCTGTGCAACCCCTGACCCTGCGCGACCGCATCGACCAAAAGGTCTTCAATGCCATCTACGCCCGCTCTCTGGTCTACAACACCTGTTGGGAGGACCCGGCTGTAGACCGCATGGCCCTGGACCTGGGACCGGACGATACGCTGCTGGTCATCACCAGTGCCGGCTGTAACGTACTCGACTACGCCGGCGTCGGACCGCGGCGCATCCATGCTGTGGACGCCAACCCGCGCCAGACGGCACTGCTGGAACTGAAGCTCGCCGGCATCCGGCATCTGGGGTTCGACGACTTCTTCGCCCTCTTCGGCCAGGGGGTGCACCGGGACTTCCGCGACCTCTACCGGGAGGCCCTGCGTCGGGACCTGTCCCCCTTCGCGCGCCGCTTCTGGGACGAACGTCAGCACTGGTTCGCGAAGGCCAAGGGCGGATTCTATTTCCAGGGGTTGGCGGGCACCGTGGCGCGCGCCTTCCACGCCTATCTGAGTATTCGCCCACGCCTGGCCGAGGGGGTCGCCGACCTGTTCCAGGCCAGCACCCTGGACGCCCAGCGCAGCATCTACGAGGACCGTGTGGAGCCCCTGCTGTGGGGCCCTGGGGTGAACTGGACCCTGTCGCGCCAGCTCACCATGAGCATGCTCGGCGTCCCCTATGCCCAGCGCCGCCAGGTCCAGGCCCAACACCGACAGGGGGTCGCGGGCTTCATCCGCGAGGCCATCGGTTATGTCTTCCGCCAGCTCCCGGTCTCCACCAATTATTTCTGGTCGGTCTACATCCACGGCGCCTATTCCGCCACTTGCTGTCCGGAGTACCTCAGGCGCGAGCACTTCGCCGCCCTCAAGGGGGGCCTGGCCGAGCGCATCATCCCGCACACCTCGACCCTGACCGAGTTCCTCCAGCAGAGCGACGAGCCTATCTCCCGCTTCGTCCTGCTCGACCACATGGATTGGATGTCGTCCTACCACCCGCAAGCCCTGGCGGAGGAATGGGAGGAGATCCTGGCCCATGCCACCCCGGACGCCCGGGTCATCTTCCGCAGTGCCCATGCCAACCCGGGCTATCTGGACCTCATCGCCGTGGGCCCAGAGCGGGTACCGCTGCGCGAGCGCCTGGTCTACCACAGGGCCCTGGCGGACGACCTGCAACGCCTGGATCGGGTGCATACCTATGCCGGCTTCCACATCGCCGACCTGGCCTCCCCGGCATGAGTTGGGAAGACGTTCGCGTCCTGGCCAGCCTGGTTCGCGGTCAACCCCAGACCGGCAGCCATGCCGAGCGCCTGCAGGCCTTCTATGCCCCCCAGGCGGCCCAGTACGACGCCTTCCGCGAGGGCCTGCTCCACGGCCGCACCGAACTCATCGACTGGATGGACTTAGCCCCGGGGGCGCGCGTGGTGGAACTGGGGGGCGGCACTGGCCGCAGTCTGGACCTGTTGGGCCCCAGGCTGCGGTCCCTGACATCCTTCGAGCTAGTGGACCTGTGCCCGGCCCTGCTCACGCAGGCCAGGGATCGGGCCCGGGACCTACCCAATGTGCGGATCATCGAGGCCGACGCCCTGACCTACAGGCCCGCCCAGCCGGCGGACCTGGTCTTTTTCTCCTACTCCCTGACCATGATCCCGGACTGGCGCGGCGCCCTCGACAACGCCTTGTCCATGCTCAGGCCCGGCGGGACCCTCGGGGTCGCTGACTTCTATGTCTCAGAGCCGGACCCGGCCCCTGGTCTGGCCCGCCACGGGGCACTGCCCCGCTGGTTCTGGCCCCGCTGGTTCGGCCACGATGGGGTCCATCCCAACCCGGACCATCTGCCCAGCCTGCGCCGCCTGCTGCCGAGCCATCGACTGCTGGAGGGTCGCGGCCGGGTGCCCTACCTCCCCGGGGTGCGGGTCCCTTACTACGTCTTCGTCGGGCACCTGCCCGAGACCGCCGCCGGGGAGTGACAGCGTGCCGGAGGTCCGCACCATCTTCCTCTCCGACATCCACCTCGGGACCCGCGCCTGCCAGGCGGGACGCCTGCTGGACTTCCTCCGGGACTACGAGTCGCAGACCCTCTATCTGGTGGGCGACATCATCGACTTCTGGGCCATGAGCCGCGGTATCCATTGGTCCAGCGCCCAGAACACCGTGGTCCAGAAGCTCCTCAAGCGGGCCCGCCACGGGGCCCGCGTCGTCCTGATCCCCGGCAACCACGACGAGGCCCTGCGCGAGTACATCGGCAGCCGCTTCGGCGACGTCCATGTGGCCCAGGAAGCGGTCCACACGGCGGCGGATGGGCGGCGCTATCTGTTGGTCCATGGCGACGAGTTCGATCAGGTGACCCGCTATCACCGCTGGTTGGCGGTCCTGGGCGACCGCGCCTACGAGTTTCTGGTGCGCCTGAACGTCGTCATCTCCTGGGTGCGACGAAGCCTGCGTATGGCCGGATATTGGTCCCTGGCCGGATACGCCAAGCGCAAGGTCAAGACGGCGGTGAGCTTCATCTACGACTTCGAGGACGCGGTGGCGCACTCGGCGCGCCAGCGCGGGCTCGACGGCGTCATCTGTGGCCACATCCATGCGGCCAGCATCAAGGACATCGATGGCATCCGCTACGTCAACTGCGGGGATTGGGTGGACAGTTGCACCGCCATCGTCGAACACCAGGACGGCCGCCTGGAGCTGATCGAGTGGGGCAAGACCCACCATCCCCAGGTGCCGATGCCGGCCGCCGCCGCGGACGAGGCCACGGGGTATGAGGCACCGCCGCTGCCTCTTGCCGCCCGGCAGGCCATGGCCCGGCATTCCGACGTCGCCCACTGAGCGCCGCGGCGCGGCTGGCCAGGACACCGATCCCTGTGTGGAAGCGATCGCCCGCCCGTTCCCTCTCGGACCTCTTCGTCACCCCTGGCCCGGCCCTGCACCTGCCGCGCTACCCTTGCTACGGACCCCAGGCCGATCCAGGCGAAGACGGCGCCGGGGACTTCGCCTACTTCTACCTGCGCGGTCCGCGGTACCTGAGTTGTCAGGCGTCCCGCTTCCTGCTGTTCGGCGGGTCCCTGCTGACCCTGGCGGACGACGCGGCCCTGGACCTGACCGGGGACTGGTCCGGCTATTGGGGCGGCTTCTATCGCGAGCACTTCCCCGGTCGCTTCGGGGAGGTCCTGCGCCACTCGGGCCCCCAGGGCCACCTGCAGCGGGTGGCCGAGTACCCCGGGCACCGCGTCGTTTCCCCCCACCCCTTCGCCAACCGCCAGATCCCAGGCGAGCGCTATTACCTGGACCCAGGCCTGGTGGCCCGTCTCAACGACAAGGGCCGGATGCACGAGCTGACCGACCGCATCCCCAGAGCCGAGCCCCTGACCCCGGGCGCCTTCGCCCAGGACCTTTGGCGCGAACGCTGGCCTTTGCCCTTCGTCATCAAGATCACCATGCCCTCCGGGGGCGGCGACGGGGTTGCCCTGTGCCACTCCGAGGCCGACCTGAACCAGGCACGGCAGCGGTTCGCCGGGCGTCGGGTCAAGGTCCAGCAGTACCTGG
>CAWDHW010000029.1:0-149806 GCA_963802205.1 uncultured Gammaproteobacteria bacterium | reverse complement strand
CGAGGCGGCCATCCGCCTCGGCGCCTTCTTCGGCATCTTCGGCCTCATGGCCCTCTGGGAGCTGCGCGCCCCGCGGCGGGCCCTGACCGTCTCCAAGACCCTGCGCTGGGGCAGCAACCTGGGGCTGGTGGTGCTCAACACCCTCCTGCTGCGCCTGCTCTTCCCGGTCGCGGCCGTGGGACTGGCGGCGACGGCCGCGGCCCAGGGGTGGGGGCTGCTCAACCACTTTGCCGTTCCCCTTCTGGGTGGCCGTGCCGCTGGCGGTGATCGCCATGGACCTGGTCATCTGGCTCCAGCACGTGATGGTCCATGCGGTGCCGACCCTGTGGCGGCTGCACCGGGTCCACCACGCGGACCTGGACTACGACCTGACCACTGGGGCGCGCTTCCACCCCATCGAGATCGTGCTGTCCATGCTGATCAAGTTCGCCACCATCCTGGTCCTGGGGCCACCGGTGGTGGCGGTGATCCTGTTCGAGGTCATCTTGAACGGCATGGCCATGTTCAACCACGGCAACGTCGGCCTGCCCGAGGGGCTGGACCGGCGGCTGCGCTGGGTCGTCGTCACCCCGGATATGCACCGGGTCCACCACTCGGTGGAGGCGGACGAGACCAACTCCAATTTCGGCTTCAACCTGTCCTGGTGGGATCGGCTCTTCGGGACCTACCGCGAGGCACCGCGCGCCGGCCAGGTGGGGATGACCATCGGCATCGATGATCACCGCGACCCGCGGGAGGTGGACAGTTTTCCAGGAATGTTGGCCCTGCCGTTCCGGGGCGCCGTCACGGGCTACGCCATCAACCGCCGGACTTGGGTTGCGCCTGGGAGCGAGCCGGAGGGGCGGTCGTGAAGACCCTGTCACGCATCCTCCTGGTCCTGGCGCTCGCCGCCGGGGTCATTCTGGCCCTGATCTACCGCGAGCACCTGGACGCCGCCGCCCTGACCGACTGGGTCGCCTCCGCGGGGGCGGCAGGCCCCTTGGTGTTCATGGCCGTCTATGCCATCGCGACCGTCCTGTTCCTCCCGGGGTCTGTGCTAACCCTGGTGGGCGGGGCCCTGTTCGGTCCGGTGTGGGGGACCTTCTACAACCTGACCGGGGCCACCGTCGGCGCGGCGCTCGCCTTCCTGATCGCCCGTTACCTGGCGGCCGATTGGGTCCAGGCCAAGGCCGGTGGGGTCGGCCAGCGCCTGGTGCAGGGCGTGGAGGCCGAGGGCTGGCGCTTCGTCGCCTTCACCCGCCTGGTGCCGCTCTTTCCCTTCAACCTGCTGAACTTCGCCCTAGGGCTCACCCGCATCCCCTTCCTGCATTACCTCGTGGCCACCTATGTCTGCATGTTACCCGGGGCGCTGGCCTACACCTGGCTCGGCTACGCCGGGCGCGAGGCCGCGGGTGGCGGCGAGGGGCTGATCCAGAAGGGCCTGATCGCGCTCGCCCTGCTCGCGGGGCTCGCCTTTCTGCCGCGGCTCATCGGCCGTCTGCGCCAGAGGCCCATGTTACAGGTGACCGGGCTCAAGGCCGGCCTGGACGCGGGCGAGCCCCTGCTGGTGCTGGACGTGCGTACCGCCGCTGACTTCGACGGCGAGCAGGGGCACATCCGCGGGGCCATGAACCTGCCCCTGGAAGAGCTCCCCCAGCGCCTGGCCGACCTGGGCGAGGACCCCGAGCGCCCCATCGCCCTGGTCTGCCGCACCGACCGCCGCTCCGCCAAGGCCGCTGCCCTGCTGGCCCAACGCGGTTTTGCCAAGGTCCAGGTCGTCCAGGGCGGCATGACCGCCTGGCTCGACCATGGCTGGCCCGTCGAACGTCATCCCATCCAACCGGAGTAACCCCGCATGAAGACCCTGCTCATCCTCAACGATCCACCCTACGGCACCGAGCGCAGTTTCAACGGCCTGCGCCTGGCCAAGGCCCTGGCCGGCAAGGGGGCCGAGGTCACCGTCTTTCTCATGGCCGATGCCGTGGCCTGCGCCAAGTCCGGGCAAAAGGTCCCCCAGGGCTACTACAACCTGGAGTTGATGACCAAGGCGATCTGTCGCGGAGGCACGGTCCTGCTGTGCGGGACCTGCATGGACGCCCGCGGTATCGCCGATGCCGAGCTGGTCGAGGGGGCCCAGCGCAGCACCCTGGCCGAGCTGGCCGAGCGCACCCTGGCGGCGGATCAGGTGCTGGTCTTCTGATACCACACAACAACCGAGAGCGGCGGTCATGACGCCGCCGCAAGCCACCGAGGAGAAGCTCCACCCCATGCCCACCGTCACCATCCTGTCCAAAGAGCCGCCCGGGGGGCGTTGCTCGCTCTACATGCGTTATGCGGAGGCGTTGCGCCAGGCCCTGGGCTTTCAGCCCGAGGTGCGATATTGCGACAGCAGCGCCGACGTGCCGCCACCCGCGATGCTCGTCGGCGACGTGCTCGTCACGCCGTCCGACGGGGTCATCGTGTCCCCTGAGGACATCGCGCAGAGCCTCATCGATCGCCTCGGCGAGACCGAGGTCGCACAACTGCGGCAGGTCCTGGAGGCGACCCTGGACCGATGGATGGAGGAGTGGAGCCATGGCTGAGGGTCAGCGCCCGGGAACCCTGTGCGCCCATACTGGCGAGTCGCCATGACCCGGATACAGATCCAGAACCCGCTGCGGCTGCGCACCCCGCGGCCGGCCGACGCCTCCTGCCAGGACACCCAGGCGGCCCGCTATCCGGTCTGGGTGCGGGCCCTGACCATGGCCGCCTTCACCCTGGCCTTCCTCGGCTGGCTCAACGAGTCCTGGCTCTTCCTGTGGGAGAGCCCCATCTGGCTCAACCGCTACACCGAGTACGCCATCATCCTCGGCCTTCGGGCTCTGGCGCATCCGGGCCGAGCGCAACGCCTACACGCGCAAGCGCCTGATCATCCTGGTCTGCGTGGTCACCGCCCTGTGGTGGCTGATCCCCTGGCTCAGCCCCTTCTTCGAGCCCTACGTCGGCTTTCTCTGGGCCCAGCCGGTCTTCCCGGCCCTGCATACGCCGGGGACCCTGAGCTTTATCCTGGTCCTGACCCTGGTCTTCCTGTTCGGCCGCCGGGTCATCTGCGGCTTTGGCTGTCCCTGCGTGGGCATCCGCGAGACCGTCGGCTTTGCCTACCGGGCCAAGACCCTACGTGGCCCCTGGGTATGGCGGCTGCGGCATGTGAAGTGGCTGTTCTTCGTCTGGTACGCGGCCGTGATGGTCGCGACCCAGTTCCCCCCCAACACCTGGACGGTCTCCTTGGCCGGGGCCTTCGGGATGACCGTCGGTCTCACCTACTTCGGCAGCTTCTTCCTGGTGCCGCTGACCGGTAACCGCTTTTACTGCCGGTATCTGTGCCCCTACGGCGCCACCTTCGGGCTGCTCAACCACGCCGGTTTCTACGGGCTGGAGATGGACAAGACGCGCTGCATCGACTGCCGGCGCTGCGAGCAGGCCTGCGACATGGGCATCCCGGTCTGGGAGCAGGGCAGGGCGCACGGCCGCGTCACGGGTCTGGAAGACTGCATGGGCTGCGCCCGCTGCGTCGTCTCGTGCCCCACCGATGCCCTGGCCATCCGCGATGTGCGGAACCTCTTTCAGCCCGGCGTGCGGCGCGATGCCAGCCGGCTGCTAGGGGCGCCGCCGGTAGCGCCGTCCGGCCGCGAGCCCATCCCTGATCGACCCGTCGGCGAGCGCCTGGGCGACTGGCGCGAGACCCACGCCGAGCCCGAGCTGACCCGCTTGGCGCAGCAGGCCGCCCGCTGCCTCGACTGCGGTGTCCCCGGCTGCCGTAACGCCTGCCCGCTGGGCAACCGCATCCCCGACTGGCTGGCCGCCGCCGCCGCGGGACGCTGGGCCGAGGCCGCCGAGATCGCCCAGGCCACCAACCCCCTGCCGGAGGTGTGCGGTCGGCTCTGCCCCCAGCACCGGCTGTGCGAGGGCGGCTGTGCCCGGGGCCACATGGAGGGGGCGGTGACCATCGGCGCTGTGGAGGGGTCTATCCTGGACCGCGCCCTGGCGGACGGCTGGACTCCGCCCGGTCCGCCCGCACATCGCACCGGTCAGCGTGCCGCCGTGATCGGGGCCGGTCCGGCAGGGCTCGCCTGCGCCGAGCGGTTGAACGCCGCGGGCTGGACCGTGACCGTTTACGACCGCAATCGCGAGATCGGCGGCCTGCTCGCCACCGGGGTGCCGCCCTTCAAGCTCGACAAGTCTCTGCTCGCCCGGCGACGGGCCTGGTTGGAGACCGCGGGTGTTCGGTTCGAACTGGGCACGGCGGTGGACAGGGCTCGGGCCTTGCGATTCGCGGCCGAGCATGACGCGGTCTTCCTCGGCATCGGCGCCCAGCAACCCCGCGCCGTCGCGCTCCCCGGACAGGACCATGCCGGGGTGCTGGAGGCCCTGGGCTTTCTCGCGGCGGTCAACGCCGGTGAGGCGCCGGACCTGGACGGCGGGCATGTGCTGGTGCTGGGTGGCGGCGATACCGCCATGGACTGCGCCCGCTCGGCCTTGCGGCTCGGGGCGGCTGTGACCCTGGCCTACCGGGGCCCGGAGTCCCGGCTGCGTGCCTCGCCCTCGGAGGTCCGGGCGGCGCGGGAGGAGGGCGTCCGCTTCCTGTTCGATCACCGACCCCTGGCGATCTTGGGCGACGACGGCTTGGATGCCGTGGCATTCGACCCACAGGGACGTGGAAGTCCCGCCTTGTCCGGGATTGCTCCTGCATCCCGGACATCCCGGCCTTCCTTAGCCGTGAAGAGGCAGGAGCCGGGCCGGGACGACACCCCGGGCGGCGAGCGACGGGTGGCCTGCGACCGGGTGATCCCCGCCTTCGGCCAGCAGCCGGCCCCGCCGGACTGGCTGGCAGACCTGGGCGTGGAGACCGACGCCGAGGGCCGCATCCGCTGCGACGCCGAGGGTCGCACCTCGATCCCCCACGTCTATGCCGGGGGCGACGCCAGTCAAGGGCCCGATCTCGTGGTCACCGCGCTGTCCGCCGGGCGGCGTGCGGCGGCGGCCATCCTGGCGGATCGGGCGCCGCTGGCCTCCCTGCGGCGGGCCTTTCGGCCGGTCTCCGGGGCCCCTGCACGGGAGGCCCTGGCATGAGGGTCGCTGGCCACCTGATGTTGGCGGGTCTCCTCGCCGCCAGCCCGGTCTGGGCGAACCACGACTGGGTGGGACTCGACCTCTGTCGCACCTACCCGGAGCGGATGCCGCCGGAGCTCGCCCCAGGGGTCCTCCCGGAGCCCGAAGGCCCATGGTGCCCGCCTGCTGGGCCGTTACTGCGGCCAGTGCCATTTCGCGCCGGGTCCCGGTCAGCACAGCGCCGGAGAATGGGCTCAGGTGGTCCCCCGCATGGATCTGCTGATGGACGTGACGGCACGTTTTGGCGATCGACTGCGCCCCATCGAGCGGCCCAGCCCGGAGGAGCGGACCGCCTTGCTCGCCTATCTGGAGCGGCACGCCCTGCGCCCGCTCGCCGCCGGTGACGAGGCACCACCCGCCTATCGCACCCTGTGCGGCGACTGTCACGCGGCACCGGACCCGACGGCCTATGCCGCGGCGGATTGGCCGACCCTCCTGGCGCGCATGGATGGGCATCGCGTCACCATGCTTCGCCCGGTGGCCGATACCAGGGCGCGGGCCCAGGTCGCGGCCTATCTGGGGGTCCCGGCTGCGGCCACGCCGGCCCCTGAGCCGGGGGGGACGGCAGCCAACCTTGACGGGGGTCGACTCGCTTCGGCCCCCGGGTCCGCATCCGGTCGTTGGCTGGCCTTGGGTCCCGTCTTCCTGCTGACCCTGCTCGGGCTGGGACGTTGGTGGCGACAACAACGGAGGCGGGCATGAGCGGCGGGCGGGTGCGCACTGTCTGGGTGCCGGTGGCCCTGGTGCTGGTCGCGATCCCCCTGGGCTTTCTCTATGTCCATTGGAGCAAGTCCGGCCCCGGCGCCGGCCTCTACTCGCGGGTCTGGTCGCCCGACCCGGTGCAGGGTTGGTGGGACCCGGGGCGCTTCTTCCAGCCGGTCCAGAGCGTGCAGGGGGTGTTCGCCGCCGGCCAGTGCATCCAGTGCCACGAGGCCATCACCCCGGGCATCGTCGCCGACTGGCGGGACAGCCGCCACGCCAGGCTCACCGACCGGGCGCCAGTCGCCTGCCCGGACTGTCACGGGGCCGACCACCAGCGCCTGCACCTGCCCACCCCGGAGGTCTGCGGCGCCTGCCACGCCAAGCAGCACGGGGACTTCCGGGACGAGGCCCGCTACGGCTTCCCCAGCCATGTGCTGGCCATGGAGCGGGCGGTGGACGCCAAGCACTTCGCCGACAAGCCCAAGGCCGAGGTGCAGGCCTGCGTGCAGTGCCATTCCGTGGCGACCAAGTGCGACTCCTGCCATACCCGCCACCGCTTCGACCCGGCGGAGGCGCGTCGCCCGGAGGCCTGCATCACCTGCCACTCGGGCCCACCCCACCCGGACGACGACACCTATTTCGCCTCGGCCCACGGCCGCATCGTGCGCGAGGAGGGCGACGCCTGGGACTGGAGCAAGCCGCTCGCCAAGGGCAATTACAAGGCACCAAGCTGCGCCTACTGCCACATGGACCGCGGCCGTCACCAGGTGGCGGACAAGAGCCTGTGGAAGTTCGGCCTGCTGGAGGTGAACCCGCACACGGCCGGCAACCGGGTCCTGCGCGAGCGCTGGGTCGCGGTCTGCATGGATTGTCACGAAGAGGGCCAGTCGCGGGACTGGCTCGCCGGGCTGGACGGCGAACGCAAGGCCGCCTGGCGCAAGCTCTACGCGGCCGAGGACCTGCTCAAGGGCCTGCGCGCCGACGACCTGCTCCATCCAGGTCCCGCCGAGCGCCCGTCCTATCCGATGGACGCCGCCGATGCCCTTATGGCAAGGGCGCGCATCGGCTATTACGACGGCCAGGCCTCGGCCTTCTACAACGTCTCCGCCCTGGAGCGGGACTATTTCGAGATGTGGTACTTCGACAATCTGGGCAGCTACAAGGCCGCCGCCCACAATGATGCCGAGGGGGTGACCCGGGGCCATGCGGCCATGGACAAGGCCTTGGCGAACATCCAGTTCCAGGCGGGGGCGTTGCGCGCCTTGGGCGAGGCGGAGCAGGCCCGCGACGGGCATCGTAGCAATCCCGGCGATCTGTGGCTCGCCGGGCCCTACACGGAGGTCAACAGTGCCGGCAACTAGACTCGGCGGCCTCCTCCTGGGGGCGGTCCTGCTGGCCCAGGTGGTCCCGGCGCAAGGCGGGGAGGGGCCGGCAACTGCCCCCGAGGGGCCTTTCACCCAAGGTGAATGCATCGAATGCCACGGGGCCCGCGACCCCGCCCTGGTCGCCCAGTGGCGCGCCGGGCCGCACGCGGCCGCGGCCGATTGCCTCGCCTGCCACGGCGAGCGGCACGGCGCCCTGCCGAGGGCACGGCAGGACGCCGCCTGCACCGGCTGTCACGAGGGCACCGTCGCCCACAGCTACGCCACCTCCAAGCACGGGGTCCTGGTGCGCATCGGTCGCCCCGACTGGACCCTGCCCTTGGACCGCGGCAACTACCGCGCCCCGGGTTGTGCCTACTGCCACCTGCACGAGGCCGACCACGGCGACACCATGGACCCGGGGCGGGGGCCCGCGGTGCGGGAATGGATCTGTAGCGCCTGCCACGCCCCGCGCTATGTGCGCGAGCAACTCACCGCCGGGGACCGCCTCACCGACATCGCCCGGCTCAAGCTCGCGGAGGCGCAGGGTGTCGCTGTCCTTCATCCGGCCGGAGCGGCGGCGGTGGCCGATCTGTCGGCGTCGGCCGAGCGCCACCTGCGCAACGTGCGCCTCGGTGCCGGCCATCAATCCCCCGACTACCAGTGGTGGCACGGTCAACCGGCCCTGGACGGCGACCTGATCCGGCTGCGCGGCGCCGTGGCCCAGGCCCTGCGGGAGGGGGTTGCCGTCGGGCAGGACGAGGGCGAGACCGGCCCAGACCAACCCGTCCCGGAAGGCAAGTCCCGGGGGCCTTGAGGTGAACGATATCGCCAACCCGACGCTCCCCGTGATCCGGGAGGACGACCCCATGGCCTCGGTCGGGCGGCTCTGGCCCTCCCCCGAATACACCCGGCAGGTCGAACGCCTCCGCGCCGCGGTGGGGGAGACGATCTACCTCGTGGAGATCACGGCCACCGAGGTTCAGCTTGGGATTCGCATCACTGGCAAACCTTACGTCTTGCTGGGTCTGGTAGACTTCCCGCGACCCGATCCGCTCAAAGGTCTGGCCCCGCACCTGATCCTCCTGGATGACGGCCGGGGGGTGAACCTGGGGCGGATCGCCCGCATCACCCGCGAGCACCCCTTCAACCCGGCGCCGGCCGACCTCCTGTTCCAGGACAGCGGGGCATCCCAGGCCCTCCTGTGGCGGGATCGGCAGTTGTCCAGCGCCTTCATCGCGCAGCGCGCCAAGGCCTTGCTCGGCGAGGTCCTCGGCGTGCCGACCGCATCCCACGCCGTGCGCCTGTCCGGGCCGGGTGCGCCCGATGAACCGTCGGACGCTGCGGCAAGGCCAAATCCTTCGATACCCCGATCCTCATGAACCAAGACATTCACGACACCGTCAGACGGTATTATGGCGAGTCCCTCCAGGGCAGCGCCGACCTGCGCACCGACGCCTGCTGCACCCCAGGATCGGTCCCCGCGTACCTCAAGCCCCTGTTGGCGGACATCCACCCGGAGGTGAGCGGGCGCTACTACGGCTGCGGCCTGGTGGCCCCCGACCTGCTGGAGGGCTTAAGGGTCCTGGACCTGGGCTGCGGCTCCGGTCGGGATCTCTATCTGCTCTCCCGGTTGGTGGGCGAGGCTGGCGCCGTGGTCGGCGTGGACATGACCGCCGAGCAGTTGGCCGTGGCCAAGCGCCACCAGGACTACCACCGCGCCCGTTACGGCTACCGCCGCTCCAACGTCCGCCTGATCGAGGGGCGCATCGAGGACCTGGGGGCCCTGGGGCTGGAGCCGGAGGGCTTCGACCTCATCGTCTCCAACTGCGTCATTAACCTCTCCCCGGACAAGGCCGCCGTGCTCGCCCAGGCACAGGCCCTGCTCAGGCCTGGCGGGGAGCTGTACTTCTCCGATGTCTACGCGGACCGTCGGGTGCCCTCGGAGCTGGCCGCCGACCCCGTGCTCTACGGGGAGTGCCTGGCCGGAGCCCTGTACTGGAACGATTTTCTGCACCTCGCCCGCAGCGCCGGCTTTACCGATCCACGGCTGGTGGAGGACAGACCCATCGGTATTCAGGACCCGCAGATCGAGGAACGTGTGGCCCCGGCCCGCTTCTATTCCGCCACCTACCGCCTGTTTAAGCTCCCGGGGTTGGAGCCCGACTGCGAGGACTATGGCCAGGCGGTCGCCTACCGCGGGACCCTGCCACGTCACCCCGGCGCCTGGTCCCTGGACAAGCATCACCGCTTTTCGACGGGCAAGGTGATGGCGGTGTGCGGCAACACCTGGCGCATGCTCCAGGAGACCCGCCTGCACCCGCACTTCGACTTCTTTGGAGGCGGCGGGCGGCACCTCGGCCTCTTCGAGGGCTGCGGCGGTGGCCTGCCCTTCACCACGGAAGGCGATGGCCAGATCGCCACCTGCTGCTAAGTAAGGGGCACAGGATACGGGGGTATCCTGTGCCCCTTATGCCCCTCGATCAGGGACCTGGCCCCCTCCAGAGTCACAACTTGCTGGCGTCGTGGCAGGCCGCACCGCACGCATTGGTGTAGGGGATAGGCATGGCCTTGCCGGGCTCAACACCCTTGACCCCCGCGTTGTCCTTGCGCGGCACGTCGTAGAGGTGCGAGGTGATGTCGTTCATCCAGTAATGCTTGCCATCGCGTCCCACCAGGCCCTTGCCCATCCCGGCGCCGGTCTGCATGGTCTTGGTGTTGTGGCAGCTCGTGCAGGCGATCTGGTCCGGGGCCACGGTGCATTGGGTGGTCTTCATGACGTGCTGCTTCATGTCCGTTTCTTTCTCGTGACATTTGTTGCAGGCATCGGTCGATTCCAGCGCCGCCTTGCGCTGATGGGCGAACTCGGCCTCCCCATGGGGGTCGTGGCAGTCGTAGCAGGCCACCAGGTGGCGGTCGTTGCGATACTTCGACGCCTTGATGAAGTCGCTGCCCTGCTGATGATGCGCCTTGGAATGTACCCCGTCCGGCCAGAAGTCCTTCTCGGCCGCATCCTCCCGGCTGGTGAACTGGGTGAGGAAGGCGTTACGGCTGATACCGGGCGGCATCATCCGATTGGCGACATCCACCGGCGAATCGTTGCCTAAGTGGCCCTGGGGGCGGCTATGGCACTGCACGCAGATGGTGGAGGCCCGCTCCGAGGCCAGCTTGCCGGGATTGACGATGCTGACGGACTCCTCGCTTTTCGCATGCACGGAACCGGGACCGTGGCAGGACTCGCAGCCCATGTTGATCTCGTTGGGCTTGCCGTCGCCGTCGATGTCCAGCTCGCCGTTCTTATCGTTGATCGAGCCGGCGACAAAATTCCCCTCGGGTGTCTGGGTCAGGGTGAAACCCGCGTAGTGACAGGCGGCGCATTCCCGCTCGAAGGACTTCTTCGCCGGCGGATCTGCGAGCTTTTTGGTGTCCTCCTTGAACAGCCAGTCCGCATGGTAGTCGCGCCAGGGCTTGCGGCCACGGTCGCCAAAGCTGTCATCGCCCTGGGTGTTGAACTGCACGAAGGGGAACAGGTTCTGGCCGACGCGGTAGAGGTAGCGCTGTTTGTAGAGTCCGCCGCCGTAGGTCAGCTCGACCGGATAGACTCGCGGCGGGTCGCTCGGGTCTCGGGCGTTCTCGGTGCGGAATTTGAGCTTGCCGTCGGCATCCTTGAAGAAGGTCGCGGTAAAGCTCACCGTGCTCGGATCGGCGGGCTCCTTGTCGCTGATCTGGTACTTGTCGAAGCCACGCTTCTCGTCGTAGCCGTGGAACCAGAACTTGGTGCCGGCCATGAGCTTGTCCAGGCCCCGGTTGAAATCGGGGAAGCGGGAATAATCCTGGAGCTTGCTGTCATCGCCGATGACGCGAATACCCAGCCGGTGCAGGGTCTTGGTGAAATGCTCCTGTTCCTCGTGGCATTTCAGGCACTTGGTGGTGCCTACATAGGAGGCATCCGGTGGGGTGTTGCCTGACACCTTGACCGTCATCGCGGTCGCCGTCAGCTCCCGGGTGGACAGGGCCTTGCGCGACTGGTCGCCACCGGGCAGGTAGCGGGCGTCGGCGGGCTCCACATACAGGAAGAACTTGCTATTGGGCACCTTGGCGATGGTGAACTTGCCGCCCTTGCCGCTCTTCGCCTTCAAGTAGCGTTTGCCGTTCGCCGCCAGATTGTCCTCCAAGGGCTCGTCGTTGGGGGAGTCGCGCTTGATCTCGACCGGCGTCTTGGCCATGGACGCCACGTCGGCGGCCGGAATCAGCCAGACGGTGGCGTTTTCCACCTTTTTCCCGTCGGCATCCTCGACCACCCCCTTGACGGTGGCGGCGGCTGCGGGCACCGCCGCCAGGGACGCGGCGATGGCGAGCCCCATCAGTATTGCGAAAGTCGTTTTCATCGTTCTTCGATCCTCCCGGCGCCGATTAAAAGTTAGACCTGACTGCGCCCCCGCGATAGCCATACAAGGCGTAGCGAATTTACTGACGCAATTGTCGCGCCAGCTTGTAGGCCTGATGCAAGGCACAGGCATCGTTGAATTCGGCACGCGGAGAACGGGGAATGAGGGGGCGCGCACTGTCTTGATGGCATGACAGGTGTCATGCCATCAAGACAGGTCCCAGCGCTTCAGACGGGGGTACAGATTTTGCCGGGCGATGCCGCTGATGCGCGCCGCCTCGCTGACGTTACCGCCGGCGGCCTGGAGCAGTCGTACCAGGTAGCCTTGCTCGAAGCGGGCACGCTCCTCCTCGTAGGGCAGCACGGCCTCCGGGACGGGCGTCGATGGTGTGTCATCGGCGACGAGGTGGTCCAGGTGGACCGCGCCGATGGGCCCCCCGGGGTGCAGCGCCACCACACGTTCCACGGTGTGGCGTAACTGACGGACGTTGCCGGGCCAGGGAAAGCGCTCCAGCAGGCGGATGGCGTCCGGTGTGAAGGGCCCTACGTCCTTGTGGAAGCGGGCCTTGAACAGCTCCAGGAAGTGCAGGGTGAGGGCGAGGATGTCCTCGCGCCGCTCGCGTAGCGGGGCGATGCGCAGGGCCACCACATTGATGCGGTAGAACAGGTCTTCGCGAAAGCTGCGCTCCCGCACGGCGTCGGCCAGCCGGCGATTGCAGGCGCAGATCAGGCGGAAGTCGCTGGCATGCAGTGCGGTGCCGCCAAGCCGCTGGAAATTGCGCTCCTGGAGCACCCGCAACAGGCTGGTCTGGAGCTTGGGGCTCATGTCGGCCACCTCATCGAGGAACAGGGAGCCGCCGTCGGCCTGCTCCAGGTAGCCAGGCGTGGTCTTGGCCGCCCCGGTGAAGGCCCCCTTCTCATAGCCAAACAGGGTGCTCTCGAGCAGTTGCTCGGACAGGGCGCCGCAGTTGACCTCGAAGAAGGGCCCGGCGGCGCGGGCGCTACCGGCGTGCAGGATGCGCGCGACCACTTCTTTGCCGGTGCCGCTCTCGCCCTCCAGCAGGACGGAGGTGTCCAGCGGCGCGACCTGGCGGATCTGCTGGAGCAGCCGTTCCATGGCCGGCGACCGGCCGATCAGGACCTGACCCTCGGCGCGCCCGTCCAGGGTGTGGCGCAGGCTGTCGATCTCCCGGTAGGCGCGGTCCAGTTCCAGGGCCTTGTCGATGGTCGCCTCGAGGGATTCGAGGTCGTCGAAGGGCTTGGTCAGGTAATCGAACAGGCCCTCGCGCACCGCGCGCACCGCATCGCGCACGTCGGCGTAGCCGGTAATCAGGATGGCGACCTGGTGCGGCCGCTCCCGGCGCATCTCCTGCACCAGGTCCAGGCCGCTGCCATCCGGGAGCCGCTGGTCCATCAGGATCAGGTTGTAGTCGCTGGTGCGGAAGCGCTGTCGGGCACCATAGGCATCGACGGACACGTCAAGCGCCACCGGGCGCCCGCGAAACAGGCCCTCGAACAGGGTGGCGGTGTAGTGCTCGTCATCGACCAGCAGGATCTTGACCATCACGTCGCGCCCCGATTGCCTGAGGTACGGGTAGCCACAACGCAAAGATCGCGCCACCGCCGGGGTGGTTGTCGCCGCTGGCCTCCCCTTCGTGCAGGATGGCGACGTGCTGAACCACCGCCAGGCCGAGCCCGGTCCCGTTGGGCCTGGTGGTGAAGAAGGGCGTGAACAGTCGCTCGCGCACCGCCTCCGTGAGCCCCGGGCCCTGGTCGATGACCGCCAGGGACCAGCCGGGGCTATGGTCGGGGCCCGGCGGCGGGTTGCAACCGCACGGTGATGGTCCCGTCGGGCGGATTGACCTGGCCGGCGTTGGCCAGCAGATTGAACAGGGCGTGGCGCACCAGCACGGGGTCGATGTCGAGGGTCACCGGCGGCGGCAGCTCGGTGGCGACCGCCGGGTGGCGGTCGGTGCTCTGCTGGAACAGGGCGATGGTGTCACGCACCAAGGCCGTGACCTCGGTGGGCCTGCGCTGCGAACGCGATACCCTGGTAAAGGCCAGCATGCGCTGGATAAAGGCATGGCAGTCCTTGCCCGCCCGACGGATCTCACCCAGCAACTCGCGCACCCGTACCGGGTCGTCGGCCTCGCGCTCGGCGAGTTGTGCCATGTTGATCACACCCACCAGGGGGTTATTGATCTGGTGGGCGATCTCTCCGATGGTGCGGCCCACCTCGGAGAGTTTCTCAATCTGGACGATGCGCTGGTGCTCGGTGCTGAGCCGGGCGAAACGGGTCTCCATCTCGCGCTGACGGCGGTAGTCCCGCTCCACCCGGTCGAGGACCAGATAGAACAGGAAGAACACCAGAGCGCCGACACCCAGGATGAGAACGGCGGCGGTGATCAGGGCATTGCGGAAGCCGGTCTGCAATTCCGTCACGTCGCGCACCACCGCGATCTCCCCGACCTCCAGGCCCGCCGCGTCGGTGAGCGGCAGCAGGGCCGTGTACAGGACCCGAGCCCCGGCCACGGTCTGCTCTGCCCCCCGGCGCTCATGGGCGGGCCGGTGCAGGCGCTCGGCGACGGCGGCGGGGACCTCCTTGAGGGTGCTGCTCACGATCACGGGGGCATCCGCGTCGCCGGCGGTCCCGATATCCGGCGGGTCCAGCAGCCGGCGCTCGACCAGTACCAGCAGGTCCAGCCCCAGGGCAGCGTGGATCTCCTGGGCGACGTGGTCGATCTCTTCGCCCAACTCCAAATAGCCGATCAGGGTATCGCCGTCGTACCAGGGCTTGACCGCGCGGAGCGTCAGGGTGCCCAGTGGGCCCAGTTCCAGACCTTGGGTCTCGCGACCGCTCTCCTGCGCCAGGCGCGTGGTCGCCCGGTCGATCACATCGCCGGACATGTCAGGCTGGTGGGCACGCAGCACCACCCGGAAGCCGGCATCCATCACATAGAAATGGGTAACCCGATGCTGCCCGTGCAGGCGCTCGAACAGGGGCGCGATCTGGCCCTGCAGGGCCCCCAGGTCGCCGTCCACGAAGGCGGCCTTGAGGGCGGCGTCGCGGCTGATCGGGCACAGGGTGGCGTGCAACTTGGCCGCGTCGTTGTCGAGTTGCAGCCGGAACAGGCGCTCCACGGCCCTTACGCTGGTGGTCAGGTCGTGCTGCAAGGCGTGCGCCTCGTAGCGATAGGCGGTCACGAGCAGGGCACCCAGCGCGAGCAGGAGCACCAGTGTAAATGGGACCAGGATCGGACCCTTGACCTTATCATGGCGGCGCATGGCTTCCTCGGCGAGTCCATCGACGCCTTTGACCGACTGGATAACCAGGGGAAAGGCCGACAAGGCGAGTAACTTGAACGTGACCGAGCCCCACCGACCGCCGTTGGAGCCACCCCAGATACATTTTAGGGCCCGCCCGCGGCGGCACCCGGCTCATCCCCCAGATAATACGCAGGTGCCCCACGTCGAGCGCTTCGCGGGCGGCGGCCGGCCCCCCAGCGGCGGCTGCCATGTGTTGTCGAGCCAGGGCCCGCCGGCCACCGTACCCGCCAACAGGGCGACCACCCGGAGCTTCGGTAAAGCCCCGCAAACTGTTACAGTTACAAGCTCTCATTACCCCTGGGACCACCGGTGGATTCGACGTCGCTCGCCGTGTCGTCCCAGGGAACCTATCATCCGGGTGTCCGACCCAACATGCACTACCGAGTCTTCTACCTGTTTGCGCGGACTGGAGAGTCCGTCTCCTCCAGCAGCGCGGTCGAGATGTCCGCCAAGGATATCTGCGAGCAGATTCTGCCCCGGCTGCACACGGAGGACGACTTCATCGGCCTGATCGACGCCGCCGACAACACCCTGCAGGTCCTGTGCGAGTCCACCCCGGGGCGTTTCTGGATCGAGCTGCCTGTGGACGCCGCCCGCGCCTCCTATGGGCGGCAGGTCGGCTTCTCGGAGTTATCCGAGTTGATTGGATCTCTGCCGCAGGTGTTTGATCAGGAAAACATTCCTGGCTTCGAGTACCGCCCCTGGTAGGGGAGGGGGCAGCCCCCAGGACACTAACCTCCACCGGCTTGCCCTCGCAAGAAGTCTACCAACCTGACCTCCAGCCAATAAATCGGCCGCCAGGGGAGGGAGCCGCCGACGAATCCCACATGCCCCCCGTGGCGTGCCAGCTCCAGGCGGATCCCCGGACCCAACTCGTCGGGGCCCGGGACCGTGCGGCTGAACATGAAGGGATCGTCGAGGGCGTGCAGGATCAGCGTCGGGGTGCGGATGTGGCGCAGGAAGGGGCGGCAACTGCAGCGGGCATAGTAGTCGTCCGCCCCGGCGAAGCCGTTCAGCGGGGCCGTGATGCGGTCGTCAAAGTCGAAGAAGTCGGTCATGGCGCTCAGTCCCGGGTCCGCCAGGCCGGGCATGACGGCCCGCTTGCGTCGGTACGTTTCCTTGAGCCTTCGCATGAGGTGCGCACGATATCCCTTCGATCTACCTATGTTTAGGCGGAGCATGGCGTCACGCAGCACAAAGGGCACCGAGACCGCTACAGCCGCCTGCAACTGAGGTTCGACAGTCTCTCCCAAGTACTTGAGCAACAGGTTGCCCCCCAGGGAGAAGCCCACCGCCGCCAGGGCTGGGCCGCCAGACCCTCGCGCCAGGTGGGCCAGCACCGAGGCCAAGTCGTCCGAGGCCCCGGAGTGGTAGGACCTGGCCAGCCGATTGGGCTCGCCGCTGCATCCGCGCAGGTACATGAAGACCGGGCGAAACCCTGCGGCCGCCAGGGCCTCCAGGGTGGTTGAGGCATAGTGGGAGTCGAGCCCGCCCTCCAGCCCGTGGATCACCACCACGCTGGGGCCGTCCCCGGGGCCCAGGTCCAGGTCGATGAAGTCCCCGTCGTCCAGTTCTACCCGTTCCCGACGCAGGGCCAGCCTGGGCCGGGGGCGCAGCACCGGCCAGAGGGTCTGGAGGTGGGGGCCCGGGAGCCACCAGGCGGGGCGGAATTCGGCTTCGTGCACCTCTCCCAAGATCGCCCTCCGGGTGGCTGTTGGACCCACGTGATTAGACCCGATCAGGGGCCCTGCACGCCAGGGGGCTGGTAACTCGCGCCAATTCCAATAACGTGGATCCGTCAAGGCCGCCAGATCTCTATAGCCCCAGAAGCGACCACAACTGGCCTGGCGCAACGCCGCGCAGGTGGTCGTCGTCACGTCCGATCGCGTGGCCGGTTGCACCGCCGCCGGGCGTCTGAAAGAATGCCCCCGTGCGATCCGCAGGCGCCCCGGCGTCGCGGGCTAGGGGCCCTGCCCCCCGGCTGCCATGGCAGTCGCCTGTATGTACGCCTGGCGCGGAGGCCGGCCCAGCGAGACCCTATGACACCCGAGTCCCAAGGCGTGATCGACCGCTCCCCCCCGCATCGACCCTTGACCCCCGAGGACGAGGGCAAGCTCCAGCAGCTCGGCCGGGCCGTGATCCGCACCGAGGCAGCCGCGGTGGCCGCCTTGAGCGACCGGGTCGATGACGCCTTCGTGCTCGCCTGCCGCTACATGCTCTCCTGCCAGGGGCGCATCGTCGTCCTGGGGATGGGCAAGTCCGGGCACATCGGGAGCAAGATCGCCGCCACCCTGGCGAGCACAGGCAGCCCGGCCTTCTTCGTCCATCCGGGGGAGGCGAGTCACGGCGATCTCGGCATGATCACCCCCCCCGACGTGGTCCTGGCCCTGTCCAATTCCGGCGAGACCGCCGAACTGCTCACCATTCTGCCCCTGATTAAGCGCCTGGGAGTCCCGCTGATCGCGCTGACCGGACGGCCAGCCTCGACCCTGGCGCAGGCCGCCAATGTTCACATTGACGTCAGCGTGGCCGAGGAGGCCTGCCCCCTGGGGCTGGCCCCCACTGCCAGCACCACGGCAGCCCTGGCGATGGGTGACGCCCTGGCGGTGGCCCTGCTCGAAACCCGCGGCTTTACCGCCGAGGACTTCGCCCGTTCCCATCCTGCCGGGAGCCTGGGGCGGCGCCTGCTTCTGTTGCTTTCGGACATCATGCACACAGGGGAGGCCATACCGCAGATTTTGCTCGGGACCCCGCTGCGGGGGGCCCTGGTGGAGATGTCGCGCAAGGGCTTGGGGATGACGGCGGTGGTCGATCCCGAGGGGCGAGTGGTCGGCATCTACACCGACGGCGACCTGCGTCGCACCCTGGACCGCAACGTGGACATCCACACCATGCCGGTTGACGAGGTGATGACCCAGGGCTGCATTACCGCTGGTCCCGACATTCTCGCGGCGGAGGCGCTGCGAGTCATGGAGAGCCGCAAGATCAACGCGCTCCTGGTGGTGGACGGGGCCAGACGCCTGATCGGTGCCATCAATATGCACGACCTCCTCCGCGCCGGGGTCGTTTAGCCCCCTGTTCCATCAGTGAGAGAGCGATCCCATGCCAGAGTCCGTTACGCCGCCTAGCACGATGGATTTGACGGAACGCGCCAGGCGGGTCCGCCTGGTGATCTTCGACGTGGACGGGGTCCTCACCGACGGTAGCCTGTTCCTCGGTGACGATGGACAGGAGTACAAGGCCTTTCACTCCCGTGACGGCCACGGCATGGTCATGCTGCGCGACAGCGGGGTGACGCTGGCCATCATCACAGGTCGCAAGTCCCAAGTGGTGCGTATCCGCATGGAGAGCCTGGGTGTGGCCCATGTCTACCAGGGCTACCGGGATAAGCTCCCCGCCTACGAGCACATCAAGGAGACCTTGGGCCTGAGCGATGGGGCCATCGCCTATGTCGGCGACGACGTGGTGGACCTGCCCATCCTGCGGCGAGCAGGGCTGGCCATTGCCGTGGCCGACGCCCATCCCCTGGTCGTCGAGCATTGCCATTGGCAGACTCAGGCCGCCGGTGGCCGCGGCGCGGGGCGGGAGGTCTGCGAGCGGATCATGCAGGCCCAGGGTACCCTGGGGCCCGTGCTCCAGGGCTACCTTTAGCCCCGGGCGCAAGGGGCTTGGCGGTGCTCTCGGTCCGGCAGCGCGTTCTGGCCCTAATCCTTGCAGGGATCGGTGGTGCCGCCTGGTGGCAGCAATCCCAGCAAGGCCCCGAAGCCCCCCCGCCGCCGCGCGACCGCGGCTGCCGGACTACACCGTGGAAGGTTTCAGCGGTACTACCATGGACATCGCCGGTCGCCCGGCGCGGAGCCTCAGCGCCCGGGAACTGCGCCACTACCCAAACGATGACAGCACTGAGCTCGACCTGCCGGTTCTGGTGGTCTACACAGCCGATGGTCCACCCTGGAACATCCGCTCCGAGACCGGCTGGGCCTCCGGCGACGGCGAGCGCATCTTGCTCCGGGGTGAGGTTCTGGCCGACCGTGAGGGTGCCGGGGGCCTGCGACCTATCCACCTGAGGACCAGCGAGCTCCTGGTACACCCGCGTCAGAACTATGCCGAAACGGCCATGCCGGTGCGCATCGACAGCAACGACGACTGGCTGACCTCCACCGGGATGCAGGCTTGGTTCGGCGAGACGGAATTGCGGGCCACTTTCCTTGGACGCGCCCGCGGGCGGTTCGCCGTGCAATAATCCCGCCCTGTTTGCCCTCCGTTCCAGTTCCCCGATCAGGATCGCCATGCGCCTCGCTCAGTCACGGTTTCGGTGCCCCCTTCCTCCCTGCGTGCCACGTCACCGCGCTGCGCCGACGTCCTTGGGCAGGGCGTTGTTGGGCATGATGCTGCTGGGTCTTGTCATGGGGGACGTTGGCAGGGTGCTCGCGCTGGAGGGCGATCAGGACCAGCCGATCTTCATTGAGGCAGACAGCGTCGAGATCGACGACATCAAGCACCTGAGCGTCTACATCGGCAACGTCCAGACCGATCAGGGCAGCATGCGCATCCTGGCAGACCATGTGACGGTCCAGCACCACGAGGATCGCCGACCGCGCTTCATCACGGCCCTGGGTAACCCGGTGCGCTACCGCCAGGACGTCGAGGGGGAGAAGGGGGAGGTCAATGCCCATGCCCAACGGATGGAATACGACGTCGACAAGGACGAGCTAACCCTCATCGACCGGGCGGAGCTGACCCAGGCGGCAGACCGCTTCGCCAGCGAACGCATCGTCTACGACCGTGCCCATGCGCGCGTCATGGCCGGGGCCAGCGCCCAGGGGACGGGCAGGGTCAAGATCACCATCACCCCCGAGAAGAAACCGGAAGCGCCGGCCGCTCAGAAGCCCTCGCCTGGGCCAAAGGCCGGGCAGAAGGGCGATTCAAAGGCCGGTGCCCGCCCTCCGGCGGCGGGTGCCGGAGCGGGTCCGGGTAAGGCGACCGGTCGGTGAGTATGCTGGAGGCGCGTCACCTGACCAAACGCTATGGTCGGCGTCAGGTGCTCCATGGAGTCAGCGTCTGCGTGGATGCCAACGAGGTGGTCGGCCTCCTCGGACCCAACGGCGCGGGCAAGACCACCTGTTTCTACCTCATCGTCGGGCTGATCGCCTCGGATACCGGGACCATCCAACTCGCGGATCAAAACATCACCCTGCTGCCCATGCACGCCCGGGCGCGCCGTGGCCTGGGCTACCTGGCCCAGGAACCCTCGGTCTTCCGCAAACTCAATGCCCGCGACAATGTCCTGGCGGTACTGGAGACCCGCCGCGACCTCGATCCTGACCAACAGGAGGGCCGCTGTCTGGAATTGCTCGAAGAGCTGGGCATCGCCCATGTCGCCGAATCCCTGGCCTTGAGTCTCTCAGGCGGGGAGCGTCGCCGCCTGGAGATCGCCCGCGCCCTGGCGGTGGACCCGAAGGTGATGCTCCTCGACGAGCCCTTCGCCGGGGTTGATCCCATCGCTGTAGGGGATATCAAGGGCATCGTCTCCCACCTGCGCGACCGCCACCTCGGCGTCCTGATCACCGACCACAACGTGCGCGAGACCCTGGATATCTGCGACCGGGCTTACATCATCAGCGATGGCCGGGTCATCGCCGAGGGCACCCCTGCGGAGTTGCTCGACAACGCCGAGGTGCGTGCCGTCTACTTGGGCGAGCACTTCACCCTGTGAGCCCTGGAGCCAGGGGTAATGCCCCGGTGGCGGAACCCAAACCCATTGTCTGGACCGGGCCCGAATAGGCTAGAATCGACACATGGCATCTAATTTGCGTATCGGTTCCCCCGGCTTGCGTCCATGAAACAGACGATCCAGCTTCGGCTTGGACAATCCCTGACCATGACGCCGCAGTTGCAGCAGGCCATCCGGCTGCTGCAACTCTCGACCCTGGACCTGCAACGCGAGATCCAGGAGGCCCTGGACTCGAACTTCATGCTCGAGGAGTCCGACGAGGCCGACCGCACGGCCGGTATCGGTGCGACCGCCCCCAGCGATGGTCTCGGTGTCGGCCAGTCCCCTGACCCGGTGGAGGCCATGGCCGCTGCGGCTCAGGAGATCCGAGAGGCCCCGGAAGACCGCGAGTTCCGCCCCGAGGAGACCTCGATGGGCGACGAACTCACGTTGGACAGTCAGTGGGACGATACCTTCGAGAGCAATTTGCCCAGCGGCCGACAGAGTGGGGAGGACAATGCCGACTACGACCCCTTTGCTCATCGCGGCAGCCCTTTGACCCTGCATGACCACCTCCTCTGGCAGCTAAATTTAAGCCGCCTGGACGAGTCCGACCGCGCCATCGCCACCGCTGTCATCGACGCCATCAGCCTCGATGGCTATCTCAGTGCGGACATCGATGAACTGGTGGCGACCATCGCCAGCCCCGACGTCGGTCCCGACGAGGTCCAGACGGTTGTCCATCAGGTCCAATCCTTCGATCCTCCCGGGGTGGCCGCCCGCGATCTGCAGGAGTGTCTCCTGCTGCAATTGCGTCAACTTCCCGCTGACACCCCGTTGCGGGCCACGGCCATCGCCGTATGTACCCATCACTTCCAGCGTCTGGCCAAGGGTGATATGGACGCCATTTCCCGGCGGCTCGGACTCAATCCGCAGGACCTGGCGTTGACCATCGGGCTGATTCGCTCGCTCAACCCCCGCCCGGGTTCGGCGGTGGCAGACATGCAGCCGGAGTACATCATCCCTGACGTGTTGGTGACCCGTCGCGGAGGGGCCTGGCACTGCGAGCTAAACCCGGAGACTACGCCTAAACTGAGAGTGAACGCCGATTATGCCAAGCTGCTTCGGCGTGCCGACCAGGCCGCGGCGAACGCCTGCTTGAAGGACCATCTCCAAGAAGCGCGCTGGTTCATCAAGAGTCTGGCCAGCCGCAACGACACGGTGCTGAGGGTTGCGACCAAGATCGTGGAGCTACAACGGGAGTTTCTGGAGTATGGCGAGGAGGCGATGAAGCCGATGGTCCTGCGCGATATTGCCTCTGCCCTCGAACTTCACGAATCTACTGTCTCTCGGGTCACCACCCAGAAGTACATGCACACCCCCCGCGGCACCCTCGAGTTCAAATACTTCTTCTCCAGCCACGTCAACACGGCTTCTGGCGGCGAGTGTTCGTCCACCGCGATCCGTGCCCTGCTGCGCAAGCTGGTTGCCGCCGAGGCACCCGGCAAGCCGTTCAGCGATCACAAGCTGGCGGACATTCTTGACGAGCAGGGCATCAAGGTCGCGCGGCGGACAGTCGCCAAGTACCGCGAGGCACTGGGCATCCCACCCTCGAGCGAGCGCAAGCGTCTGATTTAACGGGCGTCTGTATCATTAGGAGTGAATCTATGCAAATTAACCTGACCGGTCACCACATCGACATCACCGAGTCCCTGCGCGGCTATGTCGACAACAAATTCGAGCGGCTTGCGCGGCACTTCGATCAAGTGCTCAACGTGCACGTCATTCTCAGCGTCGAGAAGCTGCGCCAGAAGGCCGAGGCAACCCTGCACGTCAATGGGGCCAAGGTGTTTGCCGACTCCGTCCATGAGGACATGTACGCCGCCATCGACACCCTGATCGATAAGCTCGACCGCCAGGTCCTGCGCCACAAAGAGAAAAAGATCGGCCACCGCGCCACAGCCCAGGCGGAGCCCGAGTCAGAGGCCGAATAGTCCAGTCCCGGGGCCAGGCCAGGCCTGGCCCCGCCCGGTGCAAGCCATCCTCAGGATGATCGTCCAACACGGCGACGCCCGCCGGGGGCCTCAGGGCACCCCCGCGAGGCGAAGCTTATGCCAAGATAGGGCGGTCCCGCGCACCGCCAGCCATCGGGAGCCGCCACTGATGTTTCCCCCCCAATTCCTGGTCGCCGACCGTATTACCTGCGGCCTGGATCTCTCCAGCAAGAAGCGTCTGCTCCAAGCGCTCGCCGGCCTGCTCGCGGCCGGCCATGGGGTTCTCACCCAGGAGGCCGTCTTCGAGCATCTGCTCGAGCGCGAGCGTCTGGGGAGCACGGGTCTGGGGCATGGTATCGCGCTGCCTCACTCGCGCATGGAGGATGTCACACAGGCCCGCGGGGCCTTCATCCGGCTGCGCCAGGGCATCGATTACGATGCCATAGACAATCGGCCGGTGGATCTGGCCTTCGCCCTGATCGTTCCGGAGGAGGCCAACGAGACCCACCTCCAGCTCCTGTCGGCCCTGGCACGGATGTTCAGCGATGCCTCCCTGCGCCTGGACCTGCATGCTGCCCAGTCGCCGGAGGAGGTGCTGCGACTGTTCGCGGGTTGGGGTCCCGCCGCGCCGCAGCCATGAGCCCCGTCGATACCCTTCAGGGTCTGGTCGAGCGCATCGGGGCCTCGCTGCGGCTGGGTTGGTTGACCCCCAGGCCCGAGGCCATGAGGCCCCTGCGCGACGCAGACCCCGCGAGCGCACGCCAGGCCCTGGTCGGCTCGCTCAATTGCATCCACCCCAATCGCATCCAGGTCATCGGCCACCCGGAGCTGGTCTACCTGACCGACCTTGCCGGTCCTGCCCACGACGAGACCCTACGCAAGCTCTTTGCCGGGCGACCTGCGGCCATCATCTTCGCCGACGGTATCACCCCAGAGCAGGTGATCCTGACCCTGGCCGCAGACCGGGGGACCCCAGTCCTGTCCTCACCCCTGGGCGATGAGGACATTATCGCGCGGCTGCGCTACTTCCTGACTCACGCACTGGCGGAGGTGGTCCTGCTGCATGGGGTCTTCATGGACGTGCTGGGTACGGGGGTGCTGCTGGTGGGTGACCCCGCCATTGGAAAGAGCGAGTTGGCCCTGGACTTGATCTCGCGCGGGCATCGGCTGATTGCCGACGATGCCCCGCAGTTTGCCAGGGTGGCCCCGGAGACCCTCGATGGCACCTGTCCGCCCCTGCTGCGCGATTTCCTGGAGGTCCGTGGGTTGGGGGTGCTGAACATCCGCGCCATGTTCGGCGAGAGCGCCGTGGCCCAGAGCGGGCACCTCAATCTCATCATCAACCTCAAGGTCATGACCCCGGAAGAGTTGGGCGGGATCGACCGCCTTGCCGGCAGCCTTTCGGCGCGCAGCGTGCTGGGGGTGGCCGTTGCCGAAGTCACCATGCCGGTCGCCCCTGGGCGCAACCTGGCGATCCTGGTGGAGGCAGCGGTGCGCAGTCAGAACCTCCGCATCCGCGGCTATGATGCCGGCGTGGATTTCGCAGAGCGCCAGAGCCGCGCCCTGGAGGACAATGTCGCTGCGTTGGGCGGGGATCCGGACTGAGGCCATGTCACTACCCATATCTCTTGAGCTTCTCGCGGAGACACGGAGGCACAGAGAAGCAAAAAACAATGCGTTACATCATGCGTCAGGAGATTTAGGCATTACTGGAAGGGGTTCAGGCGTGTCCCCAGCCGTGTCGTCGCCAAGGCATGCCCCATCGCGCCGTCCGGCGAGGGTTGTTTTCCACTGCTTTTGTTGCTCCGCGTCTTTGTGTCTCCATGCGAGACAATTCCTAATCGCCGAGATATGGGTAGGTGTGGACTGAGGCCCCTAACCGATGCCGCTATGCCCTTGTGCTATTTTTCTAGTCTTTTTCGTATTGGATTGAATTGAAATATCAAACCAAGCACTCAAGACTAACAACGAGAAACCTTACTAAGGATCAATCCATGCGATTGGTGATCGTCAGTGGGCTGTCGGGTTCCGGCAAGAGCGTGGCCCTGCGCACCCTGGAGGACCTTGGCTACTACAGCATCGATAACCTCCCGGTTTTCCTGCTCAAGGAGATGGTCCTGGGGCTCACGGGGGTCTCGGACGCTGCCTACTCCCTCACCGCGGTCGGCATCGATGCGCGCAACACCGAGCAACACCTGCACGATCTCCCGGAGCTGATCCGCCACGCCCGGGTCCAGGGCGTCGATTGCAGGGTGCTGTTCCTGGAGGCGGACACCGACACCCTCATCAAGCGCTTCAGCGAGACCCGCCGCAAGCACCCTCTGACACGGGCGGATCGCCCCCTGGCGGAGGCCATCGAACTGGAGCGGCGCCTGCTGGAGCCCATCCGCGCCGAGGCTGCGGCCACCATCGACACCACCCACACCAATGTCCACGAGTTGGGTGGTCTGGTGCGCGAGCGCATCGCCGGCAATACCTCGCCGAAGGCAGCCATTCTGCTGCAATCCTTCGGGTTCAAGAATGGGATACCCCACGATGTGGATTTTCTTTTCGACGTGCGTTGCCTACCCAATCCCCACTGGCAGCCCGAACTGCGTTCCTTGACCGGTCGCGACCGGGCGGTCGCGGAGTTCCTGGATGCCAGCCCGGGGGTCGGGGAGATGCGTACCGACCTGATCGCCTTCTTTGATCGTTGGGTTCCGCGTTTTGAGACCGACGGGCGATGCTACCTCACTGTCGCCTTCGGCTGTACCGGCGGCCAGCACCGCTCGGTCTATATGGCTGAGGAACTGCGACGGCACTTCGAGGCCGGCGGTCACAGCGTCATGGTCCGCCATCGGGACCTGCCATGAGCGTCGGCCTGCTGCTGATTACCCATAATGACATCGGCGCGGCCCTGCTCGCCACCGTTGTGCGCATGCTCGGGACCTGCCCGCTACCGGCCCATGCCTTGACGGTGACAGACGATGCCGACCGGGACGCCCTGCGCGTCGCTGCGATCGACTTGGCCGCGCAGCTCGACCAGGGGGATGGGGTGCTGGTCTTGACAGACCTCTTCGGGTCGAGCCCCGCCAATATCGCCGCCGCCTTGCAGGACCGCCCGCGGGTGCTCGCCGTTGCCGGGGTCAACTTGCCCATGTTGGTGCGGGTCCTCAACTATCCCGACTTGCCCCTGGATGCCCTGGCGGACAAGGCCCTGAACGCGGGTCGCGAGGGGGTCATGCGTTGCAGGCGCTCCGCGGCCGCGGCAACCGTGGAGACCGGCCAGCCGTGATTCGGGTCGAGGTTCCTATCGTCAACAAGCTTGGCCTGCACGCCCGCGCTGCGGCCAAGCTGGTTCGGATCGCCGGGGCCTTTGGCAGCTCCGTCCAGGTCGAGCACAACGGGTTACGGGTCAACGGCAAGAGCATCATGGGGGTGATGATGCTTGCCGCCGGCAGGGGCTGTCGCGTCACGCTCGAGGTCGATGGGGTGGACGAGGCCGAGGCCATCGGCGCCCTCGTCGCCCTGATTGCCGATCGCTTTGAGGAGACTGAATGACCCTGGCCCGCCCCGGGTCCGCGCCCGCTGTCCCCATCCGGTGTCCCTGGCCGCCGGAGACCCATCGGCCATTGCGTCCGGTCTGCGGTCTTGCCAGACACACTCGCCGGGCTGTGCACCGGGTCTGAGCCCCACCACCACCCCCTCCCTCGATTTCAAGGTATTGGATTAGACTCGGTGCATTCCGTCCCCGGGAGGAGACCATGCGAAATCCATCCGTCCAGTCCATGTCGAACCACGCGCCCGGCGTATGACCGACGACGGCGAGGTCCCCATCGATCGCCTCAAGCGGGTCGGGCCGCGCCTGTCCGAGCGCCTGGCCGGGCTTGGGGTGACCTCGGTCCAGGACCTGCTGTTCCACCTCCCCAGCCGCTACCAGGACCGCACCCGCCTGACCCCCATCGCCGACCTCGCCCCGGGGGGTGAGGCCCTGGTGGAGGGGGTTGTGGTTGCCGCCGAGGTCGCTTTTGGGCGGCGGCGCTCGCTCAAGGTCTGGCTGGCCGACGGCGAGGCCCGGGGGCTGCTGCTGCGTTTCTTCCATTTCTCCCAGGCGCAGCGGGAGGGCCTGAGGCCGGGGGTTTCCCTGCGCTGCTATGGCGAGGTCCGTCAGGGGCCCCAGTCGCTGGAGATTGTCCACCCCGAGTACCAGATCCGCGGGGCTGAGGCGGACCCGGCGGTGGCCGACGCCCTCACGCCCATCTACCCCTCCACCGAGGGCATGCACCAGGCGACCTGGCGATCCCTGACCGACCAGGCCCTGGAGTGGCTGGGGCGTGGGGCCTCCCTCCTGCCAGACCTGTTGCCGAAGCAGCTCACGGCCCCACTGGGCCTGCCGGATCTGTCCGCTGCCATCGCCTACCTGCACCGCCCGCCGCTGACGGCGAACTTAGACGATCTCCTGGAACGCCGCCACCCGGCCTTCCGTCGCCTGGCCTTCGAGGAACTGATCGCCCATCAGGTGAGCCTGCGCCGACTGCGGGAGGAGCAGCGACGCATCGCCGCCCCTCGCCTGGCGGGCGATGGGGCCCTTCGCCAGCGCCTGCGCTCGAACCTGCCCTTTGTGCTGACCGCCGCCCAGGGGCGGGTCCTGACGGAGATAGCCGCGGATCTGGAGTCCCCCATCCCGATGCTCCGCCTGCTCCAGGGCGATGTGGGCTCGGGCAAGACCATCGTGGCCGTCCTGGCGGCCCTCCAGGCCGTGGAGGCGGACCACCAAGTGGCCCTCATGGCCCCGACGGAGTTGCTCGGCGAGCAGCACCTACGCAATCTGTCGGCCTGGCTGACGCCATTAGGGATAGAGCCCCTTTGGCTTGCCGGGCGCCACAAGGGACGCGAGCGGGCCGGGCTGCTGGAACGGATCGCCGACGGCTCGGCCCGGGTCATGGTCGGGACCCACGCCCTGTTCCAGGAGGATGTCGCCTTCGCCAATCTCGGCCTGGTCGTCATCGACGAGCAGCACCGTTTCGGCGTTCACCAGCGCATGCGTCTGCGGGAGAAGGGCGCGCGTGAGGGACTGGCCCCGCACCAGCTCATCATGACCGCCACCCCAATCCCCAGGTCGCTGGCCATGACGGTCTATGCCGACCTGGACCTGTCGGTGATCGACGAATTGCCACCGGGGCGCACTCCGATTGCCACGGTCGCCATCCCCGATGCACGTCGCGATGAAGTGATCGAGCGCGTCCGTCAGGCCTGCGGCGAGGGGCGCCAGGCCTATTGGGTGTGCACCCTGATCGAGGAGTCCGAGGTGCTGGAGTGCCAGGCCGCCGAGGAGACCGCGCGCCAGTTGGTGGAGAGCCTGCCGGGCTTGCGGGTTGGTCTGGTCCACGGTCGCATCAAGGGGCCGGAGCGCGACGCAGTCATGCGGACCTTCGCGGCCGGCGACTTGGACCTGTTGGTGGCGACTACGGTGATCGAGGTCGGGGTGGACGTGCCTAATGCCAGCCTGATGATCGTCGAGAACCCAGAACGCCTGGGGTTGGCCCAATTGCACCAACTGCGCGGGCGAGTTGGGCGGGGTGCCCAGGCGAGCTTTTGTGTGCTGCTCTATCGCGCCCCTTTGTCGGGCCAGGCATGGGAACGTCTGGACACCCTGCGCCGGGAATCCAGTGGGTTCGTCATCGCTCAGAAGGACCTGGAGATGCGCGGCCCCGGGGAGGTGCTGGGGACACGGCAAACGGGCGATCTCGCCTTCCGGGTTGCAGACCCTGCCCGCGACCAGTCTCTGCTCCCGGCGGCACAGCGGGCGGCGGACCTGCTGCTGCGAGATCGCCCCGATCTGGTTGATCCCTTGATCCGGCGCTGGCTGGGGCGGAGGGAAGACTATGGGCGGGTGTGATCGTGGGCTTACAGCAGATCGTCCAGCCGCGATTGCCCGTCGGATCGATGCGGTGCAAGCTGTCGGCGATCGCTTTGTCCGCTTTCTGTTCAGGAGTTGCACCCCATGAAGATCTCCCGCTCCGACTATGATGCTATTGCCGCCCGCGCCGAATTGTTGGTCCCGTCCGACAGGGTCGAGCAGGCCTTGGAGCGCATGGCGGGGGAGATCGCCGCCGTTCTCCAGGATAAGGACCCGCTGGTCCTGTGCGTGGTGACGGGTGGCATTGTGGTGGTCGGACGCCTGTTGCCGCGCCTGGGCTTTCCCTTGCGCCTGGACTATGTGCACGCCACCCGCTACCGGGGCACCACCCGCGGCGGTGATCTGGACTGGCTCCATCGCCCCAGCGCGGCCATCCGCGGCGAGCATGTCCTGGTGGTGGATGACATCCTCGACGAGGGTGTGACCCTGGACCGGGTAGTGCAGGCCTGCCGCGAGGACGGGGCCCTGAGCGTCCATAGCGCCGTCCTGGTGGAGAAGGAGCGGGTGCGGTCGGTGGCTATTACCGCCGACTTCGTTGGAGTACGGGTACCGGATCGCTACCTGATCGGTTTTGGCCTCGACTATCACAGCTACTTCCGCAATGCCGACGGGATCTTCGCCGTGGCGGATCGGGACGTCTGACGTCAGCGCAGCGGTCGTGTCCTTTTGTCCGATGGTCCTTCTGGAGTTTTGACAGCCAGGTACTTTTGCGCTAAACACCCACCACCATGCGGCGGTGCATCCTTGGCCGTCAGGCCCGGCGCAGCGGACCGCATCGACTCCGGCCGGCGCATTCAGATCCCCGATCTGGTGGCGGGTGACAGGATGTGCATCGGTCAGGCACACACAAGAATGTCGACGAGGGTGGAACAATGCAGACACTGGACGATTACCGCGGCAACCACGCGGAGCTTCGGCAGATGATCGACGATCTTCAGTCGATTCTCACCCCGGAGTCGCTCAAGGTACGGCCCAACGCCAAGACGGCCTATGAGCTGCTGTGCGACCTCGGGGAGAGGGTCAAACGGCATTTGGCGGACGAAGACCGCAGTATCTACCCGAGCCTCTTGATCCACGAGGACCCGCGCGTCAAGTCCATCGCCTGGGGCTTTATCAGCGGCGAGAAGCCGCTGCGCAAGACCTTCGACGACTATCACCGTAAGTGGCTAAAGCACACGGATTACAAATTTCCCGAGGAATTTCTGGACGAGACCCGGGAGGTCTTTTCGATGCTGACCCAACGCATCGAGCGCGAGGAGCAGGTCCTGTTCCCCAAGCTTGTGGAGATCGGGATGTTCCGGGAGTCCCGCGCGGCTTGAGCCCACTCGCGGCGGCGAGTCTGGGGTCGCGGGTCGGGGGACAGGGCGGCGGCTCTGGCCCAGGCCCTCTGCTTTTGGCCCTTTGCGGTGCCATTCCGGCAGGATGCCCGAGTCCAGGGCCAAGGATGGCCGCGTTGACGGCTGCGCCTGACTCCAAGACGAATCAGCGCTGACGACCCCGTTCCTCCCGACACCGCATCCCGCCATAGCCTCTTTTTTATTGGCCAGACCCTGATGCCGGATCGCCGGCCCCGCCGCTGGGGTAAAATCGGCGTCCATTTCCACCGGAGTCTTAGCCGCATGGGCCGCATCGCGATCATCGGGGGCTCGGGCTTCGCCGCCCTGGCGGGGGCGCAGGTCCCCTCGGGGCCTGGCCCTGACACCCCCTTCGGCCAGACCTCGGCCGCCATCGCCGAGGGGACCCTGGGGGGGAGCGAGATTCTGTTTTTGCCCCGCCACGGGGTCGGACATTCCATCCCCCCCCACGCAATCAACTACCGCGCCAACCTCTGGGCCCTGAAACAGGCAGGCGCCAGTCATGTTGTGGCCCTGGCGGCGGTGGGGGGCATAGGGGCGGCGTTTGGGCCGCGGGTCCTGGCGGTGCCGGATCAACTGATCGATTACACCTACGGGCGCCCCCAGACCTTCTCCGACGGCGGCGATGGGACCGTGGTGCATATCGACTTTACACGGCCCTATTGCGATACCTTGCGCAGGTCTCTGTTGCAGGCCGGACGGCTCGCCGGGCTGAACCCCGTGGACGGCGGGACCTATGCTGCGGTGCAGGGGCCGCGTCTGGAGACCGCAGCGGAGGTGATCCGCCTGGAGCGCGACGGTTCCCATCTCGTGGGGATGACCGGGATGCCCGAGGCAGCCCTGGCCCGGGAGTTGGGCCTTTGCTATGCCTGTGCCGCCTTCGTGGTCAACTGGGCCGCGGGCAAGGCACCGGATGGGGGCGAGGGCCTGATGGCAGAGATCGAGGCCAATCTGGACCATTGCCGGGCCGATGTTGGCCGCTGGCTGGAGGTACTGGCCGCGGGGCTCGACCCCGACTCGGATGTCTCGGCTCCCTGACCCCGCGCCCCCAGCGCAGCGGCGGCATCGGCCCGCCGGCCGGACCTATCCCTTGCCATGTAATGACCAGGAACGGAGGACGTTATGACCGAACGAAGGGCTCAGGGGGGCGCCGGCTGGTGGCCGGCCCTGGTGTTGTGGGGCACGGTGCTCGCCGTGGGCGTCCTCTATCTTGCCGCTGTGGAACCCCATCGCCGAGCGGCGCAGATGGATGACAGGGCCGCCGCCGCGGTTGCCCCCGTCGTCTCTGCCCCGCCAACATCAGTCATCGCCCCCGTGGCGACGTCTGGCCCCGGCCAGTCCCAGGCCGAGGCTGGGACCGGCGTTGTGACCAGGGCCGACGAACTGGCCCCCGCCGAACTGGCCCCCGTCGGCGACCCTGAACCGCCCGGCCCGCCGAGTGTCCTCCTCGATGCTCCGGTTGCGGCTGCGGTGCCCGCGCCGGCTGTCGCCCCAACTGTCGCCCCAGCCGTCGTCGCGCCGACGGTGACCCCTGCGGAGGCCAGGGCCTTCGCCGAGGCAGTGACCGAGGCGCACCCGGTGGCTCCTACTCAGGTTCCGTACCAGGCACCGGGCCAGGCGACGTCTCCGGCTCCGGCGTCTCAGTCCGCACCGACCCCCGTGGGCGCTGCCGCCGCCACCCCCGGGGCAATCGAGCGGGCGCGCATCCTGGCGGAGTATGAGGCCTTGCATCGGGCAGCCCGGCAGGAAGCGTTTCCAACTTGGGGTGGGCGCATGCCGCCGCGGAGTTATGCGGTCCCGCCCTATGCCCCCGAGCCCGGATGGTCGCGACAGGCCCCCGGGTATCACCCGGGTTATCCCGGGCGTTGAAGGCGGCGTCGGGATCCGGTCGCGGGCCCCGGGCTTGATGTCTGCGCCCCAGCACAACGCCGACAGGTCACCCCGTGGCGGATCACCACCTGCGACCGCCGCTGCACCTCCTGTCGCGCCTGTCGCGGTGGCTTGCGGCCTTCATCGTGCTGACTCACACCGGGGCCGTTGCCTGCGTCCTGGCCCTGCCGATCCCCTGGCCCTGGCGGGTCGGGGGGCTTGTCCTGATCGGGTTGAGCGGCGTCTGGCAGGCACTCACCCACCTCTGGCCACGCACCCCTTGGGCGGTGCGTGAGGCCGTCTGGGGCGAGGATGGCTGGGAACTGACCCTGGGCTCGGGGCGACGGGTTCCGGCCCGACTGGCACCATCGACCTACGTCGGCACCCGACTGGTGGTGCTCAACTTCCGGGGCCCGTCTTGGTGGCGTTGTTCGCTGGTCCTGGCCCCGGATGCCCTCGACCCGGACCTTATGCGTCGGTTGCGGGCGCGGCTGCGGCTGGGGGTTGCCGGGCGCTAGGCTTGAGGTTCTAAGGGGGTGGTCTCGCGCTTGAACCCGGTCCCGCCGCACTTGGGACAAACGGGGATACGCCCGGCCTTGACGAAGGTCAGACCCTCGCCGCATCCCTTGCAGACCAGGGTCCCGGGACCCGTGATCTCACCGGTGCGGTAGGCTGGGGCCTGGCGGGCCTGCTCCGCCCACTCGCGCAACTGGAGACTGGTCTGGTCCGCCACGCTGGTGAACATGTCCAGCATTCGCTGTTCCATGAGCTTGAGGTCGAACTGCCACCAGGCGCGCAGATCCTCCCCGGTGGATGCGATGTAGCTCGCCGCGTCCTTGATGTCGCGTTCCAGGTAGTCGGCCACCTTGGCCCCCTCCTCACGGGTCAGTTCGCCAAATTCGACCATCTGGTCGCGGGCCTTCTCCAGGATCTCGCGCATCCGCGGGACTGTCTCTTTCTGGGCCTCGGCGACGGCGTCGTGAGTCGCCTCGAGCATCCGGTCGTAGGCATTGACCATGCGATCAACGGTGTCTGGCTTGTCGTTTTGTGGCATCTCGGCCTCCTGTTCTTCCGTCGGTGGGTCTCGGGTGGTGCGTCGGGGTGGCGCAGATCAAGTGTGCCCCATGGGCCGGAATTGGCAAGTAGGAGTACCTATTCAGGTACGCAGGCTAGCCTACCTCAGGCGAGGCGTCGGCGGGTCATCCTGGGATGTCTCGGCAATGGCGATCAGGCACGAGCGAAGGTCTATTCCGCGCCCTTGTCGGGAGCATTGCTGCGTCGGTGAAAGGGAAATCCGCCGCGGGGCTATCGCCGCGGCGCGCCCCGTATCCGCTACACTGGCCCGGCGGGAGGGCACCCGGGGCGCACGTGCCTTCACAACGTACCCGCCGTGTATTTCCCCCACCGGTTATGGCGCAAAAATGATTCAAGTGCTCATCGTTGACGACGATGCGGATATCCGGGACGTCGTGAGCCATGAGGTACGCCAGCAAGGCTGGGCGGCGTTCGAGGCCGGTAGTGAGGCGGATCTGGTCGCGGCCCTGCGGGAACGGACGCCGGACATCATCCTGCTTGATATCCGGCTGCCCGATCAGGATGGCCTGACCATCGCCCGCCGTCTGCGCGCCACCTCCGCGATCCCCATCATCATGCTGACGGGCATGGGCTCCGATATCGACCGCATCGTCGGCCTGGAGATGGGAGCTGATGACTATGTAGTGAAGCCCTTCAATCCGCGGGAGCTGGTGGCGCGAATCAAGGCCGTGCTGCGGCGAACGTCGGGGAAGCCCATAGGGATGGCACCGTCAGCATCGTTAGCGCACGATTGCAGGCGCTTCGCCGGCTGGCTGCTCGACCGGAGTGCCCGCGTGCTGACCGACCCCAGCGGGAACCCCATTTCCCTGACCAACGCGGAGTACTTGCTGCTCGAAGCCCTGGTTGATGCGCCGCACCGGGTGCTGAGCCGCGAGCATCTCCTGGAGCGTACCCATTCCTACGATGCCGATGTATTCGACCGCACCATCGATGTCCTGATCCTGCGGTTGCGCCGAAAGATGGAGCCCAATCCACAGGCCCCGAGGCTCATCCGTACGGAGCGAGGCGCGGGCTATGTCTTCGGGGTGGATGTGGAGAAGGTCTGACCATCGAGCACCCGGCGCACCGCGTGCGCCAATCGGTCGAGCGGGACCGGTTTTGGCAGCAACTCGGCGGCGGGCCCGGTGACCTCCCGGTGTTCCCCCGAGGTGAACACAACGGCGAGGTTCGGCCGCCGCGACAGGGCCTCGCGGGCCAACGCGGCACCGTCCCAGGGCGGGGGCATGGCCACGTCCGTATAGAGCAGGCGTATGGCAGGCTCCCGCCCCAAGGTGTCGAGCGCCGCGGTACCGTTGTTCGCCGTCATGACGCGGTAGCCGAGGCCCGCGAGTTGGTCGGCGGTGGCAGCCAATAGATCCGGGTCGTCATCGACCATCAGAATGGTCTCTCCTTCACCGCGGGGCAGTAACCCTGAAGTGCCCCCGTCGTTGTTGTCGGTCGCGTCCACCACATGCTTCGCCTGGATGGCGATCGGCAGGGCGATGTGCACCCTGGTCCCCCGTCCCGGCGCGCTGTCGAGGCGCAACTCACCGCCGGACTGCTGCACGAAGCCGTAGACCATGCTCAGTCCAAGGCCGCTTCCCTTGCCCGACGGCTTGGTGGTAAAGAAGGGCTCCCAAACGCGGTCGAGCAGCTCCGGCGGGATGCCGCAGCCCGTGTCGCCGACGACGATCTCTACCGCCTGCGCATCCATCCGGGCCGTCGTGAGGGTGATGCTCCCCTCGCCCTGCATGGCGTCGCGGGCGTTGATCGCCAGATTGATGAGGGTGTTCTCCAGTTGACCGGGATCGACGCGCACCGCCGGCAGCCCGGGCGCTAGCTCCGTTGTCAGAGTGACCCCATGACCCAGGCTGGACTCGAGCAGATCCAGCATGCCGCCGATCAGGGCATTCACGTCAACGATCTCCGGGGCGAGCCGCTGGCGGCGTGAGAAGGCCAGTAGCCGCTGGACCTGCCGTGCCGCCCGGTCGGCGGCACCCATGGCCCGCTTCCAGCGTTCGTGCATGCCAACGTCGGCCTGCAGGGCCGGCTCAATGAAGGTCAGGTTGCCGACGATAGCACCCAGGATGTTATTGAAGTCGTGGGCGATACCGCCCGTGAGCTGACCCACGGCCTCCATCTTATGGGCCTGGCGGAGCTGGCCCTCCATCGCCCGACGCTCGGTGACATCCATGTGCAGGGTGGCGATACCGCCCCCCGGGACCGCATTGCGGCGCAGTTCCACGACGCGCCCATCCGGACAGTGGACCTCGAACTGTCGGTCTCCGACCCGACTGGCCGCAGGCAGATCCGATAGCGGAATGTCCTCGCCCAGGGTCGTACAGACTCGCGCCCCCTTGTCGTTCAGCACCTGGAGGATGCGCGCCAGCGGCGCACCCAGGCCGATATCGTTCTGGGACAGACCATAGAGGCGCAGGACTTGCGGATTCCACGCGACGAGCCGGCCGGCCCCGTCGAAGACCGTAAGCCCGTCATTCATGCTGTCGAACGTGGTTACCAGCAGCTGCGACTTATCGAGCAAGTCCCGGTGCAGGGTCTCGACCCGGAAGGCCTGTTCCTTGAAGACGCTGAAGACCCGGGCGAGGTCGCCGATCTCGTCGCGCCGCTCGGTGGCCGGCACCCGGGCCTCGCGTTCCCCGGCGGCGAGCCGCTGCATGGCCTGGGTGACCGCGCGCAGGTTCAGGCTGATATCGCGCACCACGAAGCGATACGAGAAGAGCGTTGCCAGCAGGACGACAGAGACACTCACGCCGATGAATAGAATCGTGTTGGCGAGGACGGTATCGCCCATGGCGGCGGCCGCATGAACGATGTTCTGGTTGGCGGACAACACCAGTGCATCGACCCTCTCCTTGAGTTGCACGGCGATGAGACGGCCGCCGGCGACCAGGTTGTCTGCCCGTTCGAGGGCCGCGAGCTCGCCCTCGCGCAGGCCGAACACCCCGTCGAGGGCCATTTGCCGATCCAGCTCGTCGATTGCGCCCTTAAGTTCAAACCGGAGCCCCGAGGGGACCGCAGGGATCACCGACGCGAGCCGGTCACGCAGGCGTGCGACGGTGCCACGGGCCTGTCCCAGTCGTTCCTGTGTTGGCGCGGCCGCGCCGACCAACAGCTCGCCGAAGGCAAACCCCACCAGCCGTTCCGCCTCCAGCAGGGGGCCTTGGGCAAGGGCCGCCTGGCGGAAGAGTCCCTCCTGTACGGTGGAGCCCCGGCCGACGACATCGGCGACGGCGAGGATGGAAGGCACCAGGGTCTGCTGCACCCGCTCGCGAAGGGCGAGGAGCACGTTGCGCTGGCGTTCAAGGGCGGTGCTCTGCGCGGCACTCGACTCCAACAGGCCAGCCAGGTCTCGCAGGTTGTCCGCCAGTTCCGGGGCGAGGCGGGCGATACCCTCGACCCCTCCGGTGTTGCCCCCCGGGTGCAGGTGGCGTAGGCGTTCCGTCTCGCTGGCGAGCAGCAGCAGGTCTGCCTTGATCAGGTCCGTCTGACGCTGGCGGGCATCGGCGCCCTTGGCGGCCATCAGCGCCGGGGTACGATCCTGCAGCCGCTCGCCCACCCGGGCCAGGACCAGGGCCGCACCGGAAGCTGGCAGGGCCTGCTCGGTGATCGCGGCGACCTCCTCGCGTATCTCCAGCAGAGCGATCAGTGCGGTCGCGCTGGCGGCCAGCAACGCCAACCCCGCCAGTCCGAGGATCAGCAGCAGGCGGCCTTTGACCCCGGCCAGCTTCATGGCGGGTCCGCCGGCAGGCCCATGGCTTGGCGGTAGTGGTGGCGCTGGCTATTGCGGCCAAGCCGATCGGTGAGCGCCTCCCAGGCGCGGGCCGCGGCGGCCAGACCCGCCTCCGGGGTCAGGTCACCCGCCAGGACCAGGTCGAGCTGTTCCTCCAGGGCCTTGATGTAGGCACGATAGCCCGGTAGGCGCAGGTCCCGCGCCACCTGGGGTGCCGCCAGGCTGGCCCGCAGCACCCCCAGGTATTCCGCCGCCTGACGCGCCCCGAGCAGGTGTTGCCAGGGGGCAGGGTCGCCCAGGTGGGAATGCCGGTACGGGTTGATACCGGAGCTGCCGTCCAGTACGTCCGCGGCGCTGTGCTCCGGGGAGGCGTACCAGGCAAGATACGACCAGGCTGACTCCGCGTTCGGGCTGGCCGCCGGGACCACCGCGATCCAGCCGCCGAAGGCGAGGAAGGTCACCGAGCGGCTGGCGGGCAGCAGGTCCCAGACCCGCGTGGCCGGATTCCAGACCTCCCGGCTTCCGGGCAGGGCGAAAAAGCCGACGTCGCCTGCGATGCGCGCCCCACCCGCTCTCCTTCCCACCAAGGCCCCGGCCAGTACACCGGTGTCCGCCCAGTCGATGTCCATGGCCGCTTGACCCGCCGCGAACCGCATGCGCACGGCCTCGCTGTCCAGGGTGTCCGCATCCGGGGGGCCAAACCGGCGCAGCTCCGCAAATTCTTCCAGTGCCCGCACCCAGGCCGGGTTGTCGATGGCCGGGGCCATCGTGTCCGGGTCGAAAAACATGGCCCCCGGGTGGTCGGGGTGATTTGCATAAGCCGCGGCATGGCTGAACAGGTACCAGACGCGCTGCCCGTCCCGGGCATAGGCCTCCAGGGTCCCGGCGATCAGGGTGCCGTCGGGCAACCGGCGTCCGTTGAAAAAGGCCGCGATGTCGCGGTATTCGGTCCAGGTTTGCGGTGGTTCCAGGGGCCGGCCATGGGCCGCGGCGAAGGCCTGGCGCAGGTCGGGGTCCTCGAACAGGTCCCGGCGGTAGGCCCCCAGGTGGGCGTCGCCGTCGATGGTCAGGGCCTTCCACTGCCCGTCCCAGCGCATCAGTGCGTCGCGGTACACGGGGTGGATGTCGTCCACCACCGGGCTTTCGATGATGCGCCCCGGGACCGGCGCCAGATAGGGTGCAAAGTCCGGCAGCCAGGCCGAGGGGATCAGCAGGGCGTCGTAGGGCAGGTCGCCGGTGACGAAGCCCAACATGATCCGCTCATAGAGTTCGGCGAAGGGGACCCGGGACAGATCTACCCGGTTCCCGGTTTCCGCCGCGAAGGTCTCGCCGTGACGGGCCGCCGGACCGCCGATGGCGCTGGTGTCTCGGGTCAGAACGCGCAGGGTTATTGTCTCTCCGCCTCGCCCTAGACTTGACCAGGCCGGGACGATCCAGATGACAAAAATTACAAGGATTCGGATGAGGCCTTTCATTTTCGGTTCATACGGCGGCGTTCCCATAGCCGCCACGGGGAGGCCCGTTGGGGACCCGGGACCATGGGTCTGGCGAGTCCGCAGCGGAATGGGAGTCAGACTAGCGGGCCAGAACGGGGCCTGTCCAATCCGGACGCCGGGGCGCGGACCGACGGGGCGACACGCATCACGACACAAAACCAAGAGAGCGACGATGAAAATGACGCATACCACGATAGCACTGGCCGTCCTGGCCGCCGCTCTGCTCCCCACCGCCGGGGCCCTGGCAGTGGATGGCAACGTCGGCGACGAGGTCCCCCTGTCGGCGGGCAGCGCCACAACCTCGGGGGGCGGCTGGCTCAACGGCGACTACCTGACCGGCGATTGGGGGGGCAAGCGCTCCGAGCTGGCGGCCAAGGGCTACACCTTCTTTGCCTATCTCAATGGCATCGTTGCCGGCAACGTCAGTGGCGGCAAAGACTCCGGGACCGCCCTGGCCACGGATCTCTATGCCGGCATGACGGTTGACCTGCAGAAGGCCATGGGCTGGACCGGCTGGACCTTCAATCTCAGCGGCATCGACCGGGCCGGCGCGAGCATCGACGACGATGTGGGCGGTATCTACAGCGTCATGCAGTTGGTCGGGGGCCAGACGTATTTCCTGTACAACGTCAGCCTGGAAAAGACCTGGCAGGATGGGAAGTATGCCTTCAAGTTCGGCCGCATCACGGCCACGGACGACTTCGCCGGGTCGCCCTTTTACGGCTACTACCTCAACAACAGCATCGACGGCCAGATCCGCGCCGTGCTGTTCGACGGCGTCATGACGTCTTACCCCTTCCCGGTCTGGGGCGCCCGCTTCCAGTACACACCGAGTGACAGCTTCCGCGTCAAGCTCGGCGTCTACCAACTCACGGAGAACATGTGGGACCCGGACTTCCATGGCACCGACTTCGCGTTCCGGTCCAGCGATGGCGTCTCGGTCATGGGTCAGCTCGAATGGAGCTGGAAGTCGGCTGGCCGGCCAGGACACTTTAACCTGGGCCTGAACGCCGTGTCCTTCCCCATGCCGGACTTCAATTCCGACAGTACCACCAATCCGTTTTTCCGCTACTACGCCCAGGCGGATCAGCAGGTCACCGCCGAGGCCCCGGGCTCCGACCAGGGGCTCTACTTGTTCGGCACCCTGGCCTATACCGACCAGCAGCAGCCGGCCCTGGTCCCCTTCCAGGTCAGCCTGGGCGCCCAGTACGTCGGACCCTTCGCCGGACGCAATCAGGACCGGGTGATTTTCGGTACGACCTACGGCCAACTGGGCGACGACTACGCCGCCGAGCAACGGGCACTGGGCAACGGCGATCCGGATTACGAATGGGTGCTGGAGTTGGGCTACCGCATCCAGCTCACCAAGTTCGCCTATGTCCAGCCGGACATCCAGTACGTGGTGAACCCCGGCGGTACCGGCAAGATCCCGGACGCGACAGTGATCGGCATGCAGTTCGGCGTCTCGCTCTAAGGGGACGCTGATTAAATGCCATCCTAGGCGCTTGAAAATGCTGGGCCATCCCTGGCCCAGACGGGAAGCGCTGAATTCTTCAGGCTTCCCTAAGAGTATTCGGCCGTCAATGAACGCAATAGCAGGAGAAACGGCATGATTTCACTAGATTCCAAAGCGGTACGCCTCGGCGCGACGGTCGCGGACAAGACGGACGCCATCCGTCAGGTCGGCCAGATCCTGATCGAGGCCGGGTTCATCGAGCCCGGCTATGTGGACAGCCTGCTGGCCCGGGAGAAGGTGGCCAACACCTTTCTCGGCAATGGCATCGCCATCCCCCACGGGGTGCCCAAGGACCGCGGCCTGATCAAGCAGACCGGGGTGGCGGTGCTCCAGGTCCCCGCCGGGGTGGAGTGGAACCCGGGAGATCGGGTCCATCTGGTGGTGGGCATCGCTGCCAAGTCCGACGAGCACTTGCAGATCCTGTCCAACCTGACCGATGTCCTGGGCGACCCGCAGGAGGCGGCGCGCCTGGCCCACACCACCAATCCCGGCCGACATAGGCCAACGCCTGTCCTCCGGCACGGCAGCGGGTCGGCCGGCCCCGGCGCCCCTGCCCGATGACCTGCCCAATGGCTTCGAGGTGGTCATCGCTGGGGCCCACGGGCTGCACGCCCGCCCGGCTACGGCCCTGGTGGCCGTCGCCAAGGGCTTCGCGGCGACCATCCGCATACGCCACGGTGACCGCGCCGGGGACGCCAAGAGCTTGATCGCCCTGTTGAACCTAGGCATCGAGTCGGGCGCCACCATCCGCGTCATGGCGCAGGGCCCGGATGCGGACGCGGCCCTGGCCGCCCTGCGCGAGGCTATTGTCTCCGGCCTGGGCGAAGAGGAGGAGACGGCCCCCGTTGCGGTCCTGGAGCAGCCGGTCATCGCCTGGGAGGGGCGCAGCATCCTGGGCGTGGCCGCGTCCCCGGGTCTGGCCCTGGGACCCCTGTGGCGCTTCCAGCGCGGCAAGATCGTGGTGGCCGCCACTGCCCGTGATCCCGCCGCCGAGCTGGTTCGCCTTGACCGGGCCATCGAGGCGGCCAAACGCGAGCTGGCCGAGCTCTACCAGGAGGTCAAGGCCAAGGCCGGCGTCGGCAAGGCGGGCATCTTCCTGGCCCACGCCGAGTTCCTGGAGGATCTGGGCCTGATCGAGGCGGCCCGGGCCCTGATCCGCAGCGACGCCCGCAGCGCCGGCTATGCCTGGGAGCAGAGCTACGGCAACCAGGCCACGGCCCTGGCCGCCCAGGCGGACGCCCTGCTGGCCGCCCGCGCGGTGGACCTGCGCGACGTGGGCCGGCGGGTGTTGCGCACCCTGGCCGAGCGCATCGAGGATGCCCCGACCCCGCCGCCCACTCCGGTGATCCTGGTCGCCGATGAGCTCAGCCCCTCGGACACGGCGCGCCTGGACCCGGCGTTGGCGCTGGGCATCTGCACCGCGGCTGGTGGGCCGACCTCCCACACCGCCATCATCGCCCGGTCGCTCGGCATTCCCGCGGTGGTCGGGGCCGGGGACGGCGTCCTGGAGCTGGCCGACGGGACGCCCTGCGTCCTGGACGGCAACAGCGGGACCCTGGTGGTGTCCCCGACGGCGGCCGACCAGGCCAACGCCCGTCAGGCCCAGGCGGACCTGGCGACCCAGCGCGAGGCGGAACGCCGTGCCTGTTATCAGCCCGCCATCACGACCGACGGCGCCCGCGTCGAGGTGGTGGCCAATATCGCCGCCCCGGAGGAGGCCGCCAAGGCGGTGGAGGGCGGCGGCGAGGGGGTAGGGCTGCTGCGCACCGAGTTCCTGTTCCTGGGCCGCGATCAGGCCCCGACAGAGGACGAGCAGGTCGCGGCCTACGGCGAGATGATCCGTGCCCTGAACGGACTGCCCATCATCATTCGCACGCTGGACATCGGCGGCGACAAGGCGGTGCCCTATCTCTCCATGCCGGCGGAGGAGAACCCCTTCCTGGGCGAACGCGGCATCCGCCTGTGTCTGAACCGACCCGAACTGTTCCGCACCCAGTTGCGGGCCATTTTCCGTGCCGCGGCGCGGGGCCCGGTGCGCATCATGTACCCGATGATCTCGACCCTGGAGGAGCTCAAGCGCGCCAAGGCCCTGACCGAGGAGGTGCGCCTGGAACTGGGGGCCGATCCGGTGGAGATCGGCATCATGATCGAGGTGCCCTCCGCGGTGATGATGGCGGCGGAGCTGGCCTCGGAGGTGGACTTCTTTTCCGTCGGCTCCAACGACCTGACCCAGTACTGCCTGGCGGTGGACCGGATGCACCCGGTGTTGTCGCGCCAGGCCGACGGCCTGCACCCCGCGGTGCTGCGAATGATCGACCTGACCGTGCGGGCCGCAGACAAGGCCGGCAAGTGGGTCGGGGTCTGCGGCGGCATCGCCGGCGACCCGCGCGGTGTGGTCATCCTGGCCGGGCTGGGGGTCAAGGAGCTGTCGGTGAGCATCCCGAGCATCGCCGCCGTCAAGGCCCAGATCCGCGGTATGTCCATGGACCAGGCCCGCGGTCTGGCCACCCGGGCGCTTGCCTGCGACAACGCCGCCGCTGTCCGGCGGTTGCGCTGATGGAGGCCCCAGCCATGTTCGCCACCCAGCGCATTGTGACCTTAAGCCTGAATCCGGCCATCGACCAGACGGCCCGGGTGCCCAATTTCACCGCCGGACGCGTCAACCGGGTCGAGTGGGAGCAGTCCGACGCTGGCGGCAAGGGGGTCAACGTCGCCTCCTTCCTGGCCGACGCGGGACACCCGGTCGCTGCCACCGGCCTCCTTGGCCACGCCAACGCCGAGCCCTTCGTCGAGCTGTTCGCCCGCAAGGGCATCGAGGACCGCTGCGTGCGCCTGGCCGGACGGACCCGGGTCAATGTCAAGATCGTCGACGAGGTCCAGGACCAGGTGACCGACATCAACTTCCCGGGGCTGGCGCCGGCGCCCGAGGACCTCGACCGGCTGCTCGCGGCCATCGACGCCCTCTGTGCCGGGACAGACTGGTTCGTGCTGTCCGGCAGCCTGCCCGCCGGGGTGCCGACGGGCATCTATGCGGATCTGGTGCGGCGCCTCAAGGGGCTCGGCAAGACCGTGGTGCTGGACGCCAGCGGGGCGCCCTTCGCCGCCGCGGTGGGCTGCGGCCCTGACTTGATCAAGCCCAATATCGACGAGTTGAGCGAGCTTGTGGGTCGGCCCCTGGGGTCTCAAGCCGAAGTCCTCGCCGCCGCCCGGACCCTGATCGACCAGGGGGTTGGTCTGGTGGCCGTTTCCATGGGGGCGGATGGCGCCCTGTTCTGCGCGGGGGCCGACGCCGTGCTCGCCGTCCCGCCCGCCATTGTCGTCAAGAGCACCGTGGGTGCGGGCGATGCCATGGTGGCGGGCCTGGTCGCCGGTACATTGCGGGGCCTGGACCTCGCCGGGCGCGCCCGGCTCGCCACCGCCTTTTCGCTGGGCACCCTGGGCGAGGTCGGACCCAACCTGCCCGACCCTGCCGTCATCGACGCCTTCGCGGCGCGCGTTCAGATACGCACGCTCAACCAAGACTGATTCCGGAGAACACTATGGCCAGACTCATTGCAGTCACCTCCTGCCCGACGGGTATAGCCCACAGCATGATGGCGGCGGAGGCGCTCAAGAAGACCGCGGCCCTGATGGGCCACGAGATCCAGGTGGAGGTCCACGGTGCCGAGGGGACCACCAATCCGCTGTCCCCGGACACCATCGCCGCCGCCGATGCGGTGCTGATCGCCGCCGATATCCATGTAGAGCTGGAGCCCTTCGGCGATAAGCCACGACTGACGGTCTCCACCAGCCGCGCCATCCGAGACCCCAGGGCCGTGCTCGGCGAGGCGCTTTCCCTGGTGCCGGGACTGGCGTCTGCCGAGCCGCCGCAAGCCCCCGCGGGCGTGACGCCGGCCAAGGCCGGCCAACGCATCGTCGCCATTACCGCCTGCCCCACCGGCATCGCCCACACCTTCATGGCCGCGGATGCCCTCAAGAAGGCGGCGGCCGCGGTCGGGGATGAGATCGCCGTCGAGACCCAGGGCTCGGTGGGCGCCAAGAACCAGCTCAGCGCCGAGCAGATCGCCGCGGCGGACCTGGTCATCATCGCGGCGGATACCCATGTCGATCCCTCCCGCTTCGCTGGCAAGCCGCTCTACACCACCTCCGTGGGCGCGGCGGTCAAGGGGGCCGCGGACCTGATCGCCCGGGCCAAGGTCGAGGCGACCACCGCCGCCGGCTCGGCCGGCGGATCGGCCACTGGGGCCAAGCCCGCGGCGAAGCAGGGCAGGGGCGGGATCGAGGGCCCTTACAAACATCTGCTGACCGGCGTGTCCTACATGCTGCCCATCGTGGTAGCGGGTGGGTTGTGTATCGCCCTGTCCTTCGTCTTCGGCATCGAGGCCTTCAAGCAGGAGGGCACCCTGGCGGCGGCCCTGATGGCCATTGGCGGGGGGGCGGCCTTCAAGCTCATGGTCCCGATCCTGTCCGGTTACATCGCCTATTCCATCGCCGACCGCCCGGGTCTGACCCCCGGCCTCATCGGCGGCATGCTGGCCATGAACCTGGAGGCCGGTTTCCTGGGCGGTATCGTCTCCGGCTTTCTCGCCGGCTACATCGCCCTGTGGATCCGCGACGGCGTCCAGGTGCCCCAGCACTTCGAGGGTCTCAAGCCGGTCCTGATCATCCCCCTGCTGTCCACCCTGGCGGTAGGGCTCCTGATGATCTACGTCGTCGGCGCCCCGGTGAAGGCGATCATGGACGGGCTGACCCAGTTCCTCCAGGGCATGGGCTCCACCAATGCCGTCATCCTTGGCCTGATCCTTGGCGGCATGATGGCGGTGGACATGGGCGGCCCGGTCAACAAGGCGGCCTACACCTTCGCCGTCGGGCTGCTGACCAGCGACACCTTCATGCCCATGGCGGCGGTCATGGCGGCGGGCATGACCCCGCCGCTCGGGATCGCGATCGCCACCCTGATCGGCGGCAACCGCTTCACACAGGCCGAGCGCGAGGCGGGCAAGGCGGCCGGCGTGCTGGGGCTGTCCTTCATCACCGAGGGGGCCATCCCGTTCGCGGCCAAGGACCCGTTGCGGGTCATACCGGCGGCCATCCTTGGGTCCGCCGCGGCCGGGCGCCCTGTCCATGTACTTCTCGGTGTCGGCCTGCGGGCGCCCCACGGCGGCGTCTTTGTGCTCGCGATCCCGAACGCAGTCAATCACCTGGCCTTGTATGCCCTGGCGATCCTCGTCGGCACCGTCCTGACGACCGTCGCACTGCTGGTCCTGAAGCCGTCGCTGGAGGAGCCCAAGCCGGCTGCCGCGGCGGGCCTTGCCACCAAGTAGCGTCCAGCGGCCCCCTCGCAGGGTGAGGGGGCCTGCGCTCTAAATTTTTGGAGACGAAACCATGTTGCATCGTCATACCGTCGGCATCATCGGCACCGGACAGGTGGGGACGGCTGCGGCCTCTGCCCTGTTCCAGCAACGGATTGCCAACGAGTTGATTCTGGTCGACCTCGACCGTCGTCGTGCCGAGGGCGAGGCCATGGACCTGATGCATGCCCAGGGCTACGTGGGACGGCGGCGGGTGCGGGCCGGGGACTATCAGGACCTGGCCGACGCCCAGATCGTGATCGTCACCGCCGGGGTCGGCCAGCGACCGGGGGAAGATCGCCTGTCGCTCCTCAACCGCAACACCGCAGTCTTCCGCCGGATCGCTGAGGAGCTGGACCGCCATGCGCCCGATGCGATCCTGCTGATCGCCTCAAACCCGGTGGATGTCCTGACCTATGTCATGCAGGAGCTGTCGACACGGCCCCACGAGAAGGTGATCGGCACCGGGACCATGCTGGACACGACGCGCCTGCGCAGTCTGCTCGCCGAGCACTATCAGGTAGACCCACGCTCGGTCCACGCCCTGATCCTGGGGGAGCACGGAGACTCCGAAATCGCCGTCTGGAGCGGGGCCAACATCGGCGGCACCTCCGTCCTCCACAACAGCATCCTTGGCAAGCCCTACGATCCCGCCCTGCTGGAGTCCATCCTGACCCAGGTGCGCCGCGCCGCCTACGAGATCATCGAGCGCAAGGGCTACACCAATTGGGCCATCGGGCTGGTGCTCGCCCACCTGGTGCGCACCATCCAGGAGGACCAGGGCAGTGTATTGCCCATCAGCGTGCGCCTCCATGGCGAGTACGGGATCGAGGACGTGTGTCTCAGCATCCCGGTCACGGTGGGAATTCACGGCGCGGGCGGGCGTCTGCCGATCCCGTTGGAGGGTGCGGAGCAACAGGCGCTGGTGAACTCCGCCGAAACCCTGAAGCGGTGCCTGCGCGCGCTTGATCTGTGAGATGGAGACCGTAGCGATGAGCAACGTCGGTGGACCCTTTGGATCGGCTGGGTGCCTGGCGACACAAGTCGGAGGCCGTGGGCCCTTGTGGGCCCTGAGACGACGGGAGGATGTAGCACCATGAGCGTAATCTCGAACCCCCTGTTCCCTGGGAAGCACTTCATCAGCACGGTGCTCGAGGCGCTCGAGACCAAGACCGCGATGTCGGGCGAACTCGCCCGGCGGTACCTGCAACGCGCGGCAATGGCCGGGGTCGTCATTGGCCTGCTCTATGGGACGAACTTCGCCATTATTGCGGCGTTCGATGCCGTGCACCTGGGGGAAACCACGCTGCACACGCTGGGCAAGATGGCCGGCGCCCTGGCCTTCGGCTGGGCCCTGGTCTTCATCCACTACTCGAAATCCGAGCTGCTCACCTCGAACATGATGATCGTCTCGATCGGCGCCTACCACCGCCGCATCGGATGGTTGAAGGCGGTGCGCCTCCTCTCGCTCTGCTACATCGGCAACTTCCTGGGCGGGCTCTTCATGGCGCTGCTCCTGCGGTTCAGCACCCTGACCGAGGGACAGGTCTTGGCAGAGATGGGGCATTCCGTCGCGGTCAAGCTGGCCTACATCAGCAACGGCGCGGCCGGTTGGGGCGATCTGTTCGTCCGGGCGATCCTGTGCAACTTCATGATCAACCTGGCGATGCTGCTCATCTACAACGGTCTGATCAGGGACGACCTCACCAAGAGCCTCGTCATGATCGTGTCGGTGTTCATCTTCGCGTTCCTGGGCTTCGAGCACTCCGTCGCCAACACCGTGCTCTTCACCATCGTCGGCCTCAAGGAAGGCATCGACGTCGGCCTCGCGGCGGGCAATGTGGCCATCGCCCTGGCCGGCAACTTCATCGGCGGCGGCCTGCTCATCGGCCTGTACTACGCCTACGTCAACGACGACGCCAAGTACCTGCGCACACGCCCCCAGTCCGCGGGTTCGTCAGGGCAGGGCCAATGACGGGCCCGCAAGGATCAGGTACGGATGGCAATGGATCGTCGATGAACCCCGAACTCGATCCTGCTGCCCCTGCCGCCATTCTCGACGCTGTAGCCGTTGAAAATGGAGCGCCCGGGAGTCACGCCGCGCCAGCATCTCCCAAGAGGCAGACGGCCAGAAACCGCTCCACCACTCATTCCGAAGAGGTCCCGGAGACAACCATGCAGATCGACATCAAGACCCGGCACATCAGCCGCCTCTCCCGCAACACCCTTGCGCTGATCTTGGCAGGCGGGCGGGGCGCCCGGCTGCAGGACCTGACCCAGTGGCGTGCCAAGCCCGCGGTCCACTTCGGCGGCAAGTTCCGCATTATCGACTTCCCGCTGTCGAACTGCGTCAACTCGGGCATCCGGCGCATCGGCGTCCTGACCCAGTACAAGGCACACTCCCTGATACGCCACCTGGTCAGGGGATGGGGCCGGTTTCAGAACGAACTCGGGGAGTTCGTGGAGGTGCTGCCCGCATCCCAGCGGACCACCGGCAACTGGTACGCGGGAACCGCCGACGCCGTCTACCAGAACCTGGATATCATCCGCACCCACCGGCCGGAGTTGGTACTGATCCTGGCCGGGGACCACGTCTACAAGATGGACTACGGCGCCATGCTGGCCTTTCACGCCGAGCGCAAGGCAGACATGACCGTGGGTTGCGTGGAGGTGTCCCTGGAGGAGGCCCGGGGGTTTGGAGTGATGGCGGTCGACGAGCAGGGCAAGGTGGAACGCTTCGACGAGAAGCCGAAAGCTCCGATCCCCATGCCCGGCAGCACGGACACGGCCCTGGCCTCCATGGGCATCTATGTGTTCAATACCAAGTTCCTGTGCGACGAGTTGATCCGGGACGCCCGTGACCGGGAGTCCGAGCGGGACTTCGGCCGCAACATCATTCCCGACGCCATTGCTCGCAGTCGGGTCTTTGCCTACCCCTTCCGCGATCCGGAGACCCGAGAACAAGGCTTCTGGCGGGACGTGGGTACGGTGGATGCCTACTGGTCGGCCAACATGGAGCTGGTGGACCCTCACCCCGAGCTCGACCTTTACGATAGCAAGTGGCCGATTCTCACTTACCAGCCGCAGCTACCATCGGCCAAGTTCCTGGCGGAAGGAGGGCATCCGCAGGGTACCGTCATCGACTCCATCGTCTCCGGCGGCTGCATTGTGCGCTCGGGTCAGCTCAACCGTTCTGTGTTGTTCTCCAGCGTCAAGGTAGACGCGGGATCCCAGATCGAGGAATGCGTGGTGTTTCCCGGTGTCACTGTGGGGCGCGACTGCCGCATCCGTAAGGCGATCATCGACGTCGGCTGCGAGATCCCCGACGGCGCTGTGATCGGCGAGAACCCCGAAGAGGATGCTCGGCAATTCCATGTCAGTCCGGGTGGGGTGGTGCTGATCACCCCGGAGATGCTCGGCCAGAGGCCCCCCCAGTTCGGCTGATGTGGGCCACAAATCCCTCATGCCTTGGGCAGGAATGGTGGCATTCGGCCCATGCGCCCGATCCGGGCCCAGGCAGCCAACGAGGCGCCTCAGCAGCGCCACGTTTCCAGTCGGTCCTCGTACAGAGAAACCATGTCGCGACAAATCACCAAAGATACCCGCCTGTGCATCTCCCTGGCGGGCCGGCCCAGCAACATCAGCACCCGTTTTCACAACTTCCTCTACGAGGAACTGGGGCTGGACTTCGTCTATAAGGCATTCGCCACCAAGGATCTGACGGCGGCCGTCGCCGGTATCCGCGGGCTCGGTATCCGCGGCTGTGGGGTATCCATGCCCTACAAGGAGGCGTGTATTCCCTATCTGGACGAGCTGGACACATCGGCCAGGGCGCTGCAGGCGGTCAACACCATCGTCAACGACGACGGCCACCTGCGTGGCCACAACACCGACTACATCGCGGTCGCCAAGTTGCTGGAGCAGAATCGGGTCTCTCCCGAGCTGTCGTTTGTCCTGCGCGGCAGCGGCGGCATGGCCAAGGCCGTAGCCGGCGCATTGCGCGACGCCGGCTTTCGCTCCGGCATCATCCTGGCCCGCAACGAGACCACTGGCCGACCCTTGGCAGGGGCCTATGGCTATGAGTGGCGGACCGAGATCGGCGACGCCCAGCCCGACCTGTTGATCAATGTCACCCCCATCGGCATGGCCGGCGGGCCGGAGGCCGAGGCACTGGCCTTCAATCCGGAGGTCATCGACAGGGCCCAGGTGGTGTTCGACGTCGTGGCGGTGCCATCTGAAACACCCCTCATCCGGTATGCCAAGACGGGGGGCAAGGCCGTCATCACCGGTGCCGAGGTGATCACCCTGCAGGCGGTGGAGCAGTTCGTCCTCTACACGGGCGTGCGGCCGACCGGGGAACAGATCCGCCGCGCCTCCGAGTATGCCCGCGCTTGATGTGCAGGCCGGCCAGGGACAGGGACGGCGAGACCGGCAATCCTGCATTCCGGGGACAGCCCGAGTGCCTGGGGGAGTGCGGCTCGGCAATGCCGCGTACCTTGGTGGGTGGGCATCCCTGAAGTTGCGGGATGGTCCGTTCCGGGCGGTACAGCATCGCGTTCATGTTCGCCTGATTGTAGACTCATGCTTGATCCGAGTGGACCACGGCAAACGCCGTGGCGCTCAGGATCGAGGGTCAGCACTTCGCGCCCTTTCGATCCCCGCCGTCCCTCCGCCTGACCTGGAGTGTTTGATGCTGAAGATCTTCTGTTCTCCCTCGCGCTATGTTCAGGGTCGGGATGCCATCCGGCATCTGGCCGAGGAAATGGTCAGCATGGGGCTTGCGGAGCGCCCCCTGTTTATCGCCGGCCCCAGCGCGCGCCGGCAGGTCGAATCCATCCTGGCCGAGACCTTTGGACTGATGCAAATCAGTTTCGGGTTCACCGACTTCGGCGGGGAGTGTTCCACCGGGGAGATTGAGCGGTGCGTGGGGGAGGCGGAGCGCACGGGCGCCGGGAGCATCGTCGGTGTCGGTGGGGGCAAGGCACTCGACACGGCGCGGGCCGTCGCCAATGCGCTTGACCTCCCGGTCGTCTGCTGCCCGACGGTCGCGGCGAGCGATGCACCCTGCAGTGGCCTATCCGTGGTCTACAGCGCCGACGGGATCTTCGAGAAGTGCCTCTTCTACAAACGGAACCCTGACCTTGTGCTGGTCGATACCTGCATCATTGCACGCGCCCCGGTGCGTTACCTCATTGCCGGCATGGGCGATGCCTTGGCGACCTGGTTCGAGGCGGACACCGCCCACCGCGCCTGCAAGCGCAACGCGGTCGGGGGAGGCAGTACCCTGGCGGCCATGGCGATCGCACGAGTCTGCTATGAAACCCTGCTGCGGGACGGCCCATCCGCGGTGGCAGCAACGCGCGAGGGGGTGGTGACTCCTGCGGTTGAGCGGATCATCGAGGCCAACACGCTGCTTTCCGGGTTGGGTTTCGAGTCGGGTGGCCTGGCTGTCGCCCACGCGGTCCACAATGGCCTGACGGCGGCGCCGGAGACCCACCGCTATCTCCACGGCGAAAAGGTGGCCTTCGGAACCCTGGTGCAATTGGTGCTCGAGGGCCGAGCGTCGGCCGAGGTCCATGAGGTAATGGGGTTCTGCGCCACAGTGGGACTGCCACTCACCCTTGGGGAACTGGGCATCGGGCACCTGGATTCGGAACAGGCAAGACTGATTGCGGAACGCGCTGTCGCGCCGGGTGAAACATCGCACAATGAGCCGTTCGAGGTAACGTGGGTCGCGGTCCGGGATGCGATCGTCGCCGCAGACGCGCTGGGGCGGGATTTTTTGGGATCGGTGCGCAACTAAACGCAAACATCGGGACATGATTCGGCAGAGCTGAAGGACAGCTTGGTGGCCAGGATGCTGCCCCCGAGCAACATCAGCGTGCCGCAGTTGGTGCGCGAGACGGGCATCCCGCGCGACACCCTCACGGCTGGAGGCGCCAGGCGGCCGGCCAGGGCGCTGGGGCGGCAAAGTCGGAATCCTTCAAGGACGGTGCCATCGCTTCAGGCTGGGTCGCGCGGCAGTCACTTTAGCGCAAAGGTAACGGAGGCTTTCTTAGCGGCTTCGGCAGGGGAGGGCGCTTGGCCGACCAAGCGCCGGGCAGCCGTGGCTCGCATGCACCTCGGCGCCGCAGGCTGGGTGCTCTCGGTGCTACGCTTCTACGAGATCATGGCCAAGGCCCACCGCGAGGTCTGAGCTCCCGGCCTGCGCCAGCCTGTGGACGGGGGTAGAATGGCCCCATCGAAGCGGCAACCGGCGACACCGAGCGATGACCGACCAGATCCAGGCCGAGCGATTCGAAGACGACCCCGGACTGGGTGAGGCGTCTGGGCGGGTGGACGGGCCGTTGGCCGCGGCAGACCGGGGCGCGTGCATCGGTTCCTGGCAGCTGCAAAGCCCCGTCATCGAACCTATGGGCGATGGCCTGGGGACTGGGATCGCCTGGTTTATCGCAGGCGACGTAAACGATTTGCAGACGCACATGACCGCCAGCGTGCTCGACGACATCGCCGAGACCGCGACGAGATGCACCATGCAAGTACGCTCGGCCACCGATGACGGGTCCGCCATGGCCACCCTGCTCGGGCAGTTGCTCGCGCGCCGCCCGACCCTGCCGGTGTCCGTCTACATCTTCTTGTTATGTCTCCGTCTCGGTCGCAAACGACAGTTGGGCGGAGCGGCAGACCAAGGCCTGGGCGAATGAGCATCCGGAGTGGATCGCCCATACCTCAGGCACCTATCGCCATGCCGACCTGCGTATCCCGGAGGCGCGCGCCGACCTGGTGGCGCGCGTGGCGGCCATGGCTGACGCGCTCGACGCCCGGCTGGATGCACCGCGCAATCCCGTCGGGATCTTCTACGACCTGGCCTTTCGCACCACCCGCCAGGATCACGCCGCCGGGTTCGATGCCTTCCTGGCCGAGCTGCGCGCGGCCATGCCAAATCGCCACCACACCATCAACGGCCTGTGGACCAAGATCCAAAACGTCCAAACCCAGCGTTACGCCGTGCGCCAAGCCTCTGGGGCCATGATCGAATACTTTGGCATGCGCCCATCCACTGGAACCGGGAACTGGGCCGACGACGTTCAGCCGTACCTGGACGCCATCGAGGCCGATCCTGTCACTCACTGGGAGGTCTATGGCCGCTGGCCGTGGGATGCCAGCCAGTGGCCCTATACCCAGGCCCAATGGGGCCTCTACCTCTATGCGGCCTATCTCCTGGCAGCGGGGCCAAGGACCAGCTTCCACTACTTACGCACCTTTCAGGTGGTGGCCAATGCCGCCGATGCCCTGTACGTGGTGCCTGAGCAGCGGCTTCCCCTAGGCTTGCCCTTGGGCCCGCCGACGGCGTCTGCCGCCTTGCGGGTGCGTGTCTTCGAGCAGGGCATTGCCGCGCTGTGCCGGCACGATCAATCCGCCTCGGGTGCGCTGGCCTTGGCGCGGACCTACTACGACCGCACCGGCACAGCTTATTCCGAAACTGTAACACTTGCGCCTGGGCAGGCGCTGGTGCTCTTCACTCAAATCCCATAGGAGCCAACTATGTCGCTGTAGGCTCCACAGGGTGGATGCCAGCTGCGGCTGGCCACGGCCTTACAGGACGAAGTAAAGTGGACCCCGAAAACCGGGCAGTAGTTTAAGCTTGCCGCCTAACCAAAATGGCTAGATAGAGATGGGCGAAGCCAGGCGTAAGACCAAAGGTGGGCTGTGAAAGTGCTGGAACTGTAAGCCGCTGTCCTGGCTTGCAGTTCTATAGGCGTATGGCGGAGAGAGAGGGATTCGAACCCTCGATGGGCTTTTGACCCATACTCCCTTAGCAGGGGAGCGCCTTCAGCCGCTCGGCCATCTCTCCAAAAGAGTGATTGAGTCGCTGGCATTGGTTGGGGACCGGAATGGCACCAAAACCGTCACCCGGGAAACCCGCCCCTGACCAACACTCCGACAACGTAGGCCCCGCTAGCGGCACGGCGTGGCTTTTTAATCTTCGCCGGGTCAGCTTCGATTTTATCCCTGACCCGGAAGGGGAGGGCGGCAGTATAGCGCCGCTCCTCCCTCAGGTCACCTATTCCGATTCAATCTGCCTTTCCGCTGCTTGGGGGTGCTCGATTCCTTCTGCCTGCTCGCGCTTGATACGCTCGTAAATCTCCTCGCGATGGACGGGGACATCGCGCGGGGCATTGACGCCGATGCGCACCTGATTGCCCTTCACACCGAGGACGGTCACCGTAACCTCGTCGCCAATCATCAGGGTCTCGCCCACCCTTCTGGTCAATATCAACATTGTCTTCGTCTCCCTAGGTTCCATTATCCGCAGTGCGTCCGACTACAGAGCCAATGGCCCTTCGACGGTCCTGCGGAGCTGACATGTTTGGTCGCAGCCAACCAAGTTCCGCGTCTCGGCGCGACCCGGCTCGGCGATTCTACCAGCCGCTAAGGGCACGCTAAAGCCCGTTTTCGCGGCGCAGTAAAGACAATACTGGTCATCGAGAGTTCCAGGGACGCGGAGCCCTCGCCGCCCCACCTGATCTACCGCGGCTGGCCCATCATAGGACAGCGCGCCGAACGATCAGCCGGCGTCACCCAGGCCGAAGGCCTCATGCAGGGCGCGCACGCCAAGTTCAAGGTACTTGGCATCCACCACCACCGAGATCTTGATCTCGGAGGTTGAGATCATGCGAATATTGATCCCCTCCTTGGCCAGGGCGGCAAACATCTGGCTGGCGATACCGGCGTGGGAACGCATCCCGACCCCCACCAGCGAGATCTTGACGATGGCGTCGTCGCCGACGACCTGACGGGCCGAGAGTTCCTTGGCGGTGGCCTTGAGGATCTCCAGGGCCCGTGCGTAGTCGCTGCGGTTGACCGTGAAGGTGAAGTCGGTGGTCGCCTCGTCGGCGGCCACGTTCTGGATGATCATGTCGACTTCGATATTGGCATCGGAGATCGGCCCCAGGATCTTGTGGGCGACGCCGGGCTGGTCCGGCACCCCCAGGATGGTGAGCTTGGCCTCGTCGCGATTGAACGCGATACCGGCGATCTTGGCCTCTTCCACGGCGTCCTCCTCGAACGTGATGAGTGTCCCCTCGCCCTCGCCGAAACTGGTGAGGACGCGCAGCGGGACTTTGTACTTACCTGCGAACTCTACCGAGCGGATCTGCAACACCTTGGAACCGAGGCTCGCCATCTCGAGCATCTCCTCGAAGGTGATGCGGTCGAGTTTGCGGGCCTTGGGCTCTACGCGCGGGTCCGTTGTGTAGACCCCATCGACATCCGTGTAGATCTGGCACTCGTCGGCCTTGAGGGCCGCGGCGATGGCGACCGCCGAGGTATCGGACCCGCCACGCCCCAGTGTGGTGATATTGCCGTGCTCATCGACACCCTGGAACCCGGCTACCACCACCACGCGGCCGGCGTCCAGATCGGCGGAGATGCGCGCCCCGTCGATGTCGCGGATGCGCGCCTTGTTATGGGCGCTGTCGGTCAGGATCCGGACCTGGCCTCCCGTGTAGGAGCGCGCCGGGCAGCCGGTGTTCTCCAGGGCCATGCTGAGCAGGGCGATGGTGACCTGCTCGCCGGTGGAGAGCAGGACATCGAGCTCCCGCGGGGAGGGCCGCTCCTGGATGGCCCTGGCCAGGCCAATGAGCCGATCCGTCTCGCCGGACATGGCCGATACGACCACTACCACCCGGTCGCCCTGTTCCTGTGCGGCCTGAACCCGCTTGGCCACGGCGTTGATGCGCTCAACGCTGCCTACGGAGGTACCACCATACTTCTGTACGATCAGAGCCATAGCAACTTACTTCGTCCTCATAAGAAACGGTGATTCGCGCTGTTCCTCAGCTAGACCTTTGCCTCCCGTCCGTGGGCTGGGTCCTGGCATCCCGGCCGGGACGCCGCAATCCAGGCCAGGGAGGGCGACTCCGCCTTGTCTAGCCGAGTTCCGACGCTAACCACCTGGAAATCATCGGATGGCATCGTGCCTGATCCGCGCGCCTAAGGCCAGGCACCACACCGATCGTCAGCCGGCGACCCCGGCCCGTTCCGCGACCCAAGCGGACACCAGTTCCAGGGCCGCCGGTATCCCCGCTGGGTCTGTCCCGCCGGCCTGGGCCATGTCGGGACGGCCGCCGCCCTTGCCGCCGACCTTGGCCGCCACCAGGCCGATGAGTTCGCCGGCCTTCATGCGGTCGGTGAGGTCCTTGGTCACCCCGGCCGCCAGGCTGACCTTGCCATCGACTTCGGTCGCCAACACGACCACCGCGGACCCGAGCTTGTTCTTGAGTTGGTCGAGGGTATCGCGCAGCCCCTTGGGGTCGGCCCCGTCCAGGCGGGCGGCGAGCACCTTGACCCCGCCCACGTCCACCGCCTGGGCGGCCAGGTCGCTGCCGGCGGCACTGGCCAGCTTGGCCTTGAGGGCATCGAGTTCCCGTTCCAGGCGTTTGGCGCGATCCAGCAAGGCGACGACCTTGGCGTCGATGTCCTCGCGCCCGCCCTTGAGCAGGTCGGCCAGGCGCAGCAGGCGATCCTCGTCGGCCTCGACCCAGTCCAGTGCCCCGGCGCCAGTGACCGCCTCCATGCGTCGCACCCCGGAGGCGATGCCGCCCTCGGCGACGATCTTGAACAGCCCGATGTCGCCCACCGCCTTGACATGGGTTCCGCCACACAGCTCGGTGGAGAAGTCGCCCATACGCAGGACCCGCACCCGGTCGCCGTACTTCTCCCCGAACAGGGCCTTGGCCCCGGTTGTGCGGGCGTCGTCCAGGGCCATGATACGGGTCTCGACCATGTGATTCTCGCGGATCTCCCGGTTCACCAGGCGCTCCACCGCGAGGATCTCCTCCCGGGTCAGGCCTGCGTAGTGGGAGAAGTCGAAGCGCAGGCGCTCAGGCCCGACCAGGGAACCCTTCTGCTGGACATGGTCACCGAGCACGGCGTGCAGGGCGGCATGCAACAGGTGCGTGGCGGAGTGGTTCAGCGCGGTGGCCTGGCGCCGCTGGGCATCCACCCGTGCCGCGACTCGGTCCCCGATGTTGATCTCGCCCTGGGTGACCCGACCGACGTGGCAGATCACGCCTTCGCCACGCTTCTGGGTGTCCTGGACCTCGAAGGACCCGCCCGGGCCCTGCAACCAGCCGCGGTCGCCGACCTGGCCACCGGACTCGGCGTAGAAGGGGGTCAGGTCCAGGACCAACAGGCCGTCCTCGCTGGCGGCGAGCCGATCGCGGGGCTCACCGTTGCAATAGAGACCGACGACCATGGCCTGATCGGTCAGGCGCTCGTAGCCGGTGAACTCCGTCCTGCCTTCCAGCTCCAGTTCGGCCCCCTGATCGGCCCCAAACTGACTGGCGGCCCGGGCCCGCTCCTTCTGAGCCTGCATGGCACGTTCGAAACCCTCATGGTCCAGGCGCAGCCCGCGCTCGCGGGCGATGTCCGCGGTAAGGTCCAAGGGGAAGCCAAAGGTGTCATAGAGGCGGAACACCGTGTCGCCGGGGATCAGGTCCCCGTCCAGGCCCGCGATGGCGGACTCCAGGATACGCATGCCCTGATCCAGGGTCTCGGCGAAGCGCTCCTCCTCCTGGCGCAGGACCCGTTCGCAGTGTCCCTGGGCCGTGGCCAGGTCCGGATAGGCCGCGCCCATCTCCACCACCAGGGGTGCTACCAGGGTGTGAAAGAAGGGTCTGGTCTGGCCAAGCCGATGGCCGTGACGGATGGCGCGCCGGATGATGCGCCGCAGGACATAGCCGCGTCCCTCGTTGCTTGGGGTGACCCCGTCACTGATGAGGAAGGCGGAGGAACGGATGTGGTCGGCGATGACCCGCAGGGACTTGTCCGCCAGGTCGCTGGAGCCGGTCGCCGAGGCGGCGGCGCGGATCAGGTTGCGGAACAGGTCGATGTCGTAGTTGCTGTGCACCCCCTGCATCACCGCCGCCAGGCGCTCCAGGCCCATGCCCGTGTCCACCGAGGGGCGGGGCAGCGGGGTCAGGGTCCCGGCGGCGTCGCGGTTGTACTGCATGAAGACCAGATTCCAGATCTCCACGTAGCGGTCGCCGTCCGCGTCGGGGGACCCCGGCGGGCCGCCAAAGACTTGCGGGCCGTGGTCGTAGAAAATCTCCGAGCAGGGGCCGCAAGGCCCGGTATCGCCCATGGACCAGAAGTTGTCCTTGGCCCCGCAGCGGGTGAAGCGTTCGGGATCTATGCCGACCTCGTCCAGCCAGATGGCGGCGGCCTCGTCGTCTTCCGTGTAGACCGTCACCCAAAGCAGCGACGGCGGCAGGCCCAGTTCACGGGTCAGATAGTCCCAGGCATAGCGAATCGCCTCGCGCTTGAAGTAATCGCCGAAGCTGAAATTGCCCAGCATCTCGAAAAAGGTGTGATGGCGAGCGGTATAGCCGACGTTCTCCAGGTCGTTGTGCTTGCCGCCGGCGCGCACGCAGCGCTGGGAGCTGACGGCACGGACATAGGGGCGGCGCTCGCGGCCGAGGAAGGTGTCCTTGAACTGGACCATCCCGGCATTGGTGAACAGCAGGGTTGCATCGTTCCCGGGGATCAGGGGGCTGCTCGGTACCAGCTCGTGCCCGCGCTTGGCGAAATAGGCGAGGAAACTGGTGCGAAGCTGTTCGCTGCTCTTCATTACGGGTGGCTCGGGTGTTTGTGGGCTAATTTGAAAGGGGGTGCTTGATAGGGTTCGGGCTGGCGCCGGCGATCAATCACCACGGGCGCCGTGGAGGAACCGGGCGATCAGGTCTGGCGGGAAGCCGCGATACTCCAGAAAACGCCCACGCCGGGCCCGCTCTTTGGCGTCCCCCGGTGCAACGGGGCCGAAGCGCTTGTCGTGGGTGGCGGCGATGAGGTCCAACCAGTCCCCATCGTCCAGGGCCAGGTGGGGCGCGATCAGGTCATCCGACAGGCCCTTGCCGCGCAACTCATGACGGATGCGCAGGGGTCCAAAGCCCTTGTGCAGACGCTCGGCCACATAGACATCCGCCAAACGTCCCTCGTCCAGAAGACCGGTTTCCACCAGGTACGCGAGCGTCTCGTCGACGGCTGCTGGGTCAAAGCCGCGCCCGGCGAGCTTGCGGGCGAGTTCGGCGCGACTGTGCTCGCGGTTAGCAAGCAGGGTCATGGCCGCATTGTGCACGGCAAGGTCCAGAGTTCGGCGCTCCGAATTTGCAGGCCCGGGGGCCTATAGTTCGATCGATTCCGCCGGCTCCAGGTCGGCGTCGCCGTTGGAGGCCAGCTGCGGCACGACCTGGGCGCGTATCTTCTGCTCGATCTCGGCGGCCATGGCCCGGTTCTCTTTGAGGAAGACGCGAACATTGTCCTTCCCCTGGCCAATGCGGGTTCCGCCGTAGCTGTACCAGGAACCGGACTTCTCGATGATGCCGTTGGCCACGCCGAGATCGACGATCTCACCCTCGCGGGAGATGCCCTCACCGTAGAGGATGTCGAAGGTCGCCTGGCGGAAGGGGGGGGCCACCTTGTTCTTGACCACCTTGACCTTGGTCTCGCTGCCGATGACCTCTTCGCCCTTTTTGATGGCGCCGATGCGACGGATGTCCAGGCGCACCGAGGCATAGAACTTGAGGGCGTTGCCGCCGGTAGTCGTTTCAGGGGAGCCGAACATGACCCCGATCTTCATCCGGATCTGGTTGATGAAAATGACGATGGAGTTCGACCGCTTGATGTTGGCGGTGAGCTTGCGCAGCGCCTGGGACATGAGCCGGGCCTGGAGCCCGACGTGGGAGTCGCCCATCTCGCCCTCGATCTCGGCCTTGGGTGTCAGGGCCGCCACCGAATCCACCACCACAACGTCTACCGCCCCGGAGCGTACCAGCATGTCGGTGATCTCGAGTGCCTGCTCGCCGGTGTCGGGCTGAGAGACCAGGAGATCGTTGATATTCACCCCGAGCTTCTCCGCATAGCCGGGGTCCAGGGCGTGCTCGGCATCGACGAAGGCCGCCGTGCCGCCCGCCCGCTGTGCCTCGGCGATGATATGCAACGTCAGGGTGGTCTTGCCGGAGGACTCGGGGCCGTAGATCTCGACCACCCGCCCGCGCGGCACCCCGCCGATCCCCAGGGCCACGTCCAATCCGAGCGATCCGGTGGAAATGACGTCGATGTTGCGCACCGCGCCGACGTCGCCCATGCGCATGACCGATCCCTTGCCAAATTGTTTCTCGATCTGGCTCAGAGCGGCCGCGAGGGCCTTCTTGCGGTTCTCGTCCATTGGGTCTCCAGTGTTCGGGGCTGAGCCTCGCGCCGACTGCCGCCGATGGCGCAGTCTCAAAGCAAGGCATTATCACACAACGGAGCCACCGCGGAAGGGGTCGAGAAGGACCAGCCGCGCAGCACCCGATAGCGCGGCGGTGGGCCGGGCCGGCTGGCGGCCAGGACGAAGCCCGTCACTGGCCAGGTCAGAGACCAATCCGGCAGCGCCCGCCCCATTGCCTCGGCGTGGGCCTTGCGGGCCAGGGTGATATGGGCGGCATAGGGCCTGGCCTCCCGCGGCGACCCGCAGGGCACCAGGGCCTTGCGGAGGTCCTCGACCAGGGCCAGCAGCTCGGGCGGGGTCGCGGTAGGGCCGCACCACAGAATGCGGGGTCGGGGCCAATGGCCGACACAGCTCAGGGGGATGACAAAAGGTGTCGCCTGCACCAAATCTGCGGCCGCCTCACAGCAGGCGCGACGCTCTGGCGGGATGGCGCCAAGAAACGCCAGGGTCAGGTGGAAATCGGCAGGATGGGTCGGTCTGGCCCCCGACAACGCTAAACCGCCCTGGAGCCGGGCCAAGGCGGCACGCTCCCGATCCTCAGGCCAAAGGGCAAAGAACAGGCGTTCAGACACCCGTCGGCGGCGCCTGGGTCAGGATCTCCAGCAGCCGCTCCAGCCCCACCCGCACCGATTGATGGCGGACCTCCTCCCGATTGCCGGCGAACTGGAGGCGCTGGGTCCAGACCTGGATGTCGCCTGCCCTGGCAAGGGCCCAGGCAAACCAGACGGTGCCAACGGGTTTGTCCTCGCTGCCGCCGTCCGGTCCGGCGATGCCGCTCACCGCCAAGGCGACGCAAGCCCGACTGTGAGCCAGTGCCCCCTGGGCCATCTCGCGCACCGTGGCCTCGCTCACCGCACCCTCGGCGGCCAGGGTCTGTGCGGACACCCCCAGCATTTCGACCTTGGCCGCGTTGCTGTAGGTGACGAAGCCGCAGTCAAACCAGGCGCTGCTGCCAGGGATATCGGTGACCACCTTGGCCACCCAGCCACCGGTGCACGACTCCGCCGTGGCCAGGGTCAGGCCAAGGGCCTTCAGATGCCCCCCCAGCTCGGAGGCAATGCGGTCGAGGGTTTCGCTCATGGGGCATGAGTGTCGCCCAATACCCCGGAAGCGGCAAGGGCCATCGCTTGAAAAACCCCGGGGTCTGCCCAAACCCAATGGCCTCCGCAATGACTGCCCCGGAGACCACCTCAGTGGACGACGTCGAAATCCTGTGCGAACGCAAACCCTCCCCGGCCAAGCTCGATGTCCTGGGCATAGATCACTGGCCGATCTGGAAGAAGGATGTGTCGGAGTTCCCTTGGCACTATACCCAGGCCGAAACCTGTTACATCCTACGCGGTCGCTTCACCGTGACCCCCCAGGGGGGCGAGCCGCGCGAGTTCAGCCGCGGCGACTTGATCTCCTTTCCGGTCGGCCTGTCCTGCACCTGGAAGATCCTGGAGCCCGTGGAGAAGCACTATCGGCTCGCCTGACCGCGGTGGATCGCCGCGGCCTTAGCCAAGGGTGTTCATGCTGCCAAGCTGGTAGCCGCGCAGATCCAGAGCCACATAGCGGAAGCCTAATGCCTCCAGCCCAGCGATGATGACATCGGCCTCGGCCAGGGCCCGCTGGCGCAGTTCCGGGGCCACTTCGATGCGGGCCAGGTCGCCGTGGGCGCGTACTCGCACCCAGTCGTATCCGCGTGCCAGCAACAGCCGTTCGGCCTCTTCGATGCGCTGTAGCCCTGCCATGGTGATGTTGCGCCCAAAGGGCAGGCGGGTCAGCAGGCAGGTATTGGTGGGCTTGCGCCAGATCGGTAGCCCCAGGCCATGGGCAATGCGCCGGACATCGGCCTTCCCGATGCCGCATCCCAGAAAGGGGCTCTCCACGCCCAGCTCACCAAGGGCGCGCAGCCCGGGGCGGTAGTCGCCCAGGTCATCGACGTTGCTGCCGTCGAGCACCGGGGCGAATCCAGCCTCCTCCGCCACGGCGATCAGCCGGCTATACAGGGCCCGTTTGCACAGATAGCAACGCTCCGGCGGGTTGTCGGCCATGCCCTCGGGCATAGGTAGTTCGCAGAGCTGGTGGCGGACCCCAAGCCCCGTCGCCAGGGCCAGGGCGTCGGCGATCTCTTGGCGGACCATGTAAGGCGTGACCGCGGTGAGGGCCAGGACCCGATCCCCCAGGGCGGCGTTGGCCGCCGCCAGCAGCAGGGTGCTGTCGGCACCGCCGGAGAAGGCCACCGTCACCGCCTCGAAGCCCCGCAGGCGGTCCAACAATCGACGATAGAGCGGATCGTCCACCTCGATGTCCCCCTTATAGATGTTTCGGCTTTCAGTCTTGGGCTTCTTGTGGCTGCCTGAATCGACAGCGACACCCAAGGAGACGCTGATTAAGGCCATCCTTGGCTTTAATCAGCTCGCGCCCCGCGAGGCGCGACTCCCGGGGCGCTCCATTTTCAACGGCTTACAGCCGTCGAAAATGGCGGGGCATCCCTGCCCCGCACGGGAAGCGCTTTAATCAGCGCTTCCCAAAGTGAGCAAGAAACCAAAAACGGAAAACACACGGGCATTCTTGGCGTGCCGTCGTCGCAACCGACACCGCCGCGACCGTGCTCGGGCCGAGGGCGCCGTCTGGGTGCTGCGCCAAGAGTAACCCCAAAGGCCCGGAAGGCCGTGGCCGATTGGCAGACAGGTCCGCTTCCGCCCACAATAGAGGCGCCAAACCCCTGTCGCCGCCCTCCGTCATGACCCAGCCCCCCGCTATGGACGATCTGCCTGACGCCATCGAATTCGCCTTCACCCTGAGGCCGGACCCAGACCCCCAGATCGGCCAGTATGTCCTCGCCTTCGAGGGGGTGGCCACGGCCTGGGACGATGCCGTCGGCGACGATCGCCCGGTGGGCCAGATCCGCGGGCATCGCATCGATCTGGTCTCGGCCCTGCACGACGGGCTTGGCCAGGGGCCGCTGCTCGACTCCCTGACCCCGGAGATCGCCGACTTCGCCGCCGCCGTTCTGGCGGGCGGGCCTTGCCTGCTTCCCGCCTCCGAACTGTCCGGGCTTGGGGCCGAGGAGTGCGACGGCCTGGTCTACATTGCCGAGTTGTGGGTGGAGCCCGACTTCCGCGGACGCGGGGTCGGCACCGCCCTGCTGTACCGCTTGGGTGCCACCATCGACCTGTCCCATTGCCTGGTCGCGTTGAAGGCCCTGCCTCTGCGGGCGGATCACGCCCAGATCTCCACCGCCGATGAGATCGAGCGGGTCAAGCGTTTCTATGCCAAGAGCGGTTTTACCCAGGCACAGGGTGAGTACGCCATCAAGGACGCCCGCCTGTGCGAGGCCATGAAGAAGCGCTTGGCGGCGCGACGTCCGGCCTGAACCCAAGGGTGTCGCCGCTCCAGTATCGTCACACGCCGGTACCTGTGGTAGCGTTTCGCCGCCCCCTGTCCGGGGGTGTGCCGCACAGCATCAAGCGTCCTGGAGGCCAGCGCCATGCCGCAACACCTGTCTCTGTCCCGCTCCGCTCGCCTGGCGGGGGTGACCCGCGCCGAATTACAGCGGCGCATCCGCCTCGGCGACATCGAGACCTTCGAGGGTGAGGTCATCATCAGCGACTTGCTGCGCGTCTTCCCCCAGGTGCGGCTTGACCGCGACAAGGGGTTCGAGCGCACCGAGGCCATCAAGGACGCCGCCATCCCGCGCGATCAGCAGGCGGAGGCCGTTCTGCCGAGCCCTCAGGTCCTGGTCGCGCGCCTGCGCTCCCTGGCGGAAGTCCTGACCCAAACGGCGTCCGAACTGGACGCCACCCACGACCTGCTCGACCGGATCGCACAGCGGATTGCGGCCGTCGCCGATGGTCCGGACGCTGCTGCCCACGCCGGGATGCGCGAGACCCTGACCTGGCTTGCCGCCGAGCGTCAGACCCTTGCAGAGCGACCCAAGGCCGATCCGCGTGCCCAACTCTTCGCCAAGGATACGTTCCTGAGAATCATGGCTGCCAGCGTCAAGATCATCCCCAGTGGGCACGAGTTCTTCTGCGAGGGCAGCGAGTCCATCCTCGACGCCTCGGTCCGTGCCGGACTCAAGTTGAGCTACGGCTGCTCCAGCGGCAATTGCGGGGCCTGCAAGGCGCGGGTCGTCAACGGCGAGGTGTGGAAGACCGCTGACCATGACTATGTCTTGAGCGAACGCGAGAAGCAGATGGGCTATATCCTCACCTGCTCCAACACGGCGGTGACCGACATCGTCCTGGAGGCCGCCGAGGCCCACGGCGTGGCGGACCTCCCGCCCCAGGAGATCCGCGCCGCCGTACGCAAGGTCGAGCCCTTGGGCACGGACCTCCTGCTCCTGCACGTCCAGACGCCCCGCACCCAGACGCTGCGTTTCATGGCCGGACAACGCGCCCGCCTGACCCTGGAAGATGGTGCCAGCGGCGAGGTCCCCATCGCCAGTTGCCCCTGCAACGGGCGCAACCTCCAGTTCTACCTGCGGCGGCGCCCGGGCGACCCCTTGGCGGAGGGGGCCTTCAGCCACCTCGGCGCCCATCAAATGGTCACTGTCAGCGGGCCCCTGGGCGGCTTCGTCCTGCACGAGGAATCCCCGGAGCCCGCGATCTTCATCGCACTGGACGACGGTATCGCCCCCGTCAAGAGCCTGCTGGAGCACGCCGTCTCCATCGATACCATCGAGGCCTATCATCTCTACTGGGCGAGCGCCCGGGCGGACGACCACCACCTGGCCAACTGGTGCCGGGCCATGACGGATGCCCTGGACAACTTCCGCTTCACCCAGATCGGAGAGCCCGACCCGGCAGCGGCGGTGGACCAGGTCCTCGTCGCCCTGAAGGCGGACTACCCGACCCTGGCTGGGATGCGCCTCTACCTGGCGGGGCCAACTCCGGGGATGGTGGCGATCAGGGCTGAGCTCCCTGCCCTGGGGGTAGACCCGAGTTTGATCGCCTGGGAGGCTCTGGACTGACCAAAGATAATTTTGGGTTCTCCATAAAATTGGTGTTGCAATATTAGTAATCGCTGATATACTGCTGACCCATCGAAGCAATACGGCTTCGTCTCCAAACCCAAACCAAACTTTGAGAGTCAAAACAATGAACAAGATCGTCAAGCTTGCTGCCGTCGCTGCCCTGATCACCGCTTCGGCCTCCGCCTCTGCCTGGTGGGGCGGCCCCTTCGGCTCATCCGACCGCGGCTATGGCAACGGCAACGGTTTCGGCGATGTCATGAACGATTTCTTCGGTGACGGCTTCGGTGACGGCAACGGCGATTTCAACATGAACATGAGCGCCAACGGTTCCGGCAACGGGCGTGGCTATGGCCGCGGCTACAACCACTACCAGGGTCAGGGCTACGGGGATTACCGTGGCTACGGCTACCAGGGCTATGCCCCGTACTACGGCGCCCCCTACGGCGCTGCTCCTTACGGCTATGGCCCGGTCCCGCCGGTCGCCGTCGCCCCGGCGGCCCCTGTCGCCCCGCAGGCCCCTGTCGCCCGCTAATCCCGATACGGATCTGCCCAGGGCAAGGATGCCCACAAGAGACCCCGCGGACCCCTGGTCCGCGGGGTCTCTCCTTTTGTGCCAGTCAATGGAACGTGTTTATGCAATTGGCGAGGCTAGTCACAAATTAACCGGGCGGTTTCAAGTATGAAGTGCACCGCCAAAGTTTAACTAACCGGACGCGGCAGCACCTTCGCCTGCCGCTTCCCATGCGAGAGCGCGGTGCAGAACGGCCCTGCTGCCACCCCGGTGCGGGGGGCCCGCGGCGGCCGGGCCCTCCAACACCGCCGCTCGCGCTAGGCGACCGGGCCAGCGACCAGGCGCTGCCCTTGCCATTTCGCGGCAGACGGGGAAAACGAGCAAGGACTGGACAGTTGCCACCCGGAGCGACCCGATCGATGCCCTTATCCCCGGAGCAACGCCGTGCCTTGACTGGTCTCGCCCTCATGGAGGAGGGGTCCGTGCGCATGGCGCCACTGCTCGTGGTGCCGGCGTTGCTGAGAGAGATGGGCCTGAATCCAGACGCCTTGATCGCGGAGGCGGGGCTCGACCCAGCCCTCTTTGCGGACCCGGACAACACCATTGCCTTTGCCGACGGGGGCCGCTTCCTTGCCCTGTGTGCGAGCCGGACGGGTTGTCCGCACCTGGGGCTCCTGATGGGCGAGCGACAGGGCCTGAGCGTCCTGGGGGCCTTGGGGCTTATGGCCCGCCACGCCCCTGACCTCGGCACGGCGCTACGCAACATCATTCTGTTCCTGCATGTCCACGACCGCGGGGCCGTGCCCTCACTGAGGGTCAGGGGTGACCAGGCACTGTTGGGCTACACGCTTCATCAGGCCGAGGTCCCCGGCACCCGGCAGATCTACGACGCTGCCGTGGCGATCTGCTACAGGTTGCTCCAAGAACTGGCCGGTCCGGGCTGGGAGGCGGTCGAGGTGTGCCTGTGTCAGCCGCCGCCTGCCGACATCGAGCCCTACCGGCGCATCTACCGCACCAGGTTGAAATTCGGCGCCGAGTATTACGGGGTGGCCTTCGCGGCGGCCTGCCTCGACCGCCCGCTGCCAGGTGCTGACCCCCTGGTCTACCTGCAGACCCTGCGGGAGATCGTATCCCTGTCGGAGCTGGAAAGCGGCGACCTCGTCGGCCAGATCCGCCGCGTGCTGCGCCGACTACTGGTCGGCGGTGCCGGTCAGGCAGAGACCTCTCTGGCCGAGGTCTCGAAGCTGTTTTCGATCCATCCCCGCACCCTGAACCGCCGGCTGCGGGACCAGGGCACCAGCTTCAAGGCGCTGATCGATGCGCTGCGCTACGACATGGCGCGTCAGCTCCTGCGCGACACGCGCCTACCGGCGGCGGAGATCGCCGCCGCGCTCGACTACGCAGAGCCCGCCGCCTTCAACCGCGCCTTCCGGCGTTGGTCCGGGATGGCGCCGCTGGCGTGGCGCGCCGCGAACGCCCCCGTCTGAGGCTCTGCATCGCCCCGGCTGGGTCACAAGCCGCCCTGCCCCGGCGCTGCGGGTCTCTGGAGTTGTCGCGAAATGTCTATCGCCTGGTCCCGGAATCGTCCAGAATCCGGGCCGCCGATAGCCCTGGCGACCGCCGGAGGGCACGGCCGCGCAAACCCCATCGCAATCTTGGAGACCCAACATGATGGACCTGAAGCTAGTGAGAGCACGCAAGCGATGAATCGGAAGCCATCCCTCCTGCGCCTGGTCCTGGCCACCGGCGCCCTGACACTCGCGGTCCCCGCCGCCGCCACGGTGGACCCCTACGACGGGGCCTGGCACTTCAGCCTGACCCCCTATCTGTGGGTCCCGAACCTCAATGGCAGCATCAACGCACAGGTCCATGGGCTGCGCCCCGCCGCCCAGGCGGCCGTGAGGGATGTGGCCCTCAGCACCGAGATCGGCCCCAACGACTACCTCGAAAACCTCAAGTTCGGGATCCTGGCGACCGGCGAGGCGCGCAAGGGCCTTTGGTCGGTCTTCACCGACATCATCTACATGGACTTCGGCGACCAGAAGTCCCATGTCCGCAACATCACGGGGCCGGACGGCCGGGCCCTCTCGGCCCTCAATCGCGACGTTACGGTCGGACTGTCCGCCACGATGTGGACCTTGGCCGGGGCCTACACCGTCGCCCATAGCCCGACCTGGAACCTCGATGTCCTGGCGGGGTTCCGCTATGTCGGGATCGACACCGATGTGAAGTGGAACCTGAGCGGCTCCCGGGACTTTCTTGATGCGGCGGGCCGCACCTCCCAGGACATCACCGAGTGGGATGGCATCGTCGGCGTCAAGGGGCAGGTCCGCCTCGGCGACGGCCATTGGTTCGTGCCCTACTACGCCGACATCGGGACCGGCTCCTCGAACTGGACCTGGCAGGCCCTGCTCGGTCTGGGCTACAGCTTTGGCTGGTGGGATGTCACTCTCTCCGTTCGGAGCCTCTCCTACGACTTCGATGACAAGGGTGCGGACCTGCGGATGACGGGCCCGGCGCTGGGCGTCAGCTTCCGCTGGTAGCTGAAGGCGCAGGAGAGTATCCGGGCATTGATGATGGGCTTCTGGGCTTCGCGTTCGGACGCGCTCGCCAGTCTCCTGGGCTACCTGCGGCTGGCGCAACTGACGACGCCGGCCATCCTGGTGGGGGCCGCCGACGCCCTGTGGCTCTACGCGACGGTCGAGGTGGCCACCGCAGTGGCGGCCTATGTCCTGCGCGTCTGGCCCCTGCGATGCCTGTACATGACCCAGCACCACCTGGCACGGATCGAGGCGCGGGCGCACCAACTCTTCGTCTGGCTGGCGGTGCTGGGCTGGTGGATGCGTTATCTCAGTTACCTCGGTCTCCTGGAGCCCACCCTGGCCCAGGCCAACACCCTGCTCGGCACCCGATTCGCCTTTGGGAGCTTCAGCACCTCCGCCGGGGACATCCTGGCCTTCGTCGCGACCCTGGTGTTGGCCTATCTGCTGTCGGCCCTGATCCGTTTCGTGCTTCAGGAAGAGGTCTACCCCCGGGTGGGGGTCGCCACTGGCCTGTCCTATGCCGCCTCCAGCGTCGTCCATTACGGCATCCTCGCCATTGCCTTCTTCGTCGCCCTGAGCCTCCTGGGGGTGACCCTGACCCAGGTGACGGTGCTGGCGGGGGCCCTGGGCGTGGGCATCGGCTTCGGCCTGCAGAGCGTGGTCAACAACTTCGTCTCCGGCCTGATCCTGCTGTTCGAGCGCCCGGTCAACGTCGGCGACGCCATCCAGGTGGGGGACCTGCAGGGCTGGGTGCGGCGCATCGGCATCCGCGCCAGCGTCGTGCGCACCCCTCAGGGGTCCGAGGTCATCATCCCCAACGCCCAACTGATCACCGGGCAGGTGACCAACTGGACCCTCAGCGATCAGCAGCGCCGCCTGGACCTCCCGGTGGGCCTGAACTACGGCGCGGCGCCGGCCGAGGTGATCGCGCTGCTCGAGGGCGTGGCGCGCGCCCATCCTCAAGTCCTGCAAAACCCGCCGCCCCAGTGCCTGTTCAAGGGCTATGGAGACAGTTCCATCAACTTCGAGCTGCGGGCCTGGACGGACTACTCCAGCACAACCCAGGTGCAGAGCGATCTCACCGCGGCCGTCTACGATGCGGTGTACGCGGCCGGGTTGAGCTTCCCCTTCCCGCAGCGCGAGGTGCGGTTGCGGCAGGATGGCGCAGAGGGCCCTCTGGGCTCTGGCAGCCATACGGGGGAGCACCCCGCATGACGGCGGCACAGGGGCTGCCCTGACAATTTGTCGCAAGATGTCAAGCGGCCCGGGCACCGCGGCCGGTACGATTGGCACCGCCATCTTTCCCCGGGCTGCAACGGCGGCCATTGGAAACCCTGAACCTCAACCAACCGCAAGAGGAGTATCGGTATGTATCCTTCCGTCCGACAACGGCCGCCTGTCAGAGGGCGGAATGGTTGCGCCCTGCTCATGGGCATTGTCGCTGTGGCCGCCCTCCAGGTGGCCGTAGCCGCCGAAGGGGGGCCGGCCGGTGCCCCCCAAGTCACCGGCGTCCTGGGCTCGCCGAGTGCGACGACCACGATCGGCGGTAAACAACTGCCGGCGCCCGAGCCAACATTCGGCGGTGTCATCCAGCACGACGCCCTCCAGTCCAAGCCCTGGTGGGCCCCGCGCATAGTCCCGCCGGCCCAGGCCCCCAATGTGCTGCTCATCATCACCGACGATGCGGGCTTCGGGGTGCCGAGCACGTTCGGCGGGGTCATCCCCACGCCCACCATGGACCAGATCGCGGAGAGCGGGCTGCGCTACAACAACATCCACTCCACCGCGCTGTGTTCGCCGACGCGGGCGGCGCTCATCACAGGGCGCAACCATCACTCCGCCGGCTTCGGCGTCATCTCCGAGCAGTCCACCGGATTCCCCGGCTACAACAGCATCATCAGTGAGGACAAAGCCACCATCGGGCGCATCCTGCTCGACAACGGCTACGCCACCTCCTGGTTCGGCAAGGATCACAACGTGCCGGCCTTTGCCGCCAGCCAGGTCGGGCCCTTCAACCAATGGCCGACCGGCATGGGCTTCGAGTACTTCTACGGTTTCGTGGGCGGCGACGCCAACCAGTGGCAACCGAACCTGTTCCGCAATACCACCCAGATTTACCCCTTCCAGGGCAAGCCGGAATGGAACCTGATCACCGGCATGGCCGACGACGCCATCGATTACCTCAATCGCATCAACCAGATCGACCCCAGCAAGCCGTTCTTCGTCAAGTACGCACCCGGCGCCACCCATGCGCCCCATCATCCGACCAAGGAATGGGTGGAGAAGATCGCCGCCTTACACCTGTTCGACGATGGCTATGAGAAGCTGCGCGAGCGGATCTTCGAGAACCAGAAGCGCCTTGGGGTGATCCCGGCGGATACCCAGTTGGAGCCGTGGCCGAAAGACGTCCTCAAGCCCTGGGATCAACTGAGCCCGGAGGAGCAAAAGCTCTTCATCAAGCAGGTGGAGATCTTCGCCGCCTATGCCGCCTACAACGACCACGAGATCGGGCGGGTCATCCAGACCATCGCGGACATGGGCAAGCTCGACAACACGCTCGTCATCTATATCAACGGCGACAACGGCACCAGCGCCGAGGGCGGCCCGCTCGGCACCCCGAACGAGGTCGCCTTCTTCAACGGCGTCAACATGATGCCGGTGGCCGACCAGATGAAGTGGTACGACGTCTGGGGCACGGAGCAGACCTACAACCACATGTCAGCGGGTTGGTCCTGGGCCTTCGATACCCCCTTCACCTGGTTCAAGCAGAACGCCTCCAAGCTCGGCGGCATCCGCCAGAATATGGCTGTGTCCTGGCCGGCGCGCATCAAGGACAAGGGGGCGCTGCGAGATCAGTTCATGCACGTCATCGACGTGGTGCCCACCATCCTGGAAGTCAGCGGTATTCCCGCGCCCGAAACCGTGGACGGCATCAAGCAGGCGCCCATCGAGGGCACCAGCTTCGCCTACACCTTCGACGCGCAGAGCGCTAAGGCCCCCTCGCGCCACAAGACCCAGTATTTCGAGATGATGGGCCAGTGGGCCCTGTATCACGAGGGCTGGCTCCTCAGCACCAAGGTCAACCGCGCGCCCTGGGAGGCCTTCGGCGCCGCCAATCCCGACCCGCTCAACAACCAGGTGCTCGAACTCTATGACCTGAGCAAGGACTTCAGCCAGTCCCGGAACATCGCCGACCAGCACCCGGACAAGGTCAAGGCGATGAAGGCGCTGTTCATCGAGGAGGCGAAGAACCATCAGGTCTTCCCGCTGGATGCCTCGGTGGCCGCCCGCATCGTCGCCCCGCGTCCGAACATCACCGATGGCCGAACGGAGTTCGTCTATACGCACCCGATGGTCGGTCTGCCGCAGGGCGATTCTCCCTTCCTGCTCAACAGCTCCTACACCATCACCGCGGACATCGAAGTGCCCGAAGGCGGCGGGGAAGGCATGATCCTGACCTCGGGTGGGCGTTTCGCCGGCTATGGGTTCTATCTGCTCAAGGGCAGGCCGGTGTTCCTCTGGAACCTCATCGACCTCAAGCGGGTGAAATGGGAAGGCCCGGAGGCGCTCACCCCCGGCAAGCACAGCCTTGAGTTCGACTTCAAATACGACGGACTCGGTGTCGGCACCCTCGCCTTCAATAACATGAGCGGCCTCGGTCGCCCCGGCACCGGCACCCTCAAGGTGGACGGCAAGGTGGTCCAGACCATCACCCTGCCGCACACGCTGCCCATGATCCTGCAATGGGACGAGAGCTTCGACATCGGCTCCGACACCCTGACCGGCGTGAACGACGCGGACTACCAGCCGCCCTTCCCGCTGACCGCCAAGCTCAACAAACTGACCATCAAGGTGGACCGGCCGCAACTCACGGAAGAGGACATCAAGAAGCTGGACGCTTCGCAAGCGACAGCGGTGGACGGCAGTCCGATCCATCACATGCAGAGCGGGCCGCAATGATTGCGGACCGCGCGGCGAACCGCAGCGCCATTTCGCTGTGAAGAGCGCCGGCCATCCCGGGTGATGCCCGGGGTGGCCGGCGTTTTGCCCACGATCTCGCCACAGACCCCGCCGGAACGGGAAACTAACCATGAATCGCATGCCACTCGCTACCCTACTTGCCGTCGCCTTGGCCACGAGCGTGGGCGCAGAAACCTACAAGATGACGACGCCGATCGCGCCAGGTGTCGCCGTGCCCGATCGAGTGGAAACCTCCATCGGTACCCTGAATCTCCACTATGGCTATCCCAACGACGAGACCACTCGGAAGGTCTACGACAACCTGGATGCCTCGCGTGCGTTACAGGCCTACCTGTTGGCCCTACCCATCGTCAATCAGGCCAGCATGCGCGCCTCCCTCGCGGCGTACGGTCCGGTGAACCAGACTGATGTCATCTGGGAAGACCTGGTGGACTCCAAGACCGTGGAGCTGACCGCCAACGACAACACCGTCTACAGCTTCATCTGGCTCGACACCCGCGCGGGACCGCTCGTCGTCGAGATTCCGCCCAAAGTGCTGGGTCTCATCGACGACTTCTGGTACCGCTGGGTGGCCGACGTCGGCATCACCGGCCCGGATGGGGGCAAGGGCGGCAAGTACCTGATCCTGCCCCCCGGCCTACACTGGTGCGGTGCCGGACGGCTACTTCGTCGTGCGTCCGAGCACCTATGGCACCTGGATGCCGTTCCGTTCCTTCCTGGTCGACGGCTCGCCCAAGCCCGGCGTCGAGGAGGTCAAGAAGACCCTGAAGATCTATCCGCTCGCCGATGCGGCCAATCCGCCTGCGATAAAGTTTGTCAACGCCTCGGGGGTTCCGTCCAACTTCGTCGCGCCAGGGGATTACGCGTTCTGGGGTCTGCTGAACCAGGTGATCCAGGAAGAGCCGGCCGGGGGCAGCGATCCGACCACGCTCGGCCTCTTCGCTTCCATCGGCATCGAGAAGGGCAAGCCCTTCGAGCCGGACGAGCGGATGAAGAAGATCCTGACCGACGCCGCGAACATCGGTGCGGTCACTTCCAGGGCGATCGCCTTCCGGATGCGCGGCAAGGACGCCTACTTCTATCCGGACAGGCCGTGGCGGCTGCCCTTCTTCGGCGGCTACAAGTTCGAGAGTGCGCCCGGCGTGGCCAACCTGGACGGTGCGGCCTTCTTCTACTACTTCGCCACCGGCGTCACCCCGGCGATGGCCGAGAAAATGGTCGGCAAGGGCTCCCAGTATCCCTGGAGCGCCCAGGACGCCGACGGCAAGCCGTTCGACGGGGCCAAGACCTACAAGCTGCACCTACCGCCAAATGTACCGGTAAAGGACTTCTGGTCGGTGATCGTCTACGACAACCAGACCCGCTCGATGATCCAGACGGATCAGCGCTTCCCGAGCGTCAGCAGCCAGAGCAAGGACCTGCTGGTCAACGCGGACGGCTCCGTGGATGTCTGGTTTGGACCCAAGGCCCCGCAAGGCAAGGAAAACAACTGGATCCAGACGATTCCTGGCAAGGGTTGGTTCATGATCCTGCGCCTCTACGGCCCGCTGGAGCCCTGGTTCGACAAGACCTGGCGGCCTGGCGAGATCGAGCCGCAGCCCTGATTGGGTCCTAATCGTGTGGTTCTTCGGTCGGGTGAGCGTATCGATGCCCGCCGCTGCAACGCCGGACCTGGGAATTTACCCGATCCGGACTTTTGACTCTGCAATGAGGCTAACCCTGATCCCTATGAACAAGAAGTTGTTGAGAATGACCCGTGTGTCCGTCCTGGCGGCGGCCCTGCCCCTGTTCACGGCCTGTAGCACCATGGAGAGCGGCGGCAGTACGGAGCCCGGTGCCATTGCGGTCGAGACCGTCCAATTGACCGCAACCGTCAAGGCCGTGGATCGGCGCAATCGCACGGTCACCCTCGCCGGCAAGAACGGCAAGCGGGAGACCTATAAGGTGGGCAAAGAGGCGATCAACTTCGACCAGATCAAGGTTGGCGACCGCGTGAGGGTCACGGCGACCGAGACGCTGGCCGTGTTCCTGCGGCCACAGGGTACCCCAGCCAGCGTCGGCGAAGGGGCCGCGGTCGCGCTGGCGCCGAAGGGGGCGATGCCGGGCGGCATGGTGGCCACAACGACGGAAGTCACCGCCCGCGTGGTGTCCGTGGACGCGGCCAGCCATCATGTGACCCTTCAACTCCCCGACGGAAGCAAGAGAACGGTGAGCGTCAATCCGAGGATCGACCTCACCAAGGTTGCACCGGGGAATGCCGTGACGGCCCAAGTCGCCGAGGCCCTGGCCATTTCGGTGGAAAGGCCGTAGGGCGCAATAGCGAAGCGTATTGCGCCGCCTGGAAGCCACAGGCTGCGCAGGGCCACAAGCTGGCGGCCTCTGTCATGCACTGACAAAGGCTCGCCGGCCGACCGGGCGCCTATCCCGGTCTGGCTACAACCAAAGGCGACATCGGAGAATCCTATGACCACTCGACGCAACCTGATTGCTGGCGCCGCGCTCCTCGCGCCTCTGGCCCTCACCCTGAAGACGGCCCAGGCCACGGAGCACAAGGAAAAGGAGGGCGAGGCCGACGCGAAGCCCCAGTTCCTCTTCGTGCAAAGTGCCGAGGGCGTGACCTATGCGGACGGACGCCTCACCCTCAAGGGCATCAGCCCCGTCACCATCCTGTTTTCGGATCGCCCGGAGCGGCTCGCGGGCCACATGGCGACCGAAAACTTCGTCCCCTTCTGGGGTGAGGGCGCGGACAGCTTCAAGTCCGATCCGCCCAATGGGACCCTCTCCGTGTTGGAGGGCGAGGCGATGGACAACGTCGTCATGACCCTGCGCAACCCGCGACTCGCGGGCCGGGATCTGAGCTACGAGGTCGAGGTGTTGGAAGGTAAGCCGCCGGCCAGCGGGGGTGCGGCCTCGCTGTTCATCGACATCATCGGCATGCCGCTCACGCCGGTCTCCTTCGCCGGCGCACGCCGGCGCGTGTGGCGCCGTTACCGATAGCCCCTGGACCGGCCGTCCTCGGCGGCACGCGGGGGCGGAGCCTTCCTCTCCTCGTGCGAACTGGGCCGCCGGCGATCGAGTCCGCGGAGAGGGCCCGTATTGACCGCAAACCTGCAAACTCGGTCGGGACCTGAGGGCACATGAACACAGTAGCCTGCCCGGATTGTGACCTGCTGCAGTCCTCCCGGAGATCTCCCCAGGAGGCAAGGCGTGCTGCGCACGGTCGTTGCTGCCCTCGCGACCCGACCGGCGGACCCCATCGGTCGACCGCTCGCCCTCAGCGTCGCCGCGCTGCCGATGCTGATCGTCGCCAACACCACACCACTGCTGGGGATGTCGACGGTGGGACGCCATACCAGTACCACCATCGCCGGCGGTGCCTATGAGATGTGGCTCCAAGGCCAGGAGGCGACGGCCCTGGTCGTCGCCTTCTGCGCCCTGATCGCCCCGGCGGCGTACACCCTGTTCATGCTCATGGTCCTGATCGGCGCTAGCCGATGCCCAGCGCCGCGCTGGGTGGGCGATCTGCTGCGCTGGACCGGGTCTATGCAGCCCTGGGCGATGATGGAAGTCATGCTGGTCGGCATCCTGGTTGCACTCATCAAGATTGCGGAACTGGCCACGGTGGAGGCGGGTATGGGTATGTATGCGGTCGGGGTCCTGGTGTTGCTGTTTCCGGCGATCATGGCCAGCTTCGATCCTGCCGAGATCTGGCACTGCGTCGAGTGGGCTGCCACCCAGGCTCCGCGTGGTCCCGATCCGACGGCCAGTGAGGCGAATTCCATGACAGCGTCGCGCCTCACCGCAGCAATGGCGGGGCTGGTTTCCTGTGAGACCTGTCGTCTGTTGTCCCACCCGGTCAGCGCGTCCGAGCCCGGGCACTGCCCGCGCTGCGGCGCGAGGCTCCATGGGCGGCGCCACGCCTCCATCCAGACCACTTGGGCGCTGGTGGTCGCCGCGGCCATCTGTTATGTCCCGGCAAACCTGCTCCCGGTGCTGAACACGACCACTCTGGGGTCCACGGAGTCCGACACCATCATGGGCGGGGTCGTGTTCCTCTACACCTCCGGTTCCTGGCCCCTGGCGCTGGTGGTGCTGATCGCCAGCGTCATGGTCCCGCTCGGAAAACTGATCGCACTGAGCTACCTCCTGATCGCCGCGCAGCGCGGCTCGGTCAGCGGCAACCGGGAGCGTACCAAGCTCTATCGCATGGTGGAGTTCATCGGGCGCTGGTCCATGCTGGACGTCTTTGTGGACACCTTTACCGTCGCCCTAGTGCAGCTTTCACCGCTGATGTCCGTGCAGCCAGGGGCTGGAGTAGTCTTCTTTGCGGCCGTGGTTGTGCTGACCATGATTGCGGCGGACTCCTTCGACCCGCGTCTGATCTTGGATGCCGACACTACTCCGGAGCAAGGGCTTGGCTGAGAATACCCGGCGCGACGACCTGCCCCAGGCCATGCTGGTGCCACCAAGGCGGTTTCGGGTGTCGGCAGTCTGGGTGATCCCGCTCATTGCCGCCATCGTGGCGATCGGGGTCGCCGTCGATCGCATTCTGAATCAGGGGCCGACCATCGCCATCGGCTTCAAGTCGGCGGAAGGCATGGAGGCCGGCAAGACCGTCATTAAGTACAAGGACGTGATCATCGGTCAGGTCAAATCCATCGAACTGGCGGACGACTTTACCAAGGTCCGAGTGACGGCCCAGATCGCCAAACACGCCGAGGACCTCATAGTGAAGGACGCCAAGTTCTGGGTGGTGAAGCCGCGCATTACCCTGAGCGGGGTCTCGGGCCTGAGCACTCTGCTCTCGGGGAATTTCATCGGCTTCGAGCCCGGTAAGTCCCGCAAAGAGGCGCGTCGCTTCACGGGGCTCGATGTGGCCCGGCGGTCAGTATCGACCAACCGGGCCGGCGCTTCGTGCTCAAGGCGAATGACGTCGGCTCGCTTGGGACTGGTTCGCCGATCTACTTTCGCCGGTTGCATGTGGGCCAGGTCACCGCCTACAAGCTCTCCGCCGACGGCAAGTCGGTGGAGATCGATGTCTTTGTCAACGCTCCCTATGACCAGTTCGTGAGCCAGGAGACGCGCTTCTGGACCGCGAGCGGTCTGGATGTCTCCCTGGGGACCGCCGGTCTGGAGGTGCGCACCGAGTCCCTCGTGTCCCTGCTCGTCGGCGGCCTGGCCTATGATACACCGTCCTTCGCGGGTGAGGCTGGTCCGGCCCCGGCGGACCACAGCTTCTCCCTCTACCAGGACCGCGCGACCGCGATGAAGCAGCCCGAGGCCATCGCGAAGCGCTACGTGCTCTATTTCAACGAGTCCCTGCGCGGCCTGTCCGTGGGCGCACCTGTGACCCTGCTCGGTTTGACGATGGGTGAAGTTGCCAGCGTCGGGTGGGACCTGGCCCCGGGGACCTCGGTATTGCGCGGCCGGGCGGAGATCGTCGCCTTTCCGGAGCGCCTGGTGGCTCTGCTGGATCCCGCGCAGGCCGCGACCGGCGAGGCCATCCTGAGCACCCCGCGAAAGCGCCATGCCCTGGTCGAGCGACTGGTCGAGGGCCAAGGGCTGCGCGGCCAACTGCGCAGCGGCAATTTGCTGACCGGGCAGTTGTATGTGGCCTTAGATTTCTTCCCGGACGCACCCATGGCCAAGGTGGACTGGAGCCAGGACATGCCAGAGGTGCCCACTGTCGAGAGCACCCTTCCGGATCTGGAGGCAAAGCTCTCCAGCATCATGTCCAAGATCGACCAGATCCCCTTCGCCGCCATCGGTGCCGACCTCAAGAAGTCCATCGAGGCCCTCGACCAGACGCTCAATGCGATCGACAAGGCGGTAGCGCACATCGACACGGACGTCACACCCGCATTGAAACCGGCCATCGTCGAGTTACGCCGCGCCATGGCATCGGCTGACCGGGTCTTGAAGGACACGGACGCCACACTTCTGGGGAAGGACGCCCCAGGCCAGCAGGAACTGCGCGATGCCCTGCGGGAAGTATCCAGCGCCGCCCGGGCGGTGCGGGTGTTGAGCGACCTTCTCGAACGCCATCCCGAGGCGCTGCTTCGGGGCAAGACGGGGGACAAATCGACCTGCCGCATCGAGCTTTTCGCCCTCGCGGGGGTACTCGCTCTGAGCATCGCCCTGCTCCTGGCCGGTTGCGCCTCGCCGCCGTCGCACTTCTACACCCTCAGCGCCGCAACGGCTCCAGGTGGGCCGGCCTCCGACCTGTCGGTGGCCGTGGGCCCGGTTTCGGTCCCCGCGGCGGTGGACCGCCCCGAAATTGTCGTCACCACGGGCCTGAATCAAGTGCGGCTGGACGAGTTCAACCGTTGGGCCTCGCCGCTGCAGAGCGAGGTTCTCGCGGGCCGTGGCGCAGAACCTCGCGGTCCAGCTCGGCACGGCGCAGGTCACTCAGTTTCCGCAGACCACCGGCGCCGACGCCCGCTATCGCGTCACCATCGAGGTTCAGACCTTCGACTCAGTCCCCGGGGAGGCGGCGACGCTGGATGCGGTCTGGAGTGTGCGACGGACCCAGGACGGGCGGACCGAGACGGAGCGCACAAGGGTGCGCGAGCCAACCACAGGAACGGGCTACGAGGACCTCGCCGCCGCCCACAGCCGGGCCATAGCGGCTTTGAGTCTGGACATTGCTGCAGCGCTGCGGACCCTGAGTCGCAGCTCGCCCTGAGTCTGCCTGCAGGAAAGCATCATGGGCCATACGGGGCCGGTTAGGACGCACAGCACCTGGCTCAGAACCAGGCACAGATCATTCCGCGGGGCGATCAACAACCCTTCTTGCAGAGTCCGATGTTCTACTGGTGGCGGCGATACGGGCGTGTCGGAGCATGCCGGGGGGAATCTGGAGCGGAACTGTGCCTTCAGTAGCAGTAAACCTTGATCTGTCGCAGATTTTCGCAGGGATGGCAGTCATAAAGCCGCTGGATTCACGGGTGCCTGACGGCCCCAGCCACCACCACGGTGGATGGCGCCCATTTTGTCGTGAACTGTCAAACTGGATCTGGGACAACAGGTCATAATCCCAAGCCTCTGACCCAATTGCGCGGTTCGGTCTGGATTCAAGGACGGCCCGCAGGACAGGCCTGAGACCCAGGTCATCACGGATTGAGTGGGCGTTCTCGCCCAGTCGATTTTTCGACCAGCCCAGCCGGTGATGTCCTTTCGCTCCGTCGGGGCCTGAGCCCCGCATGACCTGGCGACCCAGGTCCAGGGCAAACCGATCTTGAAGTGACCCCGCAACCGCCGGGTCCCCAATTGCCCAATAGACCACAGAGGCATAGACATGACCACAAGACGCAACTTTGTGACCGCCGCGGCACTGATGGCGGTGGCAATTCCGCTGACCTCCGACTTGGCCCTGGCAACCCCCGCGGAGGCCAAGCCGCAACTGATGTTCGTGCAGACGGCCGAAGATATGAAGGCCGACGACAAGACCCTGCGCCTGGTCAATGTCGGCAAGCAGACGGTCTTTTTCTCAGATCGACCGGAGCGCATCGCTGGACACATCGCCATGCCGGCCTATCTGGAGGAGTGGACAGCGGCGGCGGGTAAGGACAACTTCAGCAACGATCCGCCCAACGCCACGCTTTCGGTCTATGAGCCGGGGGCTAAGGAGAACGCGCTGGCGGTGGTCGAGATCAGCCACCCGGTGGTCGAGGGCAACGACCTCGTGTACCACTACAAGCTGATCGACGGCCCCATGCCCAAGTCCGGCGGGGCGACCGCCCTGTTCATCGATTGGATCGGCGTGGGCGGCGGCGTTGGCCCCGGTTTTCATGGCGTCGGGCGGGGGGCGCGTGGGGTCGGCTGGCGTTAGCGTGTTTGGCCTGCGGTCATCGTGCTGATCGCGTGGATCGCAGGTCGCGCGTCGGCCCTGGGCTCAGCTTCCGCTGGTAGCACATGTATCGACTGGCAACGCCCTACCGCTGCGGCAGGCGAGGCGAACTATGAAACCGCTTGCTTTGACCCTGCTCCTCCTGGCCGTCTCGGCCCTCGCCCCCCCCGGTGGGGCTGGAGCCACGGACGCCGATTACGTCGGTCGCGCCCGCTGCGCCGCCTGCCACGCGGAACAGAATGCGCGTTGGGCCGGTTCCCACCACGACCTCGCCATGCAGGAGGCGAGCGCGGCGACGGTGCTGGGCGACTTCGACGACGCCCGCTTCGACTGGCTCGGGGTGACCTCGCGCTTCTATCGGCAGGACGGGCGCTTCATGGTTCGCACCGAGGGGCCGGATGGGCAACTGCAAGATTACCCCGTCAAATACACCTTCGGTGTCGATCCCTTACAGCAGTACCTGATCGAGTTCCCCGGCGGGCGCCTCCAAGCCCTGGACATCGCCTGGGACACCCGCCCGCGGGAGGCCGGTGGCCAACGCTGGTTTCACCTGCACCCCGAGGATCGGGTCGCGGCGGGGGACGTGCTGCACTGGACAGGCCCCAACCTCAACTGGAACGCCATGTGCGCGGACTGCCACTCGACCAACCTGCGCAAGGGTTATGACACCGGCAGCGGCGGCTACCGCACCACCTGGTCGGAGATTGACGTCTCCTGCGAGGCCTGCCACGGCCCCGGGGCCGACCATGTGCACTGGGCCGAGGCCAGGGCTCGCGGCGAGCCAATGGACCTACCGGACCTGGGGCTTGCGGTACGCCTCGACGAGCGTGCCGGTGTCGCCTGGACCATCGACCCGGCGAGCGGCCGGCCGGTGCGCTCCAAACCACGCCAGACCGACAAGGAGCTTCAGGTCTGCGCCCGCTGCCACAGCCGCCGCAGCCAGTTCAGTGATGAGGCGAGCGCCGGGCAGCCCCTGCTGGATGCCTTCCGCCCCGCCCTGCTGGAGGCGGGGCTCTACCACCCGGACGGCCAGATCCAAGACGAGGTCTACGAGTGGGGCTCCTTCCTCCAGAGCAAGATGCACCAGGCCGGGGTGACCTGCTCCGATTGCCACGACCCCCATGCCGGCAAGCCGCGCCTGCCGGGGGATCTGGTCTGCGCCCAGTGCCATGCCCCCGAGCGCTACGCCGCCAAGGCCCACCACTTCCACGCCGAGGGCAGTAGTGGCGCGAGCTGCATCGGCTGCCACATGCCCACCACCAACTACATGGTGGTCCACGCCCGCCACGATCACAGCCTGCGCGTCCCCCGCCCGGACTTGTCCGCGGCACTCGGCACGCCCAACGCCTGCAACCGCTGCCACGTCGATCAGACCGCGCAGTGGGCCGCCCAGCAGGTCGATGCCTGGTACGGCCGCCCCGCCCGCGGCTGGCAGCGCTACGCCCCGGCGCTGGCTGCGGCCAACGCCGGGCTGCCCGGGGCCGAGGCGCTCCTCGGCGAGGTCGTCGCCGACCCCGACCAGCCGGCCATCGCCCGGGCCACGGCCCTCCAGGCCCTGGGCGCCTACCCCAGCCGCGCGACCCTGGGCTTGCTCCAGGTGGGGCTCGGTGCCGGCGACGAGCTGGAGCGCCTGGGGGCCCTGGCGGGTGTCGAGGGCCTGGGCACGCGCGGGGCGGCCCTGGCCATCGCCCCCCTGTGGGACGACCGCCGAGCCATCCGCATCGAGGCGGCCCGCAGCCTCGCAAGGGCGCCCCAGGGCCAGTGGCCCGAGGCGGTGCGGGAACGCCTCAAGGCCGGGATCGCCGAGTACATCACTGCCCAGGGCTTCAACGCCGAGCGCCCCGAGGCCCAGGTGAGCCTCGGCGGCCTCTACGCCGAGCTCGGGCAGCCGGGCGAGGCCGAGGCCGCCTTCCGCGAGGCGATCCGCCTCCAGCCCGCCTTCATCCCCGCATCCACCGGCCTGGCCCAGGTGCTGAGCGGCATGGGGCGCGAGACAGAGGCCGAGGGTGTGCTGCGCAACGCCTTGGAACGCAACCCCAGTGCTGCGCCCCTAAGCCATGCCTTGGGCCTGTCCCTGGTGCGCCAGAAGCGCCTGGATGCCGCCCTGCCGCTGCTCGCCGAGGCGGCTGCCCAGGAGCCCGCGACCTCGCGCCATGCCTACGTCTACGCCGTGGCCCTCCAGACCGCCGGGCGGCTGGAGGAGGCCCTGGGGGTGCTGGCCCAGGCCCACGAGCGCAACCCCGGTGACGTCGAGATCCTGGTCGCCCTGGCGACCTTCAACCGCGACGCCGGGCGCCGGGAACAGGCCTTGGACTATGCCCGTCGGCTCCAGGCCCTGCTGCCGGGCAACCCCGAGATCGAGGGCCTCGTCCGGGCCTTGGCGCCCGCGGGTGGCTAGCAGTCTGTCGGACTTACGTGTGGTGGAGGGCGTCTGTACGCGAGATCCAGTGAGTCCACGCTACAGGAACGCCGGAGATTCGGCGTAGCGCAAGGACAACTGGCCAGGTATTGGTCGATTTCGCCCGTTGGTGTCGAAAGTCCGACAGGCTGCTAGAGTCAAGGCCAGCATTCCCGCTGACAAACCCTAGAGGGCCTCACCATGACCCATGAGCTGGTGATCCGCACCATGACCCGTCCCGAGGTGGACGAACTCGTCGACTGGGCCGCGCGCGAGGGCTGGAACCCCGGCCTGCATGATGCCGAGTTGTTCTGGGCCACCGACCCTGACGCCTTCATCGCCGCGGACCTCGCCGGCGAGTTGATTGGCGGCGGCGCCATCACCTCCTACCAGGGTGAGTTCGGCTTCATGGGTTTCTTCATCGTCCGGCCCGAGTTTCGCGCCCAGGGCCTCGGTAATACCATCTGGCACGCCCGCCGCGCGCGGCTTCTCGCCCGGCTGCGTCCGGGGGCGACCATCGGTCTGGACGGCGTCTTCAACATGCAGGACTACTACGCCAAGGGCGGTTTTGTGTTCTCGCATCGCAACATCCGTTTTCGCACCGAGATCCCGGATGCTCCAGCGACACCGGGGGGATACGATGAGGACATCGTCCCCTTGGCCGAGATCCCTGTTGCTCAGGTCCTCGAGTACGACCGCACCTGCTTCCCCGTCCCGCGCCTGGCCTTTCTGACCGGGTGGCTCGCCCAGGCCGACGCCCTCGCCCTTGGTTGCCGGCGCGACGGGCACCTGAGCGGATACGCAGTCGTCCGCCGCTGTCGCGAAGGCTGCAAAATTGGCCCCCTGTTTGCCGACGATCTCCAAGCCGCCAAGGCGCTCTACGAACACCTCGTACGATTCGCCGCTGGCGGTCCGCTGTTCCTCGACGCCCCGGAGAACAATCCCGCAGCGCTCGAACTCGTGCGCCAAAACCAGATGCGCGAGGTCTTCGGCTGTGCCCGGATGTATCTGGGCCCACCGCCAGACCTTGCGCACACGCACATCTTTGGCGTCACGACCTTCGAGTTGGGCTGATGGCCGCGCGCGACCTCGTCGGTTACGGTGGGCGCCCACCCCATCCGCGCTGGTCGGGCGGGGCACGAGTCGCGGTGCAGTTCGTGCTCAACATTGAGGAAGGAGCGGAGTCGTGCCTTCTCAACGGCGATGCCCTGTCCGAGGCCTGGCTGCATGAGCTGCCCGGTCGCCCTGCGCGCACGGGGGAACGCGACCTGAGCGTTGAGGGGATGTATGAATACGGCTCGCGCGCCGGCGTGTGGCGCATCCTGGAACTGTTCAGCGCGCGCGCCCTGCCGCTGACCGCCTTTGCCGTCGGCCGGGCGCTGGAGTTCAACCCCGAACTCGCACGCGCCCTGGCCGCCGCCGGCCATGAGGTCGCAGGGCATGGTTACCGCTGGCTGGACTACCGCGACATTCCCGTGGAAGAAGAGCGGCGGCACATCCGCCTGACCATCGAGGTCATCGAGCGGCTCTGTGGCCAACGCCCAGTGGGCTGGTACACCGGGCGGGTTAGTCCGAATACCCGCGGTCTGGTGCGCGAGGAGGGCGGGTTTCTCTACAGCTCTGACGCCTATAACGACGACCTGCCCTATTGGCTCGCCGGATCGCCGGCCCACCTGGTGATCCCCTACACGCTGGTCAATAACGACGCCCGTTACCTGTTGCCGAACGGCTTTGCCTGTGGAGACGACTTCTTTCATCTGCTCAAGGACGCCTTCGACCAACTGTGGCAAGAGGGCGCGCGGTGCCCGAAAATGATGAGCGTAGGGCTCCACGGTCGCATCAGCGGGCATCCGGCGCGGGCGCCGGCACTGGCGCGTTTTCTCGATTACGTCCAGCGCCACGAGGCTGTGTGGATCTGTCGGCGGGAGGAGATTGCCCGCCACTGGATGGCCGAGCACACCGCCTAGGACGTCTCGATGGGAGCCGGCCAGGGCCTGGCTGCGGCCTTGGCCTTCCGGTTGCGCGGTTCGGAATCGAACCGCTACCCCGGGCGGACCAGAGGGGAGTCAACTGGAGTGATGGTTGCGCCGGCACAGGGGGTCGGGTAGAAATGCGGCGCGTGCAACCTTGGGCTACGGATGCCACGCAAACCGGTGCGGGTGGATGGCGCCGTCTGCCAAACTCATGGGGAGCAACCGCTCCACACTAAACCGGGGTGCGCATGAAACCGAAGAGACGCATTCAACTCACAGCACGCCGAATCCCGTCGCTTCCGACGCTGGCGCTTGGGTTGGTCGTCTCCGGCGCCGTCGCCGGGCCGCCGGAGCCGATGGGGTCGCCGGTGTATGAGGTCCGCCCGATCGGCTGGGTTCGCAAGGCGGACGGGCGCACCAGCATCGTCCTGGACGACCGGTACCGTCCGGGGCTGCTTGGCGTCGATGCCTTGGAGGCCATCTGGGTCCTGTACTGGTTCGACCGCAACGACACCCCGGAGCAACGCGCCATCTTGCAGGTCCACCCGCGCGGCGATTCCGCCAACCCGCTGCGCGGTGTCTTCGCGACCCGCGCGCCGGTGCGGCCGAACCTGATTGCGCTTAGCCGGTGTCGGGTCCTGTCGGTACAAGGCTCCGTGATCGAGATCGACGACATCGATGCCATGGCCGATACACCGGTATTGGATATCAAGCCCTGAGGAGGCGGCGGCAATCGGCTGGTTGGTCGGGGCACAACGCTGCAAGGGATCAGACGGCTCGACTTGATCGTTGTCAAACGCCGCAGACCTCGGGGCGGTCAGACTTGAGGCCCACCCCCTGACGAGGAGGATTGTCCACCCAATGGCGACGCCCGATACCCCCGTACCTAAGGGAACCGCCCCGCGGTTGATGCCCTACATCCGGAAGATGCGCGGGACCACCCGCGGCAGTCCGCCGCGGGTCTCCGATGCCGAGGTCGTCTGGTCCTGGATTGGGTCCTTCCTCGGGATCGGGGCCGTGGCCCTGGTGAGTCGAGTCCTGGCGCCCGTCCTGGATCAGGGGCTAATGATCGGGTCCCTCGGGGCCTCGGCGGTCCTGGTATTCGGCGCCCCCCGCAGTCCCCTGGCGCAACCGCGGAACCTTGTGGGTGGCCATGTTCTCTCTGCCGTGGTTGGGGTGGCGTGCTTTCAATTCCTCGGCGGCTGGCCGGGGTTGGCCGCAGCGCTCGCGGTGGCCACGGCGATTGCCCTGATGCACCTGAGCAAGACCCTGCACCCGCCCGGCGGGGCGACGGCCCTGATCGCGGTGATCGGCTCGGCGCAGATCCACGAGCTTGGGTTTCTCTATGTCTTGGCACCCGTCGGGGCGGGAGCCCTGGTCCTGCTGATCGTGGGGCTCCTCGTGAACAACCTGTCGTCCGATCGGCGCTATCCGGAGGTGTGGTGGTGACCGGACCTGGAGGTGGGCAGATGGTACCTGAACAGAATTGGGCACAGAGCCTCGGCGTTGCCCTGACGGACGAAGACTGCTACGAAGCCATGCAGGAGATCCCCGGCTATTTGGATATCAGTCTGGAGGACTTTCGTGAGGTCTACCGGCTGGCCCTGGCCCATGCCGCGGGGCGACTGACCGGTGGCCTCGCCGCCGGGGACCTGATGGTCCCGGTCACGGTGACCCTGAGGCCGAATCAACCCCTGGACCAGGCCGTGCGTATCCTGGCGGGGCAGGGCATCAAAGGTGCCCCGGTGGTGGATGAGGCCGACCGGCCGGTGGGGATGCTCTCCGAGGCCGATGTCTTGGGTCACCTTGGGGTCACGACTTGGCTGGGGCTGCTCGTTAAGCACCTCGACGGCGACCTGGGTTTGGACCCTTGTTGCCGCGGGGCCCTGGTACAGGACTGGATGACAACGCCTGTCGTGGTCGTCACGGCCGGGGCCGGGGTGTTGGACGTCCTGGCGGCCTTCCGCACCCATCCCGGCCGGCGGATGCCGGTGGTGGATGCCGAAGACGGGCGGGTCCTGGGTATCCTTGCCCGCAAGGCACTCATCCACAAGTTGGCAATGGCGTGAACCCTGGGAACGGCGCGCGCCGCGCCCAGTTACCCTTGTTCAAACGGGGGGAACCCAGGCAAGGCCGATCTGCCCTTGTCATGAGGCCTCAGCCCCGCATGGGGTAGAGGGGCGGCAGGGCGTCCTGTTCCGCCTTGGGATCGCCTTGGGCCGGTGCCAGGCCGTCGGCGAGGGCCTCGGCCAGGGCGGCCCCATCCCAGGTCTGGTTGCCACGGGCATAGAGGCGCTCTTCCAGTGCCTTGAGAGGCTCTAACGCCGCCGGGGCGATGCGCACGGCCAGGGCCCCGAGGCTGCGCGGCGGGGCCTCGGGCCAGACCGCCTCCGCCCAGCGCAGCAGGGCCTTGCCCGCGGCCTGGGGGTCATTGGCGACACAGGCATCGCGCAGGGCCCGTTTCGCCGCCGATGTAGTCACCCGTTCCAAGGTCCCTGCGGGCCTTCGCATGCGTCAAGCCCGCGGCCCCTTTGCCTGCGCCCAGGCTGACGGTGTAGGGCGACAGGCGGCCGCGCCGGCGCAGGACCAATACTCCGGCAATCCCCGCCAAGACCAGTGCGAGCCCGACGTAGACGTTGGGGCGCTGATAGAAGGGGGGCGCGGTGGGCAGGAAGGGTGGGGAAGGGGCGGCCGGGTCCGTGCCCTGGGGTTCGTTCTTGGCCGCCGGGTCCGGGACTGTTGGCGACGGCCCCGGGCCGGGCTCGCTCGTGGCTGGCGTGCCCGCTGGGGTGCCAGCCAGGGGCTCGGGTGCGGCCGGGCCTGTGGCGGCCCCGACATCCAGGGTCCAGGCAGGCAGGGTCGCCACTTGCTCCTGCTGGGCCGTGGTGTCCCACCAGGTCACACGGACCTCGGGGATGGTCAGGGTCCCGGCCCTGCTGGGGATCAGGGTCAGGCCCTGACGGCTGATGCCGAAGATGGTCTCCCCGTCCGTGCGAGTCTCGTGCTGGGTCTGCTCCGGATAGACCCGCAGGCCGTCGACCGCCGGCAACGCCACTGCTGGAATCTGTGCCCCCGCCAGCCCCTTGGCGGTCATGGTCAGGGTGCGGCTGACCGGTTCGCCGGCGCGCAGTTGTGGTGGGCTTATGGTCCAGGAATCGGCGATCTCCAGCCCCTGGGCCGGCAGCCAGTTCGATCCCGCGACCCCGTCCGGCCGGGCCTTGACCTTGAGGTCCACGGCCTTGCTCTGGGCGCGCACCGGCTCCCCACGCTCGAATGCGCCGAAGGGGTCGGCCCCGCCGAAGGCGTTGCCGAAGAAGCGGTCCAGGGCTGGGGCCTGGAAGAAGCGATCAAGCCCAGGGTCGTCGAAGACCCCGCCGGGGACCCCGCGGCGCTGGCCTTGTCCCTGGGCAGCCCGCACCGAGCCCTTGAAGACAATGGGCGGAATGTGCAGGTCGCCGCTCTTCTCCGGCGACAGGCTGTAGCGACGCTCCACCACCGAATAGTCGCGGCCGTCGCGCTGGGTGCGGAATTGGCGGTCCTCCCCGAGCTTGGAGATAACGGCATCGGCCACACGCGGCTCGCTCAAGTCTCCGCCGACGAGGGGACGCGCCGAGTACAGGCGCACTGTCAGCGGGACCTGCTGCTGAACCACCACGCCTCCGGTCAGGGCCTGGTCGTTTTCACCTACCTCAATCTCCACGAACAGGTTGTCACCCGGCTTGCCGAGGGCCCCTTGGGGGGCTGCGGCCACGGTCAGGGACAGGGGCGGGGTTTGTTCGTCGCCGACTGCGATGGGCGGGACAGACAGGACCCCGGTGTGCTTTGGGGAGAGGGTGATCTGCCAACGGGTGGTGTCGTTGCGCACGCCGTTGACGATACGGATCTGGCTCCCCTGACTGCTCCCCTGGACCTCGAAGTCCTGCTGCAAGGGGGACAGGTCTGGGGTGCCGGAGGGCCCGGCCCCGTCGCGCTCGATGGTCAAGACGACACTATCTCCCTCGTGGACCTGGCGACGGTCCAGACCGGCGCGCAGGTTGTCGGCCTGCGCCAGCGTCGGAACGACCGAGAGCGCGAACAGCAGGGCATGAAGGGTGTTACGCAGGGTGGTTGGGTGGGGCCTGTTCATGGGTCATGCTCATGGTTTCTGGATTCAAACCGGCTACCAGGGGCTGCCCGAACTGACAGTCCCCTGCTGGGCCGCGCGTTGGCGGTACTGGTATTGGAACTTGCGCCGCAACAGACCCGCAGGGTCATCCGGGATGCGCCTAAGCCATTGTTCTGCCGCCTGCTGGGCCTCGCGCTCTTGCGGCGTCAGGTCGTCTGCCTCCGCCGCGGCCTTGTCAGTCTGTTCCGTTGGCGTGTGCGTCTCGCCCGCCTGGGCCGCCGCGCGCCGATAGTCTTGCGCCGCCTGGTCTTCCTTAGCTTGCTGAGCCGACGGGTCCTGGGGCTGAGCGGCGTCCTGGGCGGTCTGCTCGGTGCTTTCCTGTTGGTCTTGGGTACCCTTTCGTTGCTTCTCTTCAGCTGCCTGCTGGTCCGGGTCGCCAGATGCTTGGTCTTTGCCCTGGGCCTGTTGCTCCTGACCGCCAGGCGGTTGGTCCTCGGCCTGCTGGTCCTGTCCGCCGGACTGTTGGTCCTGCCCCCCGGCCTGTTGCCGATCATCTTGGCCATCTTGCTGGTCCTTGCCTTCCGAGCCTTGGTCCTTCCGATTCTGCTGGTCCTGGGGGGGCTGGTCGTCGGACTTGGCCTGGTCCTGCTTTTGCTTTTGCTTTTGCTCTTGCTGCTGTTGCCGCAACAGTTCCTCGACCTTGGCCCTATTGTACAGGGCATCCTCCATCCCGGGCTGCCGCGCCAGGGCCTGATCGTAGGCGACGATGGCCTCCTCGAGCTTGCCTGCGTGGGCCAGGGCGTTGCCCCTGTTGTAGTCCCCGTCCGCGCCCCCGGCGGCGGCAAAGGCCTCCGCCGCGGCCGGATAGTCCTTGAGTCGGTAGCTCGCGGTCCCGAGCTGGTCCGGGTTGCGCGCCAGGCCCAGTGCCCGTTCGGGTTCCCCCCGGCCCAGCGCCGCCGCGGCCTGTTGGTCCGGTCGCTGCCACAGGTCCTCCCAGGTCAGGGCCTGGGCCGGACTGGGGGCGAGGGCGCCCTGGGCCAGGGTGAGGGCCAGGATGGGGCCAAGCAGCCAGCCCCGGCGGAAGGCGACCGCCCCCAATGGGAGCAAGGCCAGGCAGATCCAGGGTCCCAGTCCCCGCCAGCGCTCGGGCTGGGCGTCGCGTGGCGGTGCGTGAGGGGTCGATCCGCCCGGTCTGGGGGTGCAGGATGCGGGCAAGGTCGGCCCCATCCGGGGTCAGGGTTGCGTAGTCCCCGCCGCCAGCCCGGGCCAGGGCACGGAGTCCTGACTCTGCGAGCTTGGCGACGACGGGTCTGCCATCGGCGTCCCGGGCCCCGGGGACCGGTGCCCCCTCGGTGGTCCCCACGCCCAGGACCGAGACCCGGTGCCCCTGGCCCGCGAGGGCCCCGGCAGTGGCCAGAGCGCGCTCGTCCCCGGCGTCGTCGCTCACCAGAACGACCTCACCGTTTTTGGAACCGACGGCGGCAAGGATCTCGCCGGCCTTGGCCAGGCCCAGGTCCGGGCGACTGCCGCGCACGGGCATGACCTGGGGGGAGAGGGCGTCGAGCATGGCCAGCGGGGTCTGGGAATCGTCGCTCAGGGGCGCGACCACAAAGGCGTCCCCGGCGAAGGCGACCAGTCCGACCTGGCCGTCGCGACTCGCCTCGAGGATGTCCGCCACCTTGTAGCGGGCGCGTGCCAGGCGTGAGGGCTTGAGGTCCGCCGCCTCCATGGACCCGGATAGGTCCAGTACCAGGACCCGGGCGGCGTCCGTGCGGAAGGCGGGCGTCGGCAGGCGTTGCCAGGTCGGGTTGGCCAGGGCGAGGACCGCCAGGGTCCAACCCAGAACGACCAGGGCGAGGGGCAGCCAGCGCCTACCCTTGCCCGGCGCCTGCAGGAGATAGGGCAGGAGCCCGGGGTCCACCACCCGAAGCCATGCCTCGCGCCCGGCCCCCATGCGGTGGGCCGCCCACAGGATTAACGCCAGGGGCAGGAGGGCCAGGAACCATTCGGGGGCCAGAAAATGGAAGTCGTGCAACATCGGTGACTGCCCTCTCGTTAGGGGACCCTAGCTCGGGCGCGGCCATTGGCGCGTCAACCCGAGCAGGGCGCTGAGGCCCAGGGCCAGACCCAGGGGCCACTGGAACAGGTCGTCCACCGGTCGCCAGGTCTGTTCGTCGGAGACCGCTGGTTCGAGTTCGTCGAGGACGGCGTAAATCTCCTGGAGCCCGCGGACGTCGCGCGCGCGGAAGTAGCGCCCCCCGGTGGTCTTCGAGATGGCCTCCAGTGTTGGCTCGTCGATCTCGGCCCCGCCGAGGCGGAGCCCGAAGGCCCCCCTGGGTTCGGCCCCGATCCCGATGGTGTAGATGCGTATGCCTTCGCCGGCGGCCAACTCCGCGGCCTTGCGCGGCTCTATGCTGCCGGCGGTATTGGCCCCATCGGTGAGCAGGATCAGCACAGGTTGCGTTGCGGACGCGGCCGTCCCGGGGGCACCCTGGCGGCCGAGCGGTCCGAGCGGTCCCCGCGCAGGCGCTTGACGGCGAGTCCAATGGCGTCGCCGATGGCGGTGGCCTTGCCCGCCAGACCGATGGCGGACTCGAACAGCAGGGTACGCACCGTGGCACGGTCGAAGGTCAGGGGCGCCTGCTGATAGGCCTGGGTGCCGAACAGGATGAGGCCCAACCGGTCACCCTTGCGGCGCTCGATGAAGTCCCCGGCGACCGCCTTGATGGCGGTGAGCCGGTCCACGGCCCTGTTGCCGATGACCATGTCTTGCTCGGTCATGGAATCGGAGAGGTCCACCGCGAGCATCAGGTCGCGCCCCTGCATCGGCAGGGCAACGGGCTCCCCCAGGAGTTGCGGCCGAGCCGCGGCGGTCACCAACAGGGTCCAGGTCAGGGCCCAGGCGAGGACGGTGAAGGTCCGGCGGCCCCGGGTGGAGTGGTCCCCCGGGGTCCCCACTGCCGCGGTGATCGCGGCGAAGAAGGGGACGCGCAGGGTGCTCCCCGTGCCTTGGGGGGCGCGTGGCAACAGATACCAGGCGGCCAGAGGTAAGGGTAGGGTGGCCAGTATCCAGGGCCAGGCCAGGTTCAGGTCCACGGGCATCAGGTGTTCCTCCGTACCCAGGCCTCAGCCAGGTCGAGCAGCGCTTGGGTGTCCACGGTCGGGGTTGGGGCATAGGGGCCTTCGCCCAAGACCCGGCCGGGGCCTTTCGCGAAGCGCCCCTCGCCGCCGTGGCGGTCGAGGAAGTCGAGCCAGGCCGCCCCGGTGAGGGGGGCGACCTCGGCGCGGTTGAACCGGGTCAGGGCGATGCGCTTGAGCAGGGCGGAGACCCCGGCGGCCAACGCCGCGCCCTGGGTCCTGGTACTCAGCCCGGCCAGCTCGGCGAGGATACGCCGACGCCGGGTCCGGACCCGATGGGCCCGCCAGACACGTCGGCCCACCAGGGTCAAGGTCGCCAGGACCAGGAACAAGGCGACCCACCAGCCCGGGGCCGGCGGCCAGAGGGCCGGGTCTGCCGGGGGGTGAATGTCCCGCAGGTCCAGGGTTGCGGCACCTGTCTGAGCCTGAGCGCCCGGCGTAGGCGCCGGGTCTGGGGTTCCGGTTGGCCCCAGCCTGGGCATCTGGATCTGGACCGGGATCTCGCCTTGGCCCGGGACCTGGACCTGGGTGCCTGAGGGATCGGTCATGCCATGCCCCCTGGCACCAGGGCCTTCGGTGCCTGACGGACCCGACCCAGACGCAGCCCCAACCCGGCGGCCAGGCGCGCCACCGGGTCGTCCTCCGGCGACAGGCGAATCAGCGGGATGCCGTGGGCCGCGGTCAGGGCCGCGACGGCGGCGTGGTGGCGGGCGAAGTAGTCCGCGTAGCGCTCCCGGGCCAGGGCAGGGCCCGTGTCCAGGACCCCGCTGCGGCGCCCGTCGCCGATGCCGTAGCGCCCGGGTGGGGGAGGGGCCAACTCCAGGGCATCGGACACCTGGCAGGCGACCACCTCGCTATGGCGCCGCAACTGCCCCAGATGTCGCGAGGTGTCGGCATCCATGGCATAGAAGTCGGAGATGATGAAGATCAGGCCACCCGGGCGGGAGACCCGACGCAGCCGGCCTAAGCTCGCGCTAAGGGCGCCGGGGGTCTGTTCCATCGTTGGCGATGCGCTGGTTGTGGCCTGAAGGTCTCCGGCCAGGGCCAGGTCACGGATCAGGCGCAGCACGGCGCGACGCCCACCGGCGGGCGGTAGCTCGTGGTGGCTGCCGTTAAAAAGCAGGGCGCCGATGCGGTCGCCGCGGGCGATGGCGGCCCAGGCGATGACGGCCGTCAGACGCGCCGCAGCCACCGATTTGAAGGCCCCGCGGGTGCCGAAGAACATGCTGGGGCTCAGGTCCACCAAGGCGATGACCGGGCGCTCGCGCTCCTCCTCGTAGACCTTGACATGGGGCCGCCCGACCCGGGCGGTGATGCGCCAATCCATGTTGCGGATGTCGTCGCCGGCCTGGTAATGGCGGGATTCCTGGTAGTCCATGCCGCGCCCGCGAAAGCGCGAGCGGTGGGAGCCCGCCAGTGCCGAGCGGCTTGGGGTGCGGGCCGGCAGGTGCACGGCCTCCACCCGGCGGCGCAGGCCGATGAGATCCTGGGTGCTGACCTGGACGTTAGGATTGATGGTTTCGTGGGTCATTTATCAGTACCGGGGAGCGGCGTGGGCCAACCGACATCTCAGCCCCAGCCCCTAAACCATCGGCACCCGCGCCAACAAATCGCTGACAAAACGGTCCGGGGTCACCCCTTCGGCCTCCGCCTCGTAGCTCACCAGGACGCGGTGGCGCAGGACGTCGAAGACGACCGCGTGGACGTCCTGGGGCGTGACGTAGTCGTTGCCGCGCAGCCAGGCGTGGGCGCGGGCGCAGCGCTCCAGGGCAATCGTGGCCCGCGGGCTGCCGCCGTAATCCACCAAACGCTTGAGCCCCTCCCCGTAGGGGGTCGGGTCGCGGGTGGCCAGTACCAGCTCCACCAGGTATTCCTCCAGGTTGGCGGCCAGGTACAGCCCCATGACCTCCTCCCGGGCGGCGAAGACCTGCTCGCGGCTGACCAGGACCTGCCGGGGCGCGCCTGTCCCCCGGCGGACCCTGGCCTCCTCGCGGGCGATGGCGAGGATGCGCCGCTCGGCCCCCGCATCCGGGTAGCCGACGCGCACATGCATCAGGAAGCGGTCGAGCTGGGCCTCCGGCAAGGGGTAGGTCCCCTCGTGCTCGATGGGGTTCTGGGTCGCCATCACCAGGAAGGGCTCCGGCAGCGGATAAGTGCGGGTCCCCACGGTGATCTGGTGCTCGCCCATGGCCTCCAGCAGGGCCGACTGGACCTTGGCCGGGGCCCGGTTGACCTCGTCCGCGAGGACCAGGTTGTGAAACAGGGGCCCTGGCTGGAACTCGAAGCGGCCGTGTTCCGGGCGGTAAATGTCGGTCCCGGTGAGGTCCCCGGGGAGCAGGTCCGGGGTGAACTGAACACGCTGGAAATTGCCCTCGATGCGTGTTGCCAACTCCTTGATGGCGGTGGTTTTTGCCAGACCTGGTGCCCCCTCTACCAGCAGGTGACCATCCGCCAGCAGGGCGATGAGCAGGCGCTCGATCAGGGCGCGCTGGCCGACGATGCGGGCGTCGAGGTCGTCGCGCAGGCGTAGGAAGGCGGCGCGGGTGGCGCTCGGTCTCGGCGCGGGGGATGGGGTCGTGGAGACGACAGTGGCAGGCGTCATAGGGCTGATCCTCGGGTCGCGGCGGAGATTGGGGTTCAATGGTCTGGATTTCAGGGTCGCCCGGCGGGGGCCTCGCCCGGGGTGGTGGGCTCGGGGTCCGCGGCTGGGTCAATGTTGACCTCGTGGCTATCCATCCCTCGGATCACCCCGTTCAGGGCCTCGGCGGCGTCATCGGGTTGGCCCGCCGCGAGGGACGCTTGGGCGAGATCGACGCCGGCGCTGGTGGGTTGGACGGGCATGCCGACGTACTCGTAGGTCAGGGCCGTGCCAAGCTGCTGGAGCGCGGCGACCACAAGCTCCTGCTCGCCGGCCAACATCAGGGGCTCCAGGGCCCGGATGCGGGCCGTCACGGCGGTGTCGGCCTGGACCTCGGGGGTCACGGCTACCCGGGCACTGACCGGGATGACCCGGATGGCGCCGGGTACCGACCCGGTGCGGTCCGTCTGGTCCTGGCTGGCCTGAATCTGGTCGAGCAGACGGCGGGCCTCGGCGAGGAGTGGGCCAGCCTCCGCCGTGTCTCCGGCGGCGATGGTCTGGGCGGAGGCGACCACCAGGTTGACCACGCTGCGCGCCGCGGCGACCAGTATCCGGGCGTCCTGCGTCTGGGTGTGACTGGGGCGGAGTTGCACCACGGTCTCCCCGTCGGGCCCGGATTCAGGGTCCTCCGTGGCTTGCGCCCGAGGCAGGCCGAACCCCAGCAGCAGGACGGCCGCTAAGGTGGCCCGGAAGGCGGGGAGTGCTGAGGTCAAGCGTTGCTCCTGGTGGTCGCGCCCTGATGGGGGACCTGCGGTGAAGGGCCAAGGGCTCGAAAATCTCCGGCTGGTCGCAAGGTTAGGCCGAGGCACCTTACCCCGAGCGGTCTGGATGATTACGATTTGTTCATTTGCGACGGACAGGTCCACGCTTCGAGGTCCTTGAGCGGCCATCGGCCCAAGGCAACGGTCGAGGGTGTTGAGCGCGGAAGCACCGGCTCTGCTCCGGCGGTGCGACCCTCCCGAAACTGTGGGTCGGGTGTTGCTGTCGCGCCCTTGTCCATTTGGACTTGAGCGGAAGCGTAAGCCGAGGTCCCGGGCGGGCCAGGGCGTGGTCCAGGTCGGCGGCGGTTTGGGGGAGGTGACGCCAGTGCCCGTTGTTTGGGATCGCGCGGATGGTACGCACTGGCGGGAGGACTCAGCGCTTTAACAACTCCGCCGCGGCGATGACGCCCTCTGCGATCTCCACCAGCTTTTTGTTCTTGCGCATGGCCAGGCTGCGCATGGCCGCAAAGGCCTCGGGCTCGGCGATCCTCTGCTGCTGCATCACGATGCCCTTGGCCCGCTCTATGACCTTGCGCTCGGAGAGCTTGGCCATGGCGCGCTCCAGTTCGTCTTCCAGTGCCCGGTAACGGGTGAACTGGGCCATGGCCGCGTCCACGATGGGGCGCACACGGCGCGTCTCCAGACCATCGACGATATAGGCGGTCACGCCTGCCTCCACGGCGCGACGGATGCTGGCCCCGTCGTCGTCCTGGGTGAACATCACCATGGGGCGCGGCTGACTGGCCTGGGCGGTGCGCAGGGATTCGAGCGTATCGCGGTCGGGGGAGTCGATATCGATGAGGACCAGATCCGGATCGTAGCGACGGATGGCCGCCAGCAGGTCCTGGTCCGGGGCGATGCAGGCGACCACGTCCAGGCCCTCGGCCCGCAGACTGGGCTCGAGGACCTGGCCACGTTCTGGCCTGGTATCGACGAGGAGAATTCGGCTACTCGGCATTGCAATGGGTCTTTGTGCAGACAGTGAGGCTGGGGTCCTTGCGCCGGGGCATCTTAACCCCCTGTCCCCTCAGCCGGTAGATGTCCGTGTAGATGTCGCAAAATGCCCCGCAATGGTAGACCGGCAACTCATAGTGCCAGCTTCAGCTTGCGGCCACCAGCAATAGCGAAACCCTCACGCTCGTAAAATGCCAATGCCTTGTCGAAGCGCGGAAGGGGTGGCGTTGTGACCTCCAGCCGCTTCCAGCCACGCGCGGCACCGAAAGATTTTGCCTTGGCCAAGAGACGGTGCCCGACATGGATGGAGCGGTATTCGGGGCGAACGTAAAGCTCTGGTATGGTTCCGAAGGAACCTTCCGCGTAAAGCGCATAGCTTTCGTACAGCGCGACGAACCCAACCGCGCTTGCGCTATCGTCGCGCGCGACATAGACAAAGTATTTTTCACGGTTGAGGAAGTCTTTGAATCTGGCGGTGGTTTCGTCGAGGTCGAAATTAAACGCTTGAACACCAGTGGCGTTCATGATTTCACTCAACAATTCGCCAACCATCGCAGCAATGTCATGCGCATCGTCCGGAATCGCCCTTTGAATGATGATATTCTGGGTCATCTCGTGTGGCCTGTCGGCCCATTGGAAAGTCCCTTTTTCCAACGGCTTGGGAATGCAGTAATTGGCGACCGATTCACCCGGTAAACACGCGCCGGGTCTGCGCCAGGGCGTCCTTGAACGAGGTCGCCCGCAGGGTTGCCAGCAGCTCATCCAGCTTGAACGGGTGGTGACGTTCGTAGGCCACCCCCAACTGCGGCATTTCCGCCAGCCCCAGGTCGCGGGCATGTTCGACAAAGCCCTTGTTCCTCCAGAAGAAGGCCCCGGGCATGGTGGTGGGGATCACCAGCACATAGAACAGCGCCCGACCGATAACGGACGAGGCCAGCACCAGCACTGCCAGCAGGCCGAACGCCAACCCACTGTTGCCACCCAATAGACCGATACCGAGCGCCAATAACAAACCGGTAACCAGCAGGGCATTGCGCAACCAATAGGCATAGCCGTAGGTGGTCGTCTGTTCGTAGAACGAGGCGGCACCCTCGCTCGTGGCGGGTTTCATGGCTCGCGCGTGCGCCAGCAAACCCGCGCCTTCCATGGCCAGCCCAAGCCCTGCCGTGGTTGCCAGCAGCTTGCCCAGTCCCGGAGTCAAAGCACCCGATACCAAGGCCACCAAGGCCAGCAGGACGCTGCCCAGGCCCAGAGCGGAGCCCGCAAAGGCGGCGCCGGTATGCCAGTGGTCCCAGAACGGGCGTGCCGGGATGCGATACAGCTTGACCATGTAGTAGCCGCCGAGGCCAGCACCCGCCAGCGCCAGCAGGGCAAAGGGCAGCGACATCGCACCGGCGGGTGCACCGTCGAACAGGGCGAAGAGGCTGTAACCGGAAAGCCCGGCGAAGAAATACCGACACGCCCGCAATCTCCCGGCTCACCGGCGACAGCCTGAGGTTGTAGAACCCCCGGTAGAAACGGTGCGGCTTGCCCAGGTGCATGTTGAGCTTGAACAGGCCGAGGCCCATCAGCGCCAGCATCGCCCCAAGCGCAGGCAGAAACGCGGGGCCGCCTTTGAACGCCTGCAAGGGCGCAATCCCCGCCCAGTTCCCCAGCGTCAGCAGCAGAAAGGCGCCCATCGCCGTCTGCACGCTGAGGGTGAAGGCGATGTGCGCGTTCTCGTGCGAACCCAGCAGCCTGCCCAGGTTCCAGTGCCCGCTTGTACCCATGCTTGGGGTCGAGCACGGGCTTGAACTCGCCGGTCACCTCGTCGCGATGATACTTCAGCGGTGTGCTGTCCACCCGCACCATGTCGCGCTGGGTGACGCGGGTCTGCTGGAAACGGATGTTGGGGTGCGTAATGTCCGTGCGCGGAAAGCCGGGAATGGCCACCTTGGCCTGGGTGCGGCCCTCCGGGATGTTCTCGATCACGCCGAAATCCAGGGCCTTGCCGAGGCAGGCCGATACGCAGGCCGGTTTCAGGCCCACCTCCAGCCGGTCCACGCACATGTTGCACTTGCTCACCTGCCCCTTGACCGGGTCGAGCTGCGGCGCGTTGTAGGGGCACACCCAGGTGCAGTAGCCGCAGCCGAAGCAGATGTCCGGGTCCTGCAGCACCGCGCCGTATTCCGCGAACTTGGTGTAGGCGCGGGTCGGGCAACCCTTCAGGCAGACCGGGTCGTCGCAATGGTTGCAGGCCATCGAGATGTTGATGCGTTGGCTAGTTTGGGTAGGTACCGCCCTCGACAAAGCCCACCGAGCGGAAGGCGAGGTGCGCCGGGATGGCGTTCTTTTCCGAACAGGCCGACTTCGCAGGCATGGCAGGCGATGCAATTGTCGGCATTGAAATAGAAGCCGTGCTGCTTGTAGCGGTTCGGGTTGGCGCCGATGCCGGCATCCTGGTTGATACTCAGGCTCGCGCCGCGCCGTGCATCGCCGTCCGGCACCGTCTCGATGGACTGCCCGTAACGGTTGTGCGACTGGCTGACCGGGTCGTGCAGGAGGGCGTAATCGGGCTCATTGGGGCGTGCTTGAAACATGGCGATTGCTCCGCGTCAAAACTTCCGCATTTCCATGGATAGCGTCGCCGCCGCCTGCTGGTCGGCGATCCGCTCGATGCGCACGGCGGACTGCTTGTAGGCCGGTTGGCGCGAATGCGGATCGAGCAGGCCCAGGGTCAGGCGGTTGGCACAGTCGAAGAAGTGAAAGGGCAGGAACACCATGTTCTTCGGCACCCGCTGGGTGGGCTGTGCCATCGCCACCGCGTCGCCACGGCGCGACACCAGGCGCACGTATTCGCCGCGCTGGATGCCCAATTCCGCCGCCAGATCCGGGTTGATCTCGATGAATGGGATAGGGCTGAACTTGTTGTTGTTGCCGATCTTGCCGGTCTTGGTGCGGCCGTGCCAATGCTCGATCAAACGCCCGGTATTGAGCCAGATGGGGAACTTCTCATCCGGCACCTCGTTATTGTCGATGAATGGCAGCGGGATCAGCTTGGCCTTGCCATCCGGGTAGCTGAAGGTGCCATCCTCCGTATAGAGGCGCTTACCACCCTTGGGCGGGGGCTCGCCGCGCACAGCGCTGTTCCGTCGTATATGGCCATTGGATGCCTCGGCTGTGCTCGATCAACCCATGATCCATGCCGGAGATGTCGGCCAGCCGCCCCTTGGACAGCTTGGTCATTTCCAGGAAGACCTCGGCCGCCTGCTCCGGGAAGGCCACCCGGCCCCCCTGGTTGAAGCGTTCCGCCACCCGGTTGAATACCCACAGGTCGGGCTTGGCCTCGCCTGGCGGTTGGGTCACCGGCTTGACCACGTTGATGCGCCGCTCGGTATTGGTCATCACGCCGTCCTTTTCCGCCCAAGTCCCGGCAGGCAGGTAGACGTGGGCGTACTGGGCGCTCTCGGTGTCCTGATAGCAGTCCTGCACACAGCAGAATTCAAGCTGCTCCATCGCCTTGCGGATGCGTGCCGTATTGGGCAGGGAGGACAGGGGATTGGTGGCGATCAGCCAGAGCCCCTTGATCTGCCCCGCCTGCATCGCCTGGTAGATGTCGGTTTGCAGCATCCCGCGCTTACGGGGGAAGAATGCCTCGTCCACATTCCAGAACTGCGCCACCTCCGCCCTGTGTTCGGCGTTTTCCAGGGCGCGGTAATTGGGCAGGCCGGAGCAGGACGACCACTCCCGCGTCCCCATGGCGTTGCACTGGCCGGTGATGGACAGGGTGGTGCCGCCCGGCTTGCCGATGTTGCCGGTGATGAGCGCCAGGTTGTTGATGCCGACCACGCCGTCCGAGCCGTGGGTGGACTGGTTGATGCCCATGGTCCAGATCTGCATCGCCGCGGGGGCCTTGGCGAACAGGCGGGCGACCACGCGGATGCTGTCCTCGTCGATTCCGCAGATCTTGGAGGCGGTCACCGGATCGTATTTGGCGACCTCCGCCCGCAACGCCTCGACGCCCTGGGTGTTGGCCGCGATGTAGCGCTGGTCTTCCAGCCCTTCGGCGAAGATGACGTGCATCAGGGCGTTTTGCAGCACCACATCCGTCCCCGGTGTCAGGGCCAGATGCATGTGGGCGTTCTGCGCCAGCATGGTCACCCGCGGGTCCACCACGATCAGCGGGAAGCCGCGCCTCTCCTGCGCCTCCTTCATGCGCCAGTAGATGATGGGGTGCTGTTCCGGCAGATTGGAGCCCCAGGCGATCAGGCAGTCGGTGTGCTCGAAGTCCTCATAGCAGCCGGGTGGGCCATCGGAGCCGAAGGAGCGCTTGTAGCCGGAGACCGCGGACGACATGCACAGGGTGGTGTTGCCGTCATAGTTATTGGTGCCGATCAGGCCCCGGGTGAGCTTGCCGAGGGTATAGAACTCCTCTGTGAGCATCTGCCCGGTGGAGATGATGGCGAAGGAATCGCGCCCGTACTTTTGTTGTATGCGCACGATCTCGTCGTGCAGCTTGTCCAACGCGCTGTCCCAGGTGGTCGGCTGCCAGGTCTGGTGCCACTGCTCGCGCATCAAGGGCTTGATACCGCGCCCGGCGGAATCGAACAGCTCATGCTCGAAGATGCCCTTCAGGCACAGCTTGCCGCGATTCACGTCGGCCTCCGCCACGCCCCGCGACGCCACGGGCTTGCCGTCCGCATTCAGGCCAACCTCGATGGAACAGCCGGTGGAGCAATAGCCGCAGGCGGCGTATTTCCATTCCACAACGCCCTTGTCGGCGATCTGGATCGGGTTCTTCTGGGTTCTGCCGAATAACATGGGATGCTCCTAGGCTAATTTGGCGATGATGCCGGCTAACAGCAGGGATGGCGGGTCATAGCCAGTTCCGCCCAGGCGGCCTGCGTGGGCTTGGATCGCCGCGTCGGCATCTGGGCCGGGTCCGCCTCAGACATCGAACATCACCCTGCGCGGCATGGTCATACCCGCGATCTTGCAGACTTGGCACCCATAGCCGTATGGGAAGAGGCGGTGCAGGTAATGCAGGGTGGCCCGGTCCTCCCCCAAGGCGTCGCGCATCCCCTTGAGCAGGGTGCGGGCCTCCGGGACCGCCTGGCAGCGCTCGTAGTGCTCACGCACCAGGGCGATGACCGCCAGGTGCTCGGCCCCCAGGGTCAATCCTTCCCGGGCGGCCAGGACCCCGGCCACCGCCGCGTCCCAGGCGGCGGGGTCCAGGAGGTATCCCAGGTGGTCCGTGGCGATCACGCGCCCCCCCACCTCCAAGGGTTGGGCCAGAACCTCAGCGTGCATGGCCAGGCTCAGGCCCCAGCTCAGGGTCTGGGGACAGCCAGACCCGGCCACCGTCCACCCGCACCGGGAAGCTCTGGGCGCAGCCCTCGTCCGGGGCCCGTGCCTGACCCGAGTGCAGATCCAGGCACCAGTTATGCAACGGACAAGCGACGGTGTTCCCATAGACGATGCCCTCCGAGAGGGGCCCGCCCTTGTGCGGGCAGCGGTTGAGCAGGGCGAAGACCTCGTCCTCGCCGTTGCGGAAGACGGCGATGTCGCCCCCCTCCCGGTGCACCACGCGGGCCCCCAGACGGGGGATATCGTCCACGGCGCCGACCTCGATCCACGCGGCGTTTTCTACTACTGATGACATGGTTGTGCCTCGATTCGGAGAAATTACATGTAGGTCGGACTTCCGATGCCCAGGGATGGGCAAGCGTCGCGAGAGGCAGGAGCCGGAAGCGACGAGTCCGGCCGGCGGGCTCGCGGGCTATGCCGGGCAGCCCCGTCGGGCTAAAGCCCGACCTACAGGGTCACCTCGGCCAGTGGCGCGAACTCATGGGCCTGCGCTCCGGCGGCCCGCTCCTTCCAGGGGTCCACCTGGGCCAGGACCTGGGAGGCGAGGAAGCGCTGGTGGAGCGCTTTGCGCCCAGGCGCGTCCTCCACCACCCGCCGCTTGATGTAGGACAGACCCACGCGCTCCACCCAGGGGGCGGTGCGCTCGAGGTATCTGGCCTCTTCGCGGTAGACCTGCATGAAGGCCCCACAGTATTCCTTGACCTCCTCAGGCGTCTGGACCCGACACAGGACATCGGTGGCGCGGACCTTGACCCCGCCGTTGCCGCCGATGTGCAGTTCCCAGCCGGACTCGATGCCCACCACGCCGAAGTCCTTGATCGTCGCCTCGGCGCAGTTGCGTGGGCAGCCGGAGACGGCGAGTTTGAACTTGTGGGGAGTCCAGGAGCCCCAGGTCAGCTCTTCCAGTTCGATGCCCATCCGGGTCGAATCCTGGACCCCGAAGCGGCACCACTCCGACCCCACGCAGGTCTTCACCGTGCGCATGGCCTTGCCGTAGGCGTGCCCGGAGACGAAACCGGCGGCGCTCAAGTCCCCCCAGATGTGCGGGAGCTGCTCCTTGGTGAGCCCCAGCAGGTCGATGCGCTGGCCGCCAGTGATCTTGACCGTGCGGACCTGGTACTTCTCCACCGCGTCGGCGATGGCGCGCAACTGGGCCGGGGATGTCTCGCCGCCGAAGATGCGCGGAATCACCGAGTAGGTCCCGTCCTTCTGAATGTTGGCGTGGACCCGCTCGTTGATGTAGCGCGACTGGGCGTCGTCCTCGACCTCCCCGGGCCAGGACGAGAGCAGGTAATAGTTGATGGCCGGCCGGCAGACATGGCAGCCGTCCGGGGAGCGCCACTCCATCGCCCGAAAGACAGCCCCGATCGAGGTCAGGTGGCGATCGCGGACGGTGTCGCGGACCTGATCGTGGGTGTAGTCGGTGCACTTGCACAGCGGCTTGGCCTCGGGGGCCGAGTAGTCGCTACCGAGCGTCGTGGCCAGTATCTGCTCCACCAGGCCGGTGCAAGAGCCGCAGGAGGCCGCGGCCTTGGTGTGGGCCTTGACCTCCTCCAGGGTGAACAGACCCTTGGAAGTGATGGCCTGGACGATGGCCCCCTTGCAGACCCCGTTGCAGTCGCACACCTGCATGTCGTCGCTCATCAGGGCGGCCTGGGTCTGGCCGCCGTGGCCGGCGTCGCCCAGGTGTGCCTGGCCGAACAGGAGGGCCTCGCGGATGTCGCCGACCTGGGTCCCCTCGCGCATGAGCTGGAAGAACCAGGCCCCATCGACGGTATCGCCATAAAGCACGGCACCGGCCAGCCTGTTGTCGCGCAGCACCAGTTTCTTGTAGATCCCGGCCCCTGGGTCCTGGTAGAGGATCTCCTCGGTTCCCTCCCCGCCCTGATAGTCACCGGCGGAGAACAGGTCGATGCCCGTCACCTTGAGCTTGGTCGAGGTCACCGACCCTTGGTAGCGCCCATAGCCCAGGCGCGCCAGGTGATTGGCGCAGACCTTGGCCTGCTCGAACAGCGGCGCGACCAGGCCGTAGCAGACCCCGCGGTGCTGGACGCACTCCCCCACGGCATAGATGCGCGGGTCATAGGTCAGCATGGTGTCGTCCACGACGATACCGCGCTCGCAGTAGAGCCCGGCCTGCTGGGCCAGGGCCATGTTGGGGCGGATACCCACGGCCATGACCACCAGGTCCGCCGGGATCTCCATGCCGTCGGCGAAGCGCACCCCGGTCACCCGGTCCTGCCCCAGGATGGCCGCGGTCTGGGCCGGCATCAGGAACTTGACGCCGCGGGCCTCCAGGGACGCCTTGAGCAGGGCCGCCGCGGCGGGGTCGAGCTGGCGCTCCATCAGGCTGTCCAGCAGGTGCACCACCGTCACCTCCATGCCCTGCTGCAACAGGCCGTAGGCCGCCTCCAGCCCCAGCAGCCCGCCGCCGATGACCACCGCGTGCCGGTACTCCCGTGCGGCGGCCAGCATGGCATCCACGTCGGCGATGTCCCGGTACCCCAGGACCCCCGGCAGGTTTGAGCCAGGCACCGGGATGATGAAGGGGTTGGAGCCGGTGGCCAGCAGCAGGCGGTCGTAGGGGACCGTCAGCCCGGACCTGGACCTGACCACCCGCTTGACCCGGTCTACGGCCTCCACCGGGTCCCCGGTGTGCAGGTCGATCCGGTGCTCGGCGTACCAGTCGCGGCTGTTGAGCACGATCTGGTCCACCGTCCTCTCCCCGGACAGGACCGGCGAGAGCAGGATGCGGTTGTAGTTGGGGTGCGGCTCGGCGCCGAAGACGGTGATGTCGTAGAGGTCTGGCTCCAACTTGAGGAGCTCCTCGATGGCGCGCATCCCCGCCATACCGTTACCGACCAGGACCAGGCGTTCTTTCATGCCGATGATTCCTCCGATCCAAAGGTTCCCCGCAGGCCGGGGACACCGAAATGGGCACAACAAAAAGGCGTTCGCCCGCGGTCCATGGGTGGCCGGGGGACGAACGCCTTTGTTCGAATGGGGTGACGGACCGCCATTGGCCCGACCTTGGGCTGAATCTAAGCAACCCGCGTGCCATCGTTCGTCCCACGCGCGGGATCAGACCGTTAGCGCGGGTCCTTGTACAAGGTGCCGCACCGACGCGGTGCACGCTGGGCTCCGACACACCGGGATGGTGCGCAGTGCCGCCGGTGCCGGCCGGTGCAGACCGAGGGCGCATGGCTGCGGCTTGACGGCACGCATTGGCCGCACAAACACAATGCCTGGACCCCGTTCGGGTCCTTTCAGGCAGGTGTACTCAGAACAGCCCGCTGATCGCGCCCTCGCTGTCCACATCGATGTCCAGCGCCGCCGGTCGCCGGGGTAGGCCGGGCATGGTCATGACCTTGCCGGTATAGATGATCACAAACCCGGCGCCGGCGGAGACCCGGGCGCCGCTGACGCTGACCCGGAAGCCCGTCGGGCAGCCCGCGAGCTTGGGGTCATCCGACAGGGAGCTGGGGGTCTTGGCCACACAGACGGGCAGATTGCCATAGCCGAGGTTGGCGATCTGTTTGATCTCGCGCTCGGCCTCGGGCGAGAAGTCCACCCCGTCGGCCCCGTAGAGGTCCAGCGCCAGGCAGCGTACCTTGTCCTCGATGGGCATCTCCAGCGGATAGAGGGGTGTGAACTGCGAGGGCTGGTCGCAAGCGTTGACGACCAGTTCGGCCAGCTCCAGGCCGCCTTCCCCCCCGGCCTCCCGGTAGTCGGTGATGGACGCGGGTACCCCGAGGTCCCGGCAGGCGGCGAGGATTTCCTGGAGCTCGCCGGGGGCGTCGTCCAGGAAGCGGTTGACCGAGATCGCCACGGGCACCCCGAAGCGGCCCAGGTTCTGCACATGCCTGCGCACATTGGCGATGCCGTGCACGGCCAGCGCGCGCCGGGTGACCACCAGTACCACCGCGGCCGGGACCAGGCCACCGATGCGGCACTTGATGTGGAAGAACTTCTCCGCCCCCAGGTCGGCGCCGAAGCCGGCCTCCGTCACCGTATAGTCGGCGAGCTTGCGCGCCAGCTTGGTGGCGACGAGGGTATTGCAGCCGTGGGCGATGTTCGCGAAGGGCCCGCCATGGACCAGGGCGGGCACGCCCTCGATGGTCTGCACCAGATTCGGCTGCATGGCGTTCTTCATCAGCGCCGCCATAGACCCCTCGACCCCGAGGTCGCCGGCCCGCACGGGTTTGCCGAGGAAGTCGTAGCCCACGATGATCGCGGCCATGCGCGCCTTGAGCTCGGCCAGGTCGTGGGAGAGCCCCCAGACCGCCATGATCTCGGAGGCGGCGGTGATCTCAAACCCGTCCTCGCGCATCACGCCGTTGAGGCCCCGTCCCTCCAGCCCGACGAGGATGCTGCGCAAGGACCGGTCGTTCATGTCCATGACCCGCTTCCATACCAGGTTGCGCGGGTTGATCTCCGGCGCGCCCTTGTGGTGCAGGTGGTTGTCCAGTACCGCAGAGAGCAGGTTGTGGGTGGTGGAGACGGCGTGCAGGTCGCCGGTGAAGTGCAGGTTGATCTCCTCCATGGGCAACACCTGGGAGTATCCGCCGCCGGCGGCCCCACCCTTCACCCCCATGCAGGGTCCCAGCGAGGGTTCACGGACGGCGCACATGGCCCGCTTGCCGAGGCGGGCCAGGGCCTGGGTCAGCCCGATGGTGGTGGTCGTCTTGCCCTCGCCGAAGCGGGTCGGGGTCATGGCGGTGACCAGGATCATCCGGCCGTCCGGCGCGTCCCGGTAGCGGTCCATGACCGACAGGGGCACCTTGGCGATGTGGTTGCCGTAGAGGTAGAGGTCGTCGGCGCCGAGGCCCACCGTCTCGGCGATCTCGACGATGGGGCGCAGCCGCGCCTCGCGGGCGATCTCGATGTCGGATCTCATGGGCGGCGGCTCCGGCGGCGGGATCAGCGCGCGACCGGGGGGCCGAAGGCGCCCAGCGCCCCGACCAGCGACTCGCGGCTCAGAATGTGCTGATTGAGGAAGTCCAGGAACAGGCGGGTGTCGAATGTGAGATGGATGCCGGGGGGCGCCGACTCGCCGAACCCAAGGTCCGAGATCAGGCTGATGTCCTCGCGCGCCACGCCCTCGCGCGCCTGCAGCCCCTCGATGATGCGCTCGCGACCCGGGATGTCGAGATCCCCGCCCAAGGGCCCGCGGGTGAAGGTCATGGCATCCTCGTCCACGGGCGCGGCAACCCCGTAACAATGGTCGGCCCCCAGGCGGGCGCGCAGCCCGTCGGTGAACAGGGTGAAGGCGCCGGAGACCACGGCGACCTGGTAGCCCATGGTCTTGAGGGTCTGGATCAGCTCCGCCGTGCCCGGCGTCGGCGCGGCGGCCGCCACCAGCTTCTCCACGACCTCCTGCGGCAGCCCCTCCAGCCGGGTCAAGGCCGCGGCGAGACAGGCGGCCGCGTCGCCGGCCGGGTAGATCGCCCGAAAGGCCTCCAGGGGGATGCCTGCCTGGCGCAGGATCTCGCCGCGGGTCGCTCCGTCCATGAAGCTGCCGCCGAGCTCGAAGAGCAGGACCCGCTTCTTCTTGTTGAACACGTCCCGGCTCTGGAACGCGGTCTCGATGCCGAGGCCGGCCATGTGCCCACGCAGCGTCGCTTGCAGGTTCTCCAGCGGCAGGGTGCTGCGGCTGATATCGACCAGCAGTTCCATGAGGAAGATGCTCTCTCGGGCGATCATCTGCGAGAGCTCGATGTTGACCCGGTAGCTGCGCAGGCAGTCCGAGACCGCGGCGACGATGCCCGGCCGGTCGCGGCCGACCAGGATCAGCAGCAGGTTCACCCGCTCGGCACTGCGCGCCACGGGCTGGTATCGCTCCACCCGCAGGTCAAGGCCAGTCTGCCCGGAAATCTCCGCGACCAGCCCCTCGATCTGTGCGACAGAGGCGGCAGAGCCCGCGAAGTCCACCACCAGGAACACCGTGAACAGCCCGTGCAGCACGTCCTGGCGCAGGTCCATCACGTTGCCGCCGACGCCTGCGATGGGGGTGGTGATCTGCTGGACCAGGCCGACCGCATCGGGACCTGTGCCGAAGAGGATATAGAGCTTCTCGTTCATTCGCGGACTCGCTTCGATGCGGGCGTTGTGGCCCCGGGTGCGTGTTCGGGATGCTGCCTCAACAGCCCCCATCCGGCAACACAGCTTTGCCGGGCCAACGGCCGTGAGCGTCTCACCCCGTCGAGCGCCTGCCGGGTGAGACGCTCACGGCGCAGACCTTGTATTCCGGGCACATGGTATAGCTGTCCGAGAAATCCCCGATCAGGCTATTGGTCCGCGTCTGCGGGAAGTGGAACGTCATGAAGAGGTTGCCGGGGCGCACGGCGTCGGTGACCTGGGCCTGGACCCGGATGGCGCCGCGGCGGGAGGCGATGCCGATAGGCTGGTCGTCGCAAATGCCGAGTCGGGCGGCGTCCTCGGGGTGGATCTGTACCCGGTCCTCGGCCCCCGCCAGGAGCTGGACGACGTCGGTGCGGCGCGTCTGGGTGCCGGCGTTGTAGTGGAGGAGCTGGCGGCCGGTGACCAGGATGAAGGGGTAGTCGGGGTCCGGGGCCTCGCCGGGGGGGTTCCAGCCGGCGGGGGTGAGGCGGGCCCTGCCGCGTAGGAAATTACCATCGCGGTGGACGATGTCGGTGCCGGGGTGATCGGGGGTGGGGCAGGGCCATTGGATGAAGCCCAGTTCTTCTATCCGCTGCCAGCTCACCCCGCCCCATTTGGGGCTGAGGGCGGCCAGCTCGTCGAGGACCCGGCGGTTGTCCACCCGCGGGGGGGTGCCGGTGCCGGGGAGTGCAAACCCCAGGTCCACCCCCATGCGGGCGGCGATGGCGTGGGTGATGTCGGCGTCGGCACGGGCCAGCCCGGGGGGCTCCACGGCCTTGCGCACCGGCTGGATGCGGCGGTCGGAGTTGACGAAGGTCCCCTCCTTTTCGAGGAAGGCCGCCCCGGGCAAGACGACATGGGCGTACTTGGCCGTCTCGCTGAGGAAGATCTCCTGCACCACCAGAAATTCGAGCCTTTCGAGGGCGCCGACAACGTGCTGGGTGTGGGGGTCGGACTGGGCCACGTCCTCGGCGAGGATGTACATCGCCTTCAGATCGCCGTCATGCACCGCATCGAACATCTCGGGAATGCGCAGCCCCGCCGTGGCGGGGGGCTCCAGGCCCCAGACCCGCAGGTGGTCGGCCCTGGCCGCGGCGTCGTTCAGGGGGCGGTAGTCGCTGAAGACGTTGGGCAGGGCGCCCACGTCGCAGGCGCCCTGGACGTTGTTCTGGCCGCGGATCGGACTGGCCCCGGTGCCGGGGCGGCCCAGGTTGCCGGTCAGGACCGCCAGATTGATAAGCCCGAAGGCGGCATGGGTGCCATGGCCGGCCTCGGTGACGCCCAGGCCCCAGAGGATCTGCGCCCGTCTGCCGGAGGCATAGAGCCTGGCCGCGGCGCGGATGGCCTCCGGATCGAGCCCGGCGATCTGTGCCGCCCACTCCGGGGTGCAGTGGGCCAGCGAGTCGGCGAGGCGCTCCAGCCCTTCGGCGTGCCGATCGATGAACCCCTGATCGATGAGCCCTTCGGCGATCAGCACTTGTTGCAGGGCGTTGATCACCGCCACGTTGGCGCCGGGGCGCAGGGGGAGATGGATATCGGCAAGGCGGGCCAGCTCGGTGCGCCGGGGGTCGATGACGATCAGCTTGCACCCCTTGAGCACCGCCTGGCGGATGCGCGCCCCGAAGACCGGGTGGGCCTCGGTGGGGTTGGCCCCGACGATCAGCAGGACATCGGAGAGGGCCACGTCCTGAAAGCTGTTGGTCCCGGCCCCGGTGCCCAGGGCCGCGCCCAGGGCGAAGGCGGACGGCGAGTGACAGACCCGCGAGCAGTTGTCCACCGAGTTGGTCCCCATGACCACCCGGGTGAATTTCTGCATCAGATAGTTCTCCTCGTTGGTACAGCGGGAGGAGGAGATGGCGCCGAAGCCGGTGGGGCCGTGTCGCTCCCGGATCTCGGTGAATCTGGTCGCGATCAGCCCCAGGGCCTCGTCCCATCCTGCCTCGCGGAGGCGACCGTCGGGCCCGCGGATCAGCGGGCTGGTGAGCCGCTCCGGGCTCCTCACATAGCCGTGGGCGAAGCGCCCCTTGACGCAGAGATGGCCGCGGTTGGCCGAGCCCTCCGGGTTCGGCAGGATCTGGGTCACCCGCCCGTCCTTGACCTGGGCGATCAGGCTGCACCCCACCCCGCAGTAGGCGCAGGTGGTGCGGACCTGGCGGTCTGCCAGACCGAAGTTCAGGGTCCCGGGCTCCTCCAGGGCCGCTACCGGGCACTCCACCACGCATTGACCGCAGCTCACGCAACCCGCCGCCTCCAGCGAGGCGTCGTTGCCCGCGATCACCCGGATGTCGAAGCCCCGCCCCTGCATCCCCAGTACGAAGGCCCCCTGCACCTCGTCGCAGGCCCGCACGCAGCGGCCGCAGCCGATGCATTTGGCCATGTCCATCTTGACGAAGGGGTGGCGGTGATCCGCAGGCGGGTTGTGGGTGGCGGGGGCCTGGTAGGGCGACTGACGCAGACCCAGGTCCGCCGCCAGGGACTGCAACGCGCAGCGCCCGTTGGCGGCGCAGGGGAGGCATTCCAGGGGATGGTCAGAGACGATCAGTTCCACGATGTTGCGCCGCAGCCGGGTGAGGCGCTCGGAACGGGTGGTGTAGACCGCCCCCTCCCGTACCGGCGTGTGGCAGGAGGCCACCGGGCGTCCCCCGGCCACCTCCACCAGGCAGACCCGGCAGGCGCCGTAGGGCTTGAGTTGGTCCGAGTGACACAGCGTTGGGATCTGGAGCCCGATGCCGCGGGCCGCCTGGAGGATCGTGGACCCGGTAGGGACCTCGATGGAGAACCCGTCGAGGGTCGCCTGGACGATGGATGTGCTCATGGGCAGGGGTTCCTGTTGGCCTGGGCGCCTTCCGCTTCATCGCGCCATTTCGGGATCATGACGCTATGCCGTCCCCGCAGCGGGAAAGCTGGCCGGAAAATGTCGCATCACCGAGCGTACCGGAAAATGGATCATCCCCCCCAACCCGCAGAGGGAGCCCAATTCCAGGGTATGCAGCAGCTCGTCCAGCAATTGCCGGCGCGGATCGGTGAACCCCTCGGCACGGATCTGGTCCATCAATTCCACCCCGCGCTGGGACCCGATGCGGCAGGGAAAACACTTGCCACAGCTCTCCTTGGCGCAGAAAGCGAGCAGGCCGCGCACGATGGCGAAGAGGTCCTCCTCCTGGCCGTAGACCACCAGGCCGCCGTGACCGAGGATGCCCCCCACGGCCGCGAGGGACTCGAAATCCAGCGGCGTATCGAGCAGGGCCTCGGGCAGGATGGCCCCCAGGGGGCCGCCCACCTGCACCGCCTTGAACTCCTGCCCCTCCTCCATGCCGCCGGCCAGGTCGAAGACGATCTGTCGCAATGTCGCCTTGCCCAACTCGACCTCGTACAGGCCCGGCCGGGCCACCCGGCTGTTGAGGCTGACCAGCTTGGTGCCGCGCGACTCGCCGCTGCCAAGGGCGGCGTAGGCGGCCCCGCCCCGCTGGACGATCCAGGGGAGGTTGCAGAGGGTTTCCACGTTGTTCACCGCCGTGGGCGCGCCCCAGAGGCCCGACTCGGCAGGGTAAGGGGGACGCGCCGAGACCTGGGCCGGCAGCCCCTCGATGGAGCGCAGCAGGCTGGTCTCCTCGCCGCAGATGTAGGCCCCTTGCCCCTCCACGAGGTGGATGTCGCAGCGCAAGCGGCTCCCCTTGACCTGCGAGCCCACCCAACCGGCGGCCCTCGCCTCCTCCAGCGCGGTCCGCAGGACCTGGCGGGCGCGTGGGTATTCGTGGCGGACGTAGATGAAGGCCCGCTTCGCCCCGCAAACATAGGCGGCCAGCAGCACCCCCTCGATCAGGGCGTGCGGGTCCTGCTCCGCCAACTCCTTGTCGATGAAGGCCCCGGCATCCCCCTCGTCCAGATTGGCCACCACATACCTGTGCCCGGACGGCGAGGGCGCCTCCGCCACGGTCCTCAGCTTGCGTCCAGTGGGAAAGCCAGCCCCCCCGCGGCCCCGTAGTCGGCTCTGCTCGATCTCGGTGAGTACTTGTTCCGGGGTCAGGGCAGCGAGGGCCTGCTCCAGGGCCGCATAGGCCCCCAGGGCGCGGGCGCTGTCGTACCGATCGGCACCCTGGCCAAAGCGGCGCAGCAGAATGCAGGGTGCACCGGCGGTGGGCAGATGGAAGGGGTTGCGCGGCCCCGGGGGCAGGATGGTGGCGGGGTCGGTCAGGGCCTGGATCGCCCCTGTGGCTCCGCCCAAGGCCGTGGCGGCCAGTGGACGCCCGTCGAGCATCAGGGTGGGGGCACAACTGCAATAGCCGAGACAGCTGACCCGCTCCAGCCGAATCCCCGCGCGGTCCCCTCCTGGCTCGGCCAGCAGTCGCTCGGCCTCTTCCGCCAGCGCGTCGGCCCCGGTGGCGCGGCACGCCTCACCATCGCAGATCTGGAGGCGGTGGGCGGCGGGCTCGGCAGGTTTCAGCTCGTCGTAGAAGTGGGCTGTGGCCCGCACCAGTTGGGCGGGGAGGTGTAGCTCGGCGGCGAGTCGGGGGATGTCTTCCGGCCGGATCGCGCCCTGGGCGGCGCGCAGCTCGGCCAGCCGCCCCAGCAGGCTCTCCTCCCCCAGGGAGCGATGTTGCAGGGCGATGAGGTTGGTGCTCATGACCGGCCCCCGCCCATGCCGGGCACGCCTGGCAGCCTGCGTCCACGAGCAAATGCTGTGGTGCTTGCGATGGGAAAGCGGTGGCGATTGTGAAGTGCAGGAATTTGACTCATGTGTGCAGATCCTTGTTGCTCAAGGAACCCCGGATGGGATCAGGGCCATTGGCGGCTCGGTAGCGTCTCTGCATGTCCAACCTTGGGGGCCGAGCTTGGCCCAGGTGCAGAAACGGACGCACGGAGACCCCGATGCACCCGACTGTAGCCGAGCCTTGGTGCCTATACCAGCGATCGGCACGGCGGGGCGGACCGGCTCCGACCGATGGCGCGCCACCCACGCCAGCGCCGGCCTCAGTCTCCGCTGACCGTAACCGTTACCTCGCGCTGATGGGGACGGGTGCGGTGCTCGTAGAGGTAGACACCCTGCCAGGTGCCCAAGGCGCAGCGACCCCCGGTCACCGGCAGGGTCAGGTCCATTTTGGTCAGAATGGCGCGAACATGGGCCGGCATGTCGTCCGGGCCCTCGTCGGAGTGGTCGAAGAGGCGGTCCCCGTCCGGGACCAGGCGGCCAAGGAATGCCTCCAGGTCACGGCGCACCGTCGGGTCGGCGTTCTCGCACAGGATGAGCGAGGCGCTGGTGTGGTGGCAGAAGACATGGCAGAGCCCAACGGCGATCCCGGCCCTGCGCGCCACGGCCTCGACCTGGTCGGTAATGTCGTAGGTCCCCCGCCCGCGTGTCGGCACGGTCAGACGCTGTTGCACGATCATGGGATGGGCTCCGGGGTTCCAGATTCAGGCAGGGGAGACAGGCCGTCAGCAGCACGACCGAAGGTATCCCGAATCATCTGACGGAAACGCACGACGTGCCAGCCCCAGCCCTAGGCGCCAGGTGCGTCGGGTGACGTAGTCGATACGGTCCGCATCGCCGACCAGGACCGCCTTGAAGCGGAGGCCCCCACAGGACCCTACTGGCGGGCGAGCACTACCCAAGACCCTTGGGACTGGTCGAATCGGAGACGGGCTGACCCGGGCCGCAGCTGTCCCAGTAACCCCCGTTCCATGCCTCCACGGGCCGGAAGCGGGTTTTGTAGTTCATCTTGCGGCAGTCCTCGATCCAGTAGCCGAGGTACAGATAGGGCAGGCCCAGCCCGCGGGCGACCTGGATCTGGCAGAGGATGGCGAAGGTTCCCGGGGAGCGTGCGGACAGGGCTGGGTCGAAGAAGGTGTAGACCGCCGAGAGCCCGCCGGGGGTCACGTCAGTCACCGCCACCGCCATCAGGCGGTCACCGAGGCGGAATTCCAGCAGCCGGGTCTCGCCGCCCCAGGGGTCGATGAGAAAGTCGCGGTAGTTGTCGGCGGTCCCTTCGGCCATGGCCCCGTCCGGGTGACGGGCCAGCAGGTAGCGGCGGTAGAGGTCGAAATGCTCCGGGTCGAAGGTCGGGTGGCGGTCCTGTACCCTCACCTCGGCGGCATTGGTGCGAAAGTTACGCCTTTGGGAACGGTCGGCGGCGAAGGCGAAGACCGGGATGCGTAGCGAGATACAGGCCCTGCAGTGGCGGCAGGCGGGCCTGTAGATATGGCTGCCACTGCGGCGGAACCCCTGCTCCAGCAGGGACTGGTAGGTGGGGGCATTGATCCTGGCCAGGGGGTCCACGAACAGGGTGCGCGCCGAGCGATCCGGGAGATAGGAGCATTCATGCTCGCCGGTCAGATACAGGGCGATCGGGTGGCCTTGGCCCGTGCCGGAATTGCGATTCATGCCGGTGCATCCGGGTTTGCGGCCAATGGGCCCGGGTTCAGGTCGGTGCGTTGTTCCCCAGCACCACCGGCGGGTGAGGGAAACGCCAGCTCCCCGTCGTCCCAACTCCCCTCGCGTCCGGGTTCGGGGCAGAAGCGTTGCAGCAGGGCGGTGAAGCCCTCCCTCGGGACCTCACGCGCCCCCAGGGTGACCAGGTGATCGGAAATGACCTGGCAGTCGATGGCCACGAAGCCCCAGGCAGCCAGACATTGGCTCAGGTGCACCAGGGCCACCTTGGAGGCATCGTCGGTGCGGGAGAACATGGACTCGCCGAAGAACATGCGCCCCAGGGCCACCCCGTAGAGCCCACCCACCAGGGCACCGTCTTGCCACACCTCAACCGAGTGCGCCAGGCCCCGGCGGTGCAGCTCCGTGTAGGCAGCGATCATCTCCGGGACCAGCCAGGTCCCGGCGCCGTTGCGCCGCGGGCCGGAACAGGCGGCAATGACCTGCGGGAAGGCGCGGTCCAGGGTGACCCCCAGGTGGCGTCGGCGCAGGGTCTTGCGCAGGCTGCGGGAGACGTGGATTTCTTTCGGGAAGAGTAGGGTGCGCGGGTTCGGGCTCCACCAGAGGATCGGGTCGCCCGGGCTGAACCAGGGGAAGATCCCGTTGCGATAGGCGTTGAGCAGGCGCTCCGGGTGCAGATCCCCGCCCACGGCGAGCAGGCCATTGGGCTCGGTCTCGGCCAGGCCGACAGCGGGGAAGGGGGCCTTGGGGCTGCCGGGTTGGAGCAGGAAGAGCACGCGCCGGGTTCCCGTCAGGTCGCGTCGGGTCCAGCGCCCTCGGTGCGAAACGGGCTGTGGGCGGTCATGTCCGCGATGTAGTCCTGCATCGACTCTGTCTCCAGCCTCAGAAAGCGCTCGATCCCATTGCGAAAGCCTGGATCTTCGATCCAATGGGCGGACCAGGTCGGTGTCGGCAGGAAGCCGCGGCTCACCTTGTGCTCGCCCTGGGCGCCGGGCTCGAAGCGCTCCAGGCCCCGGCTGATGCAAAAATCCAGGCCCTGATAATAGCAGGCCTCGAAGTGCAGGCTGTGGAAGTCCGCGAAACAGCCCCAGTGCCGCCCGTAGAGGGTGTGGCTGCCGAGCAGGTTGAAGGCGGCCGCCACCAGGCCCCTGTCCAAGTCAGTTCCCTGATAGGCCAGCACCAGGAGTATCTGCTCGCCCATGGTTCGGCCGATCTCGCGGAAGAAGGGCAGGGTCAGGGTGGGGTAGCCGCCGCGCTTGTCGAAGGTGTCGCAATAGAGGCGGTGGAATATCTCCCACTCGGCCGCGCCGACCTCAGAGCCCAGCAGCCGTCGGAAGTGGATACCGGCCTCTGCCACCCGGCGGCGCTCGCGCCGGACGTTCTTGCGCTTGGGGGCGGAGAAGGCCCCCAGGAAATCGTCGAAGGTCCCATAGCCCGCGTTGTGCCAGTGGAACTGGCACCCCAGCCGCCGCATCAGGCCCTGCTGCTGCGCCCAGGCAGTCTCGTCCTCGGCGGTGAAGAGCCAGTGCAGGGAAGACACCCCCAGACGCTGCGCCAGCTCCACAGCCCCGCGGAGCAGGGCCGCCGCATAGTCCGCGCGGCGCGGGTCGTCCCCGGTCAAAATGCGTGCCCCAGTGGCGGGGGTGTAGGGCGAGGCCACCACCAGCTTGGGGTAGTAACGCCGTCCGGCGCGGGCATAGGCGTCCGCCCAGGCCCAGTCGAAGACGAACTCCCCGTAGGAGTTGGACTTGAGGTAACAGGGGGCCACCGCGACCAGGGCGCCGTGCCCATCGCGCAGGGCCAGGTGCTGCGGGACCCAGCCCAACTCGGGTCCGACGCAGCCGTGGCGCTCCTGGGCGACCAGGAACTCGTGGCGCAGAAAGGGCGCATCCGTACCGGCCAGGCGGTTCCAGTCCGCTGCCGGGATCTCCTCGATGGCGCTGTGGGTGCTGAGGGTGAACATCCGCGTTACCGTAACTCTTCGCCGCCAAGGCCGCCCTTGGCATCCATCGCCAACCGACGGGTTCCTCCCCTACGGGGGTCGGTGGCCCATCGCCGAGGATGGCGGTGATCCCGATATTGGGAATGCCCGTTCGGGGAGGGCCGGGATTGAGACGTGCAGGGTCCGAATTCCTGACAGGTCTTCCCGAAGCGCCCGTTCTCGGTTCACTGCTGCTCGTAAGTCGCCTTGGACCCGGTGAGGTCCCACGCGAAGGTGCAGTCGAGGTGAGAGAGGACCGCGATCAACCCGCTCTCGCCGTCCTCTACCATCACGGCCAGGGGCGCCCGACGACCGAACTGACGGTTTCCGCGTCGCACCCACAGGTTGCGCATCTCGGGGTTGCGGGGGAAGTAGGTCAGCAGGGCGTCATGGATGCGCATCAGATAGGCGACGCGCCGATTGACCTCGGCCTCGTCCGGGAAGGGGGCCTCCTCGCGGAAGCGAGCGATGGCCCGGGTTTTGATGCCGTCCGGCAGTTGCAGGATGGTGCCAATGTCGCGTGCCCCCAGACCCCAGCCCTCGAGTAGGTCCATGGTGCGACGGGTCAGCAGCAGGCGGTCTTCGAGGGTCGGATGGGTCATGGCGTAGGGCTCGTAGGGCGGGATTGCGGCGTGTGGGAGTGGATGCCAGGGCCTGTGGCCGTGGTCGCGACTCCTTGTCGGAACCAAGATCGGGGCCTTGTCCACCGATGCAAGCGTGGGACCCGTACTCCGGGTCAGTGCACCAGGCGGACGATGCGCTCGACCTGGGCCAGGCGCCGCAGCCGACGCATGATTTGCGCGAGATGGAGGCGGCTGCGCACGCTGAGGGTAAATTCCAGATTGGAGGTGATGCCGTCGCGTTCCCGGGACTGGACGTTCTCGATGTTGGAGCCCATGTCGGCGATAGCGGAGGCGACGGTGGCCAGGGTCCCGCGGCGGTTGCCGACCTCGATGCGGATGGTGCTGGTGAAGTCCCCGGCCGGGCGCTCCGCCCACTGCACGTCCACCCAATTGTCCCGTTGGGTGCGGAAGTCGCCGAGGTTGCGGCACTCCCGGCGATGTACCACGAGCCCCTTGCCGGGACTGAACAGGGCGGCGATGTCATCCCCGGGGATGGGTCGGCAGCAACGCCCGAAGGTCACCACCATGCCCTCTGTCCCCTTGATCGCCAGGGGGGTGTGGACGGCCGCCTGGGGCGGCACGGGCGCCTCGCCCCCGCCGACCAGGAGCCGCCTGGCTACCAGAGCCGCGAGTCGGTTGCCCAGTCCGACTTCCGAGAGCAGGGCATCGACCCCGGCAAGGTTGGCGTCGGCGAGGTAGGCCGTCAGACGCTCCGCCGGGATCTGGTTCAGGGATGTCTGGTGTGCGGCCAGCTCGGCATCGAGCAGCCGTTCCCCCAGGGTCTGCGCCTCCTGGCGCTGGAGGTTGCGCAGGTAAGTGCGGATACTGGCGCGGGCCTTGCTGGAGACCACGTAGTTCAGCCAGGCCGGGTTCGGATTGGCGTTGGGGGCGTTGATGATCTCCACGGTCTGACCGCTGCGCAGCGCGGTGCGCAGCGGCACTAACCGGCGGTCGACGCGCCCGGCGACACAGGCATTGCCGACGTCCGAGTGGATGGCGTAGGCGAAATCCACCAGGGTCGCCCCCTTGGGCAGGACCATGATCCGCCCCTTGGGTGTGAAGACATAGACCTCGTCCGGGAACAGATCGACCTTGACGTGATCGAGGAACTCCTCGGAGTCTCCGGCGTTGCGCTGCATCTCCAGGAGGTTTTTCAGCCAGTCCGCCGCCAGGGCCTGGGGGTTGTCGCCGCTACCGCTGCCCGACTTGTACATCCAGTGCGCAGCGATCCCGGCCTCCGCCAGGCGCTGCATGTCCGCGGTGCGGATCTGGACCTCGATGGGGGCACCCCCGGGGCCGGCCAGGACCGTGTGCAACGACTGGTAGCCATTGGACTTGGGGATGGCAATGTAGTCCTTGAAGCGTCCTGGCTTGGGCTTATACAGATTGTGTATCAGCCCGAGGACGCGGTAACAGGCGTCCACCCGATCGACCACGATGCGGAAGGCGTAGACGTCCACCACGTCCTCGAAGGAGCGCTGCTTCTCGCGCATCTTGAGGTAGATGCTGTAGAGGTGCTTGCGTCGGCCTTGGACCTCGGCGGCGATCCCCTCCTGGGACAGGCGCCGGCGCATGGCCTTCTCCACCGTGGTCACCAGCTCCTGCCGACTCCCGCAGGCGCCCTTTACGGCGCGCTTAAGGATGCGGTAACGCCAGGGCCAGTGGTGCCTGAAGCCAAGTTCCTCCAGTTCCAGGCGCACGCTGTTTATGCCCAGCCGATTGGCGATGGGGGCGTAGATCTCGAGGGTCTCGCGGGAGACACGGCGGCATTTCTGGGGCGTCATGATCCCCAGGGTGCGCATGTTGTGCAGGCGGTCGGCGAGCTTGATGAGAATGACCCGGATGTCCTGGGTCATGGCCAGCATCATCTTGCGGAAGCTGGCGGCCTGTGCCTCGGCCCGGGACTTGAAGTCGATGGCCGTGAGCTTGCTGACCCCATCGACCAGGGCGGCGATCTCCTCGCCGAACTCGATGGCGAGCTGGTCCCGGGAATTGGGGGTATCTTCCAGCACGTCATGAAGCAGCGCCGCCATCAGGCAGCGGTGGTCCATGCGCATCTCGCCCAAGATCCGGGCCACGGCGATGGGGTGGTAGATGTAGGGCTCGCCGGTCTGACGCATCTGCCCCTGATGGGCCTCGGCGCCGAAGAGGTAGGCGCGGTAGACCTCGCTGGTCTGTTCCGCGGTCAGGTAGGTGGCGAGGAAGTCGAGCAGGTCGCTGACGAGCAGGCGCGGCTGGACGGACGATGCCGCGTTGCCGGCGGGGGTGCTCCCGGGACCGCTGCCAGGCGGTTCGCCGCCGGGGGCGTCGGAGGGAATAGCGGGTGGGTCGCCGGGGTCGCTGGCCAAGGCGTTGCCCCTTATTCCGTGGACGGCCGACATCGATCGTGCCAATTCCAGGTCGCCCGGGGGCGAATGCTCGGTGGCCAATTGCGGCGGGGGCCAGGCCTTGCCATGGTCGGCTTACTCGTCGTCCCTGTCCCGCAGCGGCATCTCGGTGGCGAATTCCTCCGCCAGGGCGCGCTCCAGGGCGCGGGTGGTGTCCTCCTCCTCGGGCTCGATCTCCGGGAGGTTGTCGAACCGGATGAGCCCGTCGGCGATCTCGCGCAGGGCCACGACCGTGCACTTGTCGTTCTCCCAGGGGACCAGTGGCTCGACCCCGTTGGCCAACTGCCGGGCGCGCTTGGACGCCAGCAGGACCAGGTCGAATCGGTTGCCGGCGTGGGTGAGGCAGTCCTCTACGGTGATGCGTGCCATGGTGTGTTCCTCAAAGATGCGGCGGAATGGGGTAGTCGCCCCGGGATTGCCGGGAAAACCGAACGTTGTAGGCTACCAGAAGCGGCCATCGCTTTCGAGCCAACCGAGTCGTCCAGTCGTCCCGCCCGCTCCATACGCGCGAGTCGTCGATGGGGTCGGCAAGCGCGTGGGTGCAATCCGCGGGGCACAGGCCCCGGCCCGGGCGGGCCATGCCGATGCTGTCGCGGACCTTAGCCCGCGACAATCAGCCGCACGGCGTCCAGGCGCAGGCTGGTGCGCTCCAGGTGCCGAGCGATCAGGTCACCCAGGCCCTCCAGGTAGGCCAGTTCTTCTCTGCGCACGTTGGGATTGACCGCCGCCAGTGCCCTTAGGCGATCCAACTCCTCCCCGAGCATGGCCCGCATCCGCGCCTGGGCCTCTCCCTGGAGACGGAGCGCCGCGTCGCGGGCCAGGGTCTCCGCTTGGCCCAGCATGACCCCCAGGCGCTCGGCCTGGGACCGGACTATGGCCGTCACCAGCTTGCGGTTGCGGGTCAGGCAGTCGCCCCGCAGCTTTGCGTGGGGCAGGGTATCGGCCAGATCGCGCCCTTGGGCGTCGATCACAAGGCGCAGGGCCGTGGGGGGTAGGAAGCGTGCTACACCCAAGGCCGGCGGGGCCGGGCACTCGGCGATGTAGATGGCCTCCAGGAGCAGGGTGGCGGGCTTGAAACGCTTGTCCCGCAGCAGGGTCAGGGCGGAGCTGCCCAGGTCGGAGTGGGTGACCAGTTCCATGGCCCCGCGCACCATGGGGTGCTCCCAGGTGAGGAATTCGCGGTCCTCATGGTCCAGAGCGGCGGCGCGGTCGAAGGTAATGGTGAGCCCGTCCTCCGGCAGCCCGGGGAAGCCCTCGTGGAGCATGTGGGGGCCGGGGCGGACCACAAGGGCCCCGCCGGGACCGGGCTCACTATCGATGCCGAAGGCGTCCCACAGGCGGCCGATCCAGTCGCCCACGGTGCGCCCGGCGTCTTGGGCCTCGATCGTGTCCACCAGCCTGGCGGAGACCTGGGGCCGGTGGGAATGCAATTCCAGCAGGCGGTCGCGCCCGGCGGCCAGCTCGGCGTTGACCTCGGCGCTGCGGGCCGCGGCGCGGGAGATGAGGGAGTCTGCATGGGTCGGGTCATCGAGAGCGGCGGACAGCTCCTCGCGCAGTTCTGCGTAAACCGCCGCGGCCCCGTGGCAGACCGCGTCAAGGGCACCGAGCCCCTGCGCGTACCAGCGGTAGAGGGTCTCACCGGGGCTGCCGCTCAAGTAGGGGACCTGGATGCGGATGGTATCGCGTTGTCCGATGCGGTCCAGACGACCGATGCGCTGCTCCAGCAGGTCCGGTTCCAGGGGCAGGTCGAACAGGATCAGGTGATGGGCGAACTGGAAGTTGCGCCCCTCGCTGCCGATCTCAGAGCACAGCAGGACCTGGGTCCCGTCCTCCACAGCGGCGAAGTAAGCGGCGGCGCGGTCGCGCTCGACGATCTCCATGCCCTCGTGGAAGACGGCGGCGTGGATGCCGGCACGGCGCATCAGGGCGTCGCGCAGGTCCAGCACGGTCTGGGCTCGGGCGCAGATCAGCAGCACCTTGGCCGGGCGCAACGCCCTGAGGCTGGCGATGAGCCAGTCGATGCGCGGGTCCACCTCCGTCCAGCCGTGGCCGTAGGTAGTCTCCGGGGTGAGCAGGGCGGTGCCATCCGTCGCCATGTCGGCGTAGGCCGTCGGCATGGGCAGGGGGTGGCCGCTGGGGACGCGCCCGGGGAAGCCGGGGATGGCCGCACGGGTATTCCGGAAGAGCACCCGCCCGGTGCCGTGGCGGTCCACCAGGCGTTCGAGAATTTGGTCCGGGGTCAGTCTGGAACAGTCGCCCATGAGGGGATCGAGCAGGGCGCGGTCGGCCTCCCGCGGGGACTCCCCGGCCAGCAGCCGGGTCGCCAGCTCCGGCCACTGGGGCATAGTGGTGCTCCTCGTCCAAGAAGGCGGCATAGTCGTGGAAGCGCTCCGGGTCGAGCAGGCGCAGGCGCCCGAAGTGCCCGGCACGGCCGAGTTGCTCCGGGGTGGCGGTGAGGAGCAGGACACCCGGGGTATGGGCCGCGAGGTCTGCCACCAGATCGTAGGCGAGACTGGTCTCGGGTTGGGCGTCATGGGTGGCCGGTGGTGCCCAGGCCAGGTGGTGGGCCTCGTCCACCACCAGCAGGTCCCAGTCCCCGGACAGGGCCGCCCGGGCCGCGGCGGGGTCGCCGGTGAGCAGGTCCAGACTGCACAGGACGCGCTGTTCGGCCTGGAAGGGGTTTGTGCCTTCCATGGCGGCAACGCGCTCGCGGTCGAACAGGGCCAGGGGTAGGTTGAAGCGCCGGCGCAGCTCCACTAACCACTGGTGGAGCAGGGGCTCGGGGACCAGGATCAGGACCCGCTCGGCACGCCCGGTGAGCAGCAGGCGGTGGAGGATGAGACCGGCCTCGATGGTCTTGCCCAACCCCACCTCATCCGCCAGCAGGACTCGCGGGGCATAGCGTCCGGCCACATCGGCGGCAATGTAGAGCTGGTGTGGAATCAGACCGATCCGCGCCCCCACCAGGCCAAACACCTTTGACTCGGCCTCGGCCATCCCTTGGAGCCAGGCCTCGTAACGCAGGGTGAACCAGAGGTCCGGGTCGATGCGCCCGGCGAGCAGGCGCTGGCGCGGGCGGTTGAGGTGGAGGTGGTCGTCGAGTTCGACCTCGCGCAGGGTGCAGGGGGCCCCGTCTATGTCCTCGCAGCGGTAGCTGATGAGCCCGGCGGTCTCGTCGCGCCCGACCACCGTCAGCTCGCGCCCGGCGCGGTCGCGGATGCGCTCCCCGGGGTCGATCTCGACCCGCGCCAAGGGGGCGTTGCGCAGGGCGTAGAGGCGGGTCTCTCCGGTGGCCGGGAAGGCAATCTGCACACAGCGCTCGTCCACGCCGGTGACCAGGCCCAGGCCCAGGTCCCCCTGGGTCTCGCTGAGCCAGCGTTGGCCGGGTAAAAATGGGTGCATGGCGGTATCCGAAACTGCGGAAAACTGTGAATTGTACCCGCGTTGAGCGTTGCGCCCGTATGTCGAACATTGTCGGACTTCCGCCCGGTAGCGGTGATCGGGGTTGCCTGCAAGCCCGGGGCGTGGCCGACACGCCATCATGTCCCGGGCCTTATCCCCGGGTTAGAATTGCACCGCCACGTTTTGCCCAAGGTTCCGCGACCCATGACCCAAGCCACCGACCCCCGACGCCTGCGCCTCGGCATCCCCAAGGGGAGCCTGCAGGAGACCACCACGCGCCTGTTCCGCCAGGCCGGCTATAACCTGCGCATCTCCGGGCGCTCCTATTACCCGGACATCGACGATCCCGAGATCGAGTGTATCCTGATCCGCCCCCAGGAGATGGCTCGCTATGTCGGCGAGGGCATTCTCGACTGCGCGATTACCGGGCTCGACTGGATCCTGGAGACAGGGGCCGACGTGACGGAGCTGGCGGATTTGCGCGCCCCCTGGCCCAACTATGGGGTGGTGCGCTGGGTCATGGCCTCCAAGGAAGGCTCCCGTTACGCCAGCGTTGCCGACCTGCAAGGGGCGCGCATCGCCACCGAGGCGGTGGGCATGACCCGTCGCTTCCTCGCCGAGCACGGGGTGGAGGCGAGCGTGGAATTCTCTTGGGGGGCCACCGAGGTCAAACCGCCGATCCTGGCGGACGCCATTGTCGATGTCTCCGAAACGGGTTCCAGCCTGCGGGCCAACGGGCTCAAGGTCATGCATGTGGTCCTGGAGAGCACGCCGCGTTTCATCGCCCACCGCGCCGCACTGGATGACCCGTGGCGGCGGGTCAAGATCGAGCGCCTGCTCCTGCTGCTCAAGGGGGCCATCGCCGCCGCCAGCCGGGTGCTCCTCTCCATGAACGCCCCCAAGGACCGGGTCGATGCCATCCTGCGCCTGCTCCCGGCGCTCGCCACCCCCACGGTCTCGACCCTGGCGGACCCGGACTGGCTCGAATTGAGTACTGTGGTCCAGGAGGGTCAGGTGCGCGACCTCATCCCCCTGCTCTACGAGGCCGGGGCGCGTGGGGTCATCGAGCTGCCCATCAGCAAGATCATCGAGTAGCGGCCAAGTGTCGGCCCCTGGACTTGCCGCATGCCGCAGGGCTTGTGCCCTGGCCCTGACGTTGTTGGCAGCCGGGCCGGCCGTCTCCGCGACCGACCTCCCCGAGCCGCTGCCCCTGGCCTCCGCTCTGGAGCTGGCGGCGGATCACCCGCGCGTCGCCTTCGGCAGCGACCGGGGTCCGCCCCGGCGGGCGCCGTTGTATCTGGGTTGTCACGACCTTGCCTTCGGCTCCGGGGCCGACGAGCGCCGCGACCGGGTGGGAACGGCCTTGCTCCCCCCGTTGGAGGCCCAGCGCCTGGAGATCCTGGAGCGCTTCCTGGATGTGCTGATCGCCGACCAGGGCTTCTCCAGTGCCAACGAGGCCATGGCCATCGCCTACATCCAATTCGATCGTGGCAATATTCGTCGCGACCTCGGGCAGTTCTCTGAGTTGAAGGCGACGGAACTCTCGGCGAGTTATCAGGCGGTGCGCCAGCGTCGTGCCGCCGCCGAGGCCGGGCAGCGCCTTACCCGAGGCCTTCTGGCCCAGGCCCTGAATCGCCCAGAGACCCTGCCCAGGGAATTGGTTGTCCCCAAACTCCAGGCCCAGCCTGCGGCCCTGCCTGACCTTTCCGCGGTGGTCGGCGCCGCCGAGGCGGGCAACACGGCCCTAGGTCGGCTCAAGTCCGCGGCGGATGCCGCCGGCGCCCGCCTCCTCGACCTGGAGCTGCGCCAGCTGGCACTGGAGTTGTTGTTGCGGCTCCAGGCACTGGCGGCGAGCCGCGACGGCGCAGAGGCCGAGTCCGCCTGGCGCGACCTACGGCTGGAGGAGAGCCGCGTCCTCTACGAACAGGAGGCCGCTGCGGATCTCGGCTTCTCCATGAGCCAGCAGACCAGGGCACACCTGGACCAACAGCGTGTCGCCTACTGTCAGGCGCTGGCCTGGGCCGAACTCCAGGCCCTGCAGGGGCGTCCGGTCTGGTCGGATACCGACAAAGGGAAATAGCCATGAGCCGATTCGCTGTCTCGACATTGATTCTGGGCGCGGCCCTGACCTGGGTCGCCGCACCGGCCGCCGCCGCCCTCGACCTCAAGGGTTGGCTCGAATGGGTCCACAAAGTCGAGATGCGCGTCCTGGAGAGTGGTGTCGTCGAGCAGGTCCTGGTCAACGCCGGTCAGCACGTCAAGCAGGGGGATCTGCTCCTGCGCATGGATCAGCGCGAGGCCAAGGCCGCGCTGCTCGGGGCCAAGGCGAAGGTCGCCCGTGGGCACATCGCCACACAAGCCGCCGGACGGGAACTGAACCGTACCAAGGAGCTGTTCGATCGTGGCCTGATCGCCGCCGAGGAGTTGAAAGACGCGGAACTGAAGCAGGCCGCTGCTGCCGCCGACCAGGCCGCCGCCGAGGCCGCCGAGGCCGCCGCCGCGGTGGCCCTGGAGCGAACCGAGCTGCGCGCCCCCTTCGATGGCATCGTGGTGGCTCGCAACGTCTGGAATGGGGCCGTCATCTACAAGACCCTCCAGCCCGAGCCACTGATCTCCATTGCCCCGGACGACCGCATGATCGCCCGTGCCCTGGTCACGGCCCCGGTCCTGCGCCAGTACCGCCTGGGCCAGTCCGCCCGGGTCCGCACCCAGACCGGGCTGCGCGAGGGGCGCATCCACAGCCTGGGGGTGGAGGCGGTGCGGGTGGAGTTGCAGGGGGCCGTCTATTACCTGGACATCATTGTCGAGCGGTCGCCCAACGAGGTCTTGAGGCCATCGGAGACGGTGGAGATTCAATTGCCATGAGCCGCGCAGTCAACCGGGCGAGTGTCCAACCATGAGCCAGCGGATAGGAGTGGCCTTGGGCGGCGGCGGGGTGCGGGGACTGGCGCACGTCCTGGCGCTGGAGGCCATCGATGCGGCGGGTATCAGGCCCGTGGCGGTGGCCGGGACCAGCATGGGGGCCATCGTCGGTGCCCTCTATGCCGCTGGACACTCGGGCGCGGCGATCAAGGCTGGGGTACGCCGGCACCTCGTCTCCAGGCAGGATGGGATCAAGGATGTCTTGGCCAAACGCACGGATCTGCTCAAGTGGCTGCGCCTGGTGAGCATCGAGACCGGGCGCGGCGGCCTGCTGCGGCCCGACGGCTTTCTCGCCTATCTCTTCGACGAGATCGGGGTGACCACCTTCGAGGGGCTTCAAATCCCGCTCAGGGTCGTGGCGACGGACTTCTGGAGCGGCGAGCAGGTGGTCTTCGACTCAGGGGACCTGCTGACCGCGGTCAAGGCGAGCATGGCCATCCCCGGGGTCTTCGCACCCGTGGTCAAAGACGGGCGGGTCCTGGTTGATGGCGGTGTGGTGAACAACGTCCCCTGGGACACCCTGGCGGGGCTATGCGACGCCACGATCGCCGTGGACGTGTCCCCGCGGCGCGAGCCTGAGGTCGCCGGTGACCTGCCCAGCGCCCTGGATGCCGTAGTGGGGATGTTCGACATCCTGGCGGACCGAGTCACTGCCCTGAAGATGGCAGCGAACCCTCCCAGCCTTTACCTGCGACCCTCAATCGAGCGGGTGCAGCCGCTCGATTTCGATAAAGTGGAAGGTGTCTTCGCCCAGGCCGAGCCCAGCATGGTGCAATTTCGGGCGGATCTGGGGCGGATGTTCGTCGCGGGTTGAGCCCAACGATGAACAGGCGCCAACCACCGCGATTGGCCCACCAACCATGCGGACGATACCGGCCTGGCCCGAACCCTGGTCCTGGCGAATGTCCCGTTCTGACAGGGGGTTCTGACAGGGGGCGCCCTCAGCGGACCGAGAGCACCAGCAGAATCACCAGCAGGATCACGCCCCCCAGGGGTAGGGCGGCGGCCATCCAATCCCCCTTCTGCGCCTTTGGCCCCTGCTCCTGCCAGCGCTTGTAGGCTGGCCACATGTAGAACAGCATCATCACCAGCAGGGCGCCGGCGGCGATCTTTAGCGCCAGTTCCATCGCAATTCTCCCCGTGTTTCGCAGGCGCCGACCCGCGGAGTCGGCAAAAAAAACCCCGGCGCGGGGCCGGGGGTTCGTGGAACGGAGCCGCCGGCCGCGATCAGTCGTCGCTGCCCATGATCCCCAGGATCTGCAGCAGGCTGATGAAGATGTTGAACATGCTCAGATAGATGCTGTAGGTCGCCATGATGTAGTTGGTCTCCTCACCGCGGGCGATGCGGCCGGTGTCGAACAGGATGAACCCACTCATGACCAGGATGATGCCCGCGGAGATGGCCAGCGACAGGGCCGGCATATTGAGGAACAGGTTGGCCAGCATGGCGACGACCAGGACCATCATGCCGGCGAACAGGAAGCCGCCCATGAAGCTGAAGTCGCGCTTGCTGGTCAGGGCATAGCCCGACAGACCGAGGAAGATCAGGGCGGTGCCGCCGAAGGCGGTGCCGACGATCTGCTCACCCTGAGGCAGGGCCAGGTACTGGGTCAGGATGGCCCCGAGGCCAAAGCCCAGCAGTCCGGTGATGCCGAAGATCACGCCGATGCCGCTGGCGGAGTTAGCGGTGCGTGGCAGGACGAAGATCCCGAGCAGCATCGAGACGATGACCGCGGCCATGTACGTCCAGGCCGGCATGTCCAGGGCGACCGACAGGGTGGCGGTGACGGCGCTGAAGCCCAGCGTCGCCGCCAGCAGCAGGTAGGTATTCTTCAGAACCTTGTTGGCGCTCAGGGCGCGCTCGGCACCCTGGGCGACAGAGTAGTCGTAGTTGGCCATGGGAACGCTTCTCCTCGTAGGTATGAAATGGTTCGGGACCGCCGTGTCTGACCAGGGGCCGGAGCGACAGTTCCGCGCAGGATACCGATGGAATGACAACATGCAACCCATGCGTATGGACTGCGGCTTGTCGGGAGCGAAAATTCCGGTATTCTTCCGCGGTCGGCAGATGGGGGTGGGTCGCCTGACCTCAAGCCCTTCCAGCCCGACACCGCGGCCCCGCCCGCGTGTCCCCGGAGAGGTGGCTGAGCGGCTTAAAGCGGCGGTCTTGAAAACCGTTGAGGAGCGATCCTCCGGGGGTTCGAATCCCTCCCTCTCCGCCAATTGACGAAAATAACGATAATATATTCAACGTACTACCGGAATATGTCCGGCACTTATCCGCAAACGAGCCCACAAAATATACTGCGCTAGGGGCTTCTGTCGGCTTCGCCGCTGCACAAGTAACCCAGCGCAGGGTTCGGGTTGGTGCAGCTGGCCGCTGGCGCGATATGAGGGATGAGAGCCCTCACCCGGCCCTCATGACACCCAGTGACCTGGGCTTGCGTCGATCACGCGCGTATCGTCGAACCAGAGGATGCGACGTCGATGGTGATAGGCTCGGCGGCCCCGCCGGCAGGTTCGATTCGCCCGATGACCGCGGCCGCCGGATAGCCTAAGGCGTGCAACTCGCTGACGCAGGCAGCGGCGCGGTCTGCGGGGACCCCGGCCAGCAGGCCGCCTGCGGTCTGCGGGTCGAACAGGAGCGGGAACAGGGGATGCGTGGCCACCCGTTCCAGAACGTCATTTTTGACCTCATGGACCAGGTCGACGTCGTCATCTTCATGCTACGGGCAGATGGGGCGTTGCGCGCGTCCGAGGTCGCCTTCCTTGGCCATCTGGTGCGACAAAAGGACCTCGATAAGTTCTTCTTCAATGTGAACTTTGTCGATACGCTGCCCGAAGGCACAGCAGAGAGCGTCAGAGGCCATGTCACCAACACCTTGGGCGAGCTTCGCAACTGGCCGATCAAGGAGCTCCGGGAGCGCGTCTTTCTCTGTTCCGCCAGGCAATCGCTTGCCCGCGTCTCCGATGATCGCGCAAGCCCCGGGGCTTATCCGACCAACGACCACGACCGTCTGCTGTCCGCCGTTCACGCCTATGCCACCACCCGCAAGCAGGATCTGCTCCGCGCCTACGCGGAGAACCTGATCCGTACCGTCGCACAGTCAGCCGGTGAAAAGCTGACGGCCGCCATCGAGGCGGCCGGTGATCGCGATGCGGACTACGGCAAGGCGCTCGTGCAGCTCAACACGGAAATTAATGACTTTCGGGCATCGATCAGGGATGAGGAGATCGCGTTTCAGACTCGCGTCAGAAACGGCAAGAGGGGTCTCATCACCAAGGTCCGCGAGGCCTTCGACGACAATCGGCGAACATCTCCGCCATCAGATCATGGCCGCCAGCGAGGCCGAGGTGCGCAGCAGCGATTGGTTACAGAAGCGCCTGCGGGTCGAGGTACAGGACCAGCTTGCCAAGCTGTTCACACAATTCCGCGACGACCTCGGAGTGGCCCTGTCAGAGTTAGACCAGCGTATCCTGCCGGCGGTCAACCGGACCATCGGTCGGATCGAGGGCATCCAGCGCGATTTCGATTACGCGCCGCTGGTGGCCGGCGCCGGGGTCGCCACCGCCGGCTATGCCATCGTGGCCACAGTGCTGCCTTGGGTGGCCGGGGCTGCCGGCGTTGCCGCCGTCACCGCCGGACTCGCAAGCTTCATTCCAGGCGTTGGGGTCGCCATCGGCGCTCTGCTCGGTTCAGGATTAAAGGCCAGCGTCACAGGTGCCATCAGCATCTTTTCCAGCACCGCGGTGACTGCTCAAGATAGCTACGTTTGGTTGCGCAACTCGATCCGGCAGTTTCAGCAGAAAGGAGACAAAGAGCAACGTTTGGACCAACTGACATCGGTGATCGACAAGATGAAGCAGGACGCGATCGACCGGCTCGAATCGAGCATCGATCCGGTACAGATCACCACTGGCATCATGGTCGCCCGCTTCCCCCAGCAACAGGCATTGGAGGACCGGCGCGTGCTCGCTACTAAGCTCGACCGAACGCGGCTGCGCGAGACGCTGCATGACCTCAAAGATCTCCGCAACCGACTCATTCACATCAGCAATGGACCTGAGTAACGATCATGGCTGACTTCGCCGCCTTCCAGCAACGCAAGCAAGAACTCCTGGATGCCCTCGATCGACTGATCGAGTTGGTCGGGCAGGAATCGGTCGTATGGGATCCTGAAGCGGAGGTGCGAACCCTGACCCGGTTCAAGGACGAGCTGAGCGGCGATCTTCTGTTCAAGGTGCTCTGCGTTGGCGACTTCAGTACCGGAAAAAGCACCTTCATCAATCGGTTCCTGCTGGAGCAGGACCTGCTTCCGGCCTATCCCATCCCCACCACGACGCTCCCCACCCGGATTCGCTACGGCGCACAGCTCAAGGCCCTGCTGTATTCCGCTGAAGGCGAGCCACAGGAGGTCACGGAGGGCGTGCGGGAGCGGCTGATCGAGTGCGTTCGACCGCCGGCCCGAACGTCGATCAGGTACGCACGGTCATCCTGGAGGTGCCTGCGTCCAGGCTCGCGGCCGGCGTGGAGGTCATCGATGCCCCCGGGCTGAACGATCCCGATCTCGAACGGATGCGAATCACGCTGGACAATCTTAACCAGGCCGATGCGATCCTGTTTTTTCTGAACGCCATGCAACCCGGGACCGCGTACGAGGTGCAGTTCTTCGAGAGTGAGTTGCTCACACTGAAGACGCTCGAGCGGTTGTTCGTGATCGCGAACTACTGGGATCAAATCGATGCGCCCGAGCGCGACGAGGTACTCGCGTTCATCAAACAGCGGCTTGGCGAATCCCTGCGCCGCGGGTCGGTCGCCGGCAGCGCGCCTGGTGACTTGCCGATCTTGCCCGTCTCGGCGAAGACCGGCGAGAACGCGGACGCGGTCCAGCGGCAGATCTGGGATGAGATCGGCGCAACAAAATTCTCCGACGTATTGTCCTTGAGGCTAAAGCGCTTTAACGACTATGTGGACCGATACCGTCGCGACCTCGACAAGACGCTGGCCTTGATCAAACTAGACCGCAAGCAACGGGCCCGCCGGCGCGCCGACCTCGTGCAGGAGACGGAAGGCTACCGCGAGCAGAGCGAACAGTTCCGGCGTGACCTCAGGCGCTTGTTGAAGCCCGAGTTCACCGATTACAGCAGTCAACTGGGTCACCTCTTCGATGACGCCGGAGGCGAAGTGGATCGAGCTGATCCGCGAGATCGCCTCGGTGCCCCAGGATGTCCAGCGCGTCAACACCCGCCTGGCGAGCCGCATGAGCCAACTGCAGGACAGGACCAAGCGAAGGCTGCGGGACATCTCCGGTCGAACAGGAGCGGGAACAGGGGATGCGTGGCCACCCGTTCCAGGTCGCGCACCGCCCGGCGCAGCCGCAGGTTCTGGGGCTGGAGCGAGGAGAGGATGCCCGCCGCGACGGTTTCCGCAGCGCCCTCCAGCAGCGGGACGGCCGCCAGTTCCAGCACCGCATCGACCCCCGAGGCGCGTGTCATCTCGATCAGATGCCCGATGAGACCGAAGCCGGTAACATCGGTGCAGGCGCTTGCCCCATGCCGCCGCAGACAAGCGGCCGCTGCCTGGCTGGAGAGCACCATGGACGCGATGGCGGCGTCGATCCAACGCCCCTTGGCCTGGCGGCGCATGTCCGCGGCGAACAGGGTCCCGGTGCCGATGGGCTTGGTGAGCACCAGGCGATCACCGGCCTTGAGCCCCCCCTTGCGCCAGACGGCATCGGGATCCACCAACCCATTCACCGTGAGCCCGAAGGCCAGCTCCGCGCCCTCGCTGGAGTGCCCGCCGACCAGCACGGCGCCGGTGGGGCCCAGCATGGCCAGGGCGCCACTCATGAGGTCGTAAAGCGTCTCCTCGACGACCCGCTCCCGGCCGTAGGGGACGGTCGCGATGGCCAGCGCCGACTGGGGCTCGGCCCCCATGGCGAACAGGTCGCCGAGGGCGTGGTTGGCGGCGATCTGGCCGAAGGTGTAGGTATCGTCGATGAAGGCCCGGAAGTAGTCCACGCTCTGCACCATCAGCTTTCCGGCCGGCACTGACAGCACCGCCGCGTCGTCCGGCGCATCGAGCCCAACCAGCACGTCGGCGCGGGTGCCCGTGGACAGCCGCTGCATGACGCGGGACAGCACGCCGCTACCGACCTTGGCACCGCAGCCGCCGCAGCGCATGGCGAGTGTCGAGAGCTCGCGGATGGCGTCCCGGTCGGCGATGCCGGCGGCGAAGGCAGGGGCCGCCTGAGCCGCTGGCATTTCCGGCAGATCGTTGAAGCGCGCCATGAAACGGCGGTCGATCCAGTCCTTGGCACGCCACAGCCAGGCCCCTTCCAGGGACCAGCCGCCGCGGGAGGCTACCGCGTACTGGTCGCCCGTGCTGATCAGGCCCAGGAAATGTTGCTGCGGCCGGTAGCGAATCAGGCCCTGGCCGGTGGCGGCGCGCTGCAGGTTGTCGGCGAGCACCGGGCCCTGGCGCACCGCAAACACCCCGGACTTTGGACGCGGATCGGGCAGGGCGGCCACGTCCCCGGCGGCGAAGACCCCGGGGTGGGAAACGGATTGCAGGTGGGCATCGACCCGGATGAAGCCCGCATCGGTCACGGCCAGCCCCGCCTCACCAGGCCATGCAGGCGCCGAGGCTGTGGTGGCCCAAATGACCGCATCGGCGGCGACCGGTGCCTGGCCCTCGGCGCGCAGTGCCTTGGGGGTGACCTCCAGCACCCGATGGTCGGTGAGGACATCGACGCCGCGCTCGCCGAGCACGCGCTGGAACCGGGCACGCACGCCAGGATTGTGGGTGGGCAGGATCTCGGGTCCCTGGGTGAGCAGGACGAAGCTAAGCCGTGACGGGTCGCCGCCGCCCTCGGTCAGGAGCCGGCGCAGCCGATACTGGGTGGCCAAGACCAGCTCGACACCGCCCGCCCCGCCCCCGACCACCGCGATGCGCAAGGGACCGCGGCTGGTCAGGACGCGGGCGGTCAGTGCTTCCCAGCACACCAGGAAGCGGTCGATGGGCTTGACCGCGATGGCGTACGCTTCAGCGCCTGGGATATCCAGGGTACTCGGGCGCGAGCCTGTATTAATGGACAGCAGGTCGAAGGTCACCGCCGGCCGCCCGGCCACACGGAGCCTTCGCTCGGCCAGGTCCAGGGCCTCGACCTCCGCGTGGTAAAGGCGCGCACCGGCGAACTGGGCCAGGGGCCGCAGGTCGATGTGGCAGGCGTCGTAGTCGTAGTGACCTGCCAGATACCCGGGCAGCATCCCGGAATAGGGGGTGTGCACGTCCCGGGTGACGAGCGTCACCCGCAACCCCGGCACCGGGTGCATCCCCAGGCGGCGCAGGACGCTGACGTGGGCGTGACCGCCGCCGACGAGGACCAGGTCCTTGACGACCGGTGTGCTGGACATCTGCATGGACTGAACTCGCTACGACTGATCGGAGCTAGACGGTGGCTTCGGATGCGGCATCCGACGGCAGCGGGACCTGCAGCAGGTGCACGCTGAACAGGTCCGCTTGGTCAGTCCACACCGCCTCAGGGCGGAATCCGGCCCGCCAGGCGACCGCCTGGAAGTCCGCCACTGAATATTTGTAAGAGTTCTCGGTGTGGATGGTCTCGTCGGCGACGAAGTCGAACGCCTCGCCGCAGACCTGCACCCGTTGGTTGACGGTGCTCACCAGATGCATCTCCACGCGCCCGAGGTCGGCGTTGTAGAAGGCGCGATGGCGCCAGGCGCCCAGGTCGAAGTCCGCCCCCAGCTCACGATTGACGCGCGCCAGCAAATTGAGGTTGAAGGCGGCGGTGACGCCAGCGGCGTCGTCATAGGCCGCATCCAGCACGGCGCTTGCCTTTTTCAGATCGACACCGATCAGCAGCAGGCCGCCGGGACCGACCAGCTCGGCCACCACGGCCAGGAAGTCGGCGGCCCCGTCCGGGTCGAAGTTGCCGATGCTGGAGCCGGGGAAGAAGGCCACCCGCGGGCCTTCCGGGGCGCTGTCCGGGACTGCCATGTGGCGCGTGAAGTCGGTGCAGGCGCCATGCACCTCGAGCCAGGGGAACTCGGCGGCCACCTGCTCGGCGGCCATCCGCAGGTGGTCGTGGGAGATGTCCATGGGGACATAGGCGCAGGGCTTGAGCCCCTCCAGCAGCAGGCGGACCTTCATGCAACTGCCGCTACCTGGCTCCACCAGCACGCGGCCCGTGCCCACGCGGGCCGCGATGTCGGCGGCGTGGGCCTGGAGGATCGCGATCTCGGTCCTTGTGGGGTAGTACTCCGGCGTCTGGGTGATGGCGTCGAAGAGCTTGGACCCGTGCGCGTCGTAGAAGAACTTCGGCGGTATGTCCCGCGGTCGGCGCCGCAGGCCCGCGAGGACCTCTGCCGCCAGCTCGGCCGGGGTGGGGTGCAGGTCCTGGAGCTGGATCTCAGGCCGGGGCACGGGCGTGGGCGTACTCACAGGGCGCAGGTCCGAAGGCCCGCAAAGACATCGTTGCGCTCTGGCCCATAGTAGTTGCGCCAGGCGTTTCGGATCATCCGGCCCCGGGTCGCCCAACAGCCTCCGCGCAGGACCCGGGTGTTGCCGAACAGGGGTTGGGAGTAATCCTGGTACATGTCCGGGGTAAAGCCCGGGTAAGGGCCGAAGACGGTGTCGGTCCACTCCCAGGCGTTGCCGAGCATCTGCCGGCAGCCAAAGGCGCTGTCGCCGGCGGGCAGGGCGGTCACGGCAATGGTGCCCAGGGCGCCGCCGTCGAGATTGGCGCGCATCGGATCTACAGGCGCGTCGCCCCAGGGATAGCGGCGTTTGACCGGTGCCAGGGCGAGGCCGCCAGCGCTGGGCTCGCCGGCCGCGGCGACCTCCCATTCGACCTCCGTGGGCAGGCGCCGGCCGGCCCAGCGGCAATAGGCGCGGGCCTCGTACCAGCTCACATGGATGACGGCAGACGCTGGCGGCAGCGGTTCCCAGCGGTCGAAGCGGCGGTGCTCCCAGCCGCCGTTGGCCTTGCGCCAGTATACGGGGTGGTCCAGGCCAGCGGCGGTGCGCCATTGCCAGCCCTCCGCATCCCACAGCTCGGGTCGGCGGTAGCCGCCGTCCGATACGAAGGCGGCATACTCGCCGTTGCTGACGGCCGTGCGGGCGATGCGAAAGGGCTGGACTTCCACCGGGTGGGCCCACTTCTCGTTGTCGAAGCAAAAGCCGTCCCCGGGGCTGGCGCCGAGCAGGAATTCGCCACCCGGTACCTCGGCATCGCCCCCCAGGTCGTCGGCGCGGTCGGCGACGCTCTCGGTCGCAGTCGAAGCGGTGCCGATCGCCGGAGCCGGGTAGCCCAGGGTCTGGCGGGTGTAGGTGAAGGCCTCTGTGTGCATGTCCTCGTGATAGAGGGCGTACTGGGCGAGGTAGTCGCGGCGGGGGTCGTCGGTACCGTTCCCGAGGCGCGCGCGCACCCGATCCAGGACCCCCAGCATGTACGCCAGGGTGTCCGGGAGCGACGGCAGGGGCAAATCCCAACGGGTGTCATGGGCGATGTTGATGGAGTCGTAGAGACTGTCGGCATCCGGACGCCCAGGCGGCTCGCCGAAGTGGTGGCGCAGGACCCAAAGCTCGTAAAAATAGGCCGCGTGGCCGATCTCCCAGCGCAGCGGGTTGACGATGGCAAGCCGCGGCCCCATGAGCTGCCCGTCGTCCAGACCCTCGATCAGGACCAGGGTGCGGGCGCGGGCGTCCTCGATCTGGGCCGTCAAGGCCGCGGGCGTCGGGTCTGTCATCGCAGTCTCTGAAAAAACGAGGGTGGGGGCAGGCAAGGCCGCGGGTGGCCGTGGCTTGTGCAACTCCTGGAGAACGGCAACACTTCCACCAACCCAGTTGCGCCCCTACTCGCCAGGCCCACCCGCCACTTTGAGTCTGTTAAGGATACCCGTGAATGTTCGATTGATCACCCCCGCGCCGCCGCGCTCCCGCGCCGGAAATCGGGCCACTGCTGCCCGTTGGGCCGCCATCCTGCGCGCCCTCGGGCACCGCGTCCAGGTCTCGGTGGACTACGCAGGCGAGCCTGCCGACCTCATGGTCGCCCTCCACGCCTGGCGCAGCGCCGAGGCCATCGCCCGTTTCGCGCAGGCCTACCCGGACCGTCCCCTGGTCGTGGCCCTCACCGGGACCGATGCCTATCGCTTCATCCACAGTCACCCGGAGACGACGCTCCGCTCCATCGAACTGGCCCATCGCCTGGTGGGTCTGCACGATCTGATCGCCGAGACGGTACCGCCGGAACACCGGTGCAAGGTCCGGGTGATTTACCAGGCGGCCCGGCCCATCGCAGCCCGCCAGCCGGCGAAGAAGGACTTCGTGGTCTGCGTGGCGGGGCACCTGCGCGAGGAGAAGGACCCCCTTCGCCCGGCGCTGGCGGTACGGGACCTGCCGCCCGGGAGCCGGCTGCGGGTCGACCACTATGGGGCCGCCCACACCCCGGACTGGGCGGCCGAGGCGCAGCGCGAGATGGCGGTGAACCCCCGCTACCGCTGGCACGGCGAGGTCCCCCAGCACCGGCTGCGGCAGGTCTACGGGCGTGCCCGCCTGCTGGTGCTGCCATCGCGGATGGAGGGCGGGGCCAACGTCATCTCCGAGGCGCTGGTCGCCGGGCTCCCCGTGATTGCCTCGCACATCGCCGGTTCCGTCGGCCTGCTGGGCCCCGACTATCCCGGGTACTACCCGGTGGAGGACACGGACGCGCTGCGTGCGCTGCTGCTGCGGGCGGAGGGCGACACGGCCTTCTACCGAAGCCTGGAGGCCGCCTGCGCGGGGCGCCGGCACCTGTTCAGCCCGGAGGCCGAGCGCGCCGCCTGGGAGGCCCTGCTCGGCGAGCTGTGACGGCACGCCGGTTCAAGCACCACCGGGAATGAAAGGGCCTGGCCGCCGCCCGGGCCAGGGCCCCCAGGGCCGCTCGCGTGGACACCCAGCTCGCCGGACCAGGGCCTTCCTTTTCGCGCCAAGTTAGTGGCTCGGGGTCAATTGGCCGGTCGGCCGGGGCCCCGGGCGCCCGTCCTCGACCACGAAGCTCGCCAGCGTGCTGCAGGCCGCGTCGCGCGAACGGACGCTCTCCATTGCGCGCAGGTCGGCCCTGAGCCGCTGGGGTGTGAGCTCGACCCGCACATAGCCGCGCACGTCGCTGTTCGCATAGTGGATGTGGGGGTTGTCGGGAAGGAAACGCGCGAGCGCCTCCTGGGGCCAGGCTCGGGTCGTGATCGAGGTTGTGACCAACTCGCTGGCGACGACCGGGGAGGCAGGATCGTCGAAATCCGGCTTGAGGTCCGAGACGTAGAATGTATGCACGTCGCCGGCCAGCGTCACGGGATTGGCGATCCGTTGTGCCGCGAGGAAATCGAGCAGGCGGCGACGCGCGGCGGGGTAGCCGTCCCAGCCGTCGGTCCAGGCGCGGCGGCCTGGGCCGGGCTTCTGGTCGAACTGGGCAAAGGGCGTCTGCTGCGCGAGGATGTTCCAGCGGGCGGGGGAACTGGCGAGCGTCGCCTCGAGCCATCGCTCCTGGTCCGGGCCGAGCATGGTTCGCAGCGGATCGGCCATGGCGTCGCACTCGTCGACGTCCACAGTGGCCGAGCCCCCCGTTTGACCGGGCCGCAGGCACGCCTGGGGTGAGCGGTACTGGCGGTCGTCGAGGATGGCGAAACGGGCCAACCGGCCCCAGTCGAGCAGGGTGTGGATGCGCATCGCCTGGCCGTCGGGGCGCATCTCGGGCGGCATCGGCATGTGCTCGTAGTAGGCGCGGTAGGCCGCGGCACGGCGCGCGAGAAACGCCTCCCGCGGCATGCCGTCCTCCGGCCGGTCGGCCGCGTAGTCGTTGTCGACCTCGTGGTCGTCCCAGGTGAGGATCCAGGGGCAGGCCGCGTGCGCGGCGGCGAGGTCCGGGTCGCCCCGGTAGAGCGCGTAGCGTCGCCGGTAGTCGTCGAGGGTCTGGGGCTCCACGGGGTCGTGGCTGCGAACCGCGTTCTTCCCACCGAAGCCTTCGTAGATGTAATCGCCGAGAAAGGCGATGAGATCGGGCGCGTCGGCCGCGGCGTGACGCCAGGCGCCGAAGTAGCCGTGCTCGTAATGCTGGCAGGAGGCGAACACGAAGCGCAGCGCGGCGGGCAGATCCCCCGCGCCCGGCGCGGTGCGCGTCCGGCCGAGCGGGCTTTGGGCCTCGCCCGCGGTGAACCGATACCAGTACCAGCGCGACGGCTCGAGCCCGGTGACCCTGATGTGCACCGAATGCGCCCACTGCGGCGTCGCCTCCGCGGTCCCGGAGCAGACGATCTGTCTCATTGCGTCGTCGCGCGCGACCTCCCAGCGCACCGGCACCGCAACGGGGTCGATCCCCCCGTCCGGTGCCAGGGGATCCACGACGAGTCGCGTCCACAGGACCACGCTGTCCGGGGAGGGGTAGCCGGAGGCGACGCCGAGGCGGAAGGGGTCCGTGGGGAATTGCGGTCGGGCCTTGGCGGGGGCGATGCCCGCAGCGGCGGCACCAAGCAGGGCCAGGGCGTGAAGGAAGTCGCGGCGGTTCGTCATGCACGAAGTGTAGCGACACCTTTCTGGTGGGACACTGCGAGATTCGGGAAGGGAGGCAATGCGCCTGGTCATCGGCCTGGACCTTGGCGCCAGATTCTCGGCACCTTCCCCCTCTATCCCACGCCGGACCCCTGCCGCGGCTCGGGCACGCCGCGGCTGTCTCGTGCGGTTGTCTTATCGTATAGTCGCCTGCCGTTCCACCACCGTCGGCCGCTGTATCCGTGGCGGGTCGCTGGGCGATTCGGGTCCCGCGACCCCAGCCGGAGCCGGTGCGCTCATCCGCCATAGGTTCGATCCATCATGAGTGTCTACGATCCAGGGCCCTGGCCCGACGAGCAGGTCCGGGCGCTGTCCGTGGCGAAATACCGCAAGCGCGCCGCCGGCTACGACGCCACCTGCGGGCCCACCTGGCCCATCCGTGAACGCACCATCGCTGCGCTGCACCTGCGCCCGGGGCAGCGTGTGCTCGACGTTGGCTGCGGGACTGGTCTGAGCCTGCCGCTTCTGCGCGCGGCGGTGGGCGAGACGGGCCAGGTCTACGGCTTCGACCAGAGCCCCGAGATGCTGAGCCAGGCCCGGCGGCGCGTCGCGGCCGAGGGCTGGGACAACGTGACCCTCTTCGAGACCCCGGCCCAGGGGCTGAGCGTGCCGGAGCCGGTAGATGCCCTGTTGTTTCACTATGCGCACGACATACTGCGCTCCCCTTCGGCCCTGGACCGCCTCCTGGGGTTTGCTCGGCCGGGCGCGGCGGTGGCCATTGCCGGGATCAAATACTTCCCGCGCTGGCTGGCGCCGCTGAACCTCTGGGTCTATTTCAAGAACCGGGGTTACAACGGGGCACCGGGCGAACTGTCCACGCCCTGGGACCGCATCGCCCCTCGGCTGACGGGCTGGCGGCTGACCCCCACCCAGTTCGGCATGGGCTATATCGCGGAGGGTCGGGTCGCCCCTACGGCGTCCGGCGCACCATGACGGCCGGTGTCCTGCCCGATCACCCGCCCGCGGGGGGAGCCCAGCCGTCCCCCCGCCGCCGCATCGCTGCCGGGGTCCTGGCCCTGCTGTTACTCAACGGCATGCTCAGCTTCAAGGAGTGGTGGCCCACCCCGGGTGTCCTGCCGGACCACCGGCTGGCCCCGGAGTTTGTCTGGCTCTGGCTGGCCCTGCTGGCGGCGGTCGGCCTGGCGGGCCCCTTGTCGCGCCGGGCCCTGGCGGGCTTTACCCTGGTCTACATGCTGCTGGTGGTCGGGCGTTACGCCGACGTCACGGTGCCGAGCCTCTTCGGGCGCCCCATCAACCTCTATTGGGACGGGGCCCAGATCCCGCGCTTCCTCTGGGTCTCGGCCCAGGACCTGGCCTGGTGGCAGAGTGGGGCCGTGCTGGCGGCGGTCCTGCTGTTGTTTTGGGCCCTGTACCGGGGGCTGCGGCTCGCCATGGCGGTGACGGCGCATGAGGCCGTACCCTATGCCCTGCGCCGGCCCTGGGTCTGGGGCCTCACCGCCGCCGCCGTCGTCCTGGTGACGGCCAACTACGCCGGGGTTCAGGCGACCTGGCCGGTGGTCTCCAAGCCGGTGATCCCGACCTACTGGCGCCAGGCCAAGCTGCTGGCCGCCGCCTTCTCGCCGCGGAAGTTGGCTGAGGTCCTGCCGCCCTCGACCACCCTGGAGACCGCCCTGGCGGCGCCGCCGGGGGCGGCCCTCGGGGCCCTGGCGGGGCGGGACCTGTATCTGATCCCGCTGGAGTCCTACGGCGCCATTGCCTACGACCACCCGGAGGCGGTCCGGCGGCTGGCCCCGGCCCGGGCGCAACTGGCGGCGGACATCGCCGAGAGCGGGCGCCAGGTGGTCTCGGCCTTCGTGCGCTCGCCCACCTTTGCCGGTGGGTCGGACCTGGCCCATTTGTCCCTGCTCTCCGGTCTGGACCTGTCCGACCCGCTGCGTCACGACGTTCTGTTGACCACGGACCGACCCACCCTGATGACCCTGTTCCGCGCCCAGGGCTACGAGACCATCGGGCTCTACCCAGCCCTGTCCTGGGACTGGCCCGAGCGCGCCTTCTATGGCTACGACACCTTCCTGGAGGGTCGCAGCCTGGAGTACCGCGGCCCAACCCTCGGCTACTGGAACATCCCCGACCAGTTCACCCTGGCCCGCTTCGAGCAGATGCAGCCGAGGGGCGCCGAGGCGCCGCCGCGCTTCCTGTTTTTCCCCACCATCACCTGCCACCTGCCCTTCAGCCAGGTGCCGCCCTACCAGCCGGACTGGCAACGGGTACTGACGCCGGACCCCTTCGACCCCGAGCCCCTGGGGGCCGCCCTGGCGGAGCAGCCCGACTGGCTGAACATGTTCCCCGGCTATCTGCGCATGATGGAGTACAGCTACCGGTGGCTCGGGGGGTTCCTGCGCCTGCCCGAGCCGCGCGAGACGGTCTTCGTGCTGGTCGGCGACCACCAGCCCGCCGCCAACGTCAGCGGCGAGGGCGCGCCCTGGGACGTCCCGGTGCACATCGTCGCCCGAGACCCCGATCTGCTGCGGCGATTCATCGCCCTGGGTTTTCACCCCGGGCTCGACCCGCCGCGGGCGCCCCTGGGGGGCTTGCACGACCTGACGGCACTTCTCCTCGCCGCCTTCGCCCACGAGGGACCCGAAGCCCTGACCGCCGCCGCGGCGCCGGCGCAGCCCATCGCCGCCACCGGACCCATTGCCGCAGGGGACACGCCCTGATGGCAATCCAGGGGTCCCGGCCGCATCGCGGACAGGGCGTGCTGTTGCCCTTGAGCCTGGTCCTCTCGGCGCTGGCCCTGGCGGGACTCGCCCGCTACTGGTTGGTCGAGCCGGCAGGACTGACCGCCGTCTGCGATGCCACCCCCTGGGAAGGCGCGGCCTGCACCCTGCGCTCCCTGACGGTGCAAATGTTCACGGCACAGCGGTTGGGCGCATCGGCGCTGGCCTGCGCGTTGCTTGCCCTCGCGATGCGATCGCGCGGTGCCGCCCTGCTGGCGTTGGCCGCAGGCAGCGCGGGGCTGGTGCTCTACTCGACGCTGTTGGCCGCGCCGGCGGCCCTGCTGGCGGCACTGGCCCTGGTGCGGCCGGCCGGCCCTGCCGGGGAGGCGCCATGACGGAGCAGGATCGCCACGGACAGCGCCAACAACAGCGCTGCATACAACAGTGCCTGGGTATTGGCCAGACCCTCCTGGACCGCGATCAGCGGTGCGCAAGCGGCGCACACGGCGGCCAGCAGCCGCTCCTCCCTGGCCCCGGCGGCGAGGCGATCACCGAGCAGTGCGAGCGCCAGCAGCAGCAGCGCCGGCGCGGCAAGGGTCGGCCAACTGAGCGGCCGATAGCGCGCATCGAATACCAGACCCAGTGCCTCCACGGCCGTCACGAACAGCAAACCGACCTGTGCCAGCGCCAGCACGCGCAGGCCGGAGGTGACCCGGTCGCTCCAGGCATCGACGACCCCGGGGCGCGCGGCCGGCGAGGGGATGCCCAGGATGTCAGCCAGCCGTGCGGTCGCCGCCACGCTACAGAGCATCGCCAGCAGCGCCGTCACGGCGCCGAGCCCCCACTCCAGCGGGCTGCGGCTCCACAGCACCAGCGCCTGCCACTGCAAGGGCCCAAGCGCCGCAATCCCGGCACTGCCCACCAGCAAGGCCGCCGTGGACCAGAGGGTGCCTGCGGATTCACCCGCCGCCCGAGCGCCGCCTCGGGCACGCCAGGCCGCCCAGACCAAGCCAGCGACGCCGCCGAGGGTGGCCGCCAACAACAGTTGCCAGCCCCGCGGGTCGGGTACGACCGGGCCATTCAGGGTGACTCGCGTCTGCCCTTGGGCGTCGAACAGGCCCCAGGCGCCGCCCATGGCCCCTTCCAGGGAGCGTTTCCACGGCTGGTCGAAGCCCTCGATCAGGTTGAAAGGTTGCGGCCGGGCGGCGTAGCGTGCCATCAACTCGCGCACGAAACGCGCCTGCTCCAGGTGGCCCGGCACCGCGGCCCCCCGCTGACGGCCGGCCGCCGGCCAGCCGGTCTCGGCGATGTACACCGGCAGCGCACCGAAAACGGCGCGCAGTTCGGCGGCAATCGCATCCACATGATCGACCGCGTGCGCGACGGCAACGGGGCTGTCCTCCCAGTACGGCAGGATGTGTGCGGCGACGACATCGACATGTTCGCGCAGGGCCGGGCCATGGCGCAGCCAGAACTCCCACACGTCTGCGTAGGCCACCGGCACCTCGGACTCGCGCTTGGCCCTGGCCAGCAAAGCGGCCAGGGCCTCGGGCGTCAGCTCCCGCCGCAGCAACACCTCATTGCCGATCACCAGCAGGTCGACCACATCGGCATGGGTGCGGGCGAGGTCGAGGGCACGTTCGAGCTGCGCGGCATTGGCCACGGGGTCGCGCCCGATCCAGGCACCGAGCACGACGTGCAGGCCGATCCGGCGGGCGATGCCCGGGACGGCGTCCAGTCCGTGGTCGAGGCCATAGATGCGCACACAGCCGGTCCGGGTGGCGAGCAGGCGCAGATCTGCCTCGATCTGGGCCGGCGCAACCTTCAGTTCGGGATCGGATGGCGACTGGCCGATACGCCGAAAGGGGGCATAGGACACGCAGGGCAGGCGCGCCGAACCCACCTCGGGGAGCACCACCGGCCGGCTGCGCTCGATCGCCCATGCCAGGAGTGCGACCAGCGCCACCGTCAGCATCAGCAGAACGCCGGCGCGCTGCGCCCGTTTGACCCTCTGGGCCTCATTGGATGGGGGCGCTTGCGCGCCATCGCTGGTCGGCATCGGCTACTGTCGGTTCGGGCGGGGACGTGAAGCCGGAGTGTAGAACAGCGCCCGCCAGTGGGTCACCGTACCCCGGCCGTCGCTTGGGCGGAGTGGGTGAACTCGTCGGCGGTACACCGCCCCGTCGAACCCGACGTCGTCGAGCAGCCGCGCGGTGGGCCAGTGCAGGGGCGATGGCCGCACTGGTCGTGCTGCTCAACCTGGCGGCCTGGTCTGCGTTCAACCCACCGCTGGCGGCCCCCAACGCCCCCGCGCGCATCGCCGGACTGGCCTACAACGCCTTCCAGCGCTGGGAAGGCCCGCTGTCGCAGCGCTACCCGACCGTGAACGACTTGGCGGCCGACCTGCGCCTGCTCGCGGACCTGACGGGACGGCTGCGCACTTATAGCTCCGCCGAGTTTCCGGCACTACCGGGGCTGGCCCAGCGGTACGGCCTCAAGCTGGCCGCCGGCGTCTGGTTGGACCGCCGCTTCGACAACAATGATCGCGAGATCGCGGCGGTGATCGACGCCGCGCGCCGGCACCCCAACATCGAGCGGGTGATCGCAGGCAACGAGACCCAGCTCCACCGGACGCTGAGCCCGTCCGAGCTGACGGCCTACCTCGACCGTCTGCGCGCCGCCCTGCCGGTACCGGTCTCGACCGCCGAACCCTGGCACATCTGGCTGCGACAGCCCGAGCTGGCGGCGCATGTGGATTTCATCACCCTGCACCTGCTGCCCTACTGGGAGGGCGTTCCGATGGAGGCGGCATTGGACGAGGCCCTGCTGCGCTACGGCCAGATCCGTGCGCGCTTTCCAGACAAGCCGGTGGTAATCGGCGAGATCGGCTGGCCTAGCGGCGGCGATGCGGTGGGCGCCGCCCTGGCGACGCCCGCGGCGCAGGCGGCCTTCGTCCGCGGCTTCCTTGCCCGCGCGGGTACGGGCGCGCTCGACTACTACCTGATGGAGGCCGTAGACCAGCCCTGGAAGCGCGCCACCGAGGGGAGCGTGGGTGCCTACTGGGGTCTGTTGGATGCCGCACGCCAGCCCAAATTCGCCCTCACCGGACCAGTCGATGCGGACCCCTATTGGCTCAGCAAGGCGCTGATCGCTTCCGGGCTTGGGCTGGCGGCGATGCTGCCTTTCCTGCTGGCCTTTGCGCACATGCGTCTGGCCGGGCGCCTGGCCTTCGCCCTCAGCGCCCAGGCGGTGGCCTCCTGTGCCGTGCTGCTCGCGACCTTGCCCCTGGTGCATTACCTGAGCCCCCTGGATGGGTTGGTGTGGGTCGCCCTCGGCCTGGCCCTGGCGGTGATGGCCAGCATCCTGCTGGCGCAGGCCTTCGAGTTTGCCGAGCTGTTCTGGGATGGCAGCCTGCGACGTCAGGCCCAACCGCGGGCCCCGGCCCCCGACCTACCGCTACCCTTCGTCAGTATCCATCTGGCGTGCAGCAATGAGCGGCCCGACATGGTGATCGCCACCATCGATAGCCTGCTCGCGCTCGACTGGCCGGCCTTCGAGATCCTCGTGGTGGACAACAACACATCCGATCCGGCCCTGTGGCGCCCGGTGCAGGCCCACGTCAATGCCCGGATGCAGGCACTGTCGCAGGCCACGGCCGACACGGATACCGCCGCACCGCATACCTCCAGCCGGCGTCTTACACCGCCGCATCTGCGCTTCTTCCACCTGCCCACCTGGCCGGGCTTCAAGGCCGGGGCCCTGAACTACGCCCTCGAACACACAGACCCAGGGGCGACCTGGGTTGCGGTGGTCGATGCCGACTACCTGGTGCAGCCCGACTGGCTGCGCGCCCTGTCCGGGTATTTCGGCGACCCGGGCGTGGGCATCGTCCAGGCGCCTCAGGCGCATCGCGACTGGGGCGGTCAGCGGCTGCGGCGCATGATGAACTGGGAGTACGACGGCTTCTTCCGCATCGGCATGCACCACCGCCACGAGCGGGATGCCATCGTACAGCACGGCACCATGACGCTGATCCGGGCGGCGACGCTCCGCCAGGCGGGCGGCTGGGCGCCCGACTGCGTGTGCGAGGACACCGAACTGGGGCTGCGTGTCCTGCAACTCGGACTGAAGGCGATCTATGTGGACCGGGTCCTCGGCACCGGCCTGGTCCCCACCGATTTTGCCGCCTATCGGCGTCAGCGCCGGCGCTGGGCGCAAGGCGCCATGCAGATCCTGCGCCGACACGCGCGTGCCCTGTTTACACCATCGCCGCTGCGTCTGGGTCAGCGCTATCACTTCGTCGCGGGCTGGTTGCCCTGGATCGGCGATGCCCTGCACCTGGTCTTCAGCCTCGCGGCCATGGCCTGGACGCTGGGCCTGGTGGCCGCGCCGCATCTGTTCGGCGTGCCCTTCGCGCTGTTTGTCGTACCGTTGGCGGTGTTCTTCCTGGCGCGGCTGGTGCTGGGGCCGCTGCTGTACTGGCGCCGAGTGCCCTGTCCGACCAGCGATATCCTGGGTGCGGCCCTGGCCGGGATGGGACTGTCGCACACCATCGCACGCGGGGTGATCGCCGGTCTGACCGGGCGACGCGCCGTGTTCGATGTGACCCCCAAGGGGCCGACGCCGGTCCAGGCCGGCCCGGGCCAGGCTCAACCCGAGAGCGTGTTTGCGTCCGTGCGCGAAGAGTCCGCGCTGCTGCTGGGGTTGCTGGTGTGCGTGGCGGCGCTGGCGCTGCACCGCGAGCCGGGCGACACAGCGCAGGCGGTTTGGATGGTCGTCCTCGGCATGCAGGCCTTGCCCTACGCCGCCGCACTCGCGTGTGCCACCCTGTCCCGCGCCGGTCGCCCGCAGGCACGGTCGCTGGAGTCCGAGCAGGCGGCCTAAGCCACATGGAACGCAGGGGTCTCGGTCAGTCCCCCGCGGTGAGCACGGGCTCGAGCGAGGCACCGGCCTTTGTCGTGTCGGCCACGCCGTCGGCATAGGGCGCGTTCGGCCAGCCCAGCGCCGCTGCGGCCCGCTCGCAGCGCTGCCGTAGTTCTTCGGCACCGCTGGCACCGAGGTGCACGAGACCGTAGCGGTGGCTGTCGAGCCACTTGAAGTCGCGTTCGAGCGCGTACCCCGACCGGGGAAAGGTGAACAGCAGCGCATCCGGAAACGCACGCGCCAGGTTCGCGCGGCCGGCCCGACCGGGCATGGGCGGCACCTCGCGCGCACCGAAGGCGCGCCACACCAGGCTCGCCGCAACAGTCGCGGTCGGCTCGCTGCGCGGCAACCGCAGCGGGTCCTCGCCGGTTGCCAACGCCAGCGCCATGGCGTGCGGATCCACCCCCAAGACGCGGCGGTACAGATCGCCGAACTGCGACGCCAGGCGCGGGTTGACCTCGATCACGGTCAAACGGTCCGTGGCCGCGTCGAAGAAGAACTCCATGTTGAACAGGCCGACGCCTGAAGTCCACGGCCTTCAGGAACCGGCGCGCCACGTCCGCGGCCCGTTCGACGACAGGCAGCGGCAACCGGCTCGGCAGCTCCCAGCGCTGAAACGCCTGGGTGCCGGGATACGTGACCGCATCGACCACGCCGAGCACGTGCACCTGGCCTTCGTGCACGAACCCGTCGAGGTTGTACTGAGGCCCGCGCAGCGGCTCTTCCAGCATCAGGCGGTGCGCGCTGCCGGCCTCGGGCAGCCGTTGGCGTGCGACGCGAGCAAAGGGCTCGACGAGGCGGTGGATGATCCACTGTTCGCGCCGACCGAAGCGCGTGTGCGCCAGCAACTCCTCGCGACTTCTCACGCGGCGCGCCAACACCGAGAAGGCCGCCTTCACCGGCTTGACGAAGCACGGATAGACAAGTCCCTCCGGGACCGAATCGCCGTAGTTCCAATCGAGCTCGGCGAAGCGGACATTTGCCTCCGGGCACACGCGCTCGAGCGCGCGGCGCGCGTGCAGCTTGTGCTGGCAGGCGATGATCGACTCGGGAGAGGTACCCGGCAGCCCCGCCGCTTCCGCCACGAGCGCCGCCGCCAGGGCGCCGTACTGGTCCTGATGCGACACCACACCCGCCCAGCCGCGGCCTCGCGCCCGGCGCGCCTGTGCCTGCGCAAAGCGATCGAGATCGAAGCCGACCAGGCCCAGGTTGCTCGGAAACGAGAACAGATCGAACCCTGCGCGATCGAACCGGAAATGATTGCCGCGCAGCCGTGCGTGGGCGACGGCGTCGAAATCGTGGTCGAACAGCAGGCCGACGCGCGGTGTCGATCTCATGAGGGGACCTTGCTCGAAAGGACCGCGGTGGGTGGTGCCAGGTGTTGGGGACAGGTCATCGGGGGCCTGGTAGCTGCGGGAGGGATCGCACGAGGCGATGGGGTGCGCATGCGGCATGTGGGGACAGTGTCGAAGGCCAATAGGGTAGACTGGTGGCCGTTGTTGAAGCAAGAGCAAGCTACGGAAATTCCGCAACTTATTCCGTGGGCTGGATTGCAAGATCATGGCTCCCTACGGCCCCGGACCCCGCGATCCAGCTCCCACGCGACTAACGTGGACCGCGAAAACCGGACAGCAGTTTAAGCCAGACGCCGGATCTAAAGGGGCAGAGACCGATGGGCACAGCGAAGCGCAAGACCAACACGGCGGCGTTCAAGGCCAAAGTGTGGCTGGCAGCGGTCGGCCTCTTCCGGCACCCCCAGCTTGTACTCGGTGGTGACGTACCTGCGCCCGGCCTTCACTAACACCACTGGGTCGGGGAGGACGGTCGTCTCGGCGTGCCCAGTTGAACCTGTTTCAATCGTGGTGCCGTCGGTGATCTCCATGACCGCCCTACAGTCATTTAACGTGGGGCTGTCTCACCTACATTGGCACAGAGGGCCGGGTTTCCGATTTCCCGAGTCCGCTCTTTTCTCCTTAGCGGACGCGGAAGGCGTACGGTCGGTTTAGTTGACCTAAGTCAACGCAAACGGCGTGGTCTCGACTATAGGGGATTATGAGTGCAGGGTTATCCTGCGGCTCGATGTCTTATCCATTGAAAGAGGGATCTCAGCAATGAAAGTGCTAACTGTTTGCGTTTTGGCCGGCCTCATCCTCACTGCTACGGCGTCCTTGAGCGGCGTGAGCCACTCCGGCGGGATGGCGCGCGCCGGGGGATCGCGCGTCCGCGGCCTCGCGCCGCCTGACGACATCCGCCACCGCTCCATCCGCTGGGACGCCGACACGCAGATGTGGCTGCCCCGCAAGCGCCTGCTCGAGGCCGGCAGGGACCGCGCCTCCCGAATGCTTGCCGACAAACGCGACAAGAAGTCGCTGCTGGGCGAGGCCGGGACGGTGCAGCGGCTGGGGCGGGCGACGAGCCTGTGGACGGAAACCGGCGACTTCGAGCGCGCGACAGCCGCGATGGGGCACATGGTACTACCACCATCCTCATCGAAGCCTGCGACGAGAACGAGTTCGCCTACGAATACCGCCACGGCAACATCGCGTACGGCGCATTTACCTATGCCCTATGCGAGGCGATCCGCGACGTCGCCCGCCGCAACAAGGAGCGCAGGCGCCTCAAGCAGAAGCCGCTCGCCCTCACCTTCGACGGCCTGCACGAGGAGTTGAAGAAGCGCATCCACTCCGTGATCCCGGAGCCGCAGAACCCGCAGATCGTCGGCCCGCGCGCCTGGCGCAACAAGCCCATTCCGGGCATCTGATCCGGGGAGGAGGACGCCCATGGCGCGCAGGAAGTCGGCGGCCTCCCGCAAGCACGCGAATCCCGGTGCGACCCCGTACCTTGGGGACGTCGTCGTGACGCACCGCTATTGTGCCGCCCGGTTCCCACGTGTGGCGAAAGCACGCCCGGCGTGCAGGGCAGCCGGCCGCGCCTGATCCGCGAAGCGGCGTTCAAGTGGCTGAACGGCACGACGATCACCTACGGGTTCTACAAGCGGCCGGCTCGCTGGAAGACGGACGAGAGCCAGAAGGACCTCGTGCGCCACGCCTTCGCGCTCTGGAAGTCGCTCGGCATCGGTCTGGAGTTCGCCGAGGTCGCATACGCCCGCGACGCCGACGTGCGCATCGCCTTCGACCAGTCCGACGGCTCGTGGTCCTACGTGGGCACCGACGTACTGAAGCAGCCGCGCGGCGAGCCGACCATGAACTTCGGCTGGAGCCTCACGGAAGATCCTGTGGAAGGGCTGGACACGGCGCTGCACGAGATCGGGCACGCGCTGGGCTTCCCGCACGAGCACCAGAACCCGATCGCCGGCATCGAGTGGAACGAGGCGGCCGTCTATCGCAGCCTCGCGGCGGCGCCCAACCGCTGGAGCCGCGCGACCACCTTCCACAACATCATCGAGAAGATCGCACCGGACACGGTTGCCGGATCGAGCTGGGACCCGAATTCGGTGATGCACCTATCCCTTCGACGCCGGGCTGATCCTGCGGCCGGACCGCTTCCGGCGCGGGCTCGCGCCCAAGGGCGGGCTTTCGGCGCGGGACCGCAAGTGGGTGCGGCACCTTCTATCCGCCGATCAAGGCGAAGGCGACGAGGTAGCGTTCAGCGCGGGGCGGCGAAGATCCCCTCACCCCCGCGGAACGTGCAGCGAACCTTCGCGAAGTTGGCCGCATCCGCCGCAGGGTCGGCCTCGAGCACCACGATGTCCGCCAGCATGCCTGCCGCCAGGCGCCCTCGCTTCTCGCCTTCCTTCCAGCGCGCGGCGGGCGTCGTCGTGAGCGACGCGAGGATCTGCATGGGACCCCAGGCCCGCCTTCGCCAGGAGCACGTACTCCTCCGCGGGATCGTGGTCGGTCATGTAGCCGACGTCGGTCCCGAAGAGGATTTCGCCCCCTGCCGCGGCAAACGCCCGCACGTGCTCGACGGAGGCCGCCACGAGCCGCTGCGTGACGTGCGGGGGAACCTGCTCCTTGCCCATCTCGTAGCCCATCAGCTTCAGGGTCGGGATCACGGCCATGCGGGCATCGATCACCTGGCGACGCAGCGCATCGGGCCAGGGCGTCTCCACTCCCAACGTGGTGTGCGCCAGGACGTCCACGCCGGCCGCGACCGACTGCCGCACGCCCTCGATGTCGGTGGGGTGGGCAAAGACCATCCTGCCGCGGCGATGGCTCTCGTCCGCCGCCGCGCGGGCGATGTCCGCGGGCATTCGCTTGACGACACCGCGGCCTTGCGGAGTGGCGATGAAGAGCTTGGTGGCATCCGCCCCGGCGTCGACATTGCCGAGGACCGCATCGATGCCCGCTGCCGCCGAGCAGGTTGCAGGAACTTCGCAAGCAGCTCCGGCGGGAAGTGCGCGATATAGACGGGAATCCCGTTCGGGGGGAAAAGCGGCAAGCCGGCGGCGAGGATCCGCGGGCCGCGCACATCCCCCTTCGCAATGCGGCTGCGCAATGCCAGCGTGTTGTCGCGGTCGGAGGCCAGGTCGAAGACCGTCGTGTAGCCGTACCGGCCGAATACCGCCTCGAGCTTGCGTGAGAGCTCCGCGGCCGGTTGGCGGGATGCGCCGTTCCACGCGCTTTCGGTGAAGTGGACGTGGCTGTTCTGGAAGCCTGCCGCGAGGATGCCGCCGCCGCAGCTCGACTCGCGCGCGCCTTCGGGGATGGGCACCACCGATTTGGCGCCCACGGCAGCGATCCTGTCCCCGCGGATGAGGACGACGCCGTCCGCGATGGGAGGCGCGTCCGGGGCGACGTAGATCTTCGTGCCGCGCAGGACCCAGGTCCCGGCATCACCCGCGGCGTGAACGTCGACCGAACCCGGCACGCCGATCGCGGCGAGTATGAGGAACCGGGAGAGGGTCGGGGCGACGCGGGTCGGCAGGATCATGCGGCCGATTGTACGCGGCGGGGCGGGCAAGAAAGGAGGCACCCGATCGCGTCTGCCGTCACAGGAACACGGCGGGCGAGACCGAGAATCGGGCGGCAAGCGCTTTCGCCTTCCGCGCGTCGATCACGCGCTTGCCGTCAAGGATCTCGCTCACGACGCCCTGCGAGCCAATCTCGTTTCACGGACACGAAAGGCGATAATGTGACCGACAAGACACGGGATTGCCAGATGACTATCCAACTGCACGCCTTCGATACCCCCAACGGCCGCAAGATCAGCGTCGCGCTGGAAGAGATGGCGCTTCCTACGAAGTGAGGATCGTCGACATCCGCAAGGGAGAGCAGCACGACCCCGCGTTCCTCGAGATCAGCCCGAACGGCAAGATCCCCGCCATCGTCGACCCCGACGGCCCCGACGGAAAGCCGGTGAGCGTATTCGAGTCGGGTGCGATCCTGATCTACCTGGGCGAGAAGACGGGCAAGTTCTGGCCGAAGAGCCTTGCGTCGCGCATACCGGTGCTGGAGTGGCTCA
>CAWDHW010000028.1:0-50847 GCA_963802205.1 uncultured Gammaproteobacteria bacterium | reverse complement strand
AGTCCTCGCCCTTGAAGCGGAAGCGGAAGTCGTTGTCCGGTCCCACGTCGTGGTTCTGCAGGAAGGTAACGAGCTGCGTCACGTCGCCGTAGACCCAGTCACGCGACAGCACGCCGCCGATGCCGCCGAAGCTGCCGCGGCTGACGTTGTCGCGGAATGTCGAAAACAGGCCGAAGTCGAGCACCGAGAAGCCGAAGTCGCCGCCGGCGTTGGGATCGCGGGGATCGTCGCCGGTGCGTGTGTACCACCACGGCCGGATCGTCGACGGCGCGTTGTCGTCGCCGAACAGGTCGCCCCAGCCGGTGCCGCGCACGAAGTTCTCGCCGAAGCAGAACAGGCCCGGCTTGCGCGCCTTCCAGGCGTTGACGTACCCGAGCAGGTTGTCGCGGTCGATGTGCTTGACCGTATCGATGCGCAGCGCGTCCACGCCCATGTCCAGATAGCGGCCGATCAACTCCGATGATGTAATCGCGCACCGTCTGCCGGTCTCGGTGAACAGATCGATGCAGTCTCCGGCGATGCTCCTCGCCTGCACCGGATGCTGGCTCTCCCAGTCGCCGCCCAGACGAACCCTTCCTGGTGGTACCAGGTGGGGTCAAGCGTCGTGGCGTCGATGCCGAAGAAAGCGGTTCGGGTCGTAGCCGGGCTTGCGGGCACCTGCTGGCCGGTGCGTGGGTCGACCAGCGGCTCGCGGCCCTCCGGGTCCGCGTCTGCCGCTCGCGACACCAGTCGGGCGCGACCGGGTTGTCGATGTCGTCGCGGTTCGGCCAGGCATAGTCCCCGAGATTGCCCTGGTAGGGGCCGTTGATCGCGCCGCCCCGCCGCGAACCCTGCGGCACGTAAGTATTTGATCGGCAGGTGGTCGATGTGAACCTGGCCGCGGATGCCGCACTGCGCAGGAGTGGTTCACCACCACGTCCTGGATGATCCTGATCCCGCGCGCGTGCGCCTCGTTGATCAGGTCCTGGTAGGTGGCATCCGGGGACTCCAGCCGCGGATCGATGCGCGTCCAGTCGTAGGGGTGGTAGCCGTGGTAGTCCAGGCCGGAGCGGTTCTCCACCGGCGGCGTGATCCAGATGGCGGTGAAGCCGAGATCGCGGATGTAGTCGAGGCGCTCGATCAGGCCCGGAAGTCGCCGCGCCAATGGGGGTCGATCGCATTGCCGTCGGCGTCGAACTGGATGCGGTCGCGGCAAAAGAAGTTGTTGGGTCGCCGTCGTAGAACCGCGTGGTGATGACGAAGTAGATGGTCTCCTCGCGGAAGTCGGTGCGGCCTGTCAATGGGGCCGGGTCGGCCGGCGGCGTGGCCGCTGGTTTCGCCGGGCGGTTGGGCGGAGGGTCGGCCGGTGCCTGGGTCGGCGGAGCTATAGGGTCGAATGGGGCCACGTCGTGCCAGCGCCCGTCGGCACTGTACCAGCCGTCCCGGGTGCGGTAGAGGTCGGGGGTCTGGTGGCCCTGGTTGTCGTGGAACAGCAGATGGGTGGACCCGCTGCCCGACAGAACAAAGTCGAACCAGCCCGGGTGATCGGTGGAAGCCATGGGCAGGCCGGGCCAGTCGCTTTCCAGCCCAGTGGGGACCGGGCCCCAAACGTGGATATGGATGCTGTCGGTCCAGCCGGCGGGCCTCTGGAAGAACAGGTGAAGCGTGGGCATCGCGATGGCTCCAGAGGGTCTCAAGTAAACTGGTTGTCTTCTAACACAAAACCAGGATCAAAGGGGCAAGGACCGGCGACTCGGTCCGGTACATTCTGGCGCCCTGGTGACTGACGGTACCAGGTTCAGGTCCGCGGTATCCCCTCAAATCCGTCCTCACCTGGATCGGCGTCGGTCCGGTTCAAAGCGGCAGATCTCCAGGGTCCAGTCGGGGTCGCCCACCGTCAGGACGATGCAAGAGGGCCCGCCGTAGGTGCGCTCCCGCCCCGCCGCCCCCGGATTGAGGATCCAGGGCTCGGCGTCCAGGTCGGTGACCAGACGGTGGCTGTGTCCATACACCACCACCCGGGCATCCGGATAGCGGTGGCGCAGCCTGGCGTGGCGCCCACGCGCCGCGGTCTGATGGCCGTGGACCAGGCACAGGGTTCCGCCGGGGAGGTATAGGGTGGCCTCGGGCGAGAGGCAGGCGAGGAGGTCATGCTGCCCCATCGGCCATTTGCGCTCCGTGTCATTGTTGCCGGACACAGCCACCACCCGCCCGGATCTGGGTTGCAGTTGGTGCAGGATCTTGGCGTTGCCGACGTCGCCCCCGTGAACGGCGATATCGCATTCGGCCACCACGGCCAGGATCCGGTCGTCGATCTGTCCGTGGGTGTCCGCGAGGATGGCGATGCGCAGCATGGCCGCTACAGGTAATAGGGCGGGCTGGCACGGCAGCGGTGGGTGGCCTTCATAGGGTCAGTACCAGCTTGCCGCTGGTATGCCCCGCCTCGATATGGCGGTGGGCCTCCGCGGCCTCAGCCAGGGTGAAGGTGCCGCCGATACGGATACGCAGGTTGCCGCGTTCGATGTGCGCCGCGCAGCGGTCGAGGATCTCGCCCTGGTGGGCGCGGGCTTGCGGCAGGTCGCGCAGCATGGGGGTCAGCATCAACACGAAGCCGAGGCTTAAATTCCGGTTGCGCGCCTCCTTGAGGTCCTGGTCTGCCCCGGGGTCGAGGATGGTCACCAGGGTGCCATAGTGGGCCATGGCCGGCAGGGTGCGGCGAAAGACCTCCGGGCCAACGGTGTCGAAGGCGAGGTCCACCCCGCGCCCACCGGTCCAGTCCATGACCGACTCCACCAGGTCCTCCTCGCGGTAATTGATGGCACACTCAGCCCCCAGGGCGTGGACCAGATCGGCCTTCTCCGGGCCGCTCACGGTAGCCGCCACCCGGGCACCCGCCAGGTGTGCGAGTTCGATCGCGGCGACATGGCCGACCCCGCCCGCCCCAGCGTGGATCAGTACCGTCTGCCCGGGCGTAATCCGGCCGCGGTCAAAAAGGGCCTCCCAGGCGGTGATCAGGACCAGGGGCGCGGCAGCGGCCTCGGCAAATCCCAGGGTGGCGGGTTCGAGGCGCACTCCGGCGGCATCCGCGAGGATGTACTCGGCGTAATTGCCCACGGGCCCGCCTAAGCCACCGTGGCAGAGCCAGACCGCGTCCCCCGGCTTGAGTCCGCCGACCTGCGCCCCGACCGACTCGACCACCCCGGCCCCGTCGCACCCAGGGACCATGGGCAGCCCGTCGGGGATCGGGGGCCGCGGCTGCGATCTTGGTGTCCACCGGATTGACCCCGGCCGCCGCCAGGCGCACCAGGACATCCGTCGGACTCGCAACCAACGGCCTGGGGCGCTCCACCAATTGCAGAACCTCGGGACCGCCCGTCTCTCGTATCTCGATTGCGCGCATGCTTGTCTCCGCCGTCGCAGGGCTCAAACTCCGGGATCTATCCGGCCGCCGTCGCAAAGATGGCCCCATATGGCCAGTCTGACAACCCCCTGGTTACTCCGAGGCCGCCATACCTGACCTGTTCGACGGACCCTCCGACGCACGACACCATCTGATCCTGGCTCATGGGGCAGGGGAGGGCCCTGCTTCGCCCTTCCTCAGCCACATCGCCCGGGTCCTGGCAGAGGGCGGTGTCGGGGTCACCCGTTTCGCGTTTCCCTACATGGCCAATATAGTCCGCAGCGGGCGACGCCGACCGCCGGAATATCCCCGCTCTCGTTACACCGCTCTGCGGTGTAACGCGCCTCTGGGCGCTCTGCGCCGCCGTGGTTCAAAGCGCTGCCGATCGGTTAAGCTCCTCGGGTACCCGCCAGCGTGAGGGTTATCCCCATGGCACGCACCCGCTACCGGTTCGCCGAGCTGGATCGGCCCCACTTCCTCACCTGTACCGTCGTGGAATGGCTACCGGTGTTTACCCGGCCAGAGACGGCTCAGGTCCTCTTCGACGCCTGGGCCTGGCAACAGGAACACGCCGGGCTGAAGCTCTTTGGCTTCGTCGTGCTGGAGAACCACCTGCACGCCGTGGCCCAGGCGCCGGAACTGCCTGAGACCTGGGCACGGTTCAAATCGTTCACGGCCCTGCGGGTCATCGAGATCCTGGAGGCGCACCGGGCCCACTACCTGCTCGACCGTATGGCCGTCGCCCTTAAGGCCAAGCGGGAGGACCGCACCCACCAGTTCTGGCAGGAGGGGTCGCATCCCCAGGCCATGGGGGAGGCGATGCTGCGTCAGAAGCTGGAGTACATCCATAACAACCCTGTCAAGCGCGGCTTCGTCGATGAGCCGGGGCACTGGCGTTGGTCGAGTGCACGGTGCTATGAGGGGCGGGAGGGCGTGGTCCCGGTCTTCACCGACTGGTGACGCGGTGGGTCCCTGGGCGCGGAGCGCCTCGGGGGTACGTGACACCGCGGAGCGGTGTCACGAGATAGAACGGTGTCACGAGATAGGGTTCAAACTCAGGGTCAGCCTGGCCGCAACTGCAAAGCTGGCTCAGTGCCGGCGGCCGGTGCGCGCCCCGGAACCTCTGGCCCCAAGGGTATCGCCGGGGCAAAGGGCCCTTTGCCCCGTACCGGCGCCGGTGCCTGGGCTGCTGGTCCGCCAACCCCCCGCCCATGGCCTGGTAGATACTCACCAGGGCCGAGACTGGCGGCGCGGGTCGCGGCCAGGTTGAGTTCCGCCGGGAAGAGTTGCTGATCGGCCTGTAGGACGGTGAGGTCGGGGACATAGCCACCGTCGTACTGGAGGTTGGCGAGGCGGGCATAGTTTCGTAGGGCCACTACCAGCTTGTGCTGGACTATGATCTGCTCGGCGAGCTTCTGGCGGTCGATCAGTGCGTTGGAAACATCGCCGAAGGCGGCCTGGATGACCTGCTGGTAGTTGCCAATGGCGGCCTTCTGCACAGCCTCGGCCTGGGCGACCTGGCCGCTGACGGACCCGGCGGTGAAGACGGGCCCAACGATGGCCCCGGCGAAGTTCCAGGTGGGCCGGGCCGCTGAACAGGCCGGAGAGCTGGGAACTGGCCCCACCCAGGGCACCGGTCATGGAGATGGTCGGGAAATAGAGGGCCTTGGCCGCCCCGATCTGGGCGTTGGCGGCGATCAACTGCTGCTCCGCCTGGAGGATGTCAGGCCGGCGCGCCAGTAACTCCGAGGGCACCCCGGCGGGGACAGGCGGCGGGACCAGGGTCTGGACCGTCAGGCCGCGCGGGATGGGCCCCGGGTTGCGACCGAGCAGGAGCGACAGGGCGTTTTCGGTCTGGGCGATCTGGCGTTCCAGGCTGGGGATCTGGGCGCTGGCGATCTGGTACTGGGATTGGGCCTGGGCCACGGCCATCTCAGAGACCTGGCCGTACTTGAACTGAAGTTCGAACAGGTGCAACGACTCCGCGTAGGTGGCCTGGGTTTTCTTGGATACCGCCAGTTGCTCGTCGAGCCCGAGGAGCTGGATGTAGCTGCTTGCCACCGCTCCCACCAGGGACAGGATGACCCCGCGCCGGGCCTCGACGGTAGCCAGCAGGTCGGCCCGCGCCGCTTCGCTCTGACGCCGGATGCGCCCCCCACAGGTCGATCTCCCATGAGGCCCCGGCGAGGATCTGGAACTGGGACTGGGGATTGGCAATGGTACTTGGGACCGGGGTGGCGGTGTCCTCGGAGACGCGCTCGCGCAGTCCCTGGCCGTTGTAGCCGACCTGGGGGTAGAGCGGGGCCCGCGCCTGGGTCAGGACGGCGGCGGCCGCCTCGATGTTGGCGGCGGCGATCTTCGCGCTCCAGTTGTGGGCCAGGGCCTGAACGATCAGGTCGTCGAGCACCGGGTCGCGGAACAGCCGCCACCACTCGGTGTTGGCGGTCTCCTTGGCCTCCGGGAGTTGGAAGCGGTATTCCGCCGGGGCCGCGACCTGGGGCCGCACATCGTCGGGGCCGACCATAGCCCCCGGCGAGCGGCAGCGCCGCAGTCAGGACGGCGACGAACAGGGACCCGGCCCAGGGGCCGGAAAGGGGCTTGGTCATCTCAGTGATCCCCTCGCGGCGCGGGCTGGGGCTCGGGCAGCGATGCCGCGGGAACAGCGGCGTCCAACACGGGGGCCGCGGCGACCAGGGCCCCAGGCGGCGATCCCTCGCCGATCGTGGCGCCTCGCCCTCGGGGCTGCCGAAGAGCCGCGCACTCAGGGTCCCCAGCCACCGGATCGAACATCGGGATGAAGAAGATCGGCGACCACAGTGGCAACCAGGGTCCCGCCGATGACGCCGGTCCCGATGGAGTGGCGGCTGTTGGCCGAGGCCCCGGTGGCGATGGCGAGCGGCAGGGTGCCGAGCACGAAAGGCAAAGGATGTCATGATGATCGGCCGGCGCCAGCCGTCGCCGCCTCGGCCGCGGCATCGAACAGTGACGGCCCTCCTTGCGGTGCAACTCGGACCGCGAACTCGACGATGAGGATGGCATTCTTGGCCGCCAGCCCGACCAGGGTCAGGAGCCCGATCTGAAAGTAGAGGTCGTTGTTGATGCCGCGCAGGGCAATGGCGACCAGGGCTCCCAGGATGGCGAAGGGCACAGCCATCATGACCCCACCGGCAGGGACCAGCTCTCGTACTGGGCCGACAGGATCAGGAAGACGAAGATCAGCCCAAAGACGAAGGCGATGGCCGAGGTCGAGCCCGAACTGACCTCCTCGCGGGCCTCGCCGGCCCAGTCGAAGCCGTAACCCGAGGGCAGGACCTCTTCGGCAATGGCACGGATCGCGGCCAGGGCATCGCCGGAGCTGACCCGGGAGCCGGTGAACCGTTGATGGCGATGGCCGGGTAGTTGTTGAACCGCGTCACCAGGTCCGGCCCTATCGTATAGCGTGCCGTGACCAGGGCCGAGAGGGGAATCATCTTGCCCTCCTTGTTGCGGACATAGAATTTCCCGATGTCTTCCGGGCTCATCCGGTACTCGGGTTCGGCCTGGAGGACCACCTGGTAGAGGCGTGAGTCCTTCGGAAACTGGCTGACGTAGAGGGACCCGAACATGGTCTGGAGGGTGCTGTAGACCTCTTGGACCGGGACGCCGAGGATCTCGGCCTTCTCCCGATCGACGTCCGCCAGCAGTTGCTGGCCATTGGCGCGGACCGTGGTGGAGACCCCCGCCAGTTCGGGCCGCGTCTTGGCCTTCGCCAGGATCTTCTGAACCACTTCATAGAGCTGGCCGTAGGTGCCGGCACCCTTTTGCTCGATCCACATCTGGAAACCGGCGGTGACGCCGAGTCCCGGGATGGCCGGCGGGTTGACCGGGACCACCAGGCCACTCTGGATTGAGTAGAACTTGCGGTGGCCATCGGCGATGACGGCGTCCGCCGACAGGGCTGGGGACTGGCGCTGCTCGTAGTCTTTCAGCGCAACGAACAGGAGGCCGAAATTGGTCTTCAACTGGGAGTCCATGAGGCTGTAACCATCCACCTGGGAGACGTTGTCCACCGCCGGATGGGCTTGCAGGATCGTCGCGGCCTGGCTGCCAACCGCGCCGGTACGCGACAGGCTGGCGGAGTCCGGCAGGAAATAGGGGACAAAGAGATAGCCCTGATCCTCCTGGGGGACGAAGGCGGTCGGTAGGGTCTTGAACAGCCACACGGACCCGGCCACCACCCCGGCGAATACCGACAGCCCCAGGGGCCAGCCCCGCATGACTCGCTTCACTCCGGCCACATAGCCGTTGGCGATGCGCTCGAAACCGTCGTCGAACCACTTGAAGAAGCCCTTCTTCTCGCCGTGCTTGGTCTGGACCAGGATGGCCGCCAGGGCTGGCGACAGGGTCAGGGCGATCAGGCCCGAGAAGACCACCGAGATGGCGATGGTCACGGCGAACTGCTTGTACAGGGCCCCGGTAATGCCGCCGAGGAAGGCCACCGGGACAAAGACAGCGTTGAGCACCAGCACCACCGCGATCACAGGCCCGCTCACCTCGTCCATGGCACGCTTTGCCGCCGCCTTGGGGGTCAGCCCGAATTGCACCATGTTGCGCTCGGTGTTCTCGACCACGACGATGGCGTCGTCCACCACCAGGCCGATGGCCAGGATCATCCCGAACAGGGTCAGCATGTTGATGGAGAAGCCGAACACCAGCATCCCGACCAGGGCACCGAGGATGGATACGGGGACCGCGAGCGTCGGGATGATGGTCAGCCGCAGGCTGTGGAGGAAGACGAATACCACCAGCACCACCAGGGCGACGGCCTCGAAGAAGGTCTTGACCACCTCGTCGATGGACGCCTGCACGAACAGGGTGGTATCCAGGGCCACGGCATAGTCCAGGCCATCCGGGAAGCTCTTCTTCAGGTCCGCCAGGGTGGCGCGCACGTCCTTGGAGACCTGGAGGGCATTGGCCCCTGGCTGCTGATAGACGGCGATCAGGGTCGCCGCCTTGCCCTGGTACTGGGTGCGCAGGGCATAGCTCTGTGCGCCAAGCTGCGCGGAGCCGACATCCTTGACCCGCACCAGGGCGGCGTCCTGGTTCTGCGCGCGCACGATCATGTTGTCGAACTGGGCCGGTTCGGTGATGGTCCCTGTGGTCACAGGGAAGGTCTGCGGGACCGGGTAGGGGGTGGGGGCGTCGCCGATGCGCCCGACGGCGAACTGCTGATTCTGTTGCTGGACGACGTTGGCGATGTCGTTGGTGGTGACCCCGAGCTGGGCCATGCGGTCCGGCTTGAGCCAGATGCGCATGGCATATTCGGGGACGCCGAAGATGGCGGCCTGATTGGCCCCATCGATCCGGGCGATGGTGCTCAGGACCTGGGTGTTGGTGTAGTTGGAGATGAAATCGGAGTCGTAGCGTCCCTCCGGGGAGAAGAAGGCCAGTATCATCAGGAAGGTACTGGTCTTCTGCTGGACATCCACCCCCTGGGTCTGTACCGACTGGGGCAACAGGGCCATGGCCTGACTCACCCGGTTCTGCACGTCCACCTGGGCCAGTTGCGGGTCTGTGTCGATGGTGAAATAGACCGACAGCGTATAGTTGCCGGTGGAGGAACTGGTGGACGACATGTAGATCATGTTGTTCGCGCCGTTCACCTGCTGCTCGATGGGCGCGCCCACGTTCTGAGCCACCAGGGTGCCGTTGGCGCCGGGATAGGTCGCCGTTACCTGGATCTGGATCGGCGTCACCTGCGGGTATTGGGCGATGGGCAATTGCACCATGGCCACCAGGCCGGCGATGGTAATCACCAGGCTGATGACCACCGAGAAGATCGGGCGGTCGATGAAGAAATGGGAGAACATGGGGTCAGTCTCCGCCGTTACTGCTTCGCGCCATCGCCCTGGGCGGCGGCCGGCGCGGCGGCGGGCGCCTCGGCATGGGTCTGGACGGTCTTGACCCTGGCCCCGGGGGTCAGGTGAACCACCCCATCGGTCACCACCACATCGCCCGCGGCCAGCCCGCCGGTGATGAACCAGGCATTGCCCTGCCAGGGGCCGGTCTCCACCGGGCGGATCTCCGCCTTGTCCTCCTTGCCGACCAGGATCACGAAGTGCCCCTTGGCCCCTTGGAGCACCGCCTCCTGGGGGACCAGGATGGCGTTCGGGCGCACGGCCCCGGAGATGCGGACCCGGACAAACTGCCCCGGGCGCAGTACGGCCTCGGGATTGGGGAAGGTGGCACGCAGCAGGTAGGTCCCGGTCTTGACGTCGTAGTCGGCGTTCTCGAAGGTAATGCGGCCCTGGAGGGGGAAGAGCGACCCATCCGCGAGCACCAGGTCTACCGCAAATTGGTCCCGGGGGGGCAGGCGCAACCGACCGCTCGCCTTCTCGCTCCGGAAGCGCAGCATGTCGTTCTCCGACACGCTGAAGTTGACCCACAGGGTGTCGATCTTGGCGACATAGGTCAGCAGGCTGTTGGCCCCGGAGACATAGGACCCTTCCTGCACCTGGGCGTAGCTCGACAGCCCCGTCACCGGAGTGGTGATGCTGGTGTAACCCAGGTTGAGCTGGGCCTGCTCCACGTCCGCCCGCGCCGTCGAAACGGCCGCCGCGGCGGCCTGCTGCTGGCCTATGGCGTCGTCCAGGTCCTTCTGGCTCAGGGCCTTCTGGGCGGTGAGGGGCTTGACCCGGGCGAGGTTGTCGTTGGCCACTTGGAGCCTGGCCTGCTGCTCGCCCAGGGCCCCCTTGGCGGCATCCAGGGTGGCCTGGAACGGCTTGGGGTCCTGTCGGAACATCACATCCCCGGCCTTGACCAGGCTGCCCTCGGTGTAGACCCGTTCGTCCAGGAAGCCGTCCACCCGGGCGCGGATCTGCACCTGGCGTGTGCTCTCGGTCTGACCGACGTACTCGAAGCTCACCGGGATGTCGCGGGGGGCGACGGTGAGCACCGTCACCTCCACCGGCGGTGGCGCCTTCGGTGTTGGTTTGGGGGCCTCGCAGCTTGCCAACAGGGGGAGGGCGAGGAGGGCGAACAACAGCCGGCGCATCGGGCGGGCTCCCAGGCAGGTGATAGACCCCGACGTTTGCCGGGGGCCAAAGTGGCGGGACCCGGTACGACTGCAACCGTCGAAGGGTGTTCGCTTAAGGCAAGTGTGGCAGAACGCGACCGGGCGGGACAAGGCGGGGCGGCGTGACCTGTATCAAAGGGGCTCGCACGAAAGCGTGGCCCTTGTGACGGGGCACCCATGGGGCAGATTCACCCTGAGGGCATTGGCGGCACCCGGGATAGGCCCGCGACGGTAAGCCGGCATTGTGTATCGCTCTGTCTGCGTTGGGTGTTGGCCCAAGCCGAGGGGCCTTCTTCCCCCTTTTCAAAGGGGCGAAGGCGACTCCACGCGATGGAGGAGGTAGAGCCGCGTCAGGAGCAGCGGCCGAGGGGATTTCTTCGCCTCGGCACCGAGCTAGCCCGACAGCCAAATCCCTGACCCCCCTTTATCAAGGGGGGACAAGCCGTTAGGGCGGCCCGGCTCGGAGCCAACCGCTAACACTTGGATCTGGGCTCGGGCGCGGCGCCGTGCCGGTCGAGCGCCCCGGCCCTATAATCGGCCTGCGATCATGCCCAGGAGCCAACGCCATGTCCCTTCAGCCCAAACTCAAGATCCGCTTCGACGACTGGCTCGCCGCCGAGCGCGTTGAAACCCAGGGTCGCAGCGAGTATGTGGACGGCGAGATCTTCGCCATGGCCGGCGGCACCGAGGCCCATAACCTGATCGCCGGCAACGTCTTCGCGGCGCTGCACAACGGCTTCAAGGGCCGCCCCTGCTATGTCTACACCAGCGACATGAAGGTTCGGGTCGAATCCGCCAACCTCGGCGCCTACCCCGATGCCATGGCGGTGTGCGGCGAACGGCTCTTCTGGGATCAGGACCGCGACGTCATCACCAACCCAACCCTCATCGTCGAGGTCCTTTCGGACTCCACCGAGGCCTACGACCGCGGCGACAAGTTCACCCACTACCGCGGCATCCCGAGCCTGCGGGCCTACCTGCTGCTGTCCCAGCACCGCGTCGGCGCCGAACTCTATCTGCGCCAACCCAACGGCGACTGGCTGCTGCGCAGCTACGACGACCTCCAGGAGAGCATCCCCCTGACCGCGCTCGATGTCGCGCTGCCCCTCGCCGAGATTTATGACAAGGTCGAACTCACCCCGCGGGCCGAGGCCATGGGATAGACGCCCGCGCCCCTGCCCCGGTCGTCCCCGGCCAGGCCACCCGAAGGGTCCTTCAGCGCTGTTCTTGCACGCATCCGGATCTGTCACCCCTTCAGGGTAGCCGCAGCGTCACCCCCTGCACCTGCTCCATCTCATGAATGGCCACCTCCAGATCGACCTGATGCGGGTTGTCGGTCCCCTGAGCGATCAGGCGGGCCAGGACCTCGTCCTGCTCCCAGGTCTCGCCGTGCCCCGTCGGGGGCTGCCAGTAGGCGGCCCAGGGGATGAACTTGGTCAGCGGGAAGAGTCGTCCTGGGGTGGGCGAGACGTCGATGTTGAGCCCGGCGAGAAACAAGAGCCGTTTGCCGCGGTAGGCGGGCTCCTGGACCAGGGTGCGGTAGGTGCGGTCGAACTCGATCTGGGTATTGATCTTGGCCGCGGTCAGGGCCGGGGCCGGCGCGGTGACGATCTGGGGCATGAAACGGATCAGGTTGCGCTCCAGGTGGCCGCGGCCCTCCTCGTCGCTCTCGATCTTGCGCCGGAAGTAGAAGAGGTCCGGGGTCAGGACCTGCCCGATGGGGGCCGGGGTCGCCGGAATGCGCCCCGCCAGCCGCACCGCCAGGGCGTCGGCCATGTGGAAGACCTTGGCGGTACTGAGCGAGCGCACATAGGATGGGTGCCCCTCGCCATCGAAGCGCACCAGCCGCGGCATGTGGAGCATGAGCCCCTCATCGCGGTCCTGGCGGACCAGGAGGTTGTCGATCATGACCACGGGTCCCAGCTCGCCCCGGGCCACCAGGATGTGTTCCTGGGCGAAGCGATACTCCCCCAGGTACCAGTCCAGGACCCCGCAGATCTTGCCGCAACTGGTGGTGCATTCATGGGTGGCGCTCTGAAGGCGCCGATAGATGCCGAAGGTGCCGGTCTGCGCGTCGTAGCCCACATGGCTGGCTTGAAGGATCACCAGATCCTGTCCATGGTGGGCGTGGGGCCCATGGCGGTCGGTGGCGACGACGCCACCGACCTGGCCGTGGTTAAAGGGGAAGGCCCCGAAGTGCTTGGCCAGCAGGATCACCGGGTAGCCCTGACTCTCGTCGGAGCAGAAGGCCCGCGAGGGCATGATGCGCCCCTGCTCCATCCCCAGCCCCAGGCAGAGCCCGTAGAGGCGCGGGACGAACTGGCTGTAGCGCATGGGGTTGGGGTCGATGCGGTACTCTGCCAGGGGCTCGACAGAACCCGCTTGTGATTGATACATAACGCTTTTCCTCAGCAAGTCTCCGGGTTCTTCAAGTTTTCCGGTATATTCCACAATTCAAATATCGTATCCTTGGCGACCGTTTCCACATCTCGGGTAGTCGCGCCAATGGGCATGATCCAGAAGTTCTTCCCCTTTCTGCGCTGGTTTCCCCTCGGGGCCGACACCCTGCGCGCGGACCTGATCGCCGGCATCACCGTCGCGCTGGTCCTGATTCCCCAATCCATGGCCTATGCCCAGCTCGCCGGGTTGCCGGCCTACTACGGCCTCTACGCCGCCTTTCTCCCGGGGATCGTAGCCGCCCTGTGGGGCTCGTCCAAGCAGCTCGCCACGGGACCGGTGGCGGTGGTGTCGCTGCTGACCGCCTCGGCGCTGGCCCCCTTCGCCCAGGTCGGGACACCTGAGTTCGTGGCACTGGCGATCATGCTCGCCTTCCTCATCGGCCTGGTCCAGCTTGCCCTGGGCGTCTTCCGCCTGGGGGTGGTAGTCAACTTCCTGTCCCATCCGGTGATCGTCGGCTTCACCAATGCCGCCGCCATCATCATCGGTCTGTCGCAGCTCAACAAGATCTTCGGCGTCTCGATGCCGCGCAGCGAGCACTTCATCCACGACATCTGGGGTGTCATGCAGCAGTTGGGCGGTACCCACTTCCCCACCCTGGTCATGGGTGTCGCGGCCTTCGCCATCATGTGGGGCATGAAGAAGTACATGCCGAAGCTGCCGGGGGTCCTGGTGGCGGTGGTCGTCACCACCGTCGCGAGTTGGGCGATGGGCTTCGCCGAACATGGCGGCAAGGTCGTCGGCGAGATCCCATCCGGCCTGCCGACCCTGGCCCTGCCGAGCCTTGACCTCAACCTGGCCATGGACCTGATCGCCAGCGCCGTCATCATCTCCCTGGTCGGTTTCATGGAGGCGATCTCCATCGCCAAGGCCATGGCCGCCAAGACCAAGGACCGCATCGACCCCAACCAGGAGTTGATCGGTCAGGGCATGGCCAACGTCGTCGGCAGCCTCGGCCAATCTTACCCTGTGAGCGGGTCCTTCTCGCGCTCGGCGGTCAATCTCAACGCCGGTGCCCGCACCGGGATGTCGTCGGTCTTCGCCGGGCTGGTGGTCCTGATTACCCTGCTGTTCCTGACCCCGTTGCTGTATCACCTGCCTCAGTCGGTGCTGGCGGCGGTCATCATGATGGCCGTGGTCGGGCTCATCAACTTCAAGGCCATGCGCCACGCCTGGGAGGCCCACAAGCACGACGGCGTGGCGGCCATCGTGACCTTCATCGCCACCCTGGCCTTCGCCCCGCACCTGGACAATGGCATCATGGTGGGGGCCGGGTTGGCGGTCGGGCTCTTCCTCTATCGCACCATGAAGCCGCGGGTGGCCCTGCTCGGGCGCTTCGGGGACGGGACGCTGCGCGATCTGCATGTCCACCCGGACCTGCCCACGGACGAGCGCATCATTGTGGTCCGGTTCGACGGCCAGCTCTACTTCGCCAATGTCTCCTACTTCGAGGACACCATCCTGGCGGCGGTTGCGGATCACCCCAATGCCCAATACATCCTGGTAGTGGCTGACGGCATCAACCAGCTCGACGCCTCAGGGCAAGAGGTCTTGGAACACATCATCGACCGCCTGGGGGCCAATGGCATCACGACGGTCCTGAGCGGGATGAAGCGCCAGGTGGTCCAGGTCCTGCACCGCACCCACCTGATGGATCACCTTGGCCAGCAGAACATCTTCGCCACCACGGAGATGGCCCTGGATGCCATCTATGACCGGCTGGGCGAGACCGGCTTTCCGCCCTCTGCGGATGCCCCCCAGGACGGGGGCTATGCCGGAGGCACCGGGAGGGCCCCGCGGCGAGGCCCCGTCGGGACCGACGGACCCGGCCGCGCTGAAGGCCTAAGGAGTTTGGGGCCCGGTGCCTGGCGCCCCAGGGCCGTCCCCACACCTGGCTGACTGGAACGTCCATGGGTTATCTCTCACTCCTGCTTGCCCTGCCGCTGGTCGGCGCCGCGCTGATCGCGCTGCTGCCCGGCGAGCGGATACCCATCATCCGCCGGGTGGCCCTGGCCGCCGCCGGCGCGGCCCTGATCCTGGCCTGGGCCCTGGCGTTTGGCTTCGACACATCTGTGGCCGGGATGCAGTACGCCGAGTCCATCCGCTGGAACGCGCGCATGGGGACGACCTATGCGTTGGGGGTGGACGGGGTCTCCCTGCCGCTGGTCATGCTCGCCACCCTGCTCGCCCTGGTGGCGGTCCTGGCCTCCCGCTACATCGTCGATAGGCCTAAGGGCTATTACCTGCTGCTGCTGGTCCTGGAGACGGCCATGCTCGGGGTCTTCATGGCCCAGGACTGGGCCCTGTTCTATGTCTTCTGGGAGCTGACCCTGATCCCGCTGTTCTTCCTCATCGACCGCTGGGGCGGCAAGGGACGGGCAGGCGCCTCGCTGAACTTTGTCCTCTACACCATGGGCGGGTCGGTCTTCATGCTGATCTCGCTCCTGCTCCTGTTCGACGCCGTCCCGGGTCACAGCTTCGCCATGGCGGACATGGGGCGTGGGGCCCGGGCCCTGCCGGAGGAGACCCAGATCCTGATCTTCCTGGGGCTCCTCATCGGCTTCGGGGTCAAGATGCCCATCTTCCCCATTCACGGCTGGCTGCCGCTCGCCCATGTGGAGGCCCCCAGCCCGGTGAGCATCCTGCTCTCCGGAATCCTGCTGAAGATGGGCTCCTATGGCCTGCTGCGCGCTGTGGTCCTGCTGCCGGATGCGGCGCTGGCCCTCCAGGGGGTGCTGCTCGGCATCGCGCTGCTGAGTCTGGTCTACGGCGGCCTGCTGGCCTGGCGCCAGACCGACCTCAAGGCCATGATCGCTTACTCCTCCATCAGCCACATGGGGGTGGTCCTGGTGGGGATCGCGACGCTCAATGTCACTGGGTTCACCGGGGCGGTGATGCAGATGGTGGCCCACGGCCTGGTGGCCGGGGCCCTGTTCCTGCTCATCGGCCTGCTCTACGAGCGCACCCATACCCGCGAGATCGGCCACTACAGCTCGTTGATCCGCGTCACCCCGCGCTTTGCCTTCTTCACCATCCTGGCCTTTGTCGCCGCGGTGGGGATGCCGGGGACCGCGGGTTTCATTGCCGAGTTGCATGCCCTCATCGGCGGCTTTGCCCGCTGGGGTTGGCTGATGGTGTTGTTGAGCGTCGGGGTCCTGATCAGCGCCGCCTATGCCGTGCGCACCGTTGGGCGCCTGTTCACGGGCCCCGTGCGGCCGCAGATGCGCCAGGTCGCGGACCTCAAGGGGAGCGAGATGTGGGCCGCGTCGGTCCTGACCGCGGGCATCCTGCTGCTCGGGATCTTTCCGGCGCCGGCCCTGCGCCTATCCCAGGCGACCCTGGCGGCCTTGAGCGCCGGGTTTTAGTGCGAGGCGGGCATGAGCGGACACGCGGCAACCTCAGGCGACATCCGGGCCCAGATCCGTGCGGCGGTGGCCCATCTGGAACACGTGCTGCCCGGACAGGCCCCGATCCGGGACTTCGTCCACCACAACACCCTGCACGGCTACCAGCATCAGGGCTTCCGCGAGGCCATCGGCGCGGCCCGCCGCCTCACCGGCACCCGCGGCTTTCTGCCCCCGGAGCGTTTCCGCGCCTACTATGCGGAGGGCCGCATCGACCGCGGCGACCTGGAGGCGGTCCTCGCCGAGGACCCCGACCTGGGGGCCGACGAGCCGCTCGTCCCAGGCGTTGAAGCATTCGCGTCACTGTGTCGCGGCGACCTCTGCCTCGCGGCCCTGCTCCACCCCATCGGGCCCATCACTACCGCCCGGCTCAACTGGCAGATCACCGAGTACAACGCCCTGCGAGCCTTCCAGCCCGAGGTCCCGGCACAGGCGCGGGCGCGACTGTTGGCACAGTCTCTGGCCCTGGGTGGGGCGGGCGACGAGGCCGGTGCTATCGCCGACCTGCGGCTCGCCTGTCTGGGAGTGCTCGGCCTGGAAGCCACCAACCTGCACCCGGAGGACCTGCTGGACCTGGCCCCGGAACAGGCCGAACGCATGTTGGCTGCGGTCCAGCATCAGGATGCCGACGCGGGCGGTTCCGACAAGCCCCCTGTGGAGCGCCTGATCCGAATCGAGGCCGCCGCCCAGCTCCAGTCCCTCATCGACAGGGTGGGGCCCGAGCTGACCCTGCGCGGGCTCCTGCGCCTGCTCACCGGCGAGGACCTGATGGACCAGATCCGTCCCCAAGTGGTGCGCCATCTGGTCACCGGCCTGGACGAGGGCCTTGCCGCCTGGCACAACCCACGCCTGGGGCCAGGTCCGAATGGGGGGCTCTACCGCGCCTGGCGCCTGTCGGCCCGGGTCGATATGACCCCGATCTTCCGTGACCTGGACGCCTGGGGGGCGGAGGTCGAGGCCCTGCCCGAGGACCCGCTCGAGGCGATCGTCGCCGAGCTCAAACGGCTCGGTCTGGTGCGCGAGCGCTGGGTCCCCTACCTGGAGCGTCTGGCCCTGGAACTGCCCGGCTGGTCCGGGATGACCCTGTGGCGCGACCTGCACCCTGAGTACGACCCACAGGGACGTGGAAGTCCCGGCGGGAGGCACGACTCCAGGGATGGAGGAGGTAGAGCCGCGTCTGGAACAGCGGCCGAGGAGCCGGGCCGGGATCAGGGTTACACCACGCCGGTGTCCATGCTCGACTATCTGGCCCTGCGCCTGGTACTGGAGCGTATCTACGCCCAGCACCTGTGCCGCGGCCAGTGGCAGATCGAGGGGAGCCTGGACATGCTGCGCTGGTACTTTCGGCGCAACCCCGAGGAGTTCCTGGTGCGCCACGCCCTCTACAGCGACGGGCTGCCGGAATACCTGGCCACCCGCGCCGCCCGCGCCGCCGCCCACTCCGATCTGGACCGGGGCGACCCCGGCTGGGGACACCTGGCGGCCCTGTTGTGGACCTGGAAACATAGCCCCGCGGCCGACCAGCGTGTGGGTCAAGGCCCCTCGGTCCTGCGCGGCGCCTGGCCCCTGTTCCAGGCCGCCCAGTACCTTGGGCTGTGCGGGGCCGAGGTCCGTGCGTTGGGGCCGCAAGGGGCTGCGGCCATCCTCGCCGTCCTGGACCGCCTGGATCCCGACACCGTCGGCTACCTCTGGCTGCGAGCCTACGAGCGCCATTACCGCGAACAGATCCTCAGTGCCCTGGCCCACAACCAGGGGCGCGGGCGTTTCGCCCGCCGCGGCGACCCCGACGCGACCCCCGCCGCCCAGGTCATGTTCTGTATGGACGACCGTGAGGAGGGGACCCGCCGTCACCTCGAAGAACTCGACCCGGAGATCGAGACCCTGGGGGCTGCCGCCCATTACAGCGTCCCGCACAACTGGCGGGGCCTGGACGACACCGGGGTCTCCGCCCTTGCCCCGGTGATCCCGGCCCCGGTCATCCCCACCCAGGAGGTCCGCGAGGTCCCGCGCCCGGAGTGCGAGGCATTGGGTCAGGTTCACAGGCGGCGCCAGGGTTGGCTGCGGACCGCCACCGGGGCTTTGCTTGAGCGCGGGCGGCTCGGGATTTTGGGTCCTGCGGTGACGGCGGCCCTGACGGGGCCCTTCGTCGGTCTCTCGCTGGCGGGCAAGCTGGCGGCCCCGGTGCCCTTCGCTGGGTTGGTCCGCTCCCTGCGCCGGGGGCTGGTGCCGGAGGTTGCCACCGGCATCCAGTACACCGCGCCCAACGACAGCCCCCCCGCTACCATTGACGCCCCCCGCCTGGGCTACACGGATGCCGAACAGGCCGAGCGGGTCGCCGCCCTGCTCACCAGCACCGGACTCACCAAGGGCTTCGCCCCACTGGTGGTGATCCTCGGCCACGGCTCCCGCAATCAGAACAACCCCCATGCCTCCGCCTACAACTGCGGGGCCTGCTCCGGGCGCTTCAGCGGGCCCAATGCCCGCCTGGTGTGCGCCATGGCCAATCGCCCGCAAGTGCGCGTCCTGCTCGCCGGGCGCGGGATCGAGATCCCCGAGGGGACCTGGTTCGTCGGCGGCGAGCACGACACCTGCAACGACCAGGTGGACTGGTACGACACCCTGGATGTCCCGCCGGGATTGGCGTCAACCCTGGGGCGTGTGCGCTCGGCCCTGGATCAGGCATGCCGGCTCCACGCCCAGGAGCGCTGCCGCCGCTTCGCCTCGGCCCCCGCCGGGATGGACCCGGAGGCCGCCCACCGCCATGTGGCGGCCCGGGCGTTGGACATCTCCCAGGTCCGACCGGAGCTGGGTCACGCCACCAACGCCTGCGCCTTCTTCGGTCGGCGCTCCTTGAGCCGCGGTGCCTTCTTCGATCGCCGCGCCTTCCTCATCTCCTACGACCCGACCCAGGACCCCTCGGGCGAGATCCTGGAGCGGCACCTGGTCATCAACGGGGCCGTGGGGGCGGGGATCAGCCTGGAGTATTACTTCTCCGCCTCCAACGACGAGGGTTACGGCTGCGGCTCCAAGGTTACCCACAACGTCGCCGGGCTCCTTGGGGTCATGGAGGGGACCACCTCGGACCTGCGCACCGGGCTGCCGCGGCAGATGGTGGAGATCCATGAGGCCATGCGCCTGCTGGTGGTGGTGGAGCAGTCCACGGACCTGCTGACCGCCATCTACCAGCGCCAGCCGGCGGTGGCGGAACTGGTGGGCGGGGCCTGGGTGCAGCTCGCCTCCCTGGACCCGGAGACTGGGGCCATAGCCCTATTCGAGCCCGGGATCGGCTGGGTCCCCTGGCAGCCACCCGCCACACCGCCGCCGCTGGTGGGACGCTCGCCGGAGTGCTACCTGGGCTTCAGTGGGCCAAGACCGCCGGCCCTGATCGCCGGGACGCCCACGGTCCCTGGGGGGAGGACCCACCATGCCTGACCTGTTTGCCGTCCTTCTGGGGGCACTGATTCCCCTGGCCCCTCTGAGCGCCGCCCTCTGGATCGGCGTCGGCCTGGCCCTGGATCCAGGCCCCAGCGATGCCAAGGAGCGCGTGCCGGCCCGCATCGCCCTGGGTGCTGCGGCACTGTCCCTGATCGCCGCCCTGACCCTGGCCCTGATCGCCCTGGTCGCGGGGGCCCCGGGGCAGATCGTCCTGGGGACCTGGCTCGCCAGCGGTAAGGTGTCTGTCCCCCTGAGCCTCGGCCTCGACCCCCTGGGCCTGGCCATGGCAACCCTGGTCGCCTTCATCTGCCTCCTGACCCTGCGCTTCTCGGTGCACTATATGCACCGGGAACCGGGCTTCCGTCGCTTTTTCATGACCCTGTCCCTGTTCACCGGGGCCATGCTGCTCATCGTCACCGCCGGCAACGCCGTCATCACCTTTGTCGGCTGGGAACTGGCGGGCCTCAGTTCCTATCTGCTGATCGGCTACGCCAACGACCGCTCCACCGCTACGGTGAACGCTACCCGCGCCTTCGTCACCAACCGCATCGGCGATGCCGGCTTCCTGCTCGCCATCTTCCTGTCCCTGACCTGGCTCGGAAGTACCGAGTGGCCGGCACTTGGGTTAGGGGCCGCCGGACTCCACGGACTGCCGGCAGGGCTTTTGCTGCTGGGCTTTCTGACCGCGGCTCTGGCCAAGTCCGGGATGATCCCTTTCTCCGGCTGGATCGGCCGTGCCCTGGAGGGGCCCACGCCGTCCAGCGCTGTCTTTTACGGGTCCCTCATGGTCCACGCCGGGGTCTATCTGCTGATCCGAATCGCCCCCCTGTTCGAGCAGGCCCCGGCCCTGAGGCCCTTGGTGGCGCTGCTGGGGATACTCACCGCGGTCTACGGCTGGCTCACGGGCCTGACCAAGGCCGATGTGAAGGGCTCCCTGATGGCCTCCACCACCACCCAGGTCGGGCTCATGTTCCTGTGGTGCGGGCTCGGCTGGTTCGAACTGGCCACGGCGCACCTGATCCTGCATGCCCTGTGGCGGGCCTACCAGTTTCTCCACGCCCCAGCACTGATGCACTGGATGCCTGGGCCGACCCGACCCGTGGGGGCTTGGTTGACCCGGCACCGCCGGCTCTACAACGCGGCGGTCCAGGGTTTCTGGCTGGACGCGGCGAGCGATGCCCTGCTGGTGCGCCCGACCCAGGCCCTGGCCCGCGACCTCCAAGCCTTCGACGACCAGGTTGTCAACCGCCTCGTGGGTCTGCCGTCCCAGGCCGGCGCCCTGGCGTCGATGGCCGATTGGGAGGCCCAGCGCCAGGGCCCGGCGGACGGGCACAGACCGGCGCAGGGTTTGACCACGGGCAGGGGCCTGGTCGGGGGCTTCATGGATTGGCTGGCCGGCATCCTGCACTGGTTCGAGGAGCATCTGGTCTTGAGTGGCGGCGGCGAGGGGATGGAGCGGCTGATTCGCTTGCTCGGTGGCTACCTGCTCCAGGTCGATGAACTGCTCACGCGGCCGCGCTACCTGTTGCTGCTCATCATGGCCACACTCGTGGTCATCCTGTAAGGGGGAGCCGGAGGATGACAGCCGCACAGACTCTGGTCACGACGGCCCACACCTTCCCGGTGCTGGCCCTGATGCAACTGCTGCCGCTGGGGGCGGCCCTGGCCCTGCTCGGAGTCCGTCGCGAGGCCTTGGGCATCGCCCTGGCCCTCGCCACAGCGGTGACGGAGTTGGCCCTGGCGGTCTACCTCTTCCTGCGCCTGGACCACGCGAGCGCGGCCCTCCAGTTCGCCGAGCGCTGGTCCCTCTCCCCGGCCCTGAACTACCACGTCGGGGTGGATGGGGTGGGGGTGATCTTCATCCTGCTCACCGCCTTGCTGTCCCTGCTGGTGATCATCTATGCCCCGACCCGGCGTCTGCGGCCGACCCCGCTGTTCCTGGCGGTGGCCCTGGCCTGCGAGGCGACCCTGATGTCGCTCTTCACCACCCTGGACCTGCTCTGGTTCGTGGTCGGTCTCGGCAGTCCAACTGGGGCTGGTGGGGTACCTCATGGGGCGCTGGGCCACCTCACCCGCGGAGGACCAGGGCCGCCAGCGCTACTACGAGTTCATGGGCACCGCGCTCGTCCTGCTCCTGGCGGGGACCCTGCTCCTGGGCTGGAACCATGCCGCCGCCAATGCCGGGCACTGGAGCTTCGACCTCACGGAGCTGGCCGCGGTCCCGGTGGCCCCGGCCCTGGCGTCGCTGACCTTCTTCCTGCTGTTCTATGGCCTGGCCATCCGCACGCCGTTATTCCCCCTGCACGGCTGGCTCCCCATGGTGGCGGAGCACGGCAACGTGGCCGTGGCCCCGGTCTTCCTGCTCGGGCTCAAGGTCGGCATCTACGGCCTGGTGCGCTTCGTCTTCCCCCTGCTGCCGGAGACGGTGGACCGCTGGAGCGCCTATGTGGTCGCCTTCGCCACCGCCGGGATCTTCTATGCCGCCCTGCTCGCCCTGATGCAGACCAACCTGCGCCGGCTCCTGGCCTACGCCGTGGTCAGCCATACCAGCGTGCTTATCATCGGGCTCTTCAGCCTGGGGACCGGGGCCTTCCAGGGGGCGGTGATGCTTTCGGCCAACTTTGGGGTCGCCATTGCCGGGCTTTTGTTCATGACCGGCTGTGTCTATGGACGCACGCGCACCACGGCGCTGAACAAGCTCGGCGGGCTCTTCGACCGCCTGCCCATGATCGGCATCGCCTTCTTCGTCGCCGGCCTGTCCATCGTCGGCATGCCGGGGACCCCAGGTTTCGACGCCGTCCATTTGATGCTGGAGGCGGCCATCGAGCGCTTCGGGGCCCTGGTCACCATCGCCGCGGCCCTGGGTAACGTCGCCGCGGCGGCCTTTCTGCTGTGGGCCTTCCAGCGCGCCTTCTTGGGCCCCGCCAGGGTGGAGGCTACCGCCAAAATCCCGCCGGCAACCTGGCCCGAGCGGATCATCGCCGGGGTGGTGATTCTGGTCCTGCTGGGGGCGGGGTTCTACTCCGAGCCCTGGCTGGAGGTCACGGATGCGCCCTTGAGCGCCCTGGCCGCACGCTTCGGGCTTGGGCACCCATGAGGAGACGCCGATGACGGACTTCAACCTTGGCCTGCCGCTGTTGAGCCTGCTGCTGCTGACCCTGCCGGTCGGGGCCGCCCTCATCTGGCTGGTTCCGGACCCGAGGGGCGCCCGCTGGATTGCCCTGGCCACAGCCTTGATAGATCTGGCCCTGTCGCTCGTCGCGCTGGCTCGCTTCGACTCCGCCAGCGGCGACTTCCAGCTCATCGAGCGCTATTCCTGGATCCCAAGCCTCAATGTCCACTATACGCTCGGGGTGGACGGTCTTGCGGTTGTATTCCTTCCATTCACGGTGCTTCTGACGATCGGGGTCATTCTCGCCTCCTGGAGCGGCGTGCGGACCATGCCGCGGCTCTATTACAGCCTGCTATTGGTACTGGAGAGCACCACCCTCGGGGTCTTCCTGGCCCTGGATACGGTGCTCTTCTTCCTGTTCTGGGAGCTGACTCTGATCCCGATCTTCTTCCTGGTGAGCCTGTGGGGCATAGGCCCGAACCGGCGCTTTGCCGCGGTCAAATACACCCTGTTCATGCTGGTGGCGGGGGTGCCGCTGCTGTTCGCCTTCATCTTGCTCGCCTTTAACCACGCCGGTGTGACTGGGGTGGCGGTCCCGGCTGGGCTGTCCTTCGATTACCAGGCCCTGCGCGAGACTCCGTTGCCGGACGGGCTGGAACTGACGGTCTTCCTGCTTCTGCTGGCGGGCTTCGCGGTCAAGACTCCGGTCTTCCCGCTGCACACCTGGCTGCCGGTGGTGGCCTCGGACGGGCCTGTGAGCGTCGCCGCCCTGATGACGGGGCTCAAGCTCGGGGCCTATGGGCTGATCCGCTTCGTGGTGCCCCTGGCCCCGGATGCGGCCCAAGACCTGCACTGGCTACTGGCGGGACTCGGGGTGGTGGGCATCCTCTATGGGGCTCTGGGGGCCCTGGCCCAGACCAATCTGCGCCGCATGTTGGCCTTTTCCAGCATCAGCCACGTCGGGCTGGTGGTGCTGGGGATCTCGTCGCTGAGTCTGGAGGGGCTCCAGGGGGCCGTCTTTCAGTTGCTCAATTTCAGTCTGGTGGCGGGGGGCCTGTTTCTGATCGCGGGCTTCCTGCACCACCGCACCGGGACCACGGAACTGGCGAGCCTGGGCGGGGTGGCTCGTACCATGCCACTGCTGGCTGGCGGCTTCCTGATCCTCGGTTTGGCGTCGCTCGGGGTACCTGGGACCAGCGGCTTCCCGGCGGAATTGTTGCTGATCATGAGCGCGCTCCACACCCACACCGGCGCCGGCCTCGCCGCCCTGTTCGGGGCCGTGCTCGGGGCCGGGTACTTTCTTGGGGCCTATCGTCGCGCCTGCTTCGGTCCGGTCACTGGGCCCCTGGTGGGCGAGGCGGAGGATCTTCGTCCGCGTGAACTTGGGGTAGTGGCCGTGGCCGTCGTGTTGGTCCTTGTCCTGGGGCTCTATCCCCAGGGGGTGCTGGATCTCAGCCGCGCCGCCGCCGGGCGCTGGGTGGCCGATCTGCCCGCCACCGCCCCGTAAGCTCGCAGGGCGCGGCGATGGGTCTCGATGGCCGCAGAAACCCGGGTCGGGGAGACCAAGCACCTGATCGCCATCGCTTACCTGGTCGCCGGAAAACTCATCCACATCCCAGGCTCTCCCTTCAAGTTCAAGGCGTGTGCGATACCGTCATCCTAAATCAATGGCACTAGACTCTTCGCCCACACCAAACGGAAGAGAGCCCTGAACAATCCATAGGAGGCCCGCATGGACATGCTTCCGAGTATCGTCTGTCGTGATGTCACGACAGAGCAAGAACTGATCGAGCACATTTTGCGTCATGAGCACCGTGGCACCACCCAGGCGCGGCTTGCTGCAAATGGTGCCATCAATGTCTTCACCGGCAAGCGGACAGGGCGTTCACCGCTGGATCGTTACATTGTGCGCGGTACGAACGACGCTCTCATCGACTGGGGGCCTATCAACCAGCCCTACGAGCGTGATGCGTTCGAGCGGATGTGGGAGCGTGCATGGGAGCATGTGCAAAAGCTGCCGAAGCCACTCTTTCTGCAACGCCTACGGGCGGGTGCAGACCCCAAGTACTCCATACGCCTCACGGTGTATACCAAGTATGCGTGGCATGCGCTCTTCGCACACTACCTTTTTATCCGTGACGCGGGTACGCCGGAGATGCCTGAATGGACGATACTGAATGTGCCGTCCTTTCACTCAAACCCCGCGAGCGATGGTGTGCGCAGCGATAGCTCGCTCTTTATCGACTTCGATGCGCGACGTATCCTCATCGCAGGCCTCTTGTACGCGGGCGAGATGAAGAAAGCGGTATTTACGGTCATGAACTTCCTCATGCCCCTCCGCCATGCCCTTCCCATGCACTGTGCCGCAAATGTTGGCGAGAACGGCGACGTCGCGCTGCTGTTCGGACTCTCGGGTACAGGCAAGACGACGCTTGGGTCAGACACGATTCGGGCCATGATCGGCGACGACGAGCATGTATGGTCGCCTGAGGGCGTCTCGAACGTCGAAGGCGGGTGCTATCCGAAGCTCATCGGGCTTACGGAAGAGCGCGAGCCGATCATTTGGGAGGCGATCCGAGCCGCCCTCACGGAGAATGTTGTCATGGATGATTTACGTCGCCCCAACTTCGACGATGGATCGATCACCGAAAACACGCGGGGCGCTTATCCGCGGGATCACATCAGTAATCGCGATCGACAGAACAGGGCATCGCATCCTTCGGCAATCATCTTTCTTACCTGCGATGCGCACGGGGTGATGCCACCTGTGGCTCGACTGTCGCCGGAGCAGGCCGTGTACCACTATCTGAGTGGGTATACGGCACAGGTCGGGAGTACGGTCGTAGGCGCCACGAGCGCAATCTCGGAAACCTTCAGCGCATTTTTCGGAGCCGCTTTCTTCCCGCACAAGCCGGAGGTATATGCGGGGCTCTTTCAGGACATGATCCGCAAGCACAAGGTGCCGGTATACCTTGTAAACACCGGATGGACGGGGGGGCCCTACGGTCATATGGATGGAAGGAGATACAGTATTGCGACGAGCCGCGCGATGATTCATGCGGTCTTGCGTGGTGACCTCGCGAATACACCCCACTGGCACATGGATACTCTCAACCTCGACGTGCCAGAGTGTGTGCGTGGTGTGCAACCGCGGCATTTCCACCCGCGGGAGATGTGGGATGATAAGCAGGCGTATGACAGCACGCTTGCGGCCCTTGTGAAAAAGTTCCAAAACAACTGGGACAAAAAGTTTGGCACTGTATCCGCAACGATCCGGGACGCCGGACCGAAGCGGCAGAGCGAAATGCCCGAGGGCTGCCCGAGTTAGGGAAACGCTGAAGTATTCAGCGTTTCCCGTCTGGGCCAGGGATGGCCCAGCATTTTCAAGCGCCTAAGCGTCTGAAAATGGAGCACTTCGCGAGTCGCGCCTCGCGAAGTGCGAGCTGATTAAATGCCAGGATGGCATTTAATCAGCGTCTCCTTAGGCTGGGCTTGGCAATGTCGCTGTGCCCTCGATGGTCTTTGCTTGCAAGGCATGAGGTGCGTGTCGCCTAGCCGCCGCGCTCGCTACGGCCAGGGCGGTCATATTCAGCGTGCGGCGCACGGTGGCGGCGGGGGTGAGGATGCAGGCCGCGGCGGCCGCGCCCATCAGGATCGGGCCCACCGTCACGCCGCCGCTGGTGGTGGTCTTGAGCACGTTGTAGAGGATGTTGGCGGCATCCAGGTTGGGGCAGATCAGCAGGTTCGCCGAGCCGCTGAGGGTAGCGTTCGGAAGGTAGCGGCGACGGATGTTTTCTTCCAGCGCGGCATCGCCGTGCAATTCGCCATCACATTCGATGCCGGGGTGGCTGGCTACGAACAGGTCGCGCGCCAGACGCATCTTCTTGGCAGAGGCACGCCTGGATGAGCCGAAGCTGGAATGCGACAAAAAGGCCACCTTGGCCGGCAGACCAAAGCGCTGCATCTCCTGCGCGGCCATCCAGGCAATCTCGGCCAGTTGCGGTGCGCCGGGGTCTTCATTCACATAGGTGTCGGCAATGAAAAGCGGCCCGCGGTCCGTCATCAGCGCATTGAGGGCGGCGTAATTGCTCACGCCAGGCTCCAGGCCGATGATGCTGTGGATGCGTTCGAGATGGGTCTCATAGCTGCCCGCCAGGCCGCAGATCATGGCGTCGGCGTGGTCCAGGGCGACCATGAGCGAGGCGATGATGGTGTTGGAGCGCCGCACCGCGGCCTTTGCCACCTCAGGCGTGGCGCCGTCACGGCCCATGAGTTGGTGATAATGCTCCCAGTACTGGTGGAAGCGCGGGTCGTGTGCGGGGTTGACGTTTTCTACATCCTCCCCGAGGCGCATGCGTAGGCCGGCCTTCTCGATGCGGGCCTCGATCACGGCGGGACGTCCGATCAGGATTGGCCGGGCCAGGCGATCGTCAAGCGCCATTTGGGCGGCACGCAGGGCCCGTTCGTCCTCGCCGTCGGCGAAGGCCACACGCTTTCTGACGTCAGGCACGGCCTTGGCGGCGTTGACAATCGGGCGCATGAGGATGCCGGTCTGGTAAACGAACAGGGACAGGCTCTCCTTGTAGGCCTGCATGTCGGCAATGGGGCGGGTGGCCACCCCGGAGTCGGCGGCGGCTTGGGCCACGGCGGGCGCAATCCGCAGGATCAGGCGCGTGTCGAAAGGCTTGGGGATCAGATACTCGGGGCCGAAGCTCAGGTCCTGCCCGGCGTAGGCGGCCGCCACTTCATCGCTGGTCTCGCTCTTGGCCAGATCGGCGATCTGGCGGACGCAAGCGAGTTTCATCTCTGGGGTGATTTTGGTGGCACCACAGTCGAGTGCGCCGCGAAAGATGTAGGGGAAGCACAGGACGTTGTTGACCTGATTCGGGTAGTCAGAGCGACCGGTGGCGATAATGCAGTCGGGTCGTGCGGCCTTGGCCAACTCCGGGCGAATTTCGGGTTCCGGGTTGGCCAGGGCCAGGATGATGGGCTTCTCGGCCATGGTTTTCACCATGTCCACGGTCAGCACGCCGGGGGCGGAACAACCCAGAAAGACATCGGCGCCCTTGACGACATCGCCCAGGGTGCGGGCATCGGTCGGTTGCGCGTAACGGGCCTTGGATGCGTCGAACCCGCCAGGGCGGCCTTCGTAGATCACGCCCTTGGAATCGACCATGAAAACATGCTCGCGCTTCACCCCCAGGCCGACCATCACGTCCACACAGGCCAGCGCCGCCGCACCGGCACCTGAGACGGCCAGTGTCACGGTGCCGATGTCTTTACCCACCAGTTCCAGAGCGTTGAGCAGTGCGGCGCTGGAGATGATGGCCGTGCCGTGCTGATCGTCATGAAACACGGGGATGTTCATGCGCTTGCTAAGCTCGCGCTCGATATAGAAGCATTCCGGCGCTTTGATGTCTTCAAGGTTGATGCCGCCCAGCGTTGGTTCTAGCGCGGCAATGATCTCCACCAGCTTGTCCGGGTCGCGCTCGGCGAGCTCGATATCGAACACATCGATGCCCGCGAATTTCTTGAAGAGGCAGCCCTTGCCCTCCATGACGGGTTTGCTGGCCAGTGGGCCAATGTCCCCCAGGCCGAGCACGGCCGTGCCGTTGGTCACCACCCCCACCAGATTCCCGCGTGACGGTGTACTCCGCCGCGAGCGCCGGGTTGGCCTGGATATCAAGACAGGGGTAAGCCACGCCGGGCGAGTAGGCCAACGATAGGTCCCGCTGGTTTGACAGCGGTTTGGTGGGCGTGACGGCGATCTTGCCCCGGCTGGGGCTGCGGTGGTAATCCCGGGCAGCTTCGCGCAACGCCTGCTCGGCGGTGGACAGGTTTTGGGCCATTACAGTGTCAACTCACAAATTAACGAAAGGAAGGGTACCCCAAGGGAGACGCTGACTAAAGCCATCCTTGGCTTTAGTCAGCTCGCGCCCCGCGAGGCGCGACTCCCGGGGCGCTCCATTTTCAACGGCTTACAGCCGTTGAAAATGGCGGGGCATGTCGCCTGGTCGGCACTAAGCGCGTCGGCGAGCCGATTGGGACGGATACTCTAGTCGGCGATCGGTGACCAGTAACAGGCGCTTTGCTCCCCATACAGACGGACACGCGGTAGGCCGGGTGGGCTCTGTGTGCCAAAGGCAATGGTTCCACGCGGCGCGCGGGCACAACGGGTGCGCGCGCTCTCTATTCCGAACTGGCGGTCCGCCTGCCGCAGGTGCCCAAGGCCCCGGGGCTGGGGGTATCATGACCGACCTGTCCAGCACCTGACCCGGCAGTATCCCATGGCCACCGAGACCCACCCAGACCCCATCACCGGCGCGGCCCTGTTCTTCGACATCCTGACCGAACTTGGCGTCGAGATCATCTTCGGCCACACCGGTGGGGCCGTGATCCCGCTCCACGTGGAGCTGAACAAGCGCATGCGCCGCGGCGATCCCTGCCCGAAGTTCATCCTCTGCCGCCAGGAGGGTGGGGCAGGGCACGCGGCCGAGGGCTATGCCCGGGTCAGCGGTCGGGTAGGGGTCGCGTTGGCGACCTCGGGGCCCGGGGCCACCAACCTCACCACCCCCATTGCCGATGCCTACAAGGATTCGATCCCGACGCTGTTCATCACCGGCCAGGTGCCCAGCGGGGCCATCGGGACCGATGCCTTCCAGGAGGTGGACACCGTCGGCGTCACCCGCCCCATTTCCAAGCACAACTACCTGGTCAAGGACGTGGCCGACCTCGGTTGGGTCCTGCGCGAGGCCTATGCCCTGGCTCAGACCGGGCGGCCCGGGCCCGTGGTGGTGGACATCTGCAAGGATGTGCAGCTCGCCCGGGTCGGTGAGCAGCATCCGCGGGTCAAGCGCCATCGTGAGTCCCGTCCCTTCGACCGCGCCGCGGCGGATGCCATCCTCGACGCCCTGGTCGCCGCGCAGCGCCCTGTGGTCAAGGCCGGCGGGGGCATCATCCATGCTGGGGCCTCCGCCGCCCTGTGCCGCTTCGTCGCGGCCTTCGATTGTCCGGTGACGACCACCTTCAACGCACTGGGCGCCGTCCCCTTCGATCAGCCCCACAACCTGGGGATGCCGGGGATGCACGGGACCATCCCGGCCAACTATGCCCTGCGCGATGCCGATCTGATCCTGACGCTCGGCGGGCGCTTCGATGATCGAGTGGCCGTGCGAGACTTCGCCGCTGGCAAGCGCATCATCCATGTGGACATAGACCCCTCGGAGATCGACAAGACGGTGGCCACGGACCTCAACCTTGTGGCCGGGCTCGACAGCTTTCTGGACTATGCCCTGGGCAGCGGACGCAGCGCATCTCATGCGGACTGGATGGCCCAGATCGCCGCCTGGCGTGGCTTTACCCCCAGGCCCTCCCTGGATCTTGGCCACGTCAAGCCCCAGGCGACCATCGAGGTCATCTCCGAGCTGACCGGGGGCGACGCGACCCTGGTGACCGGGGTCGGCCAGCACCAGATGTGGGCTGCCCAATTCTACCGTTTCTGCCGCCCGCGCCAGTGGGTGAGCTCGGGGGGCCTGGGGACTATGGGCTTCGGGCTGCCTGCGGCCATCGGGGCCTGGTTCGCGGACCCCAGCCGCCCGGTCGTCCTGATCGACGGCGATGGCAGTTTCCAGATGAACATCCAGGAACTCGGCACCGTCGTCGCTAACCGCATCCCGCTCAAGATGTTTGTGCTCAACAACAGCTTCCTGGGCATGGTGCGGCAGTGGGAGGACATGATGGACGATGGCCATCACTACGAGACCTGCCTGGCGCGCACCAGTGAGTGCGATGCCGACTGCACCGACATGGACCAATCCTGTCGCCGCCAGATTCCCAACCTGACTGGCCTGCGCTACGTCTATCCCCGTCTCAAGACCCAGCGTATCCGCGACCCTGCCAGCTTGCGGGATGGGATCGCCGCGGCCCTGGCCGAACCAGGCCCCGTGCTGGTGGATGTCTGGATCGACAAGGCCGAGAACGTCCTGCCCATGGTCCGCCCCGGGCACACCCTGGGGCAAATGATCGAGGCATAAGGGCAGGGCTTCGGTGGTCGGGCTATTCGTCGACCTCGATGATGACCCCGCGCCCGGTTGGGTACTGGACGATGACCACCTTGCCAAGGGTCTCGTGGTGTCCGGCACGGATGGTTGCCTCGCTCTGTATCTTGCTGGCCGTGACGTGGGTCTCCCCCAGCAGGTCTTCGATCAATTGGCGTTCGGCCTCGACGATGCGCATGGCGGTTGCTCCCGGTGATGGGTTGATTAGGGCTGTGCGCCGCAGCGACGCGGCTCGGGTTACTAGTGTAACCGGTGGCCAGATGGACACCTTCGACGAAACCCCCACAGGCCCCGTTCGGTTGCGGGGAGACAAGGCCGCATGGGGCGGTCACAATGTCGCGATGCAGCAGGGCCAGGACCATGACCGACTTCGACGGCTTCGATCACAGTGACCACGTCGCCCGCCATCATGTGCACAAAATGCCCCGCGCCCAGACGCCGCGGCACCTGGCCGTTCACCGCGAATTGGGTTGGGTAGTCCCGGCGGATTAAGGACCCATGCCGAGTCTGCCCAGCGTCCTGATCGTCGATGACGAGGTCCGCTCCCAGGAGTCCCTGCGCCGTACCCTGGAGGAGGACTTCGAGGTCTTTACCGCCTCCGGCGCGGCCGAGGCCCGCGCCATCCTGGAGGGGCAAACCTGCGAGATCGTCCTGACCGACCAACGCATGCCCGGGGTCAGTGGGGTTGAGTTCCTCAAGGAGGTCCAGCGGGACTGGCCAGACAGTGTGCGTATCGTCATCTCCGGATACACGGACAGTCAGGACATCATCGCCGGCATCAACGAGGCCGGCATCTATCAGTACCTGTTGAAACCCTGGCATCCGGAACAGTTGCTCCTGACCCTGAAACGCGCCGCCGAGCTCTATCGCCTGCAACGAGAGAATTGCCAACTGGCGGTGGAGCTGCGTGCGGCTGTCCCGATGCTGCGCGGGCGGGTGGAGGCGACCCGCAAACGAGTCAAGCGCGCCTTTGCCCTTGATCGGATCGTGCGCACCCCTGGCAGCCCCATGGGGGCCGTGTGCGACCTGGTGGAGCGGGCGGCGCGCTTCGACGTGGCCGTTCTATTGTGCGGCGAGTCAGGGACCGGAAAGGAACTGCTGGCGCGGGCCATCCATTACGCGAGTCCGAGGGCCGAGCGGGCATTCGTGGTGGAGAACTGCGGGGCCCTTCCGGATAGCCTGCTGGAGTCCGAGCTGTTCGGCCACAAACGCGGGTCCTTCACCGGGGCTCACGAGGACCGCATCGGGCTCTTCCAGCAGGCGGACGGCGGGACCCTGTTCCTGGACGAGATCGGCGAGACCTCGCCGGCCTTTCAGGTGAAGCTGCTGCGGGTGCTCCAGGAGGGCGAGTGCCGGCCCGTGGGGGGGCGAGGCCCGATTCGGGTGGATGTGCGCTTGATCACGGCGACAAACCGCGACCTGGAGGCCGAGGTCAAGGCCGGCCGCTTCCGGGAAGATCTCTACTATCGCCTGGCCACGGTCCCGCTGCGCCTGCCGCCCCTGCGGGAACGACCCCAGGACATTCCGGCCCTGGCGGGGTCGGTCCTGATCAATGCCGCCGCGGCCCTCGGCCGGCCGGTGGAGGGCCTGGCCGCGGCCACCCTGGACTGCCTTGCCGCCTACCCCTGGCCGGGCAATGTACGGGAGTTGCAGAACGAGATACAGCGCATGCTGGTCCTCTCCGATGGCCCCATTCTGACCCCGGATCTGCTGGCCCCGCACATCCGCCAGGCCGGGATCGGCGCCGCCCTGGGGGAAGGCGCCGCGACCGGCCTGCGTGGGCGGGTCGATGCCCTGGAGGGGCAACTCCTGGCCGAGACCCTGGCCCGGCACGACGGCAACATCTCCCGTGCCGCCCGTGAGCTTGGCCTGTCGCGCCTGGGGTTGCGCAATAAGATGCAGCGGTTGGGGTTGGAACGGCCGGGGAAGGCCGGGTGAAGGGTTTGGTGCCTGTCCTGCGAAATCGCGCGCCCGTACTTCCTGCGGCCGGTCCTTGGGCCACCGGTCACACCCGGCGTCCTTGAAATCGCCCACCAGTTCCGTCTTTTGGTAACCGCCGGGATCACTGGCTGGTCGAGTCCCTGGTGGGCCACGGCTGACAATCTCCCGCGGCTCGGGCAAGCTTGCGCGCCATGAATGTACCTCCAGACCCCAAGGACCTGTTGCACCGCATCTTCGGCTTCCGCGAGTTCCGCGGTCAGCAGGGGGCCATCGTCGAGCATGTGATCGAGGGTGGCGATGCCCTGGTGCTGATGCCTACCGGCGGCGGCAAGTCCCTCTGTTACCAGATCCCAGCCCTGGTGCGTCCGGGGACTGGGATCGTCATCTCCCCCCTGATCGCCCTGATGCAGGATCAGGTGACGGCCTTGCGTCAGAACGGGGTGCGTGCCGCCTTCCTCAACTCCAGCCTGAGCATGGATGAGGCACGCTGGGTGGAGCAGGCCCTGGTTGCTGGCGAGCTGGATCTCGTCTACATGGCCCCGGAGCGACTGGTCACGCCGCGTACCCTGGACCTGCTGGCGCGGGTCCCAATCAGCCTGTTCGCCATCGACGAGGCCCACTGTGTCTCACAGTGGGGGCACGATTTCCGCCCTGAGTACACCCAGCTCGAGGTCCTCGCCGAGCGCTTCCCCGGCATCCCACGCCTGGCGCTGACAGCGACCGCCGACGAGCCCACCCGCAACGACATTCGCGAGCGGCTCTGTCTGGGACAGGCCCGTGCCTTCGTCAGCGGCTTCGACCGGCCCAATATCCGGTACCACATCAACCAATTGCGCGACGCCAAGCGCCGGCTCAAAGACTTCTTGCGCCTGGAACACCCCGGCGAGGCCGGCATCGTCTACTGCCTGTCCCGCAAGAAGGTGGAGGCCATCGCCGGATGGCTGGTGGGGCAGGGGATCAAGGCGCTGCCCTACCACGCCGGGCTCGACAACCAGGTTCGCAAGGTCCATCAGGAACGCTTTCTGAAGGAGGATGGGGTGGTGATCGTCGCCACCATTGCCTTCGGCATGGGCATCGACAAACCGGATGTGCGCTTCGTCGCCCATCTGGACCTGCCCAAGAGCATCGAGGCCTATTACCAGGAGACCGGACGCGCCGGGCGCGACGGCCTGCCAGCGGATGCCTGGATGGCCTACGACCTCCAGGGCGTCATCATGCTGCGGCAGATGCTGGACGCCTCGCAAGCCGACGAGCGCCATAAGGCCATAGAGCGGCGCAAGCTCGATGCCATGCTCGGCCTGTGCGAGATCGTCACCTGCCGGCGCGAGGCCCTGCTGCGCTACTTCGACGACCAGCTGCCGGCCCCCTGCGGTAACTGCGACAACTGTCTGACCCCGCCGGAGACCTGGGATGGGACCCTGGCGGCCCAACAGGCCATGTCCGCCGTCCACCGCACCGGCAGTCGCTTCGGGGTCACTTACCTGATCGATGTCCTGCGTGGGGCTGACGACCCGCGTATTCGCTCCAACGGTCACGACCGGCTCCAGGTCTTCGGCATGGGCGAGGAGCTGGAGGTCGGGCAGTGGCGTGCGGTGTTCCGCCAGTTGATCGCCGCCGGGCTTATCGGGGTGGACGTGGAGGGGCACGGCTCCCTCTTCCTGACGCAAGCCGCCCGCCCCGTGCTACGCGGGGAGACCCGACTCAAGCTGCGCCGCGACCAGCCCCAGCCCATGGCCAAGGACAAGGATAGGGGGGCCGACGCGAGCGCGGCGCCGCCAGGCCCGGCCTGGTGGGCGCCTTGTGGGAGGCCCTGCGCGCCAAGCGCCGGGACTTGGCGGAGGCCCAGGGGGTGCCGCCCTACGTCATCTTCCACGACAGCGTCCTGCAACAGATGGTGGACCAGCGTCCGCCCGACCGCGACCGCTTCGCGTTGCTCGAAGGAGTGGGGGCCAAGAAGCTGGCCCAGTATGCCACCGACTTTCTGGCGGTCATCGCCGCCCATGCCCCCCCGCCGACCGGGACCGGCCTGACCGATACCATCGCCGAGACCTGGGCGCTGTGGCGCGATGGCCTGGGTCCCCAGGCCATCGCCGAGCGTCGTGGGTTGACGATCGGGACCATACACGGCCACCTGTCGGAGCTGATCGCCTCCGGGGAGCTGCGGCTGTCGGAGGTCGTCAGACTCCCCCCGGCGGAGTTGGAGCGCATCCGCACAGCCATACTGCCGGAGCCGCGCGCCGGCAGTCTGAGCCTCAAGCCCGCCTACGAGCGTCTGGAGGGCGTCTACGACTACGGCCTGCTGCGCTGTGTCCTGGCGGGGATGCAGTCCCCCGATGCCCATGACGACCTCTGAGCCCGCGGACCCGGGTGCGTCTGCAACTGACCCGGCACCCAGGCCCTGGTACCTCTACCTGCTGGAATGCGAAAACGGGCGCCTCTACACCGGCATCGCCACCGACCCACAGCGGCGCTTTGCTGCCCACCTCGCCGGGCGTGGGGCCATGTTTACCCGCATCAACCGCCCGTTGCGGCTGCTGGGCTACCGTGCCTATCCGGACCAGTCCTGCGTGACCAGGGCCGAGATCGACCTCAAACGGCGGGATCGCAGCGGTAAGCTGGCATGGGCGCAGGAGAACCCGGTCCTGTCGGCTTTGGAAGCGGCGGGTTAGGTTAGGGGGAACCTAGGCTTTGAGGCGATAGCGCCATCCTGAGGGGAACCGGCTTAGTCCACCAACTCGAAGGCACCCCATTGTTCGACGGGGGGCAGGTCGGCGCGGGCCACGGCGGCAATGTACCCGGGCAGGGGCAGGCAGTGGGCAACGGCCAGGACCTGGCCCGCCGCCAGGTCCCCAGGGGCCCGGGGCTGAAAGAGCCCACGACCGTCCGCCTTGACCACTGCCTCCATGGCGGTCCAGGCGGTGTAGAAGGGCTCTAACCGGTCCGGCACCGGGGTTTCTGCCAAGGCATGGGCGACTTCGGGGGCGAACATCCGCCGGGCGACCCCTAATAGCTCGCGGCGAGGGCGAACCCATTCGCAATCGATCCCGACGGGGAGGCTCAGGCTGATCACCGCTAGGGCGAGGTCCCCGCTGCCAGTGAGATTGAACTCAAGTCGGGCGGGATGCGGTGGGGCTGCCAGCGCCGGTTTGCCCTGGGGCCCCTGAGTGAAGGCGATATCCCCGGGGGGCTGTCCCAGGTAGAGGGCGAGGATGCGGCGTAGTATCCCGTGGGCGCGGACATAGCGCGCCCGTAGGGCCGGATTGGCCAGGCGCTGGGCCCGGACGCGTTCCCCGGCATCCAGCAGCGGCGCGAGGGCCTGGGGGCTGATTCCAGGGTCCCCGGTCTGGATGCGCCACAGGTGCAGATCGTCGGGCCCCAGGGGCGGGGTACCCGATGCCGGAGGCCAGGGGGTGAAGTACAACATCGCGGTCAAGCGCGTGGCCCTCGGTTGGTCATAAAATAGCCATGGGTCCCAAGCGGCAGGGCCACTCTGACCCCACAACGCCGCCTCGGAGGCCAGCGTGCAAACCCAGATTGCCTATCAGCCCCAGACCACATCCCACCCCCAGGGCCGCGAGCGCCCTGATCCGCTCCTCGAGGCACGCCTGGAGGCTCTGTGCCAGAAGGGATGTCGCCAGGTCTGGGGGGACATCGCGGCCCTGGAACGCGGTGAGGCCCTACCGGAGACCCGCGACCTGACCCCCGGGGAGGTGCGCTGGCTTCTGGTGGAGTTGAAACAGGTCATGGCCGTCTACGGGGACCGCTGCTCGGCGGGCTGATGGCGCCCGGGAACGGATTCTATGCCGATAGGGCCAGGGTCGCCCGGTTGGCGGCGATCTGCCATGACCGACGTCCAGTGGGCCGACTTGAAGGGGGATGCGCCTCTGGTGTGGGTCAGTATCGAGCTCCCTCGCGACAGCTTCCTCGGACCGCGCTTGTCCTGCGGTGCCTTCGTCCAGGTCCGCGCCTACGGGGCTGGGGGTCTGGCGGATGGCGTGCCTGTTCGAGACTTACCCGTTCAATCCCAACCCCTGCGGAGCCCCCATGCGACTCTTCTACAGCCCGACATCCCCCTATGTCCGCAAGGTCCAGGTGACCGCCATCGAAAAGGGCCTGGGGGACTGCCTGACCCTGGTCCCGTGCAATGCCCATGCACCGGCCCCGGACTTGTGGGCCGCCAATCCGCTGGGGCGGGTTCCGACCCTGGTCCTGGACGACGGGACCGCCCTGTTCGATAGTCCGATGATCTGCGAGTGGCTGGATGCCTCTGGGTCTGGCCCGGACCTGCTGCCCCCCGTTGGGCCTGAGCGCTGGGCCGTGCTCCGCGCCCAGGCCCTGGCCGATGGAGTCATGGACGATGCGGTGTCGGTGGTCATGGGGCGACGGCGCCCGGGGCAGGACCCGGCGCTGGAGGCCACCGCCCTGGCGGCTATCGGGCGTGCCCTGGATTGGCTGGAGGGTCAACCCGGGACCTGGACCGGGGGCACGGACCTGGGCCAGATCGCCATCGCCTGCGGCCTGGGCTATCTCGACTTCCGCCTGCCGGAGTTGGCGTGGGGTCAGACCCGACCAAGGCTGGCGGCCTGGTATGCCGGGTTTTCGGAGCGGGCGTCCCTGCGGGCCACGGCCCCGCCGCCGGCCTGACCTCGGTCCGCGTGGTTTCCAGCGTAGCGGGCAGGACCACTGTGTTGCGGACCAGGGAAACCACATGCACTCATTTGGCAACACATGCGATGGAGCGGGCCAGGGATCTTCAATGAACACTAATGAAGGAAGAGTGGTGCGCTTCTGAGACATGTGCTACTTTTACGCGAGCACCCCGGCGCACGCGGCATGATCTCAGAGTCCATGCGAGTTCGGCGAGCCAACCCGCACGCGGCTGAATCGGGGGAGGGGTGTAAACCGGTCGTACGACCATTCGTTTACGGTTTAAGTTGGGAGACCATTACGATGCGCAAACTTTGTCTTGTTGCCGCGTGTGCTGCGGCGTTGGCAAGCCCCGTTGCTGTCTGGGCCCAGTCCCCGGACCAAGCTGGGACTGCTCCTTTGCCCAGCTTTGACGACCGCTGGTATCTGCTCCCCTACGCCGCCTACACCTGGGCCGATAATGACCGGGGCACGGACGACGGCGTGGGCTGGGGGTTCGCCGTGGGCAAGCCGATCAACGAGTGGCTCAATCTGGAGTTGCGCGCGACCTATACAGACCTGCAGAGCACCGGCGATACGACGAGCCTCGGTCAGGGCGATTTCACCGTTGGGGATGTTGGCGTGGACGGGCTGTTCGTCTTCAACCGGCGCGGAACCGTACAGCCGTTCCTCCTCGCGGGCCTCGGGGCTATCAATGACGACTTCGACTGCGACCGGATCGCACAAAACGTCGGCAACTGCGAATCGGACAGCGGGTGGAGCTTCATGGCCGAGGCGGGCGCCGGCGTCATGTTCCGCATCGGCGATCACGCCGCCCTGCGGTTGGACGGGCGCTACCGCTATGATGACAACTCCTCCGGGCTGCGCCGGGACGATAGCTTCGGCGATTGGGTCGCTACTGCCGGCCTGGTGATCCCGATCGGCGGAGTGGCTGCCCGGCCCAAGACGTCTCGCACCTATGAGCTCTCGGCGGACGCGCTCTTCGCGTTCAATAAGTCGGCGTTGTCGTCGAAGGGCGTGACCACCATCAACAACCTTGCCACCGACCTGAGTCAGGTCTCGTATGATGCCGTCCGCGTGGCCGGGCATACGGATCCGATTGGGTCAGAGGCTTACAACCAGGCATTGTCCGAGCGCCGTGCGGGAACCGTGAAGGGCCAACTGGTCACGCAAGGTGTGCCACCTGACCGCGTCGACGCGCAGGGCTTTGGCAAGTCACGCCTCAAGGTGACCCCGGCGGAGTGCTCCAGCGCCAAGACCAGGGACGCGCTGATCGAGTGCTTCCAGCCTAACCGTCGGGTCGAGGTGACGGTCGAGGGTATCACCGAGAAGAATTAGGAAACCAGGGATAGGGGCCTCAACCGCCTAAGGAAACGCTGAAGTATTCAGCGTTTCCCGTCTGGGCCAGGGATGGCCCAGCATTTTCAAGCGCCTAAGCGCTTGAAAATGGAGCACTTCGCGAGTCGCGCCTCGCGAAGTGCGAGCTGATTAAATGCCAGGATGGCATTTAATCAGCGTATCCCTAAGCGGCGGTTGGGGCCGAAGGTTGGGCCAAGACCCGCAGGTTGTCGGTGGTCTGTTTCAGCGGACACCCTGTCCGGGTCGGCCCTCTACCGAATGCAATCAGTGCCGGCCACGGCAGGTGCAGCGAATCGCCGCTGTCCAGGTCGTCTGCGGTGGTCCCTTCGACATGCGCTTGGGGAGCTTGAGTCTCTCCGAGCCGAGTCCCTTCCTCGGCCTTCCCGTTCGGTGGTCTGAGTCTGAATCCACCCACGACATTCCCATTCCTCCTCCAGATCCATCGCCGCACTGAGCCCAGTGGTATCGATACTGGTCAGGGGCGGGGCGTCGATCGCGAACCACTGCAACTCGACCCCATGCGCGCCAGGCCCTGATCCCGGGTCAGAGGTTGAGCTCGCGCCAGCGCTGGTAGTCCGGTCCGGTGCGATAGGCGCCGCTGCGCAGGTAGGTAAGGACATTGCGCAGGCGGTAGAAGGCGACGACGGAATCCACCCGCAGGATCTCGTGCCCGGCCTCGTCGAAGAAGACCACGGACGGGGCATAGAAGAGCCCGAGTTCCTCCGCCCACTGGCGGGCCGTCAGGCGCCGGCCGTCTGGGGTGATCACAGGGGTATCGGACCAGAGCCCGATCTGTACATTGTCGAACTGCTCGAAGCCATCGGCGATCTCCGCCTCGCGCAGGGCCTGGCCGTGGAGCACGTCGCAGGCGTGGCAGTCGCCTTGCTCGAAGAAGACCGCCAGGGGGCGTTCGCCCGGATGCCCGGAACGGTCCAGATTGATGGGTGCGGGGCTGAAGAAGTCCTCGTCGTTCATGTCCGCGGTGTCGAAGACCAGGCGGTTGTCGCCGCGCGCAAGGTAGGCGCGGAAGGACTCCCGCTTGTAGTGCCCATCGGCGACGAACTCCAGGGCCGCACGGAACTGATAGGGCGGGTAATAACCGCGCAGGCGCAAGGCCTCCTTGTTGTCTCGGTCGTAGAAGAGGATGGTCGGGGTGAAAGTGGTCTGCTCCTGGTGGGAGAACTCCTTCTCGCTCAGGGTCTTGCCGTCCAACGTGGTAACCTCCGCCACACCCCAGATGTCGATGGGGACCACGTCGAAGTGCTGCCGGGTGTAATCGACGATGTCCGGCGTCCCGAAATTGACCTGAAGGAGCTTCTGGCAGTAGGCGCAGCGCCGCTGACCGAAGTACACCATGAGCCCACCCTTGCCGGCGGCGAGTGCGGCGGTCATGTCCTCCGGCAGGTCGAGGAAGTCGCCCTTGAACCAGTCCGGGTGGTCCATGGGCTCCGCCAGGGGGGCGTCGTTGAAACCGTAGATGTCCGCCTCCGGCAGGTCGCCCGCGCGGGCAGCGACCCCTGGCAGGGCCAGAGCGCCGAGGCACCACGCCAGGAGCCACATGGGGAGACGACGGCCTGTCCTGTGGTCTCGGGCGGTCTTGGTCGCTGTACTCAAGGACGGTTGCATCGCTCCTCCGGGGTCTGGGTGGGCCGCTTGGGCGGACTCTTGGGGTTCGGTCAGGGCGCTAGGCCGCGGCACCCGCGGCATTCAACAGCCAGCGCCGGGCCAGGAACAGGGCGGCGATGGAGCGGGCCTCGGTGAAGTCATCCCGGGCCAGGAGGCCGTCCAGATCCGCAATGGGCCAGGGTACCACCTCGATGGGCTCGGGTTCGTCCCCGTCCGCTGGGTCCGGATAGAGGTCGCGGGCCAGGACCAACCGACTGACATGCTGTATGTAGCCGGGGACCAGGCTAAGGGAATGGATCAGGTGCAGGTCCCGCGCCCCCATCCCGACCTCCTCGCGCAGCTCCCGGTGGGCCGCCGCCAGGGCATCCTCGCCGGGGTCCACGACCCCCTTGGGCAGGCCCAGCTCATAGCGCTCGCTGCCGGCGGCGTACTCCCGGATCAGCAATACCGTGTCCGGGTCCGCCAGGGCCACGATGACCACCGAGTCGCTGACCCCCTGAATGCGCTCGAAGGTGCGGCGGTTGCCGTTGGCGAACTCCAGGTCCAGGGCCTCGATGCGGAAGATGCGGGTTGCCGCAGCGAGACGCCGGCCGATGATGCGGGGTTTTGCCGACATGGTGGGGCTCCGCTATGCTCGCGGGTCACCGAATCTCGAAGGCGCCCGCGCAAAATGATCACAAGCCTAGCCGAACCCGGCATCGACTGGAATGCCATCGACACCGTCTTTCTGGACATGGACGGGACCCTGCTCGACCTGAACTTCGACAACCACTTCTGGCGCGCCCACGTCCCCGAGCGCTATGCGCAGCGCCTCGGCCTGACGGTGGCGGAGGCCAAGGCCGACCTCCTGCCGCGCTATGCCCGCATCGAGGGGACCCTGGAGTGGTATTGCGTGGACCACTGGAGCCGCGAACTCGGGCTTGACATCGCCCTGCTCAAGGAGGAGGTAGATCACCTGATCGCCGTCCACCCGCATGTGGTGGATTTCCTGGAGGGCCTCGCGCGGATGGGCAAGCGGCGGGTCCTGGTGACCAATGCCCACCAGAAGGCCGTAGCGCTCAAGATGGAGCGCACCCACCTGGCGGGTCACCTGGAGCGGATCATCTGCGCCCACGACCTGGGGATCGCCAAGGAGACGCCGGGGTTCTGGGACCAGGTGCAGGCCATCGAGCCCTTCGACACGCAGCGCACCCTGTTCGTGGACGACAGCCCCCCGGTGCTCCAAGCGGCGCGCGCCTACGGCTTCCGCTGGTTGCTGATGGTGCTCAAATCCGACTCCCAGGCCCCGGCCAGGGCACCGGGAGACTTCCCGGCCATCCACGACTTTGCAGAGGTTACGGCGGGGATGAGGGGGATCAGGGACGCGGCTGGCGAGGGCTAGAGGGCATATTGCCTCGGTCTGTCGCGCCCGCCTCGGCCAGGGCGCTACCAGGACTTTGGAGCGCCATTACCGCCTAGATCCGGCGCAAGATGCGGTGGATCTGGCTTTCTACGCCCAGCGGGGCTGACCGAGGCGGCAGGCGCTCTGCTCCTGACACTGGCCGGTTGAAGCAGACTTCTCTGTTCGATTTGTGCCCAGATGTACTCCGTCCCCTTGGCGCGGCCCGAGACGCACAGGAACGCTGAACGTAGCGGAGCGGACAAGGTCCCCAACGGGTACGGCCAGGTTCCATTGGCGCGCCACCGTCCGATGGTGGGGCGCCTGGTGTCTCAGCCGTGTACGGCGACCAGATCGACGACGAAGACCAGGGTCTCGTTGGGCTTGATGACGCCGCCGGCGCCGCGCTCGCCGTAGGCGAGGTGGGGCGGGATGATCAGTTCGCGGCGGCCGCCGACCTTCATGCCGGCGACGCCCTGGTCCCAGCCCTTGATCACCTGGCCGGCCCCCAGGGTGAAGCCGAAGGTATCCCCGCGGTCCCAGGAGGCGTCGAACTGCTGGGCGTTGGCGTAGTGGGCGCCGACGTAGTGGACATCGACCCGGTTGCCCGGCTTGGCCTCGGCGCCTTCACCGACCACCAGGTCGTTCATCACCAGGGTGGCGGGTACCGGGTCGGTCTTGGGTGCAATGCTCGGCTTGCTCATGGGCTTGGGTTCCGTGGTTGGAGAAGGATTGGGATGCCGGCGCTTGGGCTAGAAGCCCTCGGTGGAGGTGAAGAGCCCCACGCGCAGGTCCTTGGCGGTGTAGATCACGCGACCGTCTACCTCCATGGTCCCATCGGCGATGCCTAGCACCAGCTTGCGGGAGATGACGCGCTTCATGTCGATTCGGTAGCTGACTTTGGTCGCGGTGGGCAGGACTTGGCCGGTGAACTTGACCTCGCCGACCCCCAGGGCGCGGCCGTGGCCCGGGTTTCCGATCCAGGCCAGGTAGAAACCGACCAACTGCCACATGGCGTCCAGGCCGAGGCAACCGGGCATCACCGGGTCCCCGGGGAAGTGGCAGTCGAAGAACCAGAGCCCCGGGTGTATGTCCAGTTCGGCGATGATCTCGCCCTTATCGAAGGCCCCACCGAAGTCCGCGATGCGCGCGACGCGGTCCATCATCAGCATGTTGGGGACCGGCAACTGGGCGTTGCCGGGGCCGAACATCTCTCCGCGGCCGCATTGCAGGAGCTGTTCGCGGGCGAAGCTGGCCTCTTTGGTCATGGTCTGGTTCCTAAAGATCTGTGGGGTCCGGCGATTGGGCCGGGCGAAGGGCTGGTGCCCCCGTCGGGACGGGGGTCAGAGGCGGGATCAGGCCGCCAGTCGCGCACGCAGCAGGCTGACGATCTCATCCAGCGGGACCAGGGTCATCTCGGCGTCGGTGCGGCCCTTGTACTCGACCACGCCGTCGTCCAGGCCCTTGTCGCCCACCACCACCCGGTGGGGGATGCCGATCAGTTCCATGTCCGCGAACATGAAGCCCGGGCGCACGTCGCGGTCGTCCAGCAGGACCTCGACGCCGGCGGCGGAAAGCTCCGCATAGAGCCGCTCGGTCGCCTCGCGCACCCGGAAGGACTTGTCGAGCTTCATGGGGCACAGGGCGACCTGGAAGGGGGCTATTGGGGCCGGCCAGCAGATGCCGCGGTCATCGTGATGCTGCTCGATGGCGGCGGCGACCACGCGGGAGACGCCGATGCCGTAGCAGCCCATGGTCATGGTGGCGGCCTTGCCGTCCTCCCCCAGGACTGTGGTCTTCATGGCGGCGCTGTACTTGCGCCCGAGCTGGAAGATGTGGCCGACCTCGATCCCGCGGGCGATGGTGAGCTTGCCGACGCCGTCCGGACTCGGGTCGCCCTCGCAGACGTTGCGCAGATCGGCAAGCTGCGGCAACGGCAGGTCGCGGCCCCAGTTGAGGCCGAACCAATGCTTGCCGTCCTGGTTGGCCCCGGCGGTGAAGTCCGAGGCCACGGCCACAGCCCGGTCGGCGATACAGGGGATGGACAGGCCGAGCGGTCCCAGCGACCCGGGACCGGCCCCGACGGCGGCGCGGATCTCGTCTTCCGTGGCCATGCGGATGGGGCTCGCGACCTGGGGCAGCTTCTCGGCCTTGATGGCGTTGAGTTCATGGTCGCCGCGGACCAGCAGTGCCACCAGGGTCGCGCCGGACTCGGGCGCTGCGGCGACGACCAGGGTCTTGACGGTACGTTCGATGGGTTGCCCGAACTGCTCCACCAGGTCCTGGATGCTGCGTGCCTTGGGGGTGTCCACCAGGCGCTTGTCCTCCGCCGGGGCCTGGGCGGCCTCGGCGGGGGCCATGGCCTCCGCCAGCTCGACGTTGGCGGCATAGGTGCCGGAGTCGGAGAAGGCGATGGCGTCCTCGCCTGAGTCGGCCAGGACATGGAACTCGTGGGAGGCATGGCCGCCGATGCTGCCGGTGTCCGCCTGCACCGGGCGGAAGTCCAGGCCGCAGCGCTCGAAGATGCGGCAGTAGGTCTCGAACATGACCTGGTAAGTGGCTCGCAGGGAGTCGTCGTCCAGGTGGAAGGAGTAGGCGTCCTTCATCAGGAATTCGCGGGCCCGCATGACGCCGAAGCGGGGGCGGATCTCGTCGCGGAACTTGGTCTGGATCTGGTAGAAGTTCACCGGGAGCTGCTTGTAGGAGCGCAGCTCATTGCGCGCCAGGTCGGTGATGATCTCCTCGTGGGTGGGCCCAAAGCAGAACTCGCGGCCGTGGCGGTCGCGCATCCGCAGCAGCTCGGGCCCATAGTGCTCCCAGCGCCCGGACTCCTGCCACAGCTCCGCCGGTTGCACCGCCGGCATCAGGACCTCCAGGGCCCCGGCGCGATCCATCTCCTCGCGCACGATGCGCTCGACCTTGCGCAGCACCCTCAAGCCCAGCGGCAGCCAGGTGTAGAGCCCGGCGGCGAGCTTGCGGATCATGCCCGCGCGCAACATCAGGCGGTGGCTGGCGATCTCGGCGTCGGCCGGGGTCTCCTTGACGGTATTGAGCGGGAACTGGGAGGTGCGCATGGGGCGGGGCTTCAAGGCGGGCAAAGCACGGCATTCTAAGAGGATGCCAGGTGGCGGACAACCTTGGGGGAGTGCGGGCGTCTCGCCCGCGGGCGGGACGCCCAAGCCCGGACCTACTCCAGCGGGATGTAATAGAGCCAGGCGTCCTGATCCACCTTGAGGTCGATGAGGCTCTGGTTGCGCACGTCCAGATGCACATAGATGGGCGTCCCGGCGGGGACCACGATGCCATAGCCCGGCGGGAAGGTCAGGCTGGTGGTGGTGATGTTGGAGCCCAGGTAGGTGCTGCCGCTGTTGGCGCCGTAGTCGTAGAGCCCGGGGCCGGCGTACTTCATGCGGAAGATGCACCCGTTGGAGTCGTCCCCGGCGCACTGGTACATCTCCGGGCGGGTGCTGATCTCCAGGTCGGTGTAGAGGGAGATCTCCGCCTGTTCCGCCACCGAGACGCTTAAGATGGCCACCTTGGTCTTGGGGACCCAGACCCCCGCCTTGTCCACATGACACCAGACCCCCCGGTTGCAGAGCCCGGTGGTGGCCTTGATGACGGCGGTGCTGAGTGGGCGGATCGCCTGGGCCGCCGGAGCCGCCTGGGGTGCGGGTGTGCCCGCCGGCGGGCTGGCCTCGGCCACGGCGGCGACAGGGGTGAGGAGCAGGGCGCCCAGGGCGAGTGCGGCGGCGGTTCGGTGGGACTGGGGCATGGGGACTCCTGCGGGGTTGCGGTCTGTGTCCCCTGGCGCATTGAAGCCGCGGGGCACCCGGACTAGTGTAGGGCCCCAGCCCAAGGCCGTCATCAGAGGAAGGAGGTCCGAATGACATCAGAGTTCCAGACGCCGCCCCAGCCGGCGGGCGAGGGCCAGGTGCTGGCCCGGCGACCTGTGTTCCGCGGGCGGGTCATCGACGTCGGCGTGGAGAGGGTGCGCCTGCCCAATGGCCGGGAGTGCGACCTGGAGATCATCCGCCACCCCGGCGGGGCCGCTGCAGTGGCGGTGGATGGGGCAGGGAGGGTCTGCCTCCTGCGCCAATACCGCCATGCCGGCAGCGGCTGGCTCTGGGAACTCCCGGCGGGCAAGCTCGACCCGGGCGAGGACCCCTTCGCCACCGCCTGCCGGGAGTTGATCGAGGAGGCCGGTGTGGCGGCTCGCACCTGGCAGCCGTTGGGGCAGATGCTCAGTTCCCCCGGGGTCTTCACCGAGGTCATCCACCTCTATCTGGGCCAGGATTTGACCCCCAGGGCCCTGGCCCACGAAAGCGACGAGGTCATCGAGGTCCACTGGCCCCCCCTGGGGCAGGCCCTGGCCTGGTGCCTGGATGGGACCATCACCGATGCCAAGACCTTGATCGGGCTCTTTCGCGCCGCCGCGGTGCTCGGCGAGCCCTGGCCTGGCCCTCGCATTTGAGCGGGCGGGTCCAGATCCCACCGCGACGTCCGTGAACCCGACAGGCACCCTGCGACAGCGGGTCTACAAGGCCCATTCCCAGATCCACGGCCTGGGCTGTTTCGCCCGTGTGGACCTGGCGGCGGGGACCTACATCGGGACCTATGCCGGTCGGCCGGCTCGGCGGGACGGGACCTATGTGCTCTGGGTCGAGGCCCCAGGTGCGGCCCCCGAGGGCCGCAGCGGTTCCAATCTGTTGCGCTGGCTCAACCACCAGGCCCCGGGCAATGCCCGTTTCGACGGCTTCGACCTCTATGCCCGCATCGATATCGCCGCCGGAGAGGAAATTACCTTCGACTACGGCGGCGGCCAATCCTAGGCCATCCAGGCTATTGCGTCTGCGACGACCGCAAGCCCGATGGTACTTGTAACTGACCCTTCATCCGCCGATAGGCCAGCGCCAGGGCGCCGTCATCGCCGACATTGCCGGGGAAGATCACAACGGGCAGCCCGGGGTAGCGGGGGTGGTCGTCCGGGCAACGGACTACAGAACACCCGGGCAGGACCTGACCCAGGACCCGGGAGCAGGCCAGGGCCAGGCCGTCGCTCAGGACATCGTTACTGGTGATGCCACCCTTGCTGATGAGGAAACCGAGCCCCCTGGGCAGGCCCCGGACCAGGTCCATGAGGAACGCCGAGACCTGCTCGCCGAAGGCGAGCCGGGTCGCCTGATCGGCGAAGACCCGCTCCACCCGGCTGGTGTAGATGACCGGTGTGTGCCCCTTGGCGAAGGCGGTGGCGGCCTGTCCCAAGGTCTCCGCCAGGAGGCCGGCGCGGTCCGCGGCGATCCGATCCACGTCCACCTCCAGGGCCGTCACACCGGGCTCCGCCAGCAGGGTATCGAGTTGGGCCGTCGTCTTCTTGACGTGGGACCCGACGATGACGGCCCCGGGGGTGTCCCCGCGGCGGTAGCGGCCCATGGCCTCGGCCGGCACGGGCTGGGGCGGGAGCCGGGCCAGCGCCGTCAGCAGGCTGGCGGCGCTGCGGAACAGGAAGCGCTTGCCGGTGGCGACGCTGTCCAGGACCCGGTCGGTGAAGGCATTCAGGTCTGCCTGGACTTCGGCGTCCACGACGCAACAGGCGTTGCCCCGCAGCCCCTCCAGGCGGCGGGCCAGGTCCTCGGGGTTCCCGCGCAGGTCCGCCAGCAGAAAGCGCTGCACCTGTGCGGCGGCGATGCGCCCGTTGGTCTTCTCCGCCACATAGTCCGGCAGGTAGCCGGTGGAGTAGCCGAAGACGGAGTCCCGAGCGAACTCGGTCTCATGGACCGGGACGGGTCGCCCGTCCACCAGGAGGTAGTGGGTACTGTCCAGGGTGGTGCGGCCGCCCTCGAAGAAGGCCGGGGCCAGGAAGTGGGCGTCGAAGGGACCCAACTCCTCCGCGATGACGTCGGTCTCCACCGGGTAATGACCGCGGAGCGTCGAGTCCGAGCGGCTGACCAGGAGCGGGGCTATGGGGTTCCCGGACGCCGCCTGGGCGTCCAGCGCGTCCTTGAGATTGCGGCAGACCTCCCGGGTGACGGCGGCGGCACGCGGCGCGTCCATGCCCCTGGTGTTGGTGAGCACGAAGAACAGAGGCGAGGCGTCCGCCAGGGCCGCGCCCAGGGTCTGCGGGTCCCAGCGGGTCAGGAGCAGACAGCTATGGACGGTCTGAGACCCTGTGGGGTCGTCGTCCAGGACGATGATCTTGGTTTGGGTCATTCATGTAAATCCTGTGAAATCCTGGTCATCCTGTCCCATTTTCCCCTGGGCCTCCGGGCCCAGGGGTAGCGCCTTAGACCATCACCCTGCCAGGGCCTGCTGGATGCGCCCGACCATGTTGCCGGCGCTCAGTCCGTTCACCGCCATGATCTCGTTGGCGGTGGCCGTGGTCTCGCCGCGCTGCCAGGCCATGAGCTCACGGCGCGGAGCCCTGGTGCGCAGCAGCACCGGCTCCAGGGGCGCGGCGGGACCGCCGCTCACGGCGCACAGCAGGTCGCCGTCGAACAGGGCATTGAAGGCGGCATCGTCCATGAAGGCGCCATCCGGCTGGGAGCAGGTGTTCCAGGCCACGTCCTGGGACCGATACAGGCGCCGCGGGTTGGCCACGGCCACGATGCGCACCCGATAGCCCGCCGCCTCCAGTTGCTCCTTGGCCTCGAACACCGGCAGGAAGATCATGTCGCCGGTGACCGCGAACACGACGGTCCCCTTCCCCCCGGTGGGGCTTTCGTAGAGGCAGATCGCACCCAGCTCGATGGCCTCGCGTGCCTGCTCTGGGGTCGTGTAGACCGGCAGCGGCGACTTGGAGGCGAAGATGGCGATGCCCTTGTTCACACTGTCCAGGGCCCAGGCATACGCGGCCTGGATCATGTTGGCATCCGCCGGGAATAGGGCGTAGACGTTGCCGTTGCGCATTTGGGCGGCGACGTAGTTCTCGATCTCCGGGCGCTGGTGGGTCCAGCCGTTGCGTCCCTGCTCCAGGGCCCCGGCGGTGAACATGGTCACCAGGGACGGGGTGCGCCGGCGCAGTTCCGCCATGGCCTGGGTCACGGTCTGGATGATGGGCCAGCCGTTGATGGCGAAGGACTCATAGGACAGCCACAGCGAGCGCCCGCCGAACAGGGCCACGGCAGCGGCCAGGCCGGCGCAGGCGTCCTCGTTCAGGGGCTCATAGACCTGACCGTCCGGGCGCTGGTTGTAGAGCGGGTCCGTGGTGGGGTGGCGGATGCCCAAGGCATCGTTGATGTTCTTCATCGCCGATGCCTCGTTGCCGTCGGCGTTGGTCACCAGGAAGCGCGGGTCGGCCCCGCCCACCGCGGCGGCAAGGGCGCCGAAGGCGGTGGCCGGCACGGCCTTCTCGCCCACGGCGAACCCCTGCATGGGCAACTTCCCCAAGGCGGGAATGGCCATCTCCGACTCGGTCACCACGGTTCGCCCGGCGGGGCCGCCACCGGCGCGGGTGAAGTTGGCGCGCACCAGGTCCCAGGCCGCCGGGGGCAGCGCGCGGCGCTGTAGTGCCTCGTAGATGTGCGGCTGATCCAGGGTGTCGGCGGGGTAGAGGTTGTGTGCCTTGGCGCCGACCGTATGCACCCCTGACCCCTTCAACTGCTTGATGATGAAGGCCGTTGGCGTCCCATCCAGGGCCGAGCGGGCGGCCTTGTCAATACCCTGCAACACGGCCCGGGCGAAGGCCAGGCGGCGCTCAAGGGAGAAGCGGGTGCTATCCACGTAGGCACCGTCCTGGCCGGCGTCGTCATAGGCCTTGGCGTCCACCAGGATGACCTGCTCGAATCCGTGGGCGCGCCAGTAGGCGACCATGCGCTCGTTGTCCCAGGTGGAGACCATGGCGTGGTGCTCTTGGCTGTATCCGTTCCACACCAGCACCGGGAGGAAGTTGGTCGCACGCGGGAAGGCGGTGAGGAAGTGCATCATGGCCGAGAGGGGGTAGGGCTCGCCCATGCCACCGTCGCCCATGGTCACCGGGAACAGCTTGTCCGGATAGAGCAGGGCCCCGGCCATCGCGAAGTGTTGGCCCTGACCCAGGGGGCCGGCGGGGGCCAGGATGCCGGGGATGGCCCCGGACAAATGCCCCAGCAACCCCTCGCGTTCGCGGAAGCGGTTGCGCATGTCCTCCACCGTGCGGATGCCCATGGCCTCCAGGGAGGTATCCAGGAACATGGAACTGTAGAAACCGGGGGCGTGGTGGCCCACCTCGGTCACGATGTTGGTGTGGCCGAGCATGATCAGGGCGGCGTGGGCCTCGGCGCTGGAGGCATAGCCCCCGGGATGGCCGGAGCCCTTGGCGCCGCACACCTGCAGGGTCAGATAGCGCAGGGCATCCGCCCCTAGCAGGGTCTGATAGATGGCGGCGGGGTCCGTGCTGTCGGCGATGGCCTCTGCCCCCTCGCCGATGGCGGGGCTGGTGGCCAGGGCATCGAACTGGGCCCAGGGTGCGCCGAAGTAGTCGATACCGGCACAGAAGGCTGGGGTCTCGGTTTGGGGGGCGGTCGCTTCGCTCATGGGGACGGTCTCCGGGGGCCGGGTAGGTTGCGGCGGGTATCGCCGCCTGGGGGATACTCTAAGGGCCAGCCGGATATTGCGCAATACAGGACGAATTGCGCATCGTGAGATTATGCGTCTCGTGCTGGAACTCCCCGCCTGCCGCGCCTGAGGGCACCCCTGCTTCGTCCCGTGGCGCATCCGGGCAAGCGTAGGCGGTTGAGGCTTACACCGCCTCGCGGTTGCGACAGAATCCGCTACTTGTTGCCGCGTGCCGTGTCCTGGATGCCGATCGCATTCTGTTTCCAGTTGTAATCGATCAGACTATCGCCGTAGCCGGTGAGTGCCTGGATATAGGCACGCAGGGGCCCGAGGACTGGAGGCGAGGTCCAGGAGAATTGGGCCGCTCCCTCGGAGTACTGGCGTTGCCGCGTCCCATGAGCTAAAAGCTATGACCGCGCCATTTGTAGATCGCAGTGATGTCGCAGTGGCCGTAATAGTCGGCGGGTTA
>CAWDHW010000027.1:0-100552 GCA_963802205.1 uncultured Gammaproteobacteria bacterium | reverse complement strand
ACAGGGTTTTCCCGGATGGGTCTGGTTAGTTTGCCGTCACCCGGGCGCCATGTCGAGCCCCAAATCCAGTCCCAGACCGGGCTGCAGCTTGACTCATGGTGCAGCCGATCCCAGCCCTAAGCCCCGAAGATCCGCAATTTCTGCAATCTGTCAGCGGGGCGACGACACTTGCTTCAGGGTCCGCCGTCACCCAGCGCCGCGAGACGGCCATCGCGCTCCGGCTTTGGCAATCGGGCCAGCGCGGCGACCTCGGCGTAGAAACGCGGCAGGTCCCCGCCGGTCTGCCGCAACAGGGCGGCGAAGGCCGGCACGCGTTGCGTATAGACCGCGACCGATGCAATCTGCGCATTGTTCAAGGGACCGGCAAACCACTCATCCAGGCGCCCTGCCCCGCCCCATCCGACCTTGAGCCGCCCATAGTCCGAACGCAGCCCGGCCATGACTTGCGCCTTGGCGACACGTTTGGCCTGTGCATCCCCTGGGCCGGCATAGACCTGATCGAGCCTCGCCCGAGCGCCCAGGATCAACCGCGTGACCCCCGCCGTGCGTGCCTCGGAGCGGGCGAGGCTGTCGAGGTCCGCCGGTGTACCCTTGGCCTGAACCCAGCGGCGGGCCCCCTCGCGCTCCACTGTGGTGGCGAATGACTCGTTGAACCCGGTGTCGCCGGGGACATAGACGACCTGGTGGGCCAGTTCGTGGACTATCAGTCGGACCAGATCCAGCTCCGGATAGCCGATGACGGTACTTGGCAGAGGGTCCGCGAACCAACCCAGGGTGGAATAAGCCGGCACGCCGCCGACATAGGTATCGAACCCTTCTGCCTGCAACTCGCCGGCCAGGGTCTGGGCTGGCGCCTGGGTGAAGTAGCCGCGATAGGTCACGCAACCCGCCACCGGAAAGCACCACTCCTTTGGGGTAAGGGACAACTCCGGGGCCGCAAACAGATTCCACACCACGAAGGGCCGCCCCAGATCGGCATAGGCACGGTAGCTCGCATTGTCCGGCAACCCAAGGTCGCGGCTGGCAAATTCGCGGATGGCCTGCACCCGCTCCAGACGCGCCTTGAGCTCGGGGTCTGTGGCCGGGTCCGCGACCCAATCGTGAATGGCGCGCGACCGCTGCCACAGCTCGAACTGGCCGCCAGCGGCCTGCCAGTAATAGGGCAGTTCGGCGCAACCGACCAGGGCGACGACTGCGACCGTCAGGGCCGCCAAGGGCGCCGTCGCGCTACGCCAGGTCTTCGTCATGTCGGCGCCGCCGGCGCCGGGATGGACAAGGTGACCCGGAGTCCAGGTCCGGGATCGGCGTCGCCGAGACGGACGACCGCGCCCATGCAACTGGGCCACGGCCCGCACCAGGCTCAACCCCAGCCCGCTCCCCGGGGCGCTACGACTGGTGTCGGCGCGGTAGAAGCGCTCGAAGACCCGTGAATGCAGGGCCAGTGGGATGCCAGGGCCGGTGTCCGACACCATGACCAGGACAGCGCCCGGGGTGGGTTCCACCTGCACCCCGATCTGCCCGCCGGGCGGGGTGTACTTGACGGCATTGTCCACCAGATTGGCCAGAGCCTGAAACAGCAGGTCACGATCCCCCTGGACCCAGGCCGGTCCCTGGGTCACGACCTTCAGGGTCTGGCCCCGCTCGCCGGCCAGTGGCTCATAGAGTTCCCCCAGGTCCTCCGCCAAAGCGACCAGGTCCACCGGGGTAAAGCTGGCCCGGGCCTGGGCCGATTCGATGCGTGCGATGCGCAACAGGGCATTGAAGGTCCCCAGCAGCTCGTCGGCCTCGGCGATGGCCTCCTCCAGGTCCGGGGATGGGGTCGCACGGTGCAGGGCGTCGAGCCGGGTGCGCAGCCGCGCCAGGGGGGTGCGCAGGTCGTGGGCGATGCTGTCCGTCACCTGACGCACGCTGGCCATCAGGGCCTCGATGCGGGCGAGCATGGCGTTGAGGCTCAAAGCGAGCTGGTCGAAGTCGTCGCCGGACCCGTCGCTGGGGATCCGGCGACTGAAGTCCCCGGCCATGATCTCCCGGCTGGTGCGGGTGATGGTCTCGATGCGGCGCCGCACCCCTGCGCTCATCAGCCAACCGCCGAGCAGTGCCAGCGCCAGGGTGAGGGCCAGGCCCCAGGCCAGCGCGTTGCGGATCAGGGCGCGGGTCGCATCGAGGTCGCGCACGTCCCGCCCCACCAGCAGGCGCAAATCGCCGGCCAGGACGAAGACCATGCCCCGCGCGATGCGGGTCTGCCCCCCGGCCTCTGTGCGCAGGCCAAAGCGCACCCAGCCCTGCGCATCCGGCGCCGCCTGCGGCCAGCGATCCAGGTTGCCCACCACCGGGGCGAGGTCGGCACCGACCAACAGATAGACCCCGGCCCCAGGGCCGTCGGCGGCCACCCGCCGGGCGATGGCGGCGGACAGCCCCACCAGGCCGCCGCTGCGGTACTGACCGGCCAGTCCCTCCACCTCCGCCGCAATGGTCTGGTCGAGCTGACGCCCCATGTAGCCGGCGGTTGACCAGTCGATGAAGCCGAGCAGGGCGACCATGGATGCCCCCATGAGGCCCACAGACAGCAGCGCGACGCGGAAGCTGGAACTCCGGAACGTGCGGGCCAGGTTCATCGGCCCATCAACCCCGCAGCACGTAGCCGGCCCCGCGGACCGTGTGCAACAGGGGCGGGTCGAAGCCCTTGTCGATCTTGGCCCGCAGGCGGCTGATGTGGACGTCGATGACATTGGTCTGGGGGTCGAAGCGGTAGTCCCAGACATGCTCCAGGAGCATGGTGCGCGTCACCACCTGGCCGGCGTGGCGCATCAGGAACTCAAGCAGGCGGAACTCCCGAGGCTGCAGGGCGATGGGGGTCCCAGCGCGCGCGACCTCGCGGGAGAGCAGGTCCAGATCCAGGTCGGCCACCTGGAGACGGGTCGCTGGGGCCTCGCCCTGGCCGCGGCGGGTCAGGGCCTCCAGGCGGGCGTGCAGTTCGGAGAAGGCGAAGGGCTTGACCAGGTAGTCGTCGCCCCCTGCGCGCAGCCCGGAGACGCGGTCCTCTACCTCTCCCAGGGCGCTGAGAATCAGCACCGGGGTGCGATTGCCTGAGGCGCGCAGGGTGCGCAGGATCGCCAGGCCATCGAGCTTGGGCAAAAGGCGATCGAGGACGATGACGTCGTAGGCCCCACCGGCGGCGACAAAGAGCCCCTCGCGCCCGTCCGGGGCCTGATCCACCACGGCCCCAATTTCACGCAGGGCCTTGACCAGAAACGCGGAGAGTTGGGGATCGTCTTCGACGAGGAGCACGCGCATGGGCCGGGCCGGAGTGGTTTGAGTCGTTGGGCTTAACCCATGCTGCCAAAGCCCGCGGGCAAACGCGAGCCGGCCGTGCCTTGAAATACCCCGCGCCTTGCTATAGCTTGCCGCGACCAGACCCTGCTGGGGGTGCCCGACGCGCGTCGGGCTGAGAGAGTCCCCTTGAACCTGATCCGGATCGCACCGGCGGAGGGAAGCGCGGTCGAGCCGGAGCCCCCTGTCCCCAGCGCCCCGCTCGTGCCCGCCCCTCGCGCCCTGTCCAACAGCTACGCCGAGGCCCTCCCATGAGCGCCATCCCGCCGACTTCGTCCGCCGCACCGCCCAGCTTTCCGATGCGGTCACCCAGCCCTTCCCGCAGTCCCGCAAGGTCTATGTCCAGGGGTCGCGTCCCGACATTCAGGTCCCCATGCGCGAGGTCACCCTGACCCCGACCCACACCAACCGTGGGATCGAGGACAACCCGCCGGTCTATATCTACGACACCTCCGGCCCCTACACGGACCCCAAGGCCCGCATCGACCTGATGGCGGGGCTTTCCGACATCCGTACCCCCTGGATCGAGGCCCGCGGCGACACCCAAACCCTGACTGGCCCCAGCTCCGCCTTCGGCCACCGCCGCCAGTCGGATCCCGCCCTCGCCAGCCTGCGCTTCGAGCACCTGCGCACCCCGCGCCGCGCCAAGCCAGGGGCCAACGTCTCCCAGATGCACTATGCGCGGGCCGGGATCATCACGCCGGAGATGGAGTACGTCGCCATCCGCGAGAACATGCGCCTGGATGAACTGCGCGCCGACCCGCGCTACGCGAAGGTCCTGCGTCAGCATCGCGGCCAGTCCTTCGGGGCCAGCCTGCCGGAGACCATCACGTCCGAGTTCGTGCGCGACGAGGTCGCCCGGGGACGTGCCATCATCCCCGCCAACATCAACCACCCGGAACTGGAGCCCATGATCATAGGGCGCAACTTCCGGGTAAAGATCAACACCAACATCGGCAACTCGGCCGTCTCCTCATCCATCGAGGAAGAGGTCGAGAAGATGGTCTGGTCCGCCCGCTGGGGCGGCGATACCCTGATGGACCTGTCCACCGGCAAGAACATCCACGAGACCCGCGAGTGGATCCTGCGCAATGCGCCTATGCCGATCGGCACTGTGCCCATCTATCAGGCGCTCGAAAAGGTCAACGGCAGGCCCGAGGACCTGACCTGGGAGCTGTTCCGCGACACCCTCATCGAACAGGCCGAGCAGGGCGTGGATTATTTCACCATCCATGCCGGGGTTCTGTTGCGCTATGTCCCACTCACCGCCGACCGGGTCACCGGCATCGTCTCCCGCGGCGGCTCGATCCTCGCCAAGTGGTGCCTGGCCCATCACCAGGAGAACTTTCTCTATACCCACTTTGAAGACATCTGCGACATCATGAAGGCGTATGACGTCTCCTTCAGCCTGGGGGACGGCCTGCGCCCGGGGTCCATAGCCGACGCCAACGACGCCGCCCAGTTCGCCGAATTGGAGACCCTGGGCGAACTGACCCAAATCGCCTGGCGCCACGATGTCCAGGTCATGATCGAAGGCCCCGGCCATGTGCCGCTGCACATGGTCCAGGAAAACGTCACCAAGGAGCTCGAGGACTGCTTCGAGGCCCCCTTCTATACCCTGGGACCCCTGATCACCGACATTGCCCCCGCCTACGACCACATCACCTCCGGCATCGGCGCCGCCAACATCGGCTGGTACGGCACCGCCATGCTCTGCTACGTCACGCCGAAGGAACATCTGGGCCTGCCCAACAAGCAGGACGTGCGCGATGGCATCGTCACCTACAAGATCGCCGCCCACGGGGCGGACCTCGCCAAGGGCCTGCCCGGGGCCCAGATTCGCGACAATTCGCTGTCCAAGGCGCGCTTCGAGTTCCGCTGGGAGGACCAGTTCAACCTGTCGCTCGACCCCGAGCGGGCGCGGGAATTCCACGACCAGACCATGCCCCATGAGTCCCACAAGGTCGCCCACTTCTGCTCCATGTGCGGGCCCCACTTCTGCTCCATGAAGATCACCCAGGACGTGCGCGACTATGCCGAGGCCCATCGGCTGGACAACCTGGAGATCGCCATCGAGGAGGGGATGAAGGAGAAGGCGGCAGAGTTTCTGAAGGACGGGGCTGAGATCTACCAGGAGGTCTGACAGTCCAGGCACCGGCGGCGTCTGGAGCCGACCACAACCACGGACCCACATCAGGCCGACCCTGCTGTGGCTTGATCGCGTCGGCGCATTGACGACCATCGAGGCGCTGCCGATACTGCCGACTCACTCCCGCCCTCGGATGCTCGTCATGGCCCTTGCCCGCAGAACCCGCTCCGATCCCCCTCCCGCAAATCTTGGCTACGAGATGGACTTAGTTGCCTGGGCCGAGACCAACGCCGCCTTGCTCCGCCAGGGGCGGCTGAGTGAAATCGATGGCCTACACATCGCCGAGGAGTTGGAAGACGTGGGCAAGAGCGAGCGCCGGTCCCTGGCAAGCCATCTTAGGAACCTGCTGCTCCACCTGATCAAGTGGCGTTATCAGAAGGGTCTGCGAGGCGTCAGTTGGCGACTCTCCATCCAGAACGCCCGCCAGCAGATCCAGGACATTCTGGTGGACAGCCCGAGCCTGAGGGCGCGCCTGTCGGCTTCCCTGGAGAATGAATACCAGCGTGCCCTGGTCCTGGCCGCAATCGAGACCGGATTGCCCAAGAGTACCTTTCCTGCCGACTGCCCTTTCTCCGCCGAACAGATCTTGGACTATGACTGGTGGCCGGAGGCCAGTGGACCCGAATAGGCAGATGACAGGGCTGATCGTCGCGATCCTGCCCTGGACCAAACCCTGGAGCGCATAGCGACATGTCCAGCACTGCCGAAGACCTGATCCGTCGTCACCGCTTTACGGTCGAGGACTACTACCGCATGGCGGACGATGGCATCCTGGCCGCCGATGCCCGGGTCGAGCTGATCGACGGGGAGGTGATCGAAATGGCGCCGATCGGGGCACCCCATGCCGCCGCCGTCACGGACCTCCAGAACGCTCGCTGGATGCGGGCCGTCGGCGACCGCGGCGATAGTCCGCGTCCAGAACCCCGTCCATCTGGGCCGGCATAGCGAGCCCCAGCCGGACATCGCCCTGGTTACCCCACCGGGCTCCAAGTACCGCACCCGCCATCCGACGCCTGCGGACATCCTGCTCCTGGTCGAGGTCGCCGACACCAGCCTGCACCTGGATCGAGGCCTCGAGCTGGGCCTCCTGCCCGCAGCGGCATGCCCCGAGGTCTGGCGCCGACCTCGAGGCACGCGGCTCACGCGTACGGGCCCGGACGTCGCCGGTTACCTGAAGTCCGAACCCCTGGTGTGCGGCCGCCGTCCCGATCCCGCGCCTGCCGGCCATCGGCCGGACCTGCGCGCCTCTGTCGCCGGCTGAGCCGGTGGGTTCAGCCTCTGGTCCGAGCAGGTCCGCTGTCGACTGTCAGTCCCGTCTCCCCGACCCTCCTACCTGCTAGCGGGAGACGGCATGAAGTGGACCCTGTGTCCAGCCGCGGCGGCCCCACTCCCCCGCTGCTATACTCCGCCGCCCATCCAGCCGCCCCACCCACTCAAAGGTAAGCCCGGTCCATGCCCATCCAGTCCTTCAGCCCCCCGGTGCGGACCCTCATGGGGCCCGGTCCCTCGGACGTGCACCCGCGCGTCCTCGCCGCCATGGCCCGCCCGACCATCGGCCACCTGGACCCGGCCTTCGTGACCCTGATGGACGAGGTCAAGGACCTGCTGCGGTGGGCCTTCTGCACCGAAAATCGGTTGACCATGCCGGTCTCGGCCCCGGGATCGGCGGGCATGGAGACCTGCTTCGTCAATCTGGTAGAGCCCGGCGACAAGGTGGTGGTGTGCGTCAACGGGGTCTTCGGCGGGCGCATGGTGGAGAACGTGCTCCGCAACGGCGGCGAGCCGATCCTGGTGGCGGACCCCTGGGGACGGGCGGTAGATCCGAACAAGGTCGCGGAGACCCTCAAGGCCCACCCGGATGCCCGGCTACTGGCCTTCGTCCAGGCCGAGACCTCCACCGGGGCCTGCTCCGACGTCCAGACCCTGGTGGACATCGCCCATCGCCATCACTGCCTGACCATCGTCGATGCGGTAACCTCCCTGGGCGGATCGGAGTTGCGCGTGGACGCCTGGGGGGTGGACGCGGTCTATTCCGGCTCCCAGAAGTGCCTGTCCTGCGCCCCTGGCCTGTCGCCGGTGAGTTTCAATGAGCGCGCCTTGGCCAAGGTCCAGGGGCGCAAGTCCAAGGCCCGTAGTTGGTTCCTCGACCTCAACCTGGTGATGGGCTACTGGGGCGACGGGCAGCGCCGCAGCTACCACCATACGGCCCCGGTGAATGCCCTGTATGGACTCCACGAGGCACTGGTAATGCTCCAGGAAGAGGGCCTGGAGCAGGCCTGGGCGCGGCATCGGCGCCACCACCTGGCCCTGCGCGCCGGGCTGGAGACCCTGGGGCTGGAACTCGCCGTTCCGGAGGCGGAGCGCCTGCCCCAACTCAATGCGGTGAGCGTCCCTGCTGGCGTGGATGACGCCCTGGTGCGCACCCGCTTGCTCAACGATTACGGGCTGGAGATCGGCGCAGGCTTGGGCGACCTGGCGGGAAAGGTCTGGCGCATCGGGCTCATGGGCTACAGCAGCCGGCCGGCCAACATTACCCTGTGCCTTGCCGCCCTGGGCACCGTCCTCAACGACCTGGGGCTGCCAGTGGACACCGGGGCCGCCCTGGCCCGTGCCCAAGCCGCCCTGGCCGCCTGAGGCCCATCGTGCTCTTGCCGGGCAACCGCCACGGGCTCCCGGTTCGGCTGGTGATGATCGCCGCCGCGGCCGGGCTCTTCCTGATCGGCTATCAATGGGGTAACCAATACAAGCGCCCCGCCGGCCCCCCTGCCATCGCCGGGGTCCTGGTGGCCCCGCCCATCGACCTGTCCGCCTTCAGCCTGCAAGACCCGGACGGGCGCCCCGTGACCCGCGACCGCCTGACCCAGGGCTGGACCCTGCTGACCTATGGCGACCTGACGCAGGCCCAGGGACACCTGGCCGCGAGCCGGTTGCTGGAGGTCTACAACCGGCTGGCGGACCGACCGGAGCTACACGCCGCCCTACGCCTGGTCTTGGTCCAGAGCGTGGATGCCCCCAACCTGGCCCGCGACTTCAACCGCCTGTCCCCGGCCCTGATCATCGCCGGAGGGGACGGCGAGCAGCGGGACCTGTTGGCGGAGGCACTGGGCGGGGCCCCGGCACCACTGCCGGGGGACGACAGCGGGTCGGCGGTCTTCGTCATCGCCCCCGGGGCCCGGCTGGTGGCCCTGTTCACACCCGGTCAGGGCGCGGCGACCATAGCCGCGGACCTGGCGACCCTGTTCGAGTCCCCGGACCTCCTGGTGCCGCCACCCAAGCCCGCCGCCCGCATCGGTACCAGTCCCCCACCCCAACAAGCCCCCAGTCCAAAATGAGCCCATCCGATCTGACCCTCGGCGAGCGCCTCTTCGTTGCCCTTCAGCACATCCTGCCGCAGCACGCCCTCGAGCGCCCTGATGTACCGTCTCACCCGCTGCACCTGGCGACCCTTCAAGAACACCCTGACCAACTGGTTCGTCGCACAATTTCGGGTGGACATGAGCCAGGCGGTGGAGCGCGACCCCACCGCCTACCCCAGCTTCAACGCCTTCTTCACCCGCGCCCTGCGCCCGGAGGCCCGCCCCCTGGCCCCGCCCCCGGCCCTGCTGTGCCCCGCGGACGGTGCCATGAGCCGGTGCGGGACCATCCGTCGCGGGTCCCTGATCCAGGCCAAGGGTCACAGCTTCACCGCCAGGGACTTACTCGGCGGGGATGCGGCAACGGCGGCCCGCTTCGATGGCGGGTCCTTCGCCACCATCTACCTGTCCCCGCGGGACTACCACCGCGTCCACATGCCCCTGGGTGGGACCCTGACCTCCATGGTCCACATCCCCGGCCATTTGTTCAGCGTCAACGCTGTCACGGCACGCGCCGTGCCGGGGCTGTTCGCCCGCAACGAGCGGGTGGTCTGCCTGTTCGAGACACAAATCGGCCCCCTGGCCCTGATCCTGGTGGGGGCCATCTTCGTCGGTAGCATGGAGACCGTCTGGGCCGGGCAGGTCACCCCTCCGCCCCGGGGCGACGCACCCAAGGCGGTCCCCGAAACCCCGGTGCGACTCGAACGGGGGGCGGAGATGGGGCGCTTCAACATGGGCTCGACCGTCATCCTGCTCCTGCCCCCGGGGGCCCTGACCTGGGACCCGACCCTCAAGCCCGGGAGCCCCGTGCGCATGGGTCAGAGCCTCGGCCGCCTCGCAGGCATTCAGTGATGGCTGGGCCGCGCCGGATGCGCCCCGCGCTCCTGGCCGCGACGCTCCTGACCGTCGGCCTGGCCAGCGCCGAGCCGCCCCAGCCCGTGGCTCAGGTGGACCTGGGGCGCTACATGGGACGTTGGTACGAGATCGCCCGCCTCCCCAACTTCTTCCAGCGCCACTGCGCCCGGGATACCAGCGCGGACTATGCCCTGCGCCACGACGGGCTCGTGAGTGTGACCAACCGCTGTGTGCGGGCATCCGGCGAGGCGGACACAGCCGAGGGCATCGCCCGGGTGGTGGACCCACAGACTCGGGCCCGCCTGGAGGTCAGCTTCGTCAGCCTGTTCGGGACCCAGCTTTTCTGGGGAGACTACTGGGTGATCGGCTTAGGCGAGGGCTATGACTATGCCCTCATCGGAACCCCCAGCCGGCGCTGGGGCTGGATCCTGGCGCGGGACCCACACCCATCGGAGGCCAAGGTCCAGGCCTGGCTGGCGCAGATGGCGACCCAGGGCTATGACCCGGCCGACTTCAAGCGTTCGCCCCAGAGTCAGCCGGCGAGGCCCTGAGGGGCGCGCGGACCCGCCCTGCGGACCCCGACCTCGCGAGGGGATTGGCGTCGAACCGCAGATCGAACGACAGGCGCCGGTAGCCGAACCGCTCAGGGCTCCCGTACGACGGGGATAGGCCGGGCCCGGGGCGGGCGCCGCGGCCCATCGGGGACATAGCGAACCGTCTTCACCGCATTGTCCGCCGTCTGCATGATCTCCAGCGCATAGTCGTGGAGCTTGAGGCTGGTGCCGGGCTCCGGGATGGTCTCCATGTAGTCGAGGATGAGCCCGTTGAGGGTCTTGGGCCCATGCACCGGGAGCTGCCAGCGCAGCGTGCGATTGAGGTCGCGCACGCTGATGCCGCAATCGATCAGGTAACTGCCGTCCTCTCCCCGATGGATCTCCGTGATCTGATCCGAGGGGTCGGTGGTGAACTCCCCGACGATCTCCTCGAGCAAGTCCACCAGGGTGATAAGCCCCAGAAACTCGCCGTACTCGTCCACCACCAGGGCGACGCGGCGCCGCTCGCGCTGAAAGTTGTGGAGCTGTTGATACAGCGGCGTGCCCTCGGGGACAAAGTAGGGCTCCCGGCTGATCTCGCGCAAGAGATCCTTGTCCAGGCTGCCATGTTCGAGGACAGCACGCAGGGCGTTGCGGGCGTGGAAGATGCCGATGACGTTGTCGATGTTGCCGTCGAACAGTGGGAGCCGGGTGTAGCGGGCGTTCTCGATGGCGGCGACGATCTCGTCCTCGGTGGCCTGGATGTCGATCCCCTCCACCTCATGGCGCGGGACCATGATGTCCTCCACCGTGGCCCGCTCCAGATCGAGGATGCCGAGCAGCATCCCCCGGCTGCGCTCCGGGATCAGGGCCCCGGCCTCGGCGACCACGGTGCGCAGTTCCTCGCGGGTCAGCGCCTGACCGTCGCCGCCAGCGGTCTCGATGCGCATCAGGCGCAGCAGGGCCGTGGTGATCTGGTTGACCACCCAGACCACCGGCCACAGGACCCTGAGCAGCGGTGTGTAGACATAGGCGGCGAAGTAGGCGATGGGCTCCGGGTGCATGGCCCCCAGGGTCTTGGGGGTCACCTCGCCGAACACCAGGACGAACAGGGTCATGACCCCGGCGGCGGCGGCGATGGCACTCTCCCCCCACAACTCCAGGGCGATCACCGTGGCCAGAGACGAGGCCAGGATGTTGACGAAGTTGTTGCCGAGCAGGATGAGCCCGATCAATCGCTCCGGGCGCTCCAGCAGGGCCAGGGCGAGTTGGGCCCCGCGGTGACCCCCGGCGGCGCGGTGGCGCAGCCGATAGCGGTTGACGGTCATCAGGGCCGTCTCGGACCCCGAGAAGAAGGCGGACAGCGCGATCAGCAGGACCAGGGCGGCCGTGAGCCACAGCAGGTGGAGGTCAGTTCATAGGCAGGTGTGCGGCTTAGGGACCGTCGGCTGGATCGCCGCCGAACCTCAGTCGCCGAAGGACTCCGTGGTATAGCGCGCCACCCGCACCTGGTCGGACCAGTGGTCCGCCGGCAGCCCGGCCTTGCGCTTGAGCTGGTTGAGGAAGTCCCGCGACCGCGGGAGGGACTCCCACACCGAGGGCAGAAAGGTCCCGCGGGCCTGACCTTCGGTCAGGATCAGGCCGTCCACCCCAGGGCGGATCTGGGCCAGCAGGTCGGCCTCGGAGGCGAAGGTCATGGGCTCCGACGGCGACAGGACCGAGATGTGGACGTCCAGCCCGGCCAACTCCGCGCGGGCCAGCGGCGGGAAGCGCGGGTCCTGGAAGGCAGCGGCGAAGGCGTTGTCCACCACGTCGCAGACCAGGGGCTGCATGGCCTCCAGGTGACCGATACAACCACGGAGCTGCCCTGCCCGGGTGAGGGTGACAAAGGCCGCCAGGCGGTCGCCCAGGGGCGCCCCGTAGCGGGTCGGGTCCACCGCCAGGGGCCGCCGGTGGTCGAGGCCGTGGGCAATGGAGCGCCGCGCCAGGTCGAGCAGGAGCGCGCGTGCCTCAGGCCCGAAGCGGGGCGTATCAATGCAGGACATAGGCGCCGTACCCGACCACCCGGTCGCGGGGACCGGCGGTGTCGCCGGAGTTGCGCAGATCCAGGACCTCAGCCGTCAGGCCGCGGCGGCGGGCCTCGAGCAGGAGCCCCGCGATGGGGATGCGCCCGCAGGCCTGTTCGTAGCCGATGGCCTCGGGGCGCAGCTCCGCGATGGCCTGGGAGGTCTTGGCGTCGATGGCGCGGGCCTGCGCGTAGGCGAGATAGTGGCTGAGATCCGAGCTAATGACGATCAGGGTCTCCTCCCCGCCCCAGAGGCGGGCCAGCACCTCTGCCACCTCGGCCCCGTCGGCGTCCCCCACCAGCAGCGGTACCAGGGAGAAGGTCCCCAGGGTCAGTTGCAGGAAGGGGAGCTGGACCTCGAGACAGTGCTCGCCCTCGAACGGAGCGTCCCGCTCCCGGACCTGGGGCAGATCGGCGAGCCCCTCCAGGGCGGCGCGGTCCACCGGTACCGGCCCCAGGGGCGTGAGGAAGGCATCCGCCCGACTGTAGGCCAGGCCACGCAGCGCCACCCGATGGGCCGGGCCCAGCAGGACCACACGAGCAACGCGCCCGGCCAGAACGCCGATACGCGCATAGGCGCCTCCGGCCACAGGTCCTGAATAGATATAGCCGGCATGGGGGACGATGAGCGCCTTGGGCGGTCGCGGCTCGGGATCGCGTCCGGCGGCCTCGGCGGCGGCCAGGTAATGGTGAACATCCCGGGCCAGTGCCCCGGGGTCGCCCGGGTAGAAGAGCCCGGCCACGCACGGTTGACGGATGATGGTCATGGGATTATCCCTCTGCCGTCGGCTTGTACCAAATCCTAGGGCGGATAAGGCGCGTGGCACTGTGCTCGACAACCCGCAGTCTTTTGTCGCACGCATCCACCGGGTGCACCTGGGAAGCTGGATGCCCTGCGTTTATCCACCAACCTCTTACCTGACCCATAGTCTACCAGCCCAGGGCCCGCCTGCCCCAGCGGCGCGGTTTGACGCCCCTGTCCCTAGTTGTTCTAATCTCCGGCCCTACAGGTCCACCCCAACATCAGGCAGAGGCCATGTCGCTCCAGCCCGTGATTCTCTCCGGCGGGTCCGGAACCCGCCTCTGGCCCCTCTCCCGCGAGGCCTACCCCAAGCAATTCCTGCCGCTGACCAGCAGCCACACCATGCTGCAGGAGACGGTGCGCCGCCTCGACGGACTGGAGGCGGAGCATCCCCACGAAGGCATGGGCCTGGTTGACCCCATCGTGGTCTGCAACGAGGCCCACCGCTTCCTTGTTGCCGAGCAGATGCGGCTCATCGGCCGCCAGACCGCCGCCATCATCCTCGAGCCCAAGGGCCGCAACACGGCCCCGGCCCTGACCCTGGCGGCCCTGGCGGCCACCCGGGATGGTAAGGACCCGGTCCTGCTGGTCATGCCCGCCGACCACACCATCGCCAATGAGCCCGGCTTCCGTGCGGCTGTGGCCGACGGATTCAACCTTGCCAGCCGTGGCGCCATCGTCACCTTCGGCATCGTTCCGACGGCCCCGGAGACCGGCTACGGCTACATCCGCCAAGGGGCCGAGGTGTCCGACTCCAAACTGACGGGGCACGCCTTCGCCCTCGACGCCTTCGTCGAAAAACCCGATGCGGCGACCGCCGCCACGTACCTGCAATGCGGCGACTACCTCTGGAACAGCGGCATCTTCATGATGACCGCCTCCCTGTGGCTGTCCCTCATCGAGCGGCTGCGCCCGGACATCGCCGAGGGTAGCACCCGCGCCTTCGTGCAAGGGACCGCAGACGGGGACTTCTGGAAGCTCGATGCCGCGGCCTTTGCCGCCTGCCCCAGCGACTCCATCGACTACGCCGTCATGGAGCGCCTCGTCGGGGCACGGGTCCCGGGGGACACACAAGCCCTGGTGCTGCCACTGAATGTGGGCTGGTCCGACGTGGGGGCCTGGTCGGCCCTCTGGGAGGTCTGCAAGCAGGATGCCGCGGGCAACGTGCTCGACGGCGATGCCTTCGTCCACGACGCCCACAACAACCTGCTCATGGCCAAGAGCCGGATGTTGGCGGCGGTCGGCGTGGACGACCTGATCGTGGTCGAGACCCCGGACGCGGTCCTGGTCACCCGCAAGGATCGCGCCCAGGACGTCAAGGCGGTCACCCAATACCTACAGCGCGAACAGCGCATCGAACACCGCCACCATCAGAAGGTGCACCGCCCCTGGGGCGACTTCGAGGGGATCGGCCGCGGGTCGCGTTACCAGGTTAAGCGCCTCACGGTCAAACCCGGTGAGTCCTTATCGCTCCAGATGCACCACCACCGCGCCGAGCACTGGGTGGTCGTCTCCGGCACCGCAAGCGTCACCTGCGACGACAAGAGCTTCCTGCTGACGGAGAACCAGTCCACCTACATCCCTGTGGGTGCCAAGCACCGCCTGGAGAACCCGGGGACCCTGACGCTGGAGATCATCGAGGTCCAGTCCGGCAGCTACCTGGGGGAGGACGACATTGTCCGCTACGAGGACGCCTACCGGCGCAGTTCCGCCGACGCCTAGGTCGGGCTTCAGCCCGACCGGTGCCAAAGCCACTGCGTAGACCGCTTCCCGGTGCGGCCCCAGCGACGCCTGAACCCACCGCCATCCGCGAGGAGTCGAACACTATGGCCGGCAAAAAGGCCCCCCAACCCGGTTCCGAGGCCCGGCTGGATGCCGTGGTCGCGGCGGCCCGCCAGGCCCGGGACGAGCGCGAACGCGGCTACCGCGAGCAGGCCCTCAAACTCTATCCCTGGGTCTGCGGGCGCTGCACCCGCACCTTCACCTACGCCAACCTGCGTGAGCTGACGGTCCACCACCGCGACCACAATCACGACAACAACCCGAGCGACGGCAGCAACTGGGAGCTGCTCTGCCTCTACTGCCACGACAACGAGCATCGCCGTCTCACCGACCACCTGGCGGCCGACGGCCAATCCGTCGGCGGCACCGCCAAGGGACCTGCGACCCACAACCCCTTCGAGGCCCTCAAGGACCTGCTCAAGGGTGGGTCCTAGGGTGCGCGCAGGCACCAAGCGCATCGATCGGGAACGATGCGCTTCCTTCGTCAGCGCATCCTAGGTCGGTAGGCCAACCCCAGCAGCAGCACGCCGAAGGCCATCATAGGCAGGCTCAGAGATCTGCCCCATGGTCAGCCAATCGAAGGCCAGATAGCCGAGTTGCGCATCCGGCACCCGGACGAACTCCACGCCGAAGCGGAAGACCCCGTAGCACAGTAGAAAGAGCCCGGATACCGCCATGGTCGGCCGTGGTCGGCTGGAAAAGGCCCACACGATCAGAAACAGGGCAATCCCCTCCAGCCCAGCCTCATAGAGCTGGGACGGGTGCAGCGGCGGCGACAGGTCGTCGAGCGTCAGGCCCGCGCAGGCCCCCGGGACGCGCACGCAGGGCACCTGCATCCCCCAGGGCAGCGTCGTCGCATGGCCCCAGAGTTCGGCATTGATGAAGTTGCCGATGCGCCCCGCCAACAGCCCGGCCGGGACCAGAGGCGCGATGAAGTCCGTAATCTCGAAGAAGCCCCGCCCATGGCGCCGTGCAAACAGCCACATGGCAACCAGCACCCCGAGCAGGCCACCGTGGAAGGCCATGCCCCCCTGCCAAACCCTGAACAGATTCAGCGGGTCCGCCAGGATCTGGTCGAAGCCGTAGAACAGCATGTAGCCCAGGCGCCCGCCGACAATGACGCCCACCACCCCGTAGAAAAGCACATCATCGACCATCGCCGCAGTCCAGCCGGAACCGGGCCGGCTCGCCCGCCAGCGTCCCAGGACCCAGAAGGCGGCGAAGGCCACCAGGTACATGAGCCCGTACCAGTGGATCTTGAGGGGCCCCAGGGACAGGGCGACGGGGTCGATCTCCGGGTAGGTCAGCATGGCGTCAGATAGAGGTGTAGGTAGGGCTCTAGCCCGACACTGACCCCGCGGGTCGCTGCTCGGGCCGGTCGGCACGGCGGGCGCGGATAGTAGCACGCGGATTGGGGTCTCGTGGGTCGCGCCGCCGGGAGCGTAGCCGTCTGGCCCGGGCGTTCCAGACATCACCGCATCGGAAACCCACAGCCCGCCCGCCCCAACCCAGGGTCGTCGTCCCGGCCGGGATGCCGGGACCCAGGCCAGGGAGGGCAGAGTCCGCATACCGGGCTGCGCTCTCGACCGATCCAGAACGGTCAGACGTCGCTGGCGAGCCATCAGGCACCACCAGGCATGAAGCATCCATACCGGCTGGTTGAAGCCCCGTCGCGCTCAGGTGCGAAATCTCCGGTCGCTACCAGGGGGGTGGCTCAGGAAATGAGCCACCCCCCTGGTAGCGTGCCGCCATGGTCGATCTGGCACCGGATCAGGATCCCCCGCGGTCTCAGACCGAACGGACCTGTCGGGTACACCGGCCATCCTAAACATGAGGCAAGGGAACCTTGGAAAAGCGGCTCTATTTCGCCCACAGTGCCAACCCAGCGGGGAACTGGCATCGCCTGCGCGACCACCTCAGTTCCGTTGCCACCATCGCCCGCACCCTGGCAGGCTGTGCCCCCTGGGCCGCCGAGGCCCACCTCGCCGGTATGCTGCACGACATCGGCAAGTACGGTGACCTCTTCCAAGGCCGCTTGCGCGGCGAACAGTCCGGGATCGATCACTGGTCCCTAGGGGCCTGGGTCGCCCTGCGACAGCACAAGGCCATCGCCGCCGCCCTCGCCTGCGAGGGGCACCACATCGGGCTGCAACGCGGCGACAGGCCGTCGCTCCACCGACTTCTTCCCGACAACCTCACGAACAATCACCCCTTGCGTCTGACCCTCTCGGAGGCGGACTCGGGTACGTTGCTCGCCCGCGCTACTGCCGACGGGCTGGCCTTTTCCACCCCGGTCCACCTGGCAGTGCCGTCCTGGTCCGCCGCCGTCGCCGACATGCTCGACCTGAGGATGCTGTTCTCCTGCTTGGTGGATGCCGACTTTCTCGACACCGAGGCGCACTTCAACGGCGATGCCCACGGCAAGCGCCCCCGCCAGCCGGGTCCGACGCTCGACCCCGACGCCGCGCTGGCCGCCCTCAACCGCTTTCTGGAGTCGCGCATCCGCGGCGCGGCCCAGGCGGACCCCAGGGTCCTGGCGGTCCGCGAGGCGCTATGGCAGGCGACCGGCACGGCGGCCCTGGCGCCACCTGGGCTGTTCACCCTCACCGCCCCCACTGGGTCCGGCAAGACGCTGGCCATGCTGCGCTTCGCCCTGGAGCACGCCGTGCGCAACCGGCTTCGGCGCATCGTCCTGGCGGTCCCCTTCCTCACCGTCATCGAGCAGACGGCACGCATCTACCGGGATGTCTTCGCCGGCTTTCCGGGGCATTTCATCCTGGAGCACCACAGCCTGGCCGGGCTGGGTGAGGAGTCCGAGCGACGCGACGCCGAGGGCAGCCAGGAGCGCCAGCGCCGCATGCTGGCCGAGAACTGGGATGCACCCATCGTGCTGACCACCAATGTCCAGTTGCTCGAATCCCTGTTCTCCAACCGCCCGTCAAGCTGCCGCAAGCTGCATGCCCTAATGGAATCCGTCATCCTGTTCGACGAGGCCCAGAGTCTGCCCGCGCCTCTGGCGGTACCCACCCTTGGTGCACTGTCCCACTTGGCCGCGGCTTACGGCTCCAGCATCGTCTTCGCCACGGCCACCCAGCCCGCCTTCAACTGCCTGGACCCGGCCGTGCGCAAGGTTGCCGCGAGCGGCTGGCAGCCGCGTGAGATCGTCCCGGACCACCTCGCCCTGTTTGCATCCCTCAAGCGGGTCAAGGTCACCTGGCCGGCCGACGGAGAGCGGCGCACCTGGGACGCCTTGGCCGAGGAGATTCAGGGCACCGACCAAGTCCTGGTGGTGGTCAACCTCAAGCGCCACGCCCTCGCCCTCATGGAGGCCCTGGGCGACACCTCCGGTATCGTCCACCTATCCACGAATCTGTGCCCCGAGCATCGGCGGGCCGTACTGGATCGGGTCAGGGCGAGCCTGCACAGCGGTCAGCCCTGCCGCCTGATCTCCACCCAATGCGTCGAGGCCGGAGTGGACCTGGACTTCCCCCGGGTCTACCGCGCCCTGGCCCCGCTGGAGGCCATAGCCCAGGCCGCCGGACGTTGCAATCGCGAGGGGCGCCAGAACGCCCAGGGTCGCCTGGGCGAGGTAATCGTCTTCGAGCCACAAGAGGAGGACGGGCGGCGCCCCTACCCGACCTTTGCCTACTTCCAGGCCACCGAGGTCACCCGCACCCTGCTCAAGCTTCGGGGCGGCCTGGACATCGACGATCCCACCGTCTTTCGGGCCTATTACCAGCGACTCTACGACCTGAACGACCCAGCCAACCAGTCCCCCGATCTCGCGCAGGCCCTCAGCGCCCGGGACTTCCCGAGGTCGCCCGTGCCTATCGGCTCATCGACCAAGCCGCCGTCCAGGTCCTGGTCCCCTGGGCGGATCGCTTCGACGACTTCCTGGCCCTGCGCGCCGAGGCCGAAAAGACCGGCATCTCAGGTGCCTGGATGCGCCGTGCCCAGGGCCTGGCGGTCAGCGTCTACCGCCCGCGGGACGGCATGCCGGACTGGGCCATCCCAGCCCCGCTACGCCGCGGTGGCGGCGTCTCCGACGAGTGGTACATCCTCGCCGGGGACCACTATCACGATAGCCTCGGGCTGCTGCCGCCCGAGGGGCCACAGGTATTCATCGCGTGACACCAAGATCCACCCTACGACCCAACGACCGAGGCGACGGAACCAACTGCCACTCAGGAGGACGACCCATGACAACACACACCCTTGAGGTCTGGGGCGACCTCGCCTGCTTCACACGCCCGGAGATGAAGGTGGAGCGCTTCTCCTACCCCGTCATCACCCCGTCCGCCGCCCGCGGCATCTTCGACGCCATTTACTGGGACGGTAAGAGGGAACAGCGCGGCAGGGAGAGCGTCGTGCGGCCGTACTTCTACTGGCAGGTCACGCGGATCGAGGTGTTGGAGCCGCCGCGCTACATCGCCCTGCGGCGCAATGAGGTCAAGGACCGGGTCCCCGGCACCGCCATTCTCAACCGCTGGATGTCCGGTGCCGCCAACCCGGAGCCCCTATGGGCGGACGGCAGCAAGGACGAACTGGGAACGGACCAGAAGGGACGCACCCAGCGCCAGACCATGGCCCTGAAGAACGTCCGCTACCGCCTCAGCGCCCGCATAGTCCCCAAGCCGGCCTTCGCCGCGGACGCCGCCAAGCTCAACGCCTGCTTCGTGCGCCGCGCCAGGCAGGGCAAGTGTTTCCAACAGCCCTATCTTGGCTGCCGGGAGTTCCCTGCCTTCTTCGACTACATCCCCGATCCCGAGGCGAACCAGGCGCGGCGATTTCCCCTCGACCAGGCATTGGGTCTCATGCTCTATGACGTGTTCGACCTCTCCCGGGATTCGGTACGGGACCTGGGCGGCCCCTTCATCACCCTGTTCGATGCCACCGTGAAAAACGGTGTGTTGGAAGTCCCAGCCTTCGACAGCCCCGCCGTCAAACGACCTGGGAGGGCCTGATAATGTTGCAGCAACTGGCGGCCTATGCCGCCGCTCGCCTCACTGATTCCGAGCCGGGCTTCAAGTCCCGCGAGGTGCGCTGGTCCATCGAACTGACCAGTGCTGGGGGTTTCGTCAGTGTTATCCCCCTGGGGGACGGCAGGCGCGGGGCCGACCTGTCCCGCTGCCCTGACATGCACGGCATGAATGCCGGGGGCAAGTCCCACTTCCTGATCGAGACCGCCCAGACCGCCGCACTCATGTTCAAAGCCAACGAGGACGCAAGGAAGATCGCCAGCGGCCAGGTGCGGCATGGGTATTACGCCGACCTGATCGGGCGGGCCGGCGAGGCGATCCCCCAACTCGCCGCACTGGCCGCGGCCCTGCGCGATCCTCAGTGCCTCGCCGAGGTCAGGGCTGCGCTTGGGGCGGCCAGGGCCAAACCTACGGACTGGGTGGTCTGGCACATTGACGGCCAGGACCCGCGTCTGGCCCCAGCGGTCCAGGATTGGTGGCGTTCCTGGCGCCGCGCCGACATCGGCGGCACATCCGCCCCCGTGAACCCCACCCTGGACCTGGGTGACGCGGCGGCCGACCCCAAAGGCATGGTCTGCCTCCTGACCGGATCGACGACCCGACCACTGGCCACCCAGCCCAAGATTACCGGTCTCTCCGGGGTCGGCGGCCTGGCTATGGGCGACGTCATGGTCGGCTTCGACAAGGCCGCCTTCAGCTCCTTCGGGCTCGAACAGTCCGCCAACGCGGCCATGTCCGAGGCGGCCGCCCAGCACTATGTGGATGGCCTCAATGACCTGATCCGAAACCACAGCCGAAAGCTCGCCAACGCCCTGGTAGTCCACTGGTACAAGGACACCCTGCCACCCGAGGACGATCCGCTGGCCTTTCTGATGGGCATGGACTCCGAGGACATGACCGAGGCCGCCGCCTTGCTCGCCGTACGCCGCCTGCTCGACGCCATCCGCAGCGGCGAGCGCCCGGACCTCGGCACCAACCGCTATTACGCCCTGACCCTCTCCGGTGCCGCTGGGAGGGTGATGGTCCGGGACTGGATGGAGGGTGGCTTCGAGGACTTGGCCGGTCACATCGAGCGCTGGTTCGCCGACCTCTCGATCATCGCCCGCGATGGGCTCAGGCTCGCCCAGAACCCCAAATTCATGGCCGTCTGCGGGGCCCTGGTGCGGGAATTGAAAGATCTGCCGGCCCCGACCGCCGCCACCCTCTGGCGCTCGGCCCTCACCGGCCTACCCATCCCCCAATCCCTGATGGCCCAGGCACTGGCCCGCTTCCGTGCCGACCTGGTGGACAAGGACCAACCGCCCTTCAACCACGCCCGCATGGGCCTGCTGCGCGCCTACTTCGTTCGACTGACACCTGGAGGTGACCCGTCCATGACCCCGCAACTCAACCCTGAACACCCGGCACCCGCCTATCACTGCGGGCGGCTCCTGGCCATCTTCGCCAACCTGCAAAGGGCGGCCCTGGGCGACGTGGGGGCCGGCGTCGTCCAACGCTACTACGCCGCCATGAGTCAGACCCCGGGCCTCAGAGTCGGGCCCCTGGCCGCCAATGCCCGCAATCACCTGTCCAAGCTGGAGCCAAAACTGGCGTGGTGGTTCGAGAACCAGATCGCCGAGGTCATGAGCCACCTCGGCGACGGCGCCCCCCGTATCCTCGACCTCGAAGGCCAGGGGCTCTTCGCCCTCGGCTACTACCAGCAACTCGCCGCCCTGCGGGGCGGCAACAAGACCACAGAACCCACGCCCGACCAGGGAGAGCAACCATGACAGCCATCCAGAACCGCTACGAGTTCCTGTACCTCTTCGACTGCGAGAACGGCAATCCCAACGGCGACCCGGACGCCGGCAACAGTCCCCGCATCGACCCCGAAGACATGCACGGCCTGGTGTCCGATGTCGCCATCAAGCGCCGGGTACGCAACTACATCCAGACCGCCTTCGACAATGTCCGGCCCAATGCGATCTTCGTGCAGCATGCCACCAACCTGAACAAGCCCATCACCGCTGCCCATGTGGCGACCAACGGTGCACCGGCGGGCGGGGCGAACCGCCCCCAGGTCAACGCCGCCCGGCAATGGATGTGTGACGAGTTCTTCGATGTGCGTACCTTCGGTGCCGTTATGTCCACTGGCGCCAACGCCGGCCAGGTCCGTGGCCCTGTCCAGGTCGCGTTCTCTCGCTCCCTGGACCCGATCCTCCCGATGGACGCCTCCATCACCCGCATGGCCGTCGCCGAGAAGGTCTCCGGCGCCACCACCGTCGCCGATTACGAGGCATGGGAAGAACGCCAGGAGGAAGACAAGCTCCGCACCATGGGCCGCAAGGCCCTGATCCCATACGGTCTTTACGCCTGCAAAGGCTTTATCTCCGCCCACCTGGCCCAGGGCACCGGCTTTAGCGACACGGACCTGGCCAACCTTTGGCAGGCCCTGCTCAACATGTGGGACCACGACCGCTCCGCCTCCAAGGGCGTCATGTCCTGCCGTGGGCTCTATGTCTTCAAACACGTCGGTACCGACACGGACGCCGTCCAACGGGTGCGTCAGGCCATGCTAGGGTGCGCCCCTGCCCAGCGACTGCTGGACTTCTCCGCCCCTGGACGCGAGATCGGCGGTGCCGTTATAGAGATTGCGCACAAAGAGGGACTGGTCGGATCCCCACGCACCTTCGCCGACTACAGGGTGACGACCCATCCTGGGCGTCTCCCCACTGGGGTCGAGTTGATGATCGACGGACAGGCCACAGTGGACGCCGTGAAATGAACTGGCGCGAGCGAGTTTCGTTGGACCCTCAGATTCTCGCTGGGAAGCCCGCCATTAGGGGAACGAATATCGCGGTCGAACTCATCTTTGAACGCCTTGCGGATGGGTGGACCCCTGAGGATCTGGCTTCAAGCGATCCAGGGGTCTCGGACGACGATCTGCGTGCGGCGTTTGCCTTTGCAGCGGAGTTGCTTCGGCAAAGGCGCGACCTTGGCCCCAAACAGACCGTATGAACGCCGAGCCGATCAATCTCTCCGCCCTCAACCAATACGCCTACTGTCCCCGGCGCTGTGGACTGATTTATCTCGAATCCGAGTTCGAGCAGAACATCCACACCGCCCGGGGCAATGCCGAACACGCGCAGGTCGATAAGGTCGCCCACGTCGCGGGCCGCGATGGCGCTCGCGTGGCATACGCCCTGCCGGTTTGGAGCGAGCAGATCGGGCTCATCGGCAAGTGCGACGTAGTGGAGTTCTGGCCGGACGGGGAAATCTACCCAGTAGAATACAAACACGGCCCCAAGAAGAAGCGGGTAAATGATGATCTCCAACTGGCCGCCCAGGCCCTGTGCCTGGAGGAAATGCTCGGTCGGCCGGTAGCGAAAGGCGCCATCTACCACGCCTCCAGCCATCGCCGGCGCGAGGTGCCCATCACCGAGGCCCTGCGCCGCCTGGTGGTGGAAACCACCCAGGCCATCCGTGCCATGCTGGCCTCTTGTGCCCTACCGGCCCCGGTCAACGACGCCCGCTGCCGCGAGTGCTCCCTGCACGACATCTGCCAGCCGGCGGTGGTCGCGGCCCCCGGACCCTACCGGAGTGCACTGGTCAGGCTCTTCGATCCGACAGACTGAGGGCGATCCTGGCACACGCGGATCGATCGACCCTCCCCGACTGGATCACCCACCGCCAGTAGGCAACAGGCATGTACCAGATCCAAAACACCCTCTACGTCATGACGCCCCAGGCGTACGCCCACCTGGACAACACCACCATTCGCATCGAGGTGGAGCGCGAGACCCGGCTACGCGTCCCGCTCCACCACATCGGCAGCCTGGTGTGCTTCGGCAACGTGCTGGTCTCCCCGGCCCTCATGCACCGCCTGGCCGATGAGGGAAAGTCCCTGGTCCTGCTCGACAACTCCGGCCGCTTCAAGGCCCGCCTGGAGGGCCCGGTGTCGGGCAACATCCTGCTGCGCCAGGCCCAGCATCGCGCGGCGGGGGACCCTGACCTGACCCTGAGGATCGCCCGCGCCCTCATCGCCGGCAAACTGCGCAACAGCCGCAGCGTCATCCAACGAGGTGCCCGCGAGGCCGCCGACCCGGCCGAGGCCCAGGCCCTGACCCGCACCGCGGATGACCTCGCCGCCTCCCTGCGTGCCGTCCCCGCGGCGCCGGACCTGGACACCTTGCGAGGCGTCGAGGGCGAGGCCGCCCGCGGCTACTTCGCCGCCCTCAATCGCATCGTCAAACCCCAGGCCCGGGGCAGCTTTGCCCTGGACGGGCGCACCCGGCGCCCGCCGCGGGACCGCTTCAACGCCCTGCTGTCCTTCCTCTATGCCATGCTCATGAACGACTGCCGCTCCGGCCTGGAGGCCGTCGGGCTCGACCCTCAGCTCGGCTTTCTCCATGCCGTCCGCCCGGGTCGCGCCGCCCTCGCCCTGGACCTCCAGGAAGAGTTCCGCTCCGTGCTGGCCGACCGCTTCGCCCTTACCCTCATCAATCGGGGCCAGTTGACCGCCCGCGACTTCGACGAGCGCGAGGGCGGCGCCGTCATGCTCAACGAGACCGGCCGCCGCGCCCTGGTGACCGCCTGGCAGGAGCGCAAACAGGAGGAGATCACCCATCCCACCCTGGAGACCAAGGTCCCCATCGCGACCCTCCCGTTCATCCAGGCGCGCATCCTGGCGAGGACTCTCCGCGGCGACCTGGATGGCTATCTTCCTTATCTCGCCAAGTGAGTGCTGCGCGAACCTCCCCACTTTGCCAACCGAGGCCCATCCGATGCTCGTCATCGCCACCTACGACGTCTCTACAGAAACCGCGGCGGGCCGGCGGCGCCTGCGCCGCGTCGCAAAGGCCTGCGAGCGCGTCGGCCAACGGGTCCAGAAATCCGTCTTTGAGTGCCAGGTCAACGACATGCAGTTCGAGGCGCTGGAACGTGCCCTGCTCGGCGAAATCAAACTCGACGAGGACAATCTGCGCTTTTACCGCCTCACTGAGCCGCACGAGTTACGCATCAAGCAGTACGGCACCTTCCGTTCCATCGACTTCGACGGCCCGCTGGTGGTGTGATGCGCGAACCCCAAGCGACCCCCAAGACCCCTACCCTTTCGCGCAGCCGCCAACCCACTGAATTCTCATCGTCTGACAGACCTGGCCTGGCCTTGCCTACCGCCGCAGCTTGCCTGGCAGAGGAGGTTCGCGCAGACTACCCATACTCCAGTGCCAAAACAACGCGTTAGCGGCGCGGCAGCATCGCCCGGCCAATTGGCCGGGCGCGGATTGAAACTCGATGCGTCCGCGTGCGTAGCCGATCCGGTACGGCGCATCGCCCGGCCAATTGGCCGGGCGCGGATTGAAACTGATTGGTGCCTTCACACTGGAGCGGCTCTGTATGAGCATCGCCCGGCCAATTGGCCGGGCGCGGATTGAAACAGCACTTCCCAGGCATCGAGCCGGGCGCGTGAACCGCTGCAGCACGACTCGGCATCGCCCGGCCAATTGGCCGGGCGCGGATTGAAACGCCGGCTGGCCATCGCCCAGTGGCCGGCAGCCCAGCATCGCCCGGCCAATTGGCCGGGCGCGGATTGAAACTGCGATGTATCCGCCGCACGTACGCGCGACCGGCGCATCGCCCGGCCAATTGGCCGGGCGCGGATTGAAACCATGAGTGTCGAGCGTTCGCATCGCCCGGCCAATTGGCCGGGCGCGGATTGAAACGCTCCGTGGCCACGCATCGCCCGGCCAATTGGCCGGGCGCGGATTGAAACACTAGTGCGAGCCATATGCCGGTGGATCGCGACGCCGCATCGCCCGGCCAATTGGCCGGGCGCGGATTGAAACGCAGACGCCGGACGCGTGACAGGCTCGGTAGCGGCATCGCCCGGCCAATTGGCCGGGCGCGGATTGAAACACCGCTACGATCCGGCGGACCTGAGCCTGCGGCATCGCCCGGCCAATTGGCCGGGCGCGGATTGAAACTGTCAGCTCTGCACCGCGGCTCGGGCATCGCCCGGCCAATTGGCCGGGCGCGGATTGAAACTGCACGCGTCCGCATCTGCTACGCAGGCGTGCGCAGGCATCGCCCGGCCAATTGGCCGGGCGCGGATTGAAACGATGCGTAAGGCTCGCCGAGTGCCGCGATGCACAGCATCGCCCGGCCAATTGGCCGGGCGCGGATTGAAACTGCCATGCAGCGCTAGCGTCGCATCGGCAATTGGCGGCGCGATGAAACCTCGTCGCGAACCCGGCGCATCGCCCGGCCAATTGGCCGGGCGCGGATTGAAACACAATCGACCTCGAAGACTTCGCCCGCTCGGGCATCGCCCGGCCAATTGGCCGGGCGCGGATTGAAACGTCGCCTGCGCTACGATCACGCCAAGGCATCGCATCGCCCGGCCAATTGGCCGGGCGCGGATTGAAACCGTAGCGCCTGGATCTGACGGTGCAGCTGGCGCATCGCCCGGCCAATTGGCCGGGCGCGGATTGAAACGTCGTGCTACTGCGCCGTAGCGATCGCGAGCATCGCCCGGCCAATTGGCCGGGCGCGGATTGAAACACGTCCGGTTGACATCCGCCGGAGTGCCGATGCGCATCGCCCGGCCAATTGGCCGGGCGCGGATTGAAACCGTCGGTGATGCGCTCGGCTGACGGACGATGGGCATCGCCCGGCCAATTGGCCGGGCGCGGATTGAAACGCCGTGATCGACGGCACGACTGCTCGAGCGGCATCGCCCGGCCAATTGGCCGGGCGCGGATTGAAACCGCATGGTGCGGTAATTTGCGGTCCGCGGCTGAGCCATGGCCGCGGATTGAACACCTTGTAGCGTGCAGTTGAATGGGGCATCGCCCGGCCAATTGGCCGGGCGCGGATTGAAACCTGTATTCGAAGGCGACCAGCAGCGCGGCAGCATCGCCCGGCCAATTGGCCGGGCGCGGATTGAAACGTGACATGCGGGCGTCCGGTCTGGCATCGCCCGGCCAATTGGCCGGGCGCGGATTGAAACGTCACGCACCTCGTCGTGGCGCGCATCGCCCGGCCAATTGGCCGGGCGCGGATTGAAGCAGCCAACCTGTGTCTCCAGAGCCGACCGCAGTTGACCGCCCGTTTCCGCCGCGCGGCGTCCAACCGGCGCTATGAGGAGGCCCGATGGGTCATGTCGGCCCAGCCAAGGACTGAGTCCTAGTCCCTATCCGGAGTTTCCGCGCTCAGTGTAAGATTCAGGTATCGCTTCCTCTGCTGTTTAACCCTGCGGAGCAGAAAATGCCCCACCAACAGCGTAGGTCCCGCCGCTTTCCGCCGGATGAGGGCGCCATGGCATGGATCGACCCAAGCGCGCCCGACGACAAGCGCGACTTCAGGCCCGTTATCCCCGCGCTGTTGACCGATGAGACCCTGCATGGCTGCGGCGTCGTCACCCTTGCCGATGCCCGGCTCCGCGAGAACGCGGAGTGTATGGTCCAGGCCGGCAATCTTGCCCCCCTCAAGGCTCAGATTCGCTGGGTCAAGAACCTTCCCGACAATGTTCAGAAGATCGGCATGATGTTTCTGGAGTAGCCCGTCAGTCGGCTGCCTCTTCGTTAAGCTTGCCCCGGGAGATGTCCGAGGCATCTCGTCTACAGCACGCAGCGATCCGAAACGGCGTTGGACTGAGCACCCGCAACCTGCGATCTTCCCGCTGGCCGCACGGTGGGGTGCCGAGCGTTGCGCCGAGCCAGTGCCTACATCCCTCCCCCGATCCCCGAGATCCGCACAACCATGGACTACCTCGAATCCAGCGCCCGCCGCTTCGCCTCCCTGGCCCCCGTCGCCGATTACTGGTCGCTGCGCCTGGTACAGGAGTCATCCGAACACCTGGAGGTCCGCCAGGGGATCACCGAGCCCTGCGCCCTCGGCTTTGGCCGCGGGGCCATGATCACCCTGGTCCGCGGAGGCGGGGTCGGCTATGCCGCCACCAGCGACCTGAGCGACGCGGGGTTGCGCGCCGCCTGCGCCCGCGCCGTTGATTGGGCCGAGACGCAAGGACGCCTGGGGCTCTTCGACGCGGCCCTGTATCCGCGCAGCGCCGCTCGACTGGAGTACGCAAGCCCAGTGGCGGAACCCTGGGACGCCCTACCCTTCAGCGCCAAGCTGGACCTGCTCCAGGATGCCTGCGCGGCCATGGAAATCGATGAGCGCATCGTGGACTGGTCCGCCTGGCTCGGCTACTGGCACCGCACCCAGCTCCTCACCACCAGCGACGGCGGGCGCGTCCTTCAGGATCTGACCTTCACCGAACCCGGCCTGCTCGCGGTGGCCAATGCCGGGAGCCAGACCCAGCACCGCCACGGCGGCGGGGCGGACTGGTCCCAGCAGGGCGGATTGGAGCGCCTGGTCGCCTGTGGCCTGCGCGACGACGGCCGGCGCGTTGCCGAGGAGGCCCTGGCCCTGCTCGGCGCCCCGGAGTGCCCCAACGGGGACCTGGACCTGATCCTGCTCCCCAGCCAGATGGTCTTGCAGATCCACGAGAGCATCGGTCACCCCCTGGAGCTGGACCGTATCCTGGGGGACGAACGCAACTATGCCGGGACCAGCTTCGTCACCCCTGAGATGTTCGGGAGCTACCGCTATGGCTCGGACCTGCTCAACGTGACCTTCGACCCTTCCGTCCCCGGGGAGCTGGCCAGCTTCGCCGCCGACGACGAGGGGACCTGTGCCGAGCGTGCCTACCTGATCCGCCAGGGCATCCTGGAGCGCCCCCTGGGCGGTGCCCTGTCCCAGGCCCGGTCCGGGCTCCCCGGTGTGGCGAACGCCAGGGCGAGCGGCTGGGACAGGCCCCCCATCGACCGCATGGCCAATATCAATCTGGAACCCGGCGGCGATACCCTGGATGGGCTCATCGCCCGGGTGGAGCGCGGGGTCCTGATGGACAGCAACCGCTCCTGGTCCATCGACGACAGCCGCAACAAGTTCCAGTTTGGCTGCGAGTTGGGTCGCCTGATCGAGGATGGGGAGCTTCGTGGTCTGGTGCGCAATCCCAACTACCGTGGCATCTCCGCCAACTTCTGGCGCAGCCTGGATGGGGTCGGCGACCTGGCCTCGCGGGAGATCCGCGGGGTACGCAACTGCGGCAAGGGGGAGCCCAACCAGTCCGTGTATGTCGGCCACGCGGCCCCGCCCTGCCTGTTCCGCAAGGTCGCCGTCTTCGGGGGTGGGGAATGAACCAGGACGCCTTTTTCCGACTCGCCGAGGCCCTTTGCGCCGGGCTGCATGCCCGGGAGGTCCTGTTCTGCGCCCTGGACGGCGAGGACTCGGATTTTGTCCGCCTTAACCGCGGACGCATCCGCCAGGCCGGCTCGGTACAGAGCCAGGGGCTGGGGCTGACCCTGATCCAGGGGGCTCGGCAAATCGACGGCCATTGCGACCTGGCCGGCGACCCGGCTTTGGACATGGCACAGGCCCGGGACCTGCTGGCGCGGCTGCGGGAGCGCCTGCCCCAGACCCCCGAGGACCCCTATTTGAACTATTCCACCACGCCCAGCCGGGGGGAGGAATGCCTCGCAGCGGACCTGCCCCCCGCGGCCGAGGCCCTGGGTGAGCTGGTCGGTGCCGCCGCCGGGCTCGACCTGGTAGGGATCTGGGCCAGCGGGACCATCTACTCCGGCCTGGCCAGCTCCCTGGGTCACCGCCACTGGCACCAGGGCGCGAGCTTCAACCTGGACTGGTCCTGTTACCTCAGCGGGGATAAGGCCGTGAAGGCAGGCTACGCCGGCACCCACTGGGACCCCGCCGCCCTGCGGGAGCGCCTCGCCGGTGTGCGCCGGGACCTGGAGATCATGGTCCGTCCGACGCGGACCCTGAGCCCCGGACGCTACCGCGCCTATCTGGCCCCCCAGGCCCTGGTCGAGCTGACGGACATGCTCGGTTGGGGCGGCTTCGACCTCAAGAACCACCGCACCCACCAGACCCCACTCCTGCGTCTGGTACGGGGAGAGCGCCGCTTCCATCCCGGACTCGGGCTCTACGAGGACCAGGCCCGTGGTCTGCTCCCGCGCTTCACCGGCGAGGGCTTCCTGACGCCCCCGCGGGTGGACCTGATCCGCGGGGGGGCCTTTTCGGACTGCCTGGTGGATGCCCGCAGCGGCAAGGAATACGGGGTCCCGGTCAATGCCGCCGGAGAGTCCCCCGGGGCCTTAGGGATGGAGCCTGGGGAGATCCCGCAGGCCGAGGCCCTGTCCCGTCTTGGGGAGGGCCTCGCCATCGGCAACCTGTGGTACTGCAATTGGTCGGACCCCAACGACTGCCGGGTCACCGGCATGACCCGCTTTGCCACCTTCTGGGTGGAGGGCGGCGAGCCGGTGGCCCCGGTGGCGGTGATGCGTTTCGACGACTCCCTCTACCACATCCTGGGGGACCGCCTGGAGGGCCTGACCCGGGAGCGGGAGCTGATGCTGTCGGCAGACACCTACGGCGGGCGCTCCGGCGAGAGCAGCCTGTTGCCGGGAGCCCTTGTGGATGGGATCGAGTTGACCCTGTGACCTCGGACCCAAAGGTTCTGCCTGCCCCATGTCGCGGGTCGCTACGTCGCCGTTCGCCATACCCATTGCCTCACCCCTCGGTCGTTGGCCCTGGGGTGGCGTTGAGGGATAGCGCTATGGGGTACCGGCCCAATGCCGCAGCGACGACAGGGTTTCCGGGAACAGGAGCCAGAGGCTCCAGAACCCGACGTGGGCCGCCACGATGAGCCAGAAGGTCACCTGATACGCGACCTTCACCGTCTTGTGGCGCATGGTCCTCTGTGCCACGAAGGCCCCCGGCCAGCCGCCGAGGGCCTCCGTCAGGTGGAGCGTCGTCTCGCTGATGCGCCAGGCTCCGGTCATCGCTCGATACTTGTCCTTGCCATACAGCACGAATGTAACCAGGCTCGCGACAGGGTATAGCAACAGGGGGATGGGGCTGACGGGCAGGAAGCTCACCGCGCCTACCAGGCAGAACACCACAAGGGACAGAACCAGAAAGACCACCGGGGACCGTTCCAGAGAACGAAGCCTCATGTCCCGCTGCCCATTTCTGCGTGGCGCCACGGTTTCCGGTCGAATTGGCGGACGCACCGCACCCTGGCTCGGGCGGGTTGCACCTAGATTCGGCCCGCGCCCCGGAACCAACGCCTCTGTGGCGCGCGGGCCCTTGCCGCCGCCCTGGACCACTGTGGAGAACAGGATGCGGTCCCCGACAAGCGGGCGCACCCCTGGCGGCAGGGCACTGATGTGGAGGAAGACGTCCGGCTGGCCCGGACCGACCCGGATGAACCCGAATCCCTTGTCGTCATTCCATGTCTTCAATTTCCCTTCCAACACCATCGCCAACCGACTCCTGCTCCCACTGGATCGAAGAAAAGCGCGACAGCATCCCAAGACGATGCCCGAAGATGTAGGGAGCGGCTGTCTCAGAAACCCATCTTCTCGAAGAAGCCCTTGACCCCGTCGAGCCAGGATGACGATGTGGGGCTATGGCGCTCCCCGCCCTCGCGGACGGTGTCGTCGAATTCGCGCAGGAGTTCCTTCTGGCGATCGGTGAGGTTGACCGGAGTCTCCAGGACGACGCGACAGATCAGGTCGCCGACGGGCCCGCCTCGCACGGGTCGCACGCCCTTGCCGCGAATGCGGAACATCTTGCCGGTCTGGGTCCCCGACGGGATCTTGAGCACCCCTTTCCCCTCCAGGGTGGGGACTTCCAGTTCCCCGCCCAGGGCCGCTTCGACGAAGCCGATGGGGACCTCGCAGAACAGGTTGTTGTCCTCGCGGGTGAAGATGGGGTGTTGCTGGACCTGGATCTGGACATAGAGGTCCCCCGCCTGGCCGCCTTGGCCCGCGCGCTCCCCCTCCCCCGCCAGACGGATACGGTCCCCGGTATCGACACCCGCCGGCACCTTGACCGAGAGGGTCTTGTGCTCCTGCACCCGGCCGGCGCCGCGGCAGTGGGTACAGGACTCCTCGATGATGTGCCCGCTGCCGCGGCATTCGGGACATGCCTGCTGGATGGAGAAGAACCCCTGCTGCATGCGGACCTGGCCGGCCCCAGCGCAGGTCGGACAGGTCTTTGGCTTGGTGCCTGGCTTGGCCCCGCTGCCGCCGCAGAACTGGCACTCCACGGCCACCGGGATGCGGATCTTGACCTCCTTCCCCGCGACCGCGTCCTCCAGGGACAGGGCCAGGTCGTAGCGCAGATCCGCCCCGCGGTTGGCGCGACGGCCGCCGCCGCGACCACCGAAGATGTCGCCGAAGACATCGCCGAAGATGTCGGAGAAGGCCCCGTCACCGCCAGGCCCGCCGCCGCCAAAACCCCCGGCCCCGATCCCGGCGTGACCGAATTGGTCATAGGCCGAGCGCTTCTTGGGGTCGGTGAGGACCTCATAGGCCTCCTTGGCTTCCTTGAACTGCTGCTCGGTCTTGGTGTCCCCCGCATTGCGATCCGGGTGGTACTTCATGGCGAGCCGCCGGTAGGCCTTCTTGATGTCGGCCTCGCTGGCGTTGCGGCTGACGCCCAGGACCTCGTAGAAATCGCGCTTGGACATGGGGGAGTGGCTAGTGGCTGGTGGTGAGTGAATGGATCGCGGGCGCGTGGTCAGTGCCCATAAACGACGGCTATGTCTGCATTAGCTGTTGGCCCAGGTCCCCAGCACCCTAGCCTCTTGTCCCCCCCTTGATAAAGGGGGGTTAGGGGGGATTGGCGGCGGGCGGGGGATTGGCGGCGGGCAAGCGCGGTGCCAAGGCGAAGAAATCCCCCCCGCCCCCCTTTGAAAAGGGGGGAGAAGGCGCCTCGGCTTGGACCAACACTTGACGCAGACATAGCCTAAACGACGGCGCGCGGGGTCTTAGCCCGCGAGCCTTTGGGTAGCCGAGTGGCAGTACCGCTTATTTCCGCCCGTCTTTGACCTCTTCAAACTCGGCATCGACGACATCGTCCTTGCCCCCGGCATGACCGCCGCCCTGGCCGCTGCCGACGTCCGGACCCGGGCCCGCCTCGGGCCCACCAGGACCGCCCTGGTTCTGGGCATAGAGGCGTTCCGCCATCTTACCGGAGACCTCGCCCAGGGCCTTGGCCAGGGACTCGATGCGCCCCTTATCCTCGCCCTTCATGGCCTCTTCCAGCTCCTTGATGCTGGCCTCGATGGCGGTCTTCTCGCCGGCGTCCATCTTGTCGCCGAGCTGCTCCATGGACTTGCGGGTGGCGTGGATCATGCCGTCGGCGTGGTTGCGCGCCGCCACCACCTCGTGGAACCGCCGATCCTCGTCGGCATGGGCCTCGGCGTCCTTGACCATGCGCTGGATCTCGGCATCCGAGAGCCCGGAGGATGCCTTGATGACGATGGACTGCTGCTTGCCGGTGGCCTTGTCCTTGGCAGAGACGTTGAGGATACCGTTGGCGTCGATGTCGAACTTGACCTCGATCTGCGGCACCCCGCGCGGGGCCAGCGGGATGTCGCTCAGGTCAAAGCGGCCCAAAGACTTGTTGTCAACCGCACGCTCGCGCTCGCCCTGGAGGACATGCACCGTGACCGCGGTCTGATGGTCGTCGGCCGTGGAGAACACCTGCTGGGCGCTGGTCGGGATAGTGGTGTTCTTCTCGATCAGCTTGGTCATAACGCCACCCAGGGTCTCGATCCCGAGGGACAGCGGGGTGACGTCGAGCAGCAGCACGTCCTTGACCTGGCCGCCGAGCACGCCGCCCTGGATGGCGGCACCGATGGCGACGGCCTCGTCTGGGTTGACGTCCTTGCGCGGGGGCTTGCCGAAAAAGCCCTCGACCTTGGCCTGGACCTTGGGCATACGGGTCTGACCGCCCACCAGGATGACCTCGTCGATCTGCCCGGCGGTCAACCCGGCGTCCTTCAGCGCGATGCGGCAGGGCTCGATGGTGCGATCGACCAGTTCCTCCACCAGGGACTCGAGCTTGGCCCGGGTCAGCTTGACGTTGAGGTGCTTGGGGCCGGTCTTGTCGGCGGTGATGTAGGGCAGGTTGATGTCGGTCTGCTGGCTGGAGGACAGCTCGATCTTGGCCTTCTCGGCGGTCTCCTTGAGGCGTTGCAGGGCCAGCGGGTCATTGCGCAGATCCACACCCTGTTCCTTTTTGAAGGTCTCGACCAGGAAGTCGATGACGCGCATGTCGAAGTCCTCGCCGCCGAGGAAGGTATCCCCATTGGTAGACAGGACCTCGAACTGGTGCTCGCCCTCGATCTCCGCGATCTCGATGATGGAGATGTCGAAGGTACCGCCGCCCAAGTCATAGACGGCAATCTTCTGGTCGCCGCGCTTCTTGTCCATGCCATAGGCCAGGGCCGCTGCGGTGGGCTCGTTGATGATGCGCTTGACGTCGAGCCCGGCAATGCGCCCGGCGTCCTTGGTCGCTTGCCGTTGGGAGTCGTTGAAATAGGCCGGCACCGTGATGACCGCCTCGGTGACCGCCTCGCCTAAGTAGTCTTCGGCGGTCTTCTTCATCTTCTGCAAGACCTTGGCGGAGATCTCCTGCGGCGCGGTCTTCTTGCCGGACACGTCCACCCAGGCGTCGCCGTTGTCGGCACGCACGATCTTGTAGGGGACCATGTCCATGTCCTTCTTCACCACCGCGTCCTCGAAGCGACGCCCGATCAGTCGCTTGATGGCGTAAAGGGTGTTGCTGGGGTTGGTGACCGCCTGGCGCTTGGCGGACTGTCCCACCAGGACCTCGCCGTCGCTCGCGTAGGCGACGACCGAAGGGGTGGTGCGATCCCCCTCCGCGTTCTCGATGACCTTGGCGGTGCCGCCCTCCATGATGGCGACGCAGGAATTGGTAGTACCCAGGTCGATACCGATGATCTTTGCCATGGCGTTGATTCTCCGATGTTAATTCTGTGTCTTGGTGGGGTTCTTGCTGGACCCATGAATGGGGCAAAACCCTGTAGTTTTCAAGCGTGTTAGCGGACCCGCCGGGGGATCTGCCGGGGGCGTCAGGCCTGCCGCGAGACGATCACCATGGCCGGGCGCACCAGGCGGCCGTTGAGGCGGTAGCCCTTCTGCACCACCGTGACCACGGTGTTGGGTGGCAAGTCCGCCCGCGGCACCAGGGTGATGGCCTGGTGAAGCTCCGGATTGAAGGGCTCGCCCTCCGGTGCCACGACCTCCACCCCGAACTTGGTCATGGTGTCGGCCATGAGCTTTAAGGTCAGCTCGGTCCCCTCGCGCAGCTTGGCGATGTCGGAGCCTGGGGCGTGGGCCGCGTCGTAGCCCAGTTCCAGGCTGTCGCGCACTTGCAGGAGCTCGCGCACGAACCCGTCGAGGGCAAACTTGTGGGCGTTCTCCAGCTCCCGGGCCTGACGACGCTGGAGGTTCTCCATCTCGGCGCGGGTGCGCAGGAGCTGGTCCCAATGATCGTCGGCCCGGGCGCGTGCGTCCTCGAGCAGTGCCTGGAGTTGGGGCGGCGGATCGCCCGCCGTCGCTGCGATCTCCTCGCCGACGATCTCGCCCTCGTCTGTCTCCGGTGCCTCGTCCAAGTGCTTAGGTATCTCTTGTGGTGTCATCTCGATCTCCGAATCGAAAGGGTTACAGTACGCCTGGGGCCGGTACGCTCGATGCATCCACAACCCGCTTTTCCAATTTGCGTCTGTTGGCGTTCATCGGCAGACGAATCGTCTTACCGCGGTCATTGCTGGCGCAACGCCGCCGCCAGCAGCCGGCCGGTGACGTCCACAACGGGGATGACCCGCTGGTAGTCCATCCGCGTCGGACCTATGACGCCGAGGACCCCGACCACCTGGTCGTCCACCCGGTAGGCGGTCGTCACCAGGCTGCAATCGTCGAGAATGCGGTAACCGGACTCCTGCCCGACGAAGATCTGCACCCCCTCGGCCTCGATGCAGCGGTCGAGCAGAAACAACAGCTCGCGCTTCTGGGTGAAGGCGTCGAAGAGCTGCCGCAGCCGGTCCAGACTCGCCAACTCGCTGAACTCCATGAGATTGGTCTGGCCGGCGATGTAGCAGTCGTCCTTATGCTCGGCACCCGCCACTACCTGCTGGGCCATCTCCACCGCCCGTACCATGGCCGCGTCCATGTGGGCATGTGCCCGCTGCAAATCATCAACGAGGCGCTTGCGCACGTCGCGCATGTCCTGGCCGGTAAACAACCCATTCAGGAAGCTGGCCGCCTGCTCCAGCTCTGCCAAGGTGAAGCAACGCGCCGTGGACAGGATGCGGTTGTGCACGTCCCCATCGCTGGTCACCAGGATGGCCAGGATGCGGTTGCACGACAGCGGCAACAACTCGATCTGGCGAAACACGTTGCGCTCGTGGCGCGGGATCATGACCACCCCGGCCATGTGGGTGATGCCGGACAGCAGTCGGGAGGCGCTCTCGATCATAGCCGTCTGGTCCCGCTGCGGGCCCAGGCCCTGGCGCATGGACTCCATGTCCTGCTCCGAAAGGGGTTTGACCGTAAGCAGGCTATCGATGAACAGGCGATAGCCTGCCACCGTCGGGATGCGCCCTGCCGAGGTGTGGGGGGAGGCCACCAAGCCCATTTCCTCCAGGTCCGACAAGACGTTGCGCACCGTCGCCGGACTTAAGTCCAGTCCGGTGTCCTTGGCCAGGGTACGCGATCCGATGGGCTGGCCCTCGCGGATGTAGCGCTCGATGAGCGCCTTCAGAAAGTGCTGGGCGCGCTCGCTAACCTGTTTGTCACGGGGTGTGCCTTGTGTGGCCAAGCGGATCTCGCTGTCAACGCACTTTTTAGGAGGGCGACCGGGATCGGCCATGGTGTTAGCACTCTTTGGGGGCGAGTGCTAAGGTCGGAGAAATTTAGGGTGTGAGGCCCGGGCTGTCAAGGTCGGCGCCAACGGTCGGCCCCAGCGTGCTGTGGCGACTCAGACCGACGAGCCGCATGCCGGCCGGGGCATCCGCTCCTTCCAGAACCTTGCGATGTCGCTTGGCAGCCATTGGGTACCCAGGGTCCAAAACGTCCGGCACGCCCCCGGCCGAGGTCCCCTGCATCGATGATCAAGCCTTATTGGCGCGTCCCACAGGCCATGCTACTTTGTCGCCTCAGCCCCCGTGCACCCCTGGCCCTGGCACCCTGCCCAGTCTATGCCCCAGTTCCAGACCATCGGCATCATCGGCAAGAGCGGCGACCCCGAGCGGGTGACGCCGACCCTGGAGCGTCTGGTCCGGCACCTGGGGCAGCGCGGTCGCGCCGTGTTGTGCGATGCCACCAGCACCGCACTCCTCGGCCGCCCCGCCGACCTGGCCCACAGCAGCGAGGAGCTGGGCCGGCGCTGCGACCTGGTGGTGGTGGTCGGCGGCGACGGCACCCTGCTCGGCGCCGCCCGCGCCATGGCGGCCTTTAACGTCCCCCTGGTGGGGATCAACCTCGGGCGCCTGGGGTTCCTGGCGGATGTCTCCCCGGACCAGATCGAGGGTTGCCTGGACCGTATCCTGGAGGGGGCCTTCGCCGAGGAGGCGCGCTGCCTCCTGACCGCCCGGCTGGCGGCGTGGGAAGGCGCCGGGTCGGACGCCGGGCCGGGACCCGCGCAACCCACGGGTCAAGACATGCTGGCCCTCAACGATGTCGTCATCCACAAGTGGAATACGGCGCGGGTGATCGAGTTCGAGACCTACATCAACGGCTCCTTCGTCAATGCCCAGCGCTCCGACGGCATCATCATCGCCACCCCTACCGGTTCCACTGCCTATGCCCTGTCCGGTGGTGGGCCCCTGGTCCACCCGTCCCTGGACGTGATCGTGCTCGTCTCCATTTGCCCCCACACCCTCAGTAACCGCCCGCTGGTGGTCCCGGGCGACAGCCGCATCGAGATCCGCATCGCCGGTTTCGACCAGGGCCGCGTCCACGTCACCTGCGACGGACAGACCAACCAGGCCCCGGGGCCCTGCGCCCGAATCCTGGTACGCAAGGCCCCCAAACCGGCACGCCTACTCCATCCCAGGGGTCACGATCACTACGCCATCCTGCGGGCCAAACTCGGCTGGGGCGGTCATGTGCCTGCCAACACCGAGGACCAGAGCCAGGATCCGTCCTCCACGACCCCGGCGGCCGGCTCGTGCTGAACCACATCTACATCCGCGACCTGGCCATCGTCAGCACCCTGGAACTGGATCTCCAGGCCGGGCTAACAGCCCTGACCGGGGAGACTGGGGCGGGCAAGTCCATCCTCATCGACGCCCTGGGCCTGGCCCTGGGGGACAAGGCCGACCCGGGGATGATCCGCAACGGCTGCGAGCGGGCGGAGATCGTCGCCGACTTCGACATCCAGACCTGCCCAGAGGCACGCACCTGGCTGGAGGATCAGGGGCTCGACGACGACGGCGGCTGCCTGGTGCGCCGCCTGCTGGTGGACGGCGGGCGCTCGCGCGCCTTCGTCAACGCCCGCCCCGCCACCACGGCCCAGCTCCAGCAACTCGGCGAACGGCTGGTGGACATCCACGGCCAGCACGCCCACCAGTCCCTGCTGCGTCCCGCCACCCAGCGCGACCTGCTCGACGCCTACGGCGGCCACGCCGATCAGGCCCGGGCGGTAGCCGATCTGTCACGGGTCTATCGGGACCAGGATCGGCTGCTCCGCCGTCTGGAGACCGAAGGCGCCGACCGCGTCGCCCGTCTCGACCTGCTGCGCTATCAGATCGGCGAGCTGGAGGCCCTGGGCCTGACCTCCGCCCAGATCCTGGACCTGGACACTGAGCAGAGGCGGCTCGGCAGCCTGGGCAAGCTCCAGGAGGTCGGCGCCCGAATCCTGACGCAACTCGACGAGGCCGAGCCCAGCGTCGGCGATACCCTGCGCCATGCCTGCGCCGGGCTTGCGGATTTAGCCGCCCTGGATCCGCACCTGGGCGCGACCCTGGAGCTGCTGGACGGGGCCGCCATCCAGGTCCAGGAGGCCGCCGCTGCCCTGCGTCAATACCTCTCCGCCCTCGACCTGGACCCCCGTCAACTGGAACGGATCGAGGCCCGCCTGGGTCAGGTCCACGACCTCGGGCGCAAGTATCGCTGCCCCCCGGAGGGATTGCCCCAGGCACTGGAAGACCGCCGCGCAGAGCACGATGCCCTGGAGCGGGCGGACCAGGATACCGCCGCCCTGGCCGCCGCCCGCAACACCGCCCGCGCCGCCTACCTGGAGCATGCGGCAGGCTTGACCGCCGCCCGGGCCGAGGCCGCGCGCCGCCTGGGGGAGACCATCGCGGGCCTCATGCACCAGCTCGGGATGGGCGGCGGTGCCTTCGCTGTTGCCCTAACCCCATTGGACGCCGACGACATCGGCCCCGGAGGGCTGGAGCGCATCGAGTTCCAGGTCAGCGCCAATCCGGGGCAACCCCTGGCGCCACTGGCAAAAGTTGCCTCGGGGGGCGAACTCTCCCGGATCGGGCTCGCCATCCAGGTGGCCACGGCCCAGTGCGGGCGGGTCCCCAGCCTGGTCTTCGACGAGGTGGATGTCGGCATCGGCGGCGGAGTGGCGGAGATCGTCGGGCGCCTGCTGCGCCAGTTGGGGACGGAGCGCCAGGTCCTGTGCGTCACCCACCTGCCCCAGGTCGCCGCCCAGGGTCACCACCAGTTGCGGGTGAGCAAGCACGCCCACGACGGACAGACCCACACCCAGATCCGGCCCCTGGCGGGCCTGGACCGAGTCGAAGAGATCGCCCGTATGCTCGGTGGGACCGAAATCACCCCCAAGACCCGCGCCCACGCAGAGGAGATGCTGGGGCGGGCCGGGGGTTAGTCACCCCTCCTGCCCAGGCGCGCGCTCCCTGCAGGCCGTCCCTTCCATCGCCGGACTGGCCTCGTCATCCTCGTAGAGCCAGGCGAGGAAGAGCTTGTAGCCCAGCACCAGGACCACGGAGCCGACGAAGAGCCCGATGATGCCGGAGGTGATGAAGCCGCCGATGGCCCCGACGAAGATGACCGCCATGGGCACGGCCACCCCACGCCCGAGGAGGATCGGTTTCAGGATGTTGTCCAGTGTCCCGACGAAGATGCTCCATACCAGGAACAGGATGAACGTCATGGGCTCGACCTTGGAGAAGACGTAAATCAGGATCGGGATGGTCACCGGGAAAATGCCGATCTGTACCACGCTCAGCAGCAGGCAAAGCAGGGCCCAGAGCCCCGCCGCAGGGACCCCCACCACCAGAAAGCCGAGCCCCGCCAACAGGGACTGGATCAGGGCCACGCCGAGGATGCCACGGGTCACGCTGCGCACCGTCGCCTCTGCCAGTCCGGCGAACTGCACCCCGCGCTCCCCCGCCAGGCGGCGGGCGATGGCGCAGGTGGCCCGACGCCCGGCCTGGTCCTGCACCAGGAGAACTCCTGCAATGACGATGGCAAAGATGAACTGCAACAACCCCAGACCCAGCCCCGCGGCCATGGACAGGACCCAGCTGATCGTTGCCCGAACCTGGGGGGCCACTTCGAGCAGGGCCGACTCGAGGTTTTGCGCCGCTGCGGCCCAGAAGCCATGGATCGGCTCTCCCACCAGGGGCCAGTCGGCGACGCCGGCCGGCGGCGCCGGGATGCGGATGGTCCCTTGATCGAACCCCTCCACCAGGCTACCCGCCCCATGGGCTATGGTCCCGCCGAGCAGCGCGGCCGGGACTACCAGCACCACCAGGGCGATCAGGACGAAGGCGACCCCCGCCAGAACGCGCTGCCCTCCAAGGAGCCCCCGTAGCCTGACGAAGCCCGGGTAGGAGGCCACGGCGATGATCAGACCCCAGACCAGGGGGATGATGAAGGGCTCGACGATACGGAAGCACCACACGGCTAAGAGGGCTACGAGCCCGAGGCGGATGCTCGTCTCCAGTGCACGGTTGAGATACGCCTTGTCGTCCGTGCTGGCAGGTTGAGTCATGGGCGGCTCCGTTCTTGGGGGTAGGTGGCGGCGCGGCATGGTAGCAGGACGACCCGGTCTGGGACCCACCCGATGGTGGCTCCCGGCGCCCCGGCTTCAGTCCGCCGCCGCCTGGGCCCGCAGGCGCTCCGCGGTCGCCGTCCCCAGATAACGTTCCAACAGGCTGCGCGAGGCGTAGATCAGTGGTATGAGCGCAACGGCGGCAACGACCTTGTAGAGGTAATTGACGGTGCCGACGGCGAGGAACAGCGAGATGGGCCAGTGCTGGGGCCCGATGACAAACGCGATGTAGAGGACCACGAAGCTATCCACCAATTGGGAGACCAAGGTCGAGCCCGTGGCCCGGGCCCAGATCATGCGCTCCCCGGTCAGGCGTCGCACCCGATGGAAGACCGCGATGTCGATGAACTGCCCAATGAGGAAGGCGGTCACGGACCCGGCGATGGTCCACATCCCCTGGCCGAAGATGACCGCGAAGGCGGCCTGCATGTCCGGGACCCCCTGCTCCTGGGACACCCCCAACCACCAGGAGGCCGGCGCCAGGCCGATGGCGATGTAAGCGAACGCGAAGGCATAGAGGATCAGCCCGACGGTCAGCAGCGACATGAACCGCACCCCACGGCGACCGAAGTACTCGTTGATGACGTCGGTCATGATGAAGACCACAGGCCACAACAGGACGCCAGCGGTGAAGTTGAGCGAGCCGGTCTGCCCGAACAGGTCCCAGTCGAAGGGCGCAAGCCCCAGGCTCTGCTCCAGCGCAAAGATCTTGATGCCGATGAACTCGGCAATGACCGCGTTGCAGACGAAGAAGCCCGTCAGGGTCACAAAGAGGCGGGTAGCGCGGTCGCTGAGCATGGATCTGATGCACCGGGGCAAAGGGGCAAAGGGGCTGTCGCACGCAGGGCGGGTGTGCACACCGACCGCACGCACAGCAACGACAGGAGGTGTCGGCGTCACGCGGTCCAGCGGCCGGTCCGCCATGTTACACACTGTTCGTCTTCCACTGCGAAGCCCGACGGGCGCGAGGGACTGCCAAGGCCCTGGGCGGCGGCTTCGACCCGATCCTGCCGGATGGCATGCTGCCCGGGATCGACGGCTTCGAGATCTGCAACCGCGTGCGCGCCGCGGACCCGGAGCAGGCCATCATCCTGCTCACCGCCAAGACCAGCGACGAGGACATCATTCGAGGCCTGACCCTCGGAAGTCCGCCTGACCTTGAGGCGCGTCGGCACCCTTCTGCCCGGCTCACGAGAGGTCCCGCCCGCGAGGCACTCCGGCTAGCCCAACGCCGCCGATCACGGGACAATGGCGCCGATTCCTGCAACCTAGAGAAAGGCACATGACCAACGAAACCAATGTCACCTGGCACGACCACCAGGTATCCCGAGCCGAGCGCGAACGCATCAACGGGCATAAGGGGTGCGTCATTTGGTTCACGGGCCTGAGCGGGTCGGGCAAGAGCACGGTCGCCAACGTCCTCGACCATCAGCTCAGCCGCCTGGGCGTCAACAGCGCCGTCCTCGACGGCGACAACGTCCGTCACGGCCTGAACGCGGGCCCCGGGATGCTCACAGAGGCCCACGGGGAGGACTTCGCCAGGCGCTTCGGGCTGGGTTTCTCGGCCATCGACCGGGAAGAGAACATCCGCCGCATCGGTGCCGTGGCCCAGCTCTTCGCCCAGGCCGGGCTCATTTCGCTCACCGCCTTCATCAGCCCCTATCGACGCGACCGCGACATGGTCCGCGCGACCATGGGGCCAGGTGACTTCATCGAGGTCTTCGTGGATACCCCCCTGGAGGTCTGCGAGGCACGGGACCCCAAGGGCCTCTACAAGAAGGCCCGCGCGGGCGAACTGAAAGGCTTCACCGGGATCGACGACCCCTACGAGGCCCCGCAGGCCCCGGAACTGACCCTGCTGGCCGGAGAGAAGTCCCCCGAGGCACTGGCGGCCGAGGTCATCGACTATCTGGTGAGCGCACCAGATCATCCCCCCGACCGCGAAGGCCTGACCCGGGACGGCGCCGGCAGGCGCCGCTCCCCCCTCCCCCTCCAGGCGCCGCCGTTGACCCCCGTGCGGCGCCACGCCTCGCACCCGACCGTAAATTGGGTTTTTTGCCGTAGCAAGAAAGGTTGTTTGACCCAAATCAAGTCGCACCCCCGCAACAGGGGCCATGCTTTTCCGGCGCGCCGCCGCCCGACCTGCCGGCTGCCCCGCCCTGAGCCCCAGGACGAGACCCCCAGGCCCGGCCAACCGGCGCGCCGACCACCGCAACCCGCCCGGGTCGCCGGTGGACCCTCGTAAACCGCCTATTTGGGGGACAACCATGCAACAATTTACAGGGCGCGCCCTGTCCCTGACCCTGGGGATGGCGCTCGCATTCGGCGGGACGACCGCGGCCTGGGCCGCGGACAACCTGCAAGACGTCATGAAGGCCCGCGGCCTGACGGAGAAGGACATCCTGGCCGCCGCCAAGACCTACACCCCCACCGGGGGGCGCGACGAGTACCTCGCCTTCAGCTCCGGCGGCCAGAGCGGCCAGGTGATCGTCTACGGCATCCCGTCCATGCGCATCCTGAAGTACATCGGCGTCTTCACACCCGAGCCCTGGCAGGGCTACGGCTTCGACGACGAGTCCAAGGCCGTTCTGGCCCAGGGCCGCATCGACGGCAAGGACCTCAACTACGGCGACACCCACCACCCGGCCTTCTCGGAGACCGAGGGCGACTACGATGGGCGCTACCTGTTCATCAACGACAAGGCCAATCCGCGTCTGGCGGTGATCGACCTGCACGACTTCGAGACCAAGCAGATCGTCGTCAACCCCCTGTTCCGTTCGGAGCACGGCGGGGCCTTCGTCACCCCCAACACCGAGTACGTGATGGAGGCCACCCAGTACGCGGCCCCATACAGCGACGTGGGCTATGTCCCACTCGAAGAGTTCAACGACAAGTACCGCGGCGGCCTGACCTATTGGAAATTCAACAAGGATAAGGGGCGTATCGAGCCGGAGAATTCCTTCACCTTCGAGCTGCCCCCCTATAGTCAGGACCTCTCCGACGCGGGCAAGAAGGACAGCTACGGCTGGGGCTTCACCAACTCCTTCTGCACCGAGCGCTATGTGGGCGGCATCGAGCGCGGGCGCCCGCCCTTCGAGGCCGGCTGTTCCTCCAAGGATACCGACTTCCTGCACGTGACCAACTGGAAGAAGGCCGAGGAGCTGGTCAAGGCCGGCAAGGTCCCGATGCGCAACGGCATGCCTGTGATCTCCATGGAACAGGCGGTCGCCGAGGGGCTCCTCTACCTGATCCCTGAGCCCAAGAGCCCCCACGGCGCCGACGTGACCCCGGACGGCAAGCTCATCATCGTCTCCGGCAAGCTCGACAGCCACACCTCCGTGTACAGCTTCGAGAAGATCATGGCCGCCATCAAGGCCGGCAAGTTCGAGGGCAAGGACCCCTACGGCATCCCGATCATCGCCATGAAGGACGCCCTGCACGTCCAGGCGGAACTGGGCCTCGGGCCCCTGCACACCCAGTTCGACTCCAAGCCCTGCGTCGCCTACACGTCCCTGTATGTGGACTCCATGGTCGCCAAGTGGGACTACTGCGAGGGCAAGGTCCTCGACAAGATCTCCATCCACTACAACATCGGCCACCTGATGACCATGGAGGGCGATACCGTCAACCCGGACGGCAAGTACCTGGTCGCCTTGAACAAGCTGGCCATCGACCGGTTCAACCCGGTGGGCCCCCTGCACCCGCAGAACCACCAGTTGATCGACATCAGCGGCGACAAGATGCAGTTGCTCTACGACATGCCCCTGCCGCTGGGCGAGCCCCACTATGTGGCGGCCATCAAGGCCGACAAGCTGCAACCCGAGGTCCGCTACAAGTCCGGCTGGAACAGCCGCACCAACGAGAAGTCACCCTTCGCCACCCGCGCCGGGCGCGAGAAGACCGAGCGCACCTGCGACGCCGCCGGCAAGTGCACCGTCACCGTTATGGGCTCGGTGATTCGCTCCCACATCACGCCTGAGATCATCGAGGCCGAGGAGGGCGACACGGTGGTCATCCACCTGACCAATCTGGAGCGTGCCCAGGACGAAGTGCACGGGTTCGCCATGTACGGCCACGCGGTTCAGCTCTCCATCGAGCCCGGCAAGACCTCCTCGGTCACCATCCAGGCCGACAAGCCCGGCGTCTACCCCTACTACTGCACCGAGTTCTGCTCGGCGCTGCACCTGGAGATGCAGGGCTACCTGCTGGTCAAGCCCAAGGGTTACAAGGGTGAGGCGGTCGCCATGAAGGAGGGCGTGGCCTACACCAAGGCCGACTACGAGACCCAGGTCAAGACCAACGTCGAGACCCAAGGCGTCATCGACATGGTCGTGGGCTTCATCACCAGCCACAACTTCAAGGACTTCCCCACCGTCGTGGCCCTGGTGGAAGACGCCACCGACCAGCTCGGCTTTGCCAAGGAGTCCAAGGAGAAGGCGGACGCCGCCGCGGCCAAGAGCGATTGGCAGAACGCGATGCTCTGGGCCAACCAGTGGTGGCAGTACCAGGTCAAGACCGCCGACCTCGGGCTGCGCGCCAAGACCTACCTGGAGCAGAACGGGGCCAAGAAGGTCAAATAGCCAAAAACCGGCTGCTTGATCCATAACCGAGGGGGGCGTAAGCCCCCCTCCCGACTTTTGGGGGACACATACCCCCATGCGTTGAGAGGTGATGTCATGAAGTGCAAGACCCTATTATTTGCAATCCCTGCCCTGGCCCTGACCCTGGCCCCCAGCCTGACCCCGGCGGCCGATGCCCCGGCAGCAGCGCCGGCCGCGGCCGGCGCCGCCGATGGTGCGGCCCTGTACGCCAAGAAGACCTGTCTCGCCTGCCACGGCAAGGATGCGAAGACTCCCATCCTGCCGACATATCCAAAGCTCGCCGGGCAGAGCGCCGACTATGCGTACAACCAAATGAACGACATCAAGACCGGCGCCCGCAACAACGGTCAAACCGCGGCCATGAAGGGCATCATGCCCCTGGTCTCGGAGGAGGAGATGCGCACCATCGCCAACTGGCTGGCGACGCTGCAATAGCCAGCGAATCCTGCTGGTTGCATTCCAACCCCGATTGACGGTTGTCAAGGCTAGACCCCGCAATCGGCCTAGACTGGCCAGGGTCACAGGCGGGGCAGACGCCCCGCCGCAGTATTTAAAAATGCCAAGCCCGAGGGCGGAGACCCGCGGCGCGGCCGGTGTCAGAAGCTGGAGAGTTTTCGATGAGTAAGCATCTGTTCGTGAAGGGCCTGGCGGTGGCGGTCGGTCTCGCTTTGGGCGGGGCGGCCTTCGCCTGGAACGAGGCAGGCGGGGAGAAGGACGAGGCCCTGCACCTCAAGGGCGACCCGGTGAACGGGCGCGACGTCTACGAGGTCTGCGCCGCCTGCCACCTGCCCGAGGGCTGGGGCAGCAAGGACGGGACCTTCCCGCAGTTGGCCGGGCAGCACGGGACCGTCATCGTCAAGCAGCTCGCCGATATCCGGGCCCTGAACCGCGACAACCCGACCATGTACCCATTCGCCTTGCCGAGCCAGATCGGCGGACCCCAGGCCCTGGCGGACGTGGTCGCCTACATGGCAAGCCTGCCCATGACCCCGGATAACGGCGTGGGGCCTGGCACAGACCTGGCACTGGGCAAGCAACTCTACGCGGACAACTGCGTGCGCTGCCACGGCGACAACGGCGAGGGCGACGCCGAGAAGTTCTATCCCAAGCTCCAGGGCCAGCACTACGAGTACATCCTGCGCCAGTTCCGCGAGATCAAGGGCGGCAAGCGCAAGAACGCCAACCCGGACATGGTCAAGCAGGTGCATGAGTTCACCGAGCAGCAACTGCTGGCGGTGATCGACTATGCCTCGCGCATCAAGCCACCGGCGGACAAGATGGCCCCCTCGGCGGACTGGAAGAACCCGGACTTCAACTGATCGTTTTGGTTTGGTTCAATTTGTAGGTTGGGCTGAGGAACGAAGCCCAACGCCAGAGGCCACCCAAGCCCCTGACTGTTGGGCCTCCTTCGTCGGCCCAACCTACGAGTCTAATAACGCATAACTGGTCGAAATAAGGCTCACCCTGGGGTCCTATGCGCCCCTCCCACGCTGTTCGCAGGCCTGCCATGAACGCCGTCACCCCCTCCAAGGCCAATCCCCTGGTCTATCTCCTGGTCGCCGGGGCCCTCGCCCTGCTGGTCGCCATCTACTTCCTCCCCGTGTGGTGGGTCTCCCTCACTGCACCGAACTACCCGCCGGAGGCCTTCCCGGACGGGGTGCGAATCCACTTCCACATGAACGGCGTCGTCAACGGCTGCCAGAAGGTGGAGAAGGCCGAGATCAGCGAGACGGAGGCCCTGGACTGTGTCCACGAGATGGACACCATCAATCACTACGTCGGCATGTACCCCATCGCCGCTGGCGGGGTGATCGAGCGTGCCTTCTCCCCCTTCCTGATCACCATGCTCGGCGTGATGCTGGTGGGTTTCGCGATCCAAACCCCCAAGCTGCGCCTGGGGGTCATGGCCATCGCCTTTGCCGCCCTCGGCGGGTGGATGTACCTGTATTTCTACGGGGCCGACGGACTCAAGTACCAGAATGTCGGGTATCTGGAGGCCATGGTCACCTCCATGGACCAGTCCGCCGGTGAGGCGGAGGCCAAGGAGGTGAGCCCTGGTCAGGCCCTGATCGCCCGCCTCAAGGCGGAATTGGCCAAGTCCATGCCCGACGCCCAGCCGGCGGCGACCGCCGGCGCCGTCAAGGGCCTGGCCGCGCATGCCGACAAGCAGCTCTATCTCGACAACCTCAAGACCACCTTCACCAAGGACTCGGAGCGCCGCGGCGCTACAGAGGCATGGACCGGCAGCGGCAGCCAGCTCCTGGCCTGGCACTACGAGAAGAGCCTGGGGCGCTACTTCAACAACCCCGCAGAGATCGGCCCCATGGCGAAGACCATGAGCGGTGCGGCCCACGGGATCTTCTGGTTGCTCATCGGCGCCATGTTCCTGTTGCTGTGGGGGGCGCGCAAGAACGCCGGCCTGCTCTACTGGCTCCTGGTGCTGGTTCCCATCGCCCTGCCGCTGTTCTTCCTCATCGACTACTCCGCCTGGCTCTGGTGGTACGGCCACACCCTGAATGACATGGGCGCCTTCACCGTCAAGCCCTTCATGCCCACGGTCTTCGGTCAGGGCAAGGTGGCCCAGTTCGCCACCCACTCCTATCCCGCCATCGGCTTTGGGCTCATGCTGGCCATGACCGTCCTGCTCGCCTTTGCCGCCCTGCTGCGGCGCAAGGAACTGCGGGGCGTGTGAGCGCTGCCTACCAATGAACGCCTTCTGTTCCGTGGGAGTGCTGCTCGGCGGATTGCTCTGGGTCGGGCTAGGACACACCCAGGCCAATGCGGACACCTACCCGTCCTTCCAGGCCCTGGTCGATGCGGCGGAATCTGGCGCCGCCCTGACCCCGGCCCCGGGGACCTATGCCGGGCCCGTGGTCATCGACAAGCCCCTGACCATCGACGGCGCCGGGCAGGTGACCATCGACGGCGGCGGCAAGGGAACCGTGGTGCTCCTGGACACCGACGGCGCCACCCTCAAGGGGCTGCGGATCACCAACTCCGGCAACTCCCACAACGACATCGACTCGGGCGTGCAGGTCCGCGGCAACTTCAATGTCATCAAGGACAACACCATCGACGACTGCCTCTTCGGCGTCGATCTGCAACAGTCCGAGGACAACATCGTCCGGCGCAACCACATCTCGTCCAAGCCCGTGGAGCTGGGCATCCGTGGCGATGCCATCCGCCTCTGGTATAGCTTCCGCAACAAGATCACCGACAACGTCATCCGCGACTCCCGCGACACCGTGGTCTGGTACTCGCGCGACAACCTCATCGCCCGCAACGACGCCCGCCGCGGGCGCTATTCGCTGCACTTCATGTATTCCCAGACCAATCGGGTGGAGGACAACCACTACGAGGGCAACACGGTGGGGATCTTCCTCATGTACAGCGATGGGGTCATAGTCCGCAACAACCTCATCGCCAACGCCGCCGGGGTGACCGGGGTCGGCATCGGCTTCAAGGAGACATCCGATGTCACCATCGAGAACAACCGGGTCCTCTATTGCGCCATCGGGCTCTATCTGGACGTCTCCCCCTATCAGCCAGGCACCACCAACCGCATCCGTGACAATCTGGTGGCCTACAACGGCGTTGCTGTGCGCTTCCTCAACGACTGGCAGGGCAATGCCTTCATCGGAAACAAGTTTCAGGGAAACATCACCCAGGTGGTGGTGGAGGGCGGTAAGACCGCCAGCCGCAACCATTGGGAGGGCAACTACTGGGACGACTACGAGGGCTTCGACCGTGACGGCGACGGCGTCGGCGATACCCAGTACACCCTCTACGACTACGCCGACCGGCTCTGGATGGACGTGCCCCCGGCCCAGTTCTTCAAAGGCTCGCCCCTGCTCGAGGTGCTCGACTTCCTGGAGCGCCTGGCCCCCTTTTCCGCACCGGACCTGATGGTGCGCGACGAGCGCCCCCTGTGGGGTTCCGAGGTCAAGCTGGCCATCGCCGACCCCAAGGCGGCCCTGGCCGGGGGACACGACGATGACGACGAGGCAGACGAGCCGGCCGCCGCCCCCACCCAGGACACCGGCGGATTCGACGCCCTCGGCGCCCTGCGCGGTGCCATCGGTCGGGATTAGGAAGTAGGTCGGGCTTCAGCCCGACCCTGACATCGCCCGAACCACCGGGCGTTGCGGTCGGGCTAAAGCCCGACCTACACAGAGATCAGCATGCGATGAACGCACAGACCACCAAGGCAAAACCAGCTCTCAGCAAGGCCCGCCGCGAACAGAACCGCCGTGAGTTTCTGCGCACCCTCGGGCTTGGGGTCGGCATGGTCGGTGTCTCCCTGGCCGGCCTGCTGCCCCTGATCGGCGCGGCCAACGCCCGGCTCCGCCCGCCTGGGGCCATCAAGGACCTGCTCGATGAGCAGCAATTCCTGGCCGCCTGCATCAAGTGCGGCCAATGCGTCCAGGTCTGCCCGGTGGAGGCCATCAAGCTCGCGGACCTACTCGATGGGGTCGGCATCGGCGTCCCCTACATCGAGGCCCGCACCCAGGCCTGCGACTTCTCCTGCGACGGGCTCCAGTGCGTCCTGGCCTGCCCCACCGGGGCCCTGACCCACCACCTCGACTTCCCCGCGGACACCCGCATGGGTTACGCCCGGCTGGACCGGCCGGACGCCTGCCTGGCGATGCAAGGCAAGGGGTTCAAGGGCCTGGCGCGGGGGCCCGAGTTCCGCGGCACGCTGCGCTACGCAGAGGTCGATCGCTGGACGCCGGTGGCCGTGGCGGACCATCCCTACGACCTGGAGCTGTGCGACCTGTGCGTGCGCCAGTGCCCCATCGAGATCCGCATCATCGAGTGCGCGGCAGAAAAACCCCCGGAGCCAGGCCAGGTGGCGCGGGTCGCCGAGAAGATCGGCAACGAGTGCCCGCCGCGCCACGCCATCGCCCTGGAGCCCAGGCCCGGCGGCCAGGGGATGATGCCCGTGATCAAGGACGGCTGCGTCGGCTGCGGGGTCTGCGAGATGATCTGCCCGGTGGAGCCCACCGCCATCGTCATCGACATCGACCGGGTGACGGAGGTACCGGCATGAGCTACATCGTCGATTCCCTGCGCCATCTGCTCGGCCTCACCGTCGAGCGACCGTTGCCCGAACGCCAATCCCAGGAGGTCAAGTTCGTCTATGAACGCAAGGCGGCTGAGCGCCTGACCAAAGAGACGCTGGAGGCCATCGAGGCCGCCCACGCCGGGACCGCCAAGCGCCACAAGTGGCGGAACCGCCGCTGGATCGCCCTGATCGTCGTCAACCTGCTGTTCGTGGTCTCCTACCAGTTCGACGTCCAGTTGGTGGAGGGGGCCATGACCGCCTCCCGGGTGGTCGGCTTCCACTTCGCCGACCTCAACTCCGCCCTCCAGGTCTCGCTCGCGTACAAGCACATGGTGCTCAATCTGGTCATAGGCACCGTGACGGTCCTGATCCTGTGGTGGCTCCTGGGCGGCCGGACCTTCTGTTCCTGGGCCTGCCCCTATCACCTGATCGCCGAGTGGGCGGAGTGGCTGCACCTCAAGCTGGCGGCCAGGCGCTGGGTGCGCGATGTGCGCTTCCATCGCGGGGTTCGCACGGTCTTCTATGCAATTTTCGCGGTGCTTGCCCTGGCCACCGGTTATACGGTGTTCGAGACCATCTCCCCCACGGGTATCGCCAGCCGCGCCCTGATCTATGGCCCCGGGGTTGCCCTGCTGTGGGTCCTGGCCCTGCTGCTCTTCGAGGTCTTTGTCTCGCGCCGGGCCTGGTGTCGCTATGTCTGCCCCATTGGGCTGACCTACGGCCTTGTGGGCCTGACCGCGCCGCTGCGGGTCCAATACAACGTCGAGTCCTGCCACCACGAGGGCGAGTGCCGCAAGGTCTGCCTGGTCCCCCATGTGCTGGACATCACCATCAAGGGTCGGGCGGAGGACACGCGGGTGGACGTGGCGGCGGACTGCACGCGTTGCGGGCTCTGCGTGGATGTCTGCCCCACCGACTCCCTCACCTTCACGTTCAAGGGCCTGGCCAAGGTGCTGTAATGGGTGTGCCGCGATGATTCGCTTCGAGCAGGTCAGCAAGCGCTTCGGCCGGGTGGATGTCCTCCAGGCCCTGGACCTGGAGGTCGAGCGCGGCCACCGCGTCGCCCTGGTCGGTTCCAACGGGGCCGGCAAGACCACCCTGATCCGCTGCCTGCTGGGGGAGTACACCTGCGGCGGTCGGGTGACCGTGGACGGGCTGGAGCCGCGCGCCCACCGGACCGAGGTACTGTCGAGGATCGGCTTCGTGCCTCAGTTGCCGCCGCCGCTCAAGATGCCCGTAGGCCAGTTGCTGCGCTTTGCCGCCGGGGTCTGCGACGCCGACCCCAAGCGTATGGTGGCGGTAGCCGCACGCCTGGGCCTGGACGCGGAGCGCTTCCGCCGCCACCCCTTCGTCAAGCTCTCCGGGGGCCAGAAGCAGAAGCTCCTGATCACGATCGCCCTGGGTCGAGACAGCGACCTGCTGGTCCTGGACGAACCGGCCGCCAACCTGGACCCGGAGGCTCGCCACATCTTCTTCCAACTCCTGGCGGAGAAGCAGGACAGCGCGGCCATGCTCATCTCCAGCCACCGCCTGGACGAGGTCGCCGCCCTGGTCAACCGCGTCATCGAGCTGGACCAGGGCCGGGTCGTCCTGGATGATCGAGTGGCCGACCTGGTGGACCTGGCCAGTCGCCTGCGCTGCCGCGTCGGCCTGCTGCGACCGGACGAGGCCTTCGCCCGGGCCATCGCCGCCTGGGGCTTCACCGGGGACGCCGCTGGCCTGAGCTGGGAGGGCTCCGTCGCCGGGCCGGACCGGCTGCGCTTCCTCGGGGTCCTGTCGCGCTACGCCGCCCTGCTGGCCCAGATCCACATGGATGAGGCAGAGACCATGGCTACGCCGCCTGGGGTGGGACATGCCTGAGCCAGAGTTGCGGTCAACCTCGCAATCGGCGCCCGCCCGTCGTCACGGCCGGGATGCCGGGACCCAGGCCATGGATGGTCAGGCTGGCGTTCATCCGCGGCGCCTTGCCCCTGTGGGACCCTCGCTCCGGCTGGCCATTTGCACCCTGCTGCTGGCGCCGTTGCTCGGCGTCCTTGCCGCCTGCTCCAACGACCCGGGCACCGGCCCCGTGGCTCCGAAGTGGGACCGCAACACTTGCGAACGCTGCCGCATGGTCCTGTCCGACCGCAAGCACAGCGCCCAGGTCCGCATCCCTCAGGCCGAAGGGCGCTCCAAGGTGCTGTTCTTCGACGACATCGGCTGCGCCGCCATCTGGCTGGAAGACAAGCCCTTTCGGGACGATCCGCGCACCGAGGTCTGGGTGACGGACTGGCAGGACGGGTCCTGGATCGATGCCCGCCGGGCCTGGTACGTCCGTGGCCAGGTCACGCCGATGGAGTACGGGCTCGGCGCCCAACTCGCGTCTGCCCCCGATGCCCTGGACTGGGCCGCCGCCAAGGAACACATCAACACCGTCGAGGCCAAGTACAACATCCACGGCGGGAAGCTGGATGCCGCCCCGTCGGGCCGCTAGGTCAGTCTCCTGTGGGAGCGGCGCCCCCGCCGCGACGCTGCATCGGGCCGAGGGCGGCCCTCCCACCTGGGTTCGATAAAACAGAGGTAAGGTCATGAACCAGAAGCGCACCATCATCGCCGCGGCGCTCGCCGCCATCGCCCTGGCCAGCCCGGCCAGCGCGGACACAGTCTCGGATAAGGCCACCCTGGAACGGGGTCAGGCCCACTATCTGCTGTTCTGTGCCAACTGCCACGGCGCGGACGCAGACGGGCGCGGGCCCCTGGTGGCTCTGCTCAAGGTCACACCGAGCAACCTGACGGTCCTGCGCCGCCTGGGTGGCCCCAGCGTGGCCGAGCGGGTCCTCACAGCCGTCGACGGGGGCCACCAGGTGGCCGCCGAGGGCCACAAGATGCCGGTCTTCAGCGACCACCTGGAGGTCCGTACCGTCCGCGAGATCGGTGTCTACCTCGACTCCATTCAGCAATAGCGCCGGAGCCATCCCATGCGCCACCTCTGGCTGACCGCCCACACCGACGTCCTGGAGTCGCTGCGGGCCAAGTGGTTCTTCGCCTACACGCTGATCTTTGGCGGTCTGGTGGCGCTGCTCTTTGCCTTCGGGCTGACCGAGTCGCGGATCATGGGCTTCACCGGGCTCTCAAGGCTCATGGTGACTTACATCCAGCTCGCCATGGCCATACTGCCGGTCTTCGTCCTCATCACCACGGTGCGCTCGGTGGCCGGCGACCGCGAGGCCGGTGTCTATGAGTATCTGCTGTCGCTCCCCATCGGCCTGGGTGCCTGGTATTGGGGCAAACTCGCCGGGCGCTTCCTGGTGGTCTTCCTGCCGGTGTTCCTGGCCATGCTGGGGGCCGTGCTTTGGGGCCTGTTCCGCGGGGTGGAGGTCCCCTGGGCCCTGTTCACCTACTACACGGGGCTGCTGATGGCGCTCGCCTGGTGCTTCCTGGGTTTGGGGATGCTGCTCTCGACCCTGGCCCGCTCCGCGGACGTGGCCCAGGCATCGGCCTTCGTTCTGTGGCTGACCCTGCTGCTGTTCCTCGACCTGATCCTGCTCGGGGTCATGATCCGCAACCAGCTCCCACCAGAGACGGCTGTGGCCATCGCGCTGGCCAATCCGCTCCAGGTCTTTCGCACCGGGGCCATGATGTTGCTTGACCAGCAACTGGTCATGCTTGGGCCCTCCGCCTACGTCATCCTCGACGCCTTCGGCGAGGCCGGGTACATGGTCTATGCCCTGGTCTATCCGGTGCTGCTTGGAACGCTATGTGCCTTCGGCGGCTACCTGATCTTCCGCCGCAGCGATCTGCCTTAGGAAAGCGCTGATTAAAGCACTTCCCGTGCGGGGCAGGGATGCCCCGCCATTTTCGACGGCTGTAAGCCGTTGAAAATGGAGCGCCCCGGGAGTCGCGCCTCGCAGGGCGCGAGCTGATTAAAGCCAAGGATGGCTTTAATCAGCGTCTCCTTAAATCACCGCCCAACCACCCTCAACCGGTCAGATCCCGCACCGCCCAGGTGCAGGCCGGGCCGGAACACCACCATGAAGGTGCCAAGCAGCCGCCACCCACCGCTCGGTGGGCCTCGCGAAGGAGGTCATTCTGCTTTTACGTCCGGTTGTTAGACGAACAGCGGAAGACTGGCATAAAAACTGCTTGGAATAAGGTCGAGACGGGCGCTTCCCTCTGTCGCTTCCGTTCTCTGACCTCCTCAGTGGTGGATTGGCCCCGCTCACGCGGGGCCTCTTTTTTTTAGCCCTCGACCTCGATGCGGAATTCCGGCGGGGTCTCGATGTTCTTCTTGACGGCACACAGTTCCATCGCCTTCACGATGCCGTCGCGGTAGCGCTCCGGGAAGCCCTCCGGCAGTCGCAGCCGCAACACCGCACTGGCGGGTCCGCGCTTAGGGTCCCAGTCCCAGTCCATGCTCAGCGCCAGGCCCTCGGTGGACAGGGTCCGGGACTGGCAAAAGCCCAACGCATAGATCCCGGCACAGGTCGCGATGGACCCAAGAAAGAGGTAGAAGGGGGGTGGAGCCGACCCCTCGCCGCCGTCTCGCGGCAACTGGTCGGTGGGGATGGTGAAGCCGCCGACTTCGACATCGACACGCTTGCCACCGGGGAAGCGGACATTCAACTCGAGACCCATCAAGGTCCTCCGTTCACTACCGTCAGGCGCCAGGGCCGTTGCGGCATCATGCCGGCACCGACCCGCATAAAGAAATGCACATCCCTGTGCCAGTGTCATATCAGTCCTTGTTGCCCCCGCCGAACATCTTCATGGGATTGGGCATGCCCTTCATCGGGTTGATCATATTCTTCATGGGGTTGAACCCGCTGCCCTTGGATCCGCCGCGATCGTCACGATCATCGCCACGGTCGTCGCGTCCGTAGCCGGGGCCATAATCACCGCCCTGGGGCCCACCATAGCCGGGACCATAGCCGCCGCCCTGGGGCCCACCATAGCCGGGGCCATAGCCGCCACCCTGGGGCCCACCATAGCCGGGACCGGGGCCGTAGCCGCCGCCCTGAGGCCCACCATAGCCGGGGCCGGGGCCGGGGCCGTAGCCGCCGCCCTGAGGCCCACCGTAGCCGGGACCATATCCGCCGCCTTGGGGGGGCTCCCCATAGCCGGGACCATAACCGCCACCTTGGGGCCCACCATAACCGGGACCGGAATCCCCGCCTCGTGGCCCGCCATAGGCTGGGCCCGAACCCCCACCCTGGGGCCCGCCATAGCCGCCACCCGGGCGCGGGGCTGGGTTACCGGCATCGGGCGGGGGTCCATAGGGTGCGGCACCGTAGTTGGGGGCACCGGACCCGACACCTGCCCCTGGGGCCGGTGCCCCGTAGCTCGGGCCGCCGCCGTAACCCTGGTTGCTGTACCCTGGGGGTGGACCACCCCCGAAGCCAGCGGCGGTAGCCAGGGCCGCTGCGCCCATACCGAGGGTGAAGAGGGCCGAGGTCAGGGTCGAGAATCTGTAGCGCATATATCCTCCTTTCGATCTGTGTTGGCCCGGAATCCCAGGCCCTCACATCGTAGCTGAATCCCGCCCCGGATACCGGAAGCAATCCGCCCACCGGCCGGCGACGTGCGCTTCCACTCCTGCCCCCAAGCCCCCATGATGGCAGTTAGAAACCAGATAAACGGGTGCAAACATGAACGACGACGGCTTTCTTGATCGGTTGCGGGGACTGATCGGGCGCGACTGCGAGCATCTCGGCCGTCGCTGCCGCCTGGTGGAGGTCCTGGCGGACGAGGGTGTCCTGGTCCTGGAAAGCCGCGGCGGACTGCCACCGGTCCAGTTGGACCAGTTCGGCCAGGCGTCCCACCGCGCCAACGAGGTGGTCCAGATCCCCATCTTCGGCGCTGACCGCAATCACTTCTCGGATGAACTGATGGACCTGTTCAACTGCCTCTCGGCCTGCAATCGGGCCAACTGAGCCCTGGTCCGGCGACACACGCTGGGCCCCCCGGCAACGCCGGGGCCTCAGCAGCCCCGCCCGACCAACTCCGCCACCCGCTTCATGTCCTCGGGCGTATCCACCCCCGGCCCGGGCTCGGCGACGGCGATGCCGACGTGAATGCCCTCCCCGTGCCACAGGATGCGCAACTGCTCCAGGGACTCGGCGACCTCCAGGGGGGACGGCGGCCAGGCGATGTAACGCTGGAGGAAGCCGGCGCGGTAGGCGTAGAGCCCGATGTGACGCAGGAACCTGCACCCCCGCGGCAATGAGCCCCGCCCCTTCTGGAAGGCGTCCCGGTGCCAGGGGATAGGGGCCCGGGAGAAATACAGGGCCAGCCCATTGCCGTCTATGACCACCTTGACCACATGCGGATCGAATAGGGTGTCGGCGTCGGCGATGGGGTAGGCCAGGGTTGCTGCCCCGACCTCGGGATGCCCCGCCAGCCCCGCGGCGACCTGATCGATCAGGGCCGGGGGCATGCAGGGCTCATCGCCCTGGAGATTGACCACGATGGTCTCGGGGTCCCAGCCGCGCAGGGCTATGACCTCGCCGATACGGTCCGAGCCCGATCGGTGGTCGCTGCGTGTGAGCGCCACGTCGGCCCCAAAATCGCGGCAGGCGGCGGCAATGCCAGCGTCGTCCGTCGCGACGATGACCTCCGCCGCGCAGCTCGCCCCGGCGCGCTCCCAGACGCGCTGGATCATGGGCTTGCCGACGATCTCCAACAACGGCTTGCCGGGCAGTCGGGTCGAGGCACGGCGGGCGGGGATGACGACCTTGAAGTCGGGTGCGACAACCGCCGGGGGACTTTTGGTGTTCATCACGCCTTTGGGACCTCCTCCGTGGCGGCCAGGACTCGCGCCTCGTCCTCCAACATGATCGGGATGTCGTCGCGGATGGGATAGGCCAGGCGGTCGGCACGGCAGATCAGCTCTGCGGCGACCTTATCGTAGTACAAGGGCCCCTTACACAGGGGGCACACCAGGATGTCCAGCAGCTTCTTATCCATGCAATAGCCCCTCCAGGCAAGACTCGAGTGTGGTAACGAAGGCGGCATCCGGGCGCGCCTCCACCGGAAGAAACCAATGATCGGGCCGGGCGAAGGGAATGCACTTTACGGCATCCTTCTCGGTCATCAGGACCGGTCCCGGGCCCCAGCTCTCCGCATCCGCGGCGCTGAAAGGGTGATGGTCCGGATAGGGACGCGCGACCGCGTCAAGCCCAAGCGATCGCAATAGGGCGAAGAAGCGCCCTGGGTTGCCGATCCCCGCCACCGCCGTCACCCGTTCACCGACGAAACCCGCGGCCTCCCGGGTCAAGCCAGGGTCCGCCAAGTTGACCGCAGCCCCGGGGATCAGGCGCATGGCGTGCCCTCCATCGCAGCCGCCGCCAGTGCCGATCACCAGATCCACCTCCGCAAGCCGCCCCAGGGGCTCACGCAGGGGTCCGGCGGGGAGGCAGCGGCGATTGCCCAGGCCGCGTGCGCCGTCGATCACCGCGATCTCCAGTCGGCGCCCCAGGCGATAGTGCTGGAGCCCGTCGTCGCTCACCAGGACATCGCAGCCCAGGGCGCGCACCAGCACCTCGGCATCCGCCAGCCGATCCGGGCCCGCCACCACCGGACAACCGCTGCGCCTGGCCAGCAGGACCGGCTCGTCGCCAAGCTCCGCCGGGTCGGAGCCCGGCAGGACCTGCCGCGGCCAATCCCTCGCCGAGCCGCCGTAGCCGCGGGTCAGGATGCCGGGCCGCAGGCCCCGCTGACGCAGCCAGTCCACCAACCAGAGCACCAGCGGCGTTTTGCCAGTACCGCCGACGGTCAGATTGCCCACCACGATGACCGGGGCTGGCGGTTCGCCCCGCCGCAGCCAGCCACGACTATAGGCCAGGCGGCGGCCCTGGGCCACGGCGCAGTAGAGCCAGGACAGGGGCAGCAGGGCCGTGGACAAGGGGCTGGGCGGTCCATACCACAAGCGCTCGATATCCGGTAGCCAGGCCAACCGCAACGCGCCCATTTCGCCTTGCTCAGGCATCCTCTGCTGTGTGGAACTGCAACCGGTGCAATCGGGCATAGTAGCCGCCCAGGGCGAGCAATTCCGCATGGGGCCCCTGTTCGACGATACGCCCCTCCTGCATGACCACGATGCGGTCAGCCTTCTCGATGGTGGACAGACGGTGGGCAATGACCAGGGTCGTGCGATGGGCCATGAGACGCTCCAGGGCCGCCTGGATGTGGCGTTCGGCCTCGGTATCCAGGGCCGATGTCGCCTCGTCCAGGACCAGAAACGGGGCGTCTCTTAGCATGGCGCGGGCGATGGCCAGGCGCTGGCGTTGGCCGCCGGACAGCAGGACCCCGCGGTCCCCGATCAGGGTCTCGAACCCCTGTGGCAGGGCCTGGATGAACCCAAGGGCATGGGCCGCCTCGGCCACCTGCTCCAGTTCCTCCCGGGTTACCTCGCCGCCGCGGCCATAGGCGATGTTGTTGGCGATGCTGGCGTTGAACAGGACTACGTCCTGGGTCACCAGAGAGATCTGGGCCCTCAGGCTCGCCAGGGTGAGATGGCGGATGTCGATACCATCAATCAGGATCTGCCCGGCGCTCGGGTCGTAGAAGCGCGGCAGCAAGCTTGCCAGCGTCGTCTTGCCGCTCCCGGAGCGCCCCACCAGGGCGACCGTTTCTCCGGGCGCCAGCACCAGATCGATCCCATGTAACACCGCCCCTTTGTCCTCGGAGTAGACGTGGCTGACCCCACGGTACTCCAGCCGCCCCTCGGCCCGGACCAGGGTACGGGTCCCGGTGTCCTGCTCCGTCTCGCTATCCAGAAGCTCGAACAGGCTCTCGGCGGCGACGATACCGCGTTGCAGGTGGGAATTGACCGCAGTCAGACGCTTGATGGGCGGAAGCAGCAGACCCATGGCTACCACAAAGGACATAAAGGTCCCCACGGAGATCCCCTCGCGTACCCCCTGGACCGTGGAAAGGTAGACGATGGCCGCAATGACCAGTGCCAGGATGAGCTGTACCAACGGGGTATTGATGGCCTCGGTGGCGATCATCTTCATTTGCAGGGCGCGGGTCTTCTCGTTGATAGCCCCGAAGTGAGCCGATTCATACGCCTGACCGCCGAAGGCCTTGACCACCCGATGGCCGTCGATGACCTCCTGTGCCGCGTGGGTCAGGTCCCCGACCCGATCCTGAATGCGCCGGCTGACGCGACGGAAGCGCTTGGTAGCATAACGCACGGCCAGCGCGAGGATGGGCCCCACCACCAGGAAGACCACCGACAGGCCGGCGTTGAGGTAGAGCATATAGGCAACCAGGCCCAGGATGCTGAAGCCGTCGCGCACCAGGGTCGTCACCGCCTGGGTCGCAGCACTGGCGACGTTTTCGACGTTGTAGGTCAACTTGGACAGGATCTGTCCGGACCCGTGGTTGTCGTAGTAGCGCGTCGGCGAGCGCAGCAAATGGTCGAACATGGCCTGGCGGAGGTCCGCCACCACCCGACGACCGACCCAACTAAGGCAGTAGCTGTTGACAAAGCCAGCCACCCCGCGCACCAGGAAGATGCCGATGAGCAGGATCGGCATGAGCCGAACCGTATCCATGTCCCGTTCGATGAAGGTCCCGTCCAGGAGCGGTTTCATCATGGCGGCAAACGCCGGCTCCGTGGCGGCATAGAACAGCATGCCGACAATGGAGAGGGCGAACATCCGCCAATAGGGCCTGGCATAGCCCATGAGGCGACGGTAGACCTTGCGGCCGGCGACCGCGGACAGGTCTGTGCTGGCGTTGCGGGATGCGCTCAAGGGGGCACTCCAGTGGCCGGACTCGGCTGAGAGGCGGCGAAGGCGATGCGTGCCAACCCGAGTTGACTGGCGGCGTCCATCGCCGTCATCACCGCCTGGTGGGGGGTGTCGGCGTCGGCCTTGATCAGCACCGCTCGGTCCTTCAGCGCCGCCTCGTCGCTGGCGGCTGCAAGTGCCCCGGACAGGGCGAGCTTGAGGGTCGCCACGGTCCGGTCCACCACCTCCTCCTGGTTGACGTAAAAGCGGCCCTGGCGGTCGATGATGACCTCCAACATTCGGGGGGTCTCGGCCTGACCCGCTTGCCCCTGGGCCTTGGGCAGCTTGACCTCCATCCGCACATCGTCCTTGAAGGTGGTGGAGACCATGAAAAATATCAGCAATATAAACACCGCATCGATGAGCGGTGCCAGGTTGATCTCTGGGTCATCGGGACGCTTTGGGCGCAGGTTCATCAGGCGTCTTCCACCCCATCCTCCCGCTCGCCCTTCATCACCTCCACCAGGCGCAGCGCCTGCTCCTCCATGCCAATGGCCAGTTTGTTGACCTTGCTGTTGAAGAAGCGGTGAAACAGTAGGGCCGGGATGGCGACCATGAGTCCGGCGGCGGTGGTGATCAGGGCCTTGGCAATGCCGCCGGCGAGCAGCCCCGCGTGTCCCACTCCAGCCTCGTTGATCACCGCGAAGATGTCGATCATGCCGAGCACTGTCCCCAGCAGACCCAGAAGTGGGCTGACCGAGGCGATGGTTCCAAGGGTATTGAGGTACCGCTCCAGCCCCGACACCACATGACGCCCTACATCCCCAATCGCGTCCTTCATGATCTCCCGTGAGTGGAAGCGGTTGACCACTCCCGCGGCCAGCATCCGCCCCAGGGGGGAGCCGTCGCGGATCTCCTGGATATTCAGTTCGGTGAGCTTGTTGTTGCGATGGAGTTGCCAGATGGTGCTGACCAGGTCGTGCGGCATGATGCGCCGCCGCCGCAGTGCCCAGAAGCGCTCCAGCACAATGGCTGTGGCGACGATGGAACAGGCGATAATCGGCAGCATGACCCAGCCGCCGGCCTCGATGATTTCCAACAACAGGTGGTACCTCGGGTAACAGCAGGGGCCTCGGGCGTGCCGGAAGCCCAATGCGGGCCCACCGGCGGCCTTGCTGCGCCCCCGTCACGCAGAACAAGTGGGCTCAATCATACCGGAAGCCCACGGAGGGCGGCACCGAAACCGCCGCCACGGGCGGCCTGTGCGTCCAGAGTCGCAAACGCCGGGCGCGGTACCAGTCCGGACCCGCGAGGCCACCGGGCCCCAGGCGGAAGGAGATCGCCCCCAGGGACCCGGTATCCAGTTCCACCGCACCTCGGGCCGCCACCCTTCGGCGCACCTCCGCGGCGGGAAAGCCCCAGCGGTTGGCAAACCCGGCGGCGTAGAGCACGAAGCGCGGGGCCACCGATGCCAGAAAGGGCGCCGACGACGAGGTGGCACTGCCGTGGTGCCCCGCCACCAGGATGTCGCTGCGCAACCCACTCCCCAGGCGCGCGGCAAGCCGGCCCTCGACCCCGCGCCCGGCGTCCCCGGTCAACAGGACCGCCCCCTCCCCCGCCACCACCCGCAGGATGCAGGAACTGTCATTCCCGGTGAGGTCCTCCCGGTCCGGATGCAGCAGGGCAAAGCCCACCCCGTCCCAGTCCCAGGTCTCCCCGGCGCGACAAAGGGACGCACCCGCCTGCGGGATCTCGCCGGGCTCCCCGCTCAGGGTCCGCCCGATGGCGATGGCCCCATGCAGCCCGGCGAAGCCACCGGCGTGGTCCTGGTCCGCGTGGCTCAGGATCAGGGTATCGATGCGCCCCACCCCTACCTCCTGGAGATAGGGCAGGACCACGGCGCTGCCGGTATCGAAGCCGCCGGCGAAGGCGGGGCCCGCGTCGAAGACCAGGGTGTGTCCCCGGGTCCGTACGACCGCCGACAGCCCCTGACCCACGTCCAGCAGGGTAAACCAGGCATCCCCAGGCGGGGGGACCGGCGGTCGCACCAGCATCAATGGCAGCAATGCCACCAGCCCCAGGCCCCGCCCCGGCACCCCGCGGGGGGCCAGCAGCAGGACCACACCGACGAACGCCGCCGCCCAGACCCAGGCGGGCCGTGTGGAGATGGACTCCGTCGCCCAGGGCCAGGCCGAGAGGGCCTCTACCCCGTCCAGGAACCAGGTCAGGAGTTGGGCGACCCCGACCAGCGGCAAGCCCAGCCCAGGGATCAGGCTCAATAGAACCGCCACCAGGACCACTGGCAAGAGCAGGGCGAACAGGGGCACTGCCAAGAGGTTGGCCACGGGGGAGATCACCGACACCCGCCCAAACATCAAGAGCAGCACCGGGAGCAGCCCCACCGCCACGGCCCACTGGGGCGCCCCCCAGTGGAACCAGGCCCGGGAGCCGGCTCTCGACCAGGCATCCGTCCTGGGTGAGGGTCCATCCTGGGCCGGCAAGGTGCTGGCCCAGGCCAGGGGCCGCGAGCCGAGGGTGAGGATCAGGACCGCCACAGCCCCGAAGGAGAGCCAAAAACCGTAAGACAACACCGACTGAGGGTCGATGGCCAGCACCAGGGCCAAGGCCAGCGTCAGGGCCGCCAGTGGACGCGGCGTGCGCGCCCAGTACAGGGCCGCCAGCAGCACCGCCAGCATCACCACGGCGCGCTGGGTCGAGACCTCGAACCCGGCCAACGCGCTGTAGGCCAGCGCCCCGGCGAGTCCGGCCAGGGCGCCGGCACGGGGAGCCGCCAGGGCAAGCGTCCAGACCGGGCGCCAGACCCATAGCCAGCGCACCAGAAAGTAGACGAACCCGGCTATCAGGCCGATATTGACCCCGGAGATCGCCACCAGATGGCTGATCCCGACGCGCGTCAATGCCTCCCATTGGGCAGGGGGCATGGCGGAGCGTTCTCCCAGGGTCAGGGCCTGGACCAATCCCAGCGCCGGCGATCCCGGAAGGCTGCGGGCGATGTGGTCCCGCAGGCCCTCGCGCAGCCGATCGATCCAATAGGGCCCGGGTCCCGCATCCAGACGCTCGTTGCCTGCGTTCGCACGAACGTGGCCGGTGGCCTTGATCCCCTGCTGGAACAGCCAGCGCTCGAGGTCGAAGCCGCCGGGGTTGGCAAAGCCATGAGGCGACCTGAGGCTGACCCGCAGGCGCCAGCGCTCCCCCACCGACAGGGGTGGCGCCGAATCGTACCAGGTAAGCCGGGTCAACCCGGTAAACGCGATGGCCTCACCCCCAAGGCGAGCGGCATCCACCCGAAACAGAAAACGTCGCGCGGTCCCCAACACCGCGGGCAGCGAGGCGATACGCCCCTCCACCTCCACATCGCCACGGGTATAGCGTTCAGGAAAGGGGTGACACAGCGTCAGGCAGGCATGGAATTGGGCCCAGGCGAAACCGATCGACAGGGCCAGAATCGCCGCCAACGCCCGGTGGCGCACCCCCCACCTCCAACCGACCAGTACCGACCCCGCCGCCGGGACCAAGAGCCAACCCCATGGCAACGGCTCCGCCAGCAGATGGAAGACCCCTACCCCAAGGGCAAAACCCAGGGCCACGCCAGTCGAGCCGGTCAGGGGCCACGTGGCGCTGAAGGCGCTCTGTATCGCCATGGCTAAGGGCGGGGAGGGGTTCCGCTAGGCCCGTACCGCTTCCGACGTCATGAAACCCACGGAACTGGGCGACGTCTCAAAGCCTTCAGCTTACACAATCCACGTAATACCTCACCCGCCCATCCACCGTCTCCTTGACCAGCCCATGGATATCGGTCTCGAACCCCGGGAACTTGTCGTTAAAGACCCGGGCGAATTGCAGGTACCGCACGATCGTGGCATTGAAGCGCTCGCCGGGGATCAGCAGCGGGATGCCCGGCGGATAGGGGGTCAACAGGATGGCGGTAATCCGACCCTCCAAATGGTCGATCTCGACCCGCTCGATCTCGCGGTGGGCCATGCGGGCGAAGGCGTCCGCAGGCCGCATGGCGGGCGCCATCTCGGAGAGGTACATCTCCGTGGTCAACCGCGGAATATCATGCTCGCGGTAAACCGCATGGATCTGATCGCAGAGGTCCTTCAGTCCGATACGCTCATAGCGCGGCTGCTTCGTGACGAAATCGGGCAGAACGCGCCACAAGGGTCGGTTGTGGTCATAGTCGTCCTTGAACTGCTGTAGCTCGGTGACCATGGTGTTCCAGCGGCCCTTGGTGATGCCAATGGTGAACATGATAAAGAAGGAGTAGAGCCCGGTCTTCTCCACGATAATGCCGTGCTCGACCAGATAGCGCGTCACGATCGCCGCCGGGATGCCCCAGTCCGCCACGTCGCCATCCACGTCCACCCCGGGGGTAATGACCGTTGCCTTGATGGGATCGAGCATGTTAAAGCCGGGGGCGAGATCGCCGAAGCCATGCCAACGCTCGCCGGCCCGCAGAATCCAGTCCTCGCGCTCGCCAATGCCCTCCTCCGCCAGCTCGTCCGGCCCCCACACTTTGAACCACCAGGACTCCTCCAATTCCGCATCGACCTTGCGCATGGCACGGCGGAAATCGAGCGCCTCCAGGATGGACTCCTCTACCAGGGCGGGGCCACCGGGGGGTTCCATCATGGCGGAGGCGACATCGCAGGAGGCGATGATCGCGTATTGGGGGCTAGTGGACATGTGCATCAGGAAGGCCTCGTTGAACACATCGCGGTCGAGCTTTTGATTCTGGCTGTCCTGTACCAGGATCTGGGAGGCCTGAGACAGGCCCGCCAGAAGTTTATGGGTGGATTGAGTGGAGAAGATCATGGAGTCAACGCAGGGCGCACGCCCTTCGCCGATAGCATGATAGTCGCCATAGAAGTCATGGAAGCTGGCGTGGGGCAGCCAGGCCTCGTCGAAATGCAGGGTGTCGATGCGGCCGTCGAGCATCTCCTTGATCGTCTCGACGTTATAGCTCACCCCATCATAGGTGCTCTGGGTAATGGTGAGGATGCGCGGGTGGCGCTTGGCCTCGCGGGCGAAGGGGTTGGCAGCGATTTTGCGCTCGATGTTTTCCCATCTGAATTCATCCAGCGGGATGGGTCCGATAATGCCGTAATGATTGCGGGTCGGCATCAGGAAGACCGGAATGGCCCCGGTGATGGTAATGGCATGAAGGATAGACTTGTGGCAATTGCGGTCCACCACGACGATGTCGCCGGGGGCGACGGTGGAGTGCCAGACAATCTTGTTCGACGTCGAGGTCCCGTTGGTGACGAAGAACAGGTGGTCGGCGTGGAAGATGCGCGCGGCGTTACGTTCCGAGGCCGCCACCGGGCCCGTGTGATCGAGCAATTGCCCCAACTCCTCCACCGCATTGCAGACATCCGCCCGCAGCAGGTTCTCGCCGAAGAACTGGTGGAACATCTGGCCCACCGGGCTCTTGAGGAACGCAACGCCCCCCGAATGCCCCGGGCAGTGCCAGGAGTAGGAACTGTCCGCCGCGTAATGGACCAGGGCGCGGAAGAAGGGCGGTGCGAGCGAATCCAGGTAGTTGCGGGCCTCGCGGACGATGTAGCGGGCGACGAACTCCGGGGTGTCCTCGAACATATGGATGAAACCATGCAGTTCGCGCAGCACGTCGTTGGGGATGTGCCGGGAGGTGCGGGTCTCGCCATAAAGAAAGATGGGGATGTCCGTATTGCGAAAGCGGATCTCCTCCACGAAGGCACGCAACTGGGTGATGGCCGCCTGCGCCTCCTCGGGTGAGGAGAACTGTTCGTCGTCGATGGAGAGGATGAAGGCCGAGGCGCGCGACTGCTGCTGGGCGAAGGAGGCGACATCCCCGAAGCTGGTGACCCCCAGTGCCTCGATGCCCTCCTCCTCGATGGCCTTGGCCAGGACCCGGACCCCGGTGCCGCTGGCATTTTCCGAGCGGAAGTCCTCGTCCACGATGACAACGGGGAAGCGAAAGCGCATGGGGCCCTCCTGGGGGCTTGGGGAAATTGGCGGGGAAGTATAGGGGCACGGACCCGGACCTGCATGACCTCCGGATGACAGGCACCGGAGCGGTACCACATCGTGGGTGAGGGGGTACCCGGCCCCGTCTCATTCAGTGTGTGGAACGCCCACTCCGCCTTAGCCCTGGGCCGCCGGATTCGCTACCATCGGCGCCATCCCGACAAACCTCTGGACCCGTCGATGCAAGAAGCCCACCAAGACCCCAACCTGCTCCGCGACCGCGTCATTCTGGTGACCGGAACCGCCGACACCCTCGGCCGAGCCGTGGCCGAGGCATGCGCCCGACAGGGCGCCACCCTGATCCTCTCGGACCTCAACCAGGCCGACATCGAGCCCGCCTACGACGCCTGCGAGGCCGCAGGCGCCCCACAACCGGCAATCCTGCCGCTCGACCTGGAGCAGGCCAAGCCGACGGACTTCATCGCCGCCGCCGACACCCTGGGCGGCGAGTTCGGGCGCCTGGACGGCTTGGTGCACTGTGCCGCGTTTACCCCCTACCTGAGCCGCATCGACGACTACGACCCTGCCGAATGGGAGCGCGTCCTGCGCGTCAATCTGACCTCGCCCTTCCTCCTGACCCAGGCCTGCCTCCCCCTGCTGAGGGCGGCCCCGGAGGCGTCCATCGTCTTCACCGCCGACCGCGTCGGGCGCCGCGGCCTGGCCTACTGGGGCCCCTTCACCGCTGCCAAGTTCGGCATCGAGGGCCTGATGCAGACCCTGGCCGAAGAGCTGCGGGACAGCAGCGCCGTCCGCGTCAACAGCCTGGACCCCGGGATCATCCAGACCGGGCTGCGCACCCGTCTGTACCCCGGGGAGGACCCCAAACGCCTGCCCGCCGCCGCCAGCGTGGCCGGCGCATACGTCCATCTGCTGGGGCCTGACGCCCGCGGCGTCTCCGGCCAGGCCCTCTCCGCCGACACCCTGGGTTGGGAGGGCCGAGGGTGCGGTACCGAGGGGAAGCAAGAGCGACCGCCCCGCTGACCCGATAGCAAGGCCCAACATTGCCTGGGAAACCCCGCCGGGCTGAAGCCCGGCCTACCCCGGCCCCTGGGCGACGGGAAAAGGACACAATCCCCGCAGGCAGCAACCCGCACAGCGCGGCTTGCTGCGGCAGACGTCCTTGGCGTGGCGGACGATGAGGGCGTGGTACTCGTTGAACAACGGGACGTCTGGACCCAGGGCATACTCAAACCCGTGGCGGATGGTCTCGTAGCCTGCATCGGCATCCAGCAGCCCCAGCCGCCCACCGAGGCGGCGGGTGTAGGCATCGACCACGAAGACCGGACGGTCGAAGGCGTAGAGGACCATATCGTCGGCCGTCTCGGGCCCGACCCCGTGGATGGCCAGAAGCCGGTGACGAAGCGCCTGGGTTTCGAGCCGACCCAACCCGTCCAGGCCCCCGGCCTGCAAGTATTCCTCACAGAAGGAGCGCAGCCTTTGGGCCTTGACGTTGAAGTAACCCACCGGGCGCAGGGTCTCGGCCAGATCTGCCTCGGGTAGGGCGAGGATCTGCTCCGGACCTAGCTCGGCCGACCCACCGAGCCTGGCCGCGAGGCGCTCCAGGCCACGTTCGACATTGACCCAGGCGGTGTTCTGGGTCAGGACGGCACCAACCATCACCTCAAAGGGGGTCTGAGCGGGCCACCAGTGCTGGGCGCCGTAGGCGCCCAACAGGGTGTCGAAGACGGATCTCGTCGCTGTGGGGTCTACCTTGGGGATCAGACCGTCACGCCCATGCTCTGCTGGATGTGCTCGGCGACCATCGGATGGAGGCCGGTCTTCTGGGCGAGCTCGGCCAGGTAGGCGCGCTCGCCGTCGGTGTCGATCTCGATGGCCAGCAGGGAGGCGGCATAGACCTGTGCGGCCACCTCCTGGCCGGGAATCTCCGCGGCGAAGGCATCCAGGTCCAGGGGCTGCCTCATCTCGTTCAGGACCCAGGCGCGGGTCTGGTCGTCCATGCCAGACTCCTGGAGTTTGCCGACGATCCGCTGCATCTCGGTGGGGTCGATCTTGCCATCGGCCTTGGAGGCATTGATCATCCCCTTGAGAACAAGCTGGGCAGCGGACTCCACGACCTGAGTCTGGGCCGGGGTCTGCGGCACCATCAGCCCAGGCATATTGACGCCGTCACCCGCCCCCGTCTGCCCCGCCCCTTGCATGGCCTTGAAGGCGATGCTGGCCAGCATGGCCAGGGCACCGCCGCCCAGCGCACCCTTGACGGAGTCACCGCCGCCGCCGAGCAGGCCACCGACAATGGCCCCCAGGCCGCCGGCCTGTCCCGGATGCTGGGCCGCATTGCTCAGGCCGCCCTGGACCGCGCCGATGACCTGACCCAGGATGCCGCCCAGATCGCCCATGCCGCCCTTCTGGCCGGCGGGACCGCCTTGAGCCTGGGCCCCGCCCAGGATTTGTCCCAGCATATCGCCCAGCCCACCCATGCCGCCGCCGGGCTGCGCACCCGGATGGCCGGCCGGCGCCGAGCCGCCGGGTGCCTGCCCGCCCTGGGCACCCCCGCCGAGGGAGCCCAATCCGGTGCGAACCAGATCCTCCAGGGCGTTGCCCGCACGCTGCTGCCCGGAGGGGGCCATCGCACTCTGCATGAAGGCGCCGATCAAGTCGCCAAAATTCGCCATCGTCTCTCTCCCGTTGCTGTCGTTGGTGGTTGGCGGCAATCCGCCGCCGGACTGTTATGGGGCAACCCCAGGGCAAAGCAAAAGGCTCTGTCTGCGTTGGATGTTGTGCCCGCGTGACGGCCCAATCGAATGGTGCAGATCAACAGCGTCACTTACAGGATAAACAGTGGCTTACCAAAGGCCCAACGCTTAACTCAGGCAAAGCCAAGAACTTGATAGCTCTCGCATCCTTATCTCATACCGTGCGGAGTCTAGCGCAATTGGCTTGTTTCTGCGTCAGGCGTTGGAACCTTACCGAGATCGAGTCGGCCGCTAAGCCTCGCAGCCCGAATTTCTTTCTGCAAGAAGGGGTTGCTATCAGCGCGCCGCCCGACCAACACCTAACGCAGACATAGCCAAGCAAAATGGCGGCGTCGGTTCCCGCCGGAAATCGGCGCCACCAGAGGGAAGCCTGTGTACCCCGGGCCGGGACCTTTGTCTACCCCCCGCCCAGCACGGCCTCAGCCCTGCCGCACCAGGGCCTCGATGGTCTGCCGCAGCCGGTCCGGGCTCACGGGTTTGGCCAGGAAGGCGTCCATACCGGCCTCCAGGCACGCCTGCTTGACGTCCTCAGAGGCATTCGCCGTGAGGGCAACGATGGGCAGATGCCGCCCCGGGGCCTGTGCGCGGTAACGCCGCGCAAACTCGGCCCCGTCGAGTTTCGGCATGCGCAGGTCAACCACGGCGATGCCATAGTCCCCCGCCAAGGCCTCGCGCAGGGCCTCCTCACCGTTGGCAACCCGGGTGCAGGGGTAGCCCATCTTCTTGAGAAAGGCGGTGATGACCTTGGCGGCGATCTCGTTGTCCTCAGCCACCAGGACACGGACCTCCCCGCTGGCCCCGCCTGCAAGTCCCGGCGCCACAAGCGCGGGCGCGCCGCCGTCGGGGACGAGCCCCAGGAGATGTTCCACCCCCGCCGTCAGGTCCGCACCGAGGTAGGGCCGGCCCAGGTAACGAACCCCCACCGTCTGCCGCTGCGGGCGGCGTGCGGCATAGGTAAGGAACAGGCAAGGGGGCTCGCCCCCAAGAAGGGCATTGACCTCGGCGCGCACCGCGGCGAGGTCAAGCCGGCGCGGGTGGTCGGCGATCACCACCAGGTCCAGGTCCGCGGCCCGCAGCCCCAAGACCGGCACCTCCCCCGGCACGGCCACCGCCTGGCAGTGCATCCCCTCGCGGGCAAGGGCGGCACAGGAGCGCTCGCGCTGCGTCGGGTTGCGCTCCACCAGCAGGGCGCGGCGCCCCTTCAGCAGCCCCCCCGGCGGCTGCGCCGGGGGCAGTTCATCGCCCAACAGGGGCAGCCGGACCCAGAAGCGGCTCCCCTGCCCTTCCACGCTGTCCACCCCGATGGTCCCGCCCATCAGCAAGGTTAACTGACGGGCGATGGTGGCCCCCAGCCCCGAGCCCCCGAAACGGCGGGTGGTGGAAACATCCGCCTGGCTGAAGCTCTCGAAGATGTGTGCGAGCTTGTCCGCCGGGATGCCGATGCCGGTGTCCTCGATCTCCAGGAGCAGGTGGGGCCGGTCCACCCCGGCCTCCGCCGGCCGGACGCCCACGCGCACCTCGACCTGCCCGTCCGCCGTGAACTTGACCGCGTTGCCGACCAGGTTGAAGAGGATCTGGCGGACCCGCAGTTGATCGCCGGTAACCGTCGCCGGGACTTCGGGGGCCACGCTACAGATCAACTCCACCGCCCCGTCCAGCGCCAGGCCGTCCAGTGCCCCGCAGACGTCCCGCACCACGGCACGTGGGTCAAAGGGGGCCTGTTCGAGCTTGAGCCGCTCCGCGTCGATCTTGGAGAGGTCCAGGATGTTGCCGATCAGAGCCCCCAGGACCGTGGCGGAGTTGGAGATACCCTGCACATAGTCGCATTGCTCCGCGTCCAGGCGCGTCGTCTTGAGCAACTCAGTCATCCCGATCACCCCGGTGAGCGGGGTGCGCAACTCGTGGGTCATAAAGGCGAGAAAATCCCCCTTGGCCTTGTTCGCCCGCTCCGCCTCGTCCTTGGCCTGCTGCACCCGCCTGACCAGGGCGTACTGATAGAGGGGCAACAGGACCAGCAACAGAAGGAAAAAGACCGCTTCAAAGGGGTGCTGGCGCCACTGGTCCAGGGCGGTCAAGACCACGCTGTAGGCGACAACCGCCTCCACCGAGGCGAGAACCAGATGACTGGTCCCATAGCGGGTCCCCGCCGAGATGAAGATCCAGATATAGAGCAGATAAAAGGGGCTGATCGCCTCCCGGGTGATAAAGATCGCCAGGCTGATGGCGAAGATGTCCAGGGATAACGCGGTATAGCGGCGGGCGTTCCATTCCGGGCGGCGCAAGACGCTGAGGAAGAGCCCCACATAGATCAGTGTGAAGATGGCCAGCAATGTCAGAAAATACGGGACATCGACCCGGTAGTAACCGGTAACCGCCGCCAGCGCGATATAGCCTGCACCAAAGATCCACACCGCCAGCCGGACCAGGGCCGACTGACACTCCGGATTGCGTAATGTGTCCTCCGATAGGCCAAAGATCCCCGTTTTGACCGCCATCGTTAGCCCCCTGCGCGGTGGTGAGTGTTCGGTGGTATGGGCATAGGGTGGATAAGCGTAGCCCATCCAACAGCCCCACCGGCCCGGTGCCCGGCCCACAGGGTCCTGGAGGTCTCCCGCCGGGCAGGACGCCGGACGGGGAGGCCGATACAGCGCAATAGGGACCGAGCCAGTCATGAATCTGTCGCGGCGTGCCTTGCCCGGCCTACCCTCAGGCCGCCGGCCGCCGCGCCTCACGCCAGGCGAGCCAGAGCTTGTGTAGCGGAGTTAGGCAGACGCGCCGTTGGACCAGATCGAACCGCTCCCTCTCCAGGGCCGCCAGCAGGGCCGTACCGATGCGCCCGCGGACCCGCAGGGCGACCGGCAGGTCCGCGCCCGCAACACGGCGTTCACGATAGTTCAGGGCAGCGCCGGCGGCCTCGGCCAGGAGCACCGGGAGCCGGTCGGCGACCTCGGGCAACGCCAGGGCGCCCGGGTTCAGACCCGCGGCCATCAGCCAGTCGGCGGGCAGGAAGGCACTCCCACGACGCAAATAACGCCCGCTGTCGCGGATCAGATAGACCTGAGCACAGAAGCCCCCCAGGGCGCGGGCGGCGGCGAGTCGCCCCGGGTCCGTTACCCCGTGGCAGCGGGCCAGCAGCTCGAACAGGACCCCCAGGTCGCCCTCACAGGCCGACTCCAAGGCCGCACGGTCCGGCGGCTGGTACCCGCCCAGGTCCGCCTGGACGGCGTCTGCCATAGCAAGGAATGGCTCGACCGGAAGCCGGTGGCGGGCCATGACGGGGGCCAGCGCCTGGCTCAAGGGGTGACCTGCCCCACCCTGGGTCCGCAGGAGTTCCTCCCGCCACCATTGGAGCTTGGCCCTGGCGACGCCAGCGTCCGAGACCTCGGCGAGCACGCCGCGGACCTGATGGTGCCAAGCCATCACGACCGCCAGGTCGTCGCGCAGCCCGGCGGGGGCGAAGCGAACGCTGTAGTAAGCGGCCGACCCCGGCGCTGTGGCCCGGTTGGGGAATCCCCAGTCGCACTCGGCCGCCGGCTCCGCCACGGGGCCCCCGCCTCAGGCGTCCGGGTCGCGCTGGCAGGTCATCAGGTAATTGACGTCCAGGTCCCCCTTGTCGAGGCGATAGGTCGCGGTCAGGGGGTTATAGGTCATCCCCGTGATGTCGGTGGTGGTAAGCCCCGACGCCCGCGCCCAGGCGTCCAGTTCGGAAGGGCGGACGAAGCGGGCATAGTCGTGGGTCCCGCGGGGCAACATCCCGAGGAGATACTCTGCGGCAACGATGGCCAAGGCGTAGGATTTTAGGTTGCGGTTGAGGGTGGAAAAGAACACCAGCCCGCCCGGGCGCACCAGGCGGGCACAGGCGCGCACCACCGAGGCGGGGTCCGGGACATGTTCGAGCATCTCCATGCAGGTCACCAGGTCGAAGCTCGCCGGGCGTTCCTCCGCCAGGGCCTCTACGGCCACCAGGCGGTAATCCACCTCGACCCCGGTCTCCAAGGTGTGCAACTCCGCGACCCGCAGATGGGCCTCGCCCAAGTCGATGCCCAGCACTCGCGCCCCGTGCCGTGCCATGCCCTCGGAGAGGATGCCTCCGCCGCAACCCACGTCCAGCACCTCCCGCCCTGAAAGCCCGGCGGCACGCTCGATGTAGTCCAGACGCAGGGGATTGATGTCGTGGAGGGTCTTGAGCTCGCTGTCGGGGTCCCACCAGCGCGATGCCAGGTCCTCGAACTTGCTGATCTCGGCGTGATCGACGTTGCGGGTGGTGTGGGGCATGGGGGGACTCGCGGTGGGGGCGCTGGGGCAGCCCGGTGCATGGACCGGCCGGATTGTATGCGAAGTTCTGGGAGCGCGGGCATCTTGGCCACCCCTCCCGGCGTGGCCCTACCTCCTCCATCCCCGAAATCGCCAACCCATCTCCCCGCGAGGGAGGGGCTGGGGGTGAGGGGGAGACGCCACGGTTAGACGATGCTGTCTCCAAGTTTGGCAATGCTGCGCTGGCGGGTTGCGACTCAAGGGATGGCGAAACTGGTACCTTACCGAACCGCAATCCCGTCCTCGGCCACCTCTGCCCGCCATGCCTACCCTGCCAGACGCCCCCGACCCAACCCCCGCTCCAATCCCCCAAATCGCCCCCCTCTGGCAGCGCACCCACATCCTGGTGGGCAACGCCGGGATGGCGCGCCTGACCGGGACCCGGGTCCTGCTGGTAGGTCTGGGCGGGGTCGGCGCCTACGCCGCCGAGGCCTTGGCCAGGGCTGGGGTGGGCCACCTGACCCTCGCCGATCACGACCGCGTCGCCCCCTCCAACCTCAACCGACAACTCGTCGCCCTGGGTTCCACCCTGGGCCGACCCAAGGTCGCCGTCATGGGCGAGCGGGTGGCGGACATCAACCCCGCCTGCCGCCTGGACCTGTGGGACCGCTTCCTGCCCGCCGAGGAGATGCCGACCCTGGTCGCGGGCTTCGACTGGGTGGTGGACGCCATCGACAGCCTGAACAGCAAGGTCGCCCTCATCGCCGCCTGTGTGGAGGCCGGCATCCCCATTGCCAGCAGCATGGGGGCCGGCGGGCGCCTGGACCCCACCCGCATTCGCGCCGGGGACCTGATGGACTCCCGCGGCTGCCCGCTCGCCCGCAACGTGCGCCAGCGCCTGCGCCGACGGGGCATAGAGCGGGGCGTCCTGGCAGTGTGGTCGGAGGAGCCCCCGCACCCGCCGCTGCCCCCGGAGCCCACCGGCCGCGGTCGCCCGCGTGCGGTCAACGGCACCATCAGCTACCTGCCGGCCCTGTTCGGACTGACGCTGGCGGGGTGCGTGGTGCAGCGAATCTTGGGTCAGGCCACCGCTTGAACCGCCCCTAGACGGCAGCCAGACCTCAAGCCTGGACAGATTGGCCTTCCCCGAAGCGCAGCTCCAGGTAGGTGCGGATGGCGTCGGACTCGTAGACCCAGCGGGTCTCGCCGCCTTCATCGATGCGCAGACAAGGTACCTGGACTTTGCCCCCGCCGTCCTCCAGGGCGGCGCGGTGCTGCGGGTCCTTCTGGGCGTCTCGGGTCTCCACCGGGACGTTGAGGCGGTGCAGGGCACGGCGGGTCTTTACACAGAAGGGGCAGGCGTAGAACTGGTAGAGGGCGAGCCCTCGGGCGGCGGCATCGACCTCCGCCTGGGCTTGCGGGCTGCGACTCAAGGGCTTGGGGCGGGTGGCCCAATCGGCAAAGACGATGACGCGACCGAGGCCTTCGCGCAGGGCGTTGAGGATCATTGAGGGTACTCCAGGGGAGGTAGGGAACGGGTCGGCAATGGTGGCGGGGTCGGCGGCGGACTTCAACTCGGGTACGGGCCTGGGCTGTGACTCTGGAACCAGGCGTCGGGGCAACGGCTTGGCCGAACCTTGCCCCGCGACCGAGGCGAATCCGGTAGCATGCATCCCTAACCCCAAGGCGCGAACAAGGGCCGAACCCGGGGAGACACCCTGGCCGGCCCCGCCCTGGTCCTATATCCGAACTTCATCTCCAGGAGTAACTCAATGACCATCCTCATCCTTGGCCTGGCGCTGTTCATCGGCGTCCACTCAACAAGCATCGTGAACCCCGCCTGGCGGGACCGCATGGCCGCGCAACTCGGCGAGATACCCTGGAAGGGACTCTTCGCCCTGGCGAGCCTGGTGGGCTTAGCGCTCATCGTTTGGGGCTATGGCCTCGCCCGTCAGGACCCGGTGGCACTCTATGCACCCGCCGGTATGGACGCGCCACCTGGCCCTGCTGCTCATGGTCCCGGTCTTCCCGTTGCTGCTGGCGACCTACCTACCCGGACGCATCCAGGCCAAGGTCGGGCACCCCATGTTGACGGCCGTGAAGTTATGGGCGCTGGCCCACCTGCTGGCCAACGGCAACCTGGCGGATGCGATCCTGTTCGGGACCTTCCTCGCCTGGGCCGTGGCCGACCGCATCTCGCTCAAGCGCCGCGCAGCACTGTCGGTCCCAGGCGCGCCCGCGGGCAAGGCCAACGACTGGATCTCCCTGGGCGGGGGTCTGGCGCTCTATGTCGCCTTCCTGGGTGGGGTACATACCTGGCTGATCGGGGTCTCGCCCCTGGGAGTCCGCTGACAGAGCCATGCGTGCGCCGGCAGACCCTCAGCCTCCAGGCTTTCCAGTCTGTTACCGGTCAGGCCCCGTCATAAAGTCCGCGCCGCGCAAACCCGCCAGCGACTGCCAACGCCGGGCAAGGCGTTCATGCCGGGATGGACGGGGTGGATGCCTCCAAGGCCCTCGCCTGGAAGTCATTCCGTGGCCTTGGCGGCCACCCAAAGGCGCTCCATCTCGTCTCGCACCTCGGGACCCGGGGCCTGGCCGGCCGCGGCCAACCGAGTCTCCACAGCGCCAAAACGCCGCTCAAAACGGTGATTGGCCGCACGCAGGGCCTGCTCCGCGTCCACCCCCAAGTGGCGGGCCAGGTTGACGCAGGAGAACAACAGATCGCCGATCTCATGGACCTGGCGCTCGGGGTCCGTCCCGTCGGCCAGGGTCTCCCGACACTCGTCGAGTTCCTCTTCGACCTTGGCCAGGACCCCATCTACGGCATCCCAGTCGAAGCCCACCCGGGCGGCACGGCGCTGGAGTTTCTCGGCCCGCACCAGGGCCGGCAACGCCTGGGCGACGCCGGCCAGGATCCCGACCGGGGCCTGACCGGTGCCGTCCTTGCCCGCGCGCTCCGCCGCCTTGGTCCGCTCCCAGTGAACGCGGACCTCCGCCTCTGTGGCCAGGTCGGCATCGCCGAAGACATGGGGGTGACGGTGGCGCATCTTGGTGCAGATCCCTGCCACCACATCCGCGAAGCCGAAGGCGCCCTGCTCCTCGGCCATGCGGGCGTGGAAGACGATCTGGAATAGCAGATCGCCCAGCTCACCGCACAACTCCCCCATGTCCCCGCGTTCTATGGCCTCGGCCACCTCGTAGGCCTCCTCCAGCGTATAGGGCAGGACGCTGCGGAAGTCTTGTTGCAGGTCCCAGGGGCACCCACCCTGGGGGTCGCGCAGGCGGGCCATGATGGCCAGCAGATCGGCCACGGTCTCGGGCGTGCCAAGAGGGTCTTCAGCAAGTGCAGTCACGGTAGCCTCCGCCGAACACGACGCAACAGGGCAGTGGAAGAGGCCTTCTCATCGTCATTCCCGGGAACGTGGGGGCGCAAAAGGTACACGACTGGCCGGACGCGGGGCCGCCCCCGCCGCCGCACCCCAGCGGTCCTCAGAACTGGTTGGTGCGCAGCAGCACCAGGGTACAGGCACGCTCGTGGTGGATACCGGCGTCGCTCAAGGCCGACTCCAGCTCCCGCGACTCGCTCCCCGGATTGAAAATCACCCGCCCTGGGGAGAGGGCCAGGATGTCGTCGATCATGTCTCGGCTGCGGTCCTCCCCAAGATACATCGTCAGGGTATGGACAGGCCCCTGCACGGCGGCCAGGTTGTTCACCACCGGGACCAGATCGATGCGGTGGGCCTTGGGATGGACCGGGATCACCTGATACCCGCGATCTGCCAGCATTTGCACCGCCTGGTAGGAATAGCGAACCGGTTTGGGGCTGGCCCCGAGGACCACCACGCGGTGATCCTGCGGCTTCTGATGCTGATGCATAAGTGACTCGCGAAAAGGGGCTGGATAACGGGCTCCATGGTAGCGGCCGACGGACGCCGGGTCCACGACGGGCTCAAAGACTGGCGCTTCGGATAGGGTCCGCGGCACACTCCCCTGATCGCCCAACGCCAAGGAGCCGACCCCCATGTGCGGCCGCTTTGCCCAATACGCGGACCCGGACCTCTACACCCAACAATTCGACCTCGGCCGCGTCTGCGCCGCAACGCCACGCTACAACCTCGCACCCACCCAAGACCTGCTGGCCGTGCGCCAGGGCACCGATGGGATACGCGAGCTCACCCCCCTGCGCTGGGGCCTGGTCCCGGCCTGGTCCAAGGGCCCGGACCCGCGCTACAGCATGATCAACGCCCGCGCCGAGACGCTCGCCGACAAACCCGCCTACCGCAGCGCCTTCCGCCACCGCCGCTGCCTGATCCCGAGCGAAGGCTTCTACGAGTGGCGCACCACCCCCACCGGCAAGCAGCCCTACCTCATCCGACGCGGCGATGGCCCCTTCTCCCCCACCTTCGCGATGGCCGGAATTTGGGAGACCTGGCAGGGCCCCACCGGTCCGCTACACAGCTGCGCCATCGTCGTCACCGACGCCAATCCCGAGATCGCCACCGTCCACGACCGCATGCCGGTCATCATCGAGCCCTCGGACTACTCCGCCTGGCTCGACCCCCGTCCCAGGGACCTCGCGGCCTTGACAAAACTCCTGCGCCCTGTCGCCGGCCCTTGGGCCCTCTCTCCGGTCTCCATGCGCGTCAACAACCCGCGCAACGACGACTCCGGACTGATACAGCCAGTGCCCGGGGTCGCGGCCCCTTGACGGCCCTCGGGGCCATCCGCATAATTGCGCCCTTCTTGCGGAGGCCACAGGGCCGCACGCAACACACCGAGCAAAGCGCCCGTAGCTCAGTTGGATAGAGTACCTGGCTACGAACCAGGTGGTCGGGAGTTCGAATCTCTCCGGGCGCGCCAAATAATCAACGGCTTAGGCGTTCTTCGTCTAAGCCATTTTTATTTGAGCAACCACTGAGCAACCAGGCGGCGACAAGTTGCCGGTCCGCCCGATGCGAGATCGGCCTTACTCCGCGAACCCACGCCCAGTGCCAGATCAGGTCCCCCCTCCCCGCGCTCAGCGACTGCCGAATGTGTGCCTGGCCTGCCAGGGCGATCTCCGTGACCGACCGTCTTGTCGTTTCGCTGGCAAGGTTGCCCTGGCTTCCTCCGCAGTCGGGTGAGACCCAGCACCATCGCGCTTCGTTGCTTGCGGTGCGATGCGACTTGCACGTATCGTCGCCCGCGGTGCCCTGTCTTCTGTCGGCTGTGGTCTTGACAACGCGGCGGTGCGCGCCCCGGCAGGAGTTGAGGCGCCGTCCCCACCGATGCCTAGTCTCCTAAGGCAAACGGTGCCTTCCCAGTACCGAAGCTAGGAGCGACAGGATGAACGTGTTCGACCTCCGCGACCGTCTCGTAGGCGACTACGCGAGCTATACGGCCAGCTTCATCAAGATCGCCGACGCGCGGATCTTGGCTAAGGTGCAGTCCGAGCTGGACGGTGGTGCCTTCTGGCCGGAGCCGATGCTCCAGCTCAATCCCACCTTCCTGCCTGGCGGCACAGTTGACGATCTGGTCGGCCAGGGTGCGGTCCATCAGGAGTGCGCGCGCATCTTCAGGCTCGATAAAATCACTGCGGACTTCACGGGCAAGTCCCTCCAGCTTCCACACCCACCAGCGCAAGGCGATCCTCAAGGCCAAGGAGGGCAAGTCCTGCGGATACAACAATCCGCAACAAACTACGGCAGTATAATCAGCTTGTTAGGCGGTATCGGTTGTTGCCGTTTCCTGTGGAAAACTGCCACTTTTTGCGTGCCAGTGCGCCACAGACTCAGCCCACGATCTCCTCCTCGAGCTCACGCTCGGTGATCTCTTCGGAGTGGGCGCGGAAGGTTCGGCCACCATACCCGCCGCCGCCGCGCCGCCGGACTACCGGTCGGCGGCAGGTCTCGGCCAACTGCTGTCGCTGGCGGGCTGCCGCAGAACGGCCGGTTTGGTTTCCACAACCGCCACCTGGGCGCCCCGGCTGGTTGCCGGGATCGAAAGGCAAGGGATGTCCCGACGGCCTTCGCGGCGGGAATCGGCCTGGGCTGCCAGGGCGCACCGACCGGCGGGTCACCGGGACAAACGAGGTCGGCCGCACCCTCGGCATGAATCCCACGCATGCTGGCAGGACAGTGCTCCACATCGCCAAGGGGCAAGGCGAAGCCGGGCGGACGCGGATTCAGTCGCCAGGTCCACCGGACTCGCCGCGCTCCATGCCGAGCCGGTTCATACGCTCCCACAGGCTCTTGCGGGAGATGCCTAGCAGTTGGGCGGACTCCCCCATGCGCCGCTCGCAGCGCTCCAAGGCCCGGCGGATGTACCAGCGCTCGCACTCGGCGAGGTAATCCTTGAGCCCCTCGGCCTGAGGGCCGTCCTCCGGCGCGACGCCCATGGCCCCGACGGAAAGAAAATTGTCCGGCTCCAAGACCCCGGAATCGCTGAAGATGGCCGCACGGTCCACCGCCTGCTTCAGCGCCCGGACGTTGCCGGTCCAGGGGCGGCCCGTCAGATAGCGCTCGGCCTTGGGGGTGAGGCAGCAGTGCCGGCCGTTCTCCCGGGCGAAGGCGTCGAGGAACTTGCGGGCGAACCAGACGATGTCCTCAGGCCGCTCCCGCAGGGGCGGCAGGTCCACATGGACCGTGCTCATGCGGAAGTACAGGTCTTCGCGAAAACGCCCCTGGGCAACGCGCTGCTCCAGATCGCAGTTGGTGGCCCAGACCAGTTGCGCCTGGATGGCGATGTCCTGGGTCCCGCCGACGCGCCGCACGCTGCACTCCTGCACGGCCCGCAGCAGCTTGGCCTGCATGGCGAGCGGCATGTCGCCCACCTCGTCGAGGAACAGGGTCCCGGAGCCGGCCTGCTCGAACAGCCCCACCCGCGTCCCGACGGCCCCGGTGAAGGCGCCACGCTCGGCGCCGAAGAGTTCCGCCTCGATCAGGTCCTCCGGCACGGCGGCGCAGTTCAGGCCGAGGAAGGGTGCCGGCCCCAGGGCGTTACGGCAGCGATGCAGATAGCGCGCGGCATATTCCTTGCCGACACCGGAGGCGCCCGTGATCAGCACCGGCACCCGGTGGCGGGCCACCCGCTCCAAGGTCTGCTCGATCCGGCGCATGGCCGGGGAGACGCCGAGCACCTGCCCCCCAGGTGCGGGGGCGCGCTCGAACAGGGCCGGACAAGCGCGCCTGAGCTTGACCAGCAGCTCATCGGGCTCAAAGGGCTTGGTGATGTAGTCCCGCGCCCCTTGCTGGAGCAGTTCCACCGCCTGCGCGACCGAGCCGTAAGCGGTGATGAAGAGCGTCGGCGGGGTCGGGGTCCCATCCTCCAGCAACTCGCGATAGAGGTCGCCGCCGTTGCCGTCCGGCAGGCGGATGTCGCTGATCAGGGCGCAGTAACGGCCGCTGCGCAAGGCCCCGCGTGCGCTCGCCAGGGTCCGGAACCAGTCGCAGGGCAGGTCCTCCAGCCGAAAGAACTGGCTCAGGGCCTCGCCCATGATGGCGTCGTCCTCCAGCAGGCAGATGCCCAGATCGCTCGGTCCGGTCACAGGGGGGCCCCCAATGGCAGACAGACATCGAAGCTGGTCTGTTCGGGGGTGGAGACGACCTGGACGCGACCCCCGAGTTGCCGCACCGTCTGGTCGATGACCCAGAGCCCCAGGCCCTGCCCGGGCGGTCCGTCCGAGGTGAAGGGCTCGAACAGGCGTCGGAGTTGGCTCTCGGGTATCGCCGGACCGAGGTTGGTGACGCGGATGTGCAGGGCCCCGTCCGCCGGGGCGACCCGAATCCACAGGCTACCCTCGGCGGGCGCGGCCTTGGCCCCGTTCAGCGCCAGGTTGAGCAAGATCTGACGCACAGGCCCGGCCGGCAGGGGCAGGTCCGCCGCCACACCGTTGTCCAGTTCCAAACGCAGGGCCTTCTCGTGCAGGCGCGGTGCGATCAGCTCGGCGACGTCGCTGACGTCGCTGGGCCCCAGAGGGCGCGGCTCCGCCCGCACCTCGACCAAAAGGGCCGAGACCGTATGGCGGATCTGATCGAGCCCGCGCTCCAGCAGCGACATGGTCTGGCGTGCGACCTGCTCATCCCGGCCGTGGCGCTTGTAGGTGGCGATGGCGGTGAGCATGCCGCCCAAGGGGTTGTTGATCTCGTGGGCCAGGCCGGCGGCCAGGCGGCCCAGGGCGGCCTGGCGCTCCGAGCGGATTACCTGCTCCTCCAGGTCCCGCTTCTGGCGGATCTCCTCTCCCACGGCCTCGATGCGCGCGCGCAGATGGCCGAGCTCCTGATAGGGGTCCGCGGCCGAGCAGGCGACCGGGGCGTCGCCCGGTTGGCCGAGGCGCGCCACGCACCGTTCCAGCTCCATCAAGGGTCGGGCGATGCGCCACCCGACCCACCAGCCCACCGGCAAGAGCAACAGCAGGAGGGCCCCGGTGGTCAGCAGCACCCGCAGCGCCGAGTCGTAGAACCTGGGCCACAGGGCCTGCTCGGAGAAGGCCAGGACCAGGGTCCCGAGGACCATTTCGCCCTCCTGCACGGGCTCGATGCGGTAGACCCAGCCGCCTCCGGTCAGCTCCTGTGGCCGCCCTGTCCCCAGCGGCGGGACCTGGGCCAGCAGCAGGTCACGGTCGGCCGCCCAGCCCGGCGGGGTCCTGGGCCAGGGGAAAGCGCACCGGATCGCTCGCCACCCGGGTCTGGCCCTTGGCGTCGAGCACCAGTGCGAAGGCAGGCAGGAGCCAGGACGGCTCGGCACCCCGGTACACGGCGCTCAGGGTCCTGTACGCCTGCCAGGTCCCCTGGGTCTTGAGGTCCGGGGCCAGGGCCTGGGAGAGCAGTCGGGCGAGCCGCTCGGCGTTCTGCGCGGCGTCCAAGCGCAGTGCCTGGTAGTCGTGCCAGAGGACCGAGCCAGCAATGGCCAGCCCTGTCACCAGCACGATCAGGCTGACCTCGATGGGCACTCGGTAGCGGAAACTGCGCAGTCCCACGGGGCTACTCGACCACCGGCACGACCGCCTGAATCATCGACGCGATGCCGTCGTAGATGTCCTCACGGGGGGCCATGAAGCGATCCAGGTGGAGCAAGGCCAGCAGGCGTCGGCCCTCGGGGTCCTGATCCATGCCGAGCAGTACCTCCGCCAGGCGTCCACGCAGGTCCTCCTTGATGAAGGGCCCCGCCACCACCGGGGGGAAACCGAACTTCGGCGACCCGCTCACCACCCGGGTGCGGTCGGTGAGCGCGGGGTTGCCCAGTCTTAAAACCTCCCAGATGTAGCCGTCCACCGCCGCGGCATCCGCCACCCGGTCCGCCACCGCGTGCACCGAGTCCGGATGAGACCAGGTGAAAAAGGTCTCCCGGAACCAGGTGCTGGAATCCGTGCCCAGTTTCGAGATGGCATAACGTGGGTAGAGATAGCCGGTGTTGGAGCGGGGCTCCACATAGGCGAAGACCTTACCCTGGAGGTCCGCGTACCCGCGGGTCTCGATGTCGCCGGCCGGGACCACGAGATAGGACTGGTAATAGGGCTCGCCCTGAAATACCGGGACCCCGACCAGCGACAGGCTGGTCCGGTTCAGGACATAGGAGAAGCTGCAGATCCAGGCCGCGTCCAGCTCGCCGCCGAGGAGCATGTCGGTGATCTCGGCATAGCTCTTGCGGCGCAAGAAGCGCACGGGGCGACCCAGTCGTTCCTCCAGGTAGGGTCCGAAGCCTGCCAGGAAGGTCGTCTGGTCCACCATGAAGACCGGGGTGATGCCAAACAGCAAGGGGTCCGGCGACTGGGTGGGCTCCAAGGCCGCCGCCCCAATCCCGATTCCAAGCCACAGCGTCATGCCTAGGGCCAGACGACGCCCGGCGCGCGCAAGCATGTTCAATCTCCTGCATCTGCGGGCCCGTCCAACCGGCGGCCCGTCTTGTGGTGTGTTCTGCGATTTCGCATTGGCAGGCCAGATCTACGGCAGGACCCGCAGGGAGTCCGCGCCCAGATCCTTGACGCAAGATAAGCCCAACGCCCCCGCGAAATCCATCGGCCGTTGTCAGCGCCCCGGGCCGTGTTACCGAAACGGAACACGGTCATGGGCCAGGCCGGCGGCCTTGGCCATGGGTATTCCGATTCGGTAACGCCAGGATAGCCATTGCGCGGTGGAATGCCTTCTCTGCCGAATCCTTGGCTGTATTGGCACCAAATCTGTATGGGTTTGCCCGTGCCACCCACCCAACCCCCGATGCCGGGCGGTCAACACCAGGTCCAGGTGATGGCCGCCAACCCTGCCCCAGCGGGGCACACCACCCACCCGAAGAGGAGGATTCACCTGCCATGTCCCTCAACAGACGTAGCTTTCTGAAGGGTACCGGTGCCCTGGCCGGCGCCGCATGCGTCGGAGTGCCCTTGCCGGTCATTGCCCAGGCCGCCGCTGCGGCCGCCACCACCGAGGCAAGCGCGGGCGACAAGGGTATCAAGTACGTCAACACCACCTGCGTGCATTGCGTCAACTTCTGCGGCCAGCGCATCAAGATGCAGGATGGCGTCATCCGCGTCGTCTATCCCAACCCGGACATCGCCGAGTACTACAACCACGGCATCTGCCCCAAGGGCGGGGCCGGTCCCTTTAACACCTATAACCCCTACCGCATCAAGGCCCCGCTCAAGCGCACCAACCCGAAGAAGGGACCCCACGAGGACCCGGGCTGGAAGGAGATCTCCTGGGACGAGGCCCTGACCGAGATCGCGGGCAAACTCAAGAAGATCAAAGACGACAACCCGAGCAAGCTCGTCTGGCACCATGGCCACGGCAAGTACCTGATGGGGGACCAGTTCCCCAAGGCCTGGTGCGCCGCCTTCGGTACCCCCAACGTGGTCCATCGCACCACCACCTGCGAGGCGGCCCGCCACGTGGCCGATGAGCTGACCTGGGGCTACCACGGCTTCCTCCCCGACGTGGAGCACACCCGGCTGATGCTCAACTTCGGCGCCAACTACTTCGAGGCCGAGCAGTGGGCGCGCTGGCTGGACCACGCGGTGACCGATGCCCGCGCCCGCGGCATGAAGGTGGTCTCGGTGGAGCCACGGCTGTCCAATGCCGGGGCCAAGGCCGACCAGTGGGTGCCGATCCGTCCGGGTACCGATGCCGCCATGCTGCTGGCCATGGCCAAGGTCCTGATCGACGAGGGCCTGATCGATGAGGAATTTCTGCTCGGCACGACCAATGCCCCGCAACTGGTGGGCGAGGACGGGCGCATCCTGGCTGACGACAAGGGCGAACCCCTGGTCTGGGACGCCACCACCAATGAGGCCAAGCCCTTCGCCGAGGGTGTCGCGCCGACGCTCAAGGGCAGCTTCAAGGTCAAGGATAAGCCGGTGCGCACCGCCTTCCAGGTCCTCATCGACAGCCTGGCAGAGGTGACCCCGGAGTATGCCGAGCAGGTCACCGGCGTCCCGGCGGCCAGCATCAAGGCCCTGGCCCTGGAGTTCGGGCGTCAGGCGATGATCGGTTCCACCGTCGTCATCGACGGGCAGAAGATCCGTTACCGCCCTGTGGTCATCCACTCGTTCCGCGGGCTGGCCGCCAAGGAATTCGGGGTACAGAACTGGCGCGCCGCGCTCGTCGTGATGATGCTGGTCGGGGCCCCGGATGCCGTGGGTGGTCTGGGCCTGCACGACGTCTACAAGAACCCGGATTACTTCAAGGAATCGAAGTGCGAATACCCGCCGACCCGGGCGGATCTGCAAAAGAGCGTGTATTTCCCCAACGCTCACCACAACGTCTGCCAGCAGGTCGCCCACACCCTGCTCGATCCCAAGGCCTTCGGCCTGGCCTATGTCCCGGAGATGCAGATCTTCTACGCCACCAACCGGGCCTTCTCGACCTCGGACGCCTTGAAGCAGTTCGAGGGCTATGCCAAGACCTACAACGTCGTGATCGATCTGGTGCTGACCGAGACTGCCGGCATGGCAGACATCGTCCTGCCGGATCTTTCGTATCTCGAGTCCTGGCACTTTGCCCCGACCCGCTGGACGCCCAACAGCAAGCACACGGCCATCCGCCAGCCTCTGACCAACGCCTACAACATCCCCATGGACGCCTGGGCGGTGATGTGGGACCTGGCCAAGCGGGTCGGGTTCACGGAGAAGTACGTCGAGGGCATGAACAAGGAGTGGAAGACCGATAAGGTCAAGTTCGACCCGGCCAAGGACGTACACGGCCAAGGAGGCAGTGGCCGTGCTCTGGGAGGACAAGACCGGCAAGCCCCTGGACTATGCCATCGAGCACGGCTTCAAGGGCAAGCATGTGGATACCCAGCACCGCTATCTGGACGGGGTCGAGAAGCAGTTCAAGGGACCCGGCAAGCCCAAGATGAAGCTCTATGCCGACCAACTCGTGGGCTCCTACGAGAAGGTGGCCAAGACGGTCAAGGAAAAGAAGATCAAGAACATCGACCTCAAGCATTACAAGGTCGCCATGTCCCCGCTCCCGCTCAAGGAGCATGCCTTCCCCACGCCCCACCGCGAGGCCAAGGACTATCCCGTCTACCTGATGACCTACAAGCGCATGTATCGCAATCAGGCGGGCAATACGGCCCAGAACCCGATCCTCAATGCCCTGGGGGACACGGATGAGAACTTCGTCCTCATCAACCCGGTCCTGGCCAAGGAGGTCGGTGTCGCCAACGGCGAGCAGGTCCGCATCGAGACCCGCGTCGGCAAGGCCGAGGGCAAGGCCCGCATCACCGAGGGCATAAGGCCGGACGTGGTGGCCGTCTGCTATAGCTATGGGCACTTCAGCCCCGGCTTCCCGGACTATGCCAAGAAGGGCACCTGGATCAACCAGGCCCTGGAGCTGCACCCCGATGTCGTTTCGGGGATGAACTCCTTCAACGACACCAAGTGCAAGGTCGTCAAGGCCTGACGGCAGGAGAACCCTACCATGGCAAAATTCGTCCGAGTCATCGACACAGAACGCTGCATGGGCTGCCGCTCCTGCCTGTCGGCCTGCTACATGGAAAATCACCTCACCCCGGACTCTCCGTGGAACGTGATGATGGAATGGGAGACGGGCGCTTACCCCAACGTGGGACGCAGCTTCGTCACCATGGGCTGCATGCACTGCGAGAACCCGTCGTGCAAAATGGCCTGCGACGCCATCGGCGTCAATGCCATCAGCAAGAACGAGTTCGGCGTGGTCCTCATCGACTACGACAAGTGCATCGGCTGCCAGTATTGCCAGGCGGTCTGCCCCTATGGCGTACCCCAATACAACGCCAAGGTCGGCCAACCTCTATCCGGACCAGGGGCCGACACCCCCGGAGCAGATCGCCGCCGAGGCGCGCCATGCCACCCACCGCAAGAAGGCCAAGACGGTGGAGAAGTGCACCTTCTGCTGGCACAAGCTGGAGAAGGCGGTGGAGAAGGGAGAGACCAAGCTCATCGGCAAGGTCCCGGAATACACCCCGAGCTGCGACCTGGTCTGTCCCGTCGGGGCTCGGGTCTTCGGCGACATCGAGGACCCGACCAGCACCGTCGCCCAGTGGGTGGGCACCGGCAAGGCGACCCAGCTCAAGAAGGAGTTCGGCACCAGGCCGCAGGTCTTCTACAAGCTCACAGGGGGGGACTACTGATGCGCAAGCTTCATCTCATCGCCGCATTGCTTGCGGTCGGGTTGGTCGGGACCGCCACGGCCGAGGAAACAGGCTTTTCGGGCCTCGCTACCTTTTCGGAGCAAATCCAGGAGGGCAAGGTAGACGTCGGCAAGCTCTACTCCATGGACGACAAGAAGGGCCGCTTTCACCTCATCCACTCCGAGGAGATCGACCTCAACTGCGAGAGTTGCCACGTCGCCACGGCCTATGCCAAGGACTACCTGCTGGTAGACCGCGCCAACGCCGAGCGCAATGCCCTGGGCGAGGGTAAGACCGGCAAGGCCGACATACTGGACCGCTCGGTCTGTCTCGGGTGCCACAAGACCGGGGGCGTGGCCACAGTCTGGTACCAGACGGCGGACAAGTGAGCGAGTCTGAGGAACATGCGGGCCTCGCCGAGGCCCGCAGCAAGACCTGGTGGCTCCTCGGCCGCTTCTATCTGGAGCGGCCTGGGGTCGGTTTCCTTGAGGAATTGCGCCTGGCCCTCGGCGGGCCTTCACGTGGCGGTGTGGCCGACACGGATACGGACATGGAGGTCTTGCGCGATGCGCTGGCTGGGGACCTGGCTGGGCTGAGCGAGCGGCTGTTGCAGGAATACACGCGCCTGTTCCGCGGCATCCAGGACCAGTTGGGGCCGCCGCCGCCCTTCGAGTCCCTGTATCGTGGCCAGGCCCTGATGGGCGATCTGACCCTGGCCGTCATGCAGCGCTACGAGGCGGCGGGCTTTGCGGCGGTGGAGCCGGACGCAGGTCCGCAGGACCACCTCGGGGCTGAGTTGCGCTTCCTGGCGTTGCTCTGTTTCCGGGAGGCGGAGGCCTGGCGGATGGGGGATGGGGAGGCGGCCTACCTGCGCATCGCCCAACAGCGGGCCTTTCTCGACGAACACCTGCTCGCCTGGCTACCCGACTACGCGGGGCGCATCGCCCGCGAAAGCCGGGAGCCCTTCTATGCCGCCGCGGCCCGGCTGACCCTGGACCATGCGGAGGCGGTGCGTTCCGCCCTGGACGCCCTTGAGGACGACCTCCAGGCCGCTTGATCGACCTCGCCCCCAGCGGCCGCCAGGCCGCCCGGGTCCCCTTTTCGCCCAAGGACCACAGGATTGCCGATGGCACCGCCCGCAACCGCATCTGCCTCCACACCGGTCTCGGTGGTCTACCGCTCCCGCGGGAGCCTGCTTCTGGCCGGGACCACGGCGCAGGTGCTTGCCGTCCTGCCGCTCGTGCCCCCGGGGCTCAAGACCCTGGCCGTGGTCAGCGACGGGGGTGTGGCGCTCGAGGCCCTGCGCACGGTGCAGGCGATCCCCGGGACCATCGTCCAACTCGCGGGACACCTCGGCTGCTTCCGGGCCAGTGCGGCGGGTGTCGGCGCCCCTTTGGACCTCGGGCCCCTCAGTCCCAACGGCGACGGACTGTTCGACCTGGTGCTCGATCTCTACCAGGACCCGCTGCTGAGCCATGAGGTCCCGCCCCTGGGCTATGCGCGCAGTCGCGGCAGCGCCAGGGGATTGGCCGAGAAGCTTGAGGACCTGGCGCGGCTCATCGGCACCATCAACAAGCCCCGCTACTTCAGCTTCGACGAGGCCCTCTGCGCCCATGACCGCCAGGGCGTCGCGGGCTGCCGCCGCTGCCTCGACGCCTGTCCGGCCCTGGCCATTGCCACGGGCAAGGACGGCATCGCCATCGACCCCTACCTGTGTCGCGGCTGCGGCAGTTGCACCCTGGCCTGTCCCACCGGGGCTGTGCGCTATGCCAGGCCCAGGCCGCGCACCAGCCTGGAACAGATCGCCACCGCACTGGAATCCCAGCCCGTTCGCCAGGGGGCCATGGCCCCGGTGTTGGCCATTCAGGTGGGCGAGGCCCTGCCGGGTATCCCCGAGGGGACCCCGAGACTCCAGGTCCCGGCCCTGGGCTCGGTCGGCCCGGAGCTTTGGTTCGCCGCTCTGGCCCTGGGCGCCTCCCGAGTCCTGATCGTGCGCTCCGGGCTCTTGCCACCGACCACGGCCCGGCTGATCGAGGAACAGGTGGACCTGACCTGGCACATCCTGAAGGCGATCGGCGAGGCGCCGGAGCGCGTCCGCCTGGTCAACAGCCCCCGGGACCTGGACTGGTATGGCCTGGTCAATCCCTGGCCCGCCGCCGACTTCGGTCCCTTGGCCAAGGCCCGCGACAAGCGTGGGTTGCTGTTGGCCGCAATCTCCCATCTGGCGCGCCACCTCCCTGAGCGCCGGGCAACGGTCGCCCTGGGTCACGACGCGCCGCTGGGTACCATCGCCATCGACGTCCAGCGCTGCACCCTCTGCCACGCCTGCGTCCAGCTCTGCCCCACCGGGGCCCTGCGCAAGCCTGGGGAGGCCCTGGCCTTTCTGGAGAGCGCCTGCGTTCAGTGCGGCCTGTGCGTCAACGGCTGCCCCGAGCGGGCCCTGACCGCCGAACCCAGGTTCGCCCCGCACCTGGACCTGACCGGAGCCGAGGTCATCCTCAAGCCCGCCTCGGAGCTGTTCCACTGCGTCGAGTGCGGCGTGCCCTTCGCCCCCCGCAGTCTGGTGGAGGGCAGCATCGCATCATGTGCGCGAGCACCCCATGTTTCAGGGCGACGGCTTGAGGCTCTTGCAGATGTGTATGGACTGCCGGCAGAAGGCCGCCCTCGGCCGAGCCTGATGAGGCCGGATGGGTCTCCGACCCCCTTTGTTCCTGCCTCCCGCGAGGCTTGCCCATCCATGGGCATCGGAAGCCAGGTCCTACAGGGCAATCAGCCGGGAAGATAGCGGCCGTCATCCAGGCGCCGGGCGTGGCCCAGGCTGGCCAGGGTCTCCAGGAGTTCCGCGACCTTGGCGCGGGGGGCGCGGGTGAAGCCCTGGGCCAGGTCGGCGGCACTCGCCGGGCCCGTGGCGGCGGCGAGCGCCGCGCGCAGGGCCTGGATCTGCTCTGGCAGCGACTTGGGCCAATGGGGCTTGGGGCCGACGGCGGCTGGGGTCGTGGCGGTCAGCTCCGCCTCCCCCTGGACGGTGCCGGCGCCGCCGGGGTTCTGGAAATCCGCGCGCAGCCAGCGGATCAGGCCGCGCCGCTCCTCCGCGGCCCGCGCGGCGTTCAGCGCCACCAGGCGTTGGAGGATGGTCTCCTCGACCTCGGCGGCGACGACCTCACTGCCGGGGGCGGGTCCGGTAGGGTGGATAAGGTGCGCCGTTAGGTGGTTTGGGATTGGCATGGGCCTGGACGCGCCGCATCCCCCCCCTTTGTAAAGGGGGGTTGGGGGGGATTGGCCGCAGCCAGGCACCCTACCTCGCGGCTGGAAATCCCCTCGGCCTCTGTTCCAGACGCGGCCCTACCTCCTCCATCCTTGGAGTCGCTCGCCCCCCTTTGAGAAAGGGGGGGAAGGAGGGGGGGCGCAGCAGGGCCGGGGCCAAGTCTTCCCAGCCGTAGGCGGCCAACACCGCGGCGTCGAGTTCGTCATGGAGCTGGCGCAGGACCGAGACCAGGCCCTGTTCGTGGATGAGCCTTTCCTTGGGTGTCAGGGGCTCGCCGCTGCGCAGCTGTTCCAGGACGTTGTACATACCGGTCAGGGTCAGCCCGGGGTAAAGCGCCTGGCGGGACTTGCGGTGGGCGTCCAGGTCCTCGGCCAGTTGGCGGATGCGGGCCTTTTCCGGCTCTGTGGCATCGGGGAAGGGGAAGGTGTCGAAACAGCGTGTCTTGTTGTAAACCGGGTCATTTCCGACTCCCAAATGCCCCCCGGTAGCAAGAGCCCAGAACACATGGACTCGGCTCGATAGGACGCCAAGCAACCATGCGTCAGCCAAAGCCACACACAAGATTTTGTGGTCCGATAGGATCTCGGCGGATATGAATTGGAAAATGCGATGACGAGCGGTTTCCGGTGTTCCGATATAGCGGCCGAGCGGTCGGATCGCGGCACGGAGTACCGGGCGCTCCCACCCGAAGCGCCACCACAACTTCCGAATGGAATCACGACGGTTGTGATCTCGCTCCGGCTTCACATAGTCCAACACGCGCTGAAACGCTGCGGGATTAACCGCGCGTGCCTCTGCTTCGGAAAGACCGCTGAAGTCGATCAGGTAGCGCTCTCGTGGCTGTTGGACCAAGTCTCTGCCTCCAACATAGGCACGGATCACGACCGGCCCTTCGGCGCGGAATCGAGCCGCCAAGTCAGGTTCAAGAATGAAACCCGCGCCGTGAAGGGCGACACCCATGCCGCTGATCCCAGCATTCGCCACCAGCGGAACCGCCGCGGCGACATTGGCCCCAGGAGACAGGTCAGCATTTACCATACCTTCGGTTCCGGTCAACACGACATCCAGCCCTTCGCCCTGGCCGGCGTGCTCGGCCACGACGGTGTAGACCACGCCGATGCCGCTGCCCGCCATCCCAACGGTCATGGCGATCCGAACCGCCGCTCCGTCGGCGGCGTCTACCCAGGGATGATCGGGTATGGCGTAGATCAGGGACAGGGGCTCAGCGGCGCTCAAGTGCCGCTCCAGGACCCTGCGGTTGAAGGTCTGACGCAGGCTGTTGGTGGTGATGAAGCCGAAGCGTTTGATCTTCCCTGCCCGAGCCAACTCGGCGGCCTTTTCCCACCAGTACATCACGTAGTCGGCCGACTCCGGGACCTCGCTCCAGGTCTTGCGCAAGGCATCAACGTAGCCATCTCCCAGCGCCTGCTTCATGCGCTTTGTGCCAATAAACGGCGGATTCCCCACCACGAAATCCGCCTCCGGCCACTCCGCCCGCCGAGGATTGACGTAGCGCTCCAGAGGGACCTGGGCGGCGTCGTCCGGGACAGGCTCGCCGGTGACGGGGTGGGGCCTGGTGGTCCGCCCATCCCAGCGGGTGACGGGGCGGCCCTGGTCGTCGGTGACCCATTCCACCGCATCGTAGGCAAGCACGGCATCCCGGCATTGGATGTTCTTGAAGTCGCGAATGATCGGTTCGGGGGGACGCAGGTCCCCCCGTGTACGGAAGTGCCATTGCAGGTAGCCGATCCACAGGACCATCTCGGCGATGGTGGCGGCCCTGGGGTTGAGCTCCAGGCCGAGTAACTGATGGGGATCGACGCTGACCCCGGCCAGTTCCATGAGCATTTGGGTCTGACCCAGGGAGTCCAGGGTGTCGAGGACCTCCCCTTCCAGGCGCTTGAGGTGTTCCAGGGTCACATAGAGAAAGTTGCCGGAACCGCAGGCGGGGTCCAGCACCAGCACATTGGCCAGGCGGACCTGGAAGCCGGCGACGAGCTTGATGGCATCAAGGTCTTTGCCCTGCTCGTGCAGGGCAAAGGCGGCGCTGTGGACCGCGGTCCATTCCTCCCGCAGGGGTTCGATGACGGTGGGCAGGACCAGGCGTTCGACATAGGCCCGGGGGGTGTAGTGGGCGCCGAGCTTGTGGCGCTCCAGGGGATCGAGGGCGCGTTCGAGCAGGGTGCCGAAGATGGCGGGCTCGACATGGCGCCAGTCGGCGCGGCCGGCGTCGATGAGCAGGTCGATCTGGGCCTGGTCGAGCGGCAGGGCGGGGCCTCGCGAAAGAGGCCGCCGTTGAAGCGCAGGACCGGGGCGCGCAGGACGAGCGAGAAGGCGGCGCCGGAGTTCATGTCGCGCCACAGGCCCTCGGTGAGGGGACGAACTGGGGCGGGTCCTCGCGCACCGAGGCGAGCAGGTCGGTGAAGCCCGCCGCCTTCAGCAGGCCGACGTCCTCGGCGAAGAGGGTGAACAGGCAGCGAATCAGGAAGGCGGCGGCCAGCTCCGCGGGGTGGCCGGCCTGTTCCAGGGAGACGGCGAGCGTCGCCAGGCGGGTGGCGATGTCGCGGGTGACCCGGGCGGCGCGGCGGCTGGGGTCGAGGGACAGGGGATCGAGCCAGAGGGCGCGCAGGCGGGCGCGGATCTCCGGGTCGTGCAGGTCGCGTAAGCGGATGCGGTGGGCACGCGGGTCCGGGTAGGGGATGTAGGCCCCGCCGCTGCGGCTGAATTCGCTGTAGAGCTCGATGCTGCGCCCGACATCGACCACGACGACGAAGGGCGGGCGGCCCTCGCCGGCGGGCAGGGCCCGGACGTACTGCGACCGCCTGGCCATGGGCGCGGAGCATGGCCTTGTCCCAGCCGCCGGTATCGAGCGCCAGGCCGGTCTGCTTGCATTCGAGGACGTAGCAGGCGCGCCGGTAGAGGTCGATGAAGCCCTGGCTCTGGGTGCCGTCGCCGTGCTGGAAGATGACGCGGTGCTCGAAGCAGTAGGCGTCGGTGTCCTGGGTATCGGCGCGGGCGGGGTCGGGCTGGGGCAGGCCGAGCAGGGCGCACAGCTCGGTCAGGAAGAGTTGGTAGTTGGCCCGCTCGCTGCCGTTGGCCCCCTCCCAGCGGGCGATGAAGGCGTCGATGGCCTCTAGGCTGGGGTCGCTCGCGTTGTCGGCATCCATGGCGCAGGTTCAGGTGGAGGCTGGCGGGGTCGCCGGGATGCTACTCGGTGGGCGGGGGGGCTTCAATCTGCAAACGGCGTCACGCCTTTCTCATGGACCCGCTGCCGAGCCATGCACCGGCCAGGACGACAGGCCGCCAAAATCCGCAAGTCATCCCCGCACGCATCCTTCCCGGCCCTGCCCCGTCTCCATGGGTGGGCACACCGAATGCCATCGAAAGGAGCGGCGAGCATGACCACCCCCACCCCAGCACCCCACCCCCATCGCCGCCTGGTGGGCACGGCTGCGCCAGGCGCGGCAGGAGAACCCGACCGAGGTGCGCTGGCTGGCCGGCATGCTCGGGCTGTTCCTGCTCGCCTTCTTCCTGCCCGTGGGCACGCCGCGCTTCGACAACGCGGTGCTGGAGGGGCTCGCCCTGCTGAACTGGTATGCCCGCGAGCATGTGGTGCTCTGCCTGATCCCGGCCTTCTTCATCGCCGGGGCCATCGCGGTCTTCATCAGCCAGGACGCGGTCATGAAGTACCTGGGTCCCGCCGCCCACAAGGGCGCGGCCTATGGCGTGGCCTCGGTGTCGGGCTCGATCCTGGCGGTGTGCTCCTGCACCGTGCTGCCGCTCTTCGGCGGCATCTACCGGCGCGGTGCCGGGCTGGGGCCGGCGGTCACCTTCCTCTACGCCGGACCGGCGATCAACGTGCTGGCGGTGGTGCTCACCGCCAAGGTCCTGGGCATGGAGCTGGGGGTCGCCCGCGCCGTGGGGGCCGTGTCCTTCGCCCTGGTGATCGGCGGCATCATGCACTGGATCTACCGCCACGAAGAGGCGGCCCGCGCCCTGACCCAGAAGGGGTTCGCCGCCGGCGCCGGGCAGGGCCGGTCCCTGGGGGAGACGGCGGCCTTCTTCGCCCTCCAGATCGCCGTATTGGTGTTCGCCAACTGGGCGCCGGCGAGCGCCGAGGACAGCGCGGTGTGGCACGCCCTGTTCGCCTGGAAGTGGCCCCTCACCGCCCTGGCTGGCATCGGCCTGGCCGGGCTCCTGATCGTCCGCTGGCATTGGCGCTGGCAGCCGCTGGCCGCCACCGCCGCGCTGGTCGCCCTGCTGGCCGTGCTCTTCCCCCGGCATCCGGAGCTGGCCTTCGCCGCCGGTCTGCTCGGCCTGACCCTGGCCGCCACCGCCCAGCCCGGCGACGGGGAGGAGTGGCTGGGGCAAAGCTTGCGGCTTCGCCAAGCTGATCCTGCCGCTGCTGCTGGGCGGGGTGCTGCTGGCGGGGTTCCTGCTCGGGCGTCCCGGTCATGAGGGGATCATCCCCTCCGAGTGGGTCGCCGCGGCGGTAGGGGGCAACTCGCTGGGGGCCAACTTCCTGGCCGCCGCTGGTTGGGGCCTTCATGTACTTCGCCACCCTCACCGAGGTCCCCATCGTGCAGGGGCTGATCGGCGCGGGCATGGGCAAGGGGCCCGCGCTGGCCCTGCTGCTGGCGGGACCGGCCCTGTCCCTGCCCAGCATGCTGGTCATCCGCAGCATCCTCGGCACCCAGAAGACGATTGTCTATTGCACGCTGGTGGTGGTCATGGCGACCCTTACCGGCGTGGTCTTCGGCACCTTTTTTCCATAACGGCCATCCATGAGATTCCCCCCATGATCAAGATTCAGATCTACGGCACCGGCTGCCCCAAGTGCATCCAACTCGCCCAGCACGCCGAGGCCGCCGCCCAGGCCCTGGGGCTGGAGTACGAGGTGGAGAAGGTCACCGACATCAACGCCATCATCGATGCCGGCATCATGTCCACCCCGGGGCTGGGGGTGAACGGCGAGGTGAAGAGCACCGGCCGGGTCCTGTCGGCGGAGGCGATCAAGGGGCTGTTGCAGTAGCCCGCGGGTACCTGCCGTCCCACCGATTCACCCCTTAACACGAGGTATCCCCATGAGCTCCGACCTGCACCCCTCCATCGTCGCCCTGGTGTCGCTCGCCGCCAACATCGCCGCCAACCACCCCAAACAGGGGCTGTGCCAGGTGGACAGGCTGCGCCAGTACGGCATCTCCAAGGCCCACATCGACGCGGTGATCGAGATCGCCCGCCACATCCGCGACGAGGCCGCCCAGTCTCTGGACGCGAGCTTCGACGAGGCCTACACGGCGGATGACCCCGCCCAAGCGCCCGGACCCCTTCGCCGCCATCCGATGGAGACCGGCGGGGCCTGCTGCACGCCCACGGCCTCCGGGCAGGCGTGCTGTTGAGACCGTCATGACCCAATCGGCCCGCCCCGACGACCCCTACCGCCAGTGGCGAGCTGACCTGCGCCGCTACATCGCCCGCCGGGTAGGCGAGCCGGCGGACGTGGACGACCTGCTGCAAGAGGTCTTCCTCCGGCTCACCGCCCACGCCACCGAGTTGCGCCACCCGGAGCGGATGGCGGCCTGGCTCTATCGGGTGGCGGAACGGGTGATCGCCGACCACTACCGGGGACGCCGTCCCACGGAAGCGATCTCCGACGACTGGCCGCAGCCGGTCGCGGACGAGGCAGAGGGGATCAGCGCCCTCGCACCCTGCCTGGGGCCGATGGTGGCCGCGTTACCCGAGACCTACCGCGAGGCGGTGCGGCTCTCCGAGATCGAGGGGGTACCCCAAGCGATCGTCGCCGAGCGGCTGGGCGTCTCCCTGCCGGCGGTCAAGTCGCGCATCCTGCGGGGCCGCGAGCGGCTGCGTGGGCTGGTGCTGGAGTGCTGCACCGTGGAATCTGGCCCCCAAGGGCTCGATTGCACCCAGCGCACCGACGGGCGACGCTTCTGCTGATGCATCCTTTTCCCGGCCTCCCCGTCTATGCTCCACGGACGCACCTTCGCGCCGATCCCATTGGAGATATCCGACCATGAACACCCCCGAAACCCACCCCGACACCATCCGCCAGGCGGTACGCACCTTCTACGCAGGAACCGCCCAAGCCGCGCCTGGCGAGGCCGCTGGTTGCTGCTCCGGTAGTAGCTGCTGCGGCCCCGCCCCGACCCTCTCTGCTGCTTTGGGGTATAGCGCCGAAGAGATGGCCGCCGTGCCCGAAGGGGCCAACCTGGGCCTCGGCTGCGGCAACCCCCAGGCGATCGCCGCCCTGCGACCCGGCGAGACTGGTGCTGGACCTGGGCAGCGGCGCGGGCTTCGACTGCTTCCTGGCCGCCCGTGCGGTGGGCGAGACGGGCCGCGTCATCGGCGTGGACATGACCACGGAGATGCTCGCCAAGGCACGCGCCAATGCGGCCAAGTGCCGGTATCGGCAACGTCGAATTCCGCCTGGGGGAGATCGAGCACCTGCCGGTGGCGGACGGCTCGGTGGACGTGATCCTCTCCAACTGCGTCATCAACCTCTCGCCGGACAAGCCCCAGGTCTTTGCCGAGGCGTTTCGCGTGCTGCGTCCCGGCGGGCGGCTGGCCATCTCCGACGTGGTCGCCCTGATCGACCTGCCCGAGGAGATGCGCCGCGACCTCGCCCTCTACACCGGCTGCATGGCCGGGGCCTCGCGCATCGATGAGGTGGAGGCGATGCTGCGCGCGGCGGGTTTCGTCGAGGTGCGGGTCACACCGAAGGTGGAGAGTCACGAGTTCATCCGCGACTGGGCGCCGGGACGACCGGTGACCGACTACGTGGTCTCGGCGAATATCGAGGGCGTGAAGCCAGCATGAGCCATCACGGCCACGCCACCTTAACAGCCGAAGCCGATGACCAGCACGGCGCGCTGGGGGCCTTGGTCGGGGCGGGGCCACGCGGGTGAGGAGGAACACCATGCCCACCACGGATAGCCCACAGCCGCCCGGCGCCGGTCTGAGCCGGCGGGGCTTCCTCCGGTTCTGCACCCTGGCCGCCTCGCTGCTGGCCCTGCCCGCGGGCGGGGCGGCGCTGCTGGCGGAGCGGCTGCCACGGGCCAGGCGCTTGCCGGTGGTGTGGCTGTCGTTCCAGGAGTGCACCGGCTGCACCGAGTCCCTCACCCGGTGCGCGGCACCGTCCATCGAACGGCTGTTGTTCGAGCTGGTCTCCCTGGATTACCACCACACCTTGCAGGCCGCCGCTGGGGATGCGGCGGAGCAGGCACGGGAGGCGGTCCTCCAGGCTCAGGTGGGGCGCTTGCTGGTGGTGGTGGACGGCGCCGTACCCACCGCCTTCCACGGCGGCGGCTGCACCATCGCGGGGGAGGCCCCGCTGCCCCTGCTGGGGCGTTGCCTGGAGGCCGCCGAGGCGGTGATCGCGGTGGGGAGTTGCGCCAGCTTTGGCGGTCTGCCCGCCGCCGCGCCCAATCCCACCGGGGCGATGGGCATCGGCGAGCTGATGGTGCAGGGACTGGTCCCGCGCCGAATGCTGATCAACCTACCCGGCTGTCCGCCGATCCCTGAGGTGCTGGGAGCGACCCTGGCCCATCGCGTGGCCTTCGACCGTTTCCCAGAACTGGACGGGCAGAACCGGCCCCGCGTCTTCTACGGCGAAACGGTGCACGACCGCTGCCCGCGCCGCGGCCACTTCGAGGCGGGCCGCTTCGCACGTTCCTTCGATGACGAGGGCGCTCGCGCCGGCTGGTGTCTGCTAGAGCTGGGCTGCAAAGGGCCGGTGACGCACAACGCCTGCGCCGCACGAAGCTGGAACGGGGTGAGCAGCCCCATCGAGGCCGGCCACCCCTGCATCGGATGCAGCGAGCCGGGCTTTTGGGACCGCGGCGGCCTCTATATCCCCACGGCAATCGCCGCCCCCGAGGGCTCGGACGCGGCGGAGCGGGGTGCGGCCCTCTACGACGACCACTGCGTCTACTGCCACGACGCCGACCCCGCCCAGCTCAAAACCCCGCCCGAGGCGGTGCCCGAGCTGCTGCGCTCGGGCCGGGTCCGTTCCCACCGTTTCACCCTGGAGGAGGCCGACATGCAGGCCCTGGTGGAATACCTGAAGGGGGCAAAGCCGATGAACGCCTGCTCCCATTTCCTAACCGGCCGTTCCCTGGTCGCCCTTGCCTTGACCGCCTTGGCCGCCTGCGCCTGGGCCAATCCGCCCCCGGTCTTCTCGGTGCACGACCTGAACCGAGACGGCTACCTCGACCGTACCGAATACGAGCGCCTGCTGGCCGAGCGCCAGGCGTCGCGACGAGGTCCTGGGCGCCGTCCCTGCCCACTGGAGTTCACCCAGGTGGACGCCGACGGCAACGGGTACATCGACGAGGAGGAGATGCTCCAGGCGCTGCAACGTCGGCGAACTCCCTCACCCCCGCCAGGGCGTGGCTGGTGGCGTCCATGAGCCCCTGGCGGCGGCCGTTCGCGGTACTTGCACCAAGCGATCCTCAGCGGTCTGCCGGTGATCATCCTGCCGGGACTGGCGGGGCACTACCTGTGACGGGGCATGGGGCGATCCCGGCGCCATAACGCATCCTTTTCGACGCTCCTGCGTCTCCCATGGCGCGACTGGCCTCGCCAGTCCACCGACCGACCCGGCGTCGTCGCAGCCCGGGCAGGACGGGAGGTCCCCCGGTCTGGCCTCGACCCTTTCCACTTGTACCCTCGGGTAGGAGTCCTCGCATGAACGATGATCGTCAGATCCTCCTCAAGGCCCTGGAATTCCACGGCCACCGCTGTTGGGCCAGCGTCGCCGGCGTGCGTGCGGGCCTGGCCGCCCTGCGCGAGCTCAAGGTCGCCCGCTCCGGCGGGCGGCAACTGCACGGCTTCGTCGAGATCGGCGAGGACCACGGCGGTATGTGCTTCGGCGACGGGGTGCAGTACGCCACCGGCTGTACCCTGGGCAAGGGCAACCTGGAGAAGACCCCCTACGGCAAGCTCGCGGTGACGGTCATCGAGCGGGCGAGCAACCGCGCCATCCGGGTGAGCTACAAGCCGACCCTGCAAAAGCAGATCGGCGCCTCCGCCTTCATGATCAAGCGCGGCCAGGGCATCGAGCCGGACGCCATCCCGGAGCCGGAGCAGATGGAACTGGTCAACCTGATCTGGGACGCCCCAGAGGCGGAGGTGCTGACCCTGGGCGAGGTCTTCCAGTTCGAGCGCGACTGGCTGCCGGAGGTGATGGGCTTCGTCCCCTGCGCCGCCTGCGGCGAGCTGACCGCCCGGGCCTATCTGCGGGTGCTGGGCGAGAAGCACCTGTGCATCCCCTGTTCGGGTTATGAGCGTTGAGCCGCACCCTTCGCCTGCCGACGATGACCGCTATGTTGCACTGGCTTGTGCCCCTCGCGGCCCTATCCCTGCCCACCAGTCTACTGGCGGGGGAAGTGGCGCAAACCCTCACCCCGGCCGCCGATGCATCCTATTACCCCCAGTGGTTGGCGGAGGCACCCCAGGCCCCGCGCTTCCAGGTGCGCGACACGGTGAACAAGTACGGCCGCTATGCCCGCGAGACCAAAACCGTCACCCTGGAGGACCTGATCAAGTTCCACGGGCACTTTTGCGGCGGTCTCGTGGAGAGCGCAGGAGCCCTGCGGGTCCTGTTTGATCGGCTGTTTCCGGACGGCGTGATCGACCGCACGGACCTGCGTGTCGCCTCCAACAATTCCGCCTGCGGCGGCGACGTGGTGGCCTACCTCAGCGGAGCGCGCACCCGCTTCGGCAGCCACCTCATCGACACCGCTCTGAAGGAGAGCGTATTCGTGGTACAGCGGCTGTCGAGCGGCCAAACCCTGAAGGTACGGGTGAACCCGGCGGTCTATCCCACCACCGTGCGGGAGCAGATGCGCAAGATCGAAGTCGGCGGCTTCGAGCCAGCGGACATCGACCTGTTCCAAACCCTGCAATGGGACTACGCCCGGCGCCTGACCAGCCAGCCCCTCGGCGAGTCGTTCATCGTCGAGAATGCCGCCGACTACCTCTGGCCGGCCCCGCCCTGCAAGGACCTGGGACGGCGGCGCGACAACGACTACAAGAACGTGCCAGAGACGCCATGAGCCAGGCTCAGCCGACGGCCGCGCAGCCTGGGTGTCGGCAATGTGCTGGCAGCGAGCCTGGGCATCTCATGATGAGCGTCATCGCCCTGTCGGCCCAGGAGATGCTCAATCCAGCGCAAGGTCCTTAAGTGGCCCCTGATCGCCACCTTCGTGGGAGTGGTGGCCACCGGTATCCTGCTGGTAGGTTATCTCTTCAACCTCGTCCTCTAACCACAACAACGGAGTTCGCAGTTCTGTTTGATGACTTGTCCGACCTTGGACAGCGCACCCGCCGCCTATCCGGCTCATGAGAAAGTTACGGTGAGTGCCGTGGGGAGCCAAGCGTCCGATATGGACTCCACTGCGGGCACTGTGAGAAGCAGGCTCGGCGGCCGGAGTTGACCGTCAGCGACCATCGACTGGAACCTCCGTCACATGAATTCGCGAAGGTGCGACCAGCGACCCACAGCGGTCAGTCAGCCCTCTGGACTGAACCGCCGGTTCGTCCCGCCTGCAGACACT
>CAWDHW010000026.1:0-41216 GCA_963802205.1 uncultured Gammaproteobacteria bacterium | reverse complement strand
TCGAATCCCTCCCTCTCCGCCAAAACTATAGCTTCCAACCGCCTATTAGCCGTCAGAAGTGCCCAGAGCCCCGCACCACGCGGGGTTCTTTGCGTCTGGCTCCTGACTGTGCCTCCCGGCCACCGGCCGAAAAAGTCGTCTAAGGGGCCGTTTGTTCTCAGAACTTCCTGACTTGAAGGGGCGATACGGAACTTGAGCATTTCCGAACCCTACCGCATTTCTCCCCGTACTGAAGCGCACGCTCCGTTATGTGGCGCGCCCTAACCCCCTGGCGCCGTCCCCTTGCAGTCGTCGCCCCCGTGTCCGATGTCGCAGCGTGCCTCAGGCCATCTCCAGGCTCAGAACCCGCTGTGCCGCGCCAGGATGTCGTGCGCCTCGGCCGCGGCGAAGGCCACGTCCCAACTCCAGGCCCCGAAGCCACCCTTGGCGTTGACCGCCTGCCCCCAGGTATCCAGGGCGGCACGCTTAGCCCGGTTCTGCTCGGAGTCCTCGCCCTTGATCTCCAGCACCAGGATGCGGCCGTTGCGCAGCCGCACCAGGTAGTCCAGCAGAAAGCGCCGGCGGCTGCCGTTCCACAGGTAGAACACCTGAAACCCCAGGTGGTCGTTCTTCAGATCCTCGTCATTGCGGCCCTTCACGTCGCGGCGGTTGACGAAGGGCTGGAAGTTCGACCCCTTGATGCCGTAGGGCGGGTCCAGGTAGATCATCTGCACCTGCCAGGCTAGGCCCTCCTTCTGGAGCAGGGAGTTCATGACCAGCAGGGAGTCGCCAGCGATCAGGCGATTGGACCAGACCTTGTCGTGGCGGTAGAAGTCGATGGCGTCGCGCAGCGGCAGGTTCTCGAAGGGGGCGGCGAACAGGCCCGGCTGACGCCAGCGGGTCGCCAAACGGGATGGGCTCTCGTCGCTTCCCCCTTTTCCCGGCCCTCTTCCCATTTCTTTCCGAAAAGCGGAAAGAACGCTGCGGTTGTCGCTGTGACGGTAGCTCAAGACCTCCGGCGTCCCGGCGACGGCCTATCCGGTCTGCGGCGCCGGGCGCCTGGGCTCCCTGGGTGTCGCGGGGGTGGCGGGGGTGGCGAGGTCTGGGGTGGCTGCGCCTGGCTGAGGTCGAAGTCGCCGATCTGGGCCATCGCCCGTCGCACCGCCCCGCCGCGACCCTTGCCGCGCACCAGGTGCCCGGCGGCCAGCAACGCCTGGCGGGTCTGTTCAAAGTCGGCAGCGGTGACCTCGACCCCCTGGGCGGCAGCCGAGGCATCGAAGGCCTGTTTGAGGGCCAAGTTGCCGATGGCGCTGCCGTCGTCCGGCACGGCGGCCAGCAGCAGGGCGTCCAGGGCTTGTGCTTGTGAATGGGTCATCCGCGTCCCTCTGTCTGGCGGCCGTCATGGGTCCACTGGCCCCGGTCTGCGGAGCCTGGATGCACCTCCCGGGCTGGTTTGCCGTCGCCGGGGTGCGACCAGGCCCAGGGCCCCGGGCCGCGGCCGGTATCGGGGACTTGCCTTGTAACCAAACCGGGCCCGCGCGGCAAGCCGCATGCCTTGACCGCGTTGGGCCGCGCCAGGGCTTGCCAGGCCCATAAGCCCGACCTGCCCCCATCGCAGCGGGTGGCGCCGGTGTACCCGTTCAAGAACCCGGAAGGGCCGCGCAGACACGCTCCAGGATGGCCCGCGCCTCCACCGCCACGGCATCCGCCGCCGGGGATTGGGCCAGGCCCAGGACCGTCACCGGGTCCATGAAGTCCACCGCTGTGCGGCCATCGGCGAGGCCGCGCACCACCACGTTGCAGGGGAGCAAGGCGCCGGCGGCCGGAACGGCATCCAGGACTCGCTTGGCCAGGCCCGGGGCGCAGGCCCCGAGGATACGATAGCCGCCGATGTCCGTGCCGAGCTTGGTCTGGATGATGGCACCGACGTTGATGTCGCTGACCAGGCCGAGCTTCTCGGCGGCCAAGGCGGCGATGGTCTTGTCCACCGCGGCGTCGAAGGGCAGGTCGAGGGTGACTCCGAAGCTGTACATGTTTGGCCTCTTGGATGGGTTGCGGGCAGGGCGACGGTACCTGGCCGTCGGCGCGGCAAGGTTACCAGGGCCGCGGGGCCTGGGCCTTGCGAAAGGCCAATCGGCACCACCATGGCTTCTTGGGCGATACTTGGCAGGCGCGACCCCGGACAGGCCCGGCCGGTGCGCGCCAACCGGAGCCCAATGCCATGCCCGACACCCTCAAACTGCGGCGGGTCGCCATCGACACCTACCACGAGAACGTCGCCTTCCTGCACCGCGGATGCGCCGCGTACCGCAGCGAGGGCTTTCAGGCGCTCAACAAGGTGGAGGTCGGCCCGGCGGAGGGAGTCGGGGGGATCCTGGCGGTCCTGAATGTGGTGGACGATCCCTGCATCACGGCCCCGGAGGAGTTGGGGTTGTCCGAGCAGGCCTTCGCACAGCTCGGGGCCGAGCCCGGGGCCCGGGTGCGCATTGCCCATGCCCGACCGCCGGGGTCCCTGGCCGCGGTGCATCGCAAGATCCATGGCGAGCGTCTCGAGGCGGAGGAGTATGCAGCCATCGCCCGGGACATCGCCACCAACCGTTATTCCAAGATCGAGATGACCGCCTTCGTGGTCGCCTGCGCCCAGGTCGGGCTGGAACGCGACGAGGTCCTGTCCCTGACCCAGGCCATGGCCGCCGGCGGCCAACGCCTAGACTGGGGCGAACCCCTGGTGGCGGACAAGCACTGCATCGGCGGCATCCCGGGCAATCGCACCAGCATGATCGTCATGCCCATCGTTGCCGCCCACGGCATCCCCTTCCCCAAGACATCGTCGCGGGCCATCACCTCGCCCGGCGGGGACGGCGGACACCATGGAGGTCCTGGCCCGTGTGGATCTGTCCCCGGAGCGCCTCGCGGAGATCGTGCGCCGGGAGCGCGGCTGCCTGGCCTGGGGCGGAACCGCCCGCCTCGCCCCGGCGGACGATGCCCTGATCGCCGTAGAGCGCCCCCTGGCCCTGGACTCCCCAGGGCAGATGGTGGCGTCAATCCTGGCCAAGAAGCTGGCGGCGGGGTCCACCCACCTGCTGATCGACATCCCGGTGGGGCCGACGGCCAAGGTTCGCCACCGCCAGGAGGCCCTGGCCCTGCGCAAGCTCTTCGAATACGTCGGCGACAACCTCGGACTGCACTTGGAGGTATTGCTGACCGATGGCAACCAACCCATAGGACGCGGCATAGGCCCGGTGCTGGAGGCCCGCGATGTCATGGCCGTCCTGCGTAACGACCCGGGCGCGCCAAAGGATCTGCGGGACAAGTCCCTGATGCTGGCCGGGCGCATCCTGGAGCTCGACCCGGCCGTGCGCGGCGGGGGCGGGCTGGCCCTGGCCACCGCCATACTGGACTCCGGCCAGGCCCTGACACGCATGGAGGCGGTGATCGAGGCCCAAGGGCGCAACCTGGACCCGCCCCCGCTGGGACCACTGCGCCATGAGGTCGCGGCACAGGCGGATGGGGTGGTGCGGGCCATCGATAACCTCCAGATCGCCCGCATTGCCCGCCTCGCGGGGGCGCCCCTGGCCAAGGGGGCAGGGGTCGATCTGTTTCGCAAACAGGGAGAGGCGGTGCAGCAGGGGGAGGCCCTCTACGCTATCCATGCGGAGTTCCCGGCGGACTTCCGCTTCGCTCGGGCACAGGCGGGCAGGGACAACGGCTACCGCATTGACGGTGTGGCCGACAATGGCATCGGGGTTCCAGACGGGGCCAACCAGGGCGCGCGGACGACTAGATGAACCCGGGCCCCCTTATACTCCTCGGTTTCTCCGAATCCGAGCGCCAGGCCCGAGCCCTCGCGGACGCCCTGGAAATCCCCTTCGCCCTGGTGGACGTACACCGGTTCCCGGACGGCGAGAGCCGGGTGCGGGTGCCGCCGGCGCTGCCCGGCCGCACGGCGATCTATCGCAGCCTGGACCAGCCAAACGCCAAGCTGTTCGAATTGGGCCTTGCGGCCAGCACCGCCCGCGGTGTTGGTGCCACGGACCTCACCCTGGTCGCCCCCTACCTGTGTTACATGCGCCAAGACAAGGCCTTCGTCCCCGGTGAGGCGGTCAGCCAGGCCCTGATGGGGGCGCTCCTGGGGACCTGGTTCGACACCGTCATCAGCGTCGATCCCCACCTGCACCGAATCTCCAATCTGAGGCAGGCCGTGCCGACTCGCCGGGCACTGGCCCTGAGCGCCGCAGCGCCCCTGGGGGACTACCTGATGCGCCACCTGGACCGGCCCCTGCTCCTGGGGCCAGACCAGGAGTCCCGTCAGTGGGTCGCCGCCATCGCCGCCGCCCATGGCCTGGATTACGCCGTGGCGACAAAAGAGCGCTTGGGGGACCGCGAGGTCGCCATCCGCCTGCCTGGGTTCAACCCCCGTGATCGCGAGCTAGTCTTGGTAGACGACATGGCCAGCACCGGCCATACCCTGGCCGCCACCGCCGCGGCCCTGCACCCCCTAGCACCAAGATCCATCTCCGTCATGGTCACCCATGGGCTCTTTGTCGATAGCGCCCTGGAGCGTCTTGCTGCCGCCGGTATCGATCGGATCTGGAGCAGCGACAGCATCCCCCACCCCACCAACCGGGTTGCCCTGGCCCCCCTACTGGCACGGGCCTTAGGTGGGGCAGGCCCTGGGGCCTGATGGGCCTCCGGGGCCTCTGTGGCAACGAAAGGGCAGTGCGAACGGACCCGAACTCCACATCGTTCGGAATTATTCCTTAAGCAGACGCTGATTAAATGCCATCTGGCATTTGATCAGCTCACACTTCGCGAGGCGCGACTCGCGAAGTGCTCCATTTTCAATCGCTTAGGTGCTTGAAAATGCTGGGCCATCCCTGGCCCAGACGGGAAACGCTGAATACTTCAGCGTTTCCTTAGGGTCGATAGCCGACAACGACTGCCCAACGATTTCACCCGTTCGTGGCCGCACCCGATCAGCCCACTTGGACTTGGGCCAGATCCACGCCGTTCATCATCTCCACCCCCTCAGGCAGGGCGATGACGGTGCTCAGGGGCAGGTGGTCGGAGAGGGGGTAGTCGATGACCCTGGCCTCCAGAACCCTGAGGGAGCGCGAGAGCAGGATGTGGTCCAGGTTGCGCCGCGGCCGCCAGCTCGGGAAGGTCTTGAGATCGCAGTCCAGCCCGTGCAGGTCCTGCCCGGACACCAGAGTGCGCAGGGAGCGGGAGCGGCAGTCGCAGTTGAAGTCGCCCATGATGACGATGTACGGCTGTCGCTCCGCCACCTCCACCAGATAGCCAAGTTGCCGGCGGCGTGCCCGCCAGCCCAGGGCCAGGTGGACGATGCACACCGTCAGGGTTTCGCCGTCGCTAGTGGGAAACTCCGCCACCACGGCACCGCGCCCGGGCAGACCGCCGGGGAGCCTGTGCTCGATCACCCGCCGGGGTTGGAGCCGGCACAGAAGCCCATTGCTGTGCTGGGCGAGACGCCCGAGGTTGCGATTGATCTGCTTGTACCAGAAGGGGAAGCCGGCGCTTTGGGCGAGGTACTCGATCTGGTCCAGATAGCCGCTGCGCATGCTGCCCGCATCGACCTCCTGGAGCCCCACCATGTCATAGCCTCGCAGCAGCGGGGCTATGCGGTCGAGGTTCTGCTGGCGCTCCGGGTGGGGCAGGAGGTGTTTCCATCCTTGGGTGACGTAGTCGCCGTAACGCCGCGACTCGATCCCAGTCTGGATGTTGTAACTCAGCAGGTGCAACCGCTGCATGGCCTAGGCGAGCGCCCGTACGTCAGGTGTGATCCCCGGCGGGGACCCCGATGCCCGGGAGCATAACCGCAAAGGCGCTGGTTCCCAATGACCGGGGCCTTGCACCAGTCCTGGACGCAGGAAGCGCGGACAAGCGAAAGGCAGCCCAAGGCTGCCTTTCGACACGCACTGTCGCCCGCGGGCCTGGTGCACCAGGCCGCAAGGTCTTGTCAGGGGTTCACACCCTGCAGGTATTGGGCGACCGCGGCGATCTCCGCATCGGTCATGTGGACGGCCACACCGCGCATCATGCTATTGGGGTCGTTGGCACGGGCCCCGTCGCGAAAATTCTTGAGGGTCCCCTCGACGTACTGGGCGTGCTGACCGGAGACGCGGGGGAACCGGGCGAGCCCCATGCCCATGCCTTGGGGACCATGACAACCGCTGCACGCAGGGACGCCGCTGGCGGCATTCCCGCCGCGATAGAGTCGCTCGCCGAGCCCATTTGGATCTGTGCCGGGAGTACCCGGGGACTGCTGCTGTGAGGCGAAATAGGCGGCCAGGTCGGCCATGTCCTGATCCGCCAGGGCCAGGGCCTGGGGAGTCATCTGATCGTTCTTGCGGTTGCCGGCCTTGAAGTCCGCAAGCTGCTTGGCGATGTATTCCGGGTGCTGGCCGGCAGTCTTCGGCCACATCGGGACCACGCTGTTACCCATGGGCCCGTGGCAAGCGACACAGGCCGCGGACTTGGCCTCGCCGGCCTTGGCATCGCCAACCTTGACGTCTCCAGCCGCCTGGGCCGGGCCATAGGCGAATGCCGCAGCGACCGTGAGGGTAATCAGCCATGTCTTCATGAGATTTCTCGCTCGTTGTCTGTGATAGATGCGAATAAGCCGCAGCCGCGGTCAGCAGGCGTTGAAAAAACCATGCAATGTATATCAGAACACCTGCATATGGGTCAAACCGACGACAAATCCTCGGATCAGGGGCCGGGGGCCGCCGCCGCGATGGCCTGCCGAATATCCTCTGGGCGCAGGGTAGCGAAAGTCTCGCCAGTGAAGGCGACCACCCCGCCGGCCAGCTCGTACCAGGCCTGACCGCCACACCAGGCGGGGGGGCTGTAGGTCCCTTGCCGCCGCCGCGCCAGGCAGTAGATGCGCCCGGGGACATAGATCAGGTTGTAGCTCTGTCCAGTCTGGTGCAGCCGGGCGATAGCGTCCCAGGCCGGGCCCGGAGCGTCCCAAACCGTGCAGGGCACTGGGTAGGCCGTCCCGCCGCCATTGTGGGACCAACAAGGATCGGCCAGGGGCAAGGGGGCCGGGTCTGAATCCGAGTCTGCGCCCGGGCGCAGAAAGAGCTGGAAGTGCAGGTGATTGACCGAGGCGAAGGCGCCAAAGCTGTTGTAGGCAAGCCCCACCCCCGGCAGGGTCTCGCCCAGGGCCAAGGTCATGGCCCAGGCGGCCTCGTGATAATGGGGGTGGAGAAACTGCGGGGCATTCTCCAGCCGCCGCGGGACCAACAAGCTGTGGAGGTCCGCGAAGGGGAACTTGTTGTAGAGCAGTTCCACCTCGACCCCAGCAAGACACCCCTCCCAGAATGCCTCGCGGCGTAGGAAGGGCTTATTAAAGTGGAAGCCCCTGGGGTCGAAGGGGGCACGGTTGCCCTCGGGTTGACCTCCTGCCGCACGCGCTGGGCGCAGACCGCGCAGCGGGTTTAGCTGGACCTCCCATGGCCCGACACGGCGGCGACTCACGCCAGGCAGGCCGGACCAGCCAATGGCCATGAGGCGCAGGAAGACCGCCAGATCGTCCGCAGGCTCGTCCGGGTCCCGACCCTCCCGCAGGGAGGTGCGGCAGGTAGAGGACAGCTCCGCGAAGCGCCGCTCAAGGTCCGCCCGCAGGCACACAAACAGCCCCGGGTCGAACAAGGCGTTGTTCAGTGCCAGGATGAAGGGCCCCAGGCCTGGCTCGGTGTTGACCAGGCGCGCGAGCCCCGCGGCGAAGGCGCCGCGCAAGGCCTCGGGGGATTTGAAGGGCGCTGGGGTCACGATCAGTGGTGGTGGTCGTGGCCCATGGCCTGGACCTCGCGCACCGGGGCCTGCACCCGGAGCACACCGCCGTCGTCCAAGTCCAGGGTGAGATCGATCCGGTCGCCGGGGTTGAGGCCGCGCTTGAGCCCGATGAGCATGACGTGCAGGCCGCCCGGCTCCAGGGTTACCGTCTCACCGGCGGGCAGGGAGATGCGCTCGACCCGCCGCATCTTCATCATGCCGTCCTCCATGGTGTGGGTGTGCAATTCCACGACCTCGGCGGCGTCGCTGTGCCCACTGACCAGGGCGCGGGAGGCGCCGGTGCCGTTGACAAGCCCCATGAAGGCGGCGCTGTTGGGCTGCCCCGGCGGCACGGCGCGGACATAAGGGTCATTCACAGTCACGGCGCCCCCGGCCAGGGCCGCCGTGGCGGTGAGGGTCAGCAGGGCTATCAGCGCAAGGTGCTTGGGGTTTCGCATGACATCTTCTCCAGTCGGATTGGGGTGGGGATCGGGATTTAGCCGCCAGCCAGGGCCGCACGGATAGCGGCGACGATCTCGGCCGGCGGGGTGGCGTGGTCCAGGGTGCCGACCAGGCGCCCGGCGGGGTTCAAGACGTAGGTGTAGGCGGAGTGATCGACCGTGTAGCCCAAGGCCGACCCGCCCCCCTCGGCACGCCGGTAGGCGGCCCCGTAGAGGCCGGCGACCTTGGCCAGTTCCTTCGGGGTGCCGGTGAGGCCCAGCACCCGTGGGTGGAAATAGTCCCCGTACTCCCTGAGGCGTTGCAGGGTATCGCGCTGCGGGTCCACCCCGACAAACAGGACCTGGACCCGCTCCTGTTCTTCCGGACGGAGCGCTCCGATGGCGTTGGCGACAAAGGCCAGGTTGGTGGGGCAGATGTCCGGACACCAGGTGTAACCGAAGTAGATCAGCACCACGGAGCCGCGCAGATCGCGGGTATCCACAGGTCCCTGCCAAGAGTCCAGGACGAAGTCGCCGCCACCGGGGGCTTGTGCCAGCGCTAAGGGGCTGTGCATGGCGCCACCGGTCTCCACGGGACTCGGGTTTGGATTGGCGCCGACGACCCCCACCGGGCTGGGGGCGGTCTCCCAAAACCACAGCAGCCACACCAAAAGGCCCCCGAGAGCGAGGATGGCGGCGGCCAGGGTGGCGGGTCTCATGGGTCGATAAGGCTCCGTCGGGTGTGGTAAGCGTCAAGCCAGTGTGTGCCGGGCGGTGCCATCATGCGACACATCAGCCAGACCGGTCCAGCCGGGCGGGTCGAATCGCGGCATATTCCCCTACCCACGGCGCCCGAGGCCAAGCCCCCTGGTCGCCCCTTAACCACCAGCCCTTGTCAGCGATCCCCCCCTCGGTCAGCATGGCGCCATGAGTGCCACCCTCCCCCCAACCATGCCCCTCCCCCGCGCTTCCGGTCAGACACCATGATCGGTGCGCTGATGCGCCGATGGCGCGAACGGGCCGCCTCCCGGGCCCTGGCCCGATACCCCGCCCAAGCCTGGGACCAGGCATGGAATGACCTCCCGCTCCTGACCGGGTTGGACGCTCGGGAAAGCGAGGAGTTGCGCTCGCTGGCGGCCCTGTTTCTTCGCTCCAAGGCCATCGAGGCGGTGCAGGGCGCTCGACTCCAGGCCCGCGACCACATCACTATCGCGCTTCAGGCCTGTCTACCGATCCTGAACCTTGGCCTGTCCTGGTACCAGGGCTGGTACGCCGTCATCGTTTACCCGGAAGAGTTCGTCCCGGAGCGGGAGCGGGTCGATGCCGACGGGGTTGTGTGGGTAGAGAGCGAAGTCAAGAGTGGCGAGGCCTGGGAGCAGGGCCCGGTGATCCTGTCCTGGGCGGACGTGGAGGCCGGGATGGAGCGGGACGGCTACAACGTCGTCATCCACGAACTGGCCCACAAGTTGGACATGCGCAGCGGCCCTGCCAACGGCCACCCACCCCTGCACGCCGAGATGAGCGACGCAGCCTGGGCGCGGGACTTGGGCGCGGCCTATGCCGCCTTCGTCCGCCGCGTTGACCGCGGTCGGGAGACGGCCATCGATCCCTATGGGGCCGAGTCCCCGGGGGAGTTCTTCGCGGTGTGCAGCGAGGCCTTCTTCGAGACCCCACACCAACTCAGGGGGGAGTTCCCGGCGGTCTATGCACAGCTTGCCGCCTTCTACCGCCAGAACCCGGCCGCCCGGCTCGAACCGGCGGTGTGGAACGAGAACCCATGAACCTGGAGCCGTACCTGCATCCCTACTTCGCGCTCAAGGTCAGGTGATTGGCCTCGTCGTCGATGGTCATGCGGTAGCGCCCGAGGACGCTCATCCCGAGCAGGGCATTGCCCCCAAGCTTGGTATCGTCGATGAAAGAGACCTGCACATTGGCGATCTTTTGATCCCCGAACCAGACCCCTGCCAGGCGCCCCACCCGTGCTGTAGTCTTGCCGTTGGCGGTCTGCACCTCGCGCTGTTCCAGGGACTGGGGTTTGATGGCCAGAATCGGGATCAGGCTGGCAGGCAGAACCACGGAATCGGCCCCGGTGTCCACCGCGAGGCTGACGTCGGCGCGCTTGCCACCCTCGCCCTCCAGACTGGCATTGACCATATGCGCCGTCCCACGCTTTTCGGTGGGGATAACCAGATCCGCGGCCGGCTCGGCGGGGGGCTGACCTGGCGCCCCCTCAGCGGGGGCATTGCCCTCCGCAGGGGGTGGGGCAACCCACGGGGTCTTGCGCCCGAGCACGATGACCCGGTCGATCCCACCGCTTGGGGTCTGAACGATGACGTGGTTGAAGTCCTCCAAGAGCCCACGAAGCCGGGGGTAAGTAACCCCCCCTTCATCGCGCCCGTAGGCATCCTTGGCATGCTCCACCCCCACGACCTCGAACCCTGCCTCAGTGGACATGCGGGTCAGGGTATCCGCCACCGGGACCTGACCGACCGCCAGGCATGGCAGAGCCGAGAGGGCCGTCCACGCGGCGCCTTTCATCCGTGAGCTAACACCCTGATTCATAGCGCTGCCGGCCTCGTCGATCCCCTGTGGGGGGCCGGACCACAGCCGCCCCCCAGTGAGATTACATACTAACCCGTAGTCGCTGTCCCGGGCGGATGCTGTTGTCCTTGCCGGACACTCCGTTCATCCGACGCAGTTGCTCCACAGACAAGTCGTAGCGGGCGGCCACCCGGAATAGGGTCTCGTTGGCCTGAACCACATGCTCGCGTGATGCCTTCGTGACGGCCTTGCCGCCTCGCTCTGTCTTTTCGACCTTTGCCAAAGCCGTCTTATCGTCCTTGGCAGAACCAGGCTTACCGATCTTGGCCAGAGCGGCTTTGTCGTCCTTGGTCGGGCCGGCCTTGCTGTTCTTCTCGTTCTTGGCCGCAACTGCCTTATCGTCCTTGACCGAACCGGCCTTGCCGGATTTTTCGTTCTTGGCCAGAGCGGCTTTGTCGTCCTTGGTCTGGCCGGCCTTGCCGTTCTTCTCGTTCTTGGCCACAACCGCCTTATCGTCCTTGACCGAACCGGCCTTGCCGGATTTTTCGTTCTTGGCCATAGACGCCTTATCGGCCTTAGCCGAACCAGCCTTGCCGGTCTTCTCATCGTTGGCCGCGGCCACCCTATCCACTTTGGCCAGGGCAGCCTTGCCGATCTTCTGGTCCTCCGCCACGCCCGACATGTGTTCCGTCGCCGTGCCCGCTTTCTCAGTCTGCTCGATCCTGGCCAGAGCGGCGTCGAACGCCTCGTCGTCAATGGCGGGTATCGCTGGGGCGATCCGCCTGTCCGCCTTGGCGAGCATCGCCGGGGCTGGGATCTCGGGTTTGGCCGGCTGAACCGGGGCGGCGGCGGGGGGGGCGGTCGGGGGTGCCACGGCGGCCTTGGTCAAGGTTTGCACCGGGAACTCGTCAGGGTCCGCGAGTACAAGGGAACTCGGGCGGCGGGGTCGTACCGGGGCATCGAAGGTCTCGATAGTGGTCGGGGAAGCGCCCGACGGCTGCCCTGCGACGCCTCGGGTCGAACCGGCCGGAAGCCAGACTGTATGGCCCGCCGGGAGGGTCGCCTGTCCACTCTTGGCGGAGGCCAGCCAAGCCAGATTGACGGCAGCAAGACGATCAAGCGACACACCATAGCGACCGGCGACCTGGCTGGCCGGGGTGCTCGTCTGTAGAACGATGCGCTCCTCGGTCATGGGCGGCTGGAGGACGATTCCGGGATAGTACTTGTCCGGATGGCTGGCGATCTCGCGGGCGGCCAGGAACTCGGCGTAGTAATTGCGCGAGGCGAACTTGAAGGCAGGGCCCTGATATTGCCGGACGATGCGCCCGAAGTTGGTGCCGTGCTCGGACTTGGCCCGGGCCATGCCGCCAACCCCGTGGTTGTACGAGGTGATGGCCAGGGGCCAGGTCCCCAGGCGGCTATGGGCCTCGCCCAGGTAGCGCGCGGCCGCCTTGGCCGAAACCACCGGATCGAGACGCTCGTCTACGGCCGAACCGACGTGCATGTAGCTGCGTCCGGTAGCGGGCATGAACTGCCAGACCCCGGTCGCACCGGCGGTGGAGCGGGCATTAAGCTGGTAGGAGGACTCGACATGCGGGAGGAAGACCAGGTCCTCCGGGAGCCCGGCGGAACGGAAGACCTCGCGGAAGCGGTCCTCGTAGCGTCCGCTGACCTCCACGCCGCGGCGGAAGCGCTCGCGCAGTCCGCGCTGCGGACGCACCCGCTCGTCGGCCCCGTAAATGGCGCGAGTCCCACCCGATGCCACCAGCCGGTCGCGCAGGGCCGCCTCGTCGGGGCTCAAGGACCCCCCGCGTGCGACCTTGTCCTGCATGCTGCGCAGGCGTCCCTGCCAGGACGAGACGTGCCCCCGGATCAGGGCCTGCTGGTCCGGGGTGTAGCCGTCGGGGTTCGTACCGGGAAGATTGACGACCTCGTAGACAACATCGAGGTACTCATCGTCATGGATGGCCACCTGGCCGCGTCCCCATTTGGCGTAGACATTCCGCCAGAAGTCCACGTTGCCCTGAATCTCTGGAGGGACAGGGAATACCTCGCTGGACGGGACACGTCCGTACTCTATCGTCGTTGCCGTCCGCTGCTCCGGGGTGCTGGAACAGCCGCCCAGCAGCACCAGTGTGAACAAGGGCAGGACGAGCACGTTGAACGGGCGCGGGACTAAGAACGTCATGGGCAGTTCCCCCTGGTCTCGACAGGCTGGCTTGGCGCACCTCCGGCATGGCGGTGGCACGTTGCCCGCAATAGTGGCCGACGATCCGTCATTGTGCAACCAATTCTGGCAAAAAAGCGGGTCGATTCAGGGTATTCCCGAACAATGTTCACCTCCTGGGGAGGAAATGGGTCGGCTTTCGGCGTTTTCAGACCCCAGCCGGGCGGCGCTGACGCGGCCGCTACCCATTCAGGCGCCGTCGCGGGCCGATCCGGGGCCAGGTTTGGGGCGTGGGGCCGCCAAGACGTCAACGCCTTCCGCGGCCAGGAAATCAGCCAGACGGATTAGGGGCAGGCCGACCAAGGCGTTCGGATCATCTCCGCTCAGGCGCTCAAACAGGGCAATGCCGAGTCCCTCGGACTTGAAACCTCCGGCGCAGTCGAAGGGTCGCTCGCAGTCCACATAGCCGGTAATCTGTGCCTGGGACAGGCGACGAAAATGCACCCGGAACAGCTCGCAGGCAATGCGTGCCCGGCCGGTGACAGCATTGAGCAGGCACAACCCGGTGTAGAAGACCACGGTCTTGCCCGCCGCATAGGTGAGTTGCTCGATGGCGTGCCCACGATCACCCGGCTTGCCGAGGATGCGGTCGTCAACGGCCGCCACCTGGTCGGACCCGACGATCAGGGCCCCGGGGTGCGCGGACGCTACCGCGCGCGCCTTGGCCTCCGCCAGACGAACCACCAGGCTAAGCGCCGACTCACCAGCCTGCCTGGCCTCGTCAACCTCCGGTCCGACCGCGGTGAAGGGCAGCCCAAACCGTTCCAGCAGGGCGCGACGATAGGGTGAAGTGGAGGCAAGGATCAGGGTAGGTTGCTGCATGGACGCTGGATAATGGCAAACGGGTAGGATGCTTGACTAGGTTAACGCGCCCGGGCCGGCCCTGGCCAATCTCTCAAGCCACCCTGGCTGGCTGCATACTGAGGGTATGAGCCGGGCCCGCCACAGGCCACCCGCGGGGCAGTCGCCAACCCTCCGGGATCCAGTCTAGTGTGCTGACCAGTTGCGGCAAGGCACGCCCGCGCAGCCGGCCAATTCGACTCCTGCACTGGCGCCCCTGGCGGCGGGTAGAATCTCCCACCCACCTGAGCCATCACCCCAGCACCCTACCCCATGCACCATCCCCGCAAGCGCTTCGGTCAGAACTTCCTCCACGACCCAGGGACCATAGCCCGCATTGTCTCCGCCATCGCCCCCAGGTCGGGGGACCTACTGGTGGAAATTGGCCCGGGCCGCGGGGCCATAACCTCTGGGCTCCTGGCAGGGGCCGGGCGACTGGACGTGGTCGAACTCGACCGCGATCTGATCCCCCTGCTCGCCGAGCGCTTCCCGCCGGGGACCGGCCTTACCATTCACAACGCCGACGCCCTGTCCTTCGACCTCTGCGCCCTCTGCCCCCCCGGAGAACGCCTGCGCCTGGTGGGCAACCTGCCCTACAACATCTCCACCCCGCTCCTGTTTCGCTTCCTGGAGCAAATCGACTGCATCCAAGACATGCACCTGATGTTGCAAAAGGAGGTGGTCGAGCGCATCGCCGCCGACCCCGGCGGCCGCGACTACGGGCGCCTATCCGTGGGCGTCCAGGCGTACTGTCAGGTGGATGCCCTCTTCACCATAGGCCCCGGTTCCTTCAACCCCGCCCCCAAGGTCGATTCCGCCTTCCTACGCCTGACCCCCTACCGCCCCCTACCCCACCCTGTAGCCGATCGCGCCAAACTGACCCGTTTGGTGGCCCAGGCCTTCTCACAGCGGCGCAAGACCCTGCGCAACACCCTCAAGGGTGCCCTGCCGCCGGGGTTGCTGGAGTCGCAGGGGATCGACCCGGGGCAGCGGGCCGAGGAGATCCTGGTCGAGGCCTACATCCGCCTGGCCAACGCGGCTTGGAATCGCGAGGCCCTGCCCAGAGATTGACCACCCAGCGTAGGGTCTTGACCGCCGTCGCCCTCGACGGGGCGTCGGCCCAACAACGGAGAGGACATGTCCGAGAGCAAACAGGCCAGTGCGGGCGGAACCGCCGAGGCCGAGCCCATGGCCAACGTCGAATCGGAGGATCAAACCGGCACGGGGGTCCTGGCCCGGGCCAACGATGTCCTGCCAGGGCTCATCCACCTGCTGCCCGTGGCCGCACGCCCCTTCTTCCCGGGACAAGCGGTTCCCCTGGTGATGGACGCTGCACACTGGCGATCGACACTGTCGGCAGTAGGAGAGACAGAGCACAAGATCCTGGGGGTGGTCCTGGTAGAGGTCGAAAGCTCTGAGCACGCCGCGACAAAGGACTTCCGCCGCGTCGGCACCGCTTGCCGGGTGCACCGTGTCCATCAGCAGGAGGGCCAACTCCAGGTCCTGGTGGAATGTCTGCAACGCTTCCGGCTGGACGGCTGGGTCTCAAGCGATGCACCCTTTTCCGCACGGGTCAGCTACATCCCGGAGCCCGCCGGACCGCCGGACGCAGAGGTCAAGGCCTATGCCATGGCTGTCATCAATACCATCAAGGAGTTGTTGCCGCTCAACCCGCTGTACGTGGAAGAGCTGCGCATGTTTCTCGACCGTTTCGGCCCCGAGGACCCCTCCCACCTGGCCGACTTCGCCGCCAGCCTGACCACCTCCACCAAGACCCAACTTCAGGAGGTTCTGGAGACCGCGGCCCTGTTGCCACGCATGGAGAAGGTCCTGGTCCTGCTCAACAACGAACTGGAACTGGCGCGCGCTCAGCAGAAGATCCGCCACAGCGTCGAGGAGCGGATGCAGACGCAGCAGCGCGAATTCATGCTCCGAGAACAACTCAAGGCGATCCAGAAAGAGCTGGGGCTGGCGAAAGACGATCGCACCGCGGAGCTGGACAAATTCAAGGCCCGCCTGGACAAGCTGAAGTTCAGCGAGGAGGCTGGCAAGCGCGTCGCTGATGAGATGGACAAGATGTCCATGCTGGAAACCGGCTCCCCGGAGTACGCCGTCACCCGCAACTACCTGGACTGGATCACCCTGCTCCCCTGGGGCGTACACTCGCCGGACAGACTCGACTTGAAGCGCGCCCGGCGCATCCTCGACCGCGACCACTACGGGCTGGATGACGTCAAGACCCGTATCCTGGAGTTCCTGGCCGTGGGCATCCTCAAGGGTGAGGTCGCAGGCTCCATCATATTGCTGGTCGGACCGCCCGGTGTGGGCAAAACATCCATCGGACGGTCCATCGCCGATGCGCTGGGACGGCGCTTCTACCGCTTCTCCCTCGGCGGGATGCGCGACGAGGCCGAGATCAAGGGCCACCGCCGGACCTATATCGGGGCCATGCCTGGCAAGTTCCTCCAGGCCGTCAAGGACGCCGGGACCGCCAACCCTGTGATCATGCTCGATGAGATCGACAAGATCGGCGCCTCCTACCACGGCGACCCGGCTTCGGCCCTGCTGGAGGTCCTGGACCCTGAGCAAAACGTCGACTTTCTCGACCACTATCTGGACCTGCGCTTCGACCTGTCCAAGGTCCTGTTTGTCTGCACCGCCAACCAGTTGGACAGCATCCCCGCCCCGCTCCTGGACCGCATGGAGGTCATCAACCTGGCCGGCTATATCGCTGCCGAGAAGCTCCAGATCGCCAAAAAATACCTGCTGCCCCGCCAAATCGAACGGGCCGGGCTGGCCAAGGGTGCGGTTCGGCTGGACCAGGCGACGCTCCGCGCCCTGATCGAGGGCTATGCCCGGGACGCCGGGGTGCGCCGGCTGGAGAAGCAGTTGGGCAAGATCGTACGCAAGGCGGCCGTCAGGATACTGGAAGGCAGCGCGGCCCCGATCAAGGTGGGCACGGACGACCTCAAGGGCTACCTGGGCAGCCCCGTCTTCCGCGACGAGCGCAAGCTCGCCGGTCCCGGGGTGGTCACCGGGCTCGCCTGGACGGCCATGGGCGGGGCAACCCTGTCCATCGAGGCGGTGAAGATCCATGAGGGCAGCCGCGGCTTCAAGCTCACCGGGCAGCTTGGAGACGTGATGAAGGAATCCGCCGAGATCGCCTACGGCTATATCCAGGCCCATGCGGCGGGACTTGGCATAGATCCGGCTTACTTTGAGAAGGCCTTCATCCACCTCCACGTCCCGGCCGGGGCGACGCCCAAGGACGGACCCTCGGCCGGCATCACCATGGCCTCGGCCCTGCTCTCCCTGGCCCTGGGACGACCGGTACGGCGCATCGCCATGACCGGGGAACTGACCCTCACCGGCGAGGTTTTCCCCATCGGCGGGGTGCGCGAAAAGCTCATCGCCGCACGCCGTGCCGGGATCAAGGAGATCCTGCTCCCGGAGGACAACCGCGGCGAGTATGAGGAGGTCCCAGACCATGTGCGCAAAGGGATCGCGATCTACTTCGTCTCGCGCTTCGAGCAGGTGGTTCCCTACCTTTTCACCCCGAAGCAGGACCAGGGGGCCGGCCACGTCGATTCCAGGGGAAAGGCCAGGCGAGGGAAGGCCGCGGACCGGCAAGCCTCTGTTTGACAGAGGCCCAATGTCCATCCCGGCTGGGTTGCAGGGTCAGGGGACAGGCGGGGTCTGTCGGTTGAGTTGCAGCACCCAGGCGAGAACGGCCTCTAACTCCTCCGGCTCGGTCTCCTGGAACAGGGCCTCGCGGTATTCGTGGCCGCGACGCTCCCCGCGGAAGTCCGCCACCTGCCGTTTGAGGTACGCAGGCCATTGGGCGCGCAGAGGCGGATTGTCGGTCCCTGGCTTGCCCTCGCCGGCCAGGCCGTGGCAGAGGGCGCAATCGCGCGCATAGAGTTCCTCGCCAAGGGCGAGATCGCCTTCGACGGCCAAAGGGACCCCCACCAGAGAGGGCTCCGGCACCGGCATGGCACTCAGATAGGCGGTGATGTCGGCAATATGATCGGCATTGAGCCGCCCGACCTTGAAGATGGGGAGCATCGGTTTGTTGACCCGCTTTCGGTCACGCAGGTCCCTAAGCTGCTGAGACAGGTAGCCCGCGGGCAACCCGGCCAAGCGAGGGTATTCGCCGTCCTTGCCGCCAATGCCTTCGGCCCCGTGGCAGCCGGCACACTCCTTGAGGAACAGGCTACCACCTGCGTCTGGGTCTGCGGCACTGGCCTGGGGCGCGACGAGGATCAGGGCGAGACTGAGACTTGGGACGACGCAGCGCATGACTTCTTTTACGGCGGATCGGTGCGGGGCTGGTTAACAGGGGCGGTCCACAGACGAGACCACCCCCGCCGGACTCATTTGCGGTAATAGACGTTCTGGCCGGCGACGTCCTTCTCCGGGTTGTATTCCTTCGGCAACTTGTGGGCGATCCCCTTGTGGCAGTCGATGCAGGTCAGGCCCTGCTCTTGGGCGTCCTCATGTCGGGTGGAACTGCGGGCGTCCTGCTTGTCGTAGTCCATAGAATCGAAGTTGTGGCAGTTCCGGCACTCGCGGGAGTCGTTGCCCTTCATGGATGTCCAGACGTTCTGGGCCAGCTCCATGCGCTTGGCCTCAAACTTCTGGCGCGTGTCGATGGTGCCCTTGATGAAGTGGTGATAGAGCTCGTTGCTTGCCTGGATCTTGCGGGCGATCTTATGCACCCAATCCTTCGGTACATGGCAATCGGGACAGGTGGCGCGCACCCCGGTACGATTCTGGTAGTGCACCGTGTCCTGGAGTTCCTTATAGACATTGGCCTCCATCTCATGGCAGGAAATGCAGAAGGTCTCAGTATTGGTCACCTCCATGGCGGTGTTGAAGCCGCCCCAGAGGATGATGCCGGCGACGACGCCAATGAGCAGCAGGGTCATGGCCTTTCTTGCGGTACGGGGTTTCTCTTCCGACATGGCTTTCACTCCAACAGTGCGGATTATTGTTCTTTAATTCGCAGGCCGCCTGTCCTCAGACCGGGGCTGCCTCCCGAGGGACTTAGCGGCGTCCAGTGAAGCTATTGTCCACCAACGGCGCCCCCTCGAATTGCACGGCATGGCATTGAGTGCAGAAGTAGCGCCGCGACGACACCTTATCGAGCCTCTTGCCGTCCCGGTCCAGGTAATGGCTATCACCGAGCTTGGGGGCCTTTTCGGTCTGATAGGTCTCTTCGCTGTGGCACTTGAGGCAACCGTTCAGCCGCAGGCTGATCTCGTATTTCTCGATCGCATGCGGAATCATGGGTGGCTGCTCCTTGTAGGAACGCTCGATACCGCCCTGGATCACCTCGACCTTGCGGCGCTCCGTCGGGGGAGAGCCCGCATCCAGCGCCAGGTCCTTGCGCTGTGGATCGACCACCGCAGCGACATCCGCCGCAAGGCTTGGACCAAGGGCCAGCAGGGTCAGGGAAAGGGCGAGCGACTGGGTCGCCATTCGGATCGTCTTGTTCATCGCGTTCTCCACCACCTATTGCGTTGGGTTGGCTCGATTGGATGGGCTGGTCTGTCTGGCCGGTGGAACCGGCATCAGGCCCCCTGGGTTGTCCCCGACCCGAGCGCCGACACAGGAGCAGCGCCCGAGCGGGTACCAAAGCGGAAGACGTCCATGGAACAGACATCGATACAGCGCCCGCAGTTTGTGCAATTGATGTCGAGGATGACGGGCCCTATCCCGTCCTTGGCGCCCTTGAGGGCAGGCTTGATGACCTGCGGCTCGGGGCAGATGTTGAAGCAGTCCATGCAGTCGTCGCAGCGCTCCCGTTGGTAGGCCGAGACGCGCACCTGGGCCTTGACCCCGATCAGCCCGTAAAAGGCCCCTACGGGACACAGGTGCCCACACCAACCGTGGCGGGCCACCAGCAAGTCGAACAGAAAGACGGCGGCTATCAGGGTCCAGGCCAACCCCATCCCGAAGAACAGGCCGCGGTGGGCCATGGAAACCGGGTTGACGGCCTCCCAGGCGATGACACCGGTGGCCGCGGGCAGGACCAGCACCACCCCCAGCACCCAGTAGCGCAGGTTGCGCGACAGGCGCGAGGTGGTCCGCAGATCGAAGCGCCGACGCAGCCAAACCGCGAGGTCTGCCACCAGATTGATGGGGCAGACCCAGGAACAGAAGACCCGGCCCCCGACCAGGGCGTAGAAGGCCAGCACGATCAGGGCGCCGATGAACCCGCTCAACACCGGCCAGGCCCCGGAGGCCATGGACTGCAACAGCAGCATGGGGTCCGTCAGAGGCAGGACGCCGAGGGTCATGCTGGCCGACAGGTTGCCCTCCACGATCCAGACCCCCGCCAATGGTCCCAACAGGAAGACCCCAAGCAGGCCGAGTTGACTGGCACGGCGCAGCAGGAGCCACTTGTGGGCCTTGAGCCACCCCTGCTCCTGGACCGCCGACTGGCCGGGATAACCGTTGTTCTGCATGGTGATTCAGCCCTAGAGGGCCGCCCCCCCATTGAGGGTTTCCAGTGGGTTGGCCGAACCCGGTCCCGGCGTCGGCACCGCCAGGGGCTCCACCCCGGACTCGGCGCCCGTACCGACGCCCGGGGGCATCGGCATGCCCTCGATCAGGCCGCGCCCGCCGTGCTCGTAGCGCATCCCTTCGGGAAGGTTGTACTGGTGCTCAGCGTCCGGGGTCACCAGGGCGCCACCCGCCGCCTCCTTCTGCTTCCAGCCCAAACGATAGTGCGGTCCGAGTTCTCCCTTGGCCAAGTGCTCCGGAAGGACCTTGATCGCCGCCTGCTCCAGGATGCAGGCCTCCTCGCACTTGCCGCAGCCGGTGCAGTGGTCTGAATGCACCACCGGTATGAAGAAGGCATGCTTGCCGGAACGCTCATTATGGAGACGGTCCAGGGTGATGGCCTTGTCCCGGACTGGGCAGATCTGGTAACAGACCTCGCAGCGCAACCCCAGAAAGGCAATACAGCTCTCGTGATCCACCAAGACTGCAAGCCCCATCCGTGCCTTGTTGATGTCCGTGAGGGAGTGATCGAGGGCATTGGTGGGACAGGCAACCACGCAGGGGATGTCCTCGCACATCTCGCAGCCCTTTTCCCGGGCGTAGAAGAACGGGGTCCCGACGGTCACAGGGTCACCCAGCCTGGCCAGGTGGATCATGTCGAACGGGCAGTCACGGACGCACAAACCGCAACGGATACAGGCGCCATTGAACTGATCCTCCGGCAGGGCCCCCGGCGGCCGAATCGCCGCCGCCGGCAGGGACGCGGCTCGCTGGGAATAGAGCCCGAGGCCAAGCCCGAACAGCCCCACCCCGCAGGCGGTCTTGAGCGCGTCGCCGATAAATTGGCGACGATTGACCCCGGTACCCTTGTCTTTAGCCTTGGTGGCCATTACTGCAACTCGTAAGTGTCAATCGAATTGCCTGATGTCTGAACCTCAGCCGCAAATGAACGCAGGCGTGCTCGCCTAGTACATTCTCAGTGGCCATCCACTGCCGTTCATTTGCGGACCATGGAACCTCTAAGCCTTCTCTACCTTGACAGCGCACTTCTTATAGTCGGTCTCTTTCGAGAGCGGACAGGTGGCATCCAGGGTCAGCTTATTGACCAGGCGACTCGCGTCAAACCAGGGGATATAGACGAGGCCCACCGGCGGCCGGTTGCGCCCTCGGGTCTCGACAGTGGCGATCACTTCCCCGCGGCGCGATGAGATCTTCGCCGCCTGGCCGTCGCGCAGACCCAGCCGCTTGGCATCCTCCTTATTCATGAACAGCAGGGCATCCGGGACCGCCTTGTAGAGCTCCGGGACGCGCCTGGTCATGGAACCCGAGTGCCAATGCTCCAGGACTCGCCCGGTGCACAGCCACAACGGGAACTCGGCGTCCGGGACCTCCGCCGGCGGGTCATAGGGGGCGAAGATGACGTTCGCCTTGCCGTCCTTGTTGCCATAGAAATAGACATCGCCCTTGGCCCCGTTCGGGTTGTTCTTGGCCACATAGGGATCATAGCCTTCGCGGAAGCGCCACAGGGTCTCCTTGCCGTCCACCACAGGCCAACGCAGACCGCGTGCCTTGTGGTAGGTGTCGAAGGGGGCGAGGTCGTGGGCATGGCCGCGCCCGAAGCTGGCGTATTCCTCGAACAGCCCCTTTTGCACGTAATAGCCGAAGTGGGCGCTCTCGTCGTTGCCGTATTCATTGCCGCGGTCATCGACGATCTTGCCCTCGAAGGGGAATTGGTTGACCACCCCGTTCTCGAACAGGATCTGGTAGAGGTTCTTGCCGCGGTACTCCGGCTCCTTGGCCAGCAGTTCCTCCGGCCAGACCTCCTCCACCATGAAGCGCTTGGCGAACTCCATGACCTGCCACATGTCGGACTGCGATTGCCCCGGGGCCTTCACCTGCTGCCGCCAGAACTGGCTGCGGCGCTCGGCATTGCCGTAGGCCCCCTCCTTCTCGGTCCACATGGCGGTGGGCAGGATCAGGTCCGCGGCCTGGGCCGAGACCGTCGGATAGGGGTCGGAAACGGTGATAAAATTGTCCGGGTTGCGCCAACCGGGATAGCTTTCCCCGTTCATGTTGGGCGCCGCCTGCATGTTGTTGTTGCACTGCTGCCAGTAGCAATTCATCTTGCCGTCCTTGAGCATGCGGTGCATCAAGACGGCGTGGTAGCCGATGTTGGGGTTGATGGTCCCCTCCGGGAGCTGCCAGATCTTCTCGGCCGCCGCGCGGTGCTCCGGCTTCATCACCACCATGTCCGCGGGCAGGCGGTGGGCGAAGGTGCCGACCTCACGGGCTGTGCCGCAGGCCGAGGGCTGCCCGGTCAGCGAGAAGGGGCCGTTGCCGGGCTCGGAGATCTTGCCCACCAACAGGTGGACGTTGTACATGTTGGAATTGACCCAACTGCCGCGGGTGTGTTGATTGAAACCCATGGTCCAGAAGGAGACGACCTTCTTGTTGGGGTCCGCATACGCCTTGGCCAGGGCCTCCAGGTTCTCCTTGGGTACCCCCGACAGCTCCGAGACATAGTCCAGGGTATAGGGCTCCACCAGCTTGGCGAACTCCTCGAAGGTGATGGGCTCGGAGCCCATGGGATCGCCCTTCTTCTTTTTCTTCTCCGGGTCCGTCGGGTCGAGGTAGCCGTTGTTGGTCGCCGCCTGCTCCTGTGGGGTATTGGGCCGCAGCCCGTATCCGATGTTCAGGTTGGTCTTTTTGAAGTTGCAGTGGGCATCGACGAAGGCCTTGTTGACCTTGCCGTTCTGGATGATGTAGTTGCAGATGTAGTTCTGGATGGCCAGATCCGTCTGCGGCTTGAAGACGATGGGGTTGTCCGCCAACTCGAAGCTGCGGTGCTCGAAGGTAGACATGACGTGGACCTCGCACCCCTCGTGGGTCAGGCGCCGGTCGGTCAGGCGCGACCACAGGATGGGGTGCATCTCCGCCATGTTGGCGCCCCAGAGGACGAAGACGTCGGCATGCTCCAGGTCGTCGTAGCAGCCCATGGGCTCGTCGATACCGAAGGTGCGCATGAAGCCCACCACCGCGGAGGCCATGCAGTGCCGCGCGTTAGGATCGAGGTTGTTGGAGCGCAGGCCGGCCTTCATCAGCTTCGCGGCGGCGTAGCCCTCCCAGATGGTCCACTGACCGGAGCCGAACATGCCCACCCGGGTCACGCCGCCCTCCTTCTTCATGGCCTCCTTCCACTTCTGGGCCATGATGTCGAAGGCCTCGTCCCAGGAGACGGGCTCGAACTTGCCGTTCTTGTCGTACTGACCGTTGGTCTTGCGCAGCAGGGGCTGGGTCAGGCGGTCCTTGCCGTACATGATCTTCGGCAGGAAGTAGCCCTTGATGCAGTTCAGGCCACGGTTGACCGGGGCGTCCGGGTCACCCTGACTGGCCACGACCTTGCCGTCCTTGACCCCCACCAGGACGCTGCATCCGGTCCCGCAGAAGCGGCAGGGGGCCTTGTCCCAACGGATGCCCTCATCGCCTGCTGCCCCCGCGGCCTGGGCCTGAGTCTCCATCGGCAGGGTGATACCTACCGCCGCCGCTGCGGCCATCGCCGCCTGAGCCTTGATGAAGTCACGCCGACTGATATTCACGGTCACCATCCTCCAGGGGTTCGTCTCCACCGTAGTGGTAGATCAGGGATGTATTCAGGACGCCGGCCACATGGCCCAACGCCGCCAGGGTGTCCGCCGCCATCGTCTCGGGGGTGTCCTCCACCGTAACCACGAGCTTGCCGCCCTCGCTCGCGTGCAGCCCGACCCCGGGCAGCGCCAAAAGCGCCTGGGCCACGGCCGGGGCGTCCTGCGCCCTGGTCTCTACGACACACCCACAGACATTCATTCGATTGCCTCTTCCGTCATCGCCCGGGTCAAATCGCACAACATGCTCACCGCCGCTCGCCTCGGCGCACTTGATCCACATCAAGTCACGCGGCTGCTGAGGGGAAATCATGATCTGGATCAACTCTGGGCCAGGTCCGCAGCCAACCGAGGAGTCAGCTGGCCCCGCAGCGCCTGCGCAACTTCGCCAGGGAGTGGACGCGGATGATGCGGTGGTTCACTTCGATGAGCCCGTCCCGGGCCAGGACATGCAGCTCCCGCGAAAAGGTCTCGGGGGTCAGATTGAGGCTGGAGGCGACCACCACCTTGGCCGCCGACAGGGCGACCTCGCCGGAGTCCAGCCCGCGGCTCGGCCCAGAATCCGACCCAGGGCCCGACCCGACATCGTCGCAGGTCGCCTCGTTGAGCAAGAAGCGCACGACCCGCTGCCCGGCGGAGAGTAGGCAGCAGGCCTCCAGGTCGCGGGTCAGGGCGCGCACCGTGCGGGCCAGGCTACCGAGCAGGGCCAGGGCCACCGCCGGCCAGCGTTCTACCGCCTCGCGCAGGCGCTCCCGGGAGACGCCCAAGATCTCGCAGTCGCACAGGGCCTCGGCGTAGACCGGCGCGGGCTGATCGAGGAAGGCACTGGACTCGCCGAAGACCCCACCGGCGAGCACGATATCGATGACCCGCTCGGCCCCCTCCGCCGACAGGATGGCGAGCTTGACCCGGCCCTTGATGAGGACGAAGAGCCCGTCGAGGGCCGCGCCCGCCTCGCACACCATGCTCCCGCGGGCCGCGGTGCGCCGATAGCAGCCGCTGGCGAGGTGGCGCAGGGCCTCCGCGTCCAGGTCGCGAAACAAGGCTGTCTCGGCCAGGACGGGCAGGCAAGTCTTCTCACGGTCGGCAGAATTCATGGTGGCTGGCCTCGGCGGCGGCTCGCTGTGCGCGGCTGGGCCTTCCATCCCCGACCGCACGGCAAAGCGTGGCATGCTACGCAGAGCACCCGCCGACACAAGCTCCCCTCGTGAGCCGGCCCGCACCGAGGCTACCTCTTAGGTGGTAGCCTCCGAAGGGCCCAACTGCCAGTATTGGCAGGGTTTCACTCCAACCGGGAGAGACGCAACATCGTCCCACTGGCGCCGCAAGGGCATTGGTGGTATCCCCTTTCCCCTTGGCCCAAGACCCTTTAGAACGCTACCGGTGACGAGCATGATCCAACAATTGGCGCGCCGACCGATCCTGGCCCGGCTGGGTGCCCTGATGGCCGCCATCGTGGTCCTGGGGGTAGTCAGCATGCTGACCTCGGTCTTCATCGCCCAAACCATGGAGGGCATGGCCGCGGCCATCAATCAGGCCGGCTCGCTGCGCATGCAATCCTACCGCATCGGCGTGGCCCTGGCCGACGACAGCGTCCCTACCGGCGAGCGCGCCACACGGGCCAAGGACCTGGCGGAAGAGTTCGAGGACCGCCTGAGAAGCCCGCGCCTGCACAATGCCATCCCACAGGCCAGCGACAACGGCCTTAGCCAGACCTACGCCCGCATCAGCCGGTTGTGGCGGGAGGGGATGCGCCCGCCTCTGAGGGCCCACATCGACCTGCTCGCCGCCGGGGCCCAGGGCCCCGGCGAGACCATGCCGCGGGCCCAGTACCTGGCGGCGGTGGACACCTTCGTCCAGCAGATCGACGCCCTGGTGCTGGCCCTGGAGGACGTGGCCGAGGGCCGTGTCGCCACACTGAGGGCCATCCAGTGGGGGGCACTCGCCCTGACCGTGATCGCCGTCCTGGTAGCCATGACCCTGGTGGTACGCCGGGTCATACTGCCATTGCAGGACCTGCTCTGTTGCGCCGACAAGACGCGCCTGGGGGATTTCAGCGGGCGTACCCGCTACGCCGGCGATGACGAGCTGGGACGCCTGGGGGCCGCCCTCAACCTCATGGCCGAGGGCCTGTCCCAGATCTACGGGGCACTGGAGCAACGGGTCGCCGAGAAGACCCAGGACCTGGAGCGCAGCAACCAGTCTCTCGATCTGCTCTACCATACCAGCAAGGTCCTCAACGAATCCCAGATCGCAGAGCCGGCGCTGTATGGGGTCTTGAGCGACATCCAACGCCAACTGGGCGTAGGTCCGGTCGCCCTCTGCCTGCACGAGGGCTACGCACCGGAACCGGACGGCCAACCCCGACCCCGCATCCTGGTCAGCACCCACCCCGGTGGCGCGAGGGACTGGCCTTGTCGCGACCAGGGCTGCCACGCCTGCGACACGCCCCAGAGCGTGCAGCGCCTGACTCTGGCCCCGGGTCGGCAGCCCAGCCGCAGCATCCTGTCGCTGCCGGTGCGCGACCAGGAACACTGCCTCGGTGTGCTGCTCATCGACTTAGGCCCCGGCGGCGATTGCGAACCCTGGCAGGAGCGTCTCATCGAGGCCGTGGCAGGTCACATCGGCACCGCCATCAATGCCCAGCGGCGCACCCAGGAAAGTCGCCGCCTGGTCTTGCACGAAGAGCGCACCATTATGGCCCGGGAGCTTCACGACTCCCTGGCCCAGTCCCTGTCCTACCTCAAGATCCAGGTCACCCGCCTGGCCGCCGCCCTGAGGGAGCCGGATCGCCCGGCCGCTGCCCGCGCTGTGCTGGAAGAGCTGCGCGAGGGCATCAGCAGCGCCTACCGCCAATTGCGGGAGTTGCTCACCACCTTCCGCCTCAAGGTGGACGAACGCGGCCTCAACCCCGCCCTCGAGGAGACGGTGCAGGAATTTCGCAACCGCAGCACCCTGGACATCCGGCTGGCCAACACCTTGCCTGCCTCGTTGCTCTCCCCCAACGAGGAGATCCATGTCCTGCAGATCGTGCGCGAGGCGCTCTCCAACGTCGTCCGCCACTCCGGGGGGCAGCACGCCGCCGTGCGCCTGGACCTCACCGACGGGGTGTGCCAGATCCTCATCGAGGACGACGGTCAGGGCCTGCCCGGGCGCCCGGCCGAGACCCACCACTATGGCCTTGCGATCATGCGCGAACGCGCCGCGAGCTTGGGCGGCCAGGTCAGTCTTGAGTCTCCAGCCGCTGGCGGGGCGCGCGTCGCCGTGCATTTCCGACCGCGCCCGCTGGGGCTTCCCCCCCAGCCCGATGCCAACCACAGCCACCGCGCGCAGGGGGCAGTCCATTGAGCACAGGGCCGACCACCGTCATCGTCATCGACGACCACCCACTGTTTCGCAAGGGTGTGGCCGACCTCATCGCCATGGAACCGGCCCTGCGCCTGGTGGGCGAGGCCGCGGACGGGGTGAGCGGGGTCGCCCTCGCCCTGGCTGTCCAGCCCGACCTTGTATTGCTCGATCTGAACATGAAGGGCATGAACGGCATCGCCGCCCTGGAGCGCATGCGCGCCGCGGAGCTCGATGCCCGCGTCATCATGCTCACCGTCTCCGACGCCGAGGAGGACGTGGTCGCCGCCCTGCGCGCCGGGGCCGACGGCTACCTGCTCAAAGACATGGAGCCGGAGGACATCCTCGAGGGGCTGCGCCGCGCTACCCAGGGACGTCTGGCCATCAGCGAGCGCCTGGCCGAACTCCTCGCCCACGCGCTGCGCAAGGACCCTCACCCCAAGCGGCCCGATCAGGCCGGACTGACCCCGCGGGAGGAGGAGATCCTGGCCCTCATCGCCAAGGGGTTCAGCAACAAGCTCATCGCCCGCGACCTCGACCTCATGGTTGGTACGGTCAAGGTCCACGTCAAACACGTCCTCAAGAAACTCGGGCTCAAGACCCGCGTCGAGGCGGCGGTGTGGGCCACCACCAGCCCGAGGCGGGGAGGATGAGGCCAGGGTTCGCGGGTGACCGGCCCCCGACCTCGGTGTCCGCGCGTTCCGACGCTCTAGACTGGCAAACGTCAGACCCTAGCCGGCTCGTTGTGTAAGACGAAATCACAGTTCCATCGCTGCCCTGTTCGGCAGCGAGTCTGGCGAGGGCTTGGTCTCGGTATTGCCTGCATCGAGATCTGAATGGCCACTCATGAGCGGCTCGCCAAGGATGGCATCCAGAAGGTGCAGCCCCTGATCGACGAAGGCCATCACGCGCTCCGGTGCCACCCGCTCCTTGATGCGGTAAAACAGCCACTGGTCCCCGCGCGCCTCGATGAACCAGCCGGGGTCCGCCACCAGGGCGTCGAGGACTGCGGGCCGGAAGGCGGCACGCACGACCGCCGGGGCACGACCATACAGGGAGTACCGGTCGCCGAAGTCGGCGCGCTCGTCGAAGACGACGGCTGACAGGCGATGACGCTGCGCGACCCGGCGCAGGGACCCACGGGTTGGGCTCAGGTCCAGCGCCCCCAAGGTCCGCCCAGGGGTCGTCACCCACAGCACGGTCTGAAGACGACGCTCGCTCTGGCCGGCGTCCCCCACCGGGACATCGCGACTGCCCTCCTCACCCTTGGGGGCATCGTAGCCGTAGCCGAACAGCGCGATACGGTAGCCACGACGCTCGCCCTGCATCAGGTTGAGACATTCCGCCGCCCCCTGGGTGAAGAGATAGAAGCCAGCTCGATCCAATTCCGCCGGCAGGCGCTGCAAACCGCCGGTGAAGGTCATGCCCAACTGTACTGCTACCCCGGCCAGGGCATCGCGCCGCTGGGCCTCGAAATAGAGAAAGGCCCCGACGATGACTAGCCCGACCGCCAGAAAGACATAGATACCCATGGCGCGTCGGATCATAACGATAGATCTATCCCGGGCTGGAGCCCGGACCTGGCCCCACCCCCGGCCGCCGCCGCTGGGCCAGACGCTCGCGCCGCCGCCACAGGGTCAGCACAGGGCCCGACACGGCATAGCCGAGGAATCCAATGAACAGCACCACCGGCGGTTGGAGGAAGACCAGGGCAAACACCAGCATCACCGCCACTGCCAACATGAACGGCACACGCCCGTGGAGGTTGAGGTCCTTAAAGCTGTGGAAGCGGAAGTTGCTCACCATGAGCAGCCCGGCCCCGGCCGTGAGAAAGGCCGCCAGCCAGGATACACTGGCCCCAGGGATCCCAAAGTCGGCGCCTACCCAGATCCCCCCGGCGACGATGGCCGCCGCCGAGGGGCTCGGCAGGCCCTGGAAATAGCGCTTGTCGGCGGTGCCGATTTGGGTGTTGAATCGCGCCAGACGCAGGGCCGCGGCGGCGGTGTAGACGAAGGCGACGAGCCAGCCGATTTTGCCCAACCCACTCAGTGCCCATTGATAGGCCACCAGCCCAGGGGCGACGCCGAAGGCGACCATGTCCGACAAGCTGTCGTACTCGGCCCCAAAATCGCTCTGGGTGTGGGTCAGGCGGGCGACGCGCCCGTCGAGCCCGTCCAGTATCATGGCGGCAAAGATCGCGATGGCCGCCGCCTCGAAGCGCCCCTGGTTGGCCGCCACCACCGCATAGAAGCCCGCAAACAGGGCCGCTGTGGTGAACAGGTTGGGCAACAGGTAGATGCCGCGCGGGCGCTTGGGTCTCTCGATGTCTGGTTCCATTCACGGGTTCCGGTTGGGGCAGGCAGCGGAAGAGTATAGCGGCGCCCACCGCCAGGCGACAGGAACCCGCCGCAAGGCCCGGCTGCCCCAATCCGTCGCAGCAACGCGCCCACCCTGCCCCCGGAGGGGATATGTCCTCGCAGCAAGCCAAACCCGTACCGCCCAACGACGACAAGCGTTGGAAAATCATCAACGCAACCATGCGCCGCAATGGCTACGCCGACCATGCACTGATCGAGGCCCTGCACGGGGTCCAGGACGCCTTCGGGTTTCTCGACGAACCCTCCATGCGCTTCGTCGCAGAGTCGCTTGATCTACCCCTGTCGAAGGTCTTCGGAGTGGCGACGTTCTACCACCTGTTCATGCTCAAGCCCAAGGGCCGCCACGCTTGCGTGGTGTGCACCGGGACCGCCTGCTACATCAAAGGGGCTGGGGCCCTCATCGAGGGCATCGAGGGGCGCTACGGGGTCAACCCCGGCGAGACCACTCCGGACGACGCCTTGTCCGTGCTCACCGCCCGCTGTGTGGGCGCCTGCGGCCTGGCCCCGGCCGTGGTCCTGGACCGCGATGTCCTGGGCAAGGTGACCAGTGATGACCTGTTAGAGCGCCTTGCGGAGATTGCGGTATGAACTTAGACGACCTGGCCGAAATGGCCGAACAGGCCCGTGCCCCCGATACCGCCCTGGAGATCGAGGTACGGGTGTGCATGGCGGCGAGCTGCCAGTCCTCGGGATCCACCCCGGTGTTCGAGGCCCTAAAGGGCGCCGTTACACAGGGTCACGCCTGCAAGGTCAAGGGCGTCGGCTGCATGGGGCTATGCTCCGCCGGCCCGCTGGTGGCGATCCAGACCAAGGACGCCCCCGAGCCGATCCTGTATCGGGATGTCGCCGCCGGGGATGCCGAGGCTATCGTCGCCAGCCTCGGCGGTACCCCGGTGGAGCGCCTGCGCCAGCCCACCGACGCCCCCTTCTTCGCCCGTCAGCAGAAGATCGTCCTGGAGAACTCCGGGATCATCGACCCGGAGAGTTTCAAGGGCTACATCGCCGTCGGCGGCTACTCCGGCATGGTCCAGGCCCTGACCGAGATGACCCCCGCCGATGTCCTGCGCGAAATGACCGCCAGTGGACTGCGCGGGCGCGGCGGCGGCGGTTACCCCACCGGGCTGAAGTGGTCCACCATCGCCAAGATGCCAGCCGACCAGAAATACGTCATCTGCAATGCCGACGAGGGCGACCCTGGGGCCTTCATGGACCGCGCCGTGTTGGAGTCCGACCCCCACCGGGTCTTGGAGGGGATGGCCATTGCCGCCTATGCGGTCGGGGCCAACAAGGGCTTCGTCTATGTCCGCGCCGAGTACCCTCTGGCGGTGGACCGGCTCAAGACCGCCATCCGCAAGGCCAAGCGTTCGGGCTTCCTCGGCGCCCACATCTGCGAGACCCAGTTCAGCTTCGAGGTTGAGATCCGGCTCGGAGCAGGTGCCTTCGTCTGCGGCGAGGAGACGGCACTCATGGCCTCCATCGAGGGCGGTCGCGGCCAGCCCCGCCCGCGTCCCCCCTACCCCGCCGAGTCCGGGCTCTGGGGCTCTCCAACGCTGATCAACAACGTCGAGACCTTTGCCAACGTCGCCCCCATCATCCGCAACGGCGGCAATTGGTTCGCTTCTATCGGCACGGAGAAATCCAAGGGGACCAAGGTCTTCGCGCTGGCCGGACGCATCCTCAATACTGGCCTCATCGAGGTCCCCATGGGGACCCGGCTGCGCGATATCATCGAGGACATCGGCGGTGGCGTCCCCGACGGGCGCGCCTTCAAGGCGGTACAGACCGGCGGCCCCTCCGGCGGCTGCATCCCGGAGGCCCACCTGGACACCCCGGTGGACTACGACAGCTTGAAGACGCTGGGGACCATGATGGGCTCCGGCGGTATGATCGTCATGGACGAGACCTCCTCCATGGTAGACGTGGCCCGCTACTTCATGGAGTTCTGTATGAGCGAGTCCTGCGGCAAGTGCGTCCCCTGCCGCGCCGGGACCTTCCAGATGCACGGGCTATTGGACAAGATCGCCAAGTCCCAGGGGACCCGGGCCGACCTGGCCCTCCTGGAAGACCTATGCGAGGTGGTCCAGGCCACCAGCCTCTGCGGCCTGGGGCAGACGGCCCCCAACCCCGTTCTGAGTACGCTCCGCTACTTCCGGGAGGAGTACGAGGAGAAGTTGGGGGCGAGTTGATCCGCAAGCCCGCCCCGGCCGCGGTGCTTGGCGGGCCGGCCCCCATCCGGGCCGGCCCTTCCATCAATACAGCGCCCCCCGGGTCTGACACCTTCCGATCCGTGCCGGACGGCCCTGCACCCGCCCTACCCTTAGGCCCCTACTCTCATGACCACCCAGCGCCTGAACGCCGACAAGCCGCATCTGTGGAAGGCCGACAGCGCCGCGTCTGTGGACCAGTTCAATCGGTGGTTCATGCGCTTCGCGCCCGAGGCATTTCGCTCGACGCGCACCCAGACGACCGAGCGGGTCAAGGCCGCTCTACACGCCACCCACGACCTCCGCAACATAGACCCAGCTACCTTGATCGCCAGCCCCAGTGCCATTTCTACCCTACGCATGTGTACGGCCCCACCCTTGGCGGTGGATCGGCTCATCGGTTTGGCACACGCAAGCAAGAACCTGGTTGGCCGGATGGAGAACGGCCTGCTGCCGAAGCGGTTGAACGAGGCGGATCGAAACATCGAACTCGCCAAGCTCTGCGGCATCTTTTCCACGATGCTCGACCGGGACATCTTCCCCTGGCTGGACGGAGCTGCAAAGCCCACCGATGCGGACCGGGAGCGCGCATCGACCATAGTGGTTGATCGCCTGTGCAATGCCGTGACCAACCCGATCATCCGTAACGCCCAGGAACAGCGGCAACTTAAAACCATCGGTGACTGGCTGGACGCCCGCGGCTACGGACGCCAAGCCCACCCAAGCGACCAGCCTCTGACCGCCATGGAAGCCGGAACCTATGCCTTTCGCATGAACCTTGCCGTCGGCACTGCGCTAAAGGTGAATCTCCCGGTTGATGTCGTCATTGCGCCGCGACAGCCCCGGACAAATCGTGCTGCCCATTCTTATCGAGGCCAAATCGGCGGGCGACTTCACCAACACCAACAAGCGCCGCAAAGAGGAAGCCACCAAGATCCACCAGCTCCAGGCCGCTTACGGCGACGGCGTTTCCTTCGTCTTGCTCCTGTGCGGCTACTTCGGGACCGAGTATCTGGGCTACGAGGCCGCCGAGGGTATTGACTGGGTCTGGGAGCACCGCATCGACGACCTCGCGAAATTGGGGCTGTGAGCCGCATGCTCGCTCGGCAACAAGCTCCATCGAAACCCGCCGCCAAGCGCTTCAGGCGGCCATCGATACGCGCAGGTCGGCGGCCGAGCGGAATCGCCTCGGCCAGTTCGCCACGCCCAATGCCCTGGCCCTGGAGGTCGCCGGGTACGTCGCAACGCTGATCGCTCGATCCCAAGGCGGGATCCGCTTCGCCGACCCCGCCGTCGGTTCCGGGAGCTTCTATCTCCGCCGCCCTCGCCGTCTTCGGGGCGGGGCGTATCGAGAGCGCCCTCGGCATCGAAATCGACCCGCCTTCGCCGATGCCGCGCGGGACCTGTGGGCCGAAGCCGGCCTTCAACGTCATCGTCGGCGACTTCACACGTCTGGTCGCCGGCGATGCCCGTCCGCCTGCGCCGAACCTCGTCCTGGCCAACCCGCCCTATGTCCGCCATCACCACCTGGCCCGGGAGGACAAGGAACGCCTCCAACGCCTCGCGCTGCGAGATGACCGGCGTCGAGGTCAACGGCCTTGCCGGCCTCTACGTCTATTTCCTGTTGCTCGCCACGGCCTGGATGCAGGACGATGGGGTCGCCGCGTGGCTCATCCCCTCGGAGTTCATGGACGTCAACTACGGCAGGGCCCTCAAGGGCTTCCTCACGGATCGCGTCACCCTCATTCGGGTCCACCGCTTCGACCCTGACGACGTCCAGTTCGGGGATGCGCTGGTCTCGTCGGTGGTACTGGTGTTTCGCAAGACGCCGCCGCCGGCCGGCCACGCCGTCGAATTTAGCCTTGGCGGCACCCTGACCGCGCCCCGCGCCCGCGAGTTTGTCCCGGTCGAGACCTTGCGCGAGTCGCGCAAGTGGACCGCCTTCCCAAGCCATGTCACGAACGACCGGCGCGCCGCCAACGACGGGGCAGGCCCAACCCTCGGAGATCTCTTCCGCGTCCAGCGCGGCATTGCCACCGGCTGCAACGGATTCTTCATCCTCGAGCGCAGCACGGCGAAACGCCGCGACCTGCCCGACGGGTGCCTGCGGCCGATCCTCCCCAGCCCGCGGCACCTCACCACGACCGTCATCGACGCGGACGCCGACGGCTACCCGCGCATCGACCGCCAGCTCTGCGTCATCGACTGCGACCTGCCCGAGTCCGTTGGTCGAGGCGAAGTACCCCAGGCTTTGGAGCGTACCTGCAAAGCGCCCGAGCCATCGGCGTCCTGGACGGCTATCTGGTCGGCAAGCGAACCCCTTGGTACAAACAGGAACAGAGGAGCCTCCCCATTCCTCTGCACCTACATGGGGCGTGGCTCCGACGACCAGCAACCGTTCCGCTTCATCTGGAACCGCTCACAGGCCATCGCCACCAACCTCTACCTCATGCTCTACCCGCGCGGCGTTTTCGCATCCATGCTGAATCGCCACCCGGACCGAGCCGAGACCGTCCATGCTTTGCTCGCCCAAGTCACCGGCCGCGAGCTGCGCGACCAAGGACGGGTTTACGGGGGTGGCCTGAACAAGATCGAGCCCAGCGAACTGGCGCGGATCTCTGCCGCTGCATTCGTCGATTACTGGCCCGAAATCGAGCCCGACGCTCTGCGGCAAGCAAGCCTTTTCGAGTAGGATCGAAGGCCCGATGCCGTAGGATCGGTCGCGTGGCTGTCAGCGTCCACGAATTCGGCGCAATACGGGCGCCAGATGCCTTGGTAGTCCTTCCGATCATCGGCGGCGGCGCCCTATTGCGCCCTACGGCCTACCCCGGCCTGCCGTCGATCCTCGGGCGCAGGAGCATGGGTGCATAGACCCACAGGAACATCCCAAAGGCAAGCATCCACAGGGCCCCGGAGATGGGCAGCCAGGTGGCGTAGGCACCCGAGTCGATCAGGGGCGGAAGGACACGGGCCAGGGCGGCGGCATTGATGAGCACGAAGGCGACGGTGGTCAGGGTCTCGCCACGCACCTCCCGCCCGGTGTGGCCGAGGGTAACCCGGGCCATCATGCCGAGGGTGAAGACCCCAAAGGCCCCGGCGGTCAGGGCGTGCAGCGCGGGGAAGGGTGGCAACCAGCCCAGGCCCGCCAAGGCGTCCAGGGCGAGCCCAAGGACCAGCCAGAGGTAACCGGCGTAGAGCACCGCGAGCATGGGATTGCGCCAGGCGCCGGCATGGTGCCAACCCCACAGGCGCAGCGCCTGAACCATGGCAAGGCCACCGGCCAGGACCGCAACCAGCAAGCCCACCCCCCCTGCCCCCACCAGCCCGGCGGCGAGGTGGGCCAGGGTCAGGGCCACCGCCAGGGCGAAGGTCGCGACCTCCACCCACCGGCGGGTCCGGGGCCTGGACCCAGCCACCGCCCGCTCGGTGAAGAAGGGCATGACCCGCCCGGCGACGATCAACAGGGTCAGCACCGCCAGATCGAGCATGAGGCGATCGCCCAGGCGCGCCGTGGCGGCCGTGAAACCCAGGGCCTCCAGGTGCACCAGTGACGCCGCCAGGGTCATGCCGACGAACAGGGCCAGGAAGACCCGGTTAGTGCGGTTGTCCCCGCGCCACAGGGGGCGCACCAGGGCCAGGGCGAGCAGCGGAAAGAAGGCCAGATCCAGGGCGGCGATGAGCACCCCAGGCAGCGCCAGAAAGGGGGCCAGCCGTGCCGCGAGCCAGATCCCGACGAGGGCCGCGAGCCTCACACCCGTGGGGGTTGGCATCCCGGTCCAGTTGCGCACCGCCGTGAGCAGGAAGCCGGCGATCACGGCCCCGACGTAGCCGAAGAGCATCTCGTGGGCGTGCCAAGTGGTGCCGAGGTAGTAGCCAGGCGGGGCCAGGGAACCGGCGAGGATGGCGAGCCAGGCCCCCATCAGGGTCACAGCGGTCACACCTGCGCCGAGGAAGAAGGGGCGGAAGCCCAGGGCGAAGGGGCTTAAAGCGCCGCGTCTGGGGTTGAGATCGACAGAGAGTCTGGCCTCGGGCATGGGTGGGCGCTCCTTAAGTCTGGATGGGGGGCTGGACCGACGGACGGGGCCTCTCAGTGCTCGCCCTTAGTGCGCAACAGGCCGGCGAGGCGGTTGCCCTGCTTCTGCGGACCGCCGCGGGGAAAGAGCCGGTGGAGTGCGCGGTTGCTGCCGCGTTCGGCGTCCCAGACGCGGCGGAAGTGCTGGACCATGTCGCGCACCGATGCCTGAAACCCTTTGGCGGCGAAGTGGCTACGCAGGAACCGAATGACCTCCCAGTGGGCGTCGGTCAGGACCAGGCCTTCGGACTGGGCCAGGGCCCGGGCGAAGGCCTCGGACCATTCCGCAGGGTCCACGAGGTAACCCTCGCTGTCGGTGAGAATGTCGCGCCCCACGATCTGGACCTTGCGGGTCTGCATGTCGCTGTAGGCGGTGCTGCCGCCGACCAGGCCACCCGGGGCGCCATCGGCGGCCTCGGCCCCTTCCGTGGGGGACCATAGGGCAATGACGATCTCACCCTCCAGCCGCCCCTGGTAGCGTTCGACCTGCCCCACCAGGACCCTGCCGGTCCCCGCCGGGACATCGAAGCGGGCCACACCGGAGCGGTCCGTGGGGACTGGGTCCGTGGTCAGGTCCAGGGCGTCCAGGTGCAGGGTCACCGGGACCCGCTTGAGCGGGGCCTGGTCGAGCTTCATCACCAATCTGACCGCGATCATGGGGTACAACTCCCGGACCCCATGGGCCCGCGCTCTGAAACAAGTGCAGGAGCTTATCGCCCAGGGGCCCTCTGCGGGCCTTGATGGCGGTCAAACGGACCGAGATCGCTACTTGCGGAAGACCCAGTAGCGCCCCTTGTCGGTATCTACCGGGGCCAGGCCGAAGCGGTTGTCGGCGCGCTGGCCAGTCTGCATCAGGGCATAGATGTCCTCCATGATGCGGCGGTCCTCGGCGAAGTAGGAATGGCCCAGGAACCCGGCGGAGGCTTGGCTCGCGTCCACCGTCTCCACGCCCTGAGTGATCGTCAGACCCTCGCCGGAGTCCCCCGCCCGGGCATAACCGTGGAAGGCATGGGAGGCCCTCAGGGCGCGGTCGCCGGAGGAAGCGTAGAGGGTGACGTGGATACCGCTCTTGTCCAACCGCGGGGCTATATCCTCACGGAACAGGTCGGCGTCGATGTCTGGGGCCACCAGGATCATTTCCCGCAGTGCATTGGGGCCGTCCACCCAGCGGTCCCCCACCAGGGTGATGTAAGACCGGGTGAGGACACGGGCGCCCATGCTGTGGGCGATGACATAGATGCGCTTAGCCGGGGTCTGATCGAGCAAATCCTTCAGGGTTTGCACCAGATGGGCCTGAGACCACTCGGCATTGGTCTCGTCCACGGTGTAGCCGGTGAGGCCGCCCTGGGAGGGCCAACTGAACAGGACCACTGGCCCCGCAAACTTGAGATCCGTGGCGAACTGCGCCGCGCGCCTGGCGGCGTCGGTGAAGCTGGTGTTGTAACCGTGGACGAACAGCAGCAGCCGGCGGTCGCGGGACTTCTCGATGGCCCAGCCCAGTTGCTGGAGGAACTCAGGCCTGTCCGTGGGCAAGAGGCCCTTGACGGCGATGTGCTTGCGCTCGTCCTCGGACCACTCGAAGCGGAACACCGAGGGCGCCTCCTGGCGACCGATCTCGTGATTCGGCGGTATGGCAATGGTCGCGATACCGTAGGAGAGCTTGCCGCGTGCCCCACCGAAGTCCTCGCTGCCCCCGGCGACGGAGTCGCGGTCCGTGACATAGAAGAGGTCGAACTGTTGGGAACTGGGCTCGCTTTTCCCGCGTGGCTGTCCGGGCCCTCCGCCGGTGGCGGCGCAACCGGCAAGCAGGAGTGCCACCAGGCCGGCCAAGGCGGCAAGGCAGAGGGTCCTTCTGGACGAAACGCGGGGGAAAGCACTGGAACTGGACATAAGGCAATACCGATTGTTTCTGGCAGGGCCCGCCAAACGGTGGCGTGGCGCGGGTATCTTAGGGCATTCGCCGCGGCTGCGGTTCCCCATCCTCCTGCCGCCCCTTGGGGAGCAACAGCGCCAGCGGTCCCAGGAGCAGGGTCACCCCGAGAACGAACAGGTGCAGATTCACCGCCCCCGCCAGGGCCGCCTCCGGCGCCACCCCTGCCGGGACCAGGGCCGCAACCGCCGCCAGTTCGTAGCTGCCGGACCCGGCGATGCCGTGGAAGGGTAGAACGCTGGACAGCTCCGCCCCCATGACCCCCACCAGGGCCTGCCACAAGTCCACCGGGAGGAAGTGCCGTAGCAGGGTCGCGAAGGCGACGAACTTGGTGCCCCAGATCAGGGCCGTCCAAAGATAGATGCGTGCTACCAGGATGTTGGACGTCGGGGCGGCACTGGCGAGCAGGCGCAGGGCCTTGCCCAGCGTTCGACGCCAGCGACTCCCATCCGCAGCCTGGAAGCCCGCGCTCCCAGCCCGCCGTCCCACCACCCCCAGCAGGCCCAGCCCTGCCACCCAGACCAGGGCCAGAATCGGCCACAGCCAGGCCGGCTGCCGCAGCCAGGCGATCCCAAAGCCGATCAGGGCGAGGAAATGCAGGTCCAGCAGGCGAATCCACAGTAGGGCCGCGCTGGAGGCCAGGAAGCCGTGGGCGAAGTAGCGCCCCATGAGCCATGGGAAGACCAACTCGCCGGCGCGCATGGGCAGGAGATTGTTCGCGGTGTTATGCAAGACCGTCAGGCGCAACAAGGCGGGGAAGCGCCCATCCAGGCGCGGGCGGAACCAGTCGTAGACCCGCACCGCACGCACGACGTAGCTTAAGGCGCTGAGCATAACCAGGGCGGCCAGCTCCCTCGGGTCCAGGGTCAGCCAGGGGGCCAGCAGCGGTCCCCAGCCCACCGTGAGCCCCACCGCCAGGACCAACCCGGCGAGCAGGAACCCGCCCCAGACCCAATCCCGAGCCCGCCCCAGACCGCGGCCCGCCGTCCTCCCCGCCACGGGCCATCAGCGCCGCCTTTGGTCGGCGTAGACCGGCGGTTCCCCGGGGGGCCTGGTCTTGAAGCGGCGATGGACCCAGAAATACTGCTCCGGCATGGTGCGCATGCGTGCCTCGATGACCCGGTTCATCTGGGCTGTGTCCGCCACAGGATCGGCGGTCGGAAATGCCTCCAGGGCAGGATCGAAGATGAGCTCGAGCCCCCGCCCCCAGGGCAGGAAACGGGCATAGGTCGGGATCACCAGTGCCCCGGTGAGGCGTGCGAAGCGGCTCAGCATGGGGACGGTGGAAGCGGCCAGCCCGCAGAACGGCACGAAGACCCCGTCCCGAGGGCCGGCGTTCTGGTCCGGGAGGTAGAAGAAGGGCGTCCCGGCCTTGATCTGACGCACCAGGCCGCGCAGGTCGTCCTGACGCTCGATCGAAATGCCGCCGAAGCGGGTGCGGGCCTTGAGGACCTGGGCATCGATCACCGGGTTGCGGATGCGCTGATACATGTAGATCCCCTGATGGACCAGAGCGGTGAAGGCGGCCCCGCCCAGCTCCAGACCCACAAAGTGCGGCACCAGGACGATCACCGGACGCCCGCCGGCGATACAGTCGTCGATGCACTCGCGGTTGAGCACCCGGACCAGGCGTTGCAGGCGTTCCCGCGAGGCCCCCCAGATCAGGCCCTGAACGAAGGCGGCCTGCCCCAGGTAGCCGAAGTGGCGACGCAGCATCTGTGACCGCTCACGGGGGCTTAGGTCTGGGAAGCAGATCTCCAGGTTGCGCCGCCCCACCCGCCGCCGCGACCCGGCCAGGTAGTAGCCGAGTCGCCCCAGCCCCGTCCCCAAGGCCCAGAGGACCCGGAAGGGCAGCATGCCAAAGGCACGGAAAAGGCCGACGGCCAGCCAGCTCGGCCAGTATCGGACGGATCTCAGGGACGGACCCGGGGTACTCATTCAAACCAGGTCAATTCTCGAACTTGTAGAAAATGTCGGCACCCTGGCCATCCCCGGTCTCGGTCTGGAGTTCGATGCGGTTGTTCAGCTCGTAACGCAGCTTCACCTTGTCCGCCGCGTCGCCGAGGTTGCTCTCGTACTCCATGTAGAGTTTGGGCCCTATGTAGGTCCCCACGGCGAGGGCGCGGGCATCGTCGGAGTTGTCCCGCCTGGGAGGAACCCCGGTGACGAGATAGCTGGTGATCTCCGACTGGGACATGTCCGGATCGGACTCGGAGAAGAAGGTCAACTTGGGCTTCTTGATGGTCCCGACTACCCGCACCCCGGCGGTTATGTTGCCACCGTCGCGCTGGGCGGTCAGGAGGAGCCCGGGGTTGGTAAGCGGGGTCTTGGCGAAGACCAGGATGCCCTGCTCCACCTTCAGAGGCTTACCGATAGCGGCCATGACCCCAAGCCCCCCGGACAGGCGGTAGCTTCCATCCACGATGGACACCTGCCCGTCCCCCACCAGCTCCCGCCCCGGGGCCTTGATCACCCGCAAATCGCCACGCAAGAGCCCGCGCAGGCCGAAGGCGTCGATGGAGACCTCATCCCCAAAGACCACCCGCAGGTCGGCACTGATGGGGAAGGGCTCCGCCTGGGAAGCCGGCTCACCTACCACCACGTCACCCGAGAGTGAGACGGTCCCCGGCGGTATGTCCCGAGGCCGGATGCGCGCCTCCGGGACGACCACCTCGCCGCTTACCGCGAGTCCGGCCGCGCCGACCTCCAGGGCGATGTCCGGGGAGACCAGGGCAAAATATTGGCGGGAATCCGCTACCTTGAGGCGCTGCCCGGAGACCTGGACCTTCGTCTGCCAGCCAGAGGCCCGGCTGGTGGAATCGCCGCTGATCTCCAGGTGCCCCTCACCCAGGTCGAGCCCGCCGCGGTAAACGACCTGATCCGCGGCAACGCTGTCGGCGTCGAGGGCGAAGTTGCGCACCCTGAGCCCGAGGAGGGGGACATCGAAACCACCCCCCGCCAGCCGCGCCTGGCCCTTGACCCCTGGGTTGGCCAAGGTCCCGGACAGGCCCATGTCCAGGTCCAGGGTCCCGGTGATCTCGGTCAGGTCCGGGACCAGGGCGGAGACCCGCCGAAAGTCGGTGACCCGGGCCTGGACCCGGGCAGACAGGGGCTGGTCCGGGCGCGTCGGGGCATCCAACCGCCAGCCCGCCAGGGTCAGGTCCAGGTTGGCCCCGCCGATCCCCGCCAGAGGGAGGTCGAGCTTTGCCGTCAGGGCCTTGGCCCCGGATTCCAGCCCGAGACGGGTGTTGGAAAAATCGAAGGTCTGGGACTTCCGGCCCACCGTCAGGGTCATGCTCCCCTTGGGGATGTTGA
>CAWDHW010000025.1:0-35425 GCA_963802205.1 uncultured Gammaproteobacteria bacterium | reverse complement strand
GACGGTCTCGATCCGACAGGCGAGGAGCCAATCGGCCAGGCGATGCAGATCGCCGGTAAAGCTTCGGAAGGTACGCACCGGCGCGTCGTCGCACTCCGGCGCGACGGCGACGACATAAACCGGCGCCCACGTCGATGCCGGCGGCATGGGCGTTAACGGCGGACAGTCGCGCTCGGCGACGACGTTTTCTTGATTCGAAAGCTTCCACGGTCTGCCTCTCGGGTCGGTCAAGGGAGCCGAGAGCGGGGACGGCGAGATCGAGCACTTTCCTAATCGGGATCGCCCGCGTGGCGTCACCACACGCAAATTCGCAACGGTCCCCAGGCCAAGTTTTTTTCCCGGGGTCGCACGCCACCAAAAAGTAGACGGCCTCTGCTCTCGGCGATCCTACGACCTTGGCCCGCCCGAACGAGTTTCTGCGCCTACAGGTGCGGGGCGCGCCCCGGAGGAGGGTTTTTTTCAGCCAGTCCAGTTCCACCTTCAGCCGCCCGATCTCCCCATACAGGCGATCCGGCTCGCCCGGGCCGTCCACCTGCTTCGGCCCCCGCTTCTTCTCGAACAGGGTCCCGGCCTGCTCCAAAATCTCCTTCTTCCACTGCCCCACCTGGGCCGGATGAACCCCATAGTCCTGACCGATCTCGTTGACCGTCTTGACCCCGCGGATCGCCTCCAGCCCCACCTTGGCCTTGAACGCCGCCGTGTAGGTCTTGCGCTTGGATTCACCCATAGCACTCTGCCCCTTTCGCTCAGGCGGCAAGCTTAAACTACTGTCCGGTTTTCGGGGTCCACTTTACTCTTCATTCCTACGCATTGGGGTGCCGTGCAGTCGCGCCGTTTCCTCGAACCCTTCCATGACTACCCCGCACATTTTTCCCTGGATGAACGGCTCGTAGCTCACTCTGCGAAAGCCGTTCTTGTAGTCCTTGAGTGCCTCCTCGAATTCGTGCTTCCACACAAATACTTGTGATGGGAGGAGGTCTATTTGATCCCGGTAGCTGGGGTCGAAGGGGCGTTCGTCATCCTCCATTGCTTCGATATCGGCAACGAAGCTGTCCCAGCGTCCCGGCAGGATTGGAACTGACTCTTCGGTATCGTTCAATAGATAGGCTTGCAAGCCGGTCAAGACTCGCATATTCACATCTGGCGATTCATGTTCAAAAGGGCCGTCGCGCGGCTCCGCCAGATCGCGCGCTACCCGCAGGGGAGACAGGGGGTCCAACGAGGACGGCGACACGTAAGGAAGTGCGCGGACCGGGATAGCCTCGCGGCCGTGAATGGTAATGATGACGTTCATAGCGCAACCCTTTCACGCACCCTAGGAACAGGCGTCGCGCCAGCCGGGTAAGGGTGCCCCTGTTTTCGGCCTGTTGGCCTTGGCGCGACAAATAGGGCTGCCGACCAGCGCAGTCGCGGCGGTAATCTTGATTGTCCTAGACGCTTTCTTAGTTGGTGGGCCACTGTATTGACCATTGCCCGCGACCTGGTGGCCCTCGCGTAGTGGCCTAGGGTTGCGCATGCTGGGCGGGGTCCGCCGGCTCTCCAGTCGTGCGACAGTGGACTGGGAGGTGCCCATCCGCTCGGCAATCTCGGCCTGGCTCAACCCCGCCCGGGGTGCGGGCTGCGATCAGTTCGTGCGCCACGGTGAACTCGGGGGCCTGGGCCTTATACTCCTCGTGGGTGTCCGGGTCTTCCAGGAGGTGGTCCTTTGGTTTGGCAAGATCAGTCATCGCTCATTCTCCGCTGGCGGGTGTGGGCGGTCTCAATGGCCCGTTGTGAGGTCTTCTGGGCTCCTTCATGAGGGTGTGCAGAAAGCGGCGGGCGCGTATGTTAGGTGGAGTGCCCAGAAATTTCGCATCCGCCTTGGGGCACAGTCGGGTCCGGGCCATTAGCCGACCTCGTCTTTGGTACGACTGCGGGCTATTTCACCCGGCGTAACCCCTGGGCGGGGTGTTCCGAGGCTGGCTGCAGCGATTCCTGCCTCGGCCAGAATCCAGCCCTCCAGTTTGGTGTGCCACTGGCGCAGCAGGTCCAAGGGGCGGCGGCGGTAGTGCTTTTCCGCGGTCGCGCTCGGCTTGTGGCCCATGACTTGGGCGACGACGCCGGTGGGCATCTCGACCCACTCGCGATAGCGTGCCGAAGGATCGGCGCAGCCCGTGCAGGGTCAGGGGCGGCAGTCCGGCAGCGGTCAGGGCGCGGTTGTGGGCGATGCGCGGCTCTTGCAGCCGTCCGCTTGCGGCGGCGGGGCTGCTGAACACCCACTGGTTGCGGCGGGGTAGGGCGAACAACAGGGCCGCGACGTAGGGGGTCAGCGGGATGGTACGTTCGCCCTCCACCTTGTCGCGGATGGTCAGGCTTGACCATTGGAAATCCAGGTGCTCCCAGGTCAGGGTCCCCAGCTCCTCGCGACGGGCGCCGGTCAGGAGCAGGGCTTGCAGGTAGGTGCCGATCACGGGGTTTCCAATGCGCTGCACGGCGGCGAACCAGGCGGATAACTGCTCGCGCTGCAACACGTCGTCCTTGGCGGCCTTCTTGGGTAACTCTTGGCGGGCAATGCGGGTCGTGCAGGCGTCCGGGGCGGCTAGCCCCTGGTAGTCCGGGTCGGTCCTCGCACCAGGCGAGGAAGGTGCGGAAGGCACCGAAGGCTTGCCGGGCCTGGGTGGCCCGGGTCCCGGCCTCGGGTTGCAACCAGCCCCGCACCCGTTCGGGGGTTATGTCGGACAGCTTGAGGGGCATCAGGGGGGCCAGGGGGCCAGGGGTTGTCATCCCCGAACCGCGCCGCTTAGCCTCGCCGCCAGGGCGGGCGAGGTGCCGATGGTCCATGTAATACCGCTCGCCCCAGTGCGGGCGGCGGTCCTCTAGATAGATTGCCCATGCCTCGGCAACGGTGGCGTCCTGGCGGTGGGCCTCGGTGCGCTTGGCCTCGGTGGCGGCGATCTTCTCCGCCTTGTCGGTGCGGGGGTCGGTCCCTTGGTCAACTAGGGTCAACAGGCGCCGGGCTTCAGTGCGGGCTTGGTCGATCCCCCAGCCGCGCACGTCGCCGATAGTGACACGCAGCTTGGCCCCGTTCAGCCGGGCCTCGAAGATGTACGCCTTGGCGCCGCGGGTGGCGCGCACCGCCAACCCGGGGGCGTCGGTGTCCCAAAGAAAGGATTGCTGTTGCCCGTCGCGCAGCGCGAAATCCCGCACGCGCCCGGCCGTCAGTTTCTCTTTCGCCATGACCAGAAGGTTTCCATGTAGCCACTGTGTAGCCAGATTATGCAACACAGGCTAACGCGGATCAACCTTCTGGTAACTCGGAAACATTGCTAACATATTGTTTTGCATTGCAAATCTGTACATGGTGAAACGCTGATAAACGCCGAAAAATGCCTAGACGCTCGGGCTCATAACCCGAAGGTCGTAGGTTCAAATCCTGCCCCCGCTACCAGAAAAAACAAGGGCTTACGGTGATAAACCGCAAGCCCCTTTTCGTATTCTGGAACCCGTGTAGGCGCTGGTGTAGGCATTTTCGGGCAATGCGGGGTGTAGCGCGACAGATGGTTTGCGACGGTAAACACCGCCCGCGTCCCGTAGATACAAGGGCGGATGCCCGACCTGGCGATCCGCCCTCCCATGTGGCCTGTCAGTCAAGGCGTCCGCCGCCACCCCTGCCCGAAGTTCCTGCCCGTGCCATGCCAGTTGCCAGACCCGTCCTTACGCCAACCGCGGCCAAAGTCCTTTCCGGTCCCGGCCCAATTTCCGGCCCCGCCGCGTCGATAGCCGCGCCCGAAATTCTTTCCAGTGCCCCGCCAGGTGCCGTCCCCGCCCTGGTGCCAGCCTCGGCCTGTATCTGCTCCTGGGCCTGGCCAATCTCCGGCAGCGCCATCCGCGGCGACGGGTGCGCCGGCCAAAATCGCGCAGGCCAGAGCCGACGCCAGTATCATCGTTTTCAAAGTCATCAGGGTTCCGAACATGGCGCTATAAAGGAAGCTCTACCAACGCGGACAATGGACGAAGCGCACCCACGCTACCATAGGCAAGGGCTTACGGTGATAAACCGCAGGCCATTTTGTTTTGCATGGCGGTTGTGTGGCCACTGTGTAGCCAACTTTTGGCGATGCGGAGCGGCTTTGGCGCACTTGGGAGCGGTGCCAGTCCTCGGCCCCGGATGTTGGGCAAACCCGCACCCTCGGGTCCTTCGGTGCTGGAGTGGCCGCGCAGAGGGTGGAAACGTCGGTGGGGGTCTGTGCTAGACTTGCGCGGCTTTAAGATCCGCATCCCTCGCAAACTTAAGTCGGCAGTCCATGTCCAAAGAAGACGCAATCCAGATGGAAGGCACGGTTGTCGAGACCCTGCCCAATACCGTGTTCCGGGTGGAACTCGAAAACGGCCACGTGGTGACCGCCCATATCTCCGGGAAGATGCGCAAGCATTACATCCGGATACTGACCGGAGACAAGGTCACGGTGGAGCTGACTCCCTACGACCTGACCAAGGGTCGCATTACGTACCGCGCTCGCTGATCCCGTCGCCCAGCCGCTCAGGCATCGATCCGGGCCTGGCTCCCACCCAGGCATCAATACCACGACCTTCCTCCTGCCCCGGCCCAAGCGCCCGGGGTCTGCCCGGCCTTGCCCTTCAGTGGGGCTTGTGATCGCTCATCTGGAAGTCTAGGGCGCCGTCCTTCACATAGACCCGCACACTGCCGCCATTGGCCAGGGCCCCGAAAAGGACCTCGTTGGCCAGGGGCTTCTTGATGTGGTTCTGGATGACGCGCGCCATGGGGCGGGCCCCCATCTGCGGGTCGTAGCCCTTCTCCGCGATCCAGGCCCGCGCCTCCTGATCCACGCTCAGACTCACCCGCTTGTCGATGAGTTGTTGCTCCAGCTCGAAGATGAACTTGTCGACCACGCTGGCGATGGTCTCGGGCCCCAGGGACCCGAACTGAACGACGGCATCCAGGCGGTTGCGGAACTCTGGGGTGAAGAACCGCTTGAGGGCCTCCAGCCCATCGGTGGCATGGTCCTGTTCGGTGAAACCGATAGAACGTCGGCTGGTCTCCGAGGCCCCGGCGTTGGTGGTCATCACCAGTACCACGTTGCGGAAGTCGGCCTTGCGCCCGTTGTTGTCCGTCAGGGTCCCATGGTCCATGACCTGCAACAGCAGGTTGAAAACGTCCGGGTGGGCCTTCTCGATCTCGTCGAGCAGCAGCACGGCGTGGGGGTGCTTGTTGATCTCCTCGGTCAGTAGCCCGCCCTGGTCGAAGCCCACATAGCCCGGGGGGGCACCGATCAGGCGCGAGACCGTGTGGCGTTCCATGTACTCGGACATATCGAAGCGGATCAGTTCCATGCCCAGGATTCGCGCCAACTGGCGGGTGACCTCGGTCTTGCCGACGCCGGTCGGGCCAGTGAACAGGAAGGAGCCGATGGGCTTCTCCTCCTGCCCCAGGCCCGAGCGGTTCATACGGATGGCTGAGGTCAGGGCATCGATGGCCTCGTCCTGGCCGTAGACCACCATCTTCAGGTCCCGATCCAGGCTGCGCAGGGCCTCGGTGTCGGAGGTAGAGACCCGCTTGGGTGGGATGCGGGCAATTTTGGCGACGATGGACTCCACGTCGGCCACGTCGATGCGCTTCTTACGCTTGTCGGCCGGGCGTAACTGGACGTTGGCCCCGGCCTCGTCGATGACGTCGATGGCCTTGTCCGGGAGGTGACGGTCGTTGATGTACTTGGCCGACAGTTCCGCCGCGGCACGCAGGGCCGGTTGGGTGTAGCTGACCTGGTGGTGCTCCTCGAAGCGGGACTTGAGCCCCTTGAGGATCTCTACGGTCTCCTCGACCGAGGGCTCGTTGACGTCGATCTTCTGGAAGCGCCGGGCCAGGGCCCGGTCCTTCTCGAAGATGCCCCGGTACTCCTGGTAGGTGGTCGAGCCGATGCAGCGCAGTTCGCCCGAGGCGAGGAAGGGCTTGATCAGGTTCGAGGCGTCCATGACCCCGCCGGAGGCGGAACCCGCCCCGATGATGGTGTGGATCTCGTCGATGAACAGGATGGCATGGGGCAAGCGGCGCAACTGGGCCAGCACCGCCTTGAGCCGCTTCTCGAAGTCGCCGCGGTACTTGGTCCCCGCCACCAGGCCGCCCAAGTCCAGGGAGTAGATCACCGCATCCGCCAGGACCTCCGGGACCTCCTTATCGACGATCTTCTTGGCCAGGCCTTCGGCGATGGCCGTCTTGCCGACCCCGGCCTCGCCGACGAACAGCGGATTGTTCTTGCGCCGCCGACAGAGGATCTGAAGGGTGCGCTCGATCTCCGGCGCCCGCCCGATGAGGGGGTCGATGCGCCCGCGCTGGGCCATGAGGTTGAGATTGGTCGCAAAGCTCTCCAGGGGGGAGGCGCTTTCTTTCTCGCCCTCGCGCCCCTCCTCGGCCTCACCGTGGGACTCGTCCTCCGGGTTCTCACCTGGGACCTTGGAGATCCCGTGGGAGATGAAATTGACCACGTCCAGACGGGTGATGTCCTGCGCATTGAGCAGGTAGACGGCCTGGGAGTCCTGCTCGCTGAACAGGGCCACCAACACATTGGCGCCGCTGACCTCCTTCTTGCCGGCGGACTGCACATGAAAGACCGCACGCTGCAGAACGCGCTGGAAGCCCAGTGTCGGCTGGGTCTCGCGGTGAGCATCCGCCGGCAACAGGGGGGTGGTCTCGTCGATGAAGGCGCCGACCTCCCGGCGCAGCCGATCCGAGTCAAGTCCGCAGGCGCGCAGCACTCGGGCCGCCGTCGGATTGTCCAGCAGCGACAGCAGCAGGTGTTCCACGGTCATGTACTCGTGGTGCTTGGTGCGGGCCTCCTTGAAGGCCTGGTTCAGCGAAAATTCGAGCTCTTTGCTAAGCATGGTGGCCTTGGCTTGACTGGAAGTTGAGACGGATGCGGCGAGTGAGTTCTGGCCTGGAGACCTAGGCCTCCTCCATGGTGCACATCAGCGGGTGCTGATGGTGCCTGGCGTAATCGTTGACTTGGGCCACCTTGGTCTCGGCGATGTCGCGGGTAAAGACGCCGCAGACCCCCACGCCCCGGGTGTGGACGTGCAGCATGATCTGCGTCGCCTTGTCGCGGTTCAAGGCGAAGAAGGTCTCCAGCACCTGGACCACGAACTCCATGGGGGTGTAGTCATCGTTCAGGAGCAGCACCTTGAACAACGGCGGACGCTTGAGCTTGGGCCTGGCCTCCTCGGTGGCGAGCCCTGAGTCCTGCTGTTGTTTGGGGTCCTGGGTACTCATATGTTCCGGGTCTTACCGCAAAAAGAAGGTCACAGACTAGGCCGCTAACCAGGCCCATCATGGGACCTAAGATAGCGGCGATTTTTCCGCCCGCAAGCGCCTGCTGCCCTGACCCTTGGCGTTCGCCTGTCCTGCCATCCGGCACCGAGGACCGGCACGGCGGCTATGTGCCTTCAGGAGGTCCGGGGGCAATCGAAATTTGACCAAAGAAATCAGGTCAATATACTTCCGCACTGAGGTGCCATCCGCGGTCCTGCCCGGCGGCCCTCCACAACAAGAGAACGACTGCCACCAAGTAAAAGATGGGATCTCGGAGGAGTGTCAATGACTATCGGTATTGTCAAGTGGTTCAACAATGCCAAGGGCTACGGCTTCGTCAAGCCGGATGGGCGTGAAGAGGACGTCTTCGTCCATTACTCGGCCATCACGATGGACGGTTACAAGACTTTGAAGGAAGGGCAAAAGGTCGAGTTTGAGATTACCCAGGGTCCGAAGGGGCTGCACGCCGCCCTGGTCAGCCGGGTCAGCTGAAAGGAGGGGCTGATCGGTCCCGAATACCAGGGTGCGGGGCCTGCGGTTCCCACCGCAGACCCCGAGGCTATTTGCGGCCTGCACCATCCTCAGGCTGGGTTACATCTTGCTGACCAGTGCCTCGCCGAACTCGGAGCAGCTCAATTTGGTGGCACCCTCCATCAGGCGCTCCAGGTCGTAGGTCACCGTCTTGGCGGCGATGGCCCCCTCTACGCCCTTGATGATCAGGTCGGCTGCCTCGGTCCAGCCCATGTGACGCAGCATCATCTCCGCCGACAGGATCAGCGAACTGGGGTTGACCATGTCCTTGCCGGCATACTTTGGGGCGGTCCCGTGGGTTGCCTCGAACATCGCCACCGAGTCCGACAGGTTGGCCCCAGGGGCCATGCCGATACCGCCGACCTGCGCCGCCAAGGCGTCGGAGATGTAGTCGCCGTTGAGGTTGAGGGTGGCGATGACCGAATAGTCCTTGGGGCGCAGCAGGATCTGTTGCAGGAAGGCGTCGGCAATTACATCCTTCACCACGATCTCGCGCCCGGTCTTGGGGTTCTTGAAGCGGCACCAAGGCCCGCCGTCGATATCCGTGGCGCCGAACTCCTCCCGGGCGAGGTCATAGCCCCACTGTTTGAAGGCCCCTTCGGTGAACTTCATGATATTGCCCTTGTGGACCAGGGTCACTGAGGGGCGGTCGTTGTCGATGGCGTACTGGATGGCCTTGCGCACCAGGCGCTTGGTCCCCTCCTCAGAGACCGGCTTGATGCCGATCCCGGAGCTTTCCGGGAAGCGGATCTTGGTGACCCCCATCTCCTGTTGCAGGAAGGCGATGACCTTCTGCGCCTGGGGCGAGCGCGCCGCCCACTCGATGCCGGCGTAGATGTCTTCGGCATTCTCGCGGAAGATCACCATGTCGGTGTGTTCCGGCTCCTTGACTGGACTCGGCGTCCCTCTGAAGTAGCGCACCGGGCGCAGGCAGACGTAGAGGTCCAGTTCCTGGCGCAGGGTCACGTTCAGCGAGCGGATGCCGCCGCCCACCGGAGTGGTCAGGGGCCCTTTGATGGAAACGACGAAATCCTTGACTGCGGTCAAGGTCTCCGCCGGAAGCCACACGTCTTCACCGTAGAGCCGGGTAGACTTCTCTCCGGCGTAGATCTCCATCCAGTGGATCTTCCGTTTGCCGCCATAGGCCTTGGCGACCGCCGCATCCACCACGTCGATCATCACCGGGCTGATGTCGATGCCGATGCCGTCCCCTTCGATATAGGGGATGATTGGGTTGTCCGGGACATTGAGGGAGAAGTCGGCGTTGACCTGGATCTTGGCGCCGTCGGCGGGGGGTTGAATCTTGTCGTAGGCCATGCTGGGTCCTGTCGTGTGGGGCTGGGAAGTCCAGAGTCTACCATTGCCAAACCGAGCAAGGTAAAGCTGGAACGGCGGCACCGGAAAGGGGCGCAGGGGCCCAGGATCGGTGCGGGTGTCGTACAGGGCAAACGCAGATGGCTGCGGGGTGGACAGTCCGGCACCGACACTATCGATACGGAAATGCTACAGCCGCGAAGGAATCGATTGGCTGGAAATGTCTCTGCCTCAGTCCTGCCCCAGGGGAGCGAACAGGTCCTGGAGGTCCGCGGCGGTCAAGCTCAGGTCCTGCACACGATCCTCGCCATAGACCCCTTCCGCCAGGGCCCGCTTTTTGTCTTGCAGGGCGAGGATACGCTCTTCTACCGTCTGTTCCGTGACCAGCTTGTAGACGAAGACGGGCTTGTCCTGACCGATGCGGTGTGCACGGTCCGCGGCTTGCGTCTCTACTGCCGGGTTCCACCAGGGGTCGTAGAGGATGACGGTGTCGGCTTCGGTCAGATTCAGGCCCACGCCGCCGGCCTTGAGGCTGATGAGAAAGAGGTCGGCGGCCCCGGAGCGAAAGGTCTCGATGGCCTCCTCTCGCTTGCGGGTCTGGCCGGTGAGCTTGGCGAAAGGGATGGCGCGCTTGTAAAGCTCCGCCTCGATGAGAGCGAGCATGCTGGTGAACTGGGAGAAGAGCAGGATCTTGCGCCCCTCTTCCAGTTGCTCCGGTACCAGGTCCATGAGGAGTTCGAGCTTGGCCGAGGCATGCACCCGGGCAGCGGCCGGGATGTTGAGGAGCCGCGGATCGCAGCAGGTCTGACGGAGCTTCAGCAGTGCGTCGAGGATGGTGATGTGGCTGCGCGCCAGGCCCTGGCTCGCGATGGCGTCGCGTACCCGCTTCTCCATGGACAGGCGTATGCCCTCGTAGAGCGTCGCCTGGTCCTCGCCTAAGGTCACGCTCTTGATGATCTCGGTCTTGGGGGGCAGCTCGGTGGCCACGTCCTGCTTGCGCCGTCGCAGCATGAAGGGTGCGATGCGCTTGGCCAGGCGCTGGTGGCGGTCCCAATCCTTGTGCTGTTCGATGGGGGTACGCCAGTGCCGTTTGAAGTTGGTGGCGTCTCCCAGGAAGCCGGGCATCAGAAAGTCGAACTGAGCCCAGAGCTCGCCCAAGTGGTTCTCCATGGGGGTCCCGGTGAGGCAGAGGCGATGGTCGGACTTGATGAGACGGACGATGTTGGCAGCCTGGGATTTCGGATTCTTGACCGTCTGGGCTTCGTCCAGGATCAGGCTGTGGAAGGACAGGTCCTGGAGCCGTGCGTGGTCCCGCGGGAGCAAGGGATAGGTCGTCAAGACCAGGTCGTGATCGGGGATGCTCTCGAAGTACTCGTGGCGGTCGGACCCGTGCAGGACCAGGGTGCGCAGCGACGGGGCGAAGCGTGTCGCCTCGCGTCGCCAGTTGCCCATGAGGCTGGTGGGGGCGACCACAAGGGCTGGGCGGTCGAGGCGCCCCGCCTCCTGCTCCACCAGGAGGTGGGCCAGGGTCTGGATGGTCTTGCCGAGCCCCATGTCGTCCGCCAGTATCCCGGCCAGATCATAGGCGCGCAGGAATTGGAGCCAGTCGAGTCCGCGGCGCTGGTAAGGGCGCAGCTCGACCGTCAGCCCGGTGGGTGGCGGAATCTCGGTCACGCCGGCGAACCCCTTGAGCTTGCGGGCGAGCTCCCGCAAGCGTTGGCCCCCGCGCATGATCAGACCCTGGGACTCCAGTTCGGAGATGGCCTCCGTATCGAAACGCGAGATGCGGATTCGACCCTCGGCGTCTGGGCCTGCGCGGGCGAAGAGGTCGCGCAGGGTCTCGATGAAGGGGCGCAGGCGCTCGCTCGGCAGGTCGATGTAGCGATGTAAGGCGGTGGCGTCCTTGCCGTCGGGGTCCAGCGGCAGGCTCAGGAGCGGCGGGAGCTGCGCGTTGAGCCCGTATTCGATCAGCGGGGCGATGATGGGCAGCAGGGGGATGCGCCGTCCGCCGACATCGAGGTCGAAGCGCAACCCGAACCAGTCGTTGCCGCCGGCCTCCGTATCCTCGATCTCAAGGTCCCAGTCGGCGGCCTCGAATTGGAGGCGGAAGGAGCTGTCGGTCTCCACCCGCCAGCCTTCGGTGGTCAGGGCCGGCACGGCCTCGCGCAGGAAGCCAGACCAGCGGGTGGCGCGCTCGATGGGGTTGGCCCCGGCAGGCTGGAGGCGCAGCGGGCCGAGCCCCTGGTCTGGCAGGGGGACGAAGCCCAGCCCGGCCAGGCGCTCGCGGGCGGCGGCCTCGCCGGGGCCATCGCGATGGACCCGCACCGCACCCTCGGGGGACCGCACGATGCTTTGGGGGAGGGCAGGGGAGGCCGGGACCCGGTGTCCCGCATAGTCGAAATCCAGCAGGATGACATGGGTGTCGGTCCCGACCAGGGCCTCCGCCGCCAGTCGCAGCCAGGGCACGGCGGGGGCTCCGGTGACCTCCGTGACCGCTAGCGGGACCGGGGTCGGCAGGGGGAGTTGCGGGTATTCGATGGTGAGCAGGCGGGAGATGGCCTCCGCCTGTTGGCGGCGCATGGCCGGGGCCGCCGCGAGCTCGCGCAACTGGCGCAGGGTCAGGCCCTGGGTGTCCAGGGGCCCGACGCGGTGGGCCTCGCCATCGAGATAGAGGGGTGGGTCGGTCAGGATGACCCGCAACTGCGCGTTCGGTGCCAGCTCCAGGCGCAGGGCCCCGTCGGCGAACTCGCGCCAGGCCGGCGTCAGGCCCAGGACGGGCCCCTCGGATAGGCGGGGCGTATCGCCCGCACGCCAGTGACAGCGCCCGGTAGCGACCATGCGGTGTAGGGCGATCTGCCCCAGCGGTCCGTGCAGGGACAGGCTGGGTGCCCAGCCCCCGGCGGAGATACCGCGGAGAATGACCAGGATATCGTGGTCCTCGGGCAGCACATAGACATGCTGGCTATGGCTGTAGAGGAAATTGGCGAGGTTTAGCCGCCGCCCCTTGGATAGGCCGCCGGCCTTGAGGGGACGGACCACCGCCAGCTCCACGGCCACGGCGTGGGCATCGCTGGGGGCGGGTTGGAGCAGGTAGAGCAGGCGCTCGCCCGTCTCCTCCGCGGCGGATCTGCCCCCGGCGGTCGCGACCCGGTTGAGCCAGCCCTTGACCGCCTCTGGCGGTTCGGCCTGTGTCCCCGGGTGTGGCGTCGGTGTCGTTCCCGGACTTGGCGCGGCGTCATTCAGGTACGCGAGGCAGCCCGCCACCACATGCTTGCAGGCGTAGCCGACCGGGCAGTCGCAGACCCCGGAGATCACGGCATGGTTTGTGTGAAGGGCGATCAGAACGCGCTGGGCATAGACCTTGCCGGAGCTCCCGCGCACCTGGGACTCGAACCGTTGAAAGCCGTCGCCCTTGTCGATCTTGGTCAGCACCTGGACCCGGCCCTGCTCATAGTAGAGGCGACCGCGGCCGAAGGTCTTGGTGTCGGTGGCGCGCAGGACGTCGTCGCGGGTCAGGTTCGGCATAGCACGGGGCGGATTGGGGAGGGGGCGACATTGTGGGGCAAGCGGCGGATTCGCCCAAGGGCAAAGACGGCCTGCATTGCCCAGGAAGGAGGAAATCCATCGACAAAGATTCGCCGATTGCTTGGCAAAAATGCCAAAACGCGAATGAAATTAGTGGGGTATATCACTCTGGTTCCGCGCATGGCCAAAGTGATCGGCTGCCTGGAGAAATAGCCTGCAACCAATTATATTTATTGGTTTTTATTCGCGTTTTTCACGGAATTTCAAGCTTTCCCGTATCGTGTGACCGGACCGAGTCGCTCCGTCGCAGTGGGCCGACGGAGTCAATTGTGGAGTGACAGCGGCGGCGGCCCAGACGCGCGTGGCAAAAAAACGGCCGCCCCGGAACGTGGATCGGGGCGGCTGCTTCAAGGGAGGAGTGGATATCTCCGAGATTCAAATTACCAGCCGGTCCTCGGGACGACACTGACAATTCGCAATCCCCCTATCATTTTTTAGCGAGGCTTCGCCTCAGACCGAGGAGGCGTAGGCGCGGACTCGCCCGCGCTTACGCGGAAATGCAGCAGCCCTCCCGCTGGGAACCCCCGGCCGTTGTGCGGGGTACAAATTTGGCCCATTTGAAAAGTGCCCGGTCGCTCAAGGAACCCTAGGATTTCAGGCGGTGCCGGTCGTCGGCTCCGGCAGGTCCAGGTCGCGCCAGAGCTGAAGGCTGGGGCCAGCCTGATTCATGGTGTAGAAGTGCAGCCCCGGGGCCCCGCCATCCAGGAGCTGGCGGCACAGGTTCAGCACAACCCGGTGTCCGAAGGAACGGATCTCCTCCAGATCGTCTCCCATGCCCTCCATGCGCCGGCGTATCCAGCGCGGGATCTCGGCCCCGCAGGCGTCGGAGAAGCGGGCGAGCTGGGTGAAGTTGGTGATCGGCATGATGCCAGGCACCACCGGCAGGTCGAGCCCCATGCGGTTGCAGGCATCGACGAAGGCGAAGTAGGCATCGGCGTTGTAGAAATACTGGGTGATCGCGGCGTTGGCCCCGGCCTCGACCTTGCGCCGGAAATGCTCAAGGTCCTTCGCTGCATTCGGGGCCTGGGGGTGGAACTCGGGGTAGGCGGCGACCTCGATGTGGAACCAGTCGCCGTGCTCGGCACGGATGAAGGTGACCAGTTCATTGGCGTAGCGGAAGTCCCCGGTGCTCCCCATGCCCATGCCGGAGGGCAGATCCCCGCGCAGGGCGACGATGCGGCGGATGCCCTGGGTGCGGTAGTAGCCGAGGATCTCGGCGATTTCGGCCCGGCTGGAGCCGATGCAGGCCAGATGCGGTGCCGTGTCGATACCCTGGCCGCGCAGCCAGGCGACAGTATCGAGGGTGCGCTCCCGGGTGGAGCCGGCCGCCCCATAGGTGCATGAGAAATAACGCGGGCCGACCGCGTTGAGCCGTTCGACCTGGGCCTTGAGCTTTTCCATACCCTCGGGGGTCTTGGGCGGGAAGAGCTCGAAGCTGTAGGTAGGCTGGTCTTGGGACATGGACTGGGCCTCCAGTGCATGGGATGCGGCGTGACACGAACCGCATCGACGGTGAGCGATGGGGTTCCTTCGTCACCGCATCCTACAGCCTTCGTAGGATGCGGCCAGGTATGAACCGCATCGGAAGCCGAAAGGCGCAATCAATACCTGTAGTGCTCGGCCTTGTAGGGCCCGTCCACGCTGACGCCGATGTAATCGGCCTGGGTGGTGGACAGCGTGGTGAGCCTGGCCCCGATCTTCGACAGGTGCAGGCGGGCCACCTCCTCGTCCAACTGTTTGGGAAGGATGTAGACCCCGACCGGGTACTTCTGCGTGTGGGCGTAGATCTCGATCTGGGCCAGCACCTGATTGGTGAAGCTGTTGGACATGACGAAGCTCGGGTGACCCGTACCGCAGCCCAGGTTCACCAGGCGCCCTTCGGCGAGCAGAATGATGCGCTTGCCGTCGGGGAAGATGATGTGGTCCACCTGGGGTTTGATGTTCTCCCACTCGTATTTCGACAGGCCCGCAATGTCGATCTCGTTGTCGAAGTGGCCGATGTTGCAGACGATGGCCTGGTCCTTCATGGCGGCCATGTGGTCGTGGGTGATGATCCCCAAGTTGCCCGTGGCGGTGACGAAGATGTCCGCCAAGGGGGCCGCGTCTTCCATGGTCACCACGCGGAAACCCTCCATGGCCGCCTGCAGGGCGCAGATCGGGTCTATCTCGGAGACCCAGACGGTGGCGCCCAGGCCGCGCAGGGACTGGGCGCTGCCCTTGCCCACGTCGCCGTAGCCGCAGACCATGGCGATCTTGCCGGCGATCATGACGTCGGTGGCCCGCTTGATGCCGTCCACCAGGGACTCGCGGCAGCCGTAGAGGTTGTCGAACTTGGACTTGGTGACCGAGTCGTTGACGTTCATGGCGGGGAACAGCAGGGTCCCGGCCTTGGCCATCTCATAGAGGCGATGCACCCCGGTGGTGGTCTCCTCGGTGACGCCCTTGATGCCCTCGGCAACCTTGTGCCAGTGGCGATTGTCCCGCTCGAACTGACGCGAGAGCACCCCCAGAATGGCGGTCCACTCCTCGTTGTCGTCGGCGGTGGGGGCGGGGACGGCGCCTGCCTTCTCGTACTCCACGCCCTTGTGGACCAACAGGGTGGCGTCGCCGCCGTCGTCCAGGATCATGTTGGGTCCGCGGCCGTCCGGCCAGTTCACCACCTGTTCGGTGCACCACCAGTATTCCTCCAGGGTCTCGCCCTTCCAGGCGTAGACCGGGACCCCGATCGCGGCGATGGCCGCGGCGGCGTGGTCCTGGGTGGAGAAGATGTTGCAGGAGCACCAGCGGACCTGGGCGCCGAGTTCGACCAGGGTCTCGATCAGGACCGCGGTCTGGATGGTCATGTGCAGGCTGCCAGTGACCCGGGCGCCCGTCAGGGGCTTGGATTGGCCGTATTTCTTGCGCAGGGCCATGAGCCCTGGCATCTCGGTCTCGGCGATACGCATCTCCTTGCGGCCCCAGTCGGCCAGGGACATGTCCGCAACCTTATAGTCGGTAAACTCACTCATGGTAGTCAGCTCCAGTGATTAACTTGAGTGAGCGCCGTTGGAAGGGAGGACCACCCCCGAGCCTGGCCCCTGCTGGGGTCGCAACGCTCCTCGGGGACGGTGTGGTTATTGTAGGTCGGGCTTCAGCCCGGCCCGAGCGGTCGGGCTGAAGCCCGACCTACAGTGGGTCAGAGCCCGGCCGCCTCGCGCAGGGCCTCGGCGCGGTCGGTGCGCTCCCAGGTGAACTCCGGCTCCTCGCGCCCGAAGTGCCCGTAGGCCGCGGTCTTGCGGTAGATGGGCCGCACCAGGTCGAGCATTTGCACGATGCCGTAGGGGCGCAGGTCGAAATGCTCGCGCACCAGTTGGGCGATGCGCTCCTCGTCGATCTTGGCGGTGCCGAAGGTCTCGATGGAGATGGAGGTCGGTTCAGCGACACCGATGGCGTAGGAGACCTGGATCTCGCAGCGCTCTGCCAGGCCGGCGGCGACGATGTTCTTGGCCACGTAGCGCCCGGCGTAGGCGGCGGAACGGTCCACCTTCGACGGGTCCTTGCCGGAGAAGGCCCCGCCGCCGTGACGGGCGGCCCCGCCGTAGGTATCGACGATGATCTTGCGCCCAGTCAGGCCGCAGTCGCCCACGGGACCGCCGATGACGAAGGACCCGGTCGGGTTGATGTGGAACTTGGTTCCCTTGTGGATCCACTCGGCGGGGATCACAGGCTGGATGATGTTCTCCATCACCGCCTCGCACAGGTGTCTGTAGTCCACGTCCGGGTCATGCTGGGTCGAGAGGACCACAGCATCCACCGCGACCACTTTACCGTCGGAATAGCGCAGCGTGACCTGGGACTTGGCGTCGGGGCGCAGCCAGGGCAGGACGTGGGTCTTGCGCATCTCGGATTGGCGCTGCACCAGCCGGTGGGCATAGGTGATAGCGGCGGGCATGAGGACGTCGGTCTCGTTGGTGGCGTAACCGAACATCAGGCCCTGGTCGCCGGCACCCTGCGCCTCGGGGGCGGAACGGTCCACGCCTTGGGCGATGTCGCTGGACTGTTTGCCGATCAGGGACATGACGGCACAGGTCGAGCCATCGAACCCGACGTGGGAACTGGTGTAGCCGATATCGCAGACCACCTTGCGCACGACCTCGTCGAGGTCGATCCAGGCGTTGGTGGTGATCTCTCCGCCCACGATCACGGCCCCGGTCTTGATCATGGTCTCACAGGCTACGCGGGCGTGCTGCGGGTCCGGGTCCTCGATGAGGATCGCGTCCAGGACTGCATCGGAGATCTGGTCGGCGACCTTGTCGGGGTGGCCCTCGGAAACGGACTCCGACGTGAAAACGTAGTCTTTTGCCATGGCGTTTGGGAACCGGTGTGGATTGCTGAGGGGTCAAGTGGGGCATAGCCGCCCTGCGGGCCGATTATTGTAGTGACGCCAGACCCAAAATCCTAGCTTTCTGGGAAAATATCAGCCCTGAAGCATCACCCAGATGCCTCGCTGACATCGGCGTCCACCGGTGCCGATGCCCCAGGCGTGGGTTTTGCCGGGCAGCGAGGTAGCCGGGCAAGGGGTGCCCCGCGTGACCCCGGTTGTGCGTGCTTGATCTGGGCAATGCTGGGGCTATTCAAGCGGATGCTGGAGGGCTTGGCGGGGGGGTGCATCCGCAGCGCTTCCCTCACGCCCGACCTACGGCCCTATTTGACCCCCGAAACCGGACGCATCTGGGTATCGCAGACCCCGCCCACGGTGGCCGCCTTGCGGCTCGGGGCGCCCTTGCAGGACTCGCCGCGATCCTGCATGTGGCAGGTCAGGGCCAGGGGCTTGCCCTCCTTCAGCCACGGCGGGACTGTCCGGTGACGCCCCACGCTCTTGTGGCTACAGCCCGCCGGGATGCCGTAGGGCGGGCAGTTCTTGGCGGGCTTCAGATCCACCTTACGCGCGTCCACCACGAAGCCGGGATAGTTGTCCTCGATGCGGATACGGTCGCGTTCCTCCTCCTGGTCGAAACGGAACTCCTTGAAGCCGTAGCCCCCGTCCGCCTTGGCGCCGACCTGGATGCGGGTGTTGGCGAGCAGGGCAAAGTCCCCGCCCTTGCGCGCCACGGCCCCGGAGATGAACTCGACCCGGTCATGGTTGGGGAAGCATTTGCCCATGGCCGGCGCATGGTAGTAGTGGCGCAGGCTTTTGATGTCCCCCAGAGAGGCCCCGGAAAAGATGCGCGTGAGGTCCGCATCGCTGCCGAACAGGATGGCCTCCACGTCCGGCAGGTTCTGGGCGTACATGGCCTGGAGCTTGGTGTAGAAGGGCTCGTCAGCCAGATCGTCGCGCAGATAACAGGCCGTGAGCCCGGAGATCCCCGTCAGGTACTCGTCCCAGATGTTGTACTGGCTGACGTTCGCCGAGACACCCTGGAAGTCCCCCTCGCGCCGGCACCCTTGGCGGCTGGTGCAGCCTTCCAGGGCGCGGTTACGGATCGACAGGGCAACGATATTGCGCTCGCAGCCCCCATAGGCATTGCAGCCGCGCTCCAGGTGACCCTCGAACAGGGCGGTGCGCATCGTATAGTCCAGCCCCTTGGCGCGGGCCAGATCGGCGCCGGACCAGCCCCCGGGATTGGCGGCGCTGAAGCCCTCCCAGGCCGATTCCAGGGCGCCGCGCCGCCCGAGCAGGCTGCGGTTGGCGTTGGCGCACTGGGAGGAGTTGTGGAAGGCGCGGACGATGGCGTCGAGTCCGCCCTGCCCCTTGCTTGCCTTGCCCCCACCTTGCCGCGGCGGGTCGAAGAAGGGCGCCTTCTCCAGCGGGTAGAGCTGGCGCACGTCGATGACGTGCTTCACCGACGGGCCGCAGTGATGATTCTGGACCTTCATCCCCTGGCGCCTGGCGAAGGCGCTCTTGAAAACCTGGGTGTCGGCGCCCGTGGCCTTGCGCGAGTCCACCACCAGTTCGAAGCCGACGTAAGGCGTGCCCTTGGCATCCGTCAGGGCCTCGCCGTCGCGGATCACCAGGCAGGGGATGAGCGAGGTCCCCTGGGCCAGGGTCCCGGCGGGGCTGCTCGGGCCATTGCGGCGGAAGGTGTCGATCTCGTAGTAGGGTATCTCCCGAGCCCCATTGAATTGGTAGAGGCTCATGACCGGGGTGGCGGGGATCTCCGCCGCCGCGGTCATCGGGAGAATGGACAGGGCCAGGAGCCCGAGGGCTGGGAGGGTCTTGGTCATGGATACTGCCTGAGATGGGCCTGCGATTGCGGGCCGCTATCTTAACCCCGCTCGGCGCGAGCGCCAGCCTCAGGGTAAGCAACCTCCTGGGCCCCGAACCGACTCGTCAGCCCGTTCAGTGTCATGTTCTCGGCAATGGCGTCGTGAGGGATCAGCAGATACTGCCAGGGCTTGCCCCCATAGGAGAGGGCGTGGCCGGAGGCATTGGCGCACCAGCTCACGGCCACCTGCTTCTTCGCCAGTACCAGCGGGTCGTCCAGCTCCTTGCGCATCTTGGGCTCCAGCATGTCGGGTAGTCCGTGAGGTCCATGGCTCGCTGGGCTGGCCAGGGGGCTGGCCCTATTCCATCAGCTCGACCTTGAAGCCCCTGGCCTCCAGGGCGGCGCGGCGGGCCTGGAGGTAGCGCTGAAAATTGGGCTGCCAAACATAGGCCCCGGTGGCGACGTAGTCCAGGGCACCGTGGATGTGAAAGCCCTTGAGGTAACCGGCGGTGCGGAAGACCTCGCGCCCCTGGGGGTCGAAGAAGACCAGGGACGGGGTGTATTCGATGCCCAGTTCCTGGGACCAGGCGCGCAACGGCAGCTCGCGCCCGTCCGGGGTCTGCACCGTCTCGCTCGACCAGGCATTGACCACCGCCGCGTCGAAGGCAGAGAGCGACCAGGCGACAGGCTCGCGGCGCAGGATGTCCCCGTGCAGTTCGTCGCAGGAGGGGCAGGTGGGCTGCTCAAACATCACCACCAGGGGCCGTGTGGCCCCGGGACGTGCCAAGCGCAGCGGCGCCGTCAGAAAGCCGCCCTCGGCGTGGAGCTGGCCGGAGGCGGCCTTGGGGTCGGCAGCGAGGTAGAACGCCTGGAAGCTCTGGCCCTCACGCTCGCGGCGCTGGGCCACGTAGTCCAGGGCGGTGCGCAGCCGGTGCGGTGGGAAATAACCGTCGATGCGCAGGACCACCTGGCCGGCCTCGTCGAGCATCAGCATCGTCGGGGTGTACTGGACCTTGAGCCCGGCGGCGAAGGCCTTCTCGGTGGTCGCCTCACCCTGGAGGCCGGTGACATCCCGGTCCCCCCAGAGGTTGACGGCGATGACGTCGAAGCCACTGCGGGTCAGGGCGGCGATCTCCTGGTCGCCGAAGCCCTCCCGCAACAGCTTGGTGCAGTATGGGCAGCCGTCCTGATAGAAATACAGCAAGACGCGCCGGCCCTGTCCCGCCGCCTCGGCCACGTCCTCGCGCAGGTCGAGGAAGGACTGCTTGAACCACGCCGGCTTGTCCTCGTAACCGGGGTTGACCATCCCCGGATTCAGGGCCCCGTCGGGGGACGTGGCCATAGCGCCGAGGGGCAGGAGCCAGAGCAGGGCCAGGGACAAAAAGGCAGGCATCGAAGAACTCCCCGGGTGGGTGCATGGTGCCGGATCGGGACAGTATTCGAGCTTAGCAACCAGCGCCCGTGGGACCAAGGACTGCGATCCGTCGCCGAGGACCCCTTGCCGGGCTTGTTGCGATTCATTATCATCCCGGCACCCTATCCCGACCCCAGAGCGGGTCCTCGCACCCCAGCAGACCACTATCGGAGACCGCCATGAGTCCGATCCCAGACACCATCGCCACGGGTCGCAACCCAGCCCAGACCCCAGGGGACCGCGAGCCCCAGCGCGTCCGCAGCGACGCCCTGCTGCGCGGCGGTCGGCGCCTGATCATCGACCACGCCGGGGCCAGCTACACCCTGTTCCTGACCCGCAACGGCAAGCTGATCCTGACCAAGTAGCGGGGGCAAGGGTTGCTCGGCTTAGGCCAGCACCTGACGTAGACACAACCAAAGCAAAAGGGCCCCCGGTCGCGCAAACCGGGGGCCCCTGCAGGCCGGCGGACCCCGGTCGCCCGGGGCCTCTCTGGGGCCTGGATCAGGCCCCGTAGTTGGCGCCGACCTTGGTCCAGTCAATGATCTTCCAGATCTCTTCCAGGTACTTGACCCGTGCGTTGCGGTAGTCCACGTAGTAGGCGTGCTCCCAGACATCCACGGTCAGCAGGGCCTGCTTGCCGGAGGTCATGGGGGTGCCGGCGTTGGAGGTGTTCATCAGTTCGACGGAACCATCGGCGTTCTTGACCAACCAGGTCCAGCCGGAACCGAAATTGGTGGCGGCGGACTGGGAGAACTGCTTCTTGAACTCCTCGAAGGAGCCGAACTTGGCATCGATGGCCGCGGCCAGGGCACCGGCGGGGGCGCCACCGCCGTTGGGGCTCAGGCAGTTCCAGTAGAAGGTATGGTTCCAGACCTGGGCGGCGTTGTTAAAGACCCCACCCGAGGACTTCATGATGATGTCCTCGAGGGACATGGACTCGAACTCGGTCCCGGGGATCAGATTGTTGAGATTGGTGACGTAGGTCTGGTGGTGCTTGCCGTAGTGGTACTCGATGGTCTCCTGGGAGATCACGGGGGCAAGGGCATCCTTCGCATACGGCAGGGCGGGCAATTCATGGGCCATGTTCGGGGCTCTCCAGAGGTTAGGTTGGCGGAGCGCAACATGGGTGTCGGCGGGCGGACCTCAAGTCTGAGGGCGCGTTCCCTGGGCAAAATTGCCAAAAGACCTCGGGCGCGGGCGTCCCGCCCGCAGCGGGGCGGAGGCCCGCCCCTCGATCCGCCCCGCTACCGGCCAAGGCTTGAAACGGCGGCACCCGGCCTGACTTCAAGGCGCTGAGTCATCCCCATCATTGCAGAGGTGCAAATTGGACGTTCTGGAGCGTATCGATCAGCAGGTCAAGGGCAACCCCGTCGTCATCTACATGAAGGGCACGCCCCAGTTCCCCCAATGCGGCTTCTCCATGCGCGCCGCGGCCGCCTTGCAGGAGTGCGGGGTGCCCTTCTCCTACGTCAACGTCCTGCAGGACCCGGAAATCTTCGAGAACCTGCCGCGCTACGCCGACTGGCCGACCTTCCCCCAGATCTACATCGACGGCGAGTTGGTGGGCGGGTGCGACATCACCCTGGAACTGCACGCCAACGGCGAGTTGAAGAAGCTCATGGACGCCGCCGCGGCCAAGGTGAAAGAGGCCTGATCGCCACGGCACCGGGCATGGGACTGGCGGAACCACCCGCGGCCGGGTTAGCCGCCGAGAGGGTCCGCTGCCGCCTCCCAGCAGCGCACCGGGTCTAGCTCCCGCCAGCGGTTGACGATGGTGCAGAAGAGCCGCGCCGTTTGTTCCGTGTCGTAGATGGCCGAATGGGCCTCGCGGTTGTCCCACCCCAGCCCTGCCGCCTGGGCCGCCTTGGCCAGAACCGTTTGGCCATAGGCCAGCCCCCCCAGGGAAACCGTGTCGAAGACGCTGAAGGCGTGGAAGGGGCTGTGCTTGTAGTTGGTGCGATCCACCAGGGCCTTGATAAAGCCCAGATCGAAGCCGGCGTTATGCCCCACCAGGATGGCCCGGTTGCAGCCAGCGGAGCGAACCGCCCGGCGGATCGGGGTCAGGATGCGGTGGACCGCCTCGTGCTCGGCAATGGCATCGCGGAAGGGGTGATCCGGGTCGATCTTGTTGAAGGCCAGGGCCCTGGGGTCGATTTCGGACCCGATGAACGGCAGCACATGGCAGGCCACTGTCCCCCCAGGTTCCAGCAGGCCCTCGGCGTTCATGCGGATGACCACCGCGGCGACCTCCAGCAGCGCATGGCGCTGGGGGTCGAAGCCGGCGGTCTCGACATCCACCACCACGGGCAGAAAGCCACGAAAGCGGTGGGCGATGGGCGACTTTTCGTAGTCTTGCTCTTCCATCGCGACAGGATAAGCGCCCAACCCGCCAAAATCCAAACCGCCCTGGATGCGAGGCCGGCGGTGGCGATATCCATAGGCGTTGCCTGGGATTCCACCATGGTCCTTAGTTCTAGTTGCGAATCATCCGGTTACTGATAACTGGGAACGAAAATCCCGCGCCGGTTGGGTATAGTTCGCCCACAATAAGGATCGGGGGCGGAAAATGACAAGAACAAAGGGTTACCTGGCCGGCAGTCTCGCCGCCCTGTTATGGATCGGCGGCCTGGATGCCGCCGCCGCATCGGGCTTTACCCGCGGCCTATTGTTCGAGGTCAGCGGCGCCGGCCCTGCCCCGAGCTACCTCTTTGGCACCATCCACAGCGACGACCCGCGGGTCCTCACCCTTCCGGCACGGGTGCAGGCAGGCTTCGACCTTGCGGACGGCTTCGTCATGGAGGCCATTCCCGACCCGGAGGCGGTAGAAAAGGCCAGGCGGGTCATGGTCTTCGGCGATGGGCGCCGGCTTTCGGCAATCCTGCCCATGGACCTCTACCGCCAGGTGGTGGAGGTTGCTGCCAGTCGCGGTCTGACCACCGCGGCCATCGAGCCCCTCAAGCCCTGGGCCTTGGTCACCCTTCTCAGCGCCCCGCCGAGCCGTAGCGGGGAGTTTCTCGACCTGCTGCTTTATCGTACCGCCCAGGAACAGGGGAAACCGGTGGCCGGACTGGAGACCCTGAGCGAGCAGATGGCAATCCTCGACGGGCTCACCGAGGCAGAGCAAATCGCCCTGTTGCGCGAAACCCTGGCCACCATCGGGGAACTGGGCGAGGTCCAGACCCGCCTGGTGGCCGCCTATGTTCGCCGCGACCTCGACTCCCTGTCCCAGCTCAATGCCATGTATCGCCGTTGGGGCTCCCCGGATCTGACAGAGAGGGTCCAGGAGCTGGCCATCGACGAGCGCAACGCCCGGATGGCGGAGCGCCTGAGGCCTCTGCTCGACCTGGGCGGGCGCTTCATCGCCATTGGTGCCCTGCACCTGCCGGGGCCGAAGGGGGTGCTCCAACGCCTGGCGGATACGGGGCTGGTGGTGCGGATGCTGTACTAATGGCAGACACCAGGCGGCGACGGCGAGCAACAATGTTAGGATTCCGCGTCGTTCGCTTGGCGAGCAGAACCACATGAACCCCGAGGAGACTCCCACATGCAACGTCGTTCCTTCCTGAAGGGCGCCGGCGGCCTCAGCGCCGGACTCGCCGCCGCCACAGGGTTGGGTGCCGCCGGCAACGCCATCGCCCAGTCCGGGCCGGAAGTCCGCTGGCGCCTGGCCACCAGTGTCCCCAAGTCCCTGGACACTGTCTTCGGCGCCGCCGACACCATTGCCCGTACCGTCTCCGAGGCCACCGGGGGAAAGTTCCAGATCCAGGTCTTCGCCGGCGGCGAACTGGTCCCGTCCTTTGGCGTGGTGGACGCGGTGCAGAACGCCACGGTGGAGTGCGCCCACACGGCCGGCTATTACTTCTTCGGTAAGGACCCGACCTTCGCCTTTTGCTGCGCCGTGCCCTTCGGCCTCAACGCCCGCCAGCAGAACGCCTGGATGTACCAGGGCGGCGGGCTCGACCTGATGCGCGACTTCCTCAAGGACTACAACATCATCAACTTCCCGGCGGGCAACACCGGGGCCCAGATGGGTGGCTTCTTCCGCAAGGAGATCAATACGGTCGATGACCTGAAGGGGCTCAAGCTGCGGGTTGGAGGCTTTGCCGGGACCGTGCTGGCCCGCCTGGGGGCCGTGCCCCAGCAGATCGCCGGGGGCGACCTCTACCCCTCCCTGGAGAAGGGCACCATCGACGCCGCCGAGTGGGTCGGGCCCTATGACGACGAGAAGCTGGGACTGGCGAAGGTGGCGAAATTCTATTACTACCCGGGTTGGTGGGAAGGGGGTCCGGAGATGGACCTGTTCGTCAACCGCGATGCCTATGCCGCCCTGCCCAAGGAGTATCAGACCATCCTGTCTGCGGCCTGCGCGGTCGCCAACAGCGACATGCTGGCCCGCTACGACGTCAATAACCCCAAGGCCCTGCGCCGCCTGGTGGCGGGCGGTGTGCAGTTGCGCCCCTTCTCCCGGGACATCATGAACGCGGCCTGGAAGGCCGCCAACGAGGTCTACGCCGAGACAGCCGCGAAGAACCCGCGGTTCAAAAAGGTCTACGAGCCCTGGAAGGCCTTCCGCGACGAGCAGGTCCTTTGGTTCCGAGTCGCCGAGCAGAATTTCGACAGCTTTATGGCCTCGGTGGGTAAGTAGATTGGCAAGCGGCGTGGGCCTCCGGCCTTCGGTTGGGTGAGGCGTGTGGCGTTACGCCGAATGGCTACCCGTTTCGCGAACGCGATGGAACCTGAAGCGTAATGGGGGCGAAGGTTGAGCACGGGACGGCGTGAATTCCTGAGGCAGGTTGTACTGTCGCCCCTGGCCCTATTGCCAGTACCGGCTGGTGCGGCAGTCCTGCCATTGGTCGGCACGGAATGGGATCGATTGACCGAAGTGGTGGTGGGGCGGGGCGATAACTCTGAGATCCCCTCCTGGTCCGAGGCCTACACGGCCTATCTCTCGCCTGTCGAGCGGGTGTTCTTTCGCCGCAACGAGCATAAGCGCCTGGCCGAGGTCGATCCTGACCTGGATGCCCGGCTGATCGGCCAACTGGACGGCCTGGCCCGCACGCTGGCTGACCTCGGCGTGTCGGTGCGACGCAACCGTCCACTGACCGTCGAGGAGGCCGACTTCGCCGAAGGCAGCCAGAGCGGCGGCGGTCTGATGTTCGTCCGCGATCCACTGGTGGTGATCGGCGACACCGTCCTCGAACTCAGCCTGAAGCGCCAGTTCCGCCGCAAGGAGCGCTTCGGGCTCCGGCCCGCCATTTCAGAGGTCTACCGACAGGGGGAAGCGCGTTGGGTGGCCGTGCCGCCGGCATCGCCTTCTCCCGATCCGAGCGGCGATGAGGAGAACCCATTCCTGGAAGGAGGTGACATCCTGTTGGCCGGCCAGGACATCCTGGTGGGCCTCTCGGACCTGGCCTCCAACGAGGCGGGTGCCCGTTGGTTGCAGCATTTTCTCGGGTCAGCCTACCGGATACATGGGGTTCGCCTCCGGCCCGACGTTCTCCATCTGGATCTGGCACTCACACTGGTCCGGCCTGGTTTGGCGGTGACCTGTCCGGCCTTTCTGCCCGAGGGCCTCCCCGCGATTCTGAAGGGCTGGGACATCGTTGCGGTCGGCGAGGTAGAGGGCAAGAACATGGGCGCCAACCTGCTGGTCGTCGATCAGGGGACCGTGCTGGTGGACTCCCGCCAGGACGGCCTGGCCATGAACCTGGATGAACGGGGCGTGCAGGTCATCCCGGTGCCTTTCGATGCGCCGGCCGGCTTCGGTGGCGGCATCCGCTGCGCCACTCTGCCGCTACGGCGTGTGCCTGACCTGTCGCTCATTGCGGGACGGGAGTTATAGCCGGGCGGACCTCCGGGAGGGTCGGCGTCTCGCGGGAATCGCGGGATCAATCCACCAGAAAGCGCATGGACAGGTCCAGGGCGCGGACGTGCTTGGTCAGCCCCCCCACCGAGATGTCGTCCACCCCGGTCTCGGCCACGGCGCGAATGGCCTCCAGCCCGATGCCGCCGGAGGCCTCCAGCCGGGCCCGCCCGGCGTTGAGGACCACCGCCTCGCGTAGCCGGTCCAGGGGGAAATTGTCGAGCAGGACGCGACGAGCCCCGGCGTCCAGGGCTTGGTTCAGTTCGTCCAGGGATTCCACCTCGATCTCCACCACGACCCCCTTGGCCAGTGCCGCCGCGGCCGCCAGGGCGGCGGGGATGGAGCCCGCCGCGAGGATGTGGTTTTCCTTGATCAGGATGGCGTCGTAGAGCCCCATGCGGTGGTTGTGGCAACCGCCGCAGGCGACGGCGTACTTCTGTTGCAGGCGAAGCCCGGGGATGGTCTTGCGGGTGTCCAGGATGCGTACCGGCAGGCCCGCCACGGCATCGGCGTAGCGCCGCGCCTTGGAGGCGGTACCGGAGAGGGTCTGGAGAAAATTGAGCGCGGTACGCTCCCCGGTCAGCAGGCTACGGGTCCCGCCGACCAGGGTGCAGAGGCGGTCCCCGGCCGTGATGCGGTCCCCATCCGCGCATTCCCAACGGATCGCAATGTCGGCGTCCAGGAGGCGAAATACGGCATCGAACCAGGCCCGACCACAGAGCACGCCAGGCTCCCGGGTAATGACCTGGACCCTTGCCCGCTGCCCGGCTGGGAGCAGGGCGGCGGTGAGATCGCCGTCGCCGACATCCTCTGCCAGGGCCTCGCGGACCTGACGCTCGATAGATTCCGGGGCGGGTAGGGGAGGTGTGGAACCGGGCGCCTGGGCCCGGCCCTGGGGTTGGGTCATGGTAAACGGCTCCAGTGATGGCGCCATCGGGAGCGCCGGGATTGGGGCGGGATTGTATACCCGGGGCGCCGGGGCCGAAGCAGGTGGCTTGCACCCTGCACGCGCTGGACAGGTAACATAACGAAGGATCCCGCGAATCCTGTGGGATCAGTCGCGCCGAAGGGTTGCCAGTGGCGCGCCCGGTAACGGCATGGGCGCCCCGGACAGAAGCGATGAGCCAACTCCAATGAGAGCCGACTTTCAGAACCCACTGCCGAGCGTGGACGCAACCGGTTGGTTAAGCGGAGCGACGCGGCGCCCATCCCCGCACCAAGATCCGCGCCCCGCCGAGGGCGACATCGACCTACTGGTCATCCACAACATCAGCTTACCCCCTGGGGAATTCGGCGGTCCCTGGATCGATGACCTCTTCCTTGGTCGACTCGACCCAAGTGCCCACCCTTATTTTGCTGGCATCGTCGATGCGCGTGTCTCGACACACCTCCTCATTCGCCGCGATGGCAGCCGCATCCAGTACGTCCCCTTCGACCAGCGTGCCTGGCACGCCGGCGCGTCCTGCTTTGCCGGGCGCGAGCGCTGCAACGATTTTTCCATTGGGATCGAGCTTGAAGGCAGTGATCATGACCACTTCACGCCGATCCAGTATCGGTCCCTGGCGGCAGCGACCCGGGCCATCCTGTCCGCCTACCCGCGTATCTGCGCCGAGCGCATCGTCGGTCACAGCGACATTGCCCCCGGACGCAAGACCGACCCTGGACCCTTCTTCGACTGGGGGCTTTACCGAGGCCTAATCGCCTGACGGGTGGGCTCTGGCCTCGGTCCGACCGTCGCGCCCGGGTCTCCGACGCCCCTTTCAACTTGGCAGCTCGGCCGGGGCCTCGCCACGGGCCTTGAGGACCTCGAAGGGGTCTGGCCCCTGGCGCTGATGGCCAGCGGTCTTGAGCTGGTCGAGGTAGTTGAACCAATAGGGCTGCCAGGCTCGACCGAGCTTGTAGAGGTATTTCCAGTCGTAGAGCCCGGAGTTGTGGCCGTCGTCGAAGAAGATCTTCAGGGCATAGGTCCCGATCTGGGCGAGATTGGTGACGTTGACCCCCTCCTTGCCGACCTGGAGCTTGGCGGTGTCCGGGGAGTGGCCGCGGACCTCCGCCGAGGGGGAGTAGACGCGCAGGTACTCACAGGGCAGCCGGAAACGGGCGCCGTCGTCGTAGACGATCTCCAGGATGCGGGACTGCTGGTGGAGCTGGATGTCGGTGGGAAGGGGGTGTTGCTCAGTCATCGGGAGTGCCGCCATGGGTCGGGAATGGAGTGTGCCTTGGTGCAAATGAATTCGCGCCGATGGGCGTTCATTTGCGGCGAAATGTTCAGCGAAAGGCGATCAGGCAGAGGCCCCGGCGGCCGTCGCCCGCTCCAGACGCCGGCGGCCGGCATCAGGGTCCGCCACACCCTCGGCTTCGGGCCAGCCGGAGACATGCCGGCGTACCAGATCGGCGAGGGCCTGGACCTGGGCCGGGCTGTCGTTGAGGGCGGGGATGTAGCCATAGTCCCCCCCGCCGGCACCGAGGAAATAGCCGCGGTTCTCCACGGCGACCTCCTCCAGGGTCTCCAGGCAATCCACGGCGAACCCTGGGCAGACCACCTGTACCGAGCCGACGCCCTGCGCACCCCATGCCTTGAGGGTCTGATCCGTGTAGGGCTTGAGCCACTCCTTGCCACCGACCCGGGACTGGAACGTCAGGGCCCATGCCTCCCGCGGCAGGTCCAGGGCTTGCGTGACCAGGCGCGCGGTCTTCTGACACTGGCAGTGATACGGGTCCCCCGCCAGGAAGTAATCCCTGGGGATGCCATGGAAGGAGAACAGAAGCCGGTCCGGCCGCCCATGGCTGGCCCAGTGGTCGCGGATGGACTGGGCCAAGGCCTCGATGTGGCCCGCGTCATCGTGGTACTGGTTGACCATCCGCAGCTCCGGGACCCAACGCCACCGCGACAACTCCCGGGTCACGGCGTCGAAGACCGCGGCCGTGGTGGTGGCGGAATACTGGGGGTAGAGCGGCAGGACCAGGAGGCGCCGGCAGTTCGCGTCCTTCAGCCGGGCCAGGGCGGCGGGGATCGACGGGTTGCCGTAACACATGCCCAGTTCCAAGTGGACCGGCCCCGGCAGGGTTGTCCCCAGGCGCTCGCGCAGCGCATCGGCCAGGCGCTGGGACAGGTCCAGGAGGGGCGACCCGCGCTCGGTCCAGACGGCTTGATAGGCATGGGCGGAGCGGGCCGGGCGGATGCGCAGAATAATCCCGTGCAGGATCAGCCACCACAGCGCCCTCGGCGTCTCGACCACGCGCGGGTCGCCGAGGAACTCCGCCAGATAGCGGCGCACGGCCGCCGTGGTAGGCGCGTCAGGGGTGCCGAGGTTAACGACCAGGATACCGAGCCCCTCGGGGGCATCGTGGCGGAAGTTGGTCTGGTTCTGGAACTTCATAGGGGTTCCCGGTAGTGGGCTAGATGGCGGCGGACCCGCCGGACTCAGGTGGAGCCGAGACAGGTCCATTTCCAGCCCGCGAACCCTTGGGTTGCGACTGCGTCGTTACCGCCACGGTCGCTCTGATTGCTACCGGCTGGAACCAGAGTTGCCGGGTGGAAATCTCGGGAGGCAGCGGCGCGGAACCCCGCCAACACTGGGATTTAAGGCAAGAAAAGGCCCCAACAGAGAACGGTTTGGTTTGGGTAGTGGTGGCGGACGGTTGACCATGTGTCGACTGGCCTCCCGAGCTTACGAGCACTCGTGCGGGATGCTGCGGGTCAAGCGCCCAGAAGCCGACGTGCCAGCACGGACTGCATGTCCCGGCGGCCATCGACGATCAGGTAAATGACGACCTGGCTGCCCAGGACGCGATAGATCACCCGGTAGGGCTTGAACGCCGTCTGGCGGTAATCCTTGATGCCCAGTGCGACGAGCTCCTTGGGGTAGCTCCCACGCTCAGGGAACTGGGCGAGCCCCTCCACGACCTCCATCAAGCGGTCGAGAAGGTGGTCGGCGTTGGCCACACTGTCGAACTCGCAGATGTAGTCGTGGACGGACTCCAGGTCCTGCGCTGCGCCTTGCGTGAGCAGAACCTCGTAGTGCGTCGGCCTGCCGACCATCAGGCCGCTGCCCGCTTCGCGCGCAGGCGCGCCACCACATCGGCGACCGGCTTGACCCGACCTGCCTCGACGTCCTGCTGGCCGAGCGCCAGGATCTTCAGCAGGGCCAAGGTCTCCTGAGTTTCCTCGAAGGAGGCAACGTCCTGCAGCACGGCCTTGGCTTCCCCGTTCTGCGTAATGACCAAGGGCTCCCGCTGTTCGGCAAGGCGGGTCAGCACCTCGGCGGCATTGGCCTTGAGGTAGCTGATGGGCTTGACTTGGGATGAGTAGCGCATGGCCCTGCTCCTGAGATCGAACAGGACCAAATATAGTCCTTTATCGGTCTCATCACAATCTACTGCGCAGGCTCGGGCTCCTCGCCCCAGTGCAGGCGATGCGTGAGCAGCGTCTCTCGGTCCATGAGGAACGACACCACATGCGGAAAGTAGCTGCGCAACTGGTCGAGGATGGCAAAGCCATGGGTGTCGATGTCGCCCCAGTAGTGCAGTTGGCATCGATGCAGCCACACAGCGCGCGCCAGTGCCTCCCAGGACATCGGAAGACCCAGGCTACGCTGCTGTCCATGATGTTGCCTGGGGCTGCTATCCGAACGCCCTGGTTGCCGGGCTACCCCACGCCAAGAATCCACCCTTCCACCTCGGCCAGGGCGCGCTCGGGGGGCGTCAGGGAGGGGGTGAGGAACCCTTGCAGGCGGCCGTCCAGGTCGGCTTGGCGCAGCCAGGCGGCGACGGCGTAGGCGTCGTGCTGGTCCGGGGTGCGGCCCTCCGCGGGGAAGGCGTGCTTCCACAGGGCGGGGTAGACCTCCGCCACGGCTGATCGGCCGGCCGGGATCTGCCAGCCGTCGAAGGGCCAGAAGTGGACTCGTTCGCCGAGTTGGCGGCGGAGATAGAGCAGCCAAGGCAGGCCGGCGTGGGTGGACTTCGCGACCGACCCCTGCACGTCGAAGTGGAAGACCGACTTGGCCGCCCGGGCGCGGATCTCCGTGAGCCGTCGCCAGCGGGGATTGCCGGTGCGCTCCGCACCCAGGCCGATGTCCCCCCAGCGGACGAAGTCCACATAGATGTTGTCCCCATCCGTCGGCCAATGGCGCTGGAAGTCCTCGAGGAACCCCGGCCAGTCGAGCGGCAGGTGGTGGGCCTCGAAATAGGCCAATGGAAACGAGAAGCCGTGATCGATGCCGACCAGGGTCGGCAGCGTCTTCGGCCAGCCGCTCCGCCAGCCACTCCGCGAGGCCGCGCCGGGTCCAGTACTTGCGCGGGCTGGGTGGCGGTGCAATCTCGGCGGGTGGCCGCGTAGGCGTTGCGGCGTAGAGGCGCAGACCCTTCAGGCTGCTGGTGGGTCTGCGCGCCGGAGTAGTCGATGCCGAGGTAGCGTTCAAATTGGGGCATGGGAGGAAGGACGAAGGATGAAGGATGAAGGATGAAGGAGCGACGAACCGCTGGGCCGCTGGAGCTGAGCCGAAGGACTGCATTCCCACGCGGAGCGTGGGAACGAGAGGATGCCACGCCTTTTCAGGGCTAAGGTGGTTCCCGCGTGTAACCCAGGGCATTGCCCCGGGCTGATATGCGTGACCCCGTTGGGGTCAATCCCGCCGTTCAGCTGGATCTCATGTGTCGCGTGCGTTCGCGCTACCGCCCGGGCAGCGCCCTGGCCCTGTGGTGAGGGGCATTAGCCCAAGGGCGTGACATCCACCGGTCGCGAAGGACTGGCTGAGTCTGGACGCCAATCACCTTGCGGCATGCGTGCACGGTCAGGCGTTAGTGAGTTCGGAGACGAGGGCGGAGAGGAGGTTCGCGGCGGTGGCGCGGGAGGCGGCGAGTTGCGTTTCCAACGCGTCCACCAGGGCCATCAGTTGCTCCACTTTGGCCGCGATCCACGTTGTTCGGGAATGGGTGGAATGGGAATGGGATACGACTTCACCGTCGACACGTTCACGCGTGGTGCGGCACGGCTGGCGTTTGCCTGCGTGCGCTTCGGTAATGAAGTCGGGGCTTTCGATAACTCGACGGACGAAGTGACGACAGGCTCGTGAGTCTAACTGCAGGCGTCTTACCGAGAATGACATTCGCTTGCCGTAGAACGCACGCTCCCGAGTGTTCCGCTTGCGAAACCGACACCGTGCTCACGTCATCAGATTCGATCTTCTACGGCTTCGTCAAGGCTGACGGTTTTCGTGTGTGGTCGAGTCATGATCCGCCTCAACAAGTCGTCGCCATTGACGAAATAGCAGTCTGTCCCATATGAGTATCAGGAAGTGCCGTGCAATTGATCTCCGATTGGTCCGACGCATACCTCCACGTGAGTCCACTTTGCATCGAGCGGGCAATCTTGAATGGCTCTTCGCGTCGTCATTCAGCGGTGATAGCGCTGAGCTCCTGTATTCCTCTTTCGCCGCCGTTCGGATCCGCTCCGCTCGCTCAATAAGCTCCTCCGCCGGTTCGTCGTTGGGGTCTTGGGGGACGAGTTTGCCTTGGACGGCGAGGGTGAGGATGGACTTTCGGAGGTCGGCAGGTTGAATGGTGAAGGATGATGGAAGAGGAAATCGAGGTTGGCCGGGGTGGGCGCTTCGGCAAAGCGGGCCAGCGACGCGCGGGCGAGCGCGGCGTGCCGCGTCTCCCGTTCCTGCTGCTGCGCCTCCAGCCGATCACACAACGCCATCAACTCATCCACCTTCGCCACGATCCGCGTCTGCTCGGCGAGGTGGGGGAACCGGAATCTCGGCGGACTCTAAGTCCCCTTCGTCCTCCGCAGCCGCGGCATCTTCATGGCCGTAAAGTTCCCTTTCCTGCGCCGGCGTACCGCAGGAAGGTCTGCGAGCCGACAAGATAGAACCGGAGAAAGACTCCGGCGTGAGGAACGGCGCAGGCCGTAGCGGGATGATCTCCGGTGCAAAAGCCCCCCATCGTGGGTACGACGACCTTGTTCAAGTAAGGACGAAGTTTTCCATAAAGCACATCACCCGCCTCGAAGGCTGCCTTGGTGCTAAGGGAACTCCTCGTTCGGCAAATGTTGCGAATCGGACGATCTGGCCGGTCATGCCGTCAATGTCCTCAAGGTCCAGAACCCAGTCGATTTCCATAATTGCCGATGGAGAAACCCTTCGCTGCCGCTCGGCAATCGGCCACTTCGTCCAGGTTGCTCCATTCCCAATGGGTCAGGAATTTCAAATGGCGGCGGGCCAGGATCGTAACTGTAAACGCGCTCGCTGATCTCCTTGCGGAGGGCCAGCCATGCCGGGTGTTTGTCTGGGGTTCTGCGGCGGTGCGGCCAGTTTTCCTTGCACAGCTAGTTCCAGTACCAACTCACGCATCTTCGCTACCGCGCCAGGCGCGTCGGCGAACAGATCGAATTTCTCAACGAAGGTCTTCCAGGGTCATGGGTTAGGTCGCCCCTTCAGGGCTAAAAATAGATGGGTATCGGTATTCCAGGGCGTTGCCCTGGGCTAACGTAGTCAGCCCCGTTGGGGCGGTTTGATTGGAGCGCCAACGGCGCGATCTTACGTCAGCCCAGGGCAACGCCCTGGGTATCGGGGCCGCCAAAGGCATTGAGCCCTGAAAGGGCGACCTAAGCTGATTCCCGAGAGCCCAATTGTAACGGTTCGTACACATCATCAGAACATGCGCGTCGGAATCGCCACCGCGCCAGGCGCATCCGCAAAAAGGTCGAACTTCTCAATCAGGGGCTTCCAGGGTCATGGGTTAGGTCGCCCCTTCAGGGCTATAAATGGGTGGTATTTTGGTATCCCAGGGCGTCGCCCTGGTCAACCAGGGTCCAGCCCCGTTGGGGCGATTCGGATTGGGCGCGCCAACGGTGCGACCGACGCCAGCCCAGGGGCATGCCCTGGGTTTGCCGCAATCATATATCGAGCGCCAACGGCGCGACCCACGCTAGCCGAGGGCAACGCCCTGGGTGTCTCAGAATCGCCACCGCACCGGTCACGTCGGCATACAGATCAAACGGCTCAATCAAGGTTTCCAGGGTCATGGGTTGGTTCGGCCCTTTATGGCTTGAAATGGATGGGAATCGGTATCCCAGGGCGTTGCCCTGGGCTAACGTGGTTAGCCCCGTTGCGGCGATTTGATTTGAGCGCCAACGGCGCGATCTACGTTAGCCCAGGGCAACGCCCTGGGTATCGGGGAGCCAAAAGGCACAGAGCCCTGAAAGGGCGACCTAATCTGCGGTATCCGCGGCATCGACAATCCAATCCGCACCATTCGGCTCCGCACCTCCGCTCCGCAGCTCTCGCACAATTCATCAATCCCACAGATACCGTTCATCAAACGCCAGTCCATGCCGCTCCAGCAATTGTATATATTCCTCCTGAAACGTCTTCTTGCAGTGGTGTTCACGCTGGTTTGACCGAGATGTATTCACGGACGGCATCGACGTTGGATTCGGAAAACGGCGAACGCCCCATAACCGGCTTGCCAGGCGAAATGCGAAAACTCCGATCCCCGGGTCTTGATCCATTTGGACGATGCCTTCTTGACATCTTCAACGGCCTGACTGATGGCCACGGTTCGGGACAAATCGAAGAGCAAATGGGCATGGTCTTCGACGGAATCGAGGAGCACGGGAGCGCAGCCAAGGTTCTTCAACACGGTGGCCATGTAACCGTGCAACGAATCGCGAACGGCATCGGTGATGATGCGTTCGCGGTTCTTGGTGCTGAAGACAAGATGAATATGAAGGCGGGCGAGGGACTGAGGCATGGTTTGGGCCGCCCCTTCAGGGCTCCAATTGGTTTGTTGTCTTCCGACCCAGGGCGTTGCCCTGGGCTGGCGTTGATCGCGCCGTTGGCGCTCACGTTAACGGCCTAAATGGGTTCGCCACGCTAGCTAAGGCCAAGGTCATGCGTAAAGGGCGATAAGCGGAAATTGTGCCGCGGGCTGCGGCACAGTTTCGGGGTGCGCCGGTCGAGCGCCAAAAAGGAAAGCGCAGCAGGCGGCAGTTTCGCGGTAACGGGCTCCAGCAGCCCGAGGTCCCCGCGGGGAAGCGGACGGTTGCCAAACCTCCGCCGATGACGACGGCTCCATCAGTTGGGCAACGGTCCGTTGCCCAATTGCGAGCAGGTCGCGATATTCGGCCAACTCCTGGGCCTTCATCGCGTCAGGGCCTCCATGAGCTGTGCCTTCAACTCGGCGCGGGTCTCGGCGATCTGGGCCAGCAGCCGTTCGTATTCAGGCAGCAG
>CAWDHW010000024.1:0-65984 GCA_963802205.1 uncultured Gammaproteobacteria bacterium | reverse complement strand
CCGCCATTGCCCCTCTCTGACAGAGGTGCCGCCGAGCGTCACGTCAACTCGCCACAGCTGCCATTTGGCGATGCTGGCTCGGTGACTCTGCCTCAGCTACTTCTTACGCTCGCCACACCACCGAACTTGTCGATCGCCGATGACTGGTTCAATCGCGCCCGTATGAATCCCTACAACACCCAAAGCAGTCGTTACTGGCTAGGAAACTGGCTTCCGCAGGCGGTTATTGCAAGATGGCTGAGGTAAGTGGTAGCGTACCCTAAATGCCAGATCTAACAAGATCAACATACGTTTACCCCAGATGGATTCGACTGGAGCATTTGATGTGAGTTACCAAGCACACCCAAGTACCATCTAGGCGTCTTTGTAGCGCTGACCCACAACCAAGAACCACAGGGAATCAAGCATGAAGCAGACTGAGACGACAACTCAGATCGCACACAATTGGCACTTTGCCCGCGATTTCCCCCAACTGCCCCCCAACCTCATTGAGCGTCCCCACCTTCTCGAGACTATTGTCGAAATACTAAGTAGCGACACCCCCATCGTCTTTCTTGAAGGCGAGGAAGGCGACGGCGCTACCACCACTCTCGCGCAGTTCTGCCACAAGTATCCGGAACACAGCTTCTCGCTTTTTATCAAGCCTGCCAGCCGCTTTGCCTATAGCCTCGACTATCTCCGACTCGCGCTGGCAGAGCAGTTCTACTGGTACCTCCACGGCACATCGCTCAACAAAGACACGCTGGACGAGAGCGAGTTTGGCTCGCTGATGCTGAAAACGCAGCGCAAGGAGCGCGCGAAGACGCTGTACTTCGTTGTCGACGGCCTTCACCAGATTCCTGCCGACGAAGCACGTGTCGTCGGGCTAATTCTCAGTGAGGTACTCCCCATCGGGGTGGACCGGTGCCGGTTCATCATCACCGGACAGCAATCTGCCTTAAGCCCGCATTTGCAGGGCGGAATCAAGTCCAAACCCTACCAGCAGCTTCGTTTTCCAACCTCTGGAAAGCCGTATATTCCTGACTGACACCGGCATCCAAGAGGCGGACTACTCTACCGTCCACAACCTGTGCCGTGGCATTCCAGGCCGCCTGGCAGCAGTCCGTCGCCTTCTGCTGTCCGGAACCTCACTGGCTTCCATCCTCGAAAGCGACCCCACCAAGTATCTGGAGTTCGTGAAGCTCGAGTTCGGGTTGATCTCCGCAATGGAAGAGCGTGAACAAATGACGGTAGCTGCCGCCGCCTTCTCCAAGATGGCGTTAAGCGTCGATGACATCGCGTCGTTGGTCGATAGCACTGCTGACGCTGTTACAAGCATTTTGTCCCGCTGCCAGTTCCTGGTTACGACTAACGCGGGCCAGGTGGTGTTCATCTCGGAGACGCACAGGAAGTTCGCATGCAAGCAACTGGAACGGCTGAAAGACGCTGCGCTGGAGGCGCAGCTGCAGTACCTGCGCAAGAACCCTCGCAGCGAAGTCTCTCTTCGATACCTTCCAACATATTTCGAGTTGCGGAACCAACTAGATGCTCTAGTGGAGCTGCTGTCCAAGGAGCATTACTGTGACCTTCTGGAAAGCACTCAATCCTTCGCGGAGTTGAGAAGCCGTGCGGAGGCCGGCGCTCGAAGTGCTGCGAACCTGCATCGCACGCACGATGTCTTCAAGTTCTCCTTGCAGCGAACCATATTCGCGAGCGCCAGCACGTCGGAGAGCGATCCCGCACGCATCGAGGCACTGGTGGCTCTTGGCAAGTCCAACGCCGCACTCGCGCTCGCACTCGCGAAAGCCGAGGCGACCAAGGAAGACCGCCTCGACCTACTCTGTGCCTACGCCAGACGGGTCAGGAACGGTACGGAGAAATTGACGCCGAACTCCTGGCGCTAATCAACAAGCTCATCGCACAGGTGAACTTCGCAGAACTCGGCGACAAGGCCGTTAGGCTTGCAGCCAACGTTCTTATCTTCGACCCGGACGTTGCAATTGGCATCATCGAGTCGGCGGTCAAGGGAGCGTCAGCAGCGACACGGGACGCCGCTTTCGCGGAGTTGTCCATCTCGGCATCGCTGTCCAAGCTCAAATACAGTACGAAGATTGAGGACAAGGCTCGCCTTCGCATCTCGGACGTTGCGCTGCAAAGGTCGCACATTCGTTTGAAGTCCTGGCCGAGCAACTCGACTCCTCCGAACTTATCAGCACGCTGTCGAAGATGCCAGCTGGGCATCAGATTTTCTTCCTTCGCTCCTTCGTCAATCTGCGCAAGCACGACGCAAAGGTGCTGGATTTGGTCGAGTACGGCCTCGATACCATCATCCGGGAAACGGAGTACACGCCGCGTGCGAAGGATCTGGCAGAGCTCTGCGCCCAGCCGTTCCTGTCGAAAGTCGAGGACACCGACCGGATGCGCAAGCTGGTCGCCCGGTTCGACAGTCAGCTGGGCCTTGTCGCGAAGGCCGCTCACTCCCGGGACCTCACGGTTCTGCAGATGCGGTTGGCAGCTGCGGAGTACCAGTACGACAAGCTGCGGGCACGGGACAGAATTGAACAGGCGTACTTCGACGTGTCCGACATTAGGACACCCGAGGTGCAGATGGAATGCCTTGCTCTCACGCTCGGGGCGCTACGCCAGATGGACAAGGACGGCGAACTGGAAGCGGGGGACGGCTTCCGCGCCGTTGTCAAAGACGACCTCAACAAGCTTATAGAAGTCATCCTGAAGAACGCCGGAGACCACTTGGCCGCCGTCTCGCCCGTCTTGAGGATATTGGCGGGCGACGACTTCATAGCGGCGCTGGAGCTGGCAGGAAGACTTAATACAGAGTCGCGCCGCAACAGTGCCTACGCCACGGTCGCTTCGGTCATCGTCTCCCAGCCGTACAGGGAGCCACTTCTGCAAGGGCTCCAGACTGCGCTGGGTAGCATCACCAACCTGGGCACGCGGTCTCAGGCAACCTTGGGTCTTCTGGGTGCGCTGGATGCGAACTCAGCGCGGGCTGATTGGCTCCCACACGTCGGCGGGCTGAGGCCCAACCTCACAAACCCCAAGGCGCACGGAAAGTGGGACGTGTGGATGATGAAGGCCTCGGTCGCGGCAGGCTTCACCTCCTCCCCGTCGAAATCTTCCTTGAACGCATCCAAGAGACCGTTGCGCACACCGTCCCGTGGAGGAGGCTCATCGGTACTTCACCGCCGCAGAAGCGCTCGCTTCGACGGAGCCCGAGCGGGCGAAGGCGTACTACGAGATGGGCGCAAAGGTGAAGCGCCAGACTACGTTCAACACCCGCACCACGCTCAAGTTGTTCGAACTTTGCCTATCGCTGGTAGCGCGGTCGCTGACACCACTGGCCCGTGCCAAGATGCTCGATGACGACATGCTAAGCCGCTACGTGTTGCTGATTACGCAGCTGCCCGGCGTTATCTCCAAGGTGCGGATGTTCAGCGAGTTCGCCGAGCGTCTGTGGTGCGCCAGTTGTAAAGATCTGGCAGACCGCATCGTCCACGAGAATCTGCGCCCTATGCTGGAACAAGCACGCCTTCTGGGCGTCCATGCTTACCGGGACGCCATGGTCCTCGCTTTCCCTGCGTTCACCACATCGCACCTGGGGCTCGCTCTGCCGATGGTGGACGAATTCGAACTCTCTGACTCGGACAACATGCTCCAGGACGCCGCCCTGCTTCGTCTTCGCAAGCTACCGATGGTGGAGCCGGACAAGAGCGGAAAGTTCGACCACACCAAGTTGGGACCGCCGGATGTCCTCGACACGCTGGAGCTAATGAAAAAGATGAGCGGCGACTCGACGCTGTCCTGGACGATGCGCTCGCTCGTCGGGGCCATTAATGACAAGCGAAACCGGACGAAGTTCACAGCGTCACAGAAGGCGGACTGGTCTGCAACACTGAAGGACATCATAGAGCAGAAGCTACCCGACCCACGCAACATCACCCACATCGGGTTCAAGGTAGTGGCGCTGGCCCTCGCTTATTCGCTTGTTGAGACACCCTTTGCGCAGTGGGAGAGCCTTGAGTCGATGGCCGAGACCATTGACAACGTTGCTGACCGGGCCTACGTGTTCCTGAGCTTGGCCGTGAGTCTCCCACCGAAGCACAACTCCCACAAGAAGCGGCACCTTGAGAAGACGCTGCTGCTCATTAGTCAGATACCCTCGCCCATAGATCGGCTGTCGCACATGTATGACTACGCGCAGGAAGCCTACGCGAACGACGCGGTGGCGTCAGCCAAGGAGACGCTGCGCCACGCAATGCAGCTATCGACCGAGATCCAGGACAACGCCAAGGCAACGCAGCATCGGCGAGAGCTGATTGACTTGGCGGACCAAATTGACCCCGGTCTTGCCGACGAGCTCATAGAGATTGTGGACGACGATCCGGCCAGGGCTGAGATGAAGCTGGAAGCTCAGAAGGCCGGAGCTCTTGCAACGGCCAAACGCGAGTTGGCCAACGCCAAGCAGGCCAAAGACACTCTCAAGTGCGACGTGGAAATGCTTCCGGAGGCGGCCTGGAAGAACCTCGCAGCTCTTGAAGCCGGGCGGCTGGTGCCCAAACCCCTAGATGTGATGACGGAGTACGTAACTCTTGCCGGCAACAGCAACCTTTACGATGCGTATCCCCGTGCTGTCGTGGCACCTGGAGAACATGGCGCGAAAGTTCACCTCGCAACGCGACATAGCCGAGAATATCTCACCTGTCTGCGAGGCCTTGCTGCTCTCGACAGAACTCGCGCACGCCGTTATCGGCAAGGCTGCTCTCCACAACGTCGTAGATGTCGCCGAAGACCAGGACGAGGGCCTTCTGGTGCGACGCAAGACACGGGAAGAGGCGTTGCGATCGATTGAAGAATGGGTCCGCGCTAATGCGAATGAGTACATCAAGTACTGCGACGCTTACTTCTCGCCCAAGGACATTTCCCTGCTGAAGTTGATCCTGGCCCAGGCGCCGCAGTGTAGGGTTTACATCTTGGCAAGCAAACCATACCTCAGTAGCCGGGGAGAACTCTCCGACGACGCCTTCCGCAAAGCGTGGAAAGAGCAGTGTGAGCAAGACCCTCCCGAGACGGAAGTGATCGCCCTCGCCTACGCTGATTCCACCCGCCACGTCATCCAACCGCTGGATATTGACGAAAGGCAGCGGCCTGCGCCTAGGTACGTCGTTTAACTCTTTGGGCGATGAGAAGTTGTCAGAGGTCTCCCATATTGACGCAGGCCGGGCAGCGGCCATTGCGGAACAGGTGGATCGCTACATCGCCAAGGAGCGGCTAATTGACGGTATGAAGATGCAGTACACGTCGTTCACCCTGGATTGATTCGGCGCGCCCGGCGATCAGGTGATTGACCGGCGCTTCAACAGTAGGAGGTCGCTGCGACCTCACCAAGGTAGCGTCTGGACCAAGGGGGGGTAATGACCCACCGCTCCCTGTAGGGGGCTTATATCTTCGCGAGCCATAGGAAGAGCAATGGCAAGCGGACACTCCGGAAAGCGTGCTTCTGGGGGCCTGTCTGTTGGATGCGCGCCTCCAAAGCCGCCGGTCACCGGAACTCGAGCCCTTTCCACATTGGTCAAGTACGGCCGATGATCCGGCATGAACCTCGAACTGTCGGATGGCGAGTCGACCCCAGATAGCCGCCAGTCAAGGTGTCAGCGACTGGGCGGCTGCTGTGGGTCGATTACGGACCTTCCCGCCCTGTCTCGCACGGTGCCGCAATGTGACGAAGATAGCCGGTGGCGAGGTGGGTGCATGTTAGAAATTCGTGACGAAATATTCTTGGAGACAACACCACGGTCATGGCGAAGCTGTTCGCCGTCGCGTTCGGAGCGGAGTCCGTCCGCGGGGCGGTGGCACGGAAGCCGCGCTGGCTACCCACCCGATGGCCTGAGCAGAGATGTGGGAGACCTTTGCCCGGGCGGTGCGGATCGGCGCTGCGCAGCCCCCTTTGGTTTGAAGGCTTCTGGACGATCATCCTGGCGGCCCGATGGCCGGGCCGCATGCCCCTTTTGACCTAAATCAACGCTGGTGCAGCGCCCCCGCCTTAACTTGACGGGCGTCGAGACTCCGGGTACGGGTTCCCGGGGGAAAGTGCCGGGCCGCGAGCCCCGGGCGCCGGCAAAGCGGCCGGTTTCGACCCCTTTCAGGATGGCCCAGGCCTTCCCCGGGCGACCTCCCCAATCGCGTCGCGGCGATGCCTGGGCGGCCTGGGCCATCCTGTCCTTCTTATAGGCCCGCCGGCCTATGCCACCGCTGACTCGATGCCGATCCGGAGCGACTTCCACCAATGCGTCTGTGCTGGACCCTGACCGTGCTGCTGGCCCTTGGGCTGGCGGCAACCCTTTACCTGTTCATCGTGCGTGGCTCCGTGACCCCAGCCAGCGATGGACGTACCGCGATCCTGCTGGAGCCTGGCGAGCGCGACCTGGTCCTGGCGGAGATGCGCGCCTTTCTCGCAGCGACCCAGGGTGTCCTGGTCGCGGCAACCAAGGGGGATCTGGTCGCCGCCGCTGCCGCTGCCCGAGGTGTAGGGGCGGCGGCTCAACGCGGGGTCCCCGCCAGCCTCATGGGCAAGCTGCCCCTGGGCTTCAAACAACTGGGTTTCGACACCCACAGCCGCTTCGATCAACTCGCCCTGGACGCCGAATCCCTGGACGACGCCAACCAGACCCTGACCGCCCTTGGGGAGCTGCTGTCTAACTGCGTTGCCTGTCACGCCGCCTACCGTATCGACGCACCCCAATCCTGACTGGACGCTCTCCATGTGGTATCGCCAAGCCCTAGTCCTCGCCGGCCTCGTGCTGGCATGCAGCCCAAGCTGGGGCGACCCCACCGACGATCTCTACCAGCGCCATTGCGCCGAGTGCCACGGTCCCGACCGCCTGGGGCGCATCGGGCCAGCCCTGCTCCCCGAGAATCTGGGAAGGCTCAAGCGCGAGGAGGCGGGCGCGGTCATAGCCCAGGGGCGCCCGGCCAGTCAGATGCAGGGCTTTGCCGACAAGTTGACTCCAGAGGAGATCCAGGCCCTGGTCGGGCTCGTCTACACACCCCTGCCGGCGGTGCCGGTCTGGGGTATGGGTGAGATCAGTGCATCGCGCGTCACCCCGGTGGACCCGGCGACGCTCCCGGACAAGCCCGTCTTTAGCGCCGACCCGCTAAATCTCTTCATCGTGGTCGAACTGGGGGACCACCATGCCAGCATCCTGGACGGGGACAAGCTGGAGCCCATCCACCGCTTTCCGACCCGCTTCGCGCTGCACGGGGGGCCCAAGTTCTCACCCGAAGGGCGCTTCGTCTATTTCGCCTCCCGCGACGGCTGGATCAGCAAGTTCGACATCTGGGGACTCCAGACCGTCGCCGAGGTCCGCGCCGGGATCAATACCCGCAACCTCGCCATCTCCTCCGACGGGCGCTACGTCATGGTGGCCAACACGCTGCCCCACTCCCTGGTCCTGCTCTCCGCCGCGGACCTCGCCCCGATCAAGGTCATCCCGGTGCAGGATGACAGCGGCAAGGGGTCCCGGGTCAGCGCCGTCTACGACGCCGCCCCGCGCCGCAGTTTCATCGCCGCCCTCAAGGACATCCCCGAGGTGTGGGAGATCCAGTACCGCGACGATCCCGTCCCGGTCTACAACGGCCCCATGCACGACTACGCCCTGGGCGAGGGCCTGGCGCGCCAGACCGGACCCTTTCCGGTGCGCCGCATTCGCCTCGGCGACTACCTGGACGACTTCTCCTTCGACCCGACCTACACCCTGATCCTCGGCGCCTCCCGGGATGGGCGGCCCGGACAGGTGGTCCACCTGGACCTTGGGCGCAAGATCGCCGATCTGGAATTGGACGGGATGCCCCACCTGGCGTCCGGCATTGTCTGGGACTACCAGGGCCGCCCCGTGATGGTCACGCCACACCTCAAGAAGGGGCAGGTGAGCGTCATCGACCTCAAGGACTACCACACCGTGAAGGCCATCGAGACCCTGGGCCCGGGCTTCTTCATGCGCAGCCACGAGGCGAGCCCCTACGCCTGGGTCGATGCCTCCTTCAGCGCCAACAAGGATGCCGTCCAGGTCATCGACAAGGCGACCCTGGAGATCGCCCGGACCCTGCGCCCGGTCCCGGGCAAGACCGCCGCCCATGTCGAGTTCGACCGCTACGGGAAATACGCGCTGTTGAGCATTGCCGAGCCGGCCCCCGAGGGCGCGCTGGTGATCTACGACGCCAAGACCCTGGAGGAGGTCAAGCGCCTGCCCATGAACAAGCCCTCTGGCAAGTACAACGTCTTCAACAAGATCACCCGCTCGGCGGGGACCAGTCACTGAGGCACGACGGCCCGCATCCGCTGGACTCGATCTGTGCGGCGGGGGCCACAGCCGCTGCCCCATCGCGATCACGGCCAAGGTTGGGCTGACCGCGCCCGTGGCTACAGGGCCGCCGCCAGGCGGTTCAGGTCGGTACGCGACCCCAGGCATGCCCTGTCCGACTTCCGGCGCAGCCTACAACCAATTATTTCTTAACCGGTTTTCTGTGGGGTGCCTCAGGTATTACTGACGTATAATCGACGCGGGCCGGCATCGCCGGCGCCGAGTTGCCCGTTGTCGATGTGAAGTCACCATGTCTGAAACCAATCATGAGCTGCAAACCGAGGTCGCCAGGCTGATCGTCAGCGCCCTCAATCTCGATATTTCCCCGGACGAGATCCCGCCTGACGCCCCCCTCTACGGCGAGGGATTGGGCCTTGACTCCATCGATATTTTGGAAACGGCGCTTGTCGTCTCCAAGCGTTTCGGTTTCCAGTTGCGTGCGGATAACGCGGACAACGTCCGCATCTTCAGTTCCCTCGCCAGCCTCACCGAGCACATCGCGGCGAACAGGACAAAATGAGTCTTACCCCGGTCCGCGCGGTTCGCTGGACTGCCATCGCCGCCGGGGTCGCCGGTTATCCCGTGTTGGCGTATTACAGCGCCGCCACGTCGGCGGCGGCCACCTTCCCATCCTTGGGCGTAGCCGTCTCCCTGGCGCCCCCCCTGGCCATTTTGCTCTGGCTGACCTGGCGTTCGCCCAGGCGGCTGGGCATGCTCCTGCTGTGCGCTGGCGTGGGGGTGCTCCTGTGGGGGTTCTGGGAGACGCTGGAGCGAAATTTCGCCTGGGTCTATTTCATCGAGCACGCCGGCACGAATCTTATGCTGGCCGCCCTGTTTGGCCGCACCCTGGCGCGCGGGCGGCAGCCCCTTTGCACCCGTTTTGCCGAGGCGGTGCGCGGCCGTTTGGCCCCGGAGGTGGTCCGTTATACGCGCGAGATCACGCTGGCTTGGACGTTGTTTTTTCTGGTCATCAGCCTGGTTTCCACCGTTCTGTTCGTGTTCGGCAGTATGGATGCCTGGTCGGTGTTCGCCAATCTTCTGTCGCTTCCGCTGATTCTGCTCATGTTTGTCGCCGAGCATCGGGTTCGCCGGCGAGCCTTGCCGCATCTGGAGCACCACAGCATCATGGACAGCATCCGTGCCTTCCGGAACACCCCGAAGCTGTCCCCCTGCGCTTCCACTCATACCCGTTAGGCTCCCTCGCGCCTGGCCATGTCGACCCTGCCCCTGACCGCCCATCACAGCCTTGATGCCGTCGTGGCGCGGTGCGCCACTGCTCCGGTCAGCGTCAGGCAGTTTCTGAGCGATATGGATTACGTTGCCGGCTTGTTGCCCACGGGGCGGCATGTGCTCAACCTGTGTGGCGGCCACTACCGCTTTACCGTCACTCTGGCGGCTTGCATCGTCAGCGGCCGGGTCAGCCTGTTGCCCTCCACCTACACCCCGGAAATGGTCCGGCAGATGCGGCGTATCGCCCCGGATGTCTTTTGTGTCGCCGATCAGCCTGACAGCGGCCTCGATCTGCCCGTCGTCCTCTATCCCGACCGGACGCCAACGCCCGCGGCTAACCTGGCCATCCCGGACATCGATTGCGAGCAGGTCATCGCACAGGTCTTTACCTCGGGATCCACCGGCGTGCCGGAGCCCCATGTCAAGCGTTGGGGCAGTCTGGTGCGCAACGTGCGGGCGGAGGCACAACGCTTGGGTGTCACCCGCGACCACGCCATCCTGGGTACAGTGCCGGCCCAGCACATGTACGGCCTGGAATCCACCGTGTTGATGCCTTTGCAGAGCGGTGCGGCCCTGCATGCCACACGCCCATTCTATCCGGCCGACATCTGCGCGGAGCTGGAGGCATTGCCCCGGCCGCGCGTGCTGGTCACCACGCCCTACCACCTGCGGGCCCTGCTGGCGGAGCAAGCCGTCCTGCCGGCCACAGACCTGTTGCTGTCCGCCACCGCGCCCCTGGCGCGAGACCTTGCAGTCGAGGCGGAGACCCGCTTTGGGGCCCCCTTGTTCGAGATTTACGGCTGCACCGAGACCGGCCAGATCGCCTCGCGACGCACCACGTCTGGCCCCGTTTGGCAGACCTTCTCGGGGGTCCGCCTGCGTTGCGAGGGGGAGGCCGGCTGGGCAGAGGGCGGACACATCGAGGCACCGACATCGCTGAGCGATGTCATCGAATTGGTGGACGCGGACCCGACCCGTTTCTTGCTCCACGGCCGCCATGTCGATCTGGTCAACATCGCCGGCAAACGGGCCTCGCTCGGGTATCTCAACTACCAGCTCGGCGCCATCCCGGGCGTGCGGGACGGTGCCTTTCTCCTGCCGCCGGACGATGACGACGCCGTGGGGGGCGTCCGCCGCCTGATCGCCCTGGTGGTGGCACCGGATCTGACGCCTGCCGCCCTCATGCAGGCCCTGCGCGAACGCATCGATCCGGTCTTTCTGCCCCGGCCGTTACTGTTCGTCGATGCACTTCCGCGCAATGCGGCCGGGAAGCTGCCCGACCACGCGACGCAGGCGCTTCTGGCGACCTTGCGGTCGCAAACCGCAACTGGCATTCCGGTATGACGAACCAAAGCCTGCCGCTGTCCGTCGCGGCCGATCACCCGGCCTATGCCGGTCATTTCCCCGGGCATCCGATCCTGCCCGGTGTCGTGCTGCTGGACGAGGCCCTGCATGCCCTGGCCGCGCGGCAGGGTCTGGCGGTCTGCGCCGGTCAGATCAAGTCGGCGAAGTTTCCAAGTCCGGTCAGGCCGGGGGAGGCCCTGCGTCTGAATTATGCGAGCACGGCAGCGGGCGTTTTTCACTTCGAGGTCATGGCCGGCGAGCGGGTGGCGGCCAGCGGCGTCTTTGCCTTCGCAGCGACGGTTCCGGGGGATGGCGCGCTGTGAGCACTCCGTATCCGGTCCGCCAGGCCGAATGGGCGCGGCGCCCGGAGCGCAGCAACATGGCCATGCTGCGTGCGATGACCTGGATCTCGCTACGCCTGGGACGCCGCCTGGCGCGCGTCGTGCTGTACGGCATCAGCCTCTACTTCCTGTTGATTGCGTCGGCCGCCCGACGCGCCTCCCGCGCCTATCTGAGGCGCGCCCTGGGGCGGGCACCGCGTCTGATGGAATTGTTTTGGCATTTCCACAGCTTTGCATCCTGCATCCATGACCGCGTTTACCTGCTCAACGACCGATTCGATCTCTTCGATATCCAGGTGCATGGCGCGGCGGCGTTCGAGGAGGTGCTTGCCACCGGGCGCGGCGCCATTCTGATCGGCGCCCACATGGGTAGCTTCGAGGCGGTGCGCACGGTGGGCCGGCAAAGGCCCGGTCTGCGGGTAGCCATGGTGATGTACGAGGAGAATGCCCGCAAGATCACTGCGGCCCTGGCCGCCATCAACCCGATTGCCGTGCAGAACATCATCCCCCTTGGCCAGCTCGACTCCATGCTCCAGGTGCAGGCTTGGCTGGACGAGGGCATGGTGCTGGGCCTGTTGGGGGATCGTACACTGGACGAAGACCCGACCCTTCCGGTGCAATTTCTCGGTGAAACGGCCGCATTTCCTGTCGGTCCCATGCGCCTGGCGGCCATGCTCAAGCGTCCCGTGCTGTTCATGACGGGCCTCTATCTGGGCAGCAACCGCTATGCCATCCATTTCGAGCCCCTGGCCGATTTCACGGGCATCGAGCGCAGCGAGCGGGACGCCGCTATCCGTGAGGCGGTCTCCGCCTATGCCGCCAGTCTGGAGCGACACTGTCGCGCCCAGCCCTTCAACTGGTTTAATTTCTTCGATTTCTGGCGACCGCCCGCAGGCCGCAGCCGCGACCCCTCATGACCCGTTCCGTGCAGCGTTTGGGCGCAAGGGCGATACTCGCCGTCTTTTTGCTCGGATTGTGTCTGTCCGCTCAGGCCGCCCAGTTCACGATTGGCCAGCTCATGGACTTATTGGCGAACGCTACGCATGGGTCGGCGACCTTCACCGAGAAGAAGTACATTTCGATACTGGACCAGCCCGTCGAGTCGTCCGGCGAGCTTCTATTCGTTCCGCCCGGCCGCCTGGAAAAACGCACGCTCAAGCCGAAGGTCGAAACCCTGGTGCTGGACGGCGATGTCCTCACCGTGGAGCGGCAGCTCCAGAGGCATGTACTGCAACTCAGGGATTATCCTGAGGTGGCGGCCATGATCGAGAGCATACGCGCCACCCTGGCCGGCGACCGCACGGCGCTGGAAGGGGTCTATCGCCTCAGCCTCGAAGGCAGTCGTGAGCGTTGGACCCTGGTGCTGACGCCGCTAGACACCCGAGTGGGCAGCGTGATCGCCCGCATACGCATGGAAGGGCGGCTGGGCGAGGTGCGCACGGTGGAGATCCTGCAGGCCGACGGCGACCGCTCGGTGATGAGCGTCCAGAAGGGCGTCGGGCCATGACGCGGCGTGCCAGCGCCGCGATCGCACTCTGGCTGGCCTTTCTGTTCGCTTGTCTCTGGGTCGTGAGTCGGGCGAACTACACGGCCGACCTGTCCGCCTTTTTGCCGCGGACACCCACCCAGGAACAGCAACTCCTCATCGACCAACTCAAATCCGGCATCGCCTCCCGCCTGATCTTGATCGGCATCGAGGGGGCCGACCAAGCCGCCCGCACCCGCGTCTCGCGCGATCTGGCCGCCCGCCTGCGCGCGGATGCCCGGTTTCTGCACATCGCCAACGGCGAGTCCCTGAGCCTGGAACGGGACCGTCAGGTCCTGTTCGACAACCGCTATCTGTTGAGCCCGGCAGTGAATGCCGATCGTTTCAGCGTGGATGGCCTGCGTGCAAGCGTTGCCGACAGCATCGACCTGCTTGCCACCTCCGCCGGGCTGTTCAGCAAGGCGTTGTTGCCGCGCGATCCCACCGGCGAGTTCGTGCAACTGCTGGACGCCATGGGTAGCAGCCATCGGCCGCAAATGGCGGACGGCGTCTGGGCCTCCCGCGACGGTCAGCGCGCCCTGCTCCTGGCCCGCACCCGCGCCGAGGGGGCGGACACGGACGGACAGCAACAGGCCGTCGCGGCCATCCGGGCGGCCTTTCAGGAGACTTCCCAGCCGGATATGCGGCTGGCACTGACCGGCCCCGGTCCCTTCTCCGTGGCGTCACGCGCCACCATCAAGGACCAGGTGCTACGCCTCTCCGGCGTCGGTAGCCTGATCATCGTCGGCCTCCTGCTGCTGGTCTACCGTTCGCCCAGGGCGGTGTTGCTGGGCCTGTTGCCGGTGCTGTCCGGTGCTTTGGCCGGCGTGGCAGCGGTGAGCCTCGGATTCGGTGTGGTGCATGGCGTCACCCTCGGCTTCGGCACCGCCCTCATCGGTGAGGCCGTCGATTATTCCATCTACCTCCTCATGCAGTCGGAACAGACGCAAGGCCCGCCCAGCCAGACCCAGGGCAACTGGGGGGCTGCTTTCTGGCCCACGATTCGGATCGGCGTGCTCACCTCGGTGTTCGGCTTCGCCTCCCTGCTCTTTTCCAGCTTTCCCGGCCTGGCCCAACTGGGCCTGTACGCCATCGCCGGCCTGGTCACCGCTGCCCTGGTCACCCGCTTCGTACTGCCTACCCTCTTGCCCCCAGATCTCCGGGTGCACGATGTCACCGCCATCGGCCGCAGCGTGCATGTCTGGGTTGAACGGGCTGGCCGTCTGCGCTGGCCCGTCATGGTGCTATTCGTGGCCGCCTGCACCGTGCTTGTGGTGAAGCGCGACGGCATGTGGAGCGGCGAACTGGCGGCCCTCAGTCCAGTGCCTGCCGCCGACCAGGCCCTCGACATGGCCATGCGCGCCGACCTGGGCGCCCCGGACGTGCGCTATCTGGTGGTAGTGACCGCCGCCGAGCAGGAGGCGGCGCTGGTCATCAGCGAGCGCGTCGCGGCCGTCCTCCAGGGGTTGGAAGCGGCAGGCGTTATCGATGGCTTCGAGAGCCCCGCCGCCTATCTTCCCAGCCAGGCGACCCAACGCCAGCGCCTGGCCAGCCTGCCGACCGACGCTGAGCTACGCCGGCGTTTCCAGGCGGCCATTGCCGAGTTGCCCCTGCAGCCGGATCGCTTCGAACCGTTCTTTGCAGACGTGGCGAAGGCTCGCAACCAGGCCACCCTGAATCCGGAAGACATCCAAGGCACGTCCATCGCGGAGGGTGTGGACGCCCTGCTGATGCCGTCGGGGAGGCACTGGACCGCCTTGCTGCCGCTGCGCGTCGCGGGCGCTCGCGGCCTCGACGCGCAGCAGATGCGTGTTGCCCTTGGGGAGACGGGCCTGGCGGGTGTCTATTTCGTCGATCTGAAGGGCGAGTCCGACCGCCTTTATGCGGGCTATGTGCGCGAGGCCATCCTGCTGTCGCTCGCAGGTCTGGTCGCTATCCTCGGCCTGCTGTTCGCCGCCACCCGTTCGCCAGCCCGGGTGTTCCGCATCATTGCCCCGCTGGTCGTCGCCGTTGCCGTGGTCATCGCCGGCCTGGTCCTGGCCGGTCGCCAACTGAACATCCTGCATCTGGTAGGCATGCTGCTGGTGGTGGCCGTCGGTTCCAACTATGCCCTGTTCTTCGACCGCGGGGCTGCCGAAGGGGGCATCTCGCCGCGCGTCCTGGCCTCACTGCTGCTTGCCGTCAGCACGACGGTGGCCGGCTTTGGCATCCTTGCCTTTTCCAGCGTGCCGGTGCTCAGCGCCATCGGCTCCACGGTCGGTCCGGGCGCTATGCTGGCCCTGGCCTTTTCGGCCATCCTGGCAAGGCGGCCATGATGGCCCCGCCGCCTGCCCAGGCCAGCCGCCATTGGCGCCCCACACCGTTGTTGCAGGCCACTTTCGCCATGCACGCCGGTGCCCTGGGGTATGCTTGCGATGCAGCCGGGGCTGTGGCCATGGGGGGTGGGTGCACTGGCCGCCAACCACCTGGCCCTCACCGCCGCCGGTCTCTGGCCGCGTAGCCGGGGCCTCGGTCCCAACTGGGTCCGCTTGCCGCCCGTCGCGGCGGTGGGGCATATCGCCGTCACCATCGATGACGGTCCCGACCCGGAGGTGACGCCGCAGGTGCTCGACCTGCTAGACCGCTTCGATGCCCGCGCCAGCTTTTTCTGCATCGGATCGAGGGCTCAGCGCCATCCGGAGCTTTGCCGGGAAATCGTTCGGCGGGGTCATGCCGTGGAAAACCACAGTCAGCACCACTATCACCACTTTTCCACCTTCGGGCCCTGGCGCATGGCCCGCGAGATCCAAACCGCCCAGGCCAGCCTGGCCGCCCTCACCGGGCAGCTGCCCTGTTTCTTCCGCCCCCCCGCCGGCCTGCGTAATCCCTTTCTGGAACCCATCCTGGCCCGGCACGGCCTCCACCTGGCCAGTTGGACACGACGTGGCTACGACACCCGCAACCGAAACGCCGACGATGTCGCGCGTCGTTTGATCCGTAACCTCGCCGCCGGCGACATCCTGCTCCTGCATGACGGTAACGGCGCCCGCACCGTCTCCGGTCAGCCGGTGGTCCTTGCCGTTCTGCCCCGGGTGCTGGAGGCGGCGGCCGCCATCGGCCTCAAGACCGTCGCCCTGCGTTCGGCCCTGGAAAGCCCCGTGCCGTGACCCCCTCCACAACCTTGGGCCCCAAAGCCGTTCGTAAACGCCTCATCGACCGTGCCAGCGCGCCTTACCGGGCCGCGGGCAAATTCGCCTACCACTTCGCCCGCGGCAAGCTGGGCACCGACCCGGTGTTCTGTGGCATCTTGGAGCGCGGGTTGTTCCCCGGCAACGCACGCATCCTCGACCTGGGCTGCGGCCAGGGACTGCTCGCGGCCTGGCTGTTGTCCGCCCGGCAACTGTATGATGCCGGCGACTGGCCGGCGGATTGGCCCGCCCCCCCGCGGGTGGCAGACATCCGTGGCGTTGACATGTCGAAGGATGATGTGAAACGGGCTCGGCTCGCTATGGGAGGGCCAGCCCACTTTGAAGTGGGCGATATGCGCCAGGTGGATTTTGGCCAAGCCGATGTGGTGGTGATCATGGATGCTGTGCATTATGTTGACGGTCCTTCGCAGGACGACATCCTGCGAAGGGTACGTGCCGCCCTACCGCCCAACGGCCTGTTCTTGACCCGCGTGGGAGACGCCGGCGCCGGTCTGGGATTCCAGCTAAGCAACTGGATCGATCGCACGGTGGCCTTTTTCCGCGGCAACGGCCTGCTCCGCCTGCATTGCCGCCGCTTGCCCGACTGGATACAGGCACTGGAGGCCCTGGGCTTTCGTGTCGAGACCGCCCCTATGAACGGTGACCGGCCTTTCGCCAACGTCATGCTGATCGCCCGGTTGGGCGAGACGGCCGGGGCGGGGATCTGTTCAGCTCAATCTGACACAACCAATATTCCCTCGTGACTCCTGTCCACCTTTCCCACTTTACCGTCAGCAGTTGCCTCGGCTGCGGTCTCGAAGCGACCCTGACGGCATTGCGTCAGCAACGTGGCGGCCTGGCCCCTTGCCGATTCGAGACCATACGCGATATCGAAACGTACATCGGCGAGGTGCCGAAGGTGGACGATTCCCCGTTGCCGGCCTTCCTCGGGGAATACGAATGCCGCAACAATCGACTTGCCGTACTGGGCCTGCAACAGGACGGCTTTAGCTCCGCCGTCGAGGCGGCCATTGTCCGGCACGGTCGGCGGCGGGTGGGTGTGCTGCTCGGTACGAGCACCGCCGGTATTCTGCAGACCGAGCAGGCCTACCGTCGCCGGGACCCGGGTACTGGGGCCTTGCCAAATGACTTCAACTACCGCACTACCCACAACACCTATTCGGTGGCGGATGTCGTTCGCCATTGGTTTCGTCTTGAAGGGCCGGCCGTGGTCGTCTCCACCGCCTGCTCGTCGAGTGCCAAAGTGTTCGCCTCGGCCGCCCGCATGCTGGCCGCCGGTGTGATCGATGCAGCCATCGTGGGTGGTGTGGACTCGCTCTGCCTGACGACGCTGTACGGCTTCAATTCCCTGGAGCTGCTCTCACCCGAACCGTGCCGGCCTTTTGATGTAGACCGCAAGGGCCTCTCCATCGGCGAGGCCGCCGCCTTTGCGCTGCTGGAACGGCCCGGCGGAAGTCTCGACGCCGATGCCGTGTTGCTGCTGGGTGCCGGCGAGTCCAGCGACGCCTACCACATGTCCGCTCCCCATCCCGAAGGACTGGGCGCCCGGATGGCCATGGCCGCTGCACTGCGATCGGCAGGTTTGCAAGCGGCGGACATCGACTATATCAACCTGCACGGTACCGCGACGCTGAGCAACGATGCCGCTGAGGGCAAGGCGGTGGTAGCGCTGTTCGGCGACCAGACCCCATGCAGCTCGACCAAGGGTGCGACAGGGCATACCCTGGGGGCGGCGGGCGGCCTGGAGGCCGTTATTAGCGCCCTGGCCCTGCAACAGGCTTTCCTGCCGGGGGGAATCAATACCCTCCACCTCGATCCGGGCATTCCCATCCAGTATCTGACCGCCAATAGCGATATTGCGCCGCGCCGGGTGATGAGCAATTCCTTCGGCTTCGGCGGAACCAATTGCAGCCTGGTGCTGGGACGCGCAGGCTGATATGGCATCCCCCAGCGCAGGCACCCTCAGCGGCTGGATCGATGGCGTCGGCCTTCTAGGCCCGGGCCTGGACAACTGGGCTGCGGCTCAGCCTATCCTGACCGGTGTGGTCGGCTATGAGCCGCGGCCGATCATTGTGCCGCCCCCTGTGGCGCTTCCCCCTCCCGAACGGCGCCGCGTCGGCCTGGTCGTCAAGGTCGCACTGGCCGTGGCGCAAGAGGCCATCGCCGCCGCGCAGTTGGATGCCAAACAACTGGCCACCGTGTTTTCATCGTCCGGCGCGGATGGCGACAACTGCGACGCCATCTGTCAGGTGCTGGCCTCGGAGGATCGCCACATCTCTCCCACTCGCTTCCACAATTCGGTGCATAACGCCGCGGCCGGCTATTGGGGCATCGCGTCCGGCGCCATGACCCCCGCCACGGTGCTATGCGCCTATGACGGCAGCTTCGGGGCGGGTCTGCTGGAGGCACTGACGCAGGTGATAGCCGACGGCGTTGGCACCCTGCTGGTGACCTACGAGGCGCCTCACCCGGAGCCATTGCACGCCAAACGCCCCCTACGGGCTGCTTTCGGTCTGGCCTTGGCTATTGATGCCGCAACGAAGCCCCCACTCCCTGGCCCGCGTGCAGGTCGATTTGGTAGGGGGTCCGGTGGACCCAATGGAAAATCCGGATCTGGAGTCCCTGCGCCGTCAGGTTCCGTCGGCTCGTGGCCTGCCGCTGCTACAGGCGCTGGCCCGAGGTCGTACCGGTCCGGTGATCCTGGAATACCTGGAACCGCTCAGCTTGGCAGTGGATGTCCAACCATGCGGTTAGACCGTACCTGGCTGCTCGCCCACCTGCCGCACCAGGGCAGCATGTGCCTGCTGGACCACATCGATGCGTGGGACGCCCACCGCATACGCTGCACGGCTGCGAGCCACAGCGATCAGGGTAACCCCCTGCGCGCCCACGGTCGGTTGGGGGCCGTCTGCGGCATCGAATATGCCGCCCAGGCCATGGCTGCCCACGGCGCCCTACTGGCAGTGGCCGATATGGCCCCCCGTGCCGGTTACCTCGCCAGCGTGCGCGGGGTCGAACTGCATGTTGCCCGACTGGATGACATCGATGCCCATCTGAGCGTGGAGGCCGAGCGCCTCTCCGGCGACGACAACACCATCCTTTATGGTTTCAGCATTTCCGTCGGGGAGCGCCTGCTGTTGAATGGTCGCGTTGTCGTGGTGCTGGATGCGGCCAAACTGGGGAAGCCGACATGAAACGCGCCCTCGTTACCGGCGGAAGCGGCGACATCGGCGCGGCGATCTGTAGACGGTTGGCCGCTGACGGTTGTTACGTCTACGTCCACGCCAACCGGAACCTGGCCAAGGCAACCGCGTTGGCGGAAGACATCTCCAAGACGGGTGGCGCGGCTGAGGCCATCGCCTTTGACGTGACCGACGCCGAAGCCAGTCGTGTCGTCCTTGAGGGACTTGTCTCGGAGTCGCCCATTCAGGTCCTGATCAACAATGCCGGTGTGCATGACGATGCCGTTTTCCCCGGCATGAGTGCGGCCCAGTGGCATAAGGTATTGGCTGTGTCGCTTGACGGCTTTTTTCACGTCACCCAACCGTTGACCATGCCCATGATCCGCAGCCGCTGGGGCCGTATCGTCAATATCACGTCCATCGCCGGGCTTACCGGCAACCGCGGCCAAGTGAACTACGCCGCGGCCAAAGGGGGGCTGCACGCCGCCACCAAGTCGTTGTCCCTGGAACTGGCCAGCCGCGGTATCACCGTGAATGCCGTCGCCCCTGGCATCATTCAGACCGGCATGATCGATGGGGTGTTCGACGAGAAGACCATCGCCGCCTTGGTGCCCATGAAGCGGGCCGGCAGGCCGGCGGAAGTGGCAGACCTGGTTGGGTTTCTTGCCTCCAAACAGGCCAGCTATATCACTGGCCAGGTCATCTCTGTGAATGGAGGCATGATATGACGGCGCCCGCGCACGCCCTCGCGGTCCATCAGACCGAGGCACTGCTGTTCTTCACCCTGCTGCAATTGACCGTGATCATTCTGGCTGCGCGCCTGGGCGGGGAGGTTGCACACCGGATCGGGCAGTCGCCGGCGGTGGGCGAGATCATCGTCGGCATCCTGCTCGGGCCTTCCCTGTTTGGCCTGCTGGCGCCGGGGGTCTTCGGGTACGTTTTTGGATCGGCGCCGCCGGCGCCCATGCAGATGTTGTCGCAGATCGGCCTGATCCTGCTGATGTTCCAGATTGGCCTGGAGTTCGATTTTTCCCATCTGGTGGACCGGCATAACCGCCGGGCCGTCACCTATGTCGCCACGGCCAGCATGCTGATGCCCTTTGCGCTGGGTTTCGGCTTCGGGTACGTCACGGCTCCGCTGTTATCACCCGGCGTTGATCGGCTCGCCTCGGCGCTATTCATCGCCACGGCCTTCTCTATCACGGCGTTGCCTATCCTTGGCCGGATGATGATCGAGTTCAAGATCACCCGCCTGCCTATCGGCGTCATCGCCATCAGCGCTGCGGCCATCAATGACGTGGTCGGCTGGCTGCTGCTTGCCCTAGTCACTGCGCTGACCATGGCCCAGTTCAGCGCCGCGGACTTTGGCCTCAAGGTGATGCTGGTCGCCGGCTTCTTTCTGAGCTGGTGGTTCGTGGTGCGACCGCTCATGAAGCATATCATCCGCGTCAGCCAGGCCGGCCCGGTGCCGGTGGGCGAAAAGGCCGGGCGCGGCAAGCTCACCCACAATCTCCTCGGCGTTGTACTCGCCGGCATCTTCATCTCGGCCATTACCACGTATCAGCTCGGCATCTTCGCCATCTTTGGCGGCTTCATGATGGGGGTGATCCTGCATGACGAACACGAGCTGATCGAGGCCTGGAAGGAGCGCATCGGTCACTTCGTCATGGTCTTCTTTCTACCCATCTTTTTCACCTACACCGGGTTGCGTACCAACATTGGCGGCCTGGATTCCGCCGCCGCCTGGGGCTGGTGCCTGCTGCTCATCGCCCTGGCCACCCTGGGCAAATTCGGCGGCAGTTATGTTGCGGCCCGCTGGGCGGGGCTCTCCCCCGACGAAGGCAAACTGATCGGTATCATGATGAATACCCGCGCGCTGATGGAACTCATCGTCATCAATGTCGGCTACGACCTTGGCGTTATTTCCCAGCAAGTCTTCACCATGCTGGTGCTGATGGCCATCTTCAGCACCGTTATCACCACGCCAGGGCTGCGGCGCTGGCTGCCAAGAGTCGGGGTCGCCGTCGAGGCACGTGGCTGAATGCTCAAGCCTTAGCGAGCCGCCGTCCGATCAACAGCGGCAGCCGAAGCAGGAAGCCAAGCATCAGGCGGGTGTGCATCCAGGTTAGCAGGGCGTTGTCCCGCAGATAATTGAAGTGAGAGACACCTCCTTCATCGGCGGCCAGATACTTCACCGGTGCTGGCAGGTTGATGGGGCGGACGCCGCGCCAGCACAGGCGCACCACCGCCTCTGGATCGAAGTCGAAGCGGCGCATCCAGCGCTGGCCATGCATCGTTTGGCGCAGGGGTTCGATGGGATAGACGCGGAAGCCAAAGAGGGAGTCACCGATGCCCATCCACAAGGTCTCCAGGTTGGCCCACCCGTTGGACACCTTGCGGCCTTGTACGCGCAGCTTTGGCGCGCTGGCGTCGAACACCGGCACGCCCAGTACCATACAATCCGGGGCCGCAATGGAAGTCGCCATGAAGGCCGGGATGAGGTCGGCCGGATGTTGGCCGTCGGAGTCCATGGTCAGCGCGTCGGTGAAACCTTCACTCGCGGCGAGGTCGAGGCCATGCAAAACCGCCGCGCCCTTGCCGTGATTTTCGGGCAAGACCACCACCCTTAGGCCGGGATCTGTGGCCGCCATTGCCTGGAGGCCGGCGGCCGTGCCGTCGGTGCTACCGTCAACCACCACCCACACCGGTGTCCATTGCCGACGGGCAGCCCGCACCGAGTCATACACTTGGACCCCTGGGTTAAAGCTCGGGATCAGCACCAGATGGGTGGCGGAGGCGTTCATGCTAAGTGGCATCAGGGGTGCTGCGGCGCACCGGGGTCTTCCGCCTGCGGTGCGCGAGGTGGCAGGCAACGCGGGGCGTTGCGCAACTCGTCAATGAAGTAGCGCTCCAGTTCCTCTGTCAAGTCCCCGGCCTGTTCTGGCGGATCGAAGCGGCGACCGAGCCGGATGCGATAGGTGATAGGCATCGACGGGCAACGCAACAGGGGCCAGCCCTTGCTGAGGTAGGCCGAGTCGGTCTCGATGAACACGGTCTGGATCGGCGCCTTTGCCCGACTGGCGATGAGAGCGGTCGCGCCCTTGCAGGTGTCGATCGGCCAGCGGGTGGTCCGGGTGCCTTCAGGAAAGAGCAACAGGTGACTTCCGCTTTTCAGTTCGGCCACGGCCTGCTTGATCATGCTCAGTTGGGCGTCGTTGCGGATGTAGCCCGCCAGCCGTGCGCCGGCGCCCAGGAAGACGTTATCGACGATGTCGGCCTTCATGATGCAGGCGACGTCGGGCAGTCGTGAGATGACCATCAGGGCATCGAGCAGGCAGGGATGGTTGGGGGCGATTACCAGCGACCTTTGGGTGCGCAAGGCATCGAGGGCGCGGATATCGAAACGGCAAGCACCGACCAGCGCGAGTGCCCCAAGGTAGATGCGAAAAGCCGTAGTGATGGCCAAACGCCCAAGGGGCTTGGACCAACGCCTTGGCACGACATAGTAGAGGGGCACCGCGAGCAACGACCAGGTCAGGGAAATTGTGCCGAGCAGTCCCAGGCCGAACCACAGGGCACCGTATTCGTAGATCCGATGCACCCAGCGCCTGAGAAAACCAGGTAACGAAACCCGGTCAGCGCTCACTCGAACGCCTCGACGCGAGTGGACGATTCCCCGAACATCCAGGCAACGCCAATGCCGGCCGAAAATGCGTTCTCACGCTCAACCAAAGGACTATCGGCGAAGACGGCGCCCTTGAGGCTGTCCCAGCGAGCAAAGGCACCAAGCCAAAACTTCGGATAGCGCTTCGACACCGCCATCAGAAATTGGCTACCGGCGTAGCCACCCTCGGCATCGTAGGCCGGGCGGTCGGCGGTGGCATATTGCGGAGCCACCGAATAGAAATAGTCATGGTTGCGTTCGGAGCCATACAGGGGCCCTGCGAGCAGCCCCAGTCTCCAGCCGGAAAGCCCCGCAACATCCACGATGTCCAGGTTGAGGCGCGGCGAGAATACCCAGCCGACATCGTCTACTCCGCCGCTCACGGTCACTGCCGTCCGGATAGGCAAACGCAGGTCAAGCTTGTAGCGCCGGTCTGTGGTGCGCCATAAGTTGATGTCGAGCGACGGGCCGATCTCCACCGTCGGTTGCAGGTCGGGCATACCCTGCCGTGCCCGATTTTCGTTGCTATTCACCGGCAACGAGGCGCCGAGGCTGATGTTGAACTCGATTCGGTCGCTGTCGAAGAGGATACCGCGAATGCCGTCCCGGTCTGCCTTGAAGAAGTCGCCGCGGTAGACGAAGTAGGGGAAGGGTAGGAGGTAGGAACTGGATTCATCCGAACCGGGATAGTCCGGAAAATAGACGGCAGTTACGCCGGCGCCGACCTCCCACAGGGGCTTTTCACTGGCGATGGCAAGGGCGGGAAGACCGGCGAACAGCAGGGCGGTGAAGGCGGTCAGGCCGCGGTGGTGTGTCATGACGGCGCCCCGAATTTTGATGCGTAGGAGATGGCATGGCCGCCGGATGCCTCGATTTCGACCAGAAGGTCGGCGCGGCAGATGTCGGCTTGCAGGAAAACGGCTGCCACCGGGGCCTGGATGTATTTCGCTATTTCGTGGCGTACCCTGAGCAGGTCTTCTGAGTGTCGGACATAGATCTTGTAGGCAAGGCTGTCGAGGCGGAAATCGGCGCCCGGGGCCTGGCGGTTGGCCTCCGCGACGACGGCCCCAATGTTTTCGAGACATTCCCGCGTCTGCGCCGCCACATCGCCGTCGTGCAGCGTCTGATGACCGACGATGCTGGCCGTGCCGGAGATGAACAGCATGTCGCATCCCAACAGGTTGACGAGGCAGGCGCGGGAGAAGGTCGGGCTACGCGGACCGTACTGGTTGGGATAATGGTAGGCGCTGACCTGTCGCGGGTTCTCGATGCCCATCATCTCCGCCCGGGCAGCCAGGAAGGCGATGTGGAGACCGCCCGTGGCGGAGCCTAGGGCGCAGGCCGCCGGTACGTTGCCGATGACTGACCGGCCATGGGAAAGGAAAGCATCCTGGCGGCCGATGTTGAACTGGCGGTAACGCTCCATGTGGTGGCTTACCCGGTTGATCCCCGGGAAATAGTTCCAGAAGCGCAGGACCGCGTTATAGCCGCGGGATTCGAGCAGTTCAAAGACGGACTGGTAGGCGGCCTCCGTCGCGACCTGCAGTGGAGGACGAGCATCCAGTGGCGCACCCGCGGTGCCTTCATCCAGAGTCAGGCAGCCGAATAGCAAGATTTCGCCCTGACGATAGCGGATATTGCCATGCCGGCCGGAGGTCAGGGGTTCCTGGCTATGCCAGATTTCGCAGATTGCCCCCCCCCTGACGGCAAGGTCATGTCCACGGCCAGGAGCGGCAGCCCTGCAGCATCGTGAGGCTTGGCGGGGTGGGAAAAGCAGGTACCGCCGAGCGGGCCTGCACGCCCGTCCTGTGTCTGTTGGCAAACCCGAGATGTGGGCAGATATTCCAGCCGCAGGATTGGGTCCGGAGGCTTCATTGGCAGCCGTTCTCTTCCGAGTCTTCCACGTAGCGAATATTCAGCTTGCGTCGTTTCCACGCCATGATCGTGCGCTTGAGCCTGGTCGCAGACGAAAGGTAGTAGATCGCCTTAAATGCAAGCAGCGAAGTCCATATGGGTGTCTTGCCGAAGATGTCGCCAGCCAATACCGACAGCAAGGCCTCCTTGACCCGGAAGACGTTGCGGGGCGACATGAACAAGTCGCGCATGGCGGGATTGGTGACGCGGTAAATGAACCAGGAAAATTCCTTCGGTCCGTGCTGCATAACCCTGTCGAATTCCCGCAGGGCCCGCGCCGCATTGTCCGGTTGGCGGAGGCAGGTATCCACGGCATCGGCGCCCGCGAAGGCGCTGTTCATGGCCAGCATGACGCCGGACGAGAACACCGGGTCGATGAATGCGTAGGCATCGCCCAGCAGCAGCCAGTTGGTACCGTGCGTGCGGTCGCAAGTATAGGAAAAATTGCCAGTGGCTTCCACATCCGATACGAGTTCTGCGCCCTTGAGCCGCTCCGAAAGTTTAGGGCACATGGCGATGAGATCCATGAAGAAGGCCTTCACTGGCTTCTTGCGGGTTTTCATGTAGTAGGGCCAAGTGACCGCACCGACGCTGGTGATGCCGTCAGCGAGCGGAATGAACCAGAACCACCCATGCTCGAACCAGAAGATGGTGATGTGACCCTCCTGCTTGCCCTCGTGTCGCTTGGCGCCGTTGAAGTGGCCGTAAAGCGACGAACTGTTGTGCTTGGGGTTGCGATGCTTGGATTTGAATCGGTTGCCGAGGAAGGTGTCCCGACCGGAGGCGTCGATGAGAAAGCGGCACCGCCAAGTCTCCTTGTGGCCATCGTCATGTTCCGCACGGACGATAGCGCCCTCATCGTTCGGAAGAAATTCCACGTCGCGCACGCGGCAGCCTTCAATGACATTGGCGCCTTTACGAGCGGCATTGCGAATCAGGATCTCGTCGAACTGGGACCGCCGTACCTGGTAGGCATGCGGAATGGACTTGTCCCAGGCATCTGCGAATTCGAAGGTCTGGCTGTGTTCGTGCCAGGGGGAGACGAATTCCGCTCCCCATTTCGGCATGCCGATACCCTCCACCTCGGCACCTACGCCCAGCTTCTCGAACAGTGGTAGGTTGGCAGGCAGCAGGGACTCGCCGATGTGGAAGCGGGGGTGGCGTGACTTTTCCAGTAGGGTGACCCGGTGGCCTTTCTCAGCCAAGAGTGCGGCAGCCGTGGAACCTGCGGGGCCGCCACCGATCAACAGGGCGTCACATCGTTGCTCGGCGTGGATGGTTCTCATCAAATCGTTTGGCATGTCACTGTCCCGTCTCGCCGGTTCGGCGCCCAACTGCGAGGGCGTCCACTCGCATGGACTGAGAAATTCGATCATTTTTGCTGACTGGTGAGCCGTGTACCTGCGGCGGTTACCGCTTTCAAATTGCGCTACGAGCGTCATAGCAGCGCCGATCAGTGGCTTTCCGGTAGCGTTGTTGGCATCCTGGAAATCGATGCCAAGATCCTGTTCTGAGCGCTCGACTACCCGCCAAGCCGGCGTGCAATCTCCCGGCAGCTCACTCCATTGTTCAGATCCAAGAATGACCGCGCGCCTCTCAGGCCCACCGCCAGCCATGCTGCCGAAAGAACTTGGCGGCCGAAGCAATGAACATCCGCACGTGGGCGGGACCTTTGCGCGACGCGCCGCCGCCGTGGTGGACAATGCGCACCGCAGGTACGTAGGCGATGCGCGCAACCCGCGCCGCGCGTATGCTCAGGTCGAAGTCCTCAAAATAAAGGAAATATCGGGGGTCGAAACCGCCGACGGCCTTGAGCACATCAGTCCTGAACAACATGAAGCAGCCGCTGATAATGGGAGGATCCCACACGGGGTCGTGATCGTTGATGAGATCCCGCATTTCGTACCGGTCGAGCCGCGCACGGAAGGGCTTGCGTACCCAACGCGGCGCAAAGCCGCGCAACAGCAGGTCGAGTACGCTCGGGTAGCGCTTGCAGAGGTAGTGCAGATCGCCGCGCTCATTCCGCACCGCCGGCGCGAGCAGTCCACAGTCGGGATGAGCGCTCATGAATGCCAGCGCCTCGGCGATGGCATCCGGCGCCAGCTCCACGTCGGGGTTGAGAACCAGGTGATAGGGACCGCTGGACCGACTGATCGCGAGGTTGTGTCCACGCCCGTAGCCCACATTGCCGTGGCCGGAAAGCAGGTTTGACTCTCCCCCCCAGCCCTTGATCAACGTCGCCAGTTGTGCTCGTCGATCCTCGTTGGCAGGCCCGTTGTCGATGACTACAAGCCGTGCTGAATCGCCATCCAACGAAGAGAGCATTGGCCCGATGTAGCGAAGATTGGCCCCGTAGACAACTACCGAAACGGTGAGCTGGACGGATAAATTGTTGCTCGCCATCCCCGTCATCTTTTGAGTGGCCGACCGGTTGCCGTCACGCATAGCAATTCTCCCCGCCGACCCGCCTCGCCGCATGGGCCTGCTTACGCTTCGTCCCCATCCACGGTGACGGAAAAATCGGGTCCCATCTGGCCCGACGGGACACGCGCCCTGCTCTTGCGCCCCGAACCGAATGACGCCTACGGGTTGAACGGGATTTGAGCCAAAAATAGAAGCAGCACGAACTTGCCGGCAAGTTGTTCGATGCTCTGTGCCGCGTCGCCGAAAACCGGTCAAGAACCGGCGGCCCAGAATAGAGGGCCCATTGCCAAAAGCCGAGAAGCAGAACAAGAGGTCGATATGGAGTCAAGCTAAGGCGAGTCCTTCGGAACCAACGCCCAGGCACTCCTTAGTCTGTGGTAATAAGGCGTATCCAAATATTGTTCCACCAGTCTGCGCTGCCGCTCTCTCAAAACGGGCAGGTATTTCCTGTGCTCTATCGCACGTTCGTCCAGCTTGGCCTGATCGGCAGGTACCCTGAATTCCGAGGTAACCTTATCCAGGAAAATAAAGTCCGCTTCGGCGCTGTACCTTAGCCAAAGATCCCAGTCTTCAAGGCAATCAAGCTCCTCGCTGAATCCACCATGCCTCTCAAACAATTCCCTTCTCAGCAAAAAAGACTGGATCGCAATGTAATTATAGTTCCACAAATGATTCAGCGAAAAATCCGCGCGCCCAACCACTCTCCTGCCACCCTCCTTTAATCTTAGCGGGGAAAGGCTGATTACACCCGTTGGTACCTCAACCGAGGACGAATATGCCCCGGCCGAAGATGGGCTAAAACACAGGCAGCGAACGAGGCTTTCCACATGCTCCGGCATGAGTCGATCATCATCGTCCAAGAATCCGAAAAAGGCCCCATTGGACAATTGAAGGCCGCGATTTCCAACGAAGCACCTACCCCTCTTTGGCAGTGACTCGTAAACAACGGAGACCCCCTCAGGGATAGTCATGCCAGCGATCAAGTCCCGGGCGTGCTCCGTGCCATCCTCAACGACGACAACTTCGATAGGTCTGTAAGTCTGATTAAAAATCGATAAGAGCGCATTCCTTAAAAACTCCTGCCGTGACCCGTGAGTACGCGTTATGATTGAAACGAGAGGCGAGTCGCCCAGCCGCAGTCCAAGCCCCCGCGCTAGCCACGGATGTATTACGCGCGGAGGAAACGCTAAAGAGAAATCCTCGTACTCCAGTGACAAATTGGGGTTATAGGCAGGGTCAGCACGAAGAATTGTTGCCCATTTCCTCGCAAAGAAATCTTCTTCCGCCTGAAAAGCCAGCATGCCGCGCGTTTTCGACTCATGATGATATAACTCAGCGCGAGGTGTATAAATATTGCGATACCCAAGCTCGTGAATCCTAAGGCACAAATCGACATCATTAAAGGTAACCGAGAGGTGTTCTTCGTCGAAGCCCCCTACGCTGTCGAACACCTCTTTTCTCACAACCATGCAGGCCGCCGTTACTGCCGTAAGGTTTTGCGTCAGTACCCCGCGCGCCCAATACCCAAGCCAGTGGCGCGGTGCGTAGCGGTACATGTGCCCAGCCCTACCCTTATACCCAAGCAAAACGCCCGCATGTTGGACCGTATCGTCAGGATAATATAACCTTGCGCCCACAGCGCCAATGTCGTGACGCATTGCATGACTGACCATCTCCCGCAGCCAATCGCTGGAGATCACGTCAATGTCATTATTCAAGAAGGCAAGTACCTCCCCTCTGGCCCGCCGGACGGCCATATTATTTATCTTGGAGTAATTGAATGGCCCATCGTAGCTTAGTACGCTGATTCGGGAATCTTTCGATAAATCATGTAAGTATTCAATGGTTTCTTTCTTTTGGCTTTGGTTGTTAACTATGATTATTTCAAAGTTGCGATAATCGGTCCTGTGCAATAGCCCGTCGAGGCACTGGCTCAAGATATCCTTCCCGTCTCGGGTCGGAATTATCACCGTGACAAGGGGCTCATTTTGGACCGGGTACGTCACCCGATGAATTGAGAGATTTGGGTAGTCGGATGTTACTTCAGCTTGGATGCCAACCCGCTTGAGGTGATCCTTAAGCGCCTTTCGGGAGCGGCTTGCTGCGTAATTCTTCGCCGAAGCGTCGGCCGCGAGGGAACCGGCTACAGCACGCCAATGGTACAAAACATAAGGCAGGTGGCGAATACGTGAGGGTTCTGTTCGCTCAATAACGCGCAACACAAGATCGTAGTCTTGGCTCCCATCGAAATCGGACCGCCAACCGCCAAGCGCTTCCACAATCGAAGTTCTAAAAACCGCAAGGTGGTCCACATAGTTTTGGGAGCGAAGAAGATCGAGATTGAAATCAGGTTTAAAGTACGGGTCGTATCTCACGCCTTTTTCGTCGATCTTGTCCTGGTCGGTGTAAATGAAATCCGCGTCAGGATGGCTATTTAATTCCTCCGCAATTAAATACAGGGCATGCGGAGAGATTTCGTCATCGTGATCGAGCATCGCAATGAATTCACCGGAAGCCACCTTTATGGCGCTATTCGACGCCTCTGAAATATGGCCGTTCTTATCACGAAATACGACACTAATGCGATCATCTGCGGACGCATACTTTTGTAATAACTCCTTTATTTTCGGATTGGTTGAGCAATCGTCAGCAATGCATAACTGCCAGTCCGGATATAACTGATTCTGCACCGAGCATATTGCTCGTTCAAGAAAATGCAGGGGCGGATCATATACCGGCATGATAACCGAAATCCGCGGACGTCGCGGCATCCGCTGGATCCTGGAACGAATTCGCTCACACGCTGCCTGGTCAAGCGTATCATAGCGTTCTATCCATTCCTTATAATCTCCTTTCAATTCCTTCGAGCCAAAGTCGTCAATACAACCTGGGCGCCCTGCCTGCATGGTTGGTCGTCGAAGTCTCCACTTGATTCCAGCGACCCCCTCTCGCTGAAGAACGGACATAGTCTTGCCAAAGGACGCCCGGTAGCCGCCCCCCTGCCGAATCGCTTCCGGAAATACACTCAGCAGATATTTCAGACGTCTCACATTCTGCTTAATGGCTCTTATCGGAGCGGTCAATTTCCAGCTTGTCGATCCGATCAAGGCGCGGACGTTGTTCTCCAATGCCGATATCCGCTCATCGCGCTCATCGACAGCATGGCTAAGCGCGTCAATCTGGCCATCCCGGTCGGCGACCGACTGTTTGAGTTCCACGATCTGGCCGGTCTGGTCGCGGGCAAGGGTTTCCGGGGCAGGAAGGCACTCATGTGCGAGAATGCCGTGCTGCTCGGTTATCGAGATGGCGTCATGCAGACAAACACCATAGTGCTTTTCAACGGACTGTCGTCGCAACGGATCGTTGTAAATATCGACCAAAATTTCGATCCCTAGCCGACGCCTGGGAAGGAATTCGTCCGACTCCAGGCACACCCGGGCCAAGACATATTCTGGGTCTGTATCTTTTCCGCGATCATATGAATCATAATCGGGGAAAATCTCGAAAACGTTCTTGCTGTCTACTATATTCCGATATTGACGGAGTATCTTTCCGTATTCATATGCCCATCGGATCGAGGTGCTTCGGAGATCCTCGCTCGCGGTCATTGCCATATCTGGGATGCGGACCTTTGCCAGGCGATCCGGTAGGACGCAGATTTCCTGCTGCGAACAGAGCTTCACCCACATATCGAGGTCGGAGAGTCGATCAAGCATATCGAGATAAGGACCGCAATCGTCGTAGCATCTCCTGCGAATCAGGGCGTTCGGGTGGCCGAGCGCGTGGAAATCCAGGAAGCAATGGCGAAGCCATTCATAACTGGAATGATCGGGCAGTGTAAACGCCTTGTGGTAGACGGTTGCGGGGCGTGCCAGAGGGCTTCCGCGTTCGTCTACAGCCTGCGTATTAGTAAATACCGCACCGATCTCCGGATGCGATTCGAGGTAGCCAACCTGTTTTTGCAGTGTACTCGATTCCCACACAGTGTCTGAGTGGTGGATGGCGATGTATCTTCCATGCGCCATTTCAAAGATAGCCTTATTCACTCCGAAGACAGGACCTAGTCGCTGCGAATTTTGGAATGCCCGAATACGTAAGTCATGGTAAGACTCGATAATTTTCCAAGAATCGTCCGCAGAGGCATCGTCCCAGATTATAAGTTCCAGGTCTTGAAAATGCTGGTTCAGAATGCTTTCTATAGCGTCTTTCAAAAAAGGCGCATGATTAAAAGATGGCAGAATTACAGAAACAGCGGGCATGGGAACATTCCTACTCTTAATGCCTGCGGGCCGAAATCGGCGTGGTGATTGGCCCGTTCCTCGGTTATGCAAACCGGCGTACAGTTGTGGTCCGTGGTCTGACATGGCCACGGTCCTGGTAACTCGTTCGGGACGACGGCTGGTTGTGCTGTCCCCAGGTGGTTCTGTCCATCTGGCCAGGATGCGTGAACTCAGGCCATGGATAGGGCCGTCACATCCGCAAGAGGTACTGTGCAGGGCTATTTGTTCGCAGCAATCGTGCATTGCCGCCTAGGAACCAGCCTGTTGGTCGATGAAGTGAGAATTTCGCTCCCTCAAGGACGGGGTTGGTTGCCGACCTAAGATGCCCTGGCCGGAAATGGCGGCTGACGGGGTGGATCGATGCGACAGCATGAGACAGGAAAGCCAACTGCCCGGTGACTGGGGTCGACGGAACGGTAGCATCGAGGGCACGCTCTTGGGAATGGCACATTTCGAGCGGACGAGGAGACGGTATGACGGCTAAGCGCACGGTCGCAGGAGGCGAGGGAACGGTAGCACCGGACCAGGCTTCTTGGGAAGGGTACAGTATGTTCGGACAGGGGGAAACGGGGGGCTGCAAACGGCCGTCTGGAAGGGGGCCGGCCGGCGAAGCGCCTGGGCGAAGACCCCCCAGTCCCCCCTCTGAAAGGGGGGAGCGAGGAGGGGCGTCGGGGGCGTCCAGCGGGTTGGCGTGTGCCCACACATGTTGCAGACATTGCGTCAGGAAAGGGAGGGCAGAGGGTAAGGTCAGTCAGTGCCCTGGTAGTACTTCGCCAGGTCGGTCTCGTTCACGCGGGTGAGGGCATCCCGGGGGAAGGTGCTCATTAGTTCCCAGGCTAGGTTCAGGGTCGCCTCGATGCTGCGGTCCTCGGCCTCCCCCTGACCGACGAAGCGGGTATCGAAGAGCTCGGCGAACTTGAGGAAGCGCCGGTCGCGTTCCGACAACTCGTCGGCACCAATGATCGACGCGAGGTTGCGGGTTTCGAGTGCACGGGCGTAGAGGGCGTAGATCTGGGCGGCGACCCGGGGGTGGTCCTCACGGGTGTCGTCCTTGCCGATCCCATCCTTCATCAGGCGTGAAAGGCTGGGGGAGATGTGCACCGGGGGGTAGATGCCTTGGTTGTGCAGGTCCCGGGACAGCACGATCTGGCCCTCGGTGATGTACCCGGTCAGGTCGGGGATGGGGTGGGTGATGTCGTCGGAGGGCATCGAGACCACCGGCATCATGGTGATGGATCCATGGCGGTTGTGGATGCGCCCGCAGCGCTCGTAGATCTCGGCGAGGTCGGAGTACAGGTAACCCGGGTAGCCTTTGCGCGCCGGGACATCGCCCTTGGCGGTGGCGACCTCGCGCAAGGCCTCGGCGTAGTAAGTCATGTCGGTCATGACCACCAGCACATGCCGGTCGAGGTCGTAGGCCAGGTACTCGGCGGCGGTGAGCGCCGTGCGCGGCAGGGTCAGACGTTCCACCGGTGGGTCGTCCGCCAGGTTGATAAACATGACCACGTTGCGCAGCACGCCGGAGTTGGCGAACTCGTCACGGAAGAACTTGGCGTCGGCGTAGGACACGCCCATGGCGGCGAAGACGATGGAAAAGGACGAGTCCTGGTCCACGAGGCGAGCTTGGCGCACGATCTGTGCGGCGAGCCGGTTGTGCGGCAGTCCGGAGCCGGAGAAGATTGGCAGCTTCTGCCCGCGCACCAGGGAGTTGAGCCCGTCGATGGTGGAGATGCCGGTCTGGATGAACTCGCGGGGATAGTTGCGTGCCGCCGGGTTGATGGCCGAGCCGGTCACTGCGCGGCGGGTGTTGGACAGGATGGGCGGGCGCCCGTCGCGGGGCTCCCCTAGGCCGTTGAACTCGCGCCCAAGCAGCTCCGGGGACAGGGCGATCTCCACCGGTTGGTCGAGGAAACGGATCCAGGTGCTCTCCAGGTCCAGGTCATCGGTCCCCTCGAAGACCAGGATCAGGGCCTCGCCCTCGGCGCAGCGGATGACCTGACCGTTGCGCTTGGTCCCGGCGTGGTCGCGAATCTGGACGCGGTCGCCGAAGGCGACCCCCGAGGTCCCCTTGGTCACCAGGAGCCCGCCGCGGGCCTCGCTGATGGTACGGTATTCTTTGGTGCTCATCAGGCGTGTTCCCCCTGCTTGGCGTACTCGAGGCGGATCTGCTCGAGTGTCTGCTCGCACTCACTGTGGAAGGCCAGGATGCCATCCACCTGCTCGCTGTTGTAGATGGACTTGCAGCGCCGCGCCTTGGCCAGCATGGGCAGGTTCTGCAGCTCCTGCACAGGGATGCCCAGCTCGATGAGGGCGGCCCCACGGTCATAGATAGTGAGCGTCAGGTCCAGCAGGGCGAACTGCTTCTTGGGGGAGCAGAAGGTGTCCACCGGGTCCAGTGCGCTCTGCTGCAGCACCGCCTCCTTGATCAGGCTGGCCCCCTCCAGCTCCCAGCGCTGGGCGTGGGACAGGGCCTCGGGGCCGACCAGGTTGACGATGCGCGACAGCTCGGCGTCGCGGGCGAGCAGGGCCAATGCCTGGCCGCGGCGTGCCTCCCAATGGCGATCGACCTCCTCGGCCCACCACAGGGCGGCGGTGCCGACGTGGCCGGAGAAGCTCGTGACCCAGTCGATGGATGGGTAGTGACGGGCGTCCGCCAACTCCTTGGACAGGGCCCAGAAGGTCTCGATGATGTCTTTGGTGTGGCTGGTGACGGGCTCGGAGAAGTCGCCCCCCGGGGGCGAGACGGCCCCGATCAGGGTCACGGAGCCGGTGGCCCCGGCCTGGGTCTCGACGCGACCGGCGCGCTCGTAGACCGCTGCCAGGCGCGAGGCGAGGTAGGCCGGGTAGCCCTCCTCCACGGGCATCTGCCCCAGGCGTCCGGAGACCTCGCGCAGGGCCTCGGCCCAGCGGCTGGTGGAGTCGGCGAGCATCACGACGTCGTAGCCCATGTCACGGTAATACTCTGCCATGGTCATGCCGACATAGATCGACGCCTCGCGGGCCACTACCGGCATGTTGGACGTGTTGGCCACCAGAAGGGTGCGCTCCATGAGCTTGCGCCCGGTGTAGGGGTCATCCAGCTTCGGGAAGGTCTCCAGCACGTCCACCAGTTCGTTGCCGCGCTCGCCACAGCCCACATAGACCACGATGTCGGCGTTGGACCAGCGGGCGATCTGCTGCTGTACCACGGTCTTGCCGGCACCGAAGGGGCCCGGGACCGCCCCCTTGCCCCCCTTGAGCTGGGGGAAGAAGGTGTCGATGACCCGCTGCCCGGTGATCAGCGGTGAGATGCCGTCGTCGCGCTTGAGGTAGGGCCGCGGGCGGCGGACCGGCCAGCGCTGGTAGAGGCTCAGGCGCTTGACGTTACCGGCGGCGTCGCGCACATGGGCGATGGCCGCCTCGATGTCGTAGTCCCCGGGGGGGGCGAGTTCCTCCAGGATGCCGGAGATCCCTGGCGGGACCAGGATCTTGTGCAGGATGCTGGCGGTTTCCTGCACGGTCCCGAGGATGGCCCCGGGGCCGATCTCGGCGTCCGTCTCCAGTTCCGGGTTGGGAGTGAATTCCCAGACCTTGGCGCGGTCCAGGGCGGGAATGCTCAGGCCACGGCGGATATAGTCGCCGGACTCCAAGGCGATCTTCTCCAGCGGGCGTTGCACGCCGTCGAAGATCCCGCCCATGAGCCCGGGGCCAAGCTCCACGGACAGGGGCCAGCCGAGGCCAATGGCGGGCTCACCGGGGCGGACGCCGTCGGTGGACTCGTAGGTCTGCACCACCGCCTGGCGGCCTTTTAGCGAGATGACCTCGCCGAACAGCCCATAGGCGCCGATCTTGACCTGCTCGCCGTTGCGGATGCCGGGCAGGTCGATGGTAACGATGGGGCCGTTGATGTCGCGGATGACACCGATTCGTTTCGATTCGCTCATGGTCTTACCCGGTGAAGAGGTTGCCGGTGTCAAAGCCGCTGGGCAGCAGCCGCTCCAGGATGACCTGCTGAACGCGCTGGCGCAGCCGGTCGAGCCGACCCTCGAAGGTGTTATCGACGCGCATGGTGTTGTCGGTGTTACGCACCAGGACCCCGCCCAGGGTGTTGATGGGATCGTCGGCCAGGGTCAGCCGGCGTCCGGGGGCCGCGATCTGGCTCAAAGTCGCCCACGTCGCCGCCAGGCGCTTGTGGTCTATGGGGTTGGCCTCGACCACGAGGTCTGCGCCCTCGAGTTCCCGTGCGGCGGCGGCCAACAGGTCCTGGAGCAGGGCCAGGTACGCGGGCTCGTCCTCCATCAGGTCCTGCATCCGGACCTTGAGGCGGCGCTCCACGTCGCGAACCAGATTCCAGCGCATCCGGTCCACCTGGCTCTGGAGCTTGAGTTCACTGGCCTGGACCTGCTGGCGGAAGGTGCGCTCCCCGAGCGCCTTGGCAATGGCCTCCTCTCGCTGCTCGCGCAGGCGCAGGCGCTCGGAGGCCTCGCGCAAGATGCTGTCGCGACTACGTTGGGCGCGATCGCGATACTCGCTCGCGAGGCGCTCCGCACGAGCCAGGATGGCCCGTTCGAGTTCTTGTACCTGATTCACGATGACTCCCGAGAGGTCATATTCGAGGTGCCGAACAACGCCTGCAGGCGTGCGGCGACCTCACTGGTAAGCTTGGGCGGGTCCTTCAACGGGGGGATGGCCACTACCACGATACGCCCGCCTTCGCGGCGTACCTGCGCCAGGGCGGGGATGTCGTGGGCCATGATGCGGTCATCGACGATGGCGAAGGCCCTGGCCTGGGCCCGGATCAGGTCGCGGAAGACACGATCCACCTCCGCAGGCATTGGGCTCGGAAAGGTCTCGAAACCGATCAGGCGGAAACCATCTGCCAGGCTGTCGTCGCCCAGGAACAGCATCCGCGTCGGTTGGCTGTGCTCGGCGTCGGCGTTCATGTGTGTGATCCCCTGGGCTCAGAGTCTGTTCAGCAGCAGGATGCTCATGACCAAACCATAGATGGCGATACCTTCTGCAAGACCCAGGAAGATCAGGGTGCGGCCGAGGGCCTCCGGGCGCTCCATCACGGCGGCCAGCGATGCGGCGCCGATGGGGCCCACGGCGATCCCCGCACCGATGGTGGACAGCCCCGTGGGGATGCCCACGCCGAGCATGGCGAGGCCCATGCCGGTGGAGATGTCGGTAATGGCGGTCCGGGCCACCTCGGTCTCGGCCATGGCGTCAGAGACACCCAATAGCAGGAGCCCGAGCTGGGCCCCGACGAAGGCAATGAGCTGCACGCCCATGGCCGGTTTGTACCAGGGGCGGATACGCAGGCTCAAGTTGGGGCGGATCTCGAGCACGATGCCGGAGAGGATCAGGCCGACGATGGCGAGGGACATGAGGGCGACGAGCCAGTACATGGGATGCTCCTAGGGTTGGGGTGATTGGTGGGTTGCTCGGCGATGGGTCGGCGCGCGGAGGGGCGGCTGCCAGCCATCATTTCGAACTCAGAGCGGGCCCGGTCCTATTGGCGGACAAAGCGTCACATAGGCCTTATTGTTCGAGCGCGCGGCGATCTCCGTCGGCGGGGCGGTCTCGAAGAACGCCTTGACCGGCCGGACGTAAAGGGCTTTGCGTCTGCCCCGGTCCGCCGCCGATACGTCAGGCGGCGAATCGGTTTCGAGGTCGGGTTGCTGCACCAGGTGCCGGGGGATGCCCAGCATGAGTGCGCCGGCATCGACGAGGGCCCTGGCCTCGACCGCCTTGATCTCGGGTGTGCGCGGGTTGCTAAACGCGATGTGTGGGAATACATGCCCCATGGATGGACGCTCGACGGATGCCGGTTTAGGAGGATGCTTGCCCGCGCCGCAACCGCAGCGGCGCGAACTCGTGCCCATCCCCCGAGAAATAGCGGGAGAAACCCTCGTAGTACTGGAGGCGCATTACTTGAATCATGACGATCCCGCCCTCTAGCACCAGGACGAAGACGTTGCCGAGAATGACGGTCACTACATGACCGAAGGCCCCCATCATGTCCGCCAGGGTGAAGACCGCGAGTGACAAGGCAACGTGGTTGAGGCTGAAGGCCGAGACACGCAGGAACGACAGGGTGTTGGACAGATAGACGATCACCGTGTCGAGGGTTTCGATGAGGACCACCAGCACCTTCTCGCCGGCCGGCGCGTGCAGATGACGCCACTGAAAAGCCGCAAGGGCAGATAGGGAGCCGACGATCAGCAGGGCGGGCAGAGTGCCAAAGGACCCGGTCTGGGCGAGGCGGTAGCCGCCCCACAGAAAGGCTAGATAAAACAACAGGTTAACCGCGCCGTGGTGCTCGAACAGGGCGCCGACGGTATTGCCGATGGCGAGCCTGTTGTAGATCCCCAGCAGACAGGCGACGATGATGAACGCAATCCCCCAGCCCAGGGCCACCTTGAGCATCAAGATCGGGTCGTGAAGGGGGGACATCCACAGGGCAGGAAGGATTTCCTCGTAACCGAAGACGCTGCCGAAGAGCAGGCCGAAGCACATGGACGAGATCCCCGCGAATACCCCGAAGAGGTAAAAGTGCGGAATCCGGCGGCGTGCCCACCAGGCGGCCAGGACGATCACTGCGCCGTGGCCTACGTCGCCGAACATCATGCCGAACATGAGCAGGAAGGTGACGGCGAAGAGCGGCGTGGGGTCGATCTCGCCGTACTGAGGGATGCCGTATTGCTTCACCAACAGCCCGAAGGGTTCGAGCAGCCGGCTCTTGATCGCCACCGTCGGGACCAGGGCACGCTCGTCTGGCCTGGGGTTGCGGGCATCCAACTGGAACGGCAGGGTCAGGGCCTGGCGCAGGCGGGCCTCCAGGTCGGCCACGTCCCGGGCGGGGACCCAGCCGCACAGGCAGGCGAGGTGCCCGGCGCTACGGATGCTGGGGTCGAGCGTGACGAAGGGCTCCGCCAGGATCAGGGTGCGCTCGGCCTCCAGGCGACGCTCCGCGTTGCCCTCGGCCCAGGCGCCGATGCGCCGGTGCAGGGTGCCGCGCTCCTCGATCAGGGCCGTGCGGCGCGCCTCGATCTGCTGGCGAAGTTCCTGGGGCTCGCTGTCCAGCCCCTGGGGTATGGGCAGGTGCTGGAAGCCGGCGGCGGTGAGCACGGAGCCGAGTTGGGCCTGCTCGGGCCCACCCGGCTGCCCGACGATGATCACATGGGCGTGGTCGCCGGTGACCATGTAGTTGAATAGCAGGTGCTTGGCCAGCCCGACCGCGCCTTCGAGTTGGCGTACGTTCTCCCGTGGCACGCTGCCGACGTAGAAGTCCAGGAAGCGCGTCTTGGTGCGCAGCATCCCGAGGTCGATATTGAGATCGGCGAAGTTGGCCAGGGCCGACTCCTGCTCGCGTAACGAACGCTCCTGCTCGTCGAGGTGGCGCAACTGTTCCTCGAACTGGAAGGCCTCGCCCCAAAGCTCGCCGAGCCACTGGTCGAGCCCCTCCAATTCCTCGATCGGGACCACACGCACGCGGTCTACCTTCGGCCCATCCGGCAGGGGGGCGAGCTTGGAGATCTTGTCCAGACGTGAGCGGGCTTGTTGGAACAACTCCCGGTAGCGGCGTCCCGGGACGTTGACCAGCTCCGTCTCCAGTGGGGGGCGGGCATCCGGGTGGAAGCGCTCGATCTGTGCCAGGGTCAGGGACGCCTGCGGCAGGTCCTCGGTGAGGACCAGCAGGCGGACATGCTTCATGGGCAGTGGCCTCAACATCGGCGATTCACTCCCGGTGGATTTAGGTTTCAGGCGGCCCTGGCCACGACGCCGAGCGGGCATGCCGGTTCGGCCAGCTCGCAGGCAATATCCACGATCTGCCCCGGCAGTTGCAGCAGGCGACCCTGGATCAGGGAGAAGAGGGTGCGCAGATTTGCCTCGCGCAACATCATGTACGCCAGGGCCCGCGCCACCCCCGATGGGCTAAGACTGAGGACGCGGTGAGCCTCGGCGGCCATGTAGCGCCCCATGCGGCGCTGGACGTCGATCAGGTGCATGCTGTCGGCCAGCAGGGTGTCCAGCGGCGGCGGCAGGGCCTCCAGGACCCGCTCGAAGCTGTCCAGGTTGACGAGCTCGAGGAGCCGCTCTCGGAGCATCAGGCGGCTGGACGGCACTAATTGATAGAAGGCCTCCGAGGGCGACAGGCGGTAGGCGAAGCGGAAGCGCATGAGCCACAGCAGGTCCACCTGATCGAGCAGGGTCCCCACCAACTGCCGTAAGGACTGGAGATTGGCGTCGTTGAACTGCATCACCTGGCGCGCCAACGCCGCATAGTAGCGCTGGTCGATTGCGGCTTCGATGGCGAAGGGCTCGTGGCGTTGTTCGTAGGCCTCCCGGGCCTGACGGGCGATGGCGGCGTGGGGGCCCTCTTCGAGCTGGCGCAGGAGCTCCAGGACGTTCTCGGCGCGAAACAGCTCCTGGTCGGGGAGGCGGAAGCTGGGCGGCAGGTCGTAGAGGTTCTCGCGGATTTCCTTGGCATCGAGGTCGAAAAGCTTGCCGCGGATCAGTGCCTTGAGGTTGAACAGGGCGAACTTGCTGCCCCAGGCCATGAGCAGGGTCCGCTCGGGGGCGGACATGGGTCGCACCAGTATGGCGAGGTCCGACAGCAGGAGGCTGACCATGGCCTGCTCCACGGCTCGGCTCTTGGCCTGGGTGGTCGCCTGCTCGTCGATCAGGGCGCCGAGTCCCAAGCGCTCGGCCAGGTCCGCCAGCGTCAACTGGGCCAGGTCCGCCAGTTCCCCGGGCTGGAGGAGTTGGGTGGACATCACCGAAACGCGGGTATTGAGGTAAGCGTGGGCGGCGGCTTGGCTCATGCTGCGGTACTACTGTGGGCGGCTGGAGGGCGCGGGGCTGGCCGGGGTCTGGGATCGGACCGCCGGGGTCAGATATCCGGACTGATCAGGACCTGGAAGGCGGCCGCCAAGGCCTCCTCCTCGCGCTGTTCGGCCTGGTTGCGCAGTAGCACATGCCGCTCGTCGTAGCGGCGTTTAAGCTCTGCGACGGTCTGGTCGGCACGATCCTGGGCCTTGGCGATGTCGGCACGGTGCAGGTCCGGGATGCGTGCGGTGAAGCGTTCCTCCTCTGCGCGGGCCTCCTTGAGCGCCCCCTGTATGATCTGCTCTTGCTCGGCCTCGGCCTGTTGCGCGATCTTCTCGGCGCGCACCTCGGCATCCAGGAGTCTCTGCAGGGTATCGTCCACCGGCATGGCCTCATTCACAGCATTGAGAAGCTGCATAGCTTACGGGAATACCCGGAAAAATGCGCGCCGTGGTCTGCTGCGCTGCGGCATGATCTGCATTCGGCTTGACCCAGGTCAACACCGTCCCGCTTCGGCCGCACAGCGGCATTGCGGGATGTTAGGCTGCTTGCCTCTGGCGATCTTGCGGTGTCGCTTTGGGCCGGACCCGGGCCGCGCTTGCCACCCCCTATACCCAGGTGGGTAAGGCGCTCGGCCCAATCGGGCCGCCCGCGACCGCTTGCATCGGGACCCGTCTACTATGAGGGTAATCTTGCTGGTGTCCCTGCTCATCCTCTGCCCTGATACGCTGACTGGGGCGGCGTGGTTAGTGGGCAATCTACTGGGGTTTCGTCTGGGGAGGGATGCGGACTTGCGGGAGGGCTCTGCCATCGCCTTTACCGGTTTCCTTATCCTTGCCGCGTCGGGCCTGCACCCGGCCTCACACGGCGGCATCTCCCATACCGTCCCCGTCCGCCATGTCCGCGCCCTGCTCGCCGGGGCTGGGGTGAAAGAATGACCAGTGGCGATACGACCCCTGTTAGGCAGGTCTCGGCGGACGAGGCGATGAACCGCGTCCTGGCGGCGGAGCGCGACGCCCGCCTGGCAGTGGCGGAGTGCCATGCCGAGGCGGCCCGTCTGATCGCTGCGGCGGAGGCCCGGGCGCGGGCCCTGGCGTCTTTGAGCGAGACCCACATCAAGACGGCGCACCGGCTGGCGGATGCCGCCATCGCCCGGGCCCTGGCGGAGCTGGCGCATACTCCGCTGCCGGACCAAAGTTCTGGGCCCGATCGGGCACCGGACCAGCACCCAGCCCTCTCCGCGCCTCTGGCCCAGGCCCTGGAGGCCCTGGTGGGCGAGATTCTCGGGGATGGGGCATGATCGGGCCCTGTCGCTTCGCCTATGCCCAAACGCGGGTCCAGGCCCGTTACGCCGAGCTGCCGGGGGAGGACGCCTGGCAGCGGCTGGCGGCGGCGCGGACCCTGGGCATGTTCCTTGAGGAGGCCCGCGAGGGGGCCCTGCGCAGTTGGGTCAAGGGTTTTTCGGCCCTGAGCGACGCCCACGATCTGGATCGCGGATTGCGGACCATCTGGCAGGATGAGGTCACCCAGGTCGCCACTTGGTTGCCGGCCCCCTGGCGACCGGCGGTGTTCTGGTTGCGCTGGCTACCTCTGCTGTCGCTGTTGGCCTACGCCGGGCGCGGCGGGTCGTTGCCTTCCTGGATGGAACGCGACCGTACCCTGCAAGGGTTGCGCCGTCCCGACGGGACCCTCGACCCCGCGGCTGTCATCGCCGCCGGGGCCGGTGCCTTGCTCCCGATGAAGGGGGAGGGCGCCGCGGACCCATTGCGGGATTGGGGCAGGGCTTGGGCCGGGGAGTGGCGGCATCTGTGGCCCCACTGCGACCGGCGTTTCCTTGCAAACATGGATGGGCTGGCCGCGCTCATCGCGGCCCATGCCCAGGCATTTCCCCAGGCCGGCGGCGAGGCCGCCTGGGCGTTGCGTCGCGAGCTGCGGGAACGGCTGCGGTTGGGCTTCCACCGCCTCCCGCTGCAACCGGCCGCCGCCTTCAGCTATCTCGCCCTGATCGCGCTCGACCTGGAGCGCCTGCGCGCCGCCCTGATCGACAGGGCACTGTTTGTCTTACCCGAGGCGGCCTGATGGACCGGGCATTGCTTGACCTGCCGGGGGCTGGCCTGATCATGCTCCTGCGTCCCGCCTCTACGCGCTGGTTCGAGGTCCTGTGTCCGCGCAGCGAGGCCATCCACGCGGTGGCTGAGTTGGCCGTCACCGGGGCCATCGAGGTCGAGGTGCGCAGCCAGGCCCTGACCCATTGTCCCTTGGCCGATTTAGCGGCGGGGCTGGCGGAGTATGGCGGATGGTCCGAGCGCTATCGACGTTACTGGGACCGCGGAACCCTGCGGCGTCGGCCCCTGGTGGAAGCCCCCGCCGTGGCATTGGAGCGCGGCCTGGCCCGTATCCGCGCCTGGCGGCGGGAGGCCGACCCCCTGATCGCCACCCTCCAGGCCTGTGAGGAGGAGCTCACCGGACTCAAGTGGCTGGGGCAGATCCTGGCCAAGATCGCCGACGGTCCGCTGGACTTTGCCCTGGTCACCCAGACCGGGCCCGTCCTCGGGACCTTCTGCGCCATCCTGCCGGCGGATGTCGATCCCAAGCTCCCGGACTGGGTGATCCCGCGGTCGGTCCCCTGGGAAGACGAGCGCTGTTTCATGATCCTGGGTCCGGCGGACCGGCTCGATCAGGTCAAGCACCAGATCAAGTCCGTGAAGGGGCGTGTCATCGAGCGTCCGGCCTGGCTCAAGGGTGGGGCGCGGGAATCGGTGGTGCGCATCAGCGGCCCGCCGCAGCTTCCTCTCCACCCGGATCGTGCACATCCAGGCCGAGTTGGACAACCTGTTCGAGGACTATTCCCTGGGCGATGCCCTGGGGGAGCTGGGCTGGCTGGCGTGGTTCGCCGAGCACGTCGGCTCCCTGGAGACCGCCAGCGACCACCTGGTGTGGATCACCGGTTGGACCGATGACCTCTCCGGGGCCAAGCTGACCGCCGCCTTGGACCGCGCCCGTACCCGCACCCTGATCCGCCTGACCCGCCCGCCGGCCGGGGCGCACCCGCCCCAGGTCCTGGACAACCCGGCCTGGCTCAAGCCCTTCGAGCCCTTCGTGCGGGCCTTCGGCATCCCCGGCGGGGACGAGGCCGACCCCACCCCGATCCTGGCCCTGGTAGTGCCCCTGCTGTTCGGCTACATGTTCGGCGACCTGGGCCAGGGCCTGGTCCTGCTCGCCCTGGGCTGGCGCCTCCAGGGGCGCTATCCGGAGGCCCGTATCCTCATCCCCGGCGGGGCCTCGGCCATGGTCTTCGGACTTCTGTTCGGCAGCGTGTTCGGGCGCGAGGATCTGATTCCGGCCCTGTGGCTGCACCCCCTGGCACACCCGATCCCGGTTCTGGTAGTGCCCCTGGCCTTTGCGGTGGGGCTCCTTTGCCTCGGGCAACTCCTGGCCGGGCTCAGCGCCCTGTGGCGCGGCGAACTGACCCGCTGGCTCCTGGTGGACCTGGGTTTCCTGGTCCTCTACCTGGGGATCATCGCCCGCCTCCTGTGGGGCCCCGAGTGGACTTGGGTCCCACTGCTCGGCGCGGGCTGGTATCTGGTGGGGAGTTTCCTGGTCCACCGCCGCCTGCTGGGGGCCTTGGCCGCCCTGGGGCATCTGCTGGAGGGGACCATGCAGATTCTGGTGAATACCCTGTCCTTCGCCCGGGTGGGGGCCTTCGCCCTGGCTCACGCGAGCCTCTCGGCGGCGGTGGTGACCATGGCCGATGCCGCCCCCCTGTGGGCCGGGGTCTTGATCCTGGTCTTGGGCAACCTGGTGATCCTCCTGCTGGAGGGCCTGGTGGTCTCCATCCAGACCACCAGGCTGGTGCTGTTCGAGTTCTTCAACCGCTTCCTGGTCGGCTCGGGGCGGGTCTTCAGGCCTCTGCCGGCGCCGCCGGGACTGTCGGCGATCGGCTAGTTTCGGGCATGTGTTCTGGTCCACTGTCCACTACGCACTATCCACTGAACCACTCGCTCCGGAGAAGCGCTATGAAACGACAAGTCCTGATGGCGACCGGCCTGGTGCTCGGCGTCGCGGTCCTTGCGAGCTTGGGCAGCCTGTTGCTATGGCACTCCGCTGTCGTGGCAGCAGAGGGGGCGGTAATCCCTAAGTCTATCGACCCGGGGGTGCTCCAGTGGGGCTACCTGGCGGCGGCCCTGGCCACCGGGCTCTCTTCTATCGCGGCAGGCTATGCCGTGGCCTCGGTGGCGGCGGCAGCGGTGGGGGCCCTGACGGAGAAGCCGGAGCTGTTTGGGCGGGTGCTGATCCTGGTGGGCCTGGCGGAGGGTATCGCCATCTACGGGGTCATCATCTCGGTGCTCATCCTCAACCGGCTCTGAATGATGGCCCAGGGTCTGGCCAGGGTCGCCTTCGTCGGGGACGAGGTCTCCGCGGCCGGGTTCCGCCTGGCCGGGGTCGATGTCCATACCCCGGGGGGCGGGGAGGGGCCGGCCCTGTTCGCCCGCCTGCGGAGCGAGGCGGCCCTCATCCTGTTGACCCAGGAGGCCCTGGCCTGGGTGGGCGAGGCCGCCGTCCAGGGGGCCCAGCGCGCCGGCCGGCCCCTGGTCCTGGTGATCCCGGATGTGCGCGGACGGGAACAACCGCCGGACATCGGCGAGTCCATCCGGCGACAACTGGGTATGGCCGAATGAACGCAAAGCGTGCGCGGAGTCTGGGATGAATGTCGAAGAGTCGGCCAAGACCCTGCTCAAGCTCGTGGAGACCTACCGCAGCCAGGAGTGCCGGGAGGCCATCGACAAGGCCAGGGCCGAGGCGGCGGAGACCCTGCGCCGTGCCTGGCGCCGGGAGCGGGACCACCTGCACACCAGCATCGCGGCCGAGCGTAGCCGCGCCCGGACCCTGATCCAGGCGGCCCGGGCGGAACGTGCCACCCGCGAGCGCACGAGTGGGGATCGTCTCAACGCGGACCTCCTGGCCCTGGCCTGGCCGCACCTGCGGGCCCTGCTGGAGGCCCGCTGGCGCGACCCGGTGAGGCGAGAGACCTGGGTCGCCCGGGCCCTGGAGCAGGCCCTGGGGGCCCTCCCGGCGGGACCCTGGACGGTGCGTCACGCCCCGGACTGGGTCACGCCAGAGGCGGCGGCGCCCTGTGTCGCGGCGGCGGCCAGGCTCGCACAGGTCCAGGCCCCGGCACCCCGCTTCCTGGCTGAGTCTTCCATCATCGCCGGTTTGATCGTAGAGGGTCGCTCAGCCGTCCTGGATGCCAGCCTCGACGGGCTCCTAGCCGACCGCCAGCAATTGGAGGCGCGTCTGCTGGCCCTACTGGCCGTCAGGGCTGCGGCGGTCGAACCGGAGGAGGGACACCCATGAGCCTTGCAACCATCACCTGGATCAGCGGACCCGTGCTGCGGGCCAGACCCGAGGGCCCCTTCCGGCTGCGCGAGGCGGTCACCGTGGGTACCGATCGCCTGCTCGGGGAGGTCATACGCATCGCCCGGGACCAGATCGTGGTCCAGGTCTACGAGGACACCAGTGGGCTGCGCCCCGGCGTCGAGGTGAACGGCAGCGGGCGCCTGCTCTCGGTGCGCCTGGGGCCCGGCATCCTCGGTCGCATCTTCGACGGGCTCCTGCGCCCCCTGAGCGCCGAGGACGGTGCCTATGTCTTGCCCGGGATGAAGGATGAGACCCCGGCAAGCTTCTCCTTTCGACCCCGGGCCGCGGTGGGGGACCGATTGGCCCCGGGTGCCGTTCTTGGTGAGGCCGGCCCCGCGGTGGTCGGCGACGGTGGGAGCAATCCCGATGGCAACGGCGGCCTGGTTCAGCGCTGCCTGGTGGCGCCCGACCTGCCAGGGGGCGAGGTGGTGTGGATGGCCACCGCAGGGGTCTATCGCGAGGACGCGCCCGTCTGCCGCCTGCGCGACGCCCATGGCACCCAACACGAGCTGGCCATGTCCCACCATTGGCCAGTGCGCGTCCCGCGCCCGGTCATCAAGCGCCTGCCCTCGGACGAACCCATGGTCACTGGCCAGCGGGTCATCGACTGCCTGTTCCCGATCCCCCGCGGTGGGACCGCCGCCGTCCCCGGTGGCTTCGGCACCGGCAAGACGGTGCTGCTCGAGACCATCGCCAAATGGTGCGACGCCGATGTCATCGTCTACGTCGGTTGCGGGGAGCGCGGCAACGAGTTGGCGGGTCTGCTCTCGGAGTTTCTGGAGTTGGAGGACCCGCGCAGCGGCCGACCCCTGCTGGAGCGCACCGTGGTCATCGCCAACACCTCCAACATGACGGTCTCGGCGCGGGAGGCGAGCATCTACACCGGGATCACGGTGGCCGAGTACTTCCGGGATCAGGGGCTCAACGTCACCCTGATGGCGGATTCCACCAGCCGCTGGGCCGAGGCCTTGCGCGAGGTCTCCGGGCGCCTGGGGGAACTTCCCGGGGAGGCCGGCTATCCGGCCTACCTGTCGAGCCGCCTGGCGGATTTCTACGAGCGCGCCGCCAAGGTCCGCACCCTCGGCGGGAATATCGGGGCCGTCACCGTGCTGGGGGCCGTGAGCCCGCCCTCCGGGGACTTCTCCGAGCCCGTCACCAACCACACCAAGCGCTACGTCGGCTGCCTCTGGGCCCTGGACGTGCACCGCGCCCAGGCCCGCTTCTACCCCGCCATCCACCCCTTGCAGTCCTACAGCGTGGTGGCCAAGAACCTGGCCCGCTGGTGGCATGGCAAGAACTGCACCCGCTGGGAGGAACTGCGCCGGCGCTTCCTCACGCTGCTGGAGGATGAGGCCCGTCTGGAGCGCATGGCCCGCATCATCGGGCGCGACGCCATGCCAGAGCACCAGCGCCTGATCCTGCTGTGCGCCCAGTTGGTCAACCAGGCGTTCCTGCGTCAGTCGGCCTTTTCGCTGAACGACCGCTACGCCACCCCGGAAAGACAGGCGGTGATGATGCGGCTCATCGGGCGCTTCATCGAGGGGGCCGAGGGCCTATTGACGCAGGGGATACCGCCCGAGGCCATCGTCGCGGAGACGATCTTCCGCGGCCTGATGCGCATGGGCGAGGAGATCCCCGAGGGCGACTGGGAGCGCTTCTCCAGCCTTGATCGGGACCTGACCGTGACCCTGAGGCGATTGCGCCAGGCGCGGGACGTGCCCGTCGGGGCTGGCGCCGCCGGAGGCGAATAGGACAGGATTATCAGCTATGTACGCCAGATTGATCGGAGAAGAGACCGCCGAACGCGCCGAGGGGCCCCTGCTCTTCCTGCGCCGCAGCGTCGATGTCGGGCTCAACGAGGCCGTCGAGGTCGAGTCCGCCGATGGGCGGGTGCGCCTGGGGCGTATCGCCGCCCTGGACGAGGAGGTCGGTCACGGTGGAGATGCTCGACGATACCGCGGGGCTCGCCCTCCAGGGGACCCGGGTCCGCTTTGTCGGTGAGCCCCTGCGCTTCCGGGTCGGGCCCGGGCTCCTCGGGCGGGTCTTCAATGGGGTCGGCAAGCCCCTGGACGGTGGGCCGCCGCTCGCCGCCGAGAAGGCCTTTCGCGTCGAGGGGCTGCCGCTCAAGGCGTCTGCCCGTCAGGCCCCGAGCGAGTTCCTGGAGACCGGCTTCACCGCCATCGATCTGATGAACTCCCTGGTGCGAGGGCAAAAGCTGCCCCTGTTCTCCGGCGGCGGCCTGCCCCACGACCGCATCGCCGTGGACATCGCCTGCAACGCACGCCTGCCCGGGGAGCAAGGGGGACGCGACGGACTTCGCCATCGTCTTCGCCGGCATCGGCATCCCCCACGAGAGCGCCGAATTCTTCCGCGAGGAGATGGAGAAGAGCGGGGCCCTGGCCCGCACCGTGCTGTTCCTGAACCTGGCCAGCGACTCCAGCGCCCAGCGCCTGCTGACCCCGCGTTTTGCCCTGACCGCCGCCGAGTACCTGGCCTTCACCGAGGGCAAGCATGTCCTGGTCATCCTCACCGACCTGACCAACTACTGTGAGGCCCTGCGCGAGGTCTCCGCCAGCCGCGGCGAGGTCCCCAGCCGCAAGGGCTATCCGGGGTACATGTACTCGGACCTCGCGACGCTCTACGAGCGGGCCGGGCGCATCCGCGGCGTGGCAGGCTCGGTGACCCAGATCCCCATCCTCACCATGCCCTCGGACGACATCACCCACCCGATCCCGGACCTCACCGGCTACATCACCGAGGGCCAGATCGTGCTGGACCGGGACCTGCACCGGCGCGATCTCTATCCGCCCATCCGGCTCCTGCCGAGCCTGTCGCGCCTGATGAAGGACGGCATCGGCAAGGGCCTGACCCACGCGGACCATCCCGCGCTCGCCGCCCAGCTCTATGCCTCCTATGCCCAAGCCCAGCAGACCCGCATCCTGGCGAGCGTGGTGGGGGAAGACGGGCTTTCGCCGACGGATCGCCAGTACCTCGCGTTCGGACAATCCTTCGAGGGACAGGTGATCAATCAGGATGCCCCGCGCAGCCTGGACCAGAGCATGGCCGCCGGCTGGCAGGCCCTGGGCATGCTGCCGCGTAGCGAGCTGCACCGCGTGAGCGACGCCCAGATCGCCGCCCATCTGGAGACCTGAGGGGGCTTCATGTCCGAGCGTGAGGTCATCCCAACCCGCAGTGCCTTCCTGGAACTCAAGGAGGAGCGCGTCGGGATGCAGGAGGGTTACCACTTCCTCGACGAGAAGCGGCTCATTCTCGCCGCCGAGATCCTCGCCACCCTCGCGGTTCATACCAGGGAGCTGGCCGCCTTTCGCGCCGACTATGCCGCCGCCGGTCAGGCCCTGCGCGCCGCCGTCACCCGGCACGGGCTGGAAGGTCTGAGCCTGTATCCCGCGGCCGTGCCGATCCAGGGGGAGATCCAGCGTGCAGGAGCGCTCGGTCCTCGGCGTCCGGGTGCAGGAGACCCTCTGGCCCGAGGTCAAAGGGGCGGGCGCCGAGCCGCCCCAGGCCCCGGACCGCAGCCCCGAGGGCGACGCCTGCCGCGATGCCTTCCATCGCCTGATCCCCCGCTCGTTGCGCCTGGCGGATCTGGTCGCCAACCTGGAGCGCCTGCGTGCGGAATATGCCCGCACCGCCCGCCGGGCGCGGGCCATGGAGGACGTGCTGCTCCCGGAGATCGATAGCACCCTGTCCGCCATCGACACCGCCCTGGAGGAACTGGAGCGGGAGGAGGCGGTGCGGGTGCGGCGCACCGGGGGTTGAACTCCGAGCCTGCCTGGCATGCGCGGCGGCGGGGCAGGGTGCGATGGAGTGGTGGCGCCACATCGTGCGTAAAGTGACCTTAGCCCAGTCCGGCGTCGGGGCGAACAAGGTCATTCAAGTTCCACGCAGTGCTGGAGAATTGGGGCAGAGCCCCGTGGTGCCGGACGTCGTTCGCATCAGTCCCTTCGACCGCATGGGCCGGCAGTTCGCCGCGTCAAATTGGGCAAGGAGCAAAGGCTCAGCCCGGCAACAGCCCCGCCAATTCGGCGTTCGTAGGGTGATCGGAGCCGGGCACTTAGCCTTTCTGTCTTTCTCTGCCCCGTTGGCCGCAGGCGATGCCCAGCCCAACAACCCACCGCCTCGACTGCCCACAGGCCCAGTGGGAGCCTGCCGTCAGCCGTCCTGAGGGGGCTGTCCCTGTGTCGGTTATCCACAGTCTATGCACAGCTTGTGCCCAAGTTCTCCGGGGGTTATACACAATATCTTGTGGTTGACATTGAAAAGTGACCACATATATTGTGTCTCCGCCCACGCAGGTCTCCGCCTGTGGGCAACTCTGCCGAACTTTAGAGAAGAACATCAGCCGCCCCGGGAGGAACCATGTCCAGCGAAGCGCCGTCCGCCACTGCCCCACACCAGCCGGTTACCGTCGCGCCAACAGCGCCAGCCGGTTCTGCGCTCCCCCGGGGGGAAATCGAGGCCCATGCCCCGGGCAAGGTCCAGGTCATCCGCCGCAATGGCAAGGTCACCCACTTCGATGCCAACAAGATCATGGTGGCCCTGACCAAGGCCTTCCTGGCAGTGGAGGGGGGGAGCGCCGCGGCCTCGACGCGCGTTCACGACCGGGTGCGGACCCTGACGGAGCAAGTGGTCGGGGCACTTACCCGGCGGTTGCCCGGCGGTGGCACGGTCCACATCGAGGACATCCAGGACCAGGTCGAGCTGGCCCTGATGCGCGCCGGCGAGCATAAGGTCGCCCGCGACTATGTCATCTACCGCGATGAGCGCGCCAGGGAGCGCGCCCAGAAGGCTACGGCGACCGAGGCGGTCCCGCCGGAACATCGGCTCAACGTCACCCTCCCCGACGGTAGCACCCATCCCCTGGACGTGGAACGTATGCGTCGGTTGGTGGACGAGGCATGTCGGGAGCTCCCCGGGGTAGACGCGCAGGCCATCCTCAATGACACCTGCCGCAACCTCTTCGATGGGGTGCGCGAGGCCGACGTCGGCCAGGCACTGGTCATGTCCGCCAGGGCCATGATCGAAAAGGACCCGGCCTACAGCCAGGTGGCCGCCCGCCTGCTTCTGGACCTGCTGCGCCGCGAGGCCCTGGGTTTCCTGGACTTGGGCCAGGGGGTCGAGACCCAGGCCGACCTGGCCGACCGCTATGGCGACTATTTCAGCGCCTACATTCGCCGCGCCGGGGACCTGGAGCATTTGGACCGGCGTCTGGGTCAGTACGACCTGGCTCGCCTGGGCGCGGCCCTCAAGCCGGAGCGCGACCTTCAATTCACCTACCTGGGACTTCAGACCCTCTACGACCGCTACTTCATCCATACCGCCGGGGGTACCCGCTTCGAGCTGCCCCAGGCCTTCTTCATGCGGGTGGCCATGGGCCTGGCCATCAACGAGATCGACCGCGAGGAACGGGCCATCGAGTTCTACGAGCTGCTCTCGGGCTTCCGCTTCATGTCCTCGACGCCGACCCTGTTCAACTCTGGGACACTCCGGCCCCAGCTCAGCTCCTGTTATCTCACCACGGTCCCGGACGACCTGGACGGCATCTACGGGGCCATCAAGGACAATGCCCTGCTGTCGAAGTTTGCCGGGGGTCTGGGCAACGACTGGACCCGGGTGCGCGGCATGGGGGCCCACATCAAGGGGACCAATGGGCGGAGTCAGGGTGTGGTCCCCTTCTTAAAGGTGACAAATGACACGGCCGTCGCCGTGAACCAGGGTGGCAAAAGAAAAGGAGCGGTCTGCGCCTACCTGGAGACCTGGCACGTCGATATCGAGGAGTTCTTGGAACTGCGCAAGAACACCGGCGACGACCGCCGCCGTACCCACGACATGAATACCGCCAACTGGGTCCCCGACCTGTTCATGAAGCGGGTGGCCGAGGACGGCGACTGGACCCTGTTCTCCCCGGACGAGACCCCGGACCTGCACGACCTCACCGGCCAGGGATTCGAGGCCGCCTATACCGCCTATGAGGCCCGCGCCGAACGCGGCGAGATGAGGGTCAGCAAGAGGCTCAAGGCCGTGGACCTGTGGCGTAAGATGCTCGCCATGCTGTTCGAGACCGGCCACCCCTGGATCGCCTTCAAAGACCCCTGCAACCTGCGCTATACCAACCAGCACATGGGGACTGTGCACAGTTCCAACTTGTGCACTGAGATTACCCTGCATACCAATGACTTAGAGATCGCGGTCTGCAACCTCGGGTCGGTCAACCTGGCCGCCCACGTCGGTCCTGACGGCATCGACCACCCCAAGCTCAAGCGCACGGTCACCACCGCCATGCGCATGCTCGACAACGTCATCGACTACAACTTCTACAACGTCCCCCAGGCGCGCAAGTCCAATCTCCGCCACCGCCCTGTGGGGCTTGGCATCATGGGCTTCCAGGACGCCCTCTATGAGCAGCGCATTGCCTACTCCAGCCAGGAGGCCGTGGACTTTGCAGACCTGAGCATGGAGGCGGTGAGCTACTACGCCATCCAGGCAAGCACCGACCTGGCCGAGGAGCGCGGGCGCTACCACAGCTTCGATGGCTCCCTGTGGAGCCGCGGTATCCTGCCCCTGGACTCCATCCGCCTGCTCGAAGAGGGCCGTGGTGGCTACCTCCAGATGGACACCGGCAGCACCCTGGATTGGGAGTCCCTGCGCGAGCGGGTCAAGACCGTCGGCATGCGCAATTCCAACTGCATGGCCATAGCCCCCACCGCTACCATCAGCAACATCGTGGGGGTGAGCCAGTCCATCGAACCGACCTACCAGAACCTGTTCGTCAAGTCGAATCTCTCCGGCGAGTTCACCGTGGTCAATCCCTACCTGGTCCGGGAACTCAAGGGTCGTGGGCTCTGGGATGCGGTCATGGTCAATGACCTCAAGTACTATGATGGCTCTGTGCAGCAGATCGACCGTGTCCCCGCCGATCTCAAGCCGCTTTACGCAACGGCCTTCGAGGTCGATCCCCGCTGGCTGGTGGAGGCCGGAAGCCGTCGCCAGAAGTGGCTCGACCAGGCCCAGAGCCTGAACCTGTACATGAGCGAGCCCAACGGCAAGAAGCTCGACAACCTCTACAAGCTCGCCTGGGTGCGGGGGCTCAAGACCACCTACTACCTGAGGTCCATGGGTGCCACCCACGTGGAGAAGTCCACCATGTCCGACGACACCAGGGCCAATCGGCTCAGCGCGGTAGGGGGGAGCTATATCTCGTTGGATAAGGGGAATGGGGGAGGGGATTCGGCGGCGCCTAAGGCCTGTTCTATCCTCGACCCGGAGTGTGAGGCTTGCCAATAGGGTCGTAGCGCGGGTTTGGCCAAGGAAGGCCATAATCCGACGCCGTGCCGTTAAGGTAGGCTACGTATATCCGGCCGACCGACAGCCCCAGGCTTCTGGGAGAGGAGCGTGACCGCGACAGCACTTCGGGTCGAGCGTCTAATCTACCCTACCCGCTGAAGACCTGGTAGGCGTCGAAGACGGGGCCGTCCACGCAGACCCGCTTCATGGCCACACCCTGGCGGGTGTTGATCGGAACCACACAACCGGCGCAGCCGCCCACGGCGCAGGCCATGTATTCCTCCAGCGAGACCTGGCAGGGCAGGTCGAAGTCGCGGGCCAGGCGTGCCACCGCCTTCAGCATCGGGTGGGGGCCGCAGGCGAAGACCTCCACCTCGGCGCGGGCCGCCGTGTCCAGGCCCTCCAACCAGTACCGCGCCAGGTCCGTCACATAACCTTCGAAACACCCTGGGTAGCCTTGAAGGCTCGCCAGCCGACTGGGGATGCCCCAGTCGTCGAGCAGGGGCATGGCGGCGATGGTCCCAGCCGGGAGCCCGGGGACCAGGTGTTGGGAGGGTCGCGCCGGGAAGGGGAACGGGACCTCGGAGCCGAGGATCGCCAGCGGCGTGGTCCCCTGGGCCTCGCCCCCCGTGGGGCGCAGGGACTCGGCGAGGAAGATCATGGGTGGCATACCCACGCCGCCGCCGATGAGCAGGGGCCGCGGGCGTTCTGGATGGACCTCGAAGGGCCGGCCTATGGGACCCAGGGTGCTGATGGTCTCCCCGGGTTGGCGCCGGGCCAGGAGCCGGGTGCCCTCGCCGACGGCCTTGTAGAGCAGGTCCACCCAGCCCTCCTGTCGGCCCACCCGCATGATGGAAATGGGCCGGCGCATGGGCAGTTGCGGGTCGCAGCGCAGGTGGACGAAGGATCCCGGCAGGGCCTTGGCGGCACACTCCGGGGCCTGGACGCGCAGTAAATGCTGGTCGCCTGGGTGGGCGACATGGCTCAAGACCAGGGCATCTTCCAGGAACAGGGTGTTGCGCTGGGGCTGATGGAGGGCTGTTTGGTTGTTCATCCTGGATTCGCCGGTTGGTCCGGTTGTGGGTGCGAATGTATTCGCATCGTCAGGGGCTCCGGTGCGAATACATTCGCACCTACATCGCGGCAAAGACCACGCGGCCCTGGAGTAGGGTCCAGGTCACCCGGCCGCGCAAGGGTCGCCCAAGGAAGGGGCTGTTGTGCCCGCGGCTGACCATGGACGCCTCTGTCAGGGTCCAGGGCGCGTCCGGGTCGAAGATGCAGACATCCGCGCTGCGCCCGACGTCCAATCGGCCCAGGGGCAGGCCGAGGATGGTCGCCGGTCCCCAGGTGAGGCGCGCGATGGCGGCCTCGAGCCCCAGCACCCCGTCCGCTACCAGCCCCAGGACCAAAGGGAGCAGGGTCTCGATGCCGGAGATTCCCGGGGCCGCGGCCGGGAAGGGGGCCAGCTTGGCGTCCGGTTCGTGGGGCTGGTGATCGGAGCAGACGGCAGCGATGGTCCCTGTCGCCAGGGCCCGACGCAGGGCCTCGCGGTCCTCTAAGGTGCGCAGGGGCGGGGTCACCCGGCAGTCGGCGTCGAAGCCGTCCACGTCGGCCTCGGTGAGGATCAATTGGTGGGCGCTGACATCGGCGCTGGCGGCCACGCCACGGCCCTGGGCCTCCGCCAACATCTCCGCGGCGCGACCGGTGGACAGGCCGCGGAAGTGAATGCGCGCCCCCGTCTGTTCCGCCAGGGCAAGGTCCCGGGCCACGGCGACGGTCTCGGCGGCCTGGGGGATGCCCGGCAGACCCAATCGGGTGCCGATCTGCCCCTCGTGAACGCAGCCCCCCTCGCGCAGCCAGGCGTCCTCGGGGTGCAGAAAGACCGTGAGGCCGAAACTCGCGGCATACTCCAGGGCGCGGCGTTGGACCTGGGTATTGGCAATGGGGCTGTCCGCCTGGCTCATGACCGGACAGCCGGCCCGCTTGAGGGCGGCCATCTCGGTGATCTGACGGCCTTCGAGCTGCCGGGTCAGGGCACCGGCGGCGAGCACCCGCGCCAGGCCGCCGCGCTGGGCCGTCCGATAGATGAGCTGGGCCACCGCCGGGGTATCGACCATGGGGCTGGTGTCCGGCGGGCAGCACAGGGTGGTGATCCCGGACGCGGCCGCCGCGGCCGTCTCGCTGGCGATGGTCGCCTTGTGCTCCTGCCCCGGCTCGCGCAACCGGGCACACAGGTCCACCAGGCCTGGGCAGACCACCTGGCCGTCGGCCTGGAGGACTCGGTCCGGGGCGAAGCCTGCCGGGGGGTTGCCCAGGGCCACCACCTGGCCGTCGGCGATGTGCAGATCGAGCAGGGCGTCGATGCCGTTGGCCGGGTCGACGAGGCGCCCGCCGCGGATACTGATTCGGTCGCGATCAGCCATCGATGTTGGCCTGACTGTTGAGGTTCTGGGTGCCGATGCACATGGACATGACCGCCATGCGTACTGCAATGCCGTTGCTGACCTGCTCCAGGATCACAGAGCGCGGGCCATCGGCGACCTGTGAGTCCATTTCCACCCCGCGATTGATGGGTCCTGGGTGCATGACGATGGCGTCCGGCTTGGCGCCCTTGAGGCGTGCCTCGGTGAGGCCGAACAGGTTGAAGAACTCGTGCTCGCTGGGGAGCAGGGCGCCGCTCATGCGCTCGCGTTGGAGACGCAGGAGGATGATGACATCGGCGTCACGCAGTCCGTCGGCCAGATCGGGGAAGACCTTGACGCCAAGGGACTCGGCCCCTGCCGGAATCAGCGTGCGCGGCCCTATGACGCGGATCTCCCCGGTACCCAGGGTGTTGAGGGCCTGGATCTGGGAGCGTGCCACCCGGGAGTGCAGGATGTCGCCGATGATGGCTACCGTCAGTCGCGAGAAGTCCCCCTTGTGGCGCCGGATGGTGAACATGTCGAGCATGCCCTGGGTGGGGTGGGCGTGGCGTCCATCACCGGCGTTGATCACGCTGACATGGGGGTTGGCGTGGCGGGCGATGAAGTGGGCCGCGCCGCTGTCGGCATGGCGCACCACAAACATGTCTACGTGCATGGCCTCGAGGTTGCGCAGGGTATCGAGCAGGGTCTCGCCCTTGGCCGTGGCAGAGGTGGAGATGTTGAGGTTGAGTACGTCCGCCGAGAGCCGCTTGGCGGCCAGCTCGAAGGTGGTGCGGGTACGGGTACTGTTCTCGAAGAAAAGGTTGGCGACCACTTTGCCGCGGCACAGGGGGACCTTCTTGACCGCCTGCTGGGCGACGCCAAGGAAGCCCTCGCTGCGGTCGAGGATCTCGGTCAGCATGTCCCGGCTCAGGCCCTCGATGGTCAGGAAGTGCTTGAGGTTGCCGTGGGGGTCGAGTTGGACCAGGGGCTTGCTCATGTGCCGGTCCCCCCGGCGGGTCGGGTTCTGTGGGGGCGGTCTGCGGGCAGTTCACCCAGGACCAGGGCCAGGTCCGGCTCGGCGATGAGTTTGATTTGTTGCCCCGGGGCCAGGCGGGCGTGGAACCCCACCAGGTCGGCGGCGATGGGGAGTTCGCGGCCGTCGCGCTCCACCAGGGCCACCAGCAGGACCGAAGCCGGCCGGCCATAGTCGAACAGGACGTTCAGCGCGGCGCGGATGGTCCGTCCGGTCTGGAGGACATCGTCCACCAGGATCAGGTGGCGGTCATCCAGCGGGACCGGGAGATGGGAGGGACGCACCTGGGGGTGGCTGCCGATGCGGGTGAAGTCGTCCCGGTAGAAGGAGATGTCCAGGCGACCCAGGGGTTCGGCCAGCCCGATCTCCCGGTGCAGGCGTTCGGCCACGCGCACCCCGCCGGTGTGGATGCCGATCATCAGCGGGCGCTCGATGCCGCGGCGGGCGAGCAGTTCGGTCAGCCCGGTACCGAGGCCGCGGATGCAGGCGGCGACCTCGTCGGGGCCCTTCCAGATGTCAATGTTGCTCACAGAGCCAGGTTTCCAGAATGAGTTTTGCGGCCATGGCGTCGATCACCTCCAGCGAAGTGGCAGCACGCCCGAGTTGGCGCCTGGCCTCCAACGAGGTCAGGCGCTCGTCCACCAGGTGGACCTGGAGCCCGAAGCGCCCCTCGAGCTGACGGGCGAAGCGGCGGACGCGGGGGGCGAGTTCGGTTTCGCTGTCGTCCATGTTGTAGGGCAGGCCGACCACTGCCCCCTTGGGCTGCCATTCGCGGATCAGGGCCTCGATGCCGGCCCAGTCCGGCCGCTCGCCTTGACTGCGGAGGGTCGTCAGGGGGGAGGCGGAACCCGTGATGGTCTGGCCCACCGCTACGCCGATCTTGCGCGGGCCATAGTCGAAGCCCAGCAGGGTGCCCATTTAGGCGTGCCCGGCCTCGGCGCTGAGGAGGTTGAGGTCCACGCCCAAGAGCTGGGCCGCCGCCAGCCAGCGGGCCTCGTCCGGCAGGTGGAACAGGATGCCGTTGTCCGCCGGGCCACTCAGCCAGGAGTTGGCACCCATCTCCTCCTCCAACTGGCCGGGTGCCCAGCCGGCGTAACCCAGGGCGATGAGGCTTTGGTCCGGCCCGCGCCCGGCGGCGATGGCCTCCAGGACGTCCCGGGAGGTGGTCATGCAGAGATCCGGGGTGATGGCCAGGGTAGAGTCGAAGCGCTCCTCGGAGCTGTGCAGGACGAAGCCGCGGTCTGGCTGTACCGGACCGCCCAGGTAGACAGTCGCCCTGAGGACGCGGGGGTCGTCGCTGTCGATGTCAAGCTGGGCCAGTACCATACCGAGGAGGATGTCCATCGGGCGGTTGATGACGATCCCCATGGCGCCTTGGTCGGTGTGTTCGCAGATATAGGTGACCGTGCGCGAGAAATTCGGATCGCGCAGCCCGGGCATGGCAATTAGAAAGTGGTCCGTGAGGGATGTGCTGAAACTCATGGGCATAGTATCCGGCCCGCCAGGGGGATGGTGCAAGGCCGCCCGGCGCAGGCTGCTTCTGGGCACCCTTGGGCCCATGCGGGAAGGTCCCGATGCGGGTATCATGGGCACCTCCCCGGTGTTGACGGTGCTATGGCCCTGATTTGGAACCTGTTCAAGCCTGAGTGGCTGTTCCTCCTTTTGCCCCTGGCCGCGTTCTCCGGTTGGTGGGGGGCACGGCGGAGTCAGGCCCGTCGCGGGTGCAGTGGGGCCGTCCCGGACGCGGCTTTTCTGCGCGGGCTCAACTACCTGCTCGACCAGCGCCCGGACAAGGCCATCGACCTGTTCGTGAAGCTTGCGGAGGTCGATGGCGAGACGGTGGAACTGCATCTGGCCCTTGGCAGCCTGTTCCGGCGCCGGGGCGAGGTAGAGCGGGCGATCCGCATTCACCAGAACCTGGTTGCACGACCGGGCTTGGACCGCGAGCAACGCGGCTTCGCCCTCTATGAGCTGGCCCAGGACTACAACCGTGCCGGGCTCTTCGACCGGGCCGAGGACCTGCTTCTCGAACTCGTCGAGATCGAGCCGGCGGGGCGCCGCGGCCTCAAGGGCCTGCTGGAGATCTACCAACAGGAGAAGGACTGGGCCCGTTGCCTGGAGATCGCAGAGCGCCTGCAGCGCCTGGTGGGGCTGTCGATGTGCGTGGAGGTCGCCCAGTACCACTGCGAACTGGCGGAAGAGGCCCTGCGCGGCGGGGCCTCCGGTCCTGCGTCCGCGGAAGCAGTGGAGCGGGCGACCGGGCACCTGCGGGCGGCCCAGGCGACGCACCCCCAGTGCGTGCGCGCCATGCTCCTGGAAGGTCGCCTGGCCCGCGAGAGGGGCGACGCGCCTGCAGCCCTCGGCCTCTATCGGCGGGTCGCCGAGCTGGGTCCCCAGTTCATTGCCGAGGTCCTGCCGCAGATCGTCGATGTCCTGCGCGCCCGGGGGAGCGTCGCCCTGGTCGAGGAACTGGAGCGCCTCTATCGCATCCGCCCGGGTTCTGCCCTGATCCTGGCCCTCGCCGACGCCCTGTCTGAAGGGCAGGGTCCCGCCGCGGCAGGCGAGCGCCTCGCCCGCCACCTTCGGGATTACGCCGACCCCATTGCCCTGGAGCGCCTGCTGGGCCTGGCCGAGGCCAGTGGAGACCTGGTGCCGCCGATGGCACCGGGCTGGCCCCACCTCGCCACCGTCCGGCGCGTCGTGCACCGCTTAGGCGAGCGTCTTGGGGCCTACCAGTGCGACCACTGCGGCTTCCTGGCGCGGCGACTGCATTGGCAGTGCCCGAGTTGCAAGCACTGGGGCACCATTAAAGCGGCCCAGCCCGAGCCCATGCAGGGGGATGCCGGCCCACGCGCGCCCCAAGCCCAGACCCCCGGAGACTGAAGTGACCCAAGCCCCCAGAATCATCGTCGCCCTCGACTTCCCCAGTCAGGCCCAGGCCCTGGCGCTGGTAGAGCGTCTGGACCCGCAGCGTTGCGCGCTGAAGGTCGGCAAAGAGCTCTTTACCCGGGCCGGCCCGGCCCTGGTGGAGGCCCTGGTGCGACGGGGCTACCGCGTCTTCCTCGACCTCAAGTTCCACGACATCCCCAATACCGTGGCTGCCGCCTGCGACGCCGCCGCCGATCTTGGGGTATGGATGGTCAATCTTCATGCCAGCGGCGGCCGGCGTATGATGGAGGCGGCCCGCGAGCGCCTGGCGTCCCACGCCCATCCACCCCTTTTGATTGCGGTGACCGTGCTGACCAGCATGGACCGCACCGATCTTGCCGAGATCGGCTGCCCGGAGGAGCCCCTGGATCGGGTACTGCGCTTGGCGCGCCTGACCCAGGCGGCCGGTCTCGACGGCATCGTCTGTTCGCCCCAGGAGGTGGCCCGGGTGCGTGCGGACCTGGGGGCAGGCTTCGTACTCGTGACCCCCGGGGTGCGTCCGGCCGGTGCGGCCGTGGGCGACCAGCGCCGGGTGATGACCCCGCGCGATGCACTGGCCGCCGGATCGGATTACCTGGTGATCGGTCGGCCGATCACTGCGGCGGCCGATCCGTTGGCGGCCTTGGTGGCCATCGAGGCCGATATTGTCGGCGCCTGAGGGGCCCCTGGCCCCTTTGGCACATGAACGGCGCGCGGCCCCAGCAACCCGCGCACCCTGTCACTGGAGATGAGGATTATGTCGAAGGTATTGAAGGCCGTATTCCCGGTCGCCGGTCTCGGCACACGCTTCCTGCCCGCCACCAAGGCGAGCCCCAAGGAGATGCTCAACATTGTGGACAAGCCGCTGATTCAGTACGCGGCGGAGGAGGCGGAGGAGGCGGGGATCGACCAGCTCGTCTTTATCACCGGGCGTAGCAAGCGCTCCATCGAGGACCACTTCGACAAGGCCTACGAACTGGAGGCCGAACTCAAGAGCGCCGGCAAGGATAAGCTGCTCAAGATCGTGCAGAACGTCCTACCGGCCGATGTGAGTTGTATCTATCTGCGCCAGGCCCAGGCCCTGGGCCTGGGCCACGCGGTCCTGTGTGCCAAACCGGTGGTAGGCAATGAGCCTTTCGTGGTGATCCTGGCGGATGACCTGGTGGATGCGAACCCTGGGGTGGTCGCGCAGATGATCGAGCAGTACGAAAAGCACCATTGCAGCGTACTGGCCGTCGAGGAGGTGCCGCGGGAGGAGACCAACAAGTACGGCATCGTCGCCACCGTACCTGGCCCCAACGGTGAGCTTCGGGTGACCTCCATCGTCGAGAAGCCGGACCCGAAGAGTGCGCCCTCGAATCTCGCGGTGATTGGGCGTTACCTGCTGACGCCGCGCATCTTCGACAAGTTGGAGAACATCGGGCGCGGCGCCGGCGGCGAGATCCAACTCACCGACGGTATTGCCGCCCTGCTCGAGGACGAACCGGTCATTGCCTACCCTTTCCACGGTAAGCGCTACGACTGTGGTAGCAAGCTCGGCTATTTGGCAGCAACGGTAGAACTGGGTCTCGCCCACAAGGAGCTGGGCGTGGACTTCAAGGCTTACCTCAAGACACTCGCCGAGTCCGGCGCCTGCGGCTGAGTCCGTCGGACCCCAGGGCCCGGTCCCTGGGGCAACCCTTGGGGCCGGGCCGCGTGGCTGGGCCGTCGCGTCAGTTGGTCAGCGCCTTCTGCACCGCATTGAGGTCAAGGGCGTTGAGGTAGTCTTCCACCGGTTTTTTGTCCTCCAGGCCTCGGCCCTTGGACTGGACCAGGATACGGTTGCCCACCATCAGGCTGATCTCCCACTCGTTGCTGCCGTCGTCGTGTTGCAGCATGCCCTGGTGCCCGCGGTTGGTGTAGACCCGCGTGTCCTGTGATGCCTGCATCAGCATGGGCATCTGCATCATCATGGTCATCATCGCCATCATCGGCGAGTCCGCCATCAGGTGCAGTTCCACCTCGGCCCCGTCCGGGCGCCGGTAGGTCCGGCTCATCATGGTCCCGGTGACCATGGCGGCAATGCCGCCCGACTGGCTCTGGGCGGGCTCCGCCTCCCAACCGGCCAGGGGCTCGGGCAGGAGCTTGAGGATCTGGTCGTTGACGCGCTCCTGCATCTTGGCGGTGGCGAAGTTCAGCGCCTGCATGGCGCTTCGCAGCTCGCCGGCCTCGTAGGCCTTGCGTGCCGTATCGATCTGGTCGGTAACCTCGTCGGCCCGTGGTGCCGTGGCGAGGAGGGCCAGAGGCAGGGTCAGAGCGGCAACGAGACGGGTCTTGGGTGTCATCGAGGGTCTCCTTGGTTGGTCAGGTGGGCATAAGGTGAGGCGCGTGTAGCGCCTGTTGGCCTGGCCCCGGGACACAAGGACCGAGCCCCGCTACCGGGGTCTGCAATCGGGGCGCACCCATGGCGGCATCACCCTGCCGGGGTTGCGGGAGGCGGCCGGCGGTGCACTCGGATGTCCAGCGGGCGGTCGGCGGTGAGGTGCACGTCCCGCTGCGGGTAGGCGATGCCGATTCCGGCGGCCTTGAGTTTTTCATAGACCGCCTGGTGCAGTTCGGTAGTGACCATCAGGCGCCCCTCCATGGAGCCAAGGTAGCAGCGCAGGCTCAAGGTCAGGGCGTTGTCGCCGAACCCCTCGAAGGCCACCAGCGGGGCGGGGTCCTTGAGTACCCGCGGGTTCTCGCGGGCCACCTCCGCCAGCAGGCCCATTGCCAGCCGGGTGTCCGCCCCGTAATCGACCCCGACGGTGATCACTACGCGGTTGATCGAGTCTGTCAGGGACCAGTTGAGCAAGTCCCCGGTGATGAACTGTTTGTTGGGGACCAGGAGTTCCTGCTGGTCCCAGTTACGGATGGTGGTGGCGCGGATCTGGATGCGCGCGACGGTCCCGGTGACGCCGCCGATGGTGACCACGTCGCCCACCCGCACCGGGCGCTCGAACAGGATGATCAGACCGCTGATGAAGTTGGCCACGATCTCCTGGAGGCCGAAGCCGATGCCGACGCTCAGTGCTGCCACCAGCCACTGGACCTGGGACCAACTCAGCCCCAGGGTGCTGAAAACCAGCATAAACCCCGCGATGGTGATGGCGTACTTGGTCAGGGTGGTGGCTGTGTAGCGGCTGCCGGAGGACAGTTCCGTGTATTGGAGGAGCAGGATCTCCAGTAGGGCGGGGAGGTTGCGCGCCGCGACCGCCGCCACCAGGACGATGGCCAGCACCAGCAGGAGGTCCCCGAGGGTGACCGGGACCAGGGTCTCCGCACCGTTCACCAGCCCCGCGTGTTGCCACAGGGCGAAGCGGTCCAGGGCAGTGAAGGCGGGCAGGACTTCGGACCACACCCCCCAGAGCCCGAAGAACCCCGCGGCGACGACCAGGGCCGCGACCAGACGGCGCGTCTGGCTGTCGAGGCTGGCGAGGTCTACCGCGGGTTCCTCCGCCAGAATCACCTCCCCCTCCTGGCGCGGTTCCGTCTTGCGGGCCGTCTGGCGCTCCACGGCCGCCTCCAGGGCCAGCTTGCGCCGGGTCACCAGCAGCCAGCGGGCGATGGCTTGATGGGCCACGATCAGCCCGAGGGTCAGCCAGAGGGTGTGGATGATGGACTGCAACAGGGTCCCCGCGGTGTGCAAGTACCCGGCCACCGCCAGCCCCACCAGGGTCAGCGGGACCGCCACGATCAGCGGGTACCAGAGGTTACGCAGGCGATTGGTCAGGCCGTTGGGGTGGGCCGCGAGGAGGTGGCGTAGCGGGCCGGTGCGCGGGTGGAGCAGGCGGGCGAAGAGGATGGCAATACCAAGCAGGAGAGCCAGCACGGCCAGGCGTCCGAGGCTCCCGGCGTAGGTCGCGTCGTCGGTGTTGTAGATCACCAGCGCGACAAAACCCACAGGCAGCAACAGGAAGGCCAGCCAGTCGAAGTTGCGGCGCAGCCGCACCAGGACATCCCCGGGCCAGCGGAAGTGTTTGTCCGCCACCCCGCCCGGCATGCACAGCACACGGAAACTGCGCAGGTAGTAGAGGATGATTGCGACGCTCACCAACGCTCGGCCGACCTGTTTGGCAAAGACGGTGGTCTCTACGGAGGCCGTCAGTTGCCAGCCGACCAGGGCGAGTGCCATCGAGGCTGGGGCGGCGACCAGGGCGGACAGGGCTATGGCCTTGATGGTGATGGCAAAGCTGTCGGTGCTGACACGCCGCATGGGTTCCGCTGTGGCGAGGATGGCCCGGCGCAGGGCTCGCCCGCGCAGGGCCAGGGCCGTGATCGCCAGCCCAAGGACCCAGAGCCACGGGGATTGGGTCGCCTGATATCCGAGGGTCTGTAAGACCTCGAACCAGCCCTTGGGGGAGAGCAGCCAGGCGGTGGTCGCTGGGATGGCGGCGATGGCGTTGAGGTTGAGGGGCGCAACGCTGCGCACCCACAGCAGTCGCTCGGAGAGGAAACTGCTGTAGGCGTCTGCGGTGGAGATCAACTGCTCGGTGGTGTAATTGATCTCTGAAAGCCCCCGTACATAGGTGTCGGCGGCGGCACGCAATTGATCGAGCAGTGCCAGTCGGCGTCGGGCCAGGGTCTCGAGTTCGACGCGCAGGTCGGCCTGATCCGCGACGGGGACGCCGGCCATGGCATGGTCCAGGTAGCTGTCGAGGTCGCGCAGGGATCGCCGCTCGTCGCGGCGGCGGATCTCCGCCAGGGTCGCATCGGCGATCTCCCCATCTCGCTGGGCGATGGCCTTGCGGTAACGGCGCAGGTCCGGGAGATCCTTGCGCTTGTCGGAGAGGATCTGCCCCAAGGCGCGGTTGGTGCCGGCCACTTCCAGGCGCTCGCGGGCGCTGCGGAAGTCGTCCGCGATCCCCTTGGCCTCGGCCTCGACGGCCTCGCGTTCGGTCTTGACCTGTTCCAGCCGGGCGGTGAGCGCAGTGAGCTCGTCCCCCGAGGCGGCGTTGTCGCGGGCCAGTTGCTGGACGATGGGGGCCTTGTCCGTGGCGGCCAATTCGGCGCGCTTGGCATCGTCCCTGGCGGCCTCTGCGCTGGCGCGGCGGCGGTCGTTGGCGGCGGTTTCGAGTGCGTGCTGGCGCGCCTTCATTGCCTTGAGGTCCAGGGCGGCCTTGTCCCTTTGTGCCCCCAGGAGGTCGCTGCGGACCGCCAGGCTCGCCAACTCCTGGTCCAGCATGTGGCCCTCGGCGGTCAGGGCGCCGCGGGCGGTCTGCAGGGCCCAGCGGCGGGCCTGGGTCAGTGCCGGGGCCTCGTCCTCGGCCGTCGGGGCGGTGAGGTCGGCTTCGAGCTGCTCCATCTGACGTTTGATTTCGGCGACGCGAGCGCGCGCCTCCGCCGGACGCTGGGTGAGGCCGTCCAGGGCCTTGTCGATGCCTTCGAGGCGTGTCTCCTCCAGGGTTGTCGCCGCTTGCTGCTTGGCCAGCAATTGGGCGATGGCCTCGCCCGTGAGGTCCGGCGGCACCGGCTGGGGCTGGGCGTCTACGGTGACGGCATCGACTTCGGCGCGTAGACGCTGCGTCTCGGACGGTGCCGTTGCCAGGGCCTGGCCGAAAGTCGCGGCCCTGGCCTCATAGGACTTCTTCGCCTCCAGGTTACTCAGCGCCTTGCGGTATTGCTCCGTGCGTTTGGCCTTGGCCGCGTCGTCGAGACCAGTAGTGGCGGCCACTTCCTTGAGCTTGCTCTCCAGGAGCGTGGGTGTCACCGAGAAGCCCTCGGCGTCCGCAACCGAGGCCGACGGGGATGCCTTGTCGCTCCCCGTGGTGGCGCCGGGTACGGCTTGGGCACAGAACAACGGTACCAGCAGGGCGAGCGTCAGGGTACGGCGTCGAAGCATAGGACGGGGGTGAGTGGGCATGGGGCACATCGGCATCAGGGCACAGGGCGCTGCACTGTGACCCAAAGGAAGGTCTCCCCGCCGATGTCCCGATAGGAGGCGCTGTCACAGACGAAGCCGGCGCCCTCGAGCTGTGCGCGCAGCTTCAGCGGGGTGGTGTGGCTGTAGAACAGGGGACGGCCGAGGAAGACCTTGTCCCCCTCGAATTCGTCGTACCCGGTGTATTCCTTGGTGGCGTAAGTGAACAGCAGCCGCGCACCCGGTCGCAGCCAACGGAAGAGCTTGGCGAACACGGCCGGGTGGTCGGCCTGGGGAATGTGGAACAGGCTGTAGACCAGAATGGCGGCGTCGAAGCTCCCGTCCGGGAAGTCGCAGGCGCGCATATCCGCCAGGACCCGGGTCATCTGTGGGACCAGGCGTTCGGCCAGGGCCAACATGCCGCGGGAGAAGTCCACGCCGGTCACCCGCCAGCCCTGCTCGATGAAGCGCCGGGCCATGGGTTCCCCGGCCCCGCAGCCCAAGTCCAGCAGGTCGCCGCCAGCCGGCTTGTCTGTAGCAAGTCGGCGGTGGAAGGCTTCGAAGACCTGGGCCATGTCAAAGCGATCGCGCCCGGCCTCGTATTCCGCGGCCAGGGCGTCATAGGTCGCTTCCAATGAGCGGTCGGGCAGGGACGGGCAGGACGTCATGGGCGGTGCTCACAGAGAGGCCCCGTGACCCCTCCGCTGGTCCGGTGCCCCCTCAGGGTGCGGTTGCGACCCTCCGGCCGCCACGAAAGGGTAGCACGGTGGCCGCCGGGCGC
>CAWDHW010000023.1:0-74226 GCA_963802205.1 uncultured Gammaproteobacteria bacterium | reverse complement strand
TTAGCCCCTTGAACAACGACCACACGGCGCGGAAGTGCTCGTGGGTCGAGTCCCCCAGCCACTCGAAGGCGACGGACTCGGCACTGGTGATCTGAATGCCGCTTTGGCGCATGCGCTCCACGGCATTGAGCCGGTGGGCCGGATGGCGCGAGCAGATGGCGTCCTCGGGGACGAAGACCTGATAGCCCCAGCGGCGCAGCCCCGAGGCGGTCTGCAGGATGCAGATGTGGGCCTCCATCCCGACCACAATCACCTGCTTGCGCCCAGGCTCGCGGTCCAGGTTGTGCTCGAACCCTGCCGCGGTGCAACACGAGAAGCAGGTCTTTGAGGTAGGGGCGGGGTCCACCGGGAGCCGCTCCCGAATGGCCGGGATCAGGGGGCCCAGGCCCTTGGGATTGTGCTCCGTGGCGATGATGGGGATGCCAAGGGTTTGCGCCGCACTCACCAGGCGGTCGATGTTGGCCAAGGCCCGCTCCAGGTCATCGGGGGGCATGGCAGCCGCCAGGCGCTCCTGGGCGTCGATGATGAGCAGTTGCGAGAAGCGGCTGAGGGTCAGGGGCATCTCGGCCTGATGGATGGTCATGGGGTGTCCTCGCTGTCGTTGTTGGTGTGCAGGCGAAAGGTCGGCGGAACGGCCGGATTTTGCAAGCCTTGCGGTCATGGGGTTCCCACGCCCTGCCATGGGCTCTAACCCCGGGTCGCAGGGGTTTGCTGCTGACGATGCAAGAATATTAGAATGCGCTGATCTTAAGAGCCGCTCCGCAGGTCGCCCCATGCAGGACCCCGCCCTTCGTTCGGACCGCGATCTCGGCCGCAGCGAGGTCAAAGAGACCACCTGCTACATGTGCGCCTGCCGCTGCGGCATCCGGGTGCACCTGCGCGACGGCGAGGTCCGCTACATCGAGGGCAACCCCAATCACCCGCTCAACCAGGGGGTGATCTGCGCCAAGGGATCCTCGGGGATCATGAAGCAGTATTCCCCCGGGCGTCTGACCAAGCCCCTGCGGCGGGTACCCGGGGCGGATCGCGGGACCTCCCAGTTCGAAGAGATCTCCTGGGGCCAGGCCTTCGATCTGCTCGCCGAGCGCCTGCGCAAGATCCGCGCCGAGGACCCCAAGCGCTTCGCGCTGTTCACCGGGCGCGACCAGATGCAGGCCCTCACCGGGCTCTTCGCCAAGCAGTTCGGTACCCCGAACTATGCCGCCCACGGCGGCTTCTGCTCCGTGAACATGGCCGCCGGACTCATCTACACCATCGGCGGCTCCTTCTGGGAATTCGGTGGTCCGGATCTGGACCGGGCCAAGCTCTTCGTCATGATCGGCACCGCCGAGGACCACCATTCCAATCCGCTCAAGATCGCCATCTCCAAGTTCAAGCGTCGCGGTGGGCGCTTCGTCTCCATCAACCCCATCCGCACCGGCTATTCGGCCATCGCCGACGAGTGGGTGCCCATCAAGCCGGGGACCGACGGGGCCCTGCTGCTGGCCATCATCCACCAGATCCTCAAGCAGGGGCTCTACGACCGCGACTTCCTGGTGCAGTACACCAACGCCGCCGAGCTGGTGGTGGACGACCCGGAACGGGCCGACCACGGCCTGTTCCGCCGCTTCGAGATCCACGCCGAGGAGGGGTGCTTCGACCCGGAGAACAAGCTCTGGTGGGACCCGGAGATCGGCGCCGTCGGCACCCATACCCCGGGGGCCGAGCCTCGGCTGCTCGGCAGCTTCACCCTGGACGATGGGACCCGGGTCAAGCCCGGCTTCCAGCTCCTCAAGGAGCGGGTCGAGGCCTACACGCCGGAGTGGGCGGCGGGGATCACCGGCATCCCGGCGGAGACCATCCGTCGCCTGGCCCACGAGATGGGCGTCACCGCCCGGGACCAGAAGATCGAGCTGCCTATCCCCTGGACCGACTGCTGGGACAACGAGCACGCCTCGGTCACCGGTAACCCAGTGGCCTTCCATGCCATGCGCGGCATGGCGGCCCACTCCAACGGCTTCCAGACCATCCGGGCCTTAGGCATCCTGATGACCATCCTGGGGACCATCGACCGCCCCGGCGGCTTCCGTCACAAGGCCCCGTTCCCGCGGCCCATACCGCCCTGCCCCAAACCACCCCACGGACCGGAGGCGGTGCAGCCGGACACCCCGCTGGACGGGATGCCCCTGGGTTGGCCGGCCAAGCCGGAGGACCTCTTCATCGACGCGGCCGGCGAGCCGGTGCGCATCGACAAGGCCTTCTCCTGGGAGCACCCGCTGGCGGTCCATGGGCTGATGCACAACGTCATCACCAATGCCTGGCGCGGCGACCCCTACCGGATCGACACCCTGCTGCTGTTCATGGCCAACATGGCCTGGAACTCGTCCATGAACACGGTCGAGGTCCGCAAGATGCTGGCCGACAAGGATGAGAACGGCGAGTACCGGATCCCCTTCCTGGTGGTCTGCGACACCTTCGCCTCCGAGACCGTGGCCTTCGCGGACCTGGTGCTGCCGGATACGACCTACCTGGAGCGCCACGACGTCCTGTCCATGCTGGATCGGCCCATCTCCGAGTTCGACGGGCCTGTGGACTCCGTGCGTATCCCGGTCCTGCCGCCCAAGGGGGAATGCAAGCCCTTCCAGGAGGTGCTGATCGAGCTGGGGTCGCGCCTGGGGCTCCCGGCCTTTGTCAAGGAGGACGGGTCGCGCAAGTACCGCGACTACCCGGACTTCATCATCAACTACGAGACCTCGCCGGGCTCCGGGATCGGCTACCTGGCCGGCTGGCGGGGCAAGGGCGGGGAGAAGTTCCTCAAGGGCGAGCCCAACCCGCGGCAATGGGAGATGTATGCCAAGAACGGCTGCTCCTATCACCATGAGTTGCCGCGCTCCTACCAGTACATGCGCAACTGGAATAAGGGGTACCTGCATTGGGCCCGGGCCCACGGCATGACCCGCTATGCCGAGCCGATTACGCTCCATGTCTATTCCGAGGTCCTGCAGCGCTTCCGCCTCGCCGCCCAGGGCAAGTGGCCAGGCCGTCAGCCGCCGGACCGCCTGCGCAAGCGGGTGGAGACCTACTTCGACCCGCTGCCCTTCTACTACGAGCCACTGGAGACGCGGCTGACGGATACCCAGCGCTATCCGCTCAATGCCCTGACCCAGCGCCCCATGGCCATGTACCACTCCTGGGACAGCCAGAACGCCTGGCTGCGCCAGATCCACAGCCACAACTATCTGTTTGTCAACCCCAGGGTTGGGGCCGCCAACGGCTTCGATGACGGCGACTGGATCTGGGTGGAGTCACCCCACGGGCGGGTGCGCTGCCTGTGCCGCTTCTCCGAGGCGGTCGAGCCGGGGACCGTCTGGACCTGGAACGCCATCGGCAAGGCCGCCGGGGCCTGGGGTTTGAGTGGACGCGCGGATGAGGCGCGTAAGGGTTTCCTGCTCAACCACCTGATCAGCGAGGAACTGCCGCCCACGGAGTGCGGGGAGCATGTTTCCAACTCGGACCCGGTCACAGGCCAGGCGGCCTGGTTCGACGTGCGGGTGCGGGTCTACAAGGCCGGTCCCGATGAGCCCAAGGTCACCTCGCCCCAGTTCGCCGCCATGCCCACCCTGCCGGGCCAGGAGCGCCGTCGCGGCAAGTGGCAGGCCTATGTCGCCGGGCTGTTCGGCAGGCGTTGATGCTTTTTTGCGAAAAGGTTGTCAGTTGTCAGTAAGAGCGTGATTTTCAGGGATGATCTAGAAACGAAAACTGAAAGCTCGCTGGTATATACCCATCGCACTTGGGTTTCCCGCTTTTCGCCGGCGGTTTCCCAAGTACTAACAACCTGTTACTGACTGTACTGACAACTGAAAACTGCCAACTGCAACTTCTTCGTATACATCCCTTGTCTTCATCCTTTCCAACCACCACCCGGAATCGCCATGACCCAACTCACCGATGACCCGCAGGCCAATCACGACCTGTTTCTTGCCCGTGTCCAGGAGACTGGCCTCGTCTGGGGGCTGATGGGGGAGGACGGCTGGGCCGCCTGCGAGTCCGGCGAGTACGAGGGGGAGGTCGTCTTCCCGTTCTGGTCCGACGAGGCCGACGCCAGCCTTCACTGCGTGGACGAATGGGCGGCCTATGTGCCCACCAGCATCGAGCTGGATACCTTCTGTGAGGACTGGCTGAGCGGCATGGACGAGGACGGGGTCCTGGTCGGGACCAACTGGGACGCCGAGCTGACCGGGCTGGAGATCGAGCCCATGGACCTGGCCGAGGCCCTGGGCTACGCGGTCGAGGAGCCGGAAGAAGACGACGAGGACGACGACACCGAGGCCCGGGACTGAAGGTCCGCGCCCGGCACGGCAGGCCATAGCCACAGGATACGCGACATGACCCAACTGGCCCTCGTCATCGACCTCAACGTCTGCGTCGGCTGTCACGCCTGCGTGACCTCCTGCAAGCAGTGGAACACCTCCGGGTGGGCCGGTCCCCTGACGGACCGCAACCCCTACGATGCCGACCCCACAGGGACCTTCTTCAACCGGGTCCAGACCTTCGAGGTGGGGGTCTTCCCGCTCACCGAGACGGTGCACTTCCCCAAGAGTTGCCTGCACTGCGAAGACCCGCCCTGCGTCCCTGTGTGTCCCACCGGTGCGTCCTACAAGCGCCCGGATAACGGCGTGGTCCTGGTGGACTACGACAAGTGCATCGGCTGCAAGTACTGCTCCTGGGCCTGTCCCTATGGTGCCCGGGAGATCGACGAGCAGCAGCGGGTGATGAAGAAGTGCACCCTGTGCATCGACCGCATCACCGACCTCAAGCTGCCGGAACGGGAGCGCCGGCCGGCCTGCGTCATGGCCTGTCCCACCAGCGCCCGGCTCTTCGGCGACGTGCACGACCCCAATTCGGAGGTCTCGGTGGCCATCCGCGAGCGTGGCGGCTATCAGCTCATGCCGGAGTGGGGCACCCGGCCGTCCAACCACTATCTGCCGCGGCGCAGGACCGCCATGCACATCAACGAGGACGAACTGGTGCGTGCCGACAACCCGCTGCGGCGCGAGGACCTGACCACCTACACCGGCGAAGAGGCCCTGGACGATGTGGCCTGGTAGAGTTGTCAGTTGTCAGTTGTCGGTCAGAGGTCAGTGGTTGTCGGAGACGGTGGGGGCAAACCATGGCGTTAGTGCGATTCGAGGACCTGGATGTATGGAAGCGATCTGCACGGCTTAGTGTAGAGCTGTACAAGATGCTGAGCGGTCTGCGGGATTTCGGGTTTCGCGACCAAATTACCCGGTCGGGGCTATCCGTACCCAGCAACATCGCCGAGGGAATGGAAAGACGCTCGCCGAAAGAAAAGCAGCGATTCCTGGACATTGCGCTCGGCTCCTGCGCAGAGTTGCGGACCCAAATCTATATCGGCGTCGAAATCGGTTATATCGACAAAGAGGTCGGCAAAGCCTGGATCGCCGAAACAAGAGAAATTTCCGCAATGCTCGTCGGCCTGCGCAACAACATGCTGCACCTGCACCTGCACCTGACACCTGACACCTGACACCTGACACCTGACAACTGACACTGCAACTGACACCTGACACTGACACTGACACTACACTGAGTCACCCATGCACCCAGCCTTCTCAGTCATCTTTCTGACCACCCTGATCGGCGCCGGTCAGGGGCTCTTCCTGGCCCTGTATACCGGCGAGATCTATGCCCTGGCCAATCTACTGCCGATCCAGGGTGCGGCCTTCTATGTCGGCGGCAGCCTGATCGCCCTGGCCCTGCTGGTGGCGGGGCTCGTCGCCTCGTTCTTCCACCTCGGCCACCCGGAGCGCGCCTGGCGGGCGGCGACCCAATGGCGCACCTCCTGGCTGTCCCGGGAGGTCCTGGCCCTGCCGCTGGTCATGGCCCTGGTGGCGGCCTATGCGATGGCCCATTATCTCGGTTGGAATTCCCCCCTGTTCACCCTGGCGGGGACCTTGCCGGTGACCCCGACCCTGCTCATCGGGCTGCTCGGGACCCTGGCGGTCTTTGCCCTGTTCCTGTGCACGGCCATGATCTATGCGGGGGTGCGGTTCCTGCAGGAGTGGCATAGCCCGCTTACGGTGGTCAATTTCACCCTGCTGGGCATCGCCTCCGGGTTCCTGCTGGCGGCGGGCTGGTCGGCCTGGCTGGGCAACGAACTCGTCGGCTTCTATGGGACCAGTGGGGTGATCGCGACCCTGCTGGCCCTGGTGACGCGCCTGCTCGCCATGGCCCGCAACCGGGGCCTGAAGCACAAGAGCACCCTGCCCAGCGCCATCGGCGTGCGGCATTCCGAGCTGACGCAGAAGGCCCAGGGGGCCATGGGCGGGTCCTTCAACACCCGGGAGTTTTTCCACGGGCGCAGCGCCGGGACCCTGATGCTGGTGCGAGCCCTCTTCCTGGTACTGACCTTCCCGATCCCTGTGCTGCTCATCGCCCTGGCGCACTGGCTGGAGTCCCCGGTCCTCCCGCTGGCCGCCTTCGGGGTCCAGTACCTCGGGCTCCTGGCGGAACGCTGGTACTTCTTCGCCGAGGCCCGGCACCCGCAGAATCTCTACTACCAGAGCATTGCCTGAGGCGAGGCGCGTCGGAACCGGGCGGAAACCAGCGCCAGACCACGAATTGCCGCCCCAGCTTCCCCGGCACACCCGCATCGTCGCCGTCCGCTACCCAATGCGCACGATGCGACGCGGCAACGACCGGGCGGCGATACCCTTCGCCGAGGCCGAACGGCGCCTGGTCTTCGTCGCCTTGCTGGTTACGAAGCCCCAGCCTCGGCAGCAGAAGAACCGAGCAGCCAGGCCATGGCGGCCTGTAGCCCAATGGATCTAAGCTCCAGGGGGTCACCCCGATCGAGCTGGATGCGGGTCCAAAAGGCACCGCCGCGGCGGTATAGGGTGCCCTCGCCAGTGTCCGGGTTCAGCAGCAGATATTCGTCCAGGGATGGCAAGGACTGGTAGTTGACACGCTTCTCGCCGTCGTCATTGGCCGCGGTACGCGGGGAGAGGACTTCGACGATCAGGCTCGGGGCGGTCTCGTAGTAAGGGTCCGGCTCTGCCTCGACCGGGCCGCAGCAAATCATGACATCCGGGTAGTAGTAGCGGTTTGCGGCCTCGACGCGCACCTTCATGTCGGACTGGTAGACGCGGCAGTGCCCAGCTTCGAGGTGATTACCCAGCAGCCGCGCGACCCGAGTCGCCAACAGGTTGTGCGCCCGGGAGCCGCCCGACATGGCCACCAGCTCGCCGTTCAGGTACTCATGGCGCTGGGCGGCGTCGCGCTCGCCAAGCAGATACTCGTCCTGGCTCAAATGGGGGACTAGTGCGCACGGGCTGCGCCTGGCGGATGCTGCCGCGCGAGTTTCCGCCCTGGCACAACGTCTACAAGACCTTTCGGCGCTGGAGCGCGGCGGGGACGTTCGAACGGATGCATGATCGGCTGCGCGGGCTGTGGCGCGAGCGCGAGGGACGCGAGGCCGCGCCCAGCGCCGCGGTGCTCGACGCGCAATCCACGCGCGGCTCCCCGCAAGGCGGGCCGAGCGGCTTCGACGCTGGCAAGAAGGTCAAGGGGCGCAAGCGCAGTCTGGTGGTCGACACCCTCGGCCTGCTGCTGGCGGTGAGCGTCGGCGCGGCCAACCTGCAAGACCGCGATGCCGGACTGCCGGCCGTGGCACGGGCGGCGGAGAAATACCCCGAGGTCGCTACCCTCTTCGTCGACAGCGCCTACGCGGGTGCTTGCGCCCAGCGCATCGAGCACGACCACGGCATTCGCGTCGAAGTGGTTCGTCATCCCGGCAACCGCACCGTGGGCCGCTGGATCGACGCGGTGCAACCGGACCTGTTCGAGATTCGCGCGAACGCCGACGGCTTCGTACCGCTGCCGAAGCGCTGGGTGGTTGAGCGCACCCACGCCTGGAACGAGCGCGCTCGCCGCTTGATCATGCACCACGACGTACGTACCGACGTCTCCGAAACCTGGGTCTGGCTTACCGAAGCGCGCATCCTGCTAGGGTGGCGGTCGGCATTTGGGCGGCCTGGGGAAGGGAAGTCGGCGCAACGCTAAGCTGGAGGCAGCCCGGCGTCAAGGCGCCCTCCAGCGAGAGATGGGCCAGTGATGCAAGGGGCGATAGGAGATCCGATCGCACCCTGGCTGCGCCTGGTATTGAACGGTCGATCAGGGGCTCCAGTTGGGCCTTGAGATTGGCAGGGATGGTCTGGGCGAACGTGCCCTGATGGCCCCGCGGGGTCGGGCGTTATGGGTGATTAGGCACAGACAACGCCACCCTTTTTGGGATAATGCCTCCGCCCGACATGGGCCAGCTGTACCCCCAGGAGGGCATATCGTTGCGTCCAGACCCCTGTTGCCACCGCAAGTCACCCGCCTCGGCTCTCCGTGCGGCGACGATGCTTGCCTTGGCCTGGCTCTGCTTGCCCGCCCAGACCATGGCGGACCCGACGGGCGCTGCGCCCATATGTCCGGCCCCCCCGGGCCTGTCCCCGCCGGAGGGGGCGATCCTGCTCGGTTGCCAGGGCCCGGAGGCGGACGAAGCGACCCTTCCGTTGGCCGGCTGGAACCAGGACCCGGACGTTTCATTCTGGGACAACTCGGTGCGCCTCACCGGCCAGCGTACTCGCTACCTTTACGCCGCCCCTGCCGGACGTAGTTCCGTCGAAGTCATGCGCGCCTACGCCAAGGCCATGGCCGCGGCTGGCTATGAGTTCCTTTTCGAGTGCGCCGGTTTCCTCGCCTGCGGTCAGGGGGTCGATGCGGTCTATTCCGATGAGGTCTATGGCAAGCGCCTCCCGGGGCCGGCGGCAGGCGCCTTTGCAGAGGACTCGGTGGGGGAACCGCGGGTCCTGGTGGGCAAGGCCCCGGGGGAGGCCGGTACGACCTATGCGATGATCTTCACTGCGCGCCAGAACAACCCGACGGCACCGCAAGCGGAAAACGGCGTCGCCGTCTTTGTCGAGACCATCCTCAGCCAGGGTGGCGCGGAGCACCTCATCCTGCTCAAGGCGGACGAACTGGCCCAAGGCATAGACCTGGATGGGCACATACCCGTCTATGGGGTTTACTTCGACCCTGGGCAGGCCGAGATCAAACCCGAGTCTGCCGACCAGTTGGGGGAGATCGCCCGCCTCCTGCGCACCCGTCCGACCCTGGCCCTCCATGTCGTCGGCCATACAGACAACCAGGGAGACCAGGCCCAGAACCTCGACCTGTCTCGCCGCCGCGCCGAGGCGCTGGTCGCGGCCTTGATGCGGGACTTCGCCATTGACCCCGAACGCCTGACGGCCCACGGGCTCGCCGGCCTCGCCCCCGTGGCCCCCAACGCCAGCGAGGAGGGGCGGGCCATGAACCGGCGCATCGAGTTGGTCGCTCGATGACGGCCCGCTCGTCGGGACCCTAGCGACCGACCGGGCCGCGCACCCAGGCGCACCCGTAATAACGGCACAGGAGCCCACCATGACCCGCATCCATCCGGCACGACCGCTGTCCACCCTCTGTCTGGGGGCCCTGCTCGCCGCCACCGCGACACCCAGCCCCGCCGCAGAGGGTACGCTCGGGGTCTATGAGTGCACCCGCAATGGAGTCACCACCTTCTCCGACCAACCCTGCGGCCCGGCGGCCAAACGCATCGAGGTGGACTACGACAAGCAGAACCCAGCCCAAGCCGAGGTCGCCGCGGCCGGCGCCAGGGCCAGGGAGACCCAGGCAGGACAGGTCGCCGAGGCGCGGCTCCTCGATACCGAAATTTTCAACAGCAAACAACGTCTGAGCGAGCTGCCCATCCGGCGTGCCGCAGAGATCGCCTTGTTGCGCCAGGAGGTGCGCGCCGGAAGCGAGTCGCGAGACCTGGCGGCCTGGCAGGCAGAGATGACCGCCAAGGTGGCGGCCGTGGCGAGTAGGTACCAGAGTCTGATCGATACGGAGCAGGCCCGCCTGGATGGCCTGTTGGCCCAGCGGGCGGCGCTTGAGGTCCCCTGACAGGTCGATCTCAATCGTAGAGACGCGCAGGCAATGCCGGCGCTGAGGCGGTTCGCCAATCGCAACGAGTCCGCCCGATGCACCGGTTCCATGACCCAAACGAATCCTGCAAGGGCCGCATCCGCCAACTGGCCGAGGGCCTGGACGCCCACCGCAAGGCCCGCTAGGCGCTTTACCCCGGGCTGACCCTGACCGGTATGTACAACGTCCTGGAACAACTGCGCCGCGGCGAGCCCCTGACACTCAAAGAAAAGTTCATCCACGAGCAGGGCCTGGTCTCGGTCCTGCGCCGCTCCGCGACGAACTCGACGCCGCGGTGCCGGCCGCCTATGGCTGGGACGACTTGGCCCCGGACCCGTCCCCGACAGTGAGGTCGTCGCCGCCTGCCAGGTCGAGGAGACCATTCTCCACCGCCTGGTGGAACTGAACGCCGAGCGGGCCGCGGAGGAGCGGCGCGGACTGATCCGCTGGCTGCGCCCCGGGTTCCAGAACCCAGGCGGCGCCGGCACCGTCCAGGGAGAGGATGAGTTCCTGTTCAACGACAACCATGCCGGCAAGCGCGAGGGTATCCACGACCGGAGTAGGGACGGAATCCAGCGTTCGACATAAGCCGCAGCCAACTCGACGAGCGGCGCAACGCGCTATTGCCTTGAAAGGCGCGGCTGGCAATTTGCCGGATTGTCCCGCAGACTCATCGCGCGCAGTAAGCCGCCGTCTCGGTGCCAATAACCGATCACAAACCATCGACAAACAGAGAAACCCGTCATGTCCGCAACCAACCAGGCCGCCCTGACCGCTATCCAGGGCGCCATTTTCGGCGAATTGAAGAAGAATTGGGGTTGGCTGCTGGCCTTGGGCATTGCCTCCATCGTCCTAGGCACGCTCGGGTTCTATATGACGTTTGCGTTTACCCTGACCAGCGTTCTGTTCTTTGGAATCCTGCTCCTCGTGGGAGGCACGTTCCAGCTTGCCCATGCCTTCACCTGCAAGGGCTGGAAGGGCGTTTTGTGGCATGCGCTGATCGCACTGCTGTACATTGCCGCCGGTATTGACATCATCGCCGACCCGGTGCGCGCCTCCGCTGTGCTGACCCTGGTGCTGGCCGGCATCCTGATCGCTGTCGGCGTGTCTCGCATCATCATGGCCCTTCAGATCCGGGCGGCGGTGGATGGGTGGTACTGGTCGTTGTTCTCAGGCGTCGTTTCCATTGTGCTGGGTGGCATGATCATCGCTCAATGGCCGGAGTCCGGCCTATGGGTGATCGGCCTGTTCGTGGCCATCGAACTGGTCTTCAATGGTTGGTCTTATATCTTCGTTGCCCTGGCGGCACGCAAGGCGGCTCAGCAAGGGGCAGTCGGCGCCGGCTAAGGGCGGTTCGCCCTGACGGGCATCCGCCCTACGATTTCCCGGAGTGGGCAAACAGCGGCGTATCTACGTTCTCTCAAACTGATGTTCCCGAAATAGGTCGGCGCCGGGTCCTTGCCCCCGCTCGCCGGGTACCAGTCACCAACCCCAGTCCAAAGAGGAATTCGCCCATGCCGAGAAAGAACCTGTTGATCCGCAGTGCCCTGGCCGCCGGGCTGGCGTGCGCCCTGGCCGGCGGGGCCCTGGCGGCAGAGCAGGCGCCGGGCGCACACCCGGCCGCCGCCGGGGCCTCCGCCCTGCATGCCGTCAAGGACCCTCGCGCCCTGGCCGCGCTCAAGGCGATGAGCGACCGGCTCGCCGCGGCGACGGCGTTCACCGTGCGCACGGAGAACAGCGTGCCCATGGTCGCGCCCAACGGTCAGTGGGTGAGCCTGATCGGCAGCTCCAGCGTGGCGCTGCAACGCCCGGACAAGTTGTTCGTCGAGCGCGGCGGGGATCAGGTCCCCATGGAGGTCTACTACAACGGCCGTACCGTCACCCTGTATGCGCCGGCGGAGAAGCTCTACGCGGAGATTGCGGCCCCGGCCACCATCGATGCCACGCTGCGTGAGGCCTTCGACGTCGCCGAGCACAGCTTCCCCTATGTCGAGGTGCTGCTCGCCGACCCCTTCGCGGCGATGTCGGCGGACCTCAAGGGGGCGCTCTTCGTGGGCGAATCGACCATCGACGGGGTCAAGACAGAGCATCTCGCCCTGACCAGCCACGGCGTGGACTGGGAGATCTGGATCGGCGCCGAGGACAAGCTGCCGCGGCTGGTGCAGGTCAAGCACGTCGATATCGAGAAGGTGCCGACGGTCACCACCCGGTTCTTCGACTGGAAACTGAACCCGACCATCCCCGAGGCACGCTTCACCTTCGCGGGGGCGGGCGATGCCCAGCGCATCGAGCACAGTCGCGCTCAGGGCCCCGGGGCCGGGCAGGGTGCAGCGGGCGCGAAGCACAACAAGTCGGCCGGGAAGGAGTGATGCGATGAACATGACGCAGAGGCTGGATCTTTGGGGCCGCATTGGCGTCGTTGGCCGTGCTGCCGATACAGGAGGCGAGCGCCTGGGTCCACCGTGGCTGGGGCGGTGTCAGCGCCGGCCGGGTGGGCGAGGGCTGGGCGCACGCCGGTCCGGACGGGGTGAGCGCGGGCCGCGTGGTGACGGCTGGGCGCACCGCGGCTATTACGGGGGTGTCACCCACACCGACTTCGTCGGGGTCCACAACACCTACGTTGGGGGCTATCACCCGGGCGGCTGCTATAACTGCGGCGCCGCGGCGGCGGCGGTGGGTGGCCTGGCGGTGGGTGCCATGGCGGGTGCGGCGATCGCCGATGCCTCCCAACCGGCCACCACCGTGGTGGTCAACCAGGGTTCGACGGTGCCGCTAGGGACCCATCTGTCGTCCCTTCCCGGCGGCTGCAAGAAGATGAAGGTCAACAGTACCCTGTACTATCAATGCGGCTCGACCTGGTACAAGCCGGGGTTCGGCGATTCCGGCGTCTACTATCAGGTCGTGCCGGTGCCATAGGAGGTCGGGTAACCGGCACCGAGCAAGCGCGCGGCCAACCTCGCTTTTCAACGGGTCCGGCAGGCCGCGTTCGCCTGACCGAAACGAGATACTCCTAAAACCAACCCAAAGGTAGGAGCTTGACCATGACCTTCTCCACATCGATCCGCTCCCGCTCGACCCTCGCCACCCTCGGGCTCTGCGCCGGGGCTGCGTCCCTGCTCGCCGCCTGCGCCGCTCCCGGCACCTCGGTGCAGGGCTTTGACCAGGTCACCCTGGCCCCGGGGGACACCGGAAACTGCATTTCCACCCCCTGCCAGGTCCTGCTGAAGATGCCCCCGGGATCCGGCACCTTCGAGGTCACCGGCAATGAGGTCAAGGTCGGGACCTATCCCGCGGGTCAGGTGGCGAGCCTGGGCAGCTTCTGGCAGAGCCAGGCGTTCGAGATCAAGGGGGCCAATGTCCCCAAGGCCTATGCCTATATCCCGAGCACGCGCTAGGATGCCGGCGACCCATCGGCAAAGGCCGTCCGTCCGTCCCACCATCGAGGAGATTGCCCCATGGTCAATGCGCCGCATCGTTGGACCCCCGCCCGTCGCGGCCTGATCCTGGCCGGGTTGGTCGTCGCCCTCGCGGGTTGCGGCAAGGAGGGCTTTGTGCGCGACTCCGTGGTGGAGGACCCGGCGGCCAACGCCTTCCTTACCCAGGTCGGCAAGCAGTGCGGGAGCCTCAACGTGGGCACCGCCGATATCGCCTGGTTGTTGCAGAGCCAGGACGATATCTACTTCGTCGACCTGACCACCAAGCTCTTCCTCGGGGATATGACCAGGGCCAAGTATAAGGAGGACATCAACTCCTTTTACCCTGTGGGAGAAAGTTCCCGGGCGGTGGAGTGTATCTTCCAGCAACTCCCCAAACCGTAGTCCTGTGCGGCCGGGGTACTGCGCCCTCCATCTGAGACGCCGCCGCTAACCGGTCAGCTCTCCCTTCATCTGGTACTGAAGGCAGTCCGCCACGGTCCTCGCTACGCTAGTCTTTGGCGGCCAGTGGCCTGATCGCGGTGGTGGGCTTGACCTCGATGCGCTCGCTTCCGCGCCAGACCTCCAGGACCACGGCGGCCTCGGGTCCGGCGCCGGTGATGAGATCGAAGAGCTGCTGGGTGTCGGTCACCGGTTGCCCGCTGACCCGCGTGATGACGTCCCCGGGGCGCAGCCCGGCCCGCTCCGCCGGGCTGCCCTCGGCGGTAGAGGAGATCAGGACCCCGGTTTGTGTTCGCAGGCCGAAGGTCTCCGCAAGGCTGGGGGTGACGCTGCGCCCGCTGATGCCCAACCAGCCCCGGGTGACCTTGCCGGACGCCAGGATCTGGCTTGCCACGCCCTGTGCCAGGTCGGCGGGGATGGCGAAGCCGACCCCCTCGGAGACCCCGCTTTCGGAATAGATGGCGGTGTTGATCCCGATCAGGGCCCCCCGGCTGTCGATGAGGGCGCCGCCGGAGTTGCCGGGGTTGATGGCCGCGTCGGTCTGGATGAAGTTCTCCACCCCGCTTAGCCCCAAGTCGGTGCGTCCAGTGGCGCTGACGATCCCCAGGGTCACGGTCTGGCCGACGCCGAAGGGATTGCCGATGGCCAGCACCACGTCCCCTATCCTCAGGTCCTTGGGCTCGCCGATGGGGATGGTCGGCAGGTCGCGGGCGTCGGCGCGCAGGACGGCGAGGTCGGTCTCTGGGTCGAAGCCCAGCACCCGCACCGCCAGGCGCTTGCCATCGGCCAACTCGACCTGGATGCGGTTTGCGTCCTTGACCACATGGCGGTTGGTAAGCATGAGCCCGTCGGCGGACAGGATGACCCCTGAGCCCAGGCTGGTGGCGCGCCTCTGGTGCTCGGCATCCGGGCCCAACTGCCCGTAGCGGTGCTGGTTTTGGGGGTCCTTGGCGCCCAACGGGTTGCGTTGACTCAAGACCACGGAACTGAAGACGCTGACCACGCCGGGGGCGGCACGCCGCACGGCTGCGGCGAAGGAGGTCCCGCCCTGGTCCCTTGGGTCCGGTGCCTGGCCCTGGCCGACGGGGGGTGCAAGCGGCAAGAGCCCTGGGGCTAGCCACAGGGCAGTCAGGACGCTGGCAACACCCGCAACGAAGGCGGTGAGAATCCAGGGGAGGGTGTGATCACGACTCATGGCGGCTAAGTTATCATGCCTGCCGGTCCTGTTGAGCGCTCGCGGGCCGAGGCCAGGTGACCGGGGGTTGGGGCTTTAACCTTATGACCGATTTACATGCGATGGCCGCTTACTGCGACGACCTGCTCGGGGCCGCCGCCTTTCAGGACTATTGCCCCAACGGCATCCAGGTCGAGGGGGAACGGCCGGTGCGGCGTCTGGCCACAGGGGTCACTGCCAGTGCCGCCCTGCTCGACGAGGCCATTGCCTGGGAGGCGGACGCCATTCTGGTTCACCACGGCTGGTTCTGGCGTGGAGAAGATCCCCGCCTGACCGGCATGAAGGGCCGTCGCGTGCGGGCCCTGGTCCGCGCCGGCGTGGGGCTCCTGGTCTATCACCTGCCACTGGACGCCCACCCGGAGTTGGGTAACAACCGCACACTCGCGGATGTCCTGGGGTTTCGCGAGGCCGCAGCGACCCCCCTGTGCGACGGTATCCTGTGGCGCGGGCGCCTGGCGTGCCCTACACCCGGAGCGGACCTGGTGGTGCAGATCGCTGCCGCACTGGGTCGGGCCCCGACCCATGTGGCCGGGCGGACAGGCCCGCTGGAACGGATCGCCTGGTGCAGCGGCGGTGCCCAGGGATACATCGAGCAGGCGGCAACCCTGGGGGTGGACGCCTACCTGAGCGGCGAGATCTCCGAACAGACTACCCACCAGGCACGCGAGCTTGGGATCGATTACTTCGCCCTCGGCCACCACGCCAGCGAACGCTACGGGGTGCGTGCCCTGGGCGACCATCTGGCCGCCCGCTTCGACCTGGAGCACCGCTTCTTCGACCTGCCCAACCCAGCCTGATCGGCTCCCGGGTGCGTGACCTGTCCCACGGACCAATATCCCCACACACCTTGACCTTTTATGGGGGTATCGGGGAGAATCGCGAACCGGCTTCGTAGTGCATCGGCATATTCTGATTCGCCAACCTGACAACGCTGTGGGCTCTTGCCGGGACCATGGCCATCGCAAGCGGGGGTCCTCCTACCATATGAGCGCACAAGGTGTAGATACAAGCAGGCGGCGGGTGCTGATCGCCGCGACGAGCGTCGTCGGCGCCGTCGGCGTCGGTTTCGCGCTAGTCCCGTTCGTCGCCTCCATGAACCCCAGTGCCAAGGCCCGTGCGGCCGGGGCCCCGGTGGAGGCGGACATCAGCAAGCTGGAGCCTGGCGCCATGCTAGTCGTCAAGTGGCGCGGCAAGCCGGTGTGGGTGGTCAGCCGTACCCCGGAGATGCTCGCGGCCCTGCCGACCCTGGATGGCACGCTGGCGGACCCCAACTCCGACGTCCCCCAGCAGCCCGAGTATGCCAAGAATCCGACGCGCGCCATCAAGCCGCAGTTCTGGGTCGGCGTCGGCATCTGCACCCATCTCGGGTGCGCGCCGATGTACCGTCCGGAGGTGGCACCGGAGGACTTGGGGCCGGAGTGGAAGGGTGGTTTCTTCTGCCCCTGTCATGGATCGCGCTTCGACCTGGCCGGTCGGGTCTACAAGAGCGTCCCTGCACCGACCAATCTGGTGATCCCGCAGCACACCTACCTCACAGATACCACCATCCTGATCGGTGCAGATAAAGGAGCCGCCTGATGAGCGCAGAGACCACAGACACCACGGGAGCCCTCGGCTGGATCGACAAGCGCTTCCCCCTGACCAAGGTGTGGAAGGAGCATCTGGCCGAGTACTACGCCCCGAAGAACTTCAACTTCTGGTACTACATGGGCTCCCTGGCCATGTTGGTCCTGGTGATGCAGATCTTCACCGGGCTCTGGCTGGCCATGAGCTACAAGCCCTCCGCGGCGGACGCCTTCGCCTCCGTCGAGTACATCATGCGCGACGTGAACTGGGGCTGGCTGATCCGGTACATGCATTCCACCGGGTCCTCGGCCTTCTTCATCCTCGTCTATCTGCACATGTTCCGTGGCCTGATGTACGGCTCCTACCGCAAGCCGCGGGAGCTGTTGTGGATCATCGGCGTCATCGTCTATCTCGCCATGATGGCCACCGCCTTCTTTGGTTATCTGCTCCCCTGGGGTCAGATGTCCTACTGGGGCGCCCAGGTCATCGTCAACCTGTTCGCGGCGGTGCCGGGGATCGGTGAGGACCTGTCGGTCTGGGTGCGCGGCGATTACGTCATTTCGGATGTGACCCTCAACCGCTTCTTCGCCTTCCACTTCCTGGTGCCCTTCCTGCTGGCGGCGCTGGTGTTCATCCACATCGTCGCCCTGCACAGGGTCGGGTCCAACAACCCGGACGGGGTCGAGATCAAGTATGGTCCCAAGGGTAACCGCTGGGACGCCAACGCCCCTGCGGACGGGATTCCGTTCCACCCCTACTACACCGTCAAGGACATCGCCGGCATCGCGGTCTTCCTGGCGATCTTCTCGGCCATCGTCTTCTTCGCCCCGGACCTCTTCGGGCTCTTCCTGGAGCCGCCAAACTTCCAGCCGGCCAACCCGTTGCAGACGCCTGCGCACATTGCACCAGTGTGGTATTTCACCCCCTTCTACGCCATGTTGCGTGCCGTACCCCCCATGTTCGGCTCCCAGTTCCCCGGTGTGGTGGTGATGTTTGCGGCCATCCTGATCATGTTCTTCCTGCCCTGGCTCGACCGTTCCCCGGTCAAGTCGGTGCGCTACAAGGGCATGCCGTCCAAGATCGCCCTGTGGGCCTTCGCGATCACCTTCATCGTGTTGGCCTACCTGGGGCTCCAGCCGGCAACGCCGACCGCGACGCTGCTGGCGCAGATCTTTACTGGGCTGTACTTCGCGTTCTTCCTGCTGATGCCGATCTACACGAAGATGGAAAAGACCAAGCCGGTTCCGGAGAGGGTGACCCAATGAAAAAGCTGATCATCGCAGGCATCCTGGGTCTGCTCCCTGCCTTGGGTCTGGCCAGCGGCGGGGCCCATCTGGAGAGCGCCAACATCGACTTGCGGGACCAGGCATCGCTCCAGCGCGGCGCCAAGGCGTACATCGATAACTGCGTGGGTTGTCACTCGCTCAAGTACATGCGCTACAACCGCATGGCCGAGGATTTGGGGATCAACGAGGCGGACCTGCGCAAGGACTACATGCTCGGCGATGCCAAGCCGGGCGATCAGATGACCATCTCCATGCGCCCGGAGGATGCCGAGAAGTGGTTCGGCGTCGCCGTACCGGACCTGACCCTGGTCACCCGTTGGCGCAGCCCGGATTGGCTCTATTCGTACCTGAAGGGCTTCTATGTGGATCCGACCCGTCCCTACGGCGTCAACAATGTTGTCTTCCCGGCGGTGGGCATGCCCCACGTCTTGCAGGGGCTCCAGGGGATACAGGAGCCCGTCATGGGCGAGAAGCACGGCGACGCGCCACCCGCCGTCACCGGGGTTAAGCTGGTCCAGCCGGGCAAGCTCTCCGCCGAGCAGTACGACGGCCTGGTGCGCGATCTGACCAACTTCCTGACCTATGTCGGCGAGCCCATGAAGCTGGAGCGCCAGCGCCTGGGCTGGTATGTGCTGGCCTTCCTGGCGTTGTTCTTCGTCGTCGCCTATGCGCTGAAGAAGGAGTACTGGAAGGACGTCCACTAGGCGACGGCCTTTGGCCCCCGGCCCGCACAGGGGCCGGGCCCTCGCGGGCCCGGCCCCTTGCGTTTTGGGCACCTGGACCCCAATCCCGCGGCGAGCAGGTATACTGTCGCCGCGCTGCCCACAATGGGGTCAATCCGATTCCAGCCGCCGCCTAGGTGCGGGTGGGTTCGATGGGCTGGACCTCAGGTGTCCGGGACCCGGCAGTTGCGATCCACGGTCGATCCAGCCAAGCATCCCGGGTTATGTCCACAATAGGGCGTGACACGACAGTGACTGGATACTAACCTTGCCGGGCCCCACGGACCCGCCAGGTCACCGCAAAACTCAAGGAAACACAGGCCCTGGCCGCCAACAGAAGACTCCCAATGACCCTATTCTCCGACCCCTCTTGTCCCTACTGCCACCGCGTGCGTATCGTTCTGGCCGAAAAGGGCATCGCCGTAGACATCGTCGATGTGGATGCTAACCACCTGCCGGAGGAGGTCCTGGAGTTTAGCCCCTACGGTACTGTGCCCTGCCTGGTGGATCGCGATTTACGGCTCTATGAGTCGCGCATCATCATGGAGTATCTCGACGAACGTTTCCCGCACCCGCCGTTGCTCCCGGTGGATCCGGTCGCCCGGGCCAATGCGCGACTCTTCATGTATCGCGTGGAGCGCGATTGGTTCAGCCTGATGGGGACGCATCGTCAAGGGCGACGCCGCGACCGCGGAGCAGGCCCGCAAGGAGTTGCGCGACAGCCTCATTGCGACGGCGCCGGTTTTTGGCGCAAAGCGTTTCTTCATGAGCGACGAGGTGTCCCTGGTGGACTGCTGCATCGCACCCATGCTGTACCGCCTGCCAGTCTTCGGGATCGAGCTGCCGGCGCAGGCGAAGGACATCCATGACTACACCAAGCGGATCTTCAAGTGGCCGGCGTTCAAGGCAAGCCTGACCGAGGCTGAACACGAGATGATCGCCGATCTGCGCTGATGGGAAGTTGCGGCGGACCATGACCCCGAATAGCCCCTACCTCATCCGTGGCCTCTACGAGTGGATCCTCGATAATGGGATGACGCCCCACCTCCTGGTGAACGCCAACCATCCCAAGGCCCAGGTTCCGCTCGGCTTTGTGCAGGAAGGGCGCATCGTACTCAACATTTGTCCCACTGCGGTGCATGGCCTGGTGCTTGGCAATGAGCGCATTGCCTTCGGCGCCCGCTTCGGCGGCGTGTCCACGGAGGTCTCGTTCCCGCCCCAGGCGGTGCTGGGTATCTATGCCCGTGAGAACGGGCGTGGCATGCTCTTTCCTGAAGATGAGCTTGCTGGCGACGCCGAAGGGGAGGTCACGGACGCCGAGCCGGAGCCGCCTACGCCGCCGCGGGTCCGCCCGAGCCTGAAGGTCGTCAAGTAGCCAATCCTATCGGACGTTCGTCAGGCGTCCTTGGGCTGGTCCGGCAGGCCCAGGCTGAAGGCCTCCAGGTCGATGCCGCGTAACACTACATAGCCGCTGCGACGCCCGACCCCCTCCTCGCTGAAGTCGAAGCGGAACACGCGCCGCAGCCGCAGCCCCTTGGGGGTGCGGGCGACGCCGAGGCGGTGCAGGGCCACCGCCTGGTCGAGGAACTGGAAGTCGCGTTCGTCGCAGGCCGCCCGGCAAATGCCGATGGCCAGTTCCCGGGCGCGCAGGCTGTCCAGCCAGAACCAGCCAAGAAGGAGTAGGGCGAAGATGGCGAGCAGGCTATCCATACCTGGATCTTAACCCGCGGCGGGCCCCGCGCGGATGCCCATTCCAGAAATTGCCGGAACGGCGCATAATTTCATGCCCGTTTTGCGGCTGAACATCTCATCTGGAGCCCCCCCATGTACATCCGTCCCATTGCCGGCGTCCTGGTTGCCACCGTCATCCTGACCGCTTGCGGGCCCAGCGATGAGCCCGCCAAGACCCAGGCCACAGATCAATCCCAAGCCCCGGCGGTTCAGCCCTCCCCGACGCCGGAAAAGACGATGTTGGAGCAGGCCAGGGAGCAGGCGAAGTTCGCCGCGGATAAGGCCGCAGGCTATGCCGAGACGGCGGTAGAGAAGGGTCGGGCCGCGGCCGAGTCTGCTGTCGCGCGCGGCAAGGAACTCGCCGAGGATGCCAGGCCAAAGCTCGAAGCCGCCCGTGAGACCATGGCCGAGAAGGCCCGGGAGACGGCGGACCTGGCTCGGGAGAAGGGGGCCGCTGCGGCCAAGACCGCCGGGGACATGGCCAACACCGCGGTGGAAAAGGCCAAGGAGCTGATCGCCCAGGCCGAAGACTACATTGCCCAGAACAAGCCCGAATTGGCGCGAATGGCGGTTAGCAAGCTCAACGCCCTCAAGGACGTCATGCCCGCGGCCATCCAGGTCCAGATCGACAAGCTCAATGCGCTGATCGGGGGCGGCGATGCCGCCACTGTGCCGGTCGTCCCCGCCGAGCCGGCTCCGGTGTCTGCACCGGTCTCCGCGCCCCGCTGATTCAGCCACCGGCGCTGGCCTGGCTCGATGCCCAGGTACAGCGCCAGCCACGCACAGCGGCGTGGCGCACCCGCATGGGCACCTCCGCCATGGCCTCGCTCCGGCGGCGCACCTCGCGGGCCGGGGGGCAAGGCAGCGGTCCCATACCCCGCCGGCGGCTAGATCCAGCCCCCGCGTCGGAAGCGCCACAGCATGAAGCCGGCGATGGCGATGCACACCGCCCAGAAGATGGGATAGCTCCAGTCCCATTGGTTCTCGGGGATGTACATGTTCATCCCGTAGACCCCGGCAAGGAAGGTCAGGGGAATGAAGATGGTCCCGATGATGGTCAGCACTTTCATGATCTCGTTGGTTCGGCTGGAGATCATGGAGACATGGGTTTCGGCCACCGCCGAGGCAATCTCGCGATAGGTTTCGATGAGATCGATGATCTGGACGCAGTGGTCGTAGACGTCGCGGAAGTAGGTCTGGGTGACTTCCGACAGGCACTCGTGGCGCTCCCGCTGGAGCTGGGCGACGAGCTCGCGCATGGGCCAGGCGATGCGCCGGATCATCACCAGGTCGCGCTTGATCAGATGGACGGTCTGGAGGTTCTGGAGGTGGGGTCCGCTCAACAACTCCTCCTCGGCCTCCTCCAGTTGCGCCGATGTCTCGTCGAGAATCGGAAAGAAGCGATCGACGATGGCGTCGAGCAGGGAGTACAGGAGGAAGCTCACGTCATTCTCCCGCAGGCGCGAGCGTGGGTTTTCGCAGCGCCGGCGTACGGCGTCCACCGCGCTGCACGGGGTCTGCTGGAAGCTCAGCAGGGTGTTGCGGCCGAGGAAGAAGCTGACCTGTTCACCCACCAGATGGCCGTCCAGCAACCGCGCCCGGCGCGCCACTACGAACAGGCGCCCGGGGAGGTCGCCGGTACCGGGGTAGTCCTCGGCCTTGGGGCGGTGGTGACCGTCCAGGGCATCCTCGATGGCCAAGGGGTGCAACTGGTACTTCTCCGCCAGGGCGCGGATGGCGCCGCGGTCCTGCAAGCCCTCGACATGGATCCAGCGCACATGTGACCAGGTCGGGCGGTGCACGGCGAGGAAGGCGGCGATGTCTGTTACCTCCTGGACCTGAAACTGGTCCAAACAATAATCCGTGCAGAAGACCCGTGCGGGGGTCTGGCCGGGCGTTTGGATCAGTTCGTGATATTCGATCCCCGCGGCGGCACCGGCGGGGGCATGGCTTACCTTGGGCATCCCCGGTGGCGCCTCCAGTGGGCGCTGATGCCGGCGGGCGGCCCGCCGCGACCCTCTGGGGCCGGGGTGCAGGGGCGGGCTGGTAACCGGGCGCTGCGTTGCTGCGGTAGGGGTGTGCTCGGGGGTGTTGGGGTTACTCATGGCCGGGCTCCGGGGCGGCGAGGGTGGCCAAGTCTTCCGCCCCGGGCGGCGGCGGTCAAGCCGGAGCAGTGAGGTCAGTCGCTGACCAGGACCCGAGCCGGCGGCGTCTGGAACTGGACCCGCTCCTGCATCTGACGGGTCAGGTAGACGGTCCCCTGATCGTCCACCAGGATGGCCTGGGTCACCCCCATGCGTCGGGCGACCGACTCCCAGCCCTCGGGGCCGGCGATGACCAGGGCAGTGGCGGCGGCATCCGCGGTGGCCCCATCGGGGTGGATGACGCTGGCGGAAACGATGTGTTCCGCCGGCAGCCCGCTGCGCGGGTCGATGATGTGCTGGTAGCGTTTGCCATCGTACTCCCGGTAACGCTCGTAGTTGCCGGAGGTGTGCATGGCCTCCTCCTGGGGACCCAAGTCCACGGCCCCCAGGACCCCGCTGCCGTCGGGGCCACGGATACCGATACGCCAGGGTCGCTCGCCGTGACTACCCATCACCTGGAGTCCGCCACCGGCGTTGAAGATGGCGTTCTCGACCCCTTGGCTGCGCAGCCAGGCGATGACGGCCTGCCCGGCATAGCCCTTGGCGATGCCGCCGAAGTCCAGGGCCACCTGCGGGTTGCGCGAGGTGACGGTGTCGCCGTCCAGGGTCAGGTCGTCCATCCCGGCGTGCTCCGCCACTACGGCGGCGACCGCCGCGCGCGAGGGCGGCGGGCCCTTGGGAGGCTCGTCCTGCTGGAAGCCCCAGAGCGCGAACAGGTGCCCGTCGGCGGGGTTGAACATGCCGTCGCTGGCCCGATAGGCCGTCTGGGAGTCGGCGATGAGGTCGGCGACCTCGGCGCTGACCAGGAAGGGCTCGCCCCTGGCGATGGCGGCATTGAGTCGGGTCACCTCGCTCGGCTGCCAGGCGTGCCAGGAGCGGTGCATTTGCTGGAGTCTGGCATCCACGGCGTCCGCCAGGGCCGCCGCCCGCGGCGCTGGGACGCCGTAGAGGGTCAGGTGGGCCAGGGTCCCGAAGACCAGGATGTCACGCTCATAGCCGGCGTCCTGGGGCTGGGTGCAGGCACCGAGCATTGCGGCCATGAGCGCAGCGGCGAGGGCGGTAAAGGGGTGCGGGGATAAGGGGCGTGCTGGCGGATGGCCGGGGTCTGGCATGGGGAACTCGCGGGGTCAGTGCGTTAGCGGGCGGTTTCGGGCGCAGATATTACCCTGAACCGACAACCTCCCCGCGATGCGGCCGCTCCGTGCCCCCGGCAGTATAGGCGCAGGCCCTGGACCCTGGCATCATCGCCCGCCGACCCTGTCCCACCGGAGCCGTCCATGTCCTACATCCAAGACCCGATGTTCCAGCCCCTCGAATGGTCCGGCCTGACCCTGCTCAATCGGGTTGTGATGGCCCCCCTGACCCGTTCCCGGGCCGGGCAGCCCGGGGATGTCCCAACCCCGATGATGGCGGAATACTATGCCCAGCGTGCCACCGCCGGGCTCATCATTGCGGAGGCGACCAACATCTCACCCATCGCCAAGGGGTATGCCTTCACCCCCGGGATCTTCACCCCGGAACACATCGCCGGTTGGCGGCTGGTCACCGACGCCGTGCATGCCAAGGGTGGCCACATGGTCCTCCAGCTCTGGCACTGCGGGCGTGTGTCCCATGTCTCGCTGCACGGCGGCGAGTCCCCGGTGGCCCCCTCGGCGGTGACCGGCGAGACCTGCCTGGCCTTCGGGCTGGATGCCCAGGGCAATCCGGCGCGGTTGCCGGCTTCGCCGCCGCGCCCCCTGACCCTGGCGGAGATCCGCTCCACGGTGGAGGACTATGCCCGGGCCGCAGGCAATGCCCTGGCCGCGGGTTTCGATGGGGTAGAAGTCCATGCCGCCAACGGCTATCTGCCCCATCAATTCCTTGCCAGCAATGTCAACCGACGCACCGACGCCTACGGCGGCAGCCTTGATGGACGCTGCCGCTTTCTCTTCGAGGTGGTGGAGGCCGTAACCGGCGTGGTCCCCAGGGGGCGGGTCGGGGTGCGTCTGTCACCCCTGTTTACCGGCAACGACATTGCCGACGCGGACCCGGTGGAGACCCAGGGGCATGTTGCCGGCCACCTGGCGCGGGTCGGCATCGGTTATCTGCACGTGGCCGATACGGATGTGATGCGCCAGGTCGCGCCCAAGATGGAGGCCATCCTGGCCGCCATCCGCCCGCATTACAGGGGTCTGACCATGCTCAACGGCGCCTTCGACGGTCCGCGGGCACGGGCGGCACTCAGCGCGGGCGAGGCGGACCTGATCGCCTTCGGGCGGCCCTTCATCTCCAACCCGGACCTGCCCGAGCGCCTGCGCCGCGGCGGTCCATTTACCCCACCGGACCCGGAGACCTTCTATGGGGGTGGCGCCAGGGGTTACACCGATTGGCCGGCCCTGGACTCGTTGGCAGGCTAGGGGTCTATCTCGGTCGGTGGCAGGCGGGTTAGCCCGGCATCTCAGTTGCCACCGCGTCGAAGGGCGTCGAAGCGGTGCTTGAAGGCCGCCTGCCGCAGGCGCTCCGCCTCGTGGGCGTCGGCAATGGTGGGGGAGTCCTGCCACTCGCCGGTGTGGTGGTCGAAGACCGAGAACCTGTAGGCCTTGCCGACCCGGAAGACCTTGGTTACGTCGTTGCCGGCCTGCTCCATGGCCTCTAGCTTGCTCATGCCCTCGGGGGCCTCAGTCCGGCGGGGTTGCGGCGGGGCACTGGCGGCGGCCGCGGTGTCGGGGGCCTCGTCGCGGAAATGGAAGAGGGTGTTCTGGACCTCGCCCTGGATGTCGATGTCCACCTCGTCGAGATTGGGCAGGCGCTTGAGCAGATAGCCGGCCATGAGCAGGCCGAGGCGTTGGTTCTCGCTCTCCAGGGCCGTGAGGAGTTTGTCGGCCACGATCTGGCCGCGCTGGATCTGGTTGGGGTGGTCCACCCATTCCCGACTCATCTGCCAGCCCTGGTCCATGTCCCGGTCGAGCTTGTCGAAGAACTCCGTACCCTGGGCAATGAGGGAGTCCGGCACGTCGAGGGAGTAGGTCTGATCGTCGACGAGAGCCTTGAGTATCACCCTGAAATCTCCTCGGTTGGGCGTAGAATGCGCCGATTCTACCAAAGGCCCGCCTCCAGGGTTGTCCGCTGGGGGCTCACCCATCCGGACCCGCTGCCATGCTGCTCACAATCCCCAAGCTGCTCAATGCCGCCCAGTTGGAGAAGATCCACGAGGTCCTCGCCGGGGCGCAGTTCGTCGATGGGCGCCTGACCGCCGGCTTCGCTGCCGCCCGGGTCAAACACAACCTTGAGATGCGGCAGGACCCGGAGCGCGTCAAGCTCATCATCCGCATCCTCATGTCGAGCCTGGCCCACAACGAGCGCTTCCGTTTCGGTGCCCTGCCACACCGAGTGGCGGACCCCATCGTCGCCCGCTACGAGCCCGGGATGACCTACGGCGACCATGTGGACGATCCGATCATGGGCACCACGGGTCCTCGCTTTCGCACCGATGTGTCCATGACCGTCTTCCTCAATCCGCCGGAGGCCTACGAGGGCGGCGAGTTGACCATCCGCACTCCCTTCGGCGACCGCCAGGTCAAGCTCCCGGCGGGGGATGCGGTGATCTATCCGTCGTCGAGCCTGCACAAGGTGGCGGAGGTGACGGCCGGGCAGCGTCTGGTGGCCCTGACCTGGGTACAGAGCTATGTGCGCGATGCGGCCAGGCGGGAACTGCTCTACGAGCTGAATCTCGCCCGGGAGGGGCTGCTCAAGGAGGCGCCGGGGAGCGAGACCACCGGGTATGTGGATCGCTCCTACGCCAACCTGCTGCGGATGTGGGCGGACCTGTAGGTCGGGCTTAAGCCCGACACAGGGCCTGGGGTTGCTGGCAAGGCCGCGTCGGACTGAAGTCCGACCTACACGTGACGCAGACAGAGCCAACAAAAAAGGCGCTGTGGAAACAGCGCCTTTTTTGGGCCTTGATTTGGTGCCGAGGAGAGGACTTGAACCTCCACGGGCTTTCGCCCACTAATACCTGAAACTAGCGCGTCTACCAATTCCGCCACCCCGGCAGGTGGACCTAAAGGGGAGCGGAAGGGACCGCAAACCCCAAGGAAGCGCGCATGTTAGTGAGACACCGGCACCTTGTCAACGCTACACTAACAACCTTTTAGGACCCTACAGGCGGCGATCGTGGCAAGAAGAAAAAGAGCACCCTCGGCCAGGGACTTGGACCCTCACCAGCAGCGCGAAGCCAAGAAGTATGCCAACCCGATCCCGAGTCGGGAGTTCATCCTCCAGACGCTCACCGACCACGGCGCCCCGCAGTCCTTCGAGGAGGTGGCGCAGGCCCTCTCCCTGACCTCTGAGGAGGACGTCACCGCCCTGGAGCGGCGCCTCGGGGCCATGGTCCGCGACGGCCAGCTCGTTCGTAACCGGGTCAACGCCTTCTGCCTGGTCAACAGCCGCGACCTCGTCGCCGGGCGGGTGATAGGCCACCCGGACGGCTTCGGCTTCGTCAAGCCGGATGCCGGGGGTGACGACCTGTATCTGTACCCAAAGGAGATGCGCGGCCTCTTCCACGGCGACCGCGTGGTGGTGCGGGTCACGGGTCGGGACCGCCGCGGGCGCCTGGAGGGCGGCGTGGTGGAGATCCTGGAGCGCAAGACCCACAGCGTGGTCGGGCGCCTCTACCAGGAGGGCGGGGTCGGCTTCGTGGTGCCGGACAACAAGCGCCTGACCCACGAGATCATCATCCCCCGGGACCACATCGGCGAGGCCCAACCGGGGCAGATCGTGGTGGCGGAGGTCACCGACCAGCCCACCAAGCGCACCCAGCCCATCGGTCGCATCGTCCAAGTCCTGGGGGACCACATGGCCGCCGGGATGGAGACGGACATTGCCATCCGCACCCACAACCTGTCGGTGGATTGGCCGGAGGATGTCCTGGCCGAAATCGTGACCCTCACCGAGCAGGTCCCTGAGGAGGCCAAGGCCGGGCGGACGGACCTGCGCAAGTTCCCCCTGGTGACCATCGACGGGGCCGACGCCCGCGACTTCGACGACGCCGTCTACTGCGAACCCACCCCCAAGGGGTGGAAACTCCTGGTGTGCATCGCCGACGTCTCCGCCTATGTCCGGCCTGGCACGGCCCTGGATCGCGAGGCCCGCGAGCGTGGCAATTCGGTGTACTTCCCGGACCGGGTCATCCCCATGCTCCCGGAGGTCCTCTCCAATGGGCTGTGCTCCATCAATCCCCAGGTGGATCGGCTCTGCATGGCCTGCGAGGTCCTGTTCAACGCCGAGGGGACACCGATCCGTTCCCGCTTCTTCGAGGGGGTGATGCGCTCCCAGGCGCGCCTCATCTATGAGGACGTGGCGGCCGCCCTTGACGGTGACCCGGTCCTGTGCGAACGCTATGCCGAGGTACTGCCCCACCTGCACAACCTCTATGCCCTGTACAAGGTCCTGCACCAGGCCAGGGCGGCGCGCGGGGCCATCGACTTCGATACCACCGAGACCCGCTTCAAGTTCGCCCCGGACGGGCGTCTGGAGGCCATAGTCCCGACGGTCCGCAACGACGCCCACCGCTTGATCGAGGAGTGCATGCTGGCGGCCAACGTCGCCACGGCGCGCCACTTCGAGCGCAAGCGCATGCCGGGGATCTTCCGCATCCACAAGGGACCCACCCCGGAGAAGCTCTCGGACCTGCGGGAATTCCTCGCCGAGTTGGCCCTGACCCTAGGGGGCGGCGATGCCCCCAGCGCCGACGACTACGCCAAGCTGCTGGCCTCGGTCCGTGAGCGCCCGGATCGCCACATGATCCAGACGGTACTCTTGCGCTCCATGCAGCAGGCGGTCTATAGCTCCGAGAACATTGGCCACTTCGGCCTGGCCTTCCCCGCCTACACGCATTTCACGTCACCCATCCGGCGCTATCCGGACCTGATCGTCCACCGCATCGTAAAGCACATCCTGGCGGACGGTACGCCGCAGGACCTGGAATACTCCCAGAATGAGTTGCAGGCCGCCGCCGAGCACTGTTCCGGCAGCGAGCGGCGCGCCGACGAGGCGACCCGCGACGCCGAGTCCTGGCTCAAGTGCGAGTACATGCAGGACAAGCTTGGGGAGGAATTCGACGGGACCATCACCAGCGTCACCTCCTTCGGCATCTTCGTGGAACTGGACGACGTCTATGTGGATGGCCTGGTCCACATCACCGCCCTGCACAACGACTACTACCATTTCGACCCCATCGGTCATCGCCTGACCGGCGAGCGCAGCGGTAACGTCTATCGCCTGGGCGACCGGCTGCGGGTCCAGGTGGCCATGGTCAACCTGGACGAACGCAAGATCGACTTCGTGCTGGTGGCCTCGGCCCTGATGCCAAAGTCCGGGACCAAGGTAAGGGGGCCGCCAGGCCCTCGGGCAAGGCCCGGGCCCCGGAACCGAGTCAGGCCAAGCCACAGACCAAGCCCGCTGCGGCGGAGGCCAAAGGCAGGGCGCCGGCCATCGCCGAGGCCCAGCCCCCCGCGGCGGATGAAACGCCACAGCCCAGACCCGAGCCGGAGTCCCAGGAGGCTGGCGGGGGAGGGCCTAAGCGCAGGTCCAGGTCGAGGTCCAAGTCCAAGGCCCGGGATGATGCCGCCCCAGCGCCGGTTCCGGCTCAGGCGCCAGCCGCAGCGGTCCCTGTGGTCGCCCAGCCGGAGCCGGTCCCGCAGCCGCCGGCACGCACCGCGCGCAAGGCCCAGACCCAGGTCCAGCCGGATGCCGAGGGGCCGAACCCCCGTGCGCCCAGGTCTCGCCGCCGGGGCGAGCCCGAGGTGGCCGCCTTGACCTCCTGGCCGCGCAGCGGAGAACCCGCCACGCCCGCCGCTGAACCCGCCCCGGGGAAGGGGCGACGCGGCCGGCGCGAGCCCGAGGTCGCCGCCCTCATGGCGCCGCCGGCCCCCGGCCGGGATCGGAAGCCGGCCCCTGTCCCAGTCCAGGCCGCCGCGGCGACCCCTGCCGAGTCCGATCCCGCCGCTCAGCCCGACGAGGCGCCGGCCAAGTCCAGGCGGCGCCGGCGCAGGCCCGTCAAACCCGCCGACGGGTCGGACGTGGGATAGCGGTCACCTGTGCCGTAACCGCCCCCCGCATCCCAGACGCCGGAGGTGACCCATGGCCGTGCAACCTAAGCTGAGACTGAGCTTCGAGGACTGGTTGGAGGGCGAACGCGCGGCCCTGGAGTCCCGCAGCGAGTACCTCGCTGGCGAGGTCTTCGCCATGACGGGGGCGAGCGTCACCCACAATGCCATCGTGATGAATATCGGCGGCGAACTGCGGGCCCAGATGAAGGGCCGCCCCTGCCACGTCTATGCCAATGACCTGAAGATCCGCATCCGCTCCGCCGAGGCCGGCTTCTATCCGGACCTGGTGGCCCTCTGCGGCGAGCACGAGATGGGCGACGGTCGTCGCGATGTCCTGCTCAACCCGACCCTGATCGTGGAGGTCCTCTCCGATTCCACCGAGGCCTATGACCGTGGGGCCAAGTTCGGCCTTTACCGCCAGATTCAGAGCCTGCAGGAGTACCTGCTGGTCTCCCAACACCAGGTCCAGGTCGAGCACTACAGCCGCGGCCAGGACAACACCTGGACCCTGCGGGATTATCGGGCCCTGACGGACACCATCACCCTGGCCAGCCTGGGCTGCACCCTGTCCCTGGTGGAGGTCTACGACAAGGTGGACCTCGCCGGCGCCTGAGGGTCGGCCGGCCCTGTCCATCACTGCGCATGGACGCACGCTGTGACGCCTTCCTCGGCCACTGCTCGACTGGCTCCAGGCTCTGGGCCGGGAGGCCCTGAGTCCGCCGTTCTTGGCAGCCTCTGATGCCGTTTTAGCGGAGGCTGATCCGGTCGCCGGGCGGTGCGGCATCGCTCCCGGCCGCAGTCGCCGGGGCCGCACCGCGTCTGGCCTTGATCGCCTGCCCCAACTGGAACACCGCCATGGCGTAATTGGTGCTGTGGTTGTAGCGTGTGATGACGTAGAAGTTGTGGAATCCGATCCAGTAGTCGTAGCCGGTGCCGACGTCCAGGCGCAGCAGGCTGACCTCTCCCGGGGTAGTCACCGCGCCCACCGGGGCGATGCCGTCGGCCTGGAGGCTCGCCAGAGTGTAGCGGGTATCGAATCCCGCCTTGGTGGACACGGTGCTGGAGGCACGGGCGGGAATGGCCACCGGCTCGCCGCGTCGCCAGCCGTGGCTGGCGAAGTAGTTGGCGACGCTGCCGATGGCATCCTCCACGTCCCACAGGTTACGGTGCCCGTTGCCGTCGAAGTCCACTGCATACTTGTGGAAGCTCCCCGGCATGAACTGCCCCAGGCCCATGGCCCCGGCGAAGGAACCCACCGGTTGGAAGGGGTCGATCCCCTCGTCGCGGGTCATCACCAGGAACTGCTCCAGCTCGTCGGTGAAGTAGGCCGAGCGGCGCGGGTAGTCGAAGGCGAGGGTGGCCAGGGCGTCGATGATGCGGGTCTTACCCATGTAGACGCCCCAGCGGGTCTCCACCCCGAGGATGCCAACGATGTACTGCGCCGGGACGCCGTACTGCGCCTCGGCGCGGGCAAGGGTCGCGGCATTGCGGTCCCAGAAGGCCGCCCCGTTGCCGATGTTGGCTGGCGTGAGAAACTTGGCCCGGTAGCGTGTCCAGGAACCGGTCGGTCGACCCGAGGGGCGCGGGGCGGCGCGATCCATCTCATCGATGATCCACTGTTTGTGCTCGGCGCGCCCCAGGGTGCGGGTCAGCTCGGCACGGTTGAAGCCTTTGGCAACCATGCGGTCGATGAATTGCTGGGCCGCGGGATTGTTCAGGAAGTCACCCCTGCTCGGGCCTGAGGAGGCACCCCGGCCTGCGGTTCCGGACCTGGGATCATCGCCCTTGGTGGGCGTGGAGCCGCAACCGGTCAGAGCCAGCACGGCGAGCAGCAACAGGGGGATCAGTGTCATGTGTATGGGCATGGTATCGGCTCGACAGGTTGCGCTCAGGATCCCAGGACCATTACGGCATCCATCTCCACCTGGGCCCCCTTGGGCAGGGCCGCCACGCCGACCGCGGCCCGTGCCGGGTAGGGCTGGGCGAAGTATTCCGCCATGACCTGGTTGACCAGGGGGAAGTGCCCCAGGTCGGTGAGAAAGACGTTGAGTTTGACCACATCCCCCAGGCCCCCACCGGACGCCCCGGCGACGGCCTGGAGGTTGTCGAATACGCGCCGAATCTGCTCCTCCATCCCCCCCTGGACCAACTCCATGGTGTCCGGCCGCAGCGGTATCTGCCCCGAGAGGTAGACGGTATCGCCCACCCGAACCGCCTGGGAATAGGTCCCGATGGCCTGGGGCGCCTGATCGGTGCGGATGATCTCTCGGGTCATGCTGGGTACTCCGGTGGGGCTGAAGGGGCGGGTCGCCACCTTAGGCAACGGGGTGGGCGCGGTCAACCCGGGACCTGCCTGATCGGCCGTTTCAAGTTTGGGTTGCCGGCCGGCCGGAGGAAGGTGCCCGCGTCCCGGGGCTATCCGAACAACTGTTGCCACCAGCGCCGACGGGCCTTGGGGGCTTGGGCAGCGGGCAGGTCCGCCGGTGGGATCAGGCTCATCACCCAGCCCGGCAGCGGGGGATTATCGCTGTAGCCGCAAGTCACGCCGAGGTTGTTCGGGTCGTAGATCTTGATCAAGGTCGGGGCCCTGGGCTCGTCGGCATAGACGATGCCGCAGTAGTCCTCGTCATGTTCCCTGCGCAGGAGCTTGTCGATTTCGGTCACGAAGGTCTCTACCTCGGCGGCGTTGCTGGGGGCGGTCGGCGGGGCCTCGCCGATGGGGTAAAGGTACCAGCCCGCCCCGGCGCGCTCGCGAACGCGCACCCAGAGGTCGTCGAGCTGCGGCCAGCGCAGCGCAGAGGTGAAGCTGCCGCGGAAGGCGCGCAGAAAGGGGTCCGTGGGTTGATCGGTGGAATGCATGGTCAAAACCCTGGGCCAGTGGCCCGTGAAAATTGGCAGATTGCGGGTCGGACTCAGGCGCTGCGACTGCCGCCGCGAGGCACCGCCGCCGAGCGGTTGCCCTCGCGCTGGCGCAGGACCTCGTAGAGGCAGACCCCGGTGGCCACCGAGACGTTCAGGCTCTCCACACGCCCGCGCATGGGCAGGCGGATCAAGCCGTCGCAGCGCTCCCGGGTCAGACGGCGCAACCCCTTGCCCTCATTGCCCATGACCAGCCCGACGGCCCCGCGCAGATCGGTGTCGTACAGGCTCGCCGTAGCCTCCCCCGCTGCCCCGTAGAGCCAGATCCCGCGCTCCTTGAGCAGGTCCATAGTCCGGGCGAGGTTGGTGATCTGGAGATAGGGCACCGTCTCGGCCGCCCCGCTGGCGACCTTGACCACCACCGGGGTGAGGCCTACTGCGTTGTCCTTGGGGGCGATCACGCAGTGGACCCCGGCACCGTCGGCGCTGCGCAGGCAGGCCCCCAGGTTGTGAGGGTCCTGCACCCCATCGAGGATCAGCAGGAAGGGTGGGCCCTCGATGGCGTCGAGGATGGCATCGAGATCGCCCTCGCCCCGTGCCGCCGGGGTGCGCACCCAGGCCAGTGCCCCCTGGTGGTTGGTGCCTTGGGCGGCGCGGTCGATCTCGTCGCGGGCGACCTGGCGCACCCGCACCCCCGCCGCCTGGGCCAGTTCCGCCAGTTCATGCAGGCGCTGGTCGTGGCGGCTGCGCTCCAGCCACAGCTCGGTAACCCCGGCCGGGCCGAACTTGAGGGCCGTGCGCACGCTGTGAATGCCGGCGACCGGGGCCTTTGTGTCCATGGTCATGGGCGCGTAGTCCTCTGGCGTGGCAGTTGGATGAATTGGCGGAAGGGCGTGGGCGGTGGGACTTCAGTCCGCCAAGAACTGTCCGGCGCTTCTGCGGCGGCCCTGCCAGGTTGCAAAGTGTATCGCCAATAGATACGCTTGTCCCATGATCAAAGGCGTTCTGTCACAATGGGTTGCAGCAGTTCTTCGCGACAGGATCAAAGGTAAGGTATCCAATCGGAGCATGCCCCGAAGCTGGCGCGTCGGCTCGGGACGCCGGCTACGGCTTACGCCGCTGGAGAAATTGCACATGCAGGCCGACCATGACCTCTGGCACGCAGAACGGAAGGGGCGTCCGAATATTGTCCCCGTCAAGCAGGCGGGTTGGCAACGAAACCAAAATGGCCTCGGCATCCTGTTTTCAAAGGGTGCCACGGCTACCTACACAGCAGCGGTCAACTTCTGTGTGGCCGCTTTACACGTCAGCAGAATTGCCGCCGTGCTCAATCCAGGTGACGAGTGGATCAGGTCCCCCTCACTCAAACCGCCGCCCGGGGCTGGCATTTGAGCGACGGTACCCAACGATTCAGGGCGGCGTTACAGATCCCGTCCCGCTGGAACGAATTCTCATGCTATTGACCGCGGTCGGCTAAATGGTGACCCCAGTTCCGGCCACCTATTATGCTGAACCGTCCCCTCGCTCAAGCCGTCCCCCGTCTTGCCCGCCGCCTTCTCCGCTGGCGCCCCGGCGCTTACCTGCACGCCAGTGCAGCGTTGTTCGCCTGGCTACTGTTGCGTGCTGCGGGGCAAGCCGTGCTGGTCATCGCCCTGGCGAGGTTGCTGGGCGCGGTGGGGTACGGCCATTTCGTCACCGTGCTGGCCGTGGCGACTTTTTTCACGCCGTTGGCCGGATTGGGCTTACAGGGCGTACTGCTCCGGGACGGCGCTCGCAACCCGCAGGGCATACCGCAGCAACTCGGCGCGGCATTACGGCTATGGTGGCCGAGCGCGGCATTTTTTGGTGCAATCGGTGTGGTCGTCGTGCTCCTGGTCTTGCCGCATGGCGCCCAGACCTCAGCCGTGGTGGCACTGGTGTTGGCCGAAGTGGGCAGCAGTTCGCTGGTGGAATTGTTGGCACGGGTGCATCAGGCGCTACACCACACCCATCGTTACGGCGCGATGTTGACCGGGCTGACCCTGGCGCGCCTGGCGGCGCTGGCGGTGTACGCCCTGCTGGCAGGGCCAAATTTGAGTGGCTGGATGTGGGCCTACGCCGCCAGCAGCCTGGCTTATATGGCTTGGCTGCTTGCGCGCGCGCAACGGGAATTTCAACCTGCCCACACGCCTTCTCTGCCGGCATGGCCGCTAGTGCGAGAGGGACTGCCTTTCGCTCTCGGCGCACTCTCGCTACGCTTGCAGGCTGAGTTCAACAAGCCGGTGCTGGCGCAACTCGGCTTTGCCATGGCGGGGAACTTCAACGCGGCCCAGCGTGCGGTGGACATCGCCGGCCTGCCACTGCTGGCCATGCAGGAGGCCCTATGGGCGCGTCTTTATGCCAGCGCCGACCCCAAGCGCCGCATGCACATCACCGCCGCAATTCTTGTGTTGTTGGCCCTGTGCGGTGGCGTGGTCCTCTACCTGCTCGCACCCCTGTTGCCGCTGCTGTTGGGCCCTGGTTTCGAGCCAACCGTTCACCTGTTGCAATTGCTCGCCTGGCTGCCCGCCGTGCAAGTGATGCGAAATTTCGTCAATTTTCAAGCCTTGGCAACTTATCGCACAAATTTGCTGACTACGGCGTATTTCACGGCAGGTATAGCAAGTATTATATTTAACCTATTACTAATCAGTATCTATGGTCCCGCGGGTGCAGTAAGCGCAGCGTACCTCACCGAGTTTACTGGTATTATCACGTTGGCCGCATTGCAACACTTAACTCACAAGGTGGCAGGCCCATGACCCCCGATCCTTCGGATGAGTTGTTTAAAAAGTACGAACGTCATTACCTTGACAGCGGCGCGGCGCGCTGGCAGGTGCCAATACAAGAAGTCAAGGAACTGCATCTTGATCGGCTGCCAAGATGGCTAGATAGAATAGACAAAAGCGCAACTATTCTTGATGCGGGTTGTGCCACAGGCTACTTGCTTAGTCTGCTTTGGGACGCGGGATACCAAGACCTCGTAGGCGTCGATTTGTCTGAGGAACTCGCCGCACGTGCTCGCCAGAATCTCGCCGAATCGGTTGCTATCGAAGTCTGCGATATTCGAGCCTTTCTGGCGCAAACGGCGGATGGTGCCTACGACGTGATCTTATTCCACCACGTACTGGAGCACATTTCGCGCGAGTACACCATCCCGTTATTGCGTGAGTTTTACCGCTGTCTCAGACCTGGTGGCTATTTGAATATCAAGGTGCCCAACGCATCATTTCTGCTCGCAGGTAACCATTGCTTCTGTGACTTCACACACGTCGTCCATTTCAACGAACGATCATTGCCCCAAGTCCTGGAAGCGGCTGGCTTCGATACCCGTAAAATAGAATTCATCGTGCATCCGCCGAAGCTATACTGGTCCTGGCGCCACCCAGGGCGTGCATTTCTGCGCCTACTCAACCGGTTACGCTGGCACCTGCACAGAACAAGCCACAAAGCCCTTTGCGCGCTGATCGACCAGCATCCCGTACCCAAAGTGTTCGAAGCGGAGTTGGAAGCACTTGGGCAACGCTGAACCGCCTCGTTTGCGTCGATACTTGAGCTTATCGATCCGCAAGAGCAAGCGGCTGCTAGAATTCCTCGCCTACGGTGTGTTCGACGTTATGGCCCTGATTGGGCACAAGCCCAGGCCGGACCCTGTGCGCACCGTCATCGTGAACCTGGAATTGCTTGGCGATTATGTGCTATGGCTGCCCTATGGACAGGCGCTGGTGCGGCATCTGCACAATGAGGGTCGGGAAGTGGTGCTGGTGCTTAACGCCGGGGTAACGATGCTAGCCGAAAGGCATTTTCCGGATTGCATGGTGGTTGCGGTCGACCGCCGGCGCTTCGTGAGGGACTGGCGTGAACGGCAGCGGGTGTTGCGCATGCTGCGTCCTCTGAACGCGGGTTTGACGTACCACATTTCCTATCCGCGTGATGCCATCGTCGAGGATGCGGTCGTGCGTGCGCTAGGGGCTGCGGCGTGGGGCTTCGATGCGACTTTTTCTGATCGGCCCTGGATCGACTGCGCACATAGCCGGCGGCTGTATGCCCAGCTATTGCCCGCCATCGACAGCGTGCATCAGACGCAACGGCACCGGGCGTTCTTGCAAGCCGTGACGGTGCCGGCGGCGCTGGTTGCTCCTGTTGCGGATTTCTCAAGCGGATTGGAAGCCCCTTCTGGTGGACAGTATTTCGTCATAGCGCCGGGTGCGAGCGAGGGTAAGCGGCGCTGGCTGACGGAGCAATTCCTCTCCGTGGCCCGCCGCATTCTGGATCGTCACCAGGGCTGGCGTTGCCTGGTCGTCGGCACTGCGGCCGAGCGCGCGATGGCAGAGCAGATTGCTGCGATATTGGGTGAGCGGGCGGACAACCTTGCTGGTTGCACCGATGTCTTGGGATTTGTGGGTTACATCGCAAACGCTCGGCTGGTTTTGGGCAACGATTCTGCTGCCGTGCACATTGCAGCGGCCTGCGGCGTGCCCGGCGTGGCCGTGGTGGGTGGCGGCCATTACGCACGGTGTTTTCCCTACGACCCCTGTGAGGCTCCGGTCGGACGTTTGCCAGTCACCGTCGCCCGGCCGATGGACTGCTTCGGCTGCGACTGGATTTGCCGCTACCGGGTTGCCGTGGGGCGGCCCTTTCCCTGCATTGAGGCCGTGACCAGCGAAGCGGTTTTGGCCGCGGTGGAAACCGCTATGGTCGAACCATCCAAGTCGCCTCAGGGCTGATCGGGCGGCATGGCTGCTTGGGCGCGCCGCAGCAGAGGATCGTCGCCGCGAGCCAGACGCCAGCCTTCGCGCAAGGCGCGCAGGGGCACCAGGCTGCGGTAACGCGAGGCGCGCACCAGGGCGCGGGCGGTCAGCATCGCGCCGCGGCCCAGTAGCAAGAGGGCATGGCCGATGGGGCCGCGCGCCAACTTACGTGCCAGGATCAGGTGTGCTGCGACCATGCGTGCTTCGTAAAATGGGGTGCCCAGCCCGCTGCTGGCGGAGCCTTCATGCCCCACGCAGACGACGGGTACATGCCGCATCGCCCCCGGCTCACGACTCAAACGGCATCCGAGTTCGGCATCCTCGCCATACATGAAGAAGTCTTCATCAAACACGGTTGGGCCGATACGCGCAGCGTTGAACAGTAGGCAGCAGCCGCTGGCATGCGGATCGCTACCGGGCAGGGGGCGCATCGAGATCAGGCCCAACCAGCGCTGGTAATAAGCTGTGCCCAAGGCTCTGCCAGCATGGTCGATAACGGGGTAGGCCAGCTTGGCCTCGGGATGTCGTTCAAGGGCTTGGCTCAACGCCGCCAGTCCACCGGGGAGCAAGCGGGCGTCGTTGTTGATGAGTAGCACCCAAGCGTCGGGGTGGTGCCGGGCAATCCACGCCATTCCTCGATTGACACCAGCGGCAAAGCCGAGATTTGCCGGGCTGATCTCGATGCTCACACGGCGGTCCGCCCTAAAAGCCGCACATAGTGCATTAGCCGTTTCACCGCTATCGTCGGAGTTGTCCCACACCAATACGTGTGCGGCGCCCGCTTCGAGGAGGGAGCGCGCACAATCGGAGGAGCGGGCCGCATCTCGGAAGTTGAGTGTCAGGCCGACGACGGCGGTGGGCCTGCTCATTGCAGCCTGTCAGATGGAGGAGTGGAGGCGATCCGCAGCCCCTCTCGCAGGCCTTGGTGCATCTGGCGCCACTGAGCCCGGCGCTCGCGGTCGAACAATCCATGCATGATCGCAGTTAGGGCCAATTTCACTACGGCCCAGAATTTCCATACCCCCGGCACATAGGGCCTTCGCATCAACAAGATGGCATTGCGGAACAAGAAGTAATGCCGCCTGGGTGAACGCGACGGCCAGACGTGCCAACCGAACAGCCAGTACCGAACGCTGGACTGCCCCATGCGGTGCTTAAACACAGCGGCCGGAATGCCCCGTAGCCCAAGACCCGCCGCAAGTACCCGGAAAGACCACTCGGTGTCAACGTGGTCGATGAATAGTGCTTCGTCCAGACCGCCGAGTTGGCAAAATAACTCGATTGAAACGAGCGTGCCGCTGCCGTTGAGGTTGGTACAGGGCACGGGCCTTAGGGAGCCGGGCTCTGGGTAAGCGCGCCGCCAACGCCAGCCAACGGCTTGATGAAAGCCATGCGAGAGCCCCGTATCGCTATCCAACAACATGGGGCCGACGCAGCCGACTTGTTCCCCCTTCCGTTCGAATTCGGTAAAACCCTGAACGAGGGCTTGAACGCTACCGGGCTGCGGCTCGCTGTCCTGGTCGAGCAGCAAGACTAAGCGTGCCTGGGGGGTTTGTTCAAGCGCTGTTCGAACGCCGTGATTGACCGCAGCGGCCAAACCGAAATTGATAGAGTTTCGCAACAGCCTTGTATTTGGCGTGCGTGCAACCAGTGCTTCGATGTGCTGCAAGGCAACCGCCTGGGATGCATTGTCCACCACAAATTTTTGAACCTCGGCGGGTAGTCCGCCGAGTTGCAGACGAAGCAGTTCTGGATCTGGATTATAGGTTACAGTGATTGTGACAATGGTGGAAAGATCGATGTTGCTCGCGAGTTGCATCGGTTTCCAGCCCTCGGATCGTGCTGAGTGTCGTCGGTAGTAGGGACTGCCGGAAGCCATGGTTGGAGCGCCAATGCCCAGGGTACCAAACGGTTCATTCCGTCAAGCAAGAAAATTGGGATGCACGACCTGATTGAGTCGGTGAGTCCAATTCAGAAGTGCGAATCACCCCGGCCCGTCTGCGCAAGAAGTAGTTCGCCATAGCGCTCCGCGATGGTTTCCCAATCGAAGCGCCCCAGGCAATAGGTGCGAGCGGCACGCCCAAGCCTGATCCGTCGATCGGGATCGGCCAGGAGTTCGGCGATGCTGGCGGCGAGGGCCACGGGGTCTCCGGGTGGAACGAGGATACCGGTTTCGCCGTCGGCGATCACGTCCCGCACGGCGGGTACGTCGCCGGCTATGACGGGGCACTCGCAGCCGGCGGCCTCCACGGAGACCAGCCCGAGACCCTCCTGATCGCCACCCTTGGCGATCAGGAAGGGGACGACCAGTACGCTCGCGCGACGCATCAGGGGCGGCAGGTCCTCTTGCGCGACCATGCCGAGGAAGCGGCAGTGCTCGATGACGCCCAAGTCGGCCGCGAGCCGCTTGAGCTCAAGCTCTAGCGGACCCGCGCCTGCGATGGTAAGAACCATCTCCGGATGGCGTTCGATCACCCGCGGAAGCGCCTCGATCAGTACCCGCAGACCCTTTTTCTCCACCAACCGACCCACGAACAACAAGCTCGCGGGGTCACGCCGGGTATTGGGGTCCGGGGTGAATCGGCAGCGTAGGTCCACGCCCATGGAAATGACCGATACCCGGTCGGGGGCTAGTCCCATGCCAATCACCTGGGAGCGCATCGCCGCGCTGACCACCGTCAGGTGTCGGCTGTTTGCCATGACCCAGGTCTTCAGGCGCTGCATCAGCGTGCCCTTCAGGGCATAGAGGTCCCCGCCGTGGGATGTGGTAATTACGGGGATAGATAGTCCCGCGAGCCGGCAGCCGATCAGCGCGACCAGGCCTTGGGGGATCAGCCAGTGTGCGTGGATCAGGTCAATGGGATCCTGGCGCAGCAGCCGCACTAAGGCCCAAAGCTGGCCAAGTAACAAGGGAGGGACCAGCAGAAAGTTGAAAGGATTGGCCCGAAGCCGGTTGAGAATCCCCCCGCCATGGGTCGCCAGGTTCTCCCAGCGCTTGAAGAAATAGCCAAAGCGCCGGACATTCAGCCCTTCCATCGCTTCCTGTTCCAAGCTCCCCGGGGCACGCGGGGCAAGGACGGTCACCACGAACCGGTCGGCGAGGCGTCGGCTGAGGTCATAGACGAACGCGGGTTCCTTGTCCCCGGGCCAGCGGGGAAAGGTCGACGTGAGCACTAAGAGGCGAGGTCTGTTCACGTGGCGCACAATCAATGACAGGGTCTGGCTGGGCGAGTAAAGGGAGTCAAGCGCCGTAGGGCGCAATAGCGATAGCGTATTGCGCCGGATGTGCAGGAGATCACCGCTCCTCTCCGGCAATCGTAGTCAGGCAGGGATCCGAACCCCAATCCAGTGGGTAGATGCCAGCCTTGACAAATCGCCGAAATGTCGAGAATGGCCAATCCTGGACCCGCTCCACATAGCCATGCTTTACCGGGTTTATGTGGACATAGTCCACATGGGCGGCGAAGTCCCGTTCGTCGCGGATGGCATGTTCCCAGAACCGCCTTTGCCAGATCCCCCGCTCGCCCCGCCGCAACCGTACAATCGACCGACGTTCCGTCGCATCCAAAGCACGGGAGAAGTGCTGCTTGATTGTCCGCCAGCGGTTTGCGAAATCCGCGTCCCCCTCAGGCAATGTCCAAACCGTGTGCAAATGGTCGGGCAGGACGACCCACGCATCGACATGGAATGGATGCCGCTCCCGCGTCTGCTGCACAGCTTTCCGCAGGGCGTCGATGTGGCGGACCAGTAGATCATTGGGGTACCGTTCGAGCAGATTCACCGTGAAAAAATAGGTGCCGCCCGGGATACGCACGCGACGGTAGTCTGGCATCGTGCCTCTGCTCCATGGGCGCAATGGGCTATCGGTATTGGTTCATGCGGCGCAATACGCTATCGGCATTGGCTCATGCGGCGCAATACGCTATCGCTATTGCGCCCTACGGCTATCATCCACCGAATCACGTCGTGTCCTGCGTTGGTCATCCTCGACACCCTTGTAGTGTAACGCCGAGATCTGCTCGGAGACGATGCCGATAAGGAAGATCAGCAGGGCGTAAATAAACATTACCGCGCTCATGTTGGTGAAGCGCCCCATGGTGACGAAGGTATATCCGTAGTACAGGACGCCGGTCATGAAAACGACCAGGCTCAGCGGCAGAAAGAACCGCATTGGCGAGAACAGGGCGCCGATCTTGAGGATGATAATGAAAAAGCGGGTGCCGTCGTGCAACAGGCGGATGTGGCTCTTGCCGCTACGCTGGGCGGCGCGGATCGGCACGTAGGCGACCGGTAACCCCGCGCGGAAAAAGGCCATGGTGCTGGTGGTGGGGTAAGAGAACCCATTGGGCAGCAGATACAGGAACTTGCGGAAATGCCGAATCCGAACCGCACGGAGGCCGCAGGTCAGGTCCTCGATGCGGTACCCGGTCATCCAGGAGGCCAGGCGGTTATAAAACTGGTTGGCAAACCGCCGCCCGAGGGAGGCATGGGTGTCTGCCTGCCGTGCCCCCACCACCATCTCATAACCTTCGGCCAGCTTTGCAAGCAGCCGGGCGACGTCCGCGGGGTCGTGCTGGCCATCGGCGTCCATGAAGACGACGATGCCGCCCTGGGCATGGCGCGCACCGGTCTTGATCGCGGCCCCATTACCGATGCTGTAGGGATGCGAGACCACGCGCACGCCGTTACGCTTACAGACTGCCACCGTATCGTCGGTGGAGCCATCGTCCACGACGAGGATCTCGGCCTCGGGATGGCGCACCGCCAGCTCAGGCAGAACGCGATTCAATCCGACCGCCTCGTTGCGAGCGGGGAGCACGATGCTGAGCCGTTCCTTCTGTACAGACTCCACTTGGCCTCCCGGGTGATCCGTGCTGAACTGGTGCTTGCCCATAGACGGGGTGCTTGGTCTGGCTCCGGCATCTTGCGTTGTCGGGCGAGGATTGGCAAGACGCCGGTTGGGTGCAGGCCGGCGCTGGGCGGGCTAGCGGCGCACCTGTGGTCTGGCTTGGTGCCTTGGATTCATGCTCGGCGTCATGCGGCGCAATACGCTATCGCTATTGCGCCCTACGGTTCTTGGCGCGTGGATTTGATGCGTCGAGAGGCATTGACTGCATCCCGCGTGTCTTCCAGGTGCCTTGACCAAACGATGCGCTTGAACGGATGGTCGGGCGCCTTGGCGAGTGCCTCGTTCAGGAACGCCTGTGCGCGTTCATATTGGTTCAGGTTCGCCATCGATATCGCCCCATAGGTCGCGATATCGAGGGCGGGATGGGTCTCAAAGGCCTCCATGAGCAATTCGATGGCCCCTGGTGTGTTTCCGGCCTTCTCTTCAGCGATGGCCTTGGTAGCGAGCAAGTATGCCCTTCCGGTGGGCGTCTCGGCGTAAACCGGATTCTCCAGCAAGGCACCGGCCATGGCGGCGAGGGCCGCATGATCGCGGCCTTTACAGCGGCGAGATGGGTCCGCCAAAGCGGCCTTGAAGAGCTCGGCCGCGGCGGCTTCGCCGTACATGGCCGTGCGTAGGCGGTCATTGACCTCGGACAGGAGGCCTGGAAAGTCGCTCTCCTCTCCAATGCAATAGGCCGTGCGCTGAATCTGGATCATGGCAAGGGTTGGGCTTCGTTTGGCTAAGGCATCGAAGGCCCTGCGCGCACCGACAAAATCCCCTTCCTGGAGGAACTGGTTGACCAACACTTGAGTCGCACGCTCGGAGTAAGGATTCTGGGCCACCCAAAATCTGGCGCTGACATGCGTCTGGCTCCAGGCCGAGGTAACCTGGAGAAGGATTATGCCGAACAAGAGGATGTAGGCGGTCAACCCGAACGCCATGAGACGGTGATAGGGAGCAGGTAGGGCGGCTAAGGTCATCACAAAAGCGAAATAGAGGCCAAAGGCGGGGACATAATTGCGATGGGCAAAATAGAGTTCGAGTCCGAAAAAGCTGGATTCGAGCAGGTGTCCGGCGAGAAAGAAGACCAAGCCGAACAGCAACACCGGCCTGGCATGGCGCAGCCGGATCGCAATCCCTGCGGCAGAAAGCCAAAGAAGCAAGGCGATCAAGGTGATCGGCGGATCGAGCCAGCCCTTCGGCGCCGGGATGCGATCCATGAACGGCGAGACGGCAAAGGCGCGCGGAAGAAAGAGCTGCTGGACATAGTCCAGCAGGATCGCCGGCTGGCTCATCAGCCTCTCCGCGGGGGTGAAATAGCGGCCGGGGCCGTACCCCTGCTCGATGATCCCGGGTAATTGGCTGGCCAGGTAGGCGAGGATGATGAAGCTGGGCAATATGACCAGCAAGGCAATCAGGCCGCGATCCAGCCGGCGGCTCAGTCGTCTCTCCTTAGGGATCCAAAGCCATAGAATCGCCAAGGCAAGCAACGGGAGCAGCGCGCCATTTTCCTTGGAAAGCGTCGCCAATATGGTCGCCGCACCGGTCCCGATGAGTAGTGAGCGCGCGAGGATGGGGCGGCCTTCCGCCAGGACATGGGCCCACACGAAGGCCGCCAGACCGGCCAATACGAAGAGACCAGCGAGGCTGGTCATCCGCTGGATAATCATCAGGTGTGTCGTTGCCAGGAATGGGCTGAGTCCCCAAAGGGCCGCGACGGCGAAGGCGATCCAGAAGCCCCGGTCATCGCCGGCCAAGGGGCGGAGCCGGATGAGGCCGAGGCTCAGGACCAGACAGGTCCATACCGCTAGGACGTGAATGACCAGGTTCACCCGCAGCATTGCGGATGGGTTCTCTGGCCAGGCATCCGACTGCAATGCAAAGGTGGCCAGCGCGAGCGGTCTTCCAAGGGGCCCGGACTCTCCGGTAAAAGCGAAGACGAGTCCCGACAGCCAATCCTTGACGTCGGCGAGCGATTGCAGGTTTGGGACATCGTCGAAGAGAAAATGCCCAGGGAGGGCCGCGGAGTAGGTGATCCAAATCGACAGCGTCAGGACGGCGGCGGTCGCAGCGTATAGCAATGGTAGCCATGTCTTGCTGGATTGGATTTTGGTTGGCATAATAGGGATCGGACCTGGCCAAGCGGTGCAATTGCATACTTGTAAAAATGAAGACCCCGCTTGATCGACCAGGATCAAGCGGGGCGATGGCCGTCTCGGCCTCTAGGCTAACGGCACGAACCAGGCATCAAGTTCGTTGGATTTCCTGCGCATATCCAGCCATGAATTCCCGTACTGAGTGCTGGTGAGAGCTGGGGATGGCGAGAGGGTAACCGTCGGCTCAGTACCATCAAGGGTGATATTTGTTCCTGTTGCGGTGATTACCCCGCTGGTTGCATTCACAGCGACTCCTGTTACGTATTGAGTCGTTCTAGAACTGTCACAGGAATCTAATGCTACTGGCCCTTTAGACTGCACTATCTCAGTGACGCAGGTGCGCGCCGCGCTTGCCGCCAGTACCACCTCACTCACCTTCGCCCGCTTGGTGTAGTCCTGGTAGGCCGGCAGTGCAATGGCGGCCAGAATGCCGATGATCGCGACGACGATCATGAGCTCGATCAATGTGAAGCCTTGTTGACGTTTCATTTCTGTGCTCCAGAAGAAGGATGATGCGGCGGTTGTGCTTGTGCGCCCCACCGCGACGGGGTCCGGGATCGGGTCTGTCTGGTGGGGCCTCTCCCGCGCCTAGCACTGCAAGTTCGCTGCCAGGTTTCGGGCGCTGGAAGGTGCGGCTCTGACGGGGCGCAACGCCAGGATTTTTATAGGTATTCCGATGTTGGCTCTGAGGCCGCCAGAACTTGGCCCCTGGACACGGCGTGCGGACCTGACCAGGAGCGTCAGAAAGTGACGTAAGGCGTCCGTTGTGGACCTTCGGGGCCTTCACGCCCCATCAACACAAACCGCCGGTGTCGCCTCAGCACTACCGGCGGTTTTCTTTGGCTCTGTCTGCGTTGGGTGTAGGTCGGACTTTAGTCCGACCGGGCATCGCCGTATCCACCGAACACCACCGTCGGGCTGAAGCCCGACCTACACCTCCGGGGCGGCCTGCGGCGCAAGGGCCCAACACCAAATGCAGACATAGCCTTTGGAAAGGCTCTGCCTGCGTTGGGTGTTGGCCCAAGCCGAGGGGCCTTCTTCCCCCTTTTCAAAGGGGGGCAGGGGGGATTTCTTCGCCTTGGCACCGAGCTAGCCCGCCGCCAATCCCCCCTAACCCCCCTTTATCAAGGGGGGCAAGCCGTTAGGGCGGCCCGGCTCGGAGCCAACCGTTAACGCAGACAGAGCCTTTGGAAAAGGGGGGAGGACCGGCCGATCCGGGTCTCTCGTCCGGGATGATGTCGGCAAGGTCACAGGGCGATGCGCGAGGCGCGGGTCAGGGCGGAGAAGCGCACCCCGCGCAGGCCGCCGATCTCCAGGCGCAGGCGCTCGATCTGCCCTGGCTCGCCGCGGATGATGATGGTTTCCAGGCAGTTGTGGTGGTCTAAATGGACGTGGGTGGTGGCCACGATGTGGACATAGGCATCGTGCTGGATGTCGAGCATCTGCTGGGTCAGCTCGCGCTGGTGGTGGTCGTAGACGATGGTCAGGACCCCTGCAACCTCCGCCGACGGGTCCTCCCAGGTCTCCTCCACCAGGCGTTCCCGGATCAGGTCGCGTACCAACTCGGAACGCGAGGCATAGCCCTTGCCGACCACCCGCCGGTCGAGTTCTTCGAGCAGGGGGCGGGGGAGGGAAACGCTGAAGCGGATGGTGTCGTCTGGGCTTTGCATGGCCGGATCGCGGGTCGCGGTGGCTGGGTGGGGGGACCAAGGATAGCCCAGCGGGGCGGGGCTTCTGCAAACAAAAGGCCCCGCGGCCTTGGGGGCTGCGGGGCCTGGTCTGGCCCGCCTAAGCGGGCTCGTGGCTACTTGGAGTAGTCGGTCTTGGAGGCGTCGGCACTCTGGACGGCCTGGACTTCCACGACTGCGGCCTTGGACTGCTCCGCGGCGACGCTGTTGTTGTCAGACACGATCATCGCGGTCTGGATACCACCGACGACCAAGGCTACTGCAGCGATTACACCCAACATGATACGGCTCCTGTTTAGGTTGGTTGGTTAGGTTGAGCGTCATTATATTAGCGATTTCTAAATAAGCAAGCGCTAATTTACTCAGGGCTAGCCTGCGTCTGATCATCGAGTCCGGGGTCGTCGCAGCATGGGCGCGCTCGCGGCGAGTGGCTGCGATTTGGCGTGATACTATAACGTCTTCCGCGACCAGGCCCCCAGTTCCAGCACCGACATGCCCCTAGGCCAGCCCTTGCAGATGCAGCGACCAAGCCCCCGGGCCCTGGTCCTGATCGCCTGCGTCCTGGTGCTGGCGCAGGTGCTGCTCGGCTTCCATCAGGTCGAGCACCTCAGCCACGCGGCTGGGGATGCCGGCTGCGAGGTCTGCCTGACCGGCGGCGGGCTGGGGGCGCCGCTGGCGGCCCGCACCGCTGGTCTGGCTTCAGTGGTCCAGGGCCTGGCCCCGGCGCTGACGCCGGGCCTTCCGACCGCCCCGGTCTCCTGCTCCTTCCGACCTCAGGCCCCCAGGGCACCCCCGCACTCGCTCCGATCCGCCTCCTGAAGCCCGTCCGGGGCACCGTCCCCGGGGCGGACCCTTGTCTTCGATCGGGGCCTTTCCATGTCCAAGCTTCTCTTGCGGGGCGCCGTTGCCGCCGCGCTGTCGATCCCTACCGCCGCCTTGGCGGCGAACGATGCCGAGATCGCCGAGCTGCGATCCATGATCAATCAGATGAAGTCCCAGTATGAGGGGCGCATCCGCAACCTGGAGGCGCGCCTGGCGAAGGCCGAGGCCGATGCCGCCAGCCCCGCAAGGCGTTCCCAGGCCGGGGCCAGGGAGGCCGAGCCGGCGGCAGCCAAGGCAAAGCCCAAGCCGATGAAGGCCCCCGTGGTGTCTGCCCCGGGGGTGGGCGCCCCCTCGACGGGCGGTGCCCTGGGTGCCTTGACCTCAGGCAGCGCCTTCAACCCGCAGATCTCCGTGATCCTGGACGGCAACTACTACCAGGACGGTATCGACGGCGACGGCTCCAGCCTGGTCGGGTTGGCCTTCCAGCCGTCGCGGCCCGGCGGCCATGCCCATGCCGGCGAGGACGCCGCCGCCGAGGCGCACGCCCATGGGGCGGCCAACAACGGCTTTAACTTCCGCGAGGCCGAGATCGCCTTCTCCGCCACCGTGGACCCCTACTTCGACGCCTCCCTGTACCTGTCGGTGGACGGTGATGGCGAGGTGGAGTTGGAGGAAGGCTGGCTCCAGACCCGGGGCCTGCCCTATGGGCTGCGCGTCAAGGCCGGCAAGTTCTTGAGCGACTTCGGTTACATCAACAAGCAGCACCCGCACCAGTGGGACTTCGTGGACCAGAACCTGCCCTACCTGAACCTGCTGGGTGCCCACGGGCTCCAGGACACCGGGGTCCAGGTCACCTGGCTGCCCAAGCTCCCCTTCTACACCCTGATTGGGGCCGAACTGGCCCAGGGGGATCAGGAGCGCTTCGGCGCCACCCTGGACGAGGCCGAGCGCGACGAACTGGGTCTGGGCGGGACCGAGTCGGGGCCGCGCCTGTGGACGGCCTTCGCCAAGGTCGCCCCGGACCTTGGGGAGCGTCACGCCCTCCAGTTCGGCGTCTCCTACGCCTATAACCGGCAACACCAGGAGGTCCAGGAGGACGCCCACGAGCACATCCACGAGGACGGCGAGATCGAGGTCGAGGTCCACGAGAACGGCCTGGCCGGCGACGCCGCCCTCTGGGGGCTGGACCTGGTCTACAAGTACGACGGCGACGGCGCCCAGGGTCATCGGGACTTCAAGTTCCAGACCGAGTACCTGCGCGCCATCAAGGACCTGGAGATCCGCTCCAGCCCCCACGCCGAGGTCGTCGGGGCCGGGCGTACCTTCTCCACCGACGGCCTCTACGCCCAGGCCGTCTATGGGTTTGCGCCGAGGTGGACCGCGGGGCTTCGCTACGACGTCCTCGGCCTGACCAATCAGGTGAGCGGCGGCGAGGAAGACCAGGACTTCGGCTCCTCGGACCGCTGGACCCTGGATGTGACCTGGAACCTGTCGGAGTTCTCCCGGCTGCGGGCCCAATACGCGAAGAACGACATCCTGGTGGAGCCCGGGGAGCGGGAGCGCTTCGACGCCTTCTACCTCCAGTTCATCGTCAGCCTGGGCAGCCACGGGGCCCACGCCTTCTGACACACGTCGCGACCCTAGAGGAGTCTCATCATGCTGTTACGTCGAATCCTTGCCGTCTGCGCCCTGGCCGCTGTGACCCTGGCGCCGGTCGGCCCGCCCGCCGCCGCGGCTGCCCTGGAGGTGGTCGCCACCGCCCCCAGCCTGGGGGCCCTGGTCCGGGAGCTGGGTGGCGACCGCATCGCCCCCAAGGTCCTGGCCTCCCCCGACCGCGACCTGCACGCCCTCCAGGCCAAGCCGACCATGATCCACGCCCTGAGTCGGGCGGACCTGGTGGTGGCCGTCGGGGCCGAGCTGGAGGTAGGCTGGCTCCCGGCGGCCCTGGCCAGCGCCGCCAATCCGCGGATACTGCCGGGCCAGCCCGGCTACTTCGAGGCCGCGGCCCAGGTGGACTTGCTCGATGCCGGCGGGGCGGCAGATCGCGCCTTGGGGGACGTCCACCCCGTGGGCAATCCCCATGTGGACCTGGACCCGGTGCGCATGGCGGCCATAGGCCAGGCCCTGGCGGGGCGCCTGGGGCAGCTCGACCCGGCGGGGGCCGGGCAGTACCGGGCGCGGGCGAACGCCTTCGCGGCCAAGGTGGGCGCTCGGGTCGAGGGTTGGCGCAAGCAGTCGGCCGGGGCACCCGGGGTGGTCCTGTATCACCGCGACGCCCTCTATCTGCTGGATCGCTTCGGCGTCCCCTTGCTCGGGGTCCTGGAGCCGGTCCCCGGGGTCCCGCCCACAGGCCGTCAGATCAGCGACCTGGCCGGCGCCCTCAAGGGCCGGCGGGGTGTGATCGTCTATGCCCCCTATCAGTCCCCCCAGAGCGCGGAGCGCCTGGCCCAGGACCTGGGCTGGTCGGCCCAGAGGCTGCCCCTGGAACCGCCGGCAGACGCGGGCGGCGACGCCTACCTGGCCCACATCGGGCGCTGGGTGGACGTCCTCTCGGGGGCCCGGTGACGGCGACGGCTCTCCTGCTGCGGGTCACCGAGCTGGTGGCGGGTCACGACAGGCCCGTGGTCGGTCCCCTGTCCTTCACCCTCGGGCCCGGCGAGGTCCTGGGGCTCTGGGGGCCCAACGGCAGCGGCAAGTCCACGCTGCTGGACGCCATCGCCGACAGCGCCCGGGTCTTCTCCGGCTCGGTGCAGCGGGCCCCAGGCCTGACCCTGGCCTATCAGGAACAGCGCCCGGTGCGGCTTCCGGCCATGCCGCTCACCGGGCGCGACCTGTTGCGCGTGGCCGGGATCGAGCGACCGGCGGCGGTCGGCGTTGCCCCTTCGCCGCCGGCCTCCCTCCGGGCCCTCCTGGGGCGACGGGTCGATGCCCTGAGCGGGGGTCAGTACCAGCTCCTGTGCGTCTGGGCCGCCCTGGCGGGGCCGGCGGACCTGGTGCTCCTCGACGAGCCGACCAACAACCTGGACCCGGACCATGAGGCCCTGCTCCGGGACATGCTCGCCGGCCAGCGGGGGCGGCGGGCCGTACTGCTGGTGAGCCATGAGCGTGGCTTCCTCGATGCCGCCTGTTCCCGCGTCCTGGAGCTTGGCTGATGGACCTCGGCCTGCTCTTCGACCCCCTGTTTCGCCTGCCCTTTCTCACCGGGCTCCTGGTGGCCGGGGTCCTGCCCCTGCTGGGGGTCCTCCTGATGCTGCGCGACGAGTGGCTGGCCGCCCTGGGACTGGCCCACCTGGCCGCGGCCGGGGCCCTGGTCGGGGTCGCCCTTGGGGCCCCCGCGGTCGCCGGGGCGATCCTGGGGGCCGTCCTCGGCGGCGGGTTCAAGGCCCTGGCCCAGGCCCGGGGCAATGTCGCCTATGGCTTCATGATCCTGGTGGGATGGGCCGCCACGATGCTGGCCGCCGCCAATACCCAGGTCGGCGACGCCCTGGGCCATGCCCTGGTGGATGGCCAGCTCTACTTTGCCGGTCCGAGCGAGCTCGCGGCGGCCCTGCTGCTGGCGGGCCTGACCGGCCTGGTCCTGCCCTGGCTCGGTCCGCGGCTGCTGAGGGCCCGGATCTTTCCCCGCCACGAGCGCGCCAATCGCCTGCCGGCCTGGCGCTGGCACCTGGGCTTCGACCTCCTGGCGGCCCTCGGGATGGCGGTGGGGACCGCCACCCTGGGCCTGATGGGGGCCTTCGCCCTGGTCCTGGTCCCGGCCTGGGTGGCCTTCCGGGTCGCCCCCGGCTGGCGCTGGACCCTGGCCCTCGGGGCCCTGCTGGGGGTCGGCGCCTATCTTGCGGCCTTCGCCCTTGCCCTGGGGCTGGATCAGCCCTTCGGACCTGTTCTGGTGGCTGTGTGCCTGATCCCTGCCGGGCTTGCCGGGATCTGGTCTCCCGTCGCCAGGGCAAAGGCTTGAGTTCGACCGTCGTTCCGGCGCTTGAAGGTGTAACCCCCATTGGCGGCGAGCAGACCCCTCTATGGGTAAGGCAAAGGTTCAGGGGCTGGCCGGACCCATCTGTCCAGGAGGCCAGGACTATAGCGGCAGGGTGCCCTTGGGGTGGTGGGCGCCGGTCTGGAGCGGGATAGCGCCGGTCTGGCGACCGCTCCTGCGCCCCGTTAGACTGCGAGCCTTTCCATCTCCGCCAGCTCCGAGATCCGATTCATGCGTCGCACCAGCGGTATCGTGCTCCACCCGACCTCGCTGCCGGGGCCCTTTGGCATCGGCGACCTCGGCCCCGGGGCCTATCGCTTCGTGGATTTCCTCGCCGCCGCCGGACAGGGGTTGTGGCAAATGCTGCCGCTGGGGCCCACCGGGTATGGCGACTCCCCCTATCAGTGCCTCTCGGCCTTCGCCGGTAATCCGCTCCTGATCAGCCCGGAACTCTTGCTGGAGGAGGGCTGGCTCGACGCCGCCGATCTGGAGGCCCCGGTCACCCTGCCGGATCGGGTGGAGTTCGGCCCGGTGCGGGAGTGGAAGTCGGCCTTGCTGGCGCGTGCCGATGCCAACTTCCTGGAGCGTGCTACCGCGGACGACCGCGCCGCCTTGGCCGCGTTCTGCCACGATCAAGCCCAGTGGCTGGACGGCTATGCCTTGTTTGCCGCTATCAAGGCGGCTCACGGTCTGCGCCCCTGGACCGAGTGGCCTGCCGGCCTGTCGCGGCGCGACCCCAAGGTCCTGGCCGAGTGGTCCCACGACAATGCCCAGGAGATCGGTCTCCAGCGTTTCCTGCAATTCATCTTCGCCCGACAGTGGCAGCGGCTGCGTGCCTATGCCAAGGCGCACGGGGTGCGACTGGTTGGGGATGCACCGATCTTCGTTGCCCACGACAGCAGCGAGGTGTGGACTCACCCGGAGTGGTTCTATCTGGATGGTTGCGGGGTACCCACGGTCGTCGCCGGGGTACCGCCGGATTATTTCAGCGCCACCGGTCAGCGCTGGGGCAATCCCCTGTACCGCTGGGACCGCCTGGCCGAGGATGGCTACGGCTTCTGGGTGGAACGACTGCGCCATCTGTTGGGTCTGGTGGACCTGGTGCGCATCGACCACTTCCGCGGTTTCGCCGGGTACTGGGAGATTCCCGGGGACGAGGCCACCGCCATTCACGGGCGCTGGGTCAAGGGGCCGGGCCTGGAGCTCTTCGCCGCTCTCCGCCGGGATCTCGGGGAAGCCCTGCCGCTCATCGCGGAGGACTTGGGCGTCATTACCAAGGACGTCGAAGACCTGCGCGATGGCCTTGCACTGCCGGGGATGGCCATACTCCAGTTCGCGTTCGAACCCACCACCGATGGCTTCGGTCAGGGCCAATATCTGCCTCACAACCACCGCCGTCGGTTGGTGGTTTACACCGGAACCCACGACAACGACACCGTCGCCGGTTGGTGGGCCGAGCTTGAGGAGCCGATCCGCGATCACGTTCGGCGCTACCTGAATAGCGATGGGTCCGAGGTCCACTGGGACCTGATCCGCGCCGCCCTTGCTTCGGTGGCGGATACGGCCATGGTCCCGATTCAGGACGTACTGGGGCTGGGGACCGAGGCCTGCATGAACCGTCCCGGGACCATGCGGGGTAACTGGGTCTGGCGCCTGGCCAGGGACGCCCTGACCCCAGCCCTGGCGGCGCGCCTGCGGGAACTCAGCGGCCTCTATGGGCGGTTCCCCCACCACCGCCGGTTGAAGGCGGCCCCATCCGGTCGCTGTGGGAGCGGCCTTCCGCCGCGAAGGGCACGCTAGAAGAAGTCCTGCTCAGGTGTCAGTTGACAGTCTGTCAGTGCGAAAGCACCTGACACCTGTCATCTGACACCTTGTTTGAGCTTGCGCCGCCAGGCATGGAGCGGGGGTTCGGTGTAGCCATTGGGGACCTCGCGACCCTTGAAGATGAGGTCGCAGGCGGCCTTGAAGGCGATACCGTCAAAGCCCGGGGCCATGGGCCTGTAGAGGGGGTCACCCGCGTTCTGGCAATCGACGACGGCGGCCATGCGTTTGAGGGCCTCCATGACTTGCTCGCTGCTCACGATCCCGTGATGCAGCCAGTTGGCCATGAGCTGGGAGGCGATGCGAAGGGTCGCCCGGTCCTCCATCAGGCCGACATCGGCGATGTCCGGGACCTTGGAGCAGCCCACGCCCTGGTCGATCCAGCGCACCACGTAGCCGAGGATGGCCTGGCAGTTGTTGTCGAGCTCCTCGTGGATCTCCTGCTCGGTCCAGTTGGGGTTTTCTGCCAGGGGGACGCGCAGGATGTCTTCGAGCCTGGCGCGGCGGCCCTCTGCGGCGATCTCCGCCTGGCGTGCGGCGACATCGACCTGGTGATAGTGCATGGCGTGCAGGGTGGCCGCGGTGGGCGAGGGGACCCAGGCGCAGCTTGCACCGGCCTTGGGGTGATTGATCTTGGTCGCAACCATGGCGCGCATCTCGTCGGGCATGGTCCACATCCCCTTGCCGATCTGGGCGTGACCGAGCAGGCCGCAAGCCAGGCCGATGTCCACATTCCAGTCCTCGTAGGCGAGCAGCCAGGGGGCGGTCTTCATGGCGCCTTTTCGCAGCACAGGGCCACCCTCCATGGCGGTGTGGATCTCGTCGCCGGTGCGGTCGAGGAAGCCCGTATTGATGAAAATGATCCGCTCGGAGGCGGCGCGGATGCACTCCTTCAAATTGACGGTGGTACGCCGCTCCTCGTCCATGATGCCGATTTTCAGCGTATTGCGGGGTAGGTTCAGGGCCTCCTCGACCCGGCCGAACAGGTCGCAGGCGAAGGCGACCTCCTCCGGCCCGTGCATCTTGGGCTTGACGATGTACACGCTGCCCGCCCGCGAGTTGCGGTAGGGCCCCAACCCCTTGAGGTCGTGTATCGCCGCCAGGCTGGTGACCAGGGCGTCGAGGATACCTTCGGGGATCTCGGACCCGTCGGCGGTCAGCACCGCGTCTGTGGTCATCAGGTGGCCGACGTTGCGCACCAGCAGGAGGCTGCGTCCGGGAAGGGTCAGGCCCCCGCCGTCCGGGGCCGTATAGACACGGTCGGGCTCCAGGCGGCGCTCCAGGGTCCGGCCGCCCTTCTCGAAGCTGGCCGTCAGGTCCCCGCGCATCAGGCCCAGCCAATTGCGGTAGACCCCGACCTTGTCTTGCGCGTCCACGGCGGCGACCGAGTCCTCGCAGTCCTGGATGGCGGTGATGGCAGACTCCAGCAGGACGTCCTTGACTCCGGCGGGGCTAAGGCGCCCGACCGGGTGGTCGCGATCGATCTGAAGCTCGATGTGCAGCCCGTGGTTGACCAGCAGGATGGCGGTGGGGGCCTCCGCCGGGCCGCAGTACCCGGCAAACTGGCTGGGATCGGCCAGGTGGGTGTGGCTATTGTCAGGGCGCTGGATCCGCAGGGCCCCGTCGTGGACTGCATAGCCGGTGGCATGGGCATAGGAACAGCGCTCCAGGGGGGCGGCGGCGTCCAGGAAGCCCTGGGCGTATTCCACCACCTTCGCGCCGCGCTGCGGGTTGAAGGCGGCGCCACGCTCGGTGCCGGGTTCGTCCGGGAGGACATTGGTGCCGTAGAGGGCATCGTAGAGGCTGCCCCAGCGGGCGTTGGCGGCATTCAGGGCATAGCGCGGATTGCTTACCGGGACCACAAGCTGGGGCCCTGCGATGCTGGCGATCTCGGCGTCCACATTGGCCGTGGTCACCTGGAAGTCCGGGCCCTCGGGGAGGAGGTAGCCGATGTCCGCGAGGAAGGCGCGATAGGCCCCAAGGTCGATGGGCGCTCCACGGTGGGCCAGGTGCCAGGTATCGATCTGGGCCTGGATGCTGTCGCGACGCCCCAGCAGTGCCCGGTTGCGGGGGCCGAGGTCGCGCAGTATCACGGCCAGGGCCGCCCACAAGGCGTCCGGGTCGATCCCGGTCCCCGGGGTCATCTCGGTGCGGATCAGGTCATACAGGGGCTTGGCGACCTGGAGGCCGCCGACTTGGATGCGATCGGTCATGCTCGGCCCTCGATGGGGAGGTAGCGGCCGGGGGGCCCGGCCAAGACCGCCATCAAAGGCCATAGCGCCCCGTCGGGCAAGCCCTGCCCGATGAGTTCTCTCAACCTGAAGCATTGGTTTTTCGGGAGTCTCAATGCCAATCCTGGTCTCCCGCCTCGGAAAAGACCGCCGCGTCGGCCTCCATTTCCTCCCGCAGGCGCGCTCGGGCGCTCGCCGAGATGGCGGCCCGCACCTCGATGTCTGCCTGGAAGTGGTCTAGCAGGTCGTCGATTAGGGCATGGTCGTGGACGCGGAAGCGGTTGGCGGCCTGTTTTGCCTGCCACGCGGTCCGCCCCAGCCGGTGCAACGCCTGCTCGCCCAGGCGCAAGGCCCCCTCGAAGGTTTCGCGCTCCACCTGGGTCACGCCCTTGTCGCGCAATTCGAGGAGGTGGCGCATGTCCCAGGCGCGGGCCAGGATGGTTAAGCGGGGGAAGTGCTCATGGACCAGGCCCACGATCTTGAGGGCCTGGGCGCGGTCGTCGATGGCCAGCACCAGCAGGCGGGCATGGTCGGCCCCGGCGGCGCGCAGCAGGTCGAGCCGGGCGGCGTCCCCGTAGAAGACCTTGAAGCCGAAGCGACGGATGCTGTCGATGTGCTCCGGGTCGTGATCCAGGACCGTGGTCTCGATACCGTTGGCGTTGAGCAGTCTCGCGACGATCTGCCCGAAACGCCCGAAGCCGGCCACGATCACCGGATGGTCCGAGCCCCCGATGGTGTCCATAGGGCGAGCCGGACCGGCCCCGGAGAGGCGCAGCCGGGGCTCGATGAAACGGTCATGCAGCCCAAGCAGAATGGGTGTCGTCATCATGGACAGGGCCACCACCCCCACCAGGAGCCCGCCGACCTCGGTGGCCAGTGCCCCGGTCGCGATGGCCGCGGAGAACAGGACGAAGGCGAATTCTCCGCCCTGGGACAGAATCAGGGCGAAGGGCCCGCGCTGAGGTTCGGGCAGGGGATAGCGGGCCGCCAGGGCGTAAAGGAGCAGCGCCTTGACGGCGACCAGGCCGACCACCAGACCCAGGACCAGCAAGGGCCTGGCCAGAAGCAGGCCGAAGTCGATGGACATCCCGACGGCGATGAAGAACAGCCCCAGGAGCAGCCCCTTGAAGGGCTCGATGTCGGATTCCAGGGCATGGCGGTATTCGGAGTCCGCCAGCAGGACCCCGGCGAGGAAGGCCCCCAGGGCCATGGACAGGTCTACCGCCTGCATCAGGGCGGCGGTTCCCGTCACCAGCAGCAAGGCGAAGGCGGTGAAGATCTCCCGCAGACCGGTGGCGGCGATCAGCCGCAGGACCGGGCGCAACAGGTAGTGGCCGCCGATGACGATGGCGGCGACTACCCCAAGACGCGCCAGGGTCTCAAGCCAGCCGCTGCCCACCCCCTCTACCGTTGGCGCTGCCGCCGTGGCCAACAGGGGCAGGGCGGCGAGCATGGGGATTACGGCAAGATCCTGGAACAGCAGGACGGAGAACCCGGCGTTTCCGCCCGGGGTCGGTAGCAGATTGCGCTCCTCGAGCACCTGCAGGGCGATGGCCGTGGAGGACAGGGCGAGCCCCATCCCCGCCACCAGGGCGGCGTGCCAGTCGAGCCCAAACAGGATCCCCGCCCCCGTCAGGGCGAGGGTGGCGCTTGCCACCTGGGCCCCGCCAAGTCCCAGGACGGGGCGGCGCATCTCCCATAGACGCTGCGGGTTCAACTCCAGGCCGATCAGGAAGAGCAGCAGGACGACGCCAAGCTCGGAGACTCGCAGGATCAGGTCCACATCCCGGATGAGTCCGAACCCCCAGGGACCTATGACCACCCCGGCGACCAGGTAGCCGAGTACGGCGCCGAGGCCCAGGCGCTTGAACACCGGGACCGCAATCACCGCCGCGGCGAGGTAGAGGATGGCGTTGAAGAGCAGGCTGGGTTCGTGCATGGGGTCAGGCTCCCTCAGGCGGATTCGGGCCGGGCCGGAAACCCGCGAGCAGGGCCCGGTAGCGGGCAGCGTGGGCGTCGATCTGGGCATCGGTGGCCGTGTGACCGCCCTGCAGGACCAAAGGGGGCAGTGGGTGCATGCCCGTGAAGCGGGCCATCTGCTCGAATGGTCGCAGGTAATCGGCGAGCGGAGCGCCGTGCCCCCCGCCGGCGCAGTAGGACCCGACCGGCCCGCCGCTGCTCACGGCCTGGAGCATGGACTTACCGTGCAGGGCCGTCCCCCCGGGCCCATAGGCAAAGCCGCGCTCCAGGACCGTATCCTGCCAGTGCTTGATGATGGCTGGGGCGCTGTACCAGTAGATCGGGTGTTGCAACACCAGGAGGTCCGCGGCTACCAGGGCACGGCGCTCTGCGGCTACGTCGATGTAGAAGTCCGGATACAGCTCCAGTAGGTCATGGATCGTCACATGGTCAAGGTCGCCGATGGCCCCCAGCATGGCCCGATTGATGCGCGAGCGCGTCAGGTTCAGGTGCGCGAACAGGACCAGGATGCGGGGCATGTCGGACATGGGCGTCCCGAGGGCTTAAGTGCCGGGGGATGGGGGCTGCCGGACTAACGGTTGTCGGGCGGCGCGGGCTCCTGGTCGCCCTCCGGTGCTTCCAACGCATCGGCCACGCAGTCCTCTATATAGGCGTTCAGGTCTTTCGCAATGACATGGTCCATCTCGGCGGCCGCGCGACACTCGACCTCGGCGTCCGCCTTGTCTTCCGAGTAGGCGAGGCCGATCGTCGGGGCGGCGGTCATGGTCAGGACAAGGGCAACGAGGTGGCGTCGGTTCATGGTCGAGTCGCTCATAGGGCTGGCAGGGGCATGGCGGCGTGCGTCGTCGCCTCCCGGCGAGCGACGGCTGGGGACCCATTGTATACCAGCGATTCGGGGACGCGACCTGGCCGCCCATGTGCGGCCTTAGCGGCGGTTGGGCACTTGGTCTGCAAAGACCAGGGGCCTCGGGGGTCCGTCCGGGATCAGGGCGTCAAAGGGGCAGCAGGCGACCCGGGTCAGGCCCTCGCGCCCGTAGTCCGCCAGTACACGGACCTCGGCTTGGCCTACCATCCGCGGGAGCGCCAACTGTCTTGTCCCCGGAGTTTCGCATTGTGGATTGCGGCTCACTCTGGACGCCACCGGCGCCGCGTGGCCTTATCGCGCAGCGCGGGAATTGACTGTCGGATTGGGCATATCGCGGAAGCCATTGTCAAACCAGCGCACCCGCAGGCGATGTGAGACTCGTAATATGGGTTCCTCAATCAGCCGGTATCCTACCCAGCCATACCCTACGACGGCTGCCGGAATAATCAGGAAGACAAGCATATTGTCTAATAAACTGTCGGGGGCTGGAGAGGCCATCTGCCATAACCGACCAATTGCGGAAAGAACAAGAATGTGAGATAGGTAAATGGTATACGAAACGTCGCCGACAAATTGCAGGGACTTCGGTGGGTTGAATTTATTTAATCGTTCCAGTATTGCAACGGAAAGCACGAGAGATCCATACAGGGTTCCCATGATGGTCGCACGCAGCATGGGTCCTTGTTCAAGAACATCGAAGGCATGGACCGCAGGAAGCGCAACGGATAAGACAATAGCAATTATCAAGGCCGCGTTACGCGCGGTCAATTTTGCAGCGTGCTCCGTGGAAATAAAAATAGCGACCAATGCGCCCATGATGAATTCGAGCGAATAGGGATGAAGGGCAATACGCACACCCGCAGACAGGTCAGACGTCCAAAAGAGCAGATTGCCTATTGTGACGATTGCACCCCATAGCAGTAGTGACGGTAATAGAAGGCGTTCACGGAGCGTTAACAGAAAGGAAAACACAAGATAGAACCACAGTTCATGGATGAGCGACCATGCGACCATGACAAGCGGTAGCTGATTGCTCGGCAGCAACAGAAATGAGGAAACAAGCTGAGTCTGGTGGCCTTGCGAGGAATTGACCCAGTTAGGTTTGATCAGGAATATGGCAACCGTCAGGAAGAAGTAGAACCAGTAAGTCGGATAGATGCGGGTAAGCCGTCCCCAAAGAAACCGCATCATCTCTCCGCCACGCGCGAAACGTCCTTTCGTTACGGCCACCATGACGAAACCGCTAATCACAAAAAACAGATCTACACCCGATTGCCCCAGACTGAAAAAGTTGGGAAGCAGAACGTCTCCGCCGGAGTATTTTTGCTCGATCGACAAGGCGTGGAATGCCACGACGCTGAGGACTGCAATGCCTCGGAGCGCCTGAATGGATAGCAATCTGTTCATGGGAGATCGAAGTAACGGCCGGCGTATCGCCTGCCCGGCGTCAGGCCGGTGTCAGGCCAGCATGGCCAGGCGGATACGCTGGACCAGGTCGCGGATGGCCGCGTCCGCTGGGACGGCGTGGTCCATGAACCAGTCGTGGAGGACCTGGTCCTGATAAGCGAGCAGGCGGTTGAAAGTGGCGCGTTCCCCCTCCCCGAGGCCGGTGTAACCGGTATCCAGGAAACGGTTGAGGAGCAGGTCCAGTTCCAGCATGCCGCGACGACATTGCCAGCGCAGGCGCAAGACCTCGCGGTCCTGCGCCTGGGGCTCCGTGCTGGCCGGCGTCTTGCTCACAGCCCCTTGGCCAGCATCAGTTCCTTGATGTGGCCGATGGCCCGGGTGGGGTTGAGGCCCTTGGGACAGACCTCGACGCAGTTCATGATGGTGTGGCAGCGGAAGAGCTTGTAGGGGCCTTCGAGGGCATCCAGACGCTCGTCGGTGGCCTGGTCGCGGGTGTCTGCCAGGAAGCGCCAGGCCTGCAACAGGGCCGCGGGGCCGTGGAACTTCTCCGGGTTCCACCAGAAGGACGGGCAGGACGTGGAGCAGCAGCCGCACAGAATGCACTCGTAGAGCCCGTCGAGCTTGTCGCGATCCTCCGGGGATTGCAGGATCTCCGCCTCTGGCAGCGGGTCCTTTCGCACCAGATAGGGCTGTACATTGCGGTACTGCTCGTAGAACTGACTCATGTCCACCACCAGGTCGCGGATGACCGGGCGGCCCGGGAAGGGGCGGACCTCCACCGGCTCCTTCAGATCGGAGACCAGGGTGATGCAGGCGAGCCGGTTCTTGCCGTTGACGTTCATGCCGTCGGAGCCGCAGACCCCTTCGCCGCAGGAGTGGCGGAAGGCGAAGGACTCGTCCTGGCGTTTGATCTCCAGCAGGGCCTCGCGCAGCATCATGCCGGGCGGAGTCTTGATCTGATAGTCGACCATGCGGGGCTTCTGGTCGGTGTCCGGGTTGTAGCGATAGACGCGAAATATCATGGCCGATTCCTCTCCAGGCTGCCTCTAGTAGACCCGCTCTTTCGGGGGAAAACTCTCCACCGTCAGCGGTTTGGTGCGCACGGGTTTGAAGTCCATGCGGTCACCGTCGCGGTGGTAGAGGCTGTGCTTCATCCAGTCGGTGTCGTTGCGCTTGGGGAAGTCGATGCGAGAGTGGGCGCCGCGGCTCTCCTCCCGGGCCAGGGCGGAGCAGAGGGTGGCCATACCTACATCCATGAGGTTGTCCAGTTCCAGGGCCTCGATGCGGGCCGTGTTGAAGGTTCTGCTGTGGTCATTGAGCCTAACCCCTTCGATGCGGCTGCGCAGGGCCTTGAGCCTTTCTACCCCCTCGGCCATGACGTCTTGGGTGCGGAAGACCGAGCAGTGGTCTTCCATGAGCTTGCGCAGCTCCGCCTTGACCTTGGCGACGGACTCGCCGTCGCCCTTGCGATCCCAGCGCGCCAGGCGGGCCATCGCCTTGTCCACGGCGGCTTCCGGCAAGGGCCTGTGATTCGGGTTCTCCTTAAGATACGCGAGCATGTCGGTCCCGGCGGCACGCCCAAAGACCAGGATGTCCAGGAGCGAATTGCCCCCCAGGCGATTGGCGCCGTGCACCGAGACACAGGCGCATTCCCCGGCGGCATAGAGTCCGGGGACTATCTCCTCCGGCCCGTGGCGGGCGGGGGCGACGACCCGGCCGTAGCGGTCGGTGGGGATACCGCCCATGGCGTAGTGGGCAGTGGGGAAGACGGGGATAGCCTGCTCGGCGGGGTCTATGCCGAGGAAGGTGCGGCAGATGTCGCTGATCCCGGGCAGGCGCCGGCCGACCACGTCTTTTCCCAGGTGATCGAGCTTGAGCATGACGTGGTCGGCGTCCTCGCCACAGCCGCGGCCCTCGCGGACCTCGGTGGCGATGGCGCGGCTGACCACGTCGCGGCTCGCCAGATCCAGGGCCCTGGGGGCATAGCGCTCCATGAAGCGTTCGCCGCGGGCATTGACCAGGTAGCCGCCCTCGCCGCGGGCCCCCTCGGTGATCAGGATGCCCTTGCCCGCCACCCCGGTCGGGTGGAACTGGAAGAATTCCATGTCCTGCAAGGGGACCCCGGCGCGCAGGGCCATGGCCATGCCGTCGCCGGTGTTGATGTAGGCGTTGGTGGTGGTGCGGAAGACCTGGCCGTAGCCGCCGGTGGCGATCAGGGTGGTCTTGGCTTCGATGATCAGGGGCTCGCCGGTCTCGATCTCCAGCACCAAGGCGCCGAGGATGCAGCCGTCGTCATCGCGCAGCAGGTCGATGGCGAAAAACTCGTCGAAGAAGTGGGTGCGGGCGCGCAGGTTCTGCTGATAGAGGGCGTGCAGCATGGCGTGGCCGGTGCGGTCTGCCGCGGCGCAGGTGCGCACCGCCTGGTCGCCGCCAAAATTCTGGCTCTGGCCGCCGAAGGCGCGTTGGTAGATCTTGCCGCTGTCCAGGCGCGAGAAGGGTACCCCCGCGTGCTCCAACTCGTAGACCGTCGGGATGGCCTCGCGGCACATGTATTCGATGGCATCCTGGTCGCCCAAGTAGTCCGACCCCTTGACGGTGTCGAACATGTGCCAGTGCCAGTTGTCGGGGAGGACATTGGCCAGTGCCGCGTTTACACCCCCCTGGGCGGCCACGGTGTGGGACCGGGTCGGGAAGACCTTGGAAACGACGGCCACCCCCAAATCGGCCCCGGCCAGCCGTCGCGCGGCATTCAGCCCGGCACCGCCGGCGCCGATGATGAGGGCGTCGAAGTGTCTCTTGGGTATGCTCATGGTGTGTCTACCTCATCCCCGTGACAAGAAGGGCCTGCATGGCCCAGAGGCCGGAGGCGAGAAGAACCAGGCCAAAGGCCGCCATGGCACCGACGCGAAGGCCCAGTGGTTTGACGTAATCCATCAGGATGTCGCGGATACCGACCCAGGCATGGGCCAGGAGCAGGACGATGGCGACCATGAACCCCAGGGAGACCCAGGGGCGCGCCACCCAGGCGGTCCACTGCGCGTAGTCTGCCGGCGGGGCCAGGTAGAGATGCAGCCCGAGCCAGGTGCAGAACAGGGCCAGATAGACAGCGGAGATGCGCTGGACCAGCCAGGCCTTGAGACCCGAGGCGCTGCGGCTCATAGCAGCACCCCCAGCACCAGGGCCGCAACGGCGCCGCCGATGACGACCTGGGCGCTACGCCGGGCCGCCTCGCGCTCCAGTCCGATATTGAAGTCCAGGGCCAGGTAGCGGATCCCGGCAAAGAGGTGGTGCAGCAGGGCCCAGGCCAGGCCGAGCACGACCAGGCGCATGGGCCAGGCGGAGAGGGTTGCGGCCGTGGCGGCAAAACCCTCTGGGCTCTCCAGAGACTGGTGGAGCAGGTGTGCCCCCAGGGGTATGGTCAGGACCATGAGGGCCCCACTGACCCGGTGGAGGATAGAGGCCATGCCCATCGCGGGGAGCTTGATCCGCCAGAGATCCAGGAAGACAGGACGTTTTGGTTTCATGCGCCTACCTTAGGTGGTTATTGTGCAGCGCAGCAGAGTATAGAGGGTTTCCCTTCGGCATCAACTATGGCGAGTCCAATCCTTTAGATTGACCCTTCCCACGTGCTGGGTCGGAGCCCTTTGGGCGCTATCTACCAGTCCAGCGAGCCCCACCCGGCCACACTTGCGGCCCGCGAGGCGGTTTGCGGCGACCAGGACCTCCGGCAAGGACAGGCCATCCAGGAGGCCGTCGATGACGGCGGCATTGAAGACATCACCGGCACCCAGGGTGTCCACCACCCTGTCGGGAGGCTCTGCCGGTGCATGCACCAGGTCGGCCCCACGGGTCCAACCGTAGGCGCCGCCGGCTCCCCAGGCGAGGATGCAGTGGTAGGCCCGGGTAGCGTTGGCCTGGCGGCGGAGGAACTCCTCCGGGTCCAGGATGCCCTGGGTCTGGGCATAGGCACGGGAGAACAACAGGACATCCGGGCCATCCAGGAGGACCTCGCCCCCAGGCCGTGGCTTCTCCAACTCCAGTGAGATCGGTACCCCAGGAAGGTGCTTGCGGACCAGATGAAGCGTGGCGATGGTCTCGGCCGGGGCCCGGCCTTCGAAGTGAACCCAGGACCAGGGACCCCACCCCAACGCCTCGCAGCGATCCGCAAAACCCGCCGCCGTCAGCTCGGGCAGGTCCCGGTGATGGACGATGGTCCGGCTGCCGTTGGCTCGGCTCAAGGTGATGTAGGAGGTTGGCGTGCAGGCCCCGGGGTGGCGGACGGCGCGGCGCGTATCGATCTCCTGGCTCTCCAGATCGGCCAGGATGTGGCGGCTGGCAGGGTCCTCGGCCAGGGTCCCGGCCCAGGCGCAGGGGCGCCCGAGTTGGCGCAGGACCGCCAGGGTGTTGGTGACGTTGCCGCCGCGCACCTGGCGCTGGGCCAGGGCACGGACCTCCGCATCCTCCGGGGGATAGGCGGCAACCTCGTTGACGATATCGAGGGCGGCGATGCCGACCCCGAGGATCGGCGCGAGGAGATCCGGGGGTGGTCGCATGGCCTAGCGCGGCTGTGCCCCAGACCGACGGGCCGTGGCCCTCAGTAAATATCGGGCCACCCTGCCGATCAGGTGCAAATGGGCAGGATCGACCGGGCATACGAACGCGGCCTGGCCGTTGCGTCCCAGGCATCCTGTAAGGCCGGATGAAGTCCGATTCATGTGCGAGGACCCGAGTCCATTCGCAACGGTGGCTGGCAACAGGCTTGCGCTCTCCATCAGTGGGATTGGGCCCGCAGCGTCATGGTATCGCCGCGCTGCAGCAGCTCGAAGCGCTTGAGATAGCTCATCCCGAGCAGGACATCTTCGCCCTCCATGCCGGGGAGGACAGTCGCCGTGACCGCCTTTGCCGTCAGACCACCAAGGCTCACCTCGCTCAGACGGGTGGACCAGGTCTGCACATCCCCGTTGGCAGTACGCCCCATGCCGCCGGGGCGCAGGGCAAGCCCCAGCCGTTTGGCGAGGGCTAGAGGCAGGGCGACCTGGGTCGCCCCGGTGTCGAGGAGAAAGACCACCGGATGGCCGTTAATGGTCCCATCGGCGACATAGTGTCCGGCGCGGTTGCGTTGGAGCACGACCTGGACAGCGCCGCCGGGCCCGGTCTCGGTCTGTGGGGATTGGTTGGGATTATGGGCCCGGTCCAGGTAGCCCTGAAACAGCAGCACCACCAGAATCAGTCCCAGGGCCCAGGCTCCGAATACCATTCCCCGGCCGAGCCGGGAGGGCAGATCGTCAGGTTCTTCGGGGGTGTGCAACCGAGTTCCGGGGCACCCGAGGATGCAGGGTGGTCAATCCCATCGGGGCGCGCTTGGGGGTAGTGGTGCCGCCGAGATCGGCCCGCCCTGCGGCGGGCCGGTCCGGCGGCTCGGATTTATCGGGCCTGGGTTGGGGCCGACCGCGGACCCGGGACACCGCCGGGCAGGGCTGCCTGCGCCGTGCGCGCCATCTGGGTGCGGTAGTGGGCCACGACGCTGCGACCGTTGGCCTCGACGTCATAGACCTTCCAGCCGTCCGCTGCCTTGTACATGCGGAAGGTCATCTTGTCCGGGTAGGCCCCCGGGCGCAGGATGCCCACCGGAACCTTGACAGAGCCGCTGGGTCCGGGGCGCGGGCGCAGGTAACGGACCTGCTGGCCATCGTATTTGCCGAGTTGGCTGGCCAGCCCGGACAGGAATTCCGCCTCGATCTTGGCCGCAAGGGCCTTGCGATCCGTCTCGCTCATCCCGGCGTACGTCGGGCCCGCCACCCACTTGGCCATATAGGCGAAGTCGAAGTAGGGGGCAATCTCGCGGTCCAGGAAGGCCGCGGCCTGGAGCTTGTTGGGGGCATCCTTCTGGGTCAGGTATTCCAGCAGCTTGTCCATCCCGGTACGCAGGGTCTTGACCGCCTCTTCACCGGGGCGTGGTGCAGGGGCGATGCGAGGATAGGCTGGGGCCTGGGGATAGGCTGGGCCATAGCCGCCGTAGCCGGGGCCGGCCGGGGCCTGGGCCGGGGTCTGCGCCGATGCCGTGCCCGAGGCCAGGGCAAGCAGTGCAACGGGCAGCCAGAGACGATGGTTCATGGGTTTCTCCAAGGGTTGTGGTGGGCGGCAGGGGGCGGACGCCCCAGCGCGGGCAGGGTGCCAATCGATGCTGGGAATTGCAAGAGTGCGGTCAGGGTGGCGCAGATCCAAGGATGGCCTGTGCGACATCAATCACGATACTCCCCCGCCCGTCGGGCGTCGCCGCGTACCCGCTCGGTCGGGTAACGGGCCTCGTTGATGGCGATTTTCTCATAGGCCGCGACGATGGGGTCGATGTCGAGGCGTTGGCACAGGCGGATCAGGTAAATCAGGATATCCGCCACCTCATGGGCGACGGCCTGGCGCTTGTCGGGGGCGAGATCGGCGCTCTGGGCCTGGGTGAGCCACTGGAAGTGCTCCAGGAGCTCGCCGCACTCCCCCGCCAGGGCCATGGCCAGATTCTTCGGCGAGTGGAACTGCTCCCAATCCCGCTCCCGGGCGAAGGCGAGCAGACGGGCGTTGAGGGTAGACAGGCTGTCCGGCGGCACGGCCGGTGATGGGGTCGGGTACATGCTCTTATCCATCGCTCGGCAATAAAAAACTGGCTCCGTGAGAGGCCAAAAAGGGTCGGGTAACGACGCGAAGGCTCCGCGTTGGCGAGGGACCGGCCGGGGTGTCCGGTTGGCACGTTGCCGCGGGCCCCCGCCGGCACTCAGCGCTTGTCGATGGGGATATAGGGGTTTTCGGTAGGACCCGTGTAGACCTGTCGGGGCCGGGCGATGCGCCCGCCACGGGCCTGGTTCTGCTCCCACCAGTGGGCGATCCAGCCCGGCAGGCGGCCGATCGAGAACATCACGGTGAACATGTTGGTGGGGATGCCGATGGCCCGCAGGATGATGCCGCTGTAAAAGTCCACGTTGGGGTAAAGCTGGCGGTCAATAAAATAGGGATCGGACAGGGCGATCTCCTCCAGGCGCCGGGCTATGTCCAGCAGGGGGTCATCGCCGCACAGCTTGGGCACCAACTCGCCCGCCACCTTGGCGAGCATCTGGGCACGCGGATCGAAGTTCTTATAGACCCGGTGGCCGAAACCCATGAGCCGGACCTTGCTGTCCTTGGCCTTGGCCAGCTTGACGTAGTCCTCCGGGGTCATGTTGCCGTGGTGGATCTCCTCCAGCATCGTCAGCACCTCCACGTTGGCCCCGCCGTGAAGTGGCCCCCACAGGGCGCAGACCCCGGCGGCACAGGAGGCGAACAGGTTGGCCCCGCTGGAGCCGACCACCCGCACCGTGGAGGTGGAGCAGTTCTGCTCGTGATCGGCGTGCAGAATCAGGATCAGATTGAGGGCCTTGCGCACCAAGTCGGGGCAGATGTACTGCTGGAAGGGCTGCGAGAACATCATGTGCATAAAGTTCGGCACATAGCGCAGGGATGGGTCCGGGTAGTTGTAAGGCAGGCCCTTCGAATGGCGGAAGGCGTAGGCGGCGATGGTGCGGATCTTGCTGATGAGGCGCGCCGCGGCGTGGCGGAACTGCGTCTCGTCCTCCAGTTCGTGGAGTTCCGGGTGGAAACAGGACAGGGCGTTGATCATGGCCGAGAGGATGGCCATGGGGGGCGCGGTACGGGGGAAGCCCTCGAACTGGTGCTTCATCCCCTCGTCGATGTAGGCGAAGCGGGTCAGGTCCGCGGAGAAGGCGTCGTACTCCGTCTCGTTGGGCAGATGACCGCAGATCAGGAGCAGAGCCACCTCGATGAAGGTCGGGCTATCGACGAACTGTTCGATGGGGATGCCGCGGTAGCGCAGGATGCCCTGATCGCCGTCGATGAAGGTAATGGCGCTCTCGCAACTGCCGGTGTTGCCGAAACCCACGTCCAGGGTGATGTGTCCGGTCTTGGCGCGCAATTGGCTGATATCGATGGCGCGCTCGCCCTCGCTGCCGGTAATGACGGGGAACTCGAAGCTTGCGTCGCCGAGGGTCAGGGTGGCCTTGTCAGACATGGTGCTGCTCCCGCAGGTGATGGACATGAGCCCAAGCTTATCCGGTATGGGGCCTGGTCGGAACCCGGCGCCTGGGGGCCCGGGTTGGACAGAGATTTCCTAGCAAGGCCCGCGCCATTTCAGGGTCTGGGCCGCGGTGGGCGACCGTCGCCATCCCAGCGTCCGTGTTCCAGCCCTACCTCTGGGCGTATCATGCCCGAATTTGGGGCGGCCTTTCGCCTCTCCCGTCAGTCACCTCTTCGTCACAGGCCATCGACCATGGACACCCATCCCCCCGCAGGCGACGAGTCGGCGCTCGCCGTCGCCATCACCGGTTCCGGCGGCAGCGGCGCCGTTACCACCGGGCTCATCCTGCTTTCGGCGGTGGCCCGGGCGGGCTACTACGGGCTCCTGACGCGCTCCGCCGGGCCTCAGATCCGCGGCGGCGAATCTGCCGCCATGGTCCGCTTCGCTCCGGGCGAGGTGACCTGCATGGGCGACCGCTTCGACGTCTTCGTCGCCCTGGACTGGCACAATGTCTCGCGCTTCGTGGACGAGATCCGTCTGGACGCCGCCAGCCTGATCGTGGCCGACCCAGCCGCCGGGCCAGTCCCGGAGATCCTGGCCCGCAGCGGTGCCCAGGTGCGGGAGGTCGCCCTCCAGGCCCTGGCCGACGCCATCCCGGAGGGGCGCCTCAACATGGTCGCCCTGGGCGCCCTGGGGGCCGCTACGGGTCTGCCCCTGGCGGCCCTTGAGGCCAGTGTCGAGCAGACCCTGGGCCACAAGCGCAACAGCGGCCCGCTGGTGGCCGGCTCCATCGCCTGCATCCGTGCCGGCTATGCGGCGGCCCCTGCCGCCCCGGCGGTGTTGCCTCCACCACGACCATCGCGCGCTGGAACATCAGCGGCAACGAGGCGGCCGGTCTGGGGGCCCTGCGCGGGGGGCTGCGCTTTGTCGCCGCCTACCCCATCACCCCGGCCACGGAGATGCTGGAGTGGCTGGCCCCGCGCCTGGAGCGTCTGGGCGGGGCCCTGCTCCAGGCCGAGGACGAACTGGCTTCGGTCAACATGATCATCGGCAGTTCCTTCGGCGGGGCGCCGTCGCTGACCGCCACCTCTGGCCCGGGCCTGAGCCTGATGATGGAGGGCCTGGGCCTGGCGGTCGCCAGCGAGACCCCGGTGGTGGTGGTGGACGTGCAGCGCGGCGGGCCCTCCACCGGCATCCCCACCAAGTCGGAGCAGTCCGACCTCAACATCGCCGTCTACGGCCTCCACGGCGACGCCCCCCACCTGGTCCTGGCGGCGCTCGACATCCGCGACTGCGTCTTCACCCTGCACTGGGCCATGCGCCTGGCCGAACACCTCCAGACCGTGGCCATCTGCCTCTCGGACCAGACCCTGGGGCAGTCCCGCGCCATCTGCGACCCTCCGCAAGCCTTCAGCGGGGACCTCAACCGCGTGCTGGCCGAGCCAGGCATGCCAGGCGGGCCCCGCTACCTGCGCTACGCCCTGAGCCGCGGATGGGGTCTCCCCCATGGCCATCCCCGGGACGCCCGGGTGCATGTACACCGCCGATGGGCTCGAACACAGCCCGGCAGGGACTCCGTCCAGCCTGGCAGCGGACCACGCCGCCCAGCTCGACAAGCGCGCCGCCAAGATCGCGGGCTTCGACTTCGGACCCGACTGGGGTGAGGTCACCGGCGCCGGGCCGAACTGCCTGGTTACCTGGGGCTCCGCCACCGGGCCCTGCCGCGAGGCCGCCGCCCGCCTGACCCGCGGCCGGCCACCCGACGCGCGTGGTCGCCCTGCGCCTCATCGCCCCCTTGCCCGGCAAGGCCCTGGGCGAGGCCATTGAACGGGGCCGAGACTATCCTGGTGGTGGAGCAGAATCACGGCGCCCAGCTCTTCGGCTATCTGCACGCCCAGCAGGCCCTTCCGGGCCATGCCCGCGCCTTTGCCCGCCCCGGCCCGCTGCCCCTGCGCCCCGCTGAAATCGTTGCCGCCCTGCGGCCCACGGAGGCCTGAGATGGACGCCCTGACCACCCCCCTGCGCGCCAAGGACTACAAGTCCGCCCTCAACCCGGTCTGGTGCCCGGGCTGCGGCCATTTCGCCGTGCTGTCGGCCATGACCAAGGCCCTGGCCTACCTGCAGTTGCCCAAGGAGCAGGTCGCCGTCGTCTCCGGCATCGGCTGCTCCTCGCGCGTCCCCGCCTATCTGGATGGCTACGGCTTCCACGGCATCCACGGCCGGGCACTGCCGATCGCCTCCGGGCTCAAGGCGGCGCGGCCGGATCTCACCGTGCTGGTGACCGGCGGCGACGGCGACGGCTTTTCCATCGGCGGCAACCACTTCCTGCACGCCTGTCGGCGCAACATGGACCTGACTTACATCGTCATGGACAACGAGGTCTACGGCATGACCAAGGGTCAGGCATCCCCCACCACACAGCCGGACTGGGCCCACAGCAAGCTCACCCCCCACGGCACCGGGGTGCCGCGCTTCCTCCCTGCGGCCATCGCCCTGGCGGCTGGGGCCAGCTTCATCGCCCGCGGCTTCTCCGGGGACCCCAACGACCTGACCAAGCTCCTGGTGGACGCCATTACCCACCCCGGCTTCGCCTTCGTCCAGGTCCTGAGCCCCTGCCAGACCTTCCGCCCGGAACAAAAGGAGTGGAAGCACCTGGTCCACCCCTGCCACCTGGGCCCCACCGACGATCCAGCCCGCGCCGCCGAACTGATCCAGCGCGACGACGGCATGGCGCTGGGCCTGCTCTACGCCCAGCATCTCCCGACCTGGCAACCCGAGCCCGGGGCGCCGGCGACCCTGGCCGATATCGAAGCGGAGTTCCTGCTATGTTTCAATCCGCGCCTGCCCTCATCCGCCAGGCGATAACCCGCCAGCGGCTAGAGGCCGACGGATTGATCCTCCCCGTGAACGGGGAGGTCACCTGGACGATAGCGGTGCGCGAGCAGCGTTGTCTAGTTCAACATTCCCCCTGAAGGGGGAGGTTTCAAACCAGCAAGGTGTTTTGATGAACCAGACTGATGATGGCGCATCCCCGATTGTCTCGGTCCCCGAGTTCCTGGTCCACGCCCTGGAGCTGGAACGCGAATCCGCCGAGCGCTACCAGGAGCTGTCCCAGAGCATGGCGCTGCACAGCAATCCCGGCGTCGCGAGCCTGTTCCGGCGGCTCTCCGCCATGAGCGCGGCCCACGCCCGGGAGGTCCAGGGGCGCAGCGCCGGTCTGGAGCTACCCAAGATCCCGCCCTGGGGCTTCAAGTGGCAGTGCCCTGGCAGCCCAGAGGGCCACTGCGGGGAGGGCGAGATCCACTACATGATGACCGTGCGTCAGGCGCTGGAAGTGGCCCTGCTGAACGAGACCCGCGGGCGCGACTTCTATGCCGCGGTGGGCCGCGCGTCGCCCGACGCCGAGGTGCGCGCCCTGGCCGTCGAGATGGCGGAAGAGGAGACCCAGCACGTGGATATCCTCACCGCCTGGCTGCAGAAGCATGTGGATCAGCCGAATGCCACCCTCGAGGACCTGGACCCGCCGAACGACCTGGGGTGATCCAGGGATCGGCGATCGCCGCGTGGGGCGCCGGCGTCTCGCCGGCACTGGGTTCCCCGGCGTCCGGGGCGCCGGCGTCTCGCTGGCGTTGGGTCCCCCTGCGTCCGGGGCGCCAGCGTCTCGCTGGCACTGGGTTCCCCGGCGTCCGGGGCGCCGGCGTCTCGCCGGCAATGGGTTCCCCTGCGTCCGGGGCGCCGCACTCTCGCCGGCACCGGGTTCCCCTGCGTCCGGGGCGCCGGCGTCTCGCCGGCACCGGGTTCCCCGGCGTCTCGCCGGGGTTCTATCCGAATGTTTGGGCCTCGTGGCTACCCGACGGCCGCGCCGCAAGGTCGATGTCCCGTGCGGGGCGAATGCTCGGTGTGGCATGACTCCCCCAACCCCATTCGGCGCTGTTCCCTCAGGTCACCGCCCCCTCCGGCCCCCCGGCCTCCACCACGCCGTCGGCGAGCAGGTGGGACAGGACCAGGCTCGCCAGCACGAAGCCCAGGAACAGAAAGAAGCCCGGCTGCAGGGCGGTGCCGTTGGTGGTCACAACCTCCAGGGCCTGGCCGGCGAGCCCGTGCAGTTGGCTGGCCACCAGGCCGCTGAAACCCACATAGGCCATGAAGATGGCGATAACCAGCACATCGGCCATGGACCACTTGCCCGACTTGAGCGCAAAGAACCGCACCAGCTCCGAACGTCGCCAACCGCGCCAGTCGGCGAACCAGACAAACCCGGCGGCGACCTTGAGCAGCGGGAACCAGACGCTGAACAACACCACCAGGAAGGCTACCAGCAGCATGTCCGCCGAACCGCTGCGGGCCAGGACCGCGACCACATCGAAGATGCTCTTGGACTGGAAGTAGAGCACCTGGTCGCTGAAGACCACCGGTCCCCCAGGAGCTGGAAGCGCAGTTCCGCGATACGAGCCTCGATCTCGATCATCGGCGTCGCGATCCCACCCGCCAAGAGCACCAGCCCGGCCCAGGTCAGCAGGGCCATCTTGCCCGGGGTCAGATGGCGACTGCGGTAGAGGGTCGAGACGAATAAGGCCACCACCAAGGCGAAGGCCCCCAGGGTCAGGGCCAGCGCCTGGGCCTGACCCGCGGCACTGCGCCGTTCCAGGTCCGTGGCGCAGGCGTCCTGGGCCGCGCAGCCGTGTCGCGCCAGCACCGCATCCAGGGCGCTGCGGTCGGTCTGGGCAAAGGTCGAACCGACCATCTGCCGCAGGACGGCGGCAAGCTGTACCCGGATCTGCTCCCGGTCCCGGGGCCGACCCAGCTCGTCCAGGATGGCGTCGGCGTAGAAGGGGACGCGCTCCCGCAGGTCGCCCACGTCCACCAGGGCGTCCTGCACCAATTGCCGCAAGGCCCCGGTCATACGCCCGAGCAGCGGCCCTTCCTGATTGCGGCGGCGCAGGTGACCGTCGATCTCGACGATGAGGCGATCGAGCACCAGGGCGACCTGCTCCTTGACCTCCGGGCGGTTGGCGTCCGTCAGCTCGAAGCTGTCGATGTGCCGCCCGAGGATGGCGGCGATGCGCTCGACCCAGGCGTCGGCGTCGAGGAGCCCGTGGCGGACATCGCGCAACTCCGCGAGATCGGTGCGTTGGGCCTTGACCTGGCCGATGGTGACGACCAGCCAGCCCATGACCACCGCCAGCCCCAGGGCCAGGGCCACCCCGAGGAGCGTCTCCGCCAGACCTTGCCACCCCTTGACTGCTTCCATCACCGCCTGCACCCCAGACTGAATCGATGGGACAGTCTCGCAGAGCCCAGGACCGGGCGGAAGTCCGGGCTTGAGTACAATGGCGCAACCTCAGCACCCCGGAGATCACCATGCCCCAGATGCCCGACCGCCATGAGCAGATCCGCCTGGTCCACGCCCAATTTATCCGCCAGGTGGTGGAGACCTGCCACAACCGGGAACGCCGCCGCGAGTTGGAGACAGTCCTGCAAGGGGCCGAGCAGCAAGGTTGGGTGGCCCTGGTGGGGGCGGTGCGACGCATCAGCCGCGGCGAGCGCGGTCCCATGGTCTTCGCGGGACTCGACGAGGAGGATCAAGTCATCGCTACGGCGATCCTGCTCGGGCTCCAGGACCCACGCACCCTACCCGACCCCGCGAAGGCCCAGGACCCGAGCCTGGCCGCCCCCGGGCTCGCCCACATGATTCACGCCGCCGCCCATGGGAACGCCCAGGCGCTGATCCTCATCGGCAATATGGCCGATCAGATGTTGAAGGCCGGTGGCGACCTTGGACGCCTGTCCGGGATCATCCGGCCGCTGATCGACGGCGAGCGTGAACCCGGGCCGGCTGTGCCGTGGCATGGACGCCCGCGGCGAGCAACTGGTGCAGGACATCCTGACGGAATTGGGGCGCCTGGAGGGCGGCGGGACGGGACCGGGGAAGGCGGCGGAACCGTCGGGTCAGGGGGATGACCTCGGGCAGGGATAGAGTCGCGTCAGAATCTGCGCGACGGCGGGGCCCGCAGGTGCGTCCTGGTCCGGGTGGCGACGCAACCCGGCGACGACCTTGGCGACTTCGTCCTCGATCTTCTCCCCAGGGGGGACGCACCAGGGCTCCCCAGCCACTCCACGGTTGCCGAGCTTGCAGGCGCAGGGGGCGGTAAACCATTCGCAAGCGGCTGCTTGTGGGCCCCGGTTGCCCTGGGCTCGGGCCCGGTCGCAGGTCGCCACCAGCCCCGCCACCGTGGGCTCCGGGGCCTCGGCGGCGACGGGGCCAATGGTCATCAGGGCTACCAGGGCCATCGCCCAGGTCCAAGGTCGAGTATCCGTCACAGCCGATTCTCCAGGATCAGGAACCAGGCGCGGCGCGTGACGGGCTGGAGCCGACCCTGGCCGTCCAGGGGCAGGCGGCTTTTCGAGACGGCGTTGCGTACATCCCCCCCGATGACCTCCAGGGTCGCCCCGTCCAGGGTGACCACCAGATCGCAATGGGTGCCGCGTTCCGGGACGGACCCAGGGTCGGGGTTGCTGCGGGGGGCGGGCGCGGGGTGGCGCAGACGATGTCCCCTGGCCTGGGGCTGTAGTCCGCCACCCGCCGCGGGACCCAGTAGCGGCCGGGCTCGCCGGCCGCGTCGGTGATTCGGGACAGGTAGGCGGCATGGGTCGGCGCCAGGGGGAATTGGTCAGGCGGGACCCCGGCGGGTCCCGGCATGCACCACCCATCCGAGGAAGGCCGCCGACCAGGGTTCGGTTGCAGTCATACCCATCCAGGTGTGGGCGGCCCGCCCCCCGCCAGTAGGTACTGACGCGGTCGCTGTGGCCGCGGTCGTCGTCCTCCCTCGAGACGCCGACCTCGGGGATGGACTCTTCGGTAACGTCGAAGACCACCACTTGGCGCCCGAACTCCCCCCACTCGCGGATGGCCTTCGTGATGATGGCCTGGCGCAGCCCGGGCTGGGGGGCGGGCGCCGCCCCGATGGGGCGTCCGGCCCAGGTTCCCGTGGCGGTTGTGGTCGGGCTCCGGGCTCCGGGGCTTGGGGCTGGCCGGCGCAGCCGACCAGGGCCA
>CAWDHW010000022.1:0-53875 GCA_963802205.1 uncultured Gammaproteobacteria bacterium | reverse complement strand
TTTTACTTTCGGTTAAAATCATTTATAATCATTTGCGGAGGTCAACATGAAATATCCCGACATTCTGGAGCGGTTTTCAAGCTACGTGGTCATTGACACCCAATCCAGCGACACATCCGCAGACCTTCCCTCCACCGAGAAGCAAAAGGATCTCGCCTGCCAAGCTCAGAACCTGAACTCGAAGACACTTGGACTGAAGGACGCCCAGGTAACCGAGTGGGGATATGTGCTGGCAAGCCTGGAGGGACCCAATCAAAAGCACGAAGTGCCGACCATAGCCCTGATCGCCCATATGGACACCTCGCCGGCAGTTTCCCAGAGTACCGGCGTGCAGCCTCAGCTGCATAAAAACTACCCAGGGCCAAGACCTGGTCCTGTCAACAAGTGAAAACATCGTCCTGAAAACCAGCGACAACCCGTATTTATTCGAAAAAACCGGAAAAACCATCATCACGGCTTCGGGGAACACGCTGCTGGGGGCAGACAACAAGGCCGGCATCGCCGCCATCATGGACACCCTGACCCAGCTGCACATCGATCCAAACCTGCCGCGGCCGAACATTGGAATCGTCTTTACTCCCGATGAAGAGACGGGCCGTGGGGTGGAACATATCAGCCACCGCCGAGATCGGGGCCGATTTCGCCTATACGGTCGACGGCGAAAAAGTGGGCGGAATCGAGGACGAAACATTCTGCGCCGATTCGCTGGAAATTGAAGATATCCGGGATCAACGTTCACCCGGGCTTCGCCAAAAACGAAATGGTCGACGCCGTCAAAATCGCCGCCCGCATCGTCGAAAGACTCCCCCAGCAAACCCTTTCTCCGGAAACCACCGAAGGCCGGGAAGGGTACGTCCATCCGCACCACCTCAGCGGCAACGAGGAAACGGCCTCCATCAAGTTTTTGATCCGCGACTTCAGTGAGCAGGGGCTGAAGGATTATGAAGCACTGCTGAAAAAGATCGCCGATGATGTCAGCAGCGAATTCCCCGGGGCCAAAAGCGAGGTCAAGGTCACCGAATCCTACCGCAACATGAAAGTGGTCCTCGACCGCTTCCCGGAAATCCTGGCCAAGGCCGAAAAAGCCGTGGCCATGGCCGGCCTGACTCCCAAACGCGCCAGCATCCGCGGCGGCACCGATGGCGCGCGCCTCTGTTTTATGGGCCTGCCCACGCCCAACATTTTTACCGGCGGCAACAACTTCCATTCCAAGTACGAGTGGATCGCCCTGGAGGACATGCAAAAAACGTCGGAAACACTGGTGCACCTGCTCAAGCTCTGGAGTGAATGAGGGATAAAAACGCGAATCAGGCGTTTTTTTGCAAGAAATCGGAAAATGCAAGGTTGAACTATCATACGGAGCAGCCAAGATGAATCAAATTGAAATGCACGTGCATGGCGTTGTTTTTTTTCATTGCCACGGCCGGACTTTTTCCCTGCGCCATCACGTTCGATTCCAGCGAGCTGAAGGCGGTCAAAGGCAAGGTAACCCAGGTTACGGTTTACCTGCAGCTGAAGCACAGGAACTGCGTTCTTCCCCCAAGCCGGACCATTTTTGAAGCGCAGGGGCTCATTATCCAGAAAAAGGGAACCTGGGAAAACGTCAAGGACAACCTGCACAAGATCACCCTGTCCGTGATCCCGCTGCAAAACACGGGCGAGATCCGGGTCATCCGCGAATGCGGCCGCCACGACACGATCACCGCCACGCTCAAGGTTACCGGCCGGTAACCGCAAAAACCGTTTTTGAACAGGCCGCTGATGTGACCGGTGGCGTCGATGTCGATGGTTTCCGCCGCCGGGTTCCTGGGCAAGCCCGGCATCAGCATGATTTCCCCGCAGACCGCCACCACGAAGCCGGCCCCGGCCGAAAGGAAAACGCGGTCTACGTCCACATCAAAATTTTGCGGCCGGCCCAGGGCCTTGGGATCGTCGGAGAGCGAATTGGGGGTCTTGGCGATGATCACGTGCAGCTTGTCGTAGCCCAGGTCGGTCAGCAGGTCGATGTCCTTGCGCGCCTGGCGGGTGTAGTCGATGCGCGCCGCCCCGTACATGCGGGTGGCGATGGTCTCGATCTTTTTGGGTATATTCCACTCCGGTTCATAGATGGGCTTGACCCGGGCTCCGGAGCGGGTAGCTTCTTCCACGGCGCGGGCCAGGTCCAGGCAGCCTTCGCCGCCGCGGTTGTACGGATCGCTGATAAAGGCCTTGACCTTCCGGGAAGCCGCGTGCTTGACCGTCAGCTCGAGTTCCTCGGCGTCGTTGTCCATGGCCTGGCCTTGTGCAGCAGGGCGGCGACCACGGACGAGTCGACCCCGCCGGACAGACCCAGTAGGACTTCGTCGCTGCCGACCTGGGCGCGGACCTGCGCTATGGTCTCCTCGATGATATTGCCCGGGGTCCAGAGCCCGGCGCAGCCGCAGATGCCGTGGACAAAGCGCTCGATGATGCGCTCGCCCTGGCGGGTGTGGGTGACCTCGGGGTGGAACTGGAGCCCATAGAAGCGGCGGTCCTCGTCGGCGATCCCGGCGAGCGGGGCGTTGGCGGTCTCGCAGATCGTATGGAAACCGGGCGGTAGGCCATCCACCCGGTCGCCGTGGCTCATCCAGACATCCAGCAGGCCATAGCCCTCCGGGCTGGTGCGGTCCTCGATGTCGCGCAGCAGCGCCGAGTGGCCGCGGGCACGGACCTGGGCATAGCCGTACTCCCGCTGGCTGGCGGGGGCGACCGCCCCGCCGAGTTGGGCCGCCATGGTCTGCATCCCGTAACAGATCCCCAACACCGGGACGCCGAGGTCGAAGACGACCTGGGCGGCGCGGGGGGTCTCGCGCCTCATGTACCGACTCAGGCCCGCCGGAGAGGATGATCCCATTGGGGCGGAAGGCACGGATGGCCTCCTCGGACATGTCCCAGGCGTGCAGTTCGCAATAGACCCGCGCCTCCCGGACCCGTCGCGCAATGAGCTGGGTGTACTGGGAGCCGAAATCCAGGATCAGGATGCGGTCGGCGTGGATGTTGTGGTGGTTCATGGTCATGGGTTGGCTCGGACAATTCGGAGGCCATGGATAAGGATGGGTATGCCTGGGCCGCGCGTCGCGCCCGTCGCCGGAACCCCCTAAGCCCCCTTTTCCAAAGTGAGGAATGGATTTGCGAGCCCTGGCGGCACCCGCTGGTGCAATTGGAACCAGCCAGCCCCCGTTGGACAAGGGTGTGAGGGGCTTTGCGGCGGCCGGCCGCCCTCGCCCGCCGACAGTCCGCCATCAGTTATCGATGCGGTAGTTCGGGGCCTCTTTAGTGATCTGCACGTCATGAACGTGCGACTCGCGCATGCCAGCGGTGCTCACCCGCACGAACTCCGGCTTGGTGCGCATCTCCTCGATGTCGGCGCAGCCGGTGTAGCCCATGCTGGAGGACAGACCGCCGGTGAGCTGGACGATGACGTTCAGCACGCTCCCCTTGTAGGGCACACGGCCCTCGATCCCCTCCGGGACCAGCTTGTCGGTCTCGCGTCCCTCCTGGAAGTAGCGGTCCCGGGAACCCTCGCTGCTGGCCATGGCCCCCAGGGAGCCCATGCCGCGATAGGACTTGTAAGAGCGCCCCTGGTAGATCTCGACCTCACCCGGGGCCTCGTCCGTGCCGGCAAAGAGCCCGCCGATCATGACGCTATGGGCCCCGGCGGCGATCACCTTGGCCACGTCGCCAGAGTAGCGCAGGCCACCGTCGGCGATCACGGGGATGTCGGTCCCCTTCAGCGCCTCGGTGACATTGGCCACCGCGGTGATCTGTGGCACCCCGACCCCGGCCACGATGCGGGTGGTGCAGATGGAGCCTGGGCCTATGCCGACCTTGACCGCGTCGGCGCCCGCCTCCATCAGGGCGCGGGCGGCGGCCCCGGTGGCGATGTTACCGCCGATGATCTGAACCTGGGGGAAGTGGGATTTGATCCAGGCGACCCGGTCCAGAACCCCCTGGGCATGGCCGTGGGCCGTGTCCACCACCACCACGTCCACCCCGGCCTCCACCAGGGCGGCAACACGCTCGTCGGTCCCGGCCCCCACGCCCACCGCCGCCCCGACCCGCAGACGCTCGTGGTCGTCGCGGGACGCCTTGGGAAAGTCCTTGGCCTTCTGGATGTCCTTCACGGTGATCATGCCCCGTAGCTCGAAGCCGCCGTTGACCACCAGCACCTTCTCGATGCGGTGCTTGTGCAGCAGGCCCAAGACCTCTTCGCGGGTCGCCCCCTCGCGCACCGTGACCAGGCGCTCGCGCGGGGTCATCACGGCGGAGACCGGCTCGTCCAAGCGGGTCTCGAAGCGCAGGTCGCGCCCGGTAACGATGCCGTCGAGGTGCCCATCATTGGTCACCACCGGCACCCCGGAGATATTGTTGGCACGGGTGATCTTCATCACCTCGCCCACGGTGGTCTCGGGGGTGACGGTGATGGGGTTACGGATGATCCCGCTCTCGTACTTCTTGACGTTCAGGACCTCGCGGGCCTGGCGCTCGAAGCTCATGTTCTTGTGGACTATGCCGATGCCACCCTCCAGGGCCATGGCGATGGCCAGGCGCGCCTCGGTCACCGTGTCCATGGCAGCGGAGACCAGGGGGATCTTGAGCGCGATCCCGCGCGTCAGGCGGGTGGAGAGATCCGCGGCATTGGGCAGGACCCGGGAATGGGCCGGTAGGAGGAGGACATCGTCGAACGTAAGGGCTTCCTGGATCAGGCGCATGGGTCCTCCTGGGACTGGGGGTCCGGAAAAAATAGCCGCGAATTATATACCTGATGGTGAGGGTCCGGGGTCGCTGGCTTTACCGGCTCAGGGTTCGGTGCTCACCCTGACCTGTCCCCCGGCTGCCCCGATGACCCGCAACCCCGCCGTTCCCACCTCCAGGCGCAGGTCGCGCAGGGTCACACCGGATAGGTCGAGCCTGACCCCGTTCAGCTCCGCCCGGGCCAGGACCCGCCCCAAGGCGGCTTCGAGCGCAACGCGGACATCGCCGGTGTGCTCGCCTAACAGGGCGTTGGCCGCTTGGTCAAGAGCGTCGCGGATGCGCTCGTAGAAGACGCCTGCCGCGAGCGCCTGGTCGGGGTCTTCGGCGTCAAAGACGAAGCCCAGATCCGCCAGGTGCAGCGACCCCGTCTCCGCTTTCCAGCCTGGGCGTCCCATCAGGGTCAGCACCCCGGGCGCCGCCCCGGCGAGATGGACCGTCACCACCAGGTCGGCGTCCTTGGCCCCCAGTTCCAGGCGTCGAATCTCCACCGTCCGGCCTTCGACGGCGACGGTCTTTCCGGTCAGTTGCCGGGACAATGCCTGCCCCAGGGTCGGATAGTCCAGGGCCAACGGCAGGTCGAAATGGACCCCGTCGCCCCGGGGAAGAAAGGCCTGGAGCGGCGCCAGGGGCAGGTTGCCCACCGCCGGCTGGGGCCCGGAATGGACCGCCAGGTCCAGCGCCAGTCCGAGTGCGGTATCGAGTCGCGCCCCCTGGCCTTGGGGTGGGGCCAGGGCCACCGCCAGCGGCCTGGCCGTCAGCCAGACATCGGGGGCCAATGGCATCGGCTCCTGGAGCGCGGCCCACAGCCGGGCCGCCTGGCCGCGCAGCCCCATCAGGCGAGGACCCAGTTCCGCCATGCCATCCTGCAGGGTCGCCTCCAGGCGGTCGGTAAAGACATCCCCGAGGATGGGTGTCACATCGATCCCCAGGACAGTGACCTCACAGGCATCCAGGAAGCGCGGAGGCAAGACCCTCAGGCTGGGCCTCAGGGTCCAATCCGGGGCGAAGGCGAGTCGCGCCACCATCCCGATCAGGGCCTGGCGCGGGGGTTCGTCCACCCCGCAGCCGGTATCCAGCCCCAACCCGCCGATGACATCCTTGCGCGCCCTGGCCCAGTAGCGCACATGGGCCTGGGCCTGGAGCAGGTCGCCGGACAGGCTCAAGGTCAGGGGCCCACGCCAGGCACGGTAGCGGGTCATGATCCCGTGCCAGTCCTCCCAAGCCCGCCAGTGCCCCGCCTCCCTGGGCAGGCGCTCGTCCACGGCCCGAAACAGCGGGGCCAGGTCGATCCGGATGGGGACCTCGATCAGAGAGGGGGCACCAGGCGGTGCGGCCAAAGCCCCGAGAGGCACCACCAGGATCAGGCACAGGCACAGGCAAAGGGTGCGGATGCCTGAGGGAGCGAGCATGGCGGGCATGGGGTCTCCTGGCGCCGAGCCGGCAGGGTATGGACAGACTGGTCGTCGGCTGGGTGGCCGACATCCTACCCCACCTGCCCGCCCGACCCCAGACCGACCGCCCATGCTGCACCGCACAAAAATATTTTGCCGACCCGCTTGACAGACCCACTGCCCCGAATTATTGTGCACTGCAACAAATGCTGCATCGCAACAATCCCCCAACCCAACCGGAGCAACACCATGAACCAGAACGACGCTACCAAGATCGTGACCGAGATCACCAGCAAGAACGCCGAGCGCATGAATGCCCTGGCCGAGCTCAACCTCCGTGCCTGGGAGCGCATGACCTCCCGCCAGATGGACGTGATGGGCTACTTCATGGAGCAGAGCATGCGCTCGCTGAAGGTCGCCGCCGAGTCCAAGAGCTACACGGACTTCGTCAAGGCCCAGATGGAGATGGCCAAGGAACTCGGTGAGCACATGATGGAAGAGTCCAAGACCACCCTGAAGGTCGCCAACGAGGTCCGTGACGAGTTCCGCGACTGGTACAAGGACGGCATGACCGAGATCGCCGCCGACATGCGCAAGGCCGCCCCCGCCGCCGCCTAAGCCCCGGCACCCGGCCCAGGGACGGGCCCCTGCCGCCATTTGGGCGGCCCAGTTACACTAGGCGCGGTGGGGCCCCTTGGTCCCGCCCGCAAACGCAACCCAAACAGAAAATCAAGCCCCAGGAGAGACCCACATGACCGAGCAAAAGCGCGTTGCCCTGATCACCGGCGGTATTGGTGGCATCGGCACGGCGATCTGCCAGCGACTGACCCAGGACGGCTACCAGGTGGTCGCCAACTGCCATCCCGTCCGAGGCCGAGGCCGCCACCGCCTGGCGCGCCGCTCGCGCCGCCGAGGGGATGGACGTCGAGACCGTCGCGGCGGATGTGTCCTCCTTCGAGGACAGCGCGCGCATGGTCAAAGAGATCAACGACAAGTTCGGCCCGGTCTCGGTCCTGGTCAACTGCGCGGGCATCACCCGCGACAAGACCTTCCGCAAGATGGACCCGGCCGCCTGGGGGGCCGTCATCAACGTCAACCTAAACAGCGTCTTCAATGTCACCCGCGCGGTGTGGGAAGGCATGCTGGACCAGGGCTGGGGACGGGTGGTCAACATCTCCTCCGTCAACGGTCAGCGCGGCCAGTTCGGCCAGGCCAACTACTCCGCCGCCAAGGCCGGTATGCACGGCTTCACCATGGCCCTGGCCCAAGAGGGCGCGGCCAAGGGTGTGACCGTCAATACCGTGTCCCCGGGCTATGTCGAGACCGCCATGACGCTGGCCATGCGTGACGATGTTCGTAACGCCATCATCTCCGGCATCCCCATGCGCCGCATGGGCACCCCGGCGGAGATCGCCGCCGCCATCGCCTTCCTGGTCGCCCCCGAGAACGGCTACGTGACCGGCGTAAACCTCCCGGTCAACGGCGGGCTGTTCATCCACTGAATCTTTTGGCCGCCAGCAATGGCGGACACGTCGGCGGTGCAGGAGCACAACCCGCGGCGTGTCCATCGTCCATGGCGGCTGTCCGAAGTCCTCCTCGTCTCTCTCAACGAGACGTTTGCCCGGCACTCTGTGCCGGGCTTTTTTTTGCCCGCGTCTGCGTGCCCAGACCGGCCTCGGCCATAACCTCCGCACCAACCAACGCAGGACCGCACCGCAACCCCTCACCTCGATCCGGTCCAGCCGACCGGGGCGGGAAAACGGGCCATCGACGACTGGACTTGCTCCATTGATGCCCGGACCGGGGCGGCGACAAGGCACCCTGTATGACGCAGGGGAATCCACGCCGTCGAACTCGGCCATAATGAGACCAGCTTCGTCAACCTTTCCTGACCCAACCCGGGGGACCCATGCAGATTGCCGTGTTCGACGATCCCACGGAGGTGGCGGCCGAAGCCGCCGCCCTCATCGCCGCACAGGCCAAGGACGCGGTCACTGCCCGCGGCCGCTTTGTTCTGGCGGTGAGCGGGGGCCGCACGCCCTGGCTCATGCTGCGCAACCTGGCGGGGCTGGACCTCCCCTGGTCCAAAGTGGAACTGGTGCAAATAGACGAGCGCGTGGCCCCGGCCGGCGACCCAGACCGCAACCTGACACAGTTGTTGGCCAGCCTGGCGGGCAGCCCCCTGGACCCCGGACACATCCACCCCATGCCGGTGGAGGACCCGGACCTCGATGCCGCGGCCAGGCGCTACGAGGCCCGGCTGAGCGACCTCGCTGGCACCCCGCCGGTGCTCGATCTGGTTCACCTGGGTTTGGGTAGCGACGGGCATACCGCCTCCCTGGTTCCAGGGGACCGGGTCCTGGATGTCTCCGATGCCGATGTGGCCCTGACCGGACCTTACCAGGGGCGGCGACGCATGAGTCTGACTTATCCCATCCTCAATCGGGCCCGGCAGGTCCTGTGGGTCGTCACCGGCGCCGACAAGGCGCCGATGCTGGCCCGGTTGCGTGCCGGGGACCCCGGCATCCCTGCCGGGGGAGTGAGCCGCGAGCGTGCCCTGATCCTGGCCGACCGGGCGGCGGCCGAATAGGTAAGCCCTTGTTCCCCATGGGCTGCCGTGCACTGCCCACCGGCGGCACAGGACCCAAAGCCAACATTCGACAGGTCCACGAGTTACATCTGCTGTCCCTGGAATTCTCGCGAGTCCGTACCGGGGCAACCTACAACGAGCGCCCAAGCGCGTTTGGAATTGAATCGGTCCTGAAGGGCCTGGGCGCTCATCGCGCGGCAGATCGAACGATAGCCCAGGTACCGGCATCCAGGCGCGCCCGACCTTACCCCTAGCCCGCCAAGCCTTTGAGGCGATACAGGGTCTCTTGGGCCTGCCGTGGGGTCAGGCTATCCGGGTCCAGGGCCCGTAGGGCATCGAGGGCCGGGTTGGGGGGCTCCAGGGGGAACAAGGACAGTTGGGTGGCCCCACGGTCGCTATGGCGCCGGGCGGCGTCTTCCAACTCCCGCAGCCGGGTACGGGCGCGTTTGATGACCTTGGCCGGCACCCCCGCCAGGGCGGCCACCTGTAGCCCATAGCTCTGATTGGCGGGTCCCTCGCGCAGGGCATGGAGGAAGACGATGCCCTCGCCATGCTCGGCGGCGTCGAGATGCACGTTGGCAATCCCTGCGTATTCGTCGGGCAGCGTGGTCAGTTCAAAGTAGTGGGTCGCGAACAGGGTGAAGGCACGGATGCGGCTGGCCAGTTCCACCCCGCAGGACCAGGCGAGCGACAGCCCGTCGAAGGTGCTGGTGCCGCGCCCCACCTCGTCCATCAGGACCAGGCTCTGGGCGGTGGCGTTGTGCAGGATGTTGGCGGTCTCCTCCATCTCCACCATGAAGGTCGAGCGCCCGCCGGCCAGGTCGTCGGAGGCCCCGATGCGGGAGAAGACCCGATCCACAGGCCCCAGGCAAGCACTGCGGGCGGGGACGAAGCTGCCCGTGTAGGCCATCAGGACGATCAGGGCCGTTTGGCGCATGAAGGTCGATTTGCCGCCCATGTTGGGCCCGGTAATCACCAGCATCCGCCGTCCGTCCCCCAGGCGCACCCCGTTGGCGACGAAGGGGGTCGCGTTGACCTGCTCCACCACTGGGTGGCGGCCATCCTCGATGTCGATGATGGACTCGGTGGTCAGCTCAGGCTGGCACCAGTCGAGGGTGGCGGCACGCTCGGCGAGGTTGGTCAGCACATCCAGGGCGGCGAGCCCCGCCGCACTGGCCTGGAGGGGCCCCAGACGCTCGCTCAGGCTGGCGAGCAGCCCCTCGTAGAGGGCCTTCTCCCGTGCCAGGGCACGCTCCCGGGCGCTGAGACACCTCGTCCTCGAAGCGTTTGAGTTCTGGGGTGATGTAGCGTTCCACGCCCTTGAGGGTCTGGCGGCGGACGTACTCCGTGGGGACCAGCTCGGCCTGGGCGCGGGTCAACTCGATGTAATAGCCCTGGACCCGGTTGTACCCCACCTTGAGGTTGGACAGCCCGGTGCGGGTACGCTCCCTGCACTCCAGATCCAGGAGGAACTGGTCCGCGTGGGTGGACAGGGCGCGCAGGCGGTCGAGTTCCGCGTCGTAGCCGGTGGCCATCACCCCGCCGTCACGGATCAGCAGTGGCGGGTGCTCGAGGATGGCGGTGGTCAGCCGGTCCAGGGTCTCCGGGTGGTGTGCCGATCTCTGCGGCCAGCTCAACCAGGAGCGGGGATTTCAGGGGGGCCAGCAGGGTCTGGAGGCCGGGCAGTCGGGCCAGACCGTCACGCAGGGTGGCCAGGTCCCGGGGGCGGGCCGAGCCCAGGGCAACCCGGGCGAGGATGCGCTCCAGGTCGCCGATGCCGGCGAGTTCCTCCGCCAGGTCGGGGTAGCCCAGGGTCTCCAGCAGCTCGCCGATGGCCGCGTGGCGGGCCGCGACGGCCTCGCGACGGCGTAGCGGGCGCCCCAGCCAGCGGCGCAGGAGCCGCGCCCCCATGGGGGTGGCGGTGCGGTCCATGACCCCGGCGAGGCTGTGCGCGGTCTCGCCGCTCAGGGTCTGGGTCAATTCCAGGTTGCGGCGGGTGGCCGCGTCGATGATGACGGCGTCGTCGCGGTCCTCGGTGGTCAGGCCGCGCAGGTGGGGCAGCGCCGCCCTTTGGGTGTCTTGGAGGTATTGCAGCAGGCAGCCCGCCGCGCCGATTGCCAACGGCAGGTCGGCGCAGCCGAAGCCGCGCAGGTCGCGGGTCCCGAACTGCTGGCACAGGGCGCGGGTGGCGGAGTCGGGGTCGAAGTGCCAGGGCGGGCGGCGGGTCGGGCCCAGATCCGGGCGGAGTATCCCGGCCAGGGGGCTGTCGTCGGTCACCAGGGTCTCGGCCGGGCGTAGGCGCTCCAGCTCTCCGAGCAGGGCCTCACGGGTGGGGACCTGGAGCACGGAGAAGCGCCCGCTGGACAGCTCCAGGATGGCAAGCCCGCAGCCCCCGCGGCCCTCGGCCACGGCGGCCAGCAGGTTCTCCCGACGTTCCTCCAGCAGGGCCTCGTCGGTCAGGGTCCCTGGGGTGACGACCCGGGTCACGCGCCGCTCCACTGGTCCCTTGCTGGTGGCCGGGTCACCCACCTGCTCGCAGATGGCCACACAAACGCCCTTGCGTACCAGCCGGGCCAGGTAACCCTCGACGGCGTGATAGGGGACCCCGGCCATGGGGATGGGCGCCCCGGCGGACTGACCGCGCTTGGTCAGGGTGATGTCGAGTAGCCGGGCCGCACGCTCGGCGTCCTCGTAGAACAGTTCGTAGAAGTCCCCCATGCGGTAGAACAGCAGCATCCCCGGATGCTCCGCCTTGAGCCTGAGGTACTGCTGCATCATTGGAGTATGTTGCAACTCACTGTTTGTCATATCTTTGCCTATCGAATGGCGTCCAAAATGCTGAAGTGTGTCCAAAGGCAGCCGGGGTCAGGGGGAATCAGGGGGAGGGATTCCGGGGACAGTACGCATAACTCGTTGACCGGCCGAGTGTTTGCTGTTCACAGGCGGGCGGACCTGTGCCCGCGACGCATTGGTCGCTGCAAGCGCTCGATCGCCGACCGCTCAGGCATCCTGAACGTAGAAGTGACGCCAAGGCATCTCGCTTAGGTCCGATAGCAGATTCAAAAGGGCATCCGTCGGGACGGCCTCCCCGGGGAAGATCTCCTCGATGCAGACCGATAGCCGGGCGAAGCCTCCGGTGTCCTTCCAGTCCCAGCACCAGTCAGGGCGCTCGCTCCCGCAAGCCGGGCACGAGAACGTGGGGGCGTCCTCCTGGCGTGGCGGAATCCCGCGAGCCAGACGATCACGCCAGTCCCGCAGCAAGGCCCGGCAAACCGGGCAGCGGGGGGGCCTGGTGTTGACACCGAAGATGGGCATTGGCCGCGGCGATGGCCCGGCGATGCGGATGTGGCAGAAAGGGCGCCCTTGGTTGGGGACGACATCGACCTGGACGGCACAACCGGTAAAGCTGACCAGATGCAAGAAGTCCTCGCCGACGGCGTATGCCATGATGCCCTGGGTCGTGCCCACGGTCGGGTTCAGAGCAACGCCCAGGAAACGGGCGGCCTGGAGCCCAGGGACCAAGTCGGCCAGCCGCGGGGCCCGGAGCGCGTCCTGAGGCGCCAAGACCAATCGGCCGGTGTGAATGGGCATGGGGGCATCTCGGCATTGATCCAGGGTCGGGAGTCTAACAAAATTCGCCGCACCACCCGCCTTGGGGGGAGCCGTTCCCGCGTCACAACTCACTGGTTCTGCGGTTTCGCAACGTCGCCGACCGCGCCAGAACCCTCCGTAGACCCGTCCCTGAAACATCCCAAGAGGCACCGATGACCCCGGATTTCTGGCATGATCGCTGGCAGCGCGGCGAGACCGGCTGGCACCTGGACGAGATCAACCTGCACCTGCAAGCGCACTGGCCGCGATTGGGGGTGGCCCCCCACAGGGGCGTCCTGGTCCCGCTTTGCGGCAAGTCCATGGACCTGCTATGGCTGGCCAGCCAGGGGTATCGGGTGTTGGGGGTGGAGTTGAGCCCCATCGCCGTGGAGGCCCTGTTTCGCGACCAGGGTCTGATCCCCGAGGTGACCGAGGAGCCCCCCTTCCGCCGCTACCGGGTAGACAAGCTGGAGGTCCTGTGCGGGGACTTTTTTGACCTGGGCCCCGCCCATCTCGGGGGCGTGGAGGCGGTCTATGACCGTGCCTCCCTCATCGCCCTCCCGCCGGAGACTCGGGAGCGGTACGCCGGGCACCTGATCGGGCTGTTGGCCCCGACAACCCCCGTCCTGCTCATAACCCTGGACTACGATCAGGACCAGATGGCCGGACCGCCCTTCGCGGTCGCGTCAGCCGAGGTAATGGACCTGTTCGGGGAGCGCTTTGAGATCGAGCCCTTGGCCAGCGTGGATGTTCTGGCGGAAAATCCCAGGTTTCGGGAACGCGGCCTGACACACCTGATGGAGCAGGTCTTTGCCCTGAGGCCGAGGGCGTGAGCTGGATTGACAGCTATGGTCTGGATTCCGTCATTCCGGCCGGAATGAAGGGTTGGTCCGGGGCCAACTTCGACTAAACATCATTCGGCGCGTCATCTGTCGCGGCAGGCTCGGTGGCGGCGGTCGCCGGCAGGCCAAAGCGCCCGGCATGCCCCGGTTCGTGGTGCAAGAGGCGGTCGAGCTCCTGACGGGGCAGGACGACCTCCAGGTCCCAGCCGCCATCCTCCCGCACCCGGTCGGACAGCACCCGTGCGTGGGCGAAGACCCAGGCCCGCAGTCGGCCGTCCGCCGGTCCCAGGGTCAGACACCGGTGCAGCTCGGCCCCGCGGGTCAGCTCGGAAATGGCCTGGATCAGCAGGTCCAACCCGGCCCCGGACTCTGCGGACAGCCAGACGCGCCGCGGCCGGCCTTCCGCGTCCCGTTCCAGGCTCGGCGGGTGTCCATCCAGGAGATCGATCTTGTTGAAGACCTCCAGGCGCGGGACCTCGTCGGCCCCGATCTCGTTGAGCACCTCTTCGACGTCGGCGATCCTTCGGTCGCGGACCTGCGAGGCGGCATCCGCCACATGCAGGAGCAGATCGGCGCTGCGGGTCTCTTCCAGGGTCGAGCGGAAGGCGGCCACCAGCTCGTGGGGTAGGTGATTGATGAAGCCGACGGTATCCGCCAGGATCACAGCGGCCCGACCCGGCAGGTCGAGGCGGCGCAGGGTCGGGTCCAGGGTCGCAAAGAGCTGGTCCGCCTGGTAGACCCCCGCCTGGGTCAGGGCGTTGAACAGGGTGGACTTGCCGGCATTGGTGTAGCCCACCAGGGAGACCGTGGGTAACTCGGCCTTCTCCCGTGCCCGTCGGCCCTGGGCGCGCTGGCCCTCGATGCGCTCGATGCGACCGCGCAGGACCGCGATGCGCTTGCCGAGCAGGCGGCGGTCGGTCTCCAACTGGGTCTCACCCGGGCCTCGCAGGCCGATGCCGCCCTTCTGGCGCTCCAGGTGGGTCCAGCCGCGTACCAGCCGGGTGGAGAGGTGGCGCAGTTGGGCCAGCTCGACCTGAAGCTTGCCCTCGAAGGAGCGGGCGCGCTGGGCGAAGATGTCCAGGATCAGGCCGTTGCGATCCACCACCCGGCATTCCAGGAGGCGCTCGAGGTTGCGTTCCTGGCGCGGCGACAGGGCGTGGTCGAAGATCACCAGATCTGCGCCGGTGGCGGCGGCCTGGGCCTTGATCTCGTCGGCCTTGCCGCTGCCAACGAAGAGTTTGGAGTCTGGGCCGGGCCTGGACCCTGTGACCATGCCGACCACCGTGGCCCCCGCGGAGACGGCGAGCAGGTGCAGCTCCTCCGGGGCATCCAGGTCGGAGCCCACGGCGGAGCCTAAGTCGATGTGCACGAGCAGGGCGCGCTCGCCGGCGCTCGGGCGTTCAATCATTCTGGGCGCCGGGCTTAATGCCCATCCCACCCCTGCCGGCTCGGCGGTCGATCCCTGGAGTCGGCACTCAGGCGTTGCCCGGCTCTGGGGTCTCGTCCACGGAGGCCAATTTGACGTTGCGCGCCGGCACCACGGTGGAGATGGCGTGCTTGTAGATCATCTGGCTGACGTTGTTCTTCAGCAACACGACGAACTGGTCGAAGGACTCGATCTGGCCCTGGAGCTTGATGCCGTTGACCAGGAAGATCGATACTGGGATACGCTCCTTGCGCAGGGCGTTGAGGAAGGGGTCTTGCAGGCTTTGGCCTTTGGACATCATGATAGCTCCTTGTTTTTGTTGGTCTCGGCGCCGCAACGGCTGGGCCTTCTGCCCATGGTTCGACGCAAAAGCCTGGCACAGGCCAGGTCGGTTTTTGGGCAAGATCGCCCCTTTCAAAGGGCCCGGGCGGCTTCCACCAGGGCCAGCGCCCGCTCCAGCGGGTCGTCGGCATCCGTCAGCCAATGACAGTCGCCCTCGGATCGCAGCCAGGTCCACTGGCGCTTGGCGAGCTGTCGCGTGGCAATTATGCCGCGCTCGACCATAATTGGATACTTATATTCACCTGCCAGATATTTCAATACCTGGCGATACCCGACGCAACGCATGGATGGCAGGTCCGGCGTCAGGTCTCCCCGGGCCAGGAGGGCGCGGACCTCGGCCTCCAGCCCGGCCTCGAGCATGGCGTGAAAGCGCCGCTCAATGCGCGCGTGCAGGGTGGCTCGCTGCGTCGGGGCGCGCACCAGTTTGAGCAGGCGGTAGGGCAGAGGATTGAGACCCGCGCCCTCCCGCTGGAGTTCCGTCAGCGGCCGTCCGGTCAGGGCGAAGACCTCCAGGGCGCGGCCGATGCGCTGGGGGTCGTTGGGGTGGATGAGGGCCGCGGCCTGGGGATCGATCTCGGCCAGGCGTCGGTGCAAGGCCGCCCAGCCCTGGCTCGCGGCCTGCCCCTCGATGCGGCGGCGGGTCTGCGGGTCCGCGCTCGGCAGGGGCGACAGACCGTGTTGCAGGGCACGGAAGTAGAGCATGGTCCCACCGACCAGGAGCGGGATGCGACCGCTGGCGGTGATGGCGGCCATGTCCCGCAGGGCATCTTCGCGAAAACGGGCGGCGGAGTAGGCATCGACGGGGTCGCAGCAATCGATGAGCCGGTGGGGTGCCAGCGCCAGGGTGGCGGCGTCCGGCTTGGCGGTGCCGATGTCCATGCCCCGATAGACCATGGCCGAATCGACGCTGACGATGTCGCAGGGCAGGCGAGCCACCAAATCCACCGCCAGGTCCGTCTTGCCCGACGCGGTGGGGCCCATGAGCAGAATGGCCAGCGGGCGCGAATCGGTGCTGGCGGGTATCGGTGCGCTCGGGACCGGTTCGTCCATCAGGTCCCTGCCTCATCCAGCAGGAGCTTTACGGAGACCGCCAGGGCCGCCAGGACCAGCATGGGACGGATCAGACGGGTGCCGTGGCGCAGGACCAGGTGGGAACCGATCCAGGCCCCGATGGCTTGACCGGCGGCCATGGGGAGCGCCGCAATCCAGAGGATGTGACCGCCCGCCATGAAGAACAGGACAGCGGCGAGATTGCTGCTGAAGTTGAGGAGCTTGGTGTGGGCCGTGGCGCGCGTCAGGTTATAGCCGAGTAGCGCCACATAGCCCATGGTAAAGAAGGTTCCGGTCCCAGGGCCAAAGAAGCCGTCGTAGAAGCCCACCCCGGTCCCCACCAGCAGGGCGAAGGCCCCCTCGCCCAAGCGCTGGCGGCTGTCCAGGTCGGAGACCCGCGGCGAGAACAGGAAGTAGAGGGCGAAGCCGATGAGCAGAAGGGGAATGAGACGGGCCAGGGTCGTTGCCCCGAGGTGCTGCACCAGCAGCGCCCCGGCGGCGGCCCCGACGAAGGTGCAGATCACCGCGGGCCAGGCTTGTTTGAAGTCCAGCGCTCCCTTATGGGCGAAGTTGGCGGCGGCGGTGCCGCTGCCGAAAACCCCCTGGGCCTTGTTGGTGGCGAGTGCAGTGATGGGATCGAGCCCGCTCCAGAGCAGGGCCGGGACCGTAATGAGCCCGCCGCCGCCAGCCATGGCATCGACCAGGCCAGCGAGGGTGGCGAGCAGGAAAAGGGGCAGGGCGAGGTCCATGGGGCGGTCGTCGGAGAACCCTTGGGGGCGGAGGATAGTTGGGAATTATGGGGCCTATAGGTCCTGTAACGATTTCCGACTTGTCCCAGGTGCCACTTGGACTGTGCCTTGCTTCCTTGCCAAACCCCTGGCCGACGGCTAGCTTACCGCGATTGTGTTGCCGCGCCCTGGACGCCCCCTAACCCGATGCCCGCCCTGGCCGTTTCCAAACTCACCAAGACCTATCGTGGGGGCTTCCAGGCCCTCAAGGGGGTCGATCTGACGGTGGAAGAGGGTGACTTCTTCGCCCTCCTCGGCCCCAATGGTGCGGGCAAGTCCACCCTCATCGGTATCGTTTCGTCCCTGGTCAACAAGACCGCGGGCCGGGTGGAGGTCTTCGGTCACGACCTCGACCGCAACCCGGAGGCGGTGAAAGGCTGCCTGGGCCTGGTCCCCCAGGAGTTCAACTTCAACCTCTTCCTGCCGGTGGCAGAGGTGGTCATCAACCAGGCCGGTTACTACGGGGTACCACGGCGCGAGGCACGGGTGCGGGCGGAGCGGTATCTGCGTCAACTCGACCTGTGGGACCGGCGCGACACCGAGATGCGTCAGCTCTCCGGGGGGCTCAAGCGGCGGCTGATGATCGCCCGCGCCCTGGTGCATGAGCCGCGGCTCCTGATCCTGGACGAGCCCACGGCGGGGGTGGATATCGAGATCCGCCGCTCCATGTGGACCTTTTTGAAGGAGATCAACCAGGCCGGGACCACCATCATCCTGACCACACACTACCTGGAGGAGGCGGAGAGCCTCTGCCGCAAGGTGGCCATCATCCATCAGGGCCAAATCGTCGAGCGCGCCGACATCGGCGACCTGCTGCGGCGCCTGCGCACCGAAACCTTCGTCCTCAACCTCAAGGGGCGGGTGGCGGACCTGCCGGAATTGGGGGGCTTCGTCCTGCAACACATCGACGACTGCACCCTGGAGGTGGAGGTGAGCCGCGACCACACCGTCAATGGCCTGTTCGAGGCCTTGTCGCGCAACGGTATCGAGGTGATCAGCCTGCGCAACAAGCAGAACCGTCTGGAGCGGCTGTTCCTCGACCTGGTGGACCGGGCCGCCGTCGACGCGGGGCCCTCGGCATGAACCGCTGGCATCGCTACCGGGTCGCCTACACCACCATCCTGGTCAAGGAGGTCCTGCGCTTCACGCGCATCTGGGTCCAGACCATACTCCCGGCGGCCATCTCTACAGCCCTGTATTTTCTGATCTTCGGGCGTCTCATCGGGGGGCGCATCGGGCCCATGCAGGGTCTGGACTACCTGGACTTCATAGTCCCCGGGTTGGTACTCATGTCGGTGATCACCAACGCCTACTCCAATGTGGTCTCGTCGTTCTACAGCAGCAAGTTCTCCCGCTACATCGAGGAGTTGCTGGTGTCGCCAACGCCCAACTGGGTGATCCTGGCGGGCTATGTCACGGGCGGCCTGGCACGTGGCCTCACGGTGGGGATTGCGGTGACCCTGGTGGCCTTGGCCTTCACGGACCTCGGTGTGCACAGCCTCGGCGTCACCCTGCTTGTGGTCGCCCTCACGGCCGTGCTCTTTTCCCTGGGTGGATTCATCAATGCCGTCTACGCCAACAGCTTCGACGACATCTCCATTGTCCCGACCTTCGTCCTGACCCCGCTGACTTACCTGGGCGGGGTCTTCTACTCCATCGACCTTTTGCCGGAGCCCTGGCACACCCTGTCCCTGGTCAACCCGGTGCTGTACATGGTCAACGCCTTCCGCTATGGGCTCTCCGGGGTCAGCGATATTCCCCTGTGGATCGCTTTCGCCATCATCCTCGGCTTCATCGCGGTGCTTACGGCCTTCAGCCTGCGCCTGCTGCGGCGAGGGGTCGGCATCAAGACCTGAGGCCCCGGTGAGAACGACCCGACTCCATGCCCTGCTTTGGCGACCCCTGCGCCGCTTGGTTCGGCGGTGGCGTGTTCGCCGCCGCGGAACGGCGACCGCGACCTTAGAGGCCCTGCCGCGCCCCTTCTACTACCGGGTCCTGCGTAGCACCCCCATGCCGGTCATCGCCATGTTGGTGGGACTCGGCGCCGGGCTCCTGGTGTGGGGCGTGTTGGATCAGGTCCAGAGCGACAAGATCAAACGGATCTTTGCCAGCGACCTGCAGGCCGAGTTGGACATGCGCTCCAGAGAAAGCCTGATCCGATTCGATCAGTACCTCGCCAACTACACCGCTACCGCTCGTCTCCTCGCCAATCATCGGCGCCTGGCGAGTTACCTGGGGCCCCAGATCTGGCGCCCCGGACGATGGGTGGCACCGGTGGTCTACCGCGAGTTTCCGCCCTTCTGGCTGCCGGATTTTTTCTCCCGCAATGGCCTGTCACCACCCAGCCAGGTGGTCCTGGCGGATCTCCAGGGTAGAGTCCGGGAGGTCTACCAGGCCGGCGAGGAGGCGCTGCCCGTAGAGTTGGCCGGGGGGATCGGTGCGTCCCTGTTACCCGAGAATGGGCAGGTTCGCACTGTACTGACACGCCTGGACGATCAGCCCTACCTCCTGGTAAGCGACGCGGTGGAGAACACCAGCGGTGTCGTCATGGGCAGTCTGATGGTGGTGGTCCCGGTGGATACCGCCTTCCTCGCCGCTTCGCAGCGGGGGCTCGCGCCGGGCCAGGTCCTGGTGGCCCTGGTGGACCCGGAGGAACAACGCATCCTCGCCAGCATGGATCCGGATGTTCTGTTCCCTGGGACCCCGATCGACCAATGGCAGGACCGCTACCTGATTACCACTCAATCCCTCCCGGCCTACGAGGGTTGGGATTGGTACCCGCTCTTCGCCACTTTCATCCCCCACGACAGCGTCAAACGTATGACACAGCGGGTGCGGGACCTGGAGCGGCGCCAGCGCACCATTGCCGCCCTGGTCTTCATCCTGGTCTTTACCTCCATCATCTACCTGGTGTCGAGCCGCCTGAACCATGTCCTCAAGCGCATGTCCCGCTTCTCCCAGCGGGCCTTAGGTATAGCCGAACCCAACTTCCAGCACGCAGGCAACCAGTTGCTTCTGTTAGAGGATTGGATCAAGCATTTCACCCAACTCGTGCTCAAGGCGCGGGAGGAGCTCAGCCGTCAGCATGAGAGCGAGATGCGCCGCTCCGAGGCCCTCAAGGCGGCCATGATGGAGGCGTCCCTGGATTCCATCGTCACCCTCAATCGGCGGGGCGAGGTCATCGAGCTCAACCCCACCGCCGAGCGCACCCTGGGCTACGCCCGTGACCAGACCATGGGCAGCCTCTTTGCGGAGACCTGCGTTGCCGCTGCGGACCGCGACCTCTTTGGCCAGCTTCTCGACGAGTCGCGGCGGGCGCGCCGGGAGGGGGACGAGCCGCCGGCGCGGCGGGAGCTCCATGCCCTGCGACGGGACGGGAGCGAAGTGCCGGTGGAACTGTCCATTGTGCCCATCAACCTCGAACGCAACCTCTTCTACACGCTGTATATCCACGACATTACCAAACGTCGGTTGGCAGAGCTGGAGATCCAGAGTCTCGCCCGCTTTGCCGGGGAGAGCCCCGACCCCATCCTGCGGGTGACCGGAGACGGGGTCATCACCTACGCCAACCCAGCCAGCCAGGGCCTGCTGGCAGCCCTGAACAGGTCCCAGGGCCAGGTACTGCCGGCGGAATGGGCGGCGTTGGCCGCCGCGGCCCTGGCGGAGGGGCGGACGCGCGAGCAGGAGGGGGACTTTGGGGGGCAGGTCTACGCCATCCTGTTCGCCCCTATCCCCGAGTCGGCCTATGTCAATCTCTATGCCCGCAACATCACCGCGGTGCGCCGTGCCGAGCAGGAGGCCCGTCAGCACCAGGCCGAACTGGTGCATGTCTGTCGCCTGAGCACCATGGGTGAGGTGGCCACCGGCATGGCCCATGAGCTGAACCAGCCGCTGGCGGCCATCGCCAACTACGCCAGTGGGGCCAGCCGCCGGCTTCAGGGTGGAGCGGGCGACCCGGCCCCCCTGGTCGAGGCGATGGGACAGATCACCAGCCAGGCCCGTCGCGCCGGGGAGATCATCCGCCGGCTGCGTGCCCTGGTGGGCAAACAGGCCCCGAGTCGCGGCGCGGTCGATCTGAATCACCTGGTGCGAGAGGTGTGCTCCTTCGTCGAGTTTGAGACGGCACGGCTGGAGGTCCAGATCGTTCTGGAACTGGCCCCAGGGGAGATTCCGGTGGAGGTGGATCTGGTACAGATCGAGCAGGTTCTGCTCAATCTGCTGACCAATGCACTGGACGCGCTGGAGGGGGTTCCGGCGCGGGTGCGTCGCCTGCGCATTCGCACACTCCGGGGAGTAATGGACGCCGAGGTGGAGGTCGAGGACACCGGGCCCGGGATCACACCGGAGGGGTTGGACCGGCTCTTCGAGCCCTTCTACACCACCAAGGACACGGGCATGGGGATGGGTTTACCCATCAGCCAGACCATCGTCGAAGACCACGGTGGGCGCATCTGGGCCGACTCGACCAGGGCGCACGGGACCCGTTTTCATGTGCTCTTGCCCATCGCTGCGGGGTAGGAGTCGGTGGCGGGGAGGAAGTCGGGGACGAATGGACGGTTCAAAACCGCCCGGCATTCAGGTCGTCGATCAGGGCCTTGGTGACCTCCTCGAAGCGCAGGATGCGCTTGCCGGCATGGTCTGCCATGAAGCCTTCCGCATCCTCGGGGCTCGCCAGGGGGACCAGTTCATGGCCCATGGGGCCCAGGGTGTCGGAGCCGATGACATACCAGGCGGTGCGGGCGTCGATGCGGGCGACGCCGTAGTAATCGGTTACCGCCAGCGTCACGATGTTCTCTGCGCTGTGACCTGGGGCCCAGCGGCTCAGGTCCAGGAGATAGGTAAAGAGGTCCTTGGCCCCGTCGAAGTGGTGGGCATGGCCGTCTCGGTAGAGGGCGGTGGCGGTCCACTCGGGGTAGAGGGCGACGAACATGCCGCACACCGGGCAGGTGTCCTTGGGGCCCGGCTTGGGCACCGTCACCTCGCCACCCTGGGCGCTGCCCAACAGGAGCAGGGCCGCCAACAGGACGGCAATGGGATTGGCTCGAACCATGTGGTGGTCCTCTCAATTGGATCGGGCGAGGCGCGGTCTCCCGCAGCCCACGCAGGGTTGTGGGGTTGCGGGAGCGGCAGCCCTGCCGGGGTCGTTCAGCCCTTCTGCTGCTCCATTGCCTTCTTCCGCATCTCGGCGCGCTTTTTGCGAATCATGATGGTGTCCGCGGCCATGTCGGCATAGCTGCGGGTCAGGGCGGCATTGAAGTCGCCGATGTCTCCGCCGTTCTCCGCTTGGGCGGTCTTGGCCCCATCCGCCGAGGCAAAGGCGAGCTTACTGGTCTTACTCATGGTCCCGGGGAGCTTGGAGCCGATGAGGTAGCTGGCCCCATCGACCTTGATCAGGGGCTTGATCTTCTCGGCCGAGCCGAAGTCCGCAGCGTAGATCGCCTTGGGGCCGCGGTCGAGGTTGATGGCGAGACTGAGCGCCGCGCAGTGGATGGAGCAGGTCCCGTCCACCAGATCATCCTCGTACTGGATCAGGTGGCGGCTGTGATGGAATTGGGTGCGGTCCATGCCGCAGTACGGGCACTTGGGGTACTTGGTCAGTTCGTTTTCCAGCGGATTGGCGTCCGGTGCCGTCTTGGGGATGAACTGCAGCGGTGTCCCGTCCGTGTCCGCGGCGGCGACGCCGCCGCTATGGCCCAGGGTGACGCCAAGCAGGGTGCCGGCCCCCAGGGTCTTGAGGACGGTCCTGCGATCGACTGTGTTGGCCATCTTGAGGCTCCTGTGTGTGGGTGGAAGTAAAGGGGCCCCGCCTCAGGCAGGTGCCCGGTGAGAATCAGTTGGCCAGCCCGCTCATGACCCGATAGAAGACCAAGCCCTCGTACAGGGTCCAGGCACCGAGCAGGACCACGACGGCGCCGGCCAGGCGCAGCGCCAGGCCCCGGGTCAGATGCCCGGCCAGGCCGCCAAGGGCGCTGACCGTGCCCATCATGGGCAGGGTCCCCAGGCCAAAGCTGAACATGAGCCCGGCGGCCTGGAGCGGGTCTGCGGTCGCGGTGGCGCGGGTCGCCACCGAGAAGACCAGGCTGCAGGGGACCAGGCCATTGCCCAGGCCCGCCATCAGCGGCGCCAGTCGGGCCCGCCAGCTTGCGACCTGCCGCGGGACCGGGACCGAGTGGGCCGCCCCGCCGCAGCGCCGCGGGGCGACCCAGGGGAGCAGCCCGGTCAGGCCGAGACCCAGGCCGACAATGACCAGGCCGGCGAGGATCATGAACAGACCCTGGACCTTGCCCAGGGCCCCGGTCTGCACCAGGGTCCGGCCGAGGAGGGCCCCGAGGGTCCCGAGGACCACATAGACGGCGATACGGCCCCCGTGGTACGCGAGCAAGGGCCCAGGTCGCCACCAGGTCCCTTGATGCAGGGCCGGACCCGCGGCCAGGCCGCTGCACATCCCCAGGCAATGACCGGCGCCCAGAAGCCCGGTGAGGAAGGCCAGCGGATAGCCGAACTCGCCGCTCATGGCCCTGTTCCGAGGAGGTCGCTGACCAGGCGCTCGGTCAGCTCCGGGGTGGATTCGCCGAGGATGCGGTTGTGCAGGGTGCCGTCGCGCCCGACGAAGAAGGTCGTGGGCAGCCCCTGGACCCCATAGGCCCGGGCCACCTCGCCGGAGCTGTCCAACAGGGTCTGGTAGCTGATGCCCAGTTTGCTCACGAAGGCATGGGCGGTCTGGGCGTCCTGGCGGACGTTCACCGCCAGGATCTGGAGCCCCCGGTCGCGCAGGCGCTGGTAGACCGGCTCCAGGGCGGTCATCTCACCCTTGCAGAAGGGGCACCAGTCCGCCCAGAAGCGAATCATGACGACCTGGCCCCGGTAGTCCTCCGGGAAGCGGCTATTGCCGCCCTCCAGGCGCGGCAGGGTGAAGCCCGGCGGCGGGGCCCCGTTGACGAGTTGCGGGGTCTCAGTTCCGCAACCAGTAAGCAACAGGGTGGTCAATGCCATGGCGCACGCCCATCGGAGCCAAAGGTACGGCCCTGGTTGCATGAATTTGTGTTCATTTGCAGCAAGTCTTCTTTCTTGGTGCATGGCGATCACCACCAGGTCCCCGCCATGGTCAGGTTGGAGCGCAGGATGGCCCAGGCAGCCACGGCATAGAAGACCCCGAAGCCGGCCAGGGCCAGGGCGGCGGCACGGCGGGTGTCGGCCGCCGCCGCCAGGCTCAGGCTCGGGACCCGGCCCCAGGGGGCCAGGGCGCCGACGGCCAGTCCATAGGCACTGCCGAGGAACAGGGGGACATAGAGCCAGTAGCCGATGAATCCGTGCCCGCCCTTGAGGATGCAGAAGGGGCAGTGGTGGTGCGGGTGTTCGTAGACATAGAGGGCCACGCAGGAGACCAGCCCCACCAGGGCCGCGGGGAAGGCGATGGCCGCCGCCGCAGCGAGCCAGGCCGCCCCGCGGCGGCGCCACAGGAAATGCCCGCCTGCCAGGAACAGGACCGCGCCGCTGCCGGCGAGGGCGAACAGGGCCGTGCGCGGTGCCAGGGCCGAGACCTCGGCCGCAACCCCCTTGGCATCGGCGGAGAACAGACTGCCGCAGCAAGAGGTGATCACATCCGGGTCGAGCCCCAGGAAGTAACGCAGTTGCACCAGCCCCTCCACCAGTACCAGCGGCACCAGGGCCAGGAGCAGGGCGTACTTGAGCCGGGTCAGGGGGTAATCGTAACCCTGGTTGTCCAGCCGGTTGAGCAGCAGCCAGAGGGCCCCGGCGAAGAAGACGCCAATCTTGAGAAACAGGGTCGGCCAGCCCCAGGGATTGACGTTGAGGACCCCGGTGGCGCACATGGCCCCGACGAACTGGGTCGCCATGGCCTCGGCGTTGTAGACGAAGAGCAGGAGCGAGACCAACTCGGCGAGGAAGGCAAAGGCGACCAGGGTGGAGATCAGGTAGGTCCCACGTTCCAGTCGCAGCTGGCGCTCGCTGCCGCTGCGGATGTCCCAGTGGCGCAATACGCGCACCGCGAACACGGCGGCAAGGAACAGGAGCCCGTTGACCACGGCGGAGACGCCCACCAGGGCGAGTATGGCGGGGTTTAGCAGCACGGGTCAGGCCTCCTGGATGGCCCCGTCGCACAGCCTCACCACGCGGTCCACGCCCGGTGCGTCGAAGACTTGCGGGTCGTGGCTGGTGAGGATCAGGGTCCGGCCCGCGGCCTTGAGCCCTGCGACCAGGGCCATGAACTCCCGGGTCAGGTGCGAGTCCAGGTTGGCCGTGGGCTCGTCGGCGATCAGCACCTCCGGGTCGTTGATCAGGGCGCGGCAGATGGCCACGCGCTGGGTCTCGCCGCCGGAGAGCCACTCCACAGGCGCGTCCGCCTTGGTCTCCATGCCGAACTGGGCGAGCAGGGCCCGCGCCTTGGCCACCAGGGCGCCGTGGTCCGGGGCCAGGGGGTAGGCCGGGAGCATCACATTGTCCAGCACGGAAAGCCCCTGGATCAGGTTGAAGCGCTGGAAGGTAAAGCCGAAGGTCTCCCGGCGGATGCCCGTGAGGAAGCGCTCCGGCAGACCGGAGAGGTTGCGCCCGTGGAGCAGGATGCGCCCCGAAGTCGGTCGTGACAGGCAGCCGATCATGGACAGCAGTGTGGTCTTGCCCGAACCGCTGGGGCCGCACAGGACCGTCACCTGATTGGCCCAGATCTCCAGGCTGACCCGGTCCACGGCGCGGATCTCGTTGGGCCGCCCCTGGTTGAAGACCTTGCTGACCCCGTTGAGCAGAATCATCCGCGCATCACCGCGTCTGGGTCTGTAGTGGCCACCCGCCAGATGGGGATCAGGGTCGCCACCGTATAGGGAAAGACGGTGAAGAAGAACAGGGTGGCGACCTGGAGCCCATCGACGTAGGGGATCAGCCGAAAGCGTGGATAGAGCACGGCCCAGCCCTTGAGGACCGGGGCGAACAGGGTCGCGTCGGCCAGGAAGACATGGACATAGGCCGCCAGGTAGCCCAGAAGAAAGGCGGCCAGCGAGATCAGGGCCCCCTCCCAGAACTTCATGCGCAGGACGTCTCCAGTCTCCCAGCCTATGGCCTTGAGGATGCCGATCTCGCGGCGCTCCTCCGCCGACAGGCCCGAGGCGCGGTCCCAGGCAAAGATGACGAACGCCAGCAGGCTCCCGGCCAGCAGGACCAAGACGATCCCCTGGCGCCACTGGAACAGGGCATCGTAGGTGCGCACCATCTCCTCCCGCAGGATGGGGCGGGTATCCGGCAGCAGGGTTGCGAGCTTCTCGGCGACCTTGCGGACCTCCCGGGGGTTGCGCACCTCCAGGGCCAGGTCTGTGTAGAGCCCCGGCGGGATACCGAAGAAGGCGCGAAAGTCCGCATCATTGAGCAACACCAGGTCGGTACTCACCAGCTCCGCCTCCGCCGGCAAGAGCCCAGCCACGCGCAGGCTGAAGGCGGCCCCCCCTGCCCCGCGCAGGCTCAGGTAATCCCCGGCCCCCAGGCCACGGGTGCGGCCGATCCCGGCCCCAACCAGGACATCCCCCGGGGCCATCTCGCGGTCGTGGGGCACCATGAGGGTGTAATTGGCCCGCACCGCCGGATCGTAGAAATAGCCCCAGAGCCGCCCCCGTTTGGCAGAGACACCGCGCAGCTCGCCGATGCGCTCCAGATAGTCGGCCGGGATCAGGTCGTGACGGCCGGCCACCAGGCGCTGCACGACCAGGGCTGGCGCCCCCTCCAGCAAGAGTCCGGCCTCGCGGCGCAGGGCCTGGCTGAAGAGCATCACCGAGGCGAGCAGGAATACGATGCTGCTGTAGACCGCCAGCAGGGCCAGGTGCTTGCCCCGGCGCCGCCACAGGGCGGCCAGGGTGAAGTCGATGAGGTAGCGCTGGCGCCGGATCCAGTGGTTCATGGTGTCTGCCCCCAGGCCGGCGGCGGCACCAGGGAACCGCTGGGGAAGTGGTCCAGGGCCAGGGGGTGGTCCTGGAAGGCACTGTGCAGGTCCGCCTGGGTCAGGTGCCGCGTGTAGCGCGCCTCCGTGAACAGGGCCAGATCCGTAAGCCAGAGCCCGGACACCAGCTCCCGACCCGGCGTGAGGATCTCGCCGGGATCGCGACCGCGCCAGGCGGCATCCGCCAGGGTCAGCAGGAACAGGCACAGGCCAAGGCCAAGGGCAACCAAGGGCCGAGTGCTGGGTCGGTGTGGGACAGCCGCGTGGGTTGGTGCCAGGCTACCCGGGGGGCTGTGGGCGGGGTGGGTCATGGGCGCCAAGCCTAGACCCGGGGCAGTGCGTGGGGCTTTGACGGCGGTCAACGCCTGGCTGGCGACCGGAAAGATGGGGCAAATGCCTCACCAATGCCCCATCGAAGTCGCCCGTGACGGCCTGCCAAGGGCACGCCGTCCGCCAAGAAATCCAGGGCCTGCCGGTATATCCTTGGCGTCGCGTCCAGGGTCCGATCTCGACGGTCAACCGGGGCGGTCTGCCCAATCAGGAGCCCCGATGGATATCGCCGAGCTGCTTGCCTTCAGCGTCAAGAACAATGCCTCCGACCTGCACCTGTCCGCGGGCCTGCCGCCCATGATCCGCGTGGACGGGGACATGCGCCGCATCAACGTGCCCCCGCTGGATCATCGGTTCGTGCACGGCCTCGTGTACGACATCATGAACGACAAGCAGCGCAAGGACTACGAGGAGTTCCTCGAGACCGACTTCTCCTTCGAGATCCCCGGGGTGGCGCGCTTCCGCGTCAACGCCTTCAACCAGAAGCGGGGAGCGGCGGCGGCGTTCCGCACCATCCCCTCCAAGGTCCTTACCCTGGAGGAAATCAAGGCCCCCGAGAGTTTCAAGGACATCATCAATGTCCCGCGCGGTTTGGTCCTCGTAACCGGGCCGACGGGCTCGGGAAAATCCACTACCCTCGCGGCGATGATCGACTATCTCAACGACAACCGCTACGAGCACATCCTCACCATCGAGGACCCCATCGAGTTCGTCCACACGAGCAAGAAGTGCCTGATCAACCAGCGCGAGGTGCACAAGGACACCCTCGGCTTCAGCGAGGCCCTGCGCTCGGCGCTGAGGGAGGACCCGGACATCATTCTGGTCGGCGAGATGCGCGATCTGGAGACCATCCGCCTGGCCCTGACCGCCGCGGAGACCGGGCACCTGGTCTTCGGGACCCTGCACACCACCTCAGCGGCGAAGACCATCGACCGCATCGTCGATGTCTTCCCGGCGGCGGAGAAGGACATGGTTCGGTCCATGTTGTCGGAGTCCTTGCGCTCGGTCATCGCCCAGACCCTGCTCAAGAAGGTCGGTGGCGGGCGTATTGCCGCCCACGAGATCATGATCGGGACCCCGGCCATCCGGAACCTGATCCGCGAGGCCAAGATCGCGCAGATGTATTCCGCCATCCAGACCGGCCAGGCCGTGGGGATGCAGACGCTGGACCAAAATCTCAAGGAACTGGTCAAGCGCGGCCAGATCACCCGCATGGACGCGAAGTCCAAGGCGCAGAACAGGGATTCTATCGATTGATGCACGCCGTCGGCATAGAAAACCCCGTAATACCGCGGTAAACGGTTCCGTCACGCCATCCCGGCTTGCCGCGCTGTCTTATGCCGCGAGTGATCACGGCATGCCGGTGGCCTGGATGCCGTCCTTACGACCGGTCGTAGGCCGGTGAGCCGGCCGGGTCTGTGGCCTGCTGGCTCGGGCCCGGGTTGGCCGCACGCAGTTCCTGACGCATCTGGTCTGGGCTGATGAAGTAGTAGCCGCAGGTCTCCGTGGTCAAGTTCTCGGCGGCCGTGCGCGGATACTTGCGGCAGCTCGGCGGGCGGAGGAGGTAGGCGGCGCAACTGCTCAAGCCCTCGGCGTCGAAGCGCAGGAAGGGACAGGGGAAGGGCAACTTGCAGCACTGACCGCAGCGGTTGCACTCGCCGCGTCGGTTCTCCGCGACGGGGAGGAGCGAGGTCACGAAACGCTTCATCTTGGCTTTCATGGACATGGTGGAAACCCTAGGGTCTGAGGTGAAGGCGCGTCGAACTCCCGCTCGGCGGATAGGCGAAAGGGTGGAATATTAGCAAGCCCTACTGGATTTTGGCTAGTCTTGTTTGCCGCGCGGCTTCAGGTGCCCGGGGCTACGGCACGCAGTTGCTCGGTGAGTTTCTCGAATTCGCGGCGCATCTCCGGGCCCTGGTAGGGGTGATCGCCGCCGCCGTTGTCAGGTGAAGCGGGAGGACCAAGGCGATCTTGGGTCCGCTTGTAATCGCCTGGGCCCTTTGTTAATGTCCGCCGCGGTCCCAGCCGGGACCGTTTCTATGGTGGTCCGCGCCGGTCCCCCCGCAACGCGAAGCCGTGAATCCGGTCAGGCCCGGAAGGGAGCAGCCGCAGCGGTAGATGTGTGTGCCGGGGTGTGGCTGGCGTGGCCCGCCTCCCCACAATCGCGGCCCCTGTGCTTGCCCGGCACGACATGTCGCTGGGTGCGTGCCGACGCCTCTGGCCTGAGGCCCCCGCGCCGCCCCACCTCTACCCTTTGGCCCGCAGACGCCCATGTCCTATCAGGTACTGGCCCGCAAGTGGCGCCCCAGATCCTTCGCGGATATGGTCGGACAGGCGCATGTGGTGCGGGCCCTGAGCAATGCCCTGGAACGCGGTCAGCTCCACCATGCCTATCTCTTCACCGGTACCCGCGGGGTTGGCAAGACCACCCTGGCGCGGATTCTGTCGAAGTGTCTGAACTGTGAGGAGGGGGTCAGCGCGACACCCTGTGGGGTCTGTGGCGCCTGCCGGGCGGTGGATGAGGGGCGCTTCGTCGATCTGCTGGAGGTGGATGCCGCCTCCCGTACCAAGGTCGATCAAACCCGTGACCTGATGGACAACGTCCCCTTTGCCCCCATCAGCGGGCGCTACAAGGTGTACCTCATCGACGAGGTGCACATGTTCTCGGCGGGGAGCTTCAACGCGCTGCTCAAGACCCTCGAAGAGCCGCCGCCCCACGTCAAATTCCTCCTGGCGACCACGGACCCGCAGAAGGTCCCGGTGACGGTCCTGTCGCGCTGCCTGCAATTCACCCTCAAACGCCTGACCCCGGCGGAAATCGCCACGCAACTTGCCCACATTCTCGGGGTGGAGGGCATCCCGTTCGATACCCAGGCCCTGGCCCTGTTGGCGCGGGCCGCGGACGGGAGCATGCGCGACGGGCTCAGCCTGCTGGACCAGGCCATCGCCTTCGGTGGCGGTCGGGTGGACGCCGCGGAGGTCGGGGCCATGCTTGGCACCGTCGGGCGCGACCTGACCCTGGACCTGGCGTTGGCCCTGGTCAGCGGGGACGGGGCCCGTCTGCTCGCCGAGGTGGCGCGGGTCCACGAGCTGACCCCAGAGTTGGGGGAGGTTTTGCGCGAGCTGCTGCTTCTGCTGCACCGTGTCGCCCTGTATCAACAGGTCCCCGCGACCCTGTCCGAGGACGACCCGGACTTTGGTCCTATCCGTGACCTGGCGCAGGGCCTGAGCCCCGAGGACGTCCAGCTCTTCTATCAGGTGATCCTCCTCGGCCAGCAGGATCTGCCCCTGGCCCCGGACCCACGTACCGGGCTGGAGATGGTGCTGCTTCGGGCACTGGCGTTTCGACCCGATGGGGCACCGCTGGATGAACCGGCTGCGGTGCGACATGGGTCTGCGATGGCTGAGCGGGCCGCGGTACCAGTGGGACAGGCCCTGGGGCCTGCGCCAGCGGCGGGGGCCCGTGGCCCGACAGGTCCGGTTGGGGTGGCGCCGGCTGGCGCACCTTTCGCCGGGCAAGCGGAGGCTACGGCTACCCCTTGGCTGGCGGTCGCCGAGCCGGCCATACAGGGTCACCCGGGCAGTCGCACCCCAGCCCCGAGCACTCCGCACGGGTTTCGTCTCCAAGGTCCCGAGGACTGGCACCCCCTGGTTGCGCGCCTGAGGCTGCGCGCCGTCGCTGCGGAGCTGGCCAACAACTGCGAGTTTGCCTCCTGGGATGGGTCGCGACTGTGCCTGAACCTCGACCCTGCGGGTCAACAGATGCACGTCCCCGCGGCCGAGCAGCGCCTGCGCAGCGCCCTGGCGGAGGTACTGGGGACATCCGTGGATCTGGAGATCCGCGTGCGCAGGCCGGACCAGGACACCCCGGCCCAACGCCGTGCGCGCCAGGAGGCCGAGCGGCAGTTGGGCGCGCAGACGCAACTGCAGACCGACCCTGTGGCGATGGGACTCAAGGAGCGGTTCGACGCCGAGTGGGTCCCGGACAGCATCAAGCCCTGGGACTGACCCGTGAATCCAGATCCGGCAGTCACTCACGCGAATTTGCGCGAGAACTGCTCATTCCAGTTCGAACATCGCGCCCACACAGGCAACCCATCCATCTAACGACGAGGTAGTAGAACGTGAAAGGCGGACTCGGCAATATCCTCAAGCAGGCTCAGAAAATGCAGGAGGATCTCCAGCGTACCCAGGAGCGCCTCGCCCAGGAGGAGATCGTCGGCGAGTCCGGGGGCGGCCTGGTGAAGGTCACCATGAACGGGCGCCACGAGGTCAAGCGGGTCGCCATAGACCCCTCGCTCCTGGGTGACGACCGCGACATGCTGGAGGACCTGGTGGCCGCGGCGATCAACGCGGCGGTAGCGCGTGTGGCGGAGCGGACCCAGGACAGCATGGCTGGGCTCACCGCCGGACTGCCGTTGCCCCCCGGCTTCAAGCTGCCCTTCTGAGCCACGTCATGAGCGAGCGGTCCCTGCTCAATCAACTGATCGACGCCTTGCGTTGTCTCCCGGGTGTGGGCCCAAAGTCCGCCCAGCGCATGGCCTTCCACCTCCTGGACCACGACCGCGAGGGCGGGCGCCGGCTGGCACAGGTCATGGGCGAAGCCATGGAGCGGGTCAACCGCTGTCGCCGCTGCCGGACCTTGAGCGAGCGCGACCTGTGCGCCCTGTGCAGCAACCCCAGTCGCGACCAGTCCCTGCTGTGTGTGGTGGAGAGCGCCCCGGAGATCGTCGCCATCGAGCAGGCCACAGGATTTCGCGGACTCTATTTCGTGCTGGGTGGGCGGCTCTCGCCCCTGGATGGCATGGGCCCGGCGGAACTCGGGTTGCCGGCCCTGGAGCAGCGCCTGAATGCCGGAGGCTTGAGCGAGGTCATCCTCGCCGTCAGTGCCACCGTGGAGGGGATCGCCACCTCGAACTACATCGCCGACATGGCCGCCCGGCATCAGGTCAAGGTCACCCGGATCGCCCATGGCGTGCCACTGGGTGGGGAGCTGGGCCAGGTCGATGGTGGCACCCTGGCCCATGCCTTCGCCGGGCGCCACGCCATCTAACCGTCGCCAGTCCATCTTAGAGGGGGAGCCCATGCCCGATACCATCTTTGGCCGCATCGCCGCCGGCGAAGTCCCCGCCGACATCCTTTACCAGGACGAGCATCTGGTGGCCTTCCGCGACTTGGGTCCCCAGGCCCCGACCCATGTCCTCATCATCCCGCGCAAGCCCATCCCGACACTCGATGACCTGGAGGATGCGGATGCCGAGTTGGCCGGGCGGTTGTTGCTGGCTGCCGCTCGCATCGCCCGGCAGCTCGGGATCAGCGAGGCGGGCTACCGAGTAGTGATTAATTGCAATGCCGATGGGGGCCAGACCGTGTTTCACCTGCACCTCCATCTGCTCGGTGGCCGACCATTGCACTGGCCCCCGGGTTGATGCGTATGCGGCCCTATCCCGGGGCCTTGGCACGGGTTAGCATTAGCACCCTTGGATCCGACGGCGAGCGGCGGGCGGATTCCGACAACTGGAACCTTCAAGGACACACCTAACGCAGATGACCGCGAGTGCACAGATCTCGGCCCCAGCGGCGGCCTTTGAGCTCAAGGCGGCGGGCTTCACCCTCCCGGTGATCCGGCTGCTGGGCCTGGACATGGACGCCGTGGCCGAGCAACTCGGGGCCAAGGTTGAGCAGGCGCCGGACTTTTTCCGCAACACCCCGGTGGTGATCGACCTCACCGGCCTGACCGAGGCCGCCGGTGAGGTCCAGTTTCCCCTTCTGGTAGGGCTGTTGCGCGGCTATGGCATGATCCCCTTCGGGGTGCGTGGCGGCAGTCCGGCCCAGCATACCGCTGCGGAGGCCATGGAACTGGCCATCCTTGGCGACGCCGTGGTGCGGCGGGCAGCCCAAGGCGCGGAGGCGGGCCAGTCCAGGCGCCAGGAGCCTGAGGTCAAGTCGGCCCCGGCGTGTCGCTTCACCCTGATCACCCGTCCAGTGCGCTCCGGGCAGCGTGTCTATGCCGCCGGGGGTGACCTTTCGGTGGTGGCGGCCGTGAGCGCCGGTGCAGAACTCATGGCCGATGGCAACATCCACGTCTACGGTGCCTTGCGCGGGCGAGCCCTGGCTGGGATGAAGGGCGATACCGAGGCACGGATCTTTTGCCAGAACCTGGAGGCGGAACTGGTCTCTGTGGCCGGGCACTACCGGGTCAGCGAGAATATCCCTAGCGAACTCAAGGGCGTCCCGGTTCAGATCTTTCTGGACCAGAAGGTCCTGCGCATCGAGAAGATCTGACCCGGGGCAGTGGCACACAGATGCCGCCCCCGGGCTAGGCCAAGGCGCCGCCGTGTCCTTGGGCTCAGGAACGCCTGGCATCGAATAACACACTGAAGGAATGCACCCCGAAGGAGGGCGTGAACTTGGCGAGAATCATCGTAATCACATCCGGCAAGGGCGGGGTCGGCAAGACCACCACCAGCGCGGCCCTGGCCATGGGACTGGCCCTGCGCGGCAACCGTACCGCCGTCATCGACTTCGACGTGGGTCTGCGCAACCTCGACCTCATCATGGGGTGCGAGCGGCGCGTGGTCTATGACTTCGTCAACGTCATCAACCATGAGGCCAACCTCAACCAGGCACTCATCCGCGACAAGCGCTGCGACAACCTCTACGTCCTGCCTGCCTCCCAGACCCGGGACAAGGAGGCGCTGACCAAGGAGGGGGTGGGGGTAGTGCTCGAAGAGCTGTCCCAGACCTTTGACTACATCGTCTGTGACTCTCCGGCAGGGATCGAGCACGGCGCCACCATGGCCATGTACTACGCTGACGATGCCATCGTGGTCACCAATCCGGAGGTCTCCTCGGTACGAGACTCCGATCGCATGCTCGGCATCCTGGCCAGCAAGTCGCGCCGGGCCGAGACAAACGCCGAGCCCATTCGCGAATTCCTGCTGCTCACCCGCTATTGCCCGGAACGTGTGGCCCGGGGTGAGATGCTGAGTGTGGACGACGTGCAGGAGATCCTGTCCCTGGAACTGGTAGGTGTCATCCCCGAGTCCAAGGCCGTCCTTGGCGCCTCCAACGCCGGCGTGCCGGTGATCCTGGACAAGGAAAGCGATGCCGGTCAGGCCTACGGGGACGCCGTGGCACGCTACCTGGGGGAGTCCGTGCCCCACCGCTTCCTGGAAGTGCACAAGAAGGGTTTCTTCAGCCGGCTGTTTAGGGGGGAGTGATCCATGGGCCTGCTGGACTTCTTTCGAGCCTCCCGACCCAAGGGGACTGCCTCCGTCGCCAAGGAGCGCCTGCAGATCCTGGTGGCGCATGATCGTGCCGAACGACATCGCCCGTCTTATCTACCCAAGCTCCAGCGGGAGATCCTGGAGGTGATCCGCAAGTACGTAGACGTGGACATGGGCGCCGTCTCGGTCAACTACGAGCAGGACGATCACCAGGAGATCTTGGAGCTCAACATCATCTTGCCGGACGGGGCCCAGCGGGCCTGAGGTCGCGTGCAGTCGCCGACGCCGTTCGTCGGTGGCATCGACCGCGCCCAAGGCGCCGACACCGGGCGGTACCATCCGAAGTGCCCTCGCCCCGGTTGCCGTTCCACGCCGGGGTCTGCTCCTGCGCGCCCTACATGTCCGGCGTCCCGGGTGACCGGGTGCGCCTTTCAGGGGAGGGGTCAGACCAGCCCGTGGCGCGCCTTCATTTCCTGGTAGACGAGGTTCGAGACGCTGCGGATGGCGTCTCCGCGCCGCTTGATCCAGGTCCCGTAGGACTTGGCCGAACTGGGCCTCTCGATGATGCCAACGAAGGTGTAGGGGCGGCTGCGCCCCAGGGCGTCGCGTGCGTCCACGATCCCCATGTCGCCGCACAACTGAGCCGTGGAGCCGGTCTTGTCGTAGACCGTGACCGAGTCCGGGATGCCATCGACCCCACTGGCGATGCGGTCGCGGTTGGGCAGGGCCATGATGGCCCGCAACTCGGCGGCATAGGGAAGGCGGTTGTCCCACAGGGCGGCGAGGAAGCGATCGTAGTCGTGGGCGGAGGCCTTGTTGCGATAGGTCTGGCCGCTGGCCGGGATGGTCTCGACAATGCGGGTATCGCGGAAAATGGCCGGCGCCTCGCGCTTGAGGACCTTCTCCACGTCAGTCGGGCCGCGACTGGCGTTGTGGCGGCTGACCAGGGAGATCATCTGGTTGGTTGCGGAGTTGCTGCTGCGCCGGATGCTGCGCTCCATGATCTGGCGCACCTCATCCGTATAACGTACCTTGCCGCCGGACTCCTGGACCGTGAAGAAAAATGCCTGGGCCACGAAGGGCTTGATCATGCTCGCTGCCTGGCGCGGGATGTCCTCGTTGATGGAAACGAGTTTCTCGCGGGTGGTGAGGTCGTACACGGCCCAAGAGGATTTTTCGTCGGCGCCGATCAGTCCCTGGGCGCGTAAGCGACCAAGCAGATCGAGGACATCGCCCTGGAGCCCGGGCTCATAGCCCGCGGCTGCGGCATCCACACCGCCGAAGAGCAGAGCGGCAGACCCCAAAGCCAGGGTCCCCAGGAACTGGCGACGGGTTGGGTCGAGGGCGTCTGCCGCCGGTTGCGACGCGCCCATGAAAAAACGATGTCGGATCATGGTCGTTGCCTACCCCTGTCGAATGATCGGATGCGGTGCGGCCGCCGGCCCTGGCGGTTGCCACTCACCAGGGATAACCGCGCGGGAACTGCTGCGTCTTTGGGCCAAAAGGATAGGCGGATCGCACGATTCCTGCAAGCCAATGTCATCACAAATCTTTATTTGACTCAGTAGACTCCAGCGGATTCCTCAACCCGTGGGTCACACGTTGGCCCAGACAGGCGCAGTCAGTGATACTGGCCCCAATGGAAAACGCCTGAGTGAGCCTTGCGGTGAATCGCACCCCATGGAATGGCCTAGCGGCGCTGCATGGCCCCGGTCGGTGGTCGCTAACCGCTCAGCAACCGGAATGCGACAGCACCAAGGGCCAGCATCAGGGCTATGGACCCCAGGGCGTAGCTCAAGCCTAGGCCGCGCCGCAGCGCGGCGAGCGCCTCTAGCAGACCTTGGGTCTCGGTTGCCTTGAGGCTGTCCGCGACCTCACGTCGGGCGATCTCGACGGCCTGAGCGCTTACCGTGCTCTCGACCCTGTTGAGCCGGCGCTGCATGGCCTCTGGGTCCCCCGTCGAGTCCCCGCGTTCCCGCATATGCTCGGCGATGACCTGGCGCAGTTGGGTATTGATCCGGGCGACCAAGGGATCGACCACCTCCGCCACGCGAGCCGGCAGAACCACGCCGAGGCGCTCCTCGACGAGGGTCTCGATCTCCTCGCGACTGGGTCCGGCTGGCGCTGGCGAAGCCGGTTCGTGGGCGGCTTCAGGGGTCGGCGGTGCCTTTGACAGACTGCCCTGGGCCAAGGCGGCACGGATCTGGTCGAGGACGGGTGGGAGTCGCTCGGCGGCGGCGGTCTTGGCCAGAACCCCGAGGGCGCCGCGACGCACGGCCTGTGCCGAGAATGCCGGATCGTCGTGAGCGGTGCACATGACCACTGGGATATACGCGGTATCGGGGCTGGATTTGAGGATCTCCAGGGCCTCGAAGCCGTTCATTCCAGGCATGGTGTGATCCATGAGGATGGCATCCGGCGGGCTCTCGCGGATGCGCCCCAAGGCGGCCTCGGCGGACTCTGCGGTATCCACCTGCACACCGTGGCGTTGCAGTTGCAGGCGAAGTACATAGCGTGCCGGTGTCGAGTCGTCCACCAGGAGGATCTTGATAGGCTCCACGGGCACTTCCTCCGGGCTTGAATGGTGGCGCCGGACGACCGTGCGCGGCCTGTACTCAGGGTGGCCGGGAGTGTAGTGAAGGCGGGTGGAAAGGTCCACCAGCCCCGTCGCCAGCCAGGTCACGCCATTGGCGGTGCGGCAAAGGTCTGCTTCAGGGGGAGAGCGGCAGGGCGTGTTGCGGTTCGACTGGGTTTGGGCCAAGGCAGTGTCAATGGCCACCAAGGCTGACCCACTACCGGCCACGAGCATTGACCCACCAATAGCCGTGGGATATTCGGTCAGCCAGCAAGTTCTTGCTCTGCGGACAATAGATTGGATAGCGCCCCAGGAGTCGCGCGAACCTTAATGGGTGCGGACCCACCTGCGCCTACAAAGGGATCGAACGCACGCGAGCGCGGGGATCAAAGGCCACCGACGTCTCTTGGGTCTCGGGTTGTAGGGTGATGTGGTCGATGTGAAAGCGCTCGGCGAGCAAGGTCCGTAACCCCGCCAGGACCCCCGCCCAATCCTCCATCCGGCGCAACACCACATGGGCCGACAGGGCACGGGTCTCGCCGGAGAGGGACCAGATGTGCAGATCGTGCACGGAACGCACCCCCTCTACCCCTGCCATGGCCGTCCCGACGACGCTCAACTCCAGGTCCAGCGGCACCCCGTCGAGCAGGGCATGCAGGGCCTCGCGCAACAGCCGCAGGCTGGAGACCAGGATCAGCCCGGCGATGACCAGCGACAACACGGGGTCCACCGGGGTCCAGTCGGTGTAGAGGATCACCACCCCCGAGACCAAGGCCGCGACCGAGCCGAGCAGATCCCCCAACACATGGAGCAGGGCGCCGCGAACATTGATGTTGGAACGTCCGCCCATGAGCAGCCACGCCGCCCCCAGATTGACCCCAAGCCCGACGAGGGCGACCCAGGTCACCAGGTCCCCCCGCACCGGGACCGGGGAGAGGAAACGCCCGACGGCAGCGGCAGCAATGGCCGCCACCACCCCGACCATGAGCAAGGTGTTGGCCAGGGCCGCCAGGGCCTCAGCCCGACCCAGGCCGTAGGTGTGCCGCCGCGAGGGCGGACGCCGGGCCAACCAGGCGGCCACCGCCGCCAGGGCCAGGGAAGCGCCGTCCGTGACCATGTGCCCGGCATCGCTCAACAAGGCCAGCGACCCGGATGCCCAGCCCGCCGCGGCCTCCACCAGGGCGTAGCCCAGGGTCAGGGCCACAGCCAGCCGCAGGGCGCGGCCGGAAGCGTCACCATGGTCATGATGGCCGCCCGAGTGGTCGTGCTGGCGATGGCCCGAGTGGTCGTGCGACATGGTGGTCCCTTAAGTTCAGTGAGCCTGGAAGGGGGTCAGGCGTCGTCCGGCTCCTTGCGGGCTATGGCCGCTTCCACCAATTCCAGGAAGTCCGCCTCGTCGCGGATCTGGGCGACCTCGGTGGATACGACGGTATAGCCGTGGGGTCTGGCGATGGCCTCATAGCGGGGGACCCGGGAGTGGAATAGCCGCGGGAAGACCCAGCGAGTAAACTCATCGGGGTCGATCTCTGCAATGTATTGCAGACCCTGGACATCGAGGTAGTCGCGCACCGCCGCCGCCAGGAAGGCCGGCCGATAGTAGAGCGGCTTTGGGTCTGCCTGGGCGCGCGCGATGAGCTTGATCTCGTCCTCCGGCGGGACCTGGATGTAGAGGATCAGGCTGTGGCGGGCCAGGAGGTCAATCACGGCCGGCTCTTCCAGTTCGCACAGGCTGCCGCCCACGTCGTTGACGAAGTGGTCGTAGCCGTAGACCCGATGGGCCTTCTGGATGAACGCCGGCACATCCATCATGGCCGCGATCTCGCTCTCCCGGTACAGTGCTTGGCGCCGACTGAACTCGTCCATGGCCAGCCCATCCAGGTCCGGATTGCCGAGCTTGCCGACGAAGCTCAAGACCGGACCCAGATCGTTCACCTTGATGTTGTTGCGGATCAGAATCCAGTCGCGTCGCAGCAGATCCTTGAGGAAGGGGACCTGCATCGCCTGTGCCTTGATGATGTCGAGGATATGCTCGTCCAGGTAGCGGGTCCCGATGCGGTAGTCCCCGGAGTAGTGGAACCAGTCGTTGCGGCGCAGCAAGGCCGAGAGGTGGGTCTTGCCCACCCCGGACATGCCAAGGAGGGTGATGGACGGGTTCTTCCAGTGACGGAACTCTTCGACGCTGAGCTTCACAGGGCGGGGCCTCGGTGGACCGAACAGTGGGTCGGCAATGGTACGTCAGGCCCAAGCGCCCTTCCACCGGAACGGCCCCTCCCCTCTCGCCGCGTGGTCTGGCATCATGCGCGCCTTCTCGCTGCCCCTCCCTGCGGAGCCCACCATGCGACCTTCCCACTCGCCCCCTGACATAGACGCCGAGCCGCAACCGGAAGCTGACGAGGCCGCCATGCTCTTGCGCGCCAAGCTCAACCAGGAGACCGCCCGCATCCCCTGGGTGGAACTGCAACGGTTTTTTGCCCGTGGCGTGGCGGTGTGGATCGCCCCTGAGCTGGACCTGGTGGACACCGCGGCGGCCTTCTCCCAGGACCGCACCGCACTGGTCCAGACCGAAATGGCCGCCGGGCGCATTGTCCAGGTCGACGCCGACCAGGCGCGAGAATGGTTGGCGCAAGATGCCATCCTGTGGGCCGTGGTCGTGAGTCCCTGGGTGCTGGTGCAGGAAGACCACCCAATGGCGCACGCCGACCCGGCACCGCGCTACCACTGACCTGCAAGAAGCCACTGTCCGCAAAGAAGCACGAATGGAAACGTTGCGTGGCATCGGTGACCGGATCATCGGGGCGGCGAATGCCGTGGGTGGTCAAGGGCCGTGCGGAGTCCGTATGTCTGCAATCCGATCGCTCTTTGCCAGTTGACCTTGCACCATAGTCCCCCAATCCAATCCTCAAGGAGCCACCATGTCCGAGTTCACTCAAGTCACCGTCATCAAGCGGGCCAATGTCTATTTCGATGGCGGCGTGACCAGCCGTACCCTGGTCTTCTCCGACGGATCCAAGAAGACCCTGGGCATCATGCAGCCCGGAGAGTACGAGTTCGGGACCGATGCCGCAGAGGTCATGGAGATCCTCGCCGGTGACCTGCATGTGCTGCTCCCGGGGGAGACCGCCTGGCGCGAGGTCAAGGGCGGGGAGTCCTTCGATGTCCCGGCCAAGTCGCGATTCGGGCTCAAGGTGGCCACGGTGACGGACTACTGCTGCTCGTTCGTCGCCTAGACATGGCCAAGGACGATCTTTGCCCCTGCGACTCCGGCCGCCCCTACGCCGTCTGTTGCGGCCCCTACCTCTCCGGTACCGCCCTGCCAGAGACGGCAGAGGCCCTGATGCGCTCGCGCTATACCGCCTATGTGCGCCGCGCCGCGGACTACCTCAGCGCCACCTGGCACCCGACTACCCGCCGATCGGACCTGGGGCTGGACGAGCCGGTGAAATGGGTCGGGCTCGAAATCCTCTCCACGGAGGCCGGCGGCCCCGAGGACACCCGCGGCAAGGTCGAGTTCGTTGCCCGCTACAAGGTCGGCGGACGCGCCGAACGGATCCATGAGTTGAGCCGCTTCCAGCGCCGGGGGGAACGCTGGTTCTATGTGGACGGGAACCTCGCCGAGGCCCCCGACGACGACACCGGAGACATGGCTTGACCGCGGCCCTGCTGCGCCCGGCCAGATGCCGTCGTGCCTGGCTCGTCCTCTTGGTCGTGGCCGGCTGCACCCAGGGCCAATCCACGGGCCAGGCGGCCGGGGCGCCAGGCCCCCTCCCCCTGCGCCGGGATGCCGTGGTGGAGATCGCCACGGCTGGGGCGGGCACGGTACAGGTCGCGGTCGAGGTGGCGGACGACGGTCGCGAGCAGGCCGCCGGGCTCATGCACCGCCACCTGGCGGGCGACGGCGAGGGCATGCTCTTCATCTTCGCCGGGGCCGACACCCGAACCTTCTGGATGCGCAATGTCCCTGGGTCTCTCGACCTGCTCTTCCTCTCCCCGGATCTGCGCCTCGTGGCCCTCATCCGGAGGGCCGAGCCCATGTCTGACCGAATCCTGCGCTCAGACGCCCCGGCCCAGTATGTGCTTGAGGTCCCCGGGGGCTTCGCAGAGCGTCATGGATTGGAGATCGGGGCCCAAGTCCGGGTCAATCATGCCCAAGGAGCGACGGCACCCCGCTGAAGGCAATTCAGGTCGCGAGGTGACCGAACAAGGCGTCGGCGACCAGCACCTGGCGCCTGTCGCGCTCCTCTTACCCGACGGTGCAGGAGGCAGCCGGACTCGCCCGGGCCCCCCGCGGTTGCCCACTTGGCGCGCACCCCGGTTGACCAGGTGCTGGGGAAGCCGCGACGGTTGCGCCAGACGGGCAAGGGTCGAGCAAGGGGCACGCATGGGCGGTGCGGCCCGCGAATCGCTGGGCCGCACCCGAGGTAGCGGCCTAGCCGCCCTTGAGATTGCCGGCCATGTTGGCGTGGAAGATCGCCTTATGCACGTCGCCCAGGCTCAAGACCCCCACCAGCTTGCCATCGTCCACCACCGGGATACGCCGAAAGCCGTGGCGCACCATGATGGTGGCAGCGCGCAGGAGGTGCATGTCCGAGGGGACCGTCACCGGGTTGCGGGCCATCAGGGCGGAGGTCGGCAGGTCCAGGACGTTCTTGTATTCACCCATGGCCTGATCGAGGTCCACGTTGGCCATGCCCTCGGACATGAGCCGGTCGATCTTGGGGAACAGGCTGTAGAGGACGTCCTTCTCGGCAATCACCCCCACCAGCCGGTTTTCCTCGTCCACCACCGGCAGGCCATGGAAGCGATACAGGCACATCAGGGAGGCTACCTCCACCACCTTGGTGTCCGGGCCAATGGTGCGCGCCGAGCGGCTCATTGCGTCTGAAACTTGCATGGGTCTTGTGTCTCCTTTGGGATTTCTTTGGCTCGACCGCGTCCGGCCGTGTTGTGCCCAGGGCAGCCGCAGGCCGAATGCGCCCCCAGGGATGGCGGATTATAGCCAGTTCCACCCCGGCAGCACGCCCAGGGACCATCGGAGCAATAAAGACGGTCCGCGCCCACGGTGTGGAGCGGCCCGTCTGGTTAATACGTTAGTGGGCAGGGCCTGCGTTCTCGACGAAGGCGTGTCGTTTCCGCCCACCGATGGAGGCGCTGCCAGGCCGGATAAGGATGCAGGCGTCCGGCAGGGTGACCCCTCAGCCCGGCCACAGATAGCGTCCCGCCAGCCCCAGCAGGATGACCGCCAGGAGCCCCTTGAGTATGCCTTGAGGGACGTACCTCTGGCAGCGGGCACCGAGGTAGGCCCCAGCCAGGCCCCCGACGCCGAACGCGGCGCCCAGCAGCCAGTCCGGGGCCGCGACCACGCCAGGCGGTGCCGGCAGCCATTGGTAGGCCGCCAAGGCGACGCCCGACGTCAGAAAAGTCGCGGTCAGGGTGGCCCCGGCGATAGCGTGCAGAGGTAGACGCCAACAGACCAGGCACAGCGGCACCATGAGCGAGCCCCCGCCGATGCCGTAGGCCGTGCCAATCACGCCCACGAGTGCCGCGAGCGCCAGCAGGGCCGGGACCGCGATCCGGTACTCGGCCCCGCCTTGGGCGAACCGGATCTCCCGCCGGCCCCAGGCCAGCAGGGTCAGGGCACCGATCTCGGGTTCGGCGCCGCCCCGCGGGCCCGTGCCCAGGCCGGCCAACATGCGCCAGGCGAGGTACAGCAGGATGGCGGCGACGAAGGGCTCGAAGCGCTCCCGCTCAGCCAGGGCGTGGGTACGCAGCCAGGCCCCGGCCAGGGCCCCCGGCGCCCCTCCGGCCGCGATGGTCAGAGCCAGAGGCCAGAACAGGCGGCCCTCGCGCTGGTAGCGCCACAAGCCGCCGGGGATGGCGATCAGGTTGAAGACCAGATTGGTGGCGCTGGCGCAGGGGCTGGAGAAGTCCAGCAGGCTCATCTGCAAGGGTACCAGGAGGAAGGCCCCGGAGATCCCCATCATGCTGGTGACGAAGGTGATGCCCGCCGCCAAGAGGGGCGGAAGCCAGAGCCAGGTCTCCACCCCTGAGACGGAGAAGTGCCACCACAGCAGGTTCACGGGCTCTCCCCCGGGACAGGCGGATCCTCGGCGGGCATCAACTGAATGTGTTCGCCACGCAGGCGCAGTGCGACCAACCCACCCTCAGCGATGGCATAGCGGTCCACCAAGTGACGGGGAACGCTCATGGTCAGGGTCTCCTCGGCCTGGCCGGACACCAGCACCTGCACCCTCACCCGGTCTACCAGTCCCAGCATCCCGATCACCCGGCCCTCCAGGGGATGGTCGAGGCCCCCCATGGGGGGCCGCTGACGGGGCATCAGCAGCACTCCGGCGCTGTGGATAGCCCAGGCCACCCGGGTGCCGGCTGCAAAGGCGGTTTGCAGGCGTGCGCGTACCTGGGTCCCGTTCCAGGCCAGCAGGGTGAAAGACCCGTCGGGGCAATGGGTCAGTACCTGTGCTGTGAACAGGTTGTCGATGCCCGCCAGCCGCGCCGACTCCAGGGTAGCGGGGCGCTGCATCACCTCCAAGGGCGGCCCGGACTGGATCGAGCGCCCATGGGACAGGAGCGTCATACGGTCGGCCAGGATCACCGCCTCGTCCAGGTCGTGGGTGACCAGGACCACCGGCATCGGTAGCTCCCGGCGCAACTCCGCCAGCTCGCCATAGAGGCGCTCGCGGGTGACGCGATCCACGGCGGAGAAGGGCTCGTCCAGGAGCAGGGCCTGGGGGTCCCGGGCCAGGGCCCGAGCCAGTGCAACGCGCTGTTGCTGGCCGCCGGACAGTTCGCACGGACGGCGTGCGCTCAAGCCCCCCAGGTGCACCTTCTCCAGCAGCTTCAGTGCCCGGGCCCGCGCCTGGGGCGAGGCCGGGTTATCCATGGCCTCCAACACGTTCCACAGGGCCGTGAGATGGGGGAACAGCGCATAGCTCTGAAACACCATGCCGATGCGCCGCCGCGCGGGGGATAGCCGGACCCCGGCGGCGGTGTCGAGCCAGGTCTCGCCGTTGCAAGTCACTCGCCCTGCACTCGGAGTATAGAGCCCGGCGATACAACGCAGCAGGGTGGACTTGCCGCTCCCCGAGGGCCCCACCAGGGCGAGCACCTCCCCTGGGGCACAGGAAATCTCGGCCGCCAGGGGGATGGGACCAGACTGGTGCAGGACGGCCTGGAGCCCCCCGGCCCTGGGGTCAGAGACCGGATCAGCCATGGTGGGTCTGCCACCGACGGCTACCGGCCAGGTAGGACAGGCCGATGGCCGCCAGCGAGATTCCCAGCAGGACCGCTGACATGACCCCCGCGGCCGCCGTGTCGAAGGCCTGTACCCGGTCGTAGATGGCGATGGCAATGGTCTGGGTCTCCCCCGGGATGCTCCCCCCCACCATCAGGACCACCCCGAACTCCCCCAGGGTGTGGGCGAAGGTCAGCACCATGGCCGAGAGGATGCCGGGCCAGGCGAGCGGCAGCTCGATGCGGCGCAGGATGCGTAGCCGCGACATCCCGCAGCACAGGGCCGCCTCGCGCACCTCCGGGGCTATCGCCTCGAAGGCCCTCTGCATGGGCTGGATGGCGAAGGGCAGGTTGAACAGGATGGAGGCGATCAGCAGCCCCTCAAACGAAAAGGCCAGGGTGTGGCCGGTGAGGGTCTGGTACCAGCGCCCCAGCACGGAGTCACCGCCCATGGCCACCAGCAGGTAGAAGCCCAGCACCGTGGGCGGCAGCACCAGGGGCAGGGCGAGCAGGGCCTCCAGCAGGGCCTTGCCGCGAAACCGACCCCAGGCCAGTCCGCGCCCGGCCCAGACCCCCAAGGGAAGCAGCACCAGCATGGTCGCCAGGGCCAGTTGCAGCGAGAGGCTCAGCGCCGACCAATCCACAGGAGCGCCCTCGCCTCAGCGTACCGCGGGCAGCGTGAAGCCGAAACGTTCCATGACCGCTCGCGCCTCGGCCCCCTGCAGGTAGCGGTAGAAGGCACCGGTCGCCTCGTCCGCCCCTGCGAGCAAGACCATGCGCTGGCGCAAAGGGGCGTGCCAGTCCGCCGGGATCAGGGCGAACTCGCCTAGCTTCGCCAGGGCCGGCGACAGCGCCAGGGAATAGGCGACGACGCCGCCCTCGGCGCTGCCGGAAACGGCGAACTGGGCCGCCTGGGCTGCATTCTCGCCAAGCACCAGGCGGTCTTTGATCCCGTCCCAGAGCCCGGCATGGCGCAGGGCCTCTTCGGCCCGCTGACCGTAGGGGGCGTGCTCCGGATTGGCGATGGCGAATCGCTTCAGGCGCCCGTCTGCCAGGGCGGCGGCAAGGTCCTTCAGTTCGCCGTCAGCCTTGATCGGCGAGCCGGTGGGGACCAGGATGCCGATCCGTCCGATGGCGTACAGGGCACCCCGATCCTGGGTCTTACCGGCATCGGCCAACTGGAAGACGAACCCCTCATCGGCCGACAGAAAGAGCCCGAAGGGGGCCCCTTGGAGGATCTGGCGGTAGAAGTTGCCCGAGGATCCGAAGACCAGCCGCACCGTACCCCCGCCTTGGGCCTTGAACCCGGCAGCGGCCTCCTCCAGGGCAAATTTGAGATCCGCGGCGGCGGCGACCACCGGCGTCCCGGCCCGGGCGGAGGAAAGGCCGGCCCAAAGCAGGGTCAGGCCCAGGGCCAGGATTCGGATCGACGCGTACATCTTGGGACCCCATCGGTCGGTGGGCGGGACCGGTAGAAAGCCGGCATGGGGCCTAGTCTACCGATATTGGGCAAGTATTCCGTCGGAATGGGCGGCCCGCGCCCTATTGCGCCCTATGGGCCGAACGCCGTGCGGGAAGGCGGCGAGCAAAGACGACGATCTGGGCCAGGGGTACGACATAGACTAAGTTTCTGGCGGTCAAGTAGCCACAGCGCCAAACGGCGGGCAGGCGCATGACGACCATGATATGCCAATTCTCGCTAATGGCCATGGCATCGGCGCCACCCCTGGTGCTGAAAGGCGCGGGTACCGTGGCCGTTTACCTCGCACGGCCAGGTCGTGCCGGACTGCGGGATGCTATTCTCCCAAGTAGCGACAAAGATCGCTCCAGACGCCGCAAGGCATCGACAGATGGAGGAATCAGGGGTTGACCACAGCCAGCGAGATCGCCGAGCAGACCGCCAACGCGGCCCGGAAACCAGGGGGCGCACAGCGACACGGGACCCACCGTGTTCAGTCGGGGCGGGTGCCGCTGATCGCCGACGGTGACTGCATCCAACTGGAGATACCCGTCATCGACTCCATCCACGCGGAGTTCGTGGTCTTGGTCAATCGGCTGGGCAACGCCGACCCCGAGGAATTCGTGACCCTCTTCCAGGAACTCCTGGCCCACACCCGCGCCCACTTCGGGACGGAGGAGGAACTCATGCGTCTGACCCACTTCCCCGGTCGGCGCGAGCACCTGGCGGAACACGGGCGGGTGCTGGGGGACATGGAGCGCTTTGCCGACCGGCTGGCCGCGGGCAAGACCATCTTCGCCCGCGCCTTCGTCGAAGATCGCGTCCCGGACTGGTTCGCCAACCACACCCGCACCCTGGACCGCGACTTCGCCGAGCACCTCAAGGCGGTAGCCCGCGACGGCGACGGCGTGGCCGGTTGACCTCGACGGAACCGGACCCTGCCCATGCCCCCCCTGAGCCCGAGCGAACGCGATTGCCTGACGGGCATTGCCCGCGGCGAGGCGTCCAACCGGACCTGCACCGAGCAGGTTCTGCGCCGGCTCCTCGCCCTCGGCCTCATCGAATCCAGCCCGACCTGTTGCCTGCCCTTGGCGATGCCCACCCACAGCCTGCGCCTGACCCCCTCCGGGCGCGCCGCCCTGGACCCGGACTAGGGCTCCAGACTCAGGCCCCGAAGGACGCGAGCCCGTCGCGGATGGCCTCCGCTCCCAGGCCCAAGGCCCAGGCGGCAGCGACGGCAGCCAGCAGGCTGTCTACCTGGCCGGCATCGGCAGTCGGCTCTATACCGGCGACGGCCGCCTCCATCCCATCCGGCCCCAGTAAGACCAGGGTCGAACCCCGCAGCGAAACGGCCCGCCCTCCTCCCCCCAGGTGGGCGGCAAGGACCGGATGCCCCGGGTCGGCCGCGAAGAAGATGACCTCGCCGTCGCACAGTGGGGCCATCTCCGCCACCAGGGGATCCGCGGCGTTGAGCACCGCCAGCCCCGTCGGCAGGACCACATCCACCTGGGTCCGAAGCAGCAGACACAGGCGCTCGGGGCTGTCCACATAACCGTCGGCGGGGATCTGGCTGGGGTCTATGTTGGCGATGACCCCCACCTGGCAGCGGTCATAGGCGAGCCCCTCGCGGAGCATGGCCTCGGGGCCGTTTTCGATGATCGCCACCTCTACCTCCGGATTGGTCAGGAGGCGTTGGGCGGGGTCCCAGTGGGCGCAGTCGCCGCCGTCAAGGAGGCGGCGCTCGACGAAGAGCCCATCGCTGCATGCCAGGCCGACGCGACGACCGGCGCGGCCCAGGATCTCGTCCAGCAACCGTGCGACCCGTGTCTTACCGCGGGTCCCACTGATGCCTACCACTGGGATACGCCCGTCGGCTCCATCCGGGAAGAGATAATCGACGATGGCCCGCCCTACCGGGCGCGACAACCCTTCGGCGGGGCGCAGGTGCATGATCAGGCCGGGGCCGGCATTGACCTCGACGATGGCCCCGCCTTGGGGCCCCAGGGGCTTAGCGATGTCCGTAGCCACCAGGTCGATCCCCGCGATATCGAGCCCGATGCAGCGGGCGGCCCGGGCGACCGTGGCCGCGGTCTCCGGGTGGACCTCGTCGGTGCAATCGAAGGCGACATTGCCGTTGCGCTGAATCAGGACGCGCAGGCCCTCTGCGGGGACGCCCTCCCCGCTCAACCCCTGGCGTTCCAGTTCCAGGGCCACGGCGGGGTCTTCCTCGATGCGAATCATGTTCAGCGGATAGTCCTCGGTCAGGCCGCGGCGGGTATCGCTGTTGATTTGGGCATCGATCAGCTCGGCCACGTTGGCCTGGCCGTCGCCCGTGACCCAGGCCTCCTCGCCGCGGGCCGCCGCCAGCATCTTGCCCCCCACCACCAGGAGCCTGTGCTCGACCCCGCGCACGAAGCGCTCGCAGATGACCCCGCTGCCCTCGCGCTCGGCGACGACGTAAGCGGCCTCCACGTCGGCACTGGTGCTCAGGTCCACCGAGACGCCGCGGCCGTGGTTGCCGTCCAGCGGCTTGAGAACAACGGGCAGGCCGATGGCCTGGGCAGCGGTCCAGGCCATCGCCGGGCTGTCCACCCGCACCCCCTGGGGGACTGGCAGGCCGCAGTCCGCCAGGAGGCGCTTGGTCAGGTCCTTGTCCCGGGCGATGTCGGCGCCGATGGCAGAGGTGGCATCGGTCTCCGCCGTCCAGATGCGCCGGCCGCGGGCCCCATAGCCGAGTTGGACCAGATTGCCCTCGTTGAGACGGATGGCGGGGACGCGGCGGTCCTTGGCGGTGGCGGCATCGAAGATGTTTTGGGTGCTCGGCCCGAGCAGCAGGTCATCGGCCAGGTCGCGCAGGGTCGCCACCGCGGCCGAGACATCGAAGGGGCCATAGTCGTCCGGGTCCATGGCGGCCATGAGCAGATCCCGCCCGAGGTGCAGGGCGGTACGGGTAACGGCCTCGTGCCAGGCCCGCACGATCACCTTATACACACCGCGGGTGGAGGTACTGCGTGCCCGACCGAAGCCACCGGTCATTCCGGCCAGGTTCTGCAACTCCACGGTGACATGTTCAAGGATGTGGGCCGGCCAGGTCCCCTCGTCCACCCGGCGGAGGAAGCCGCCTCGCTCGCCGTAACTGCATCGATGTTCCACCAGCCCCGGCAACAGGGCACGCAGGCGCTCGGGGAAGCCGGGAAGGGTGTCGGAGGGACACTCCTCCAGGTCGCCGATGTCCACCAGGGCCTCAACCACCGGGCGGTACGTCCACAGACTGGGGCCGCGCAGGTGGACGAAGCTCAAGAACTCGATGAAGCGTTTGGACATGGGCTGTGCTCGGCGATAGACCTAAATCCGGATTTGTTCACGCAAAGACGGAAAGAGCGCGAAGAAAAGCAATTGGATAAATTGGCTGGTGCGGCCACCCAGCGGGTGAAGGACTGCGCTTTTCTTGGGGAAAGGGTCACTGAGTCCCCGCCGGCGGTGTCCTGGGGCTTGTCTCGCCGCCGAGCCCGAAGAAGGCGACCGCGGCCGGGTGCAGGGGAAGCGCCAGCCCCAGGTTGGCGCTCTGGCGATGGATCAGGGAGCCCGCGGCGGCGCCGGCGGCCACAAAGTCGATCTGGTCGAACAAGGCGGCGAGGGTCCTCTCCACGTCCGCCGCCGGCAGCTCGTCCGAGGCGACGAGCAGGGCCGTGGTGGCGATGGTCGCCACCGCCTCGCGCTGCCCGGGGTAAGTCGCCGCGGGCAGTTCCGCGGGGACCAGTCCGGGAACCTGCACCGCCAAGGCGTCGCGTAACTCCCGGGGCAGGGGCAACAGGCGGATGCCCCCTGCCGCAGCGGCCTCCTGGATGCGCCTGGCCGGGGCGCTGATGGTGGCAATGACGGCATCCAACTCCCCGGCGGCCAGGCGCGTGAGGCCGCGCTCCAGCCCCTCTTCATGGATGGCCGCCAGCGCCTCGAGCCCAACCCCCGCGGCGTCCAGCAGCAGGATGGCATTGGCCCGGCTGCCGGAGTCCAACAGGCCGATCTCCACCCGCCGTCCGGCCAGGTCTTTGAGGTCCCGGATCGGCGACCCCTTAGCCACGATGACATGCACGGGTTCCGGGAACAAACTGGCCAGTGCCCTCAGGCTATAGTATGGCCCGGCCTGAACGAAGTGCCCGGTGCCGAGCAGGGCCTCGTCGGCAACATTGTTCTGCACCAGGGCGATGTCGGCCCGCCCCGAGCGCAGGAGTACGACATTCTCGGTGCTCCCGGCCGTTTCCAAGGCGTGGGCGGCGAGGCCGCCGGCCACAAGCGTCTGTGCCAGGAGTCGAGCCACTACCAGGTACTCGCCGTCCGCAGGCCCCCCAGCCAGGATCAGTGCCCGCTCCAGGCGATCGAGGCGCAGGGTGATGGCACTGTAGGCGTTGTCGAGTTCCTCCGTGATGATCTGGCGCTGGCGACCGGGATCGGCGGTCTGTCGCTCGAAGAGCTTGCCGATGCGCTCTATCACCCGTTGGGACTCGGCACTGGTCCCCGGGCTATAGCCCGCCGAGGGCGTCCCCACCGCGGGGAAGACCGCTTCCACCGGGGCCCAGCCGTCGCGTTCGGCGCGGAAACTCAGGCCGCCCTGTACCAGGATGGTGTCACCCTTGCGGTTGCCACCGTGGTGCAGCCCTCGTATCCCCTTTTCTGTAACCCCCAGCAGAGTCGCCAGGGCGGCCACGTTGAGGGAATCCCAGGCGGAGAAATCCAGGTCGCGCTCAAAGGTGAGCGCAGCGCTGTAGTACACGATGCGCCTGGGGTAACCCTCGGCATCTGCACTCAGGGGCCCGCTACCGAGGCGGCGCAGGTCCGTCACGCCCAGGGTCCCGGGGCCCAGGGCCGCGTCCAATCGGGATCTGACCAGATCCGTCAGGCGATCGGCGTCCGGACCCTGGCTACAGGCCCCAAGCAGGGCGACCAGCAGCAGGATGGCCCACAGGGCGATGCGGCGGGGGATGCGCGTGACGGGCATGGTCAGAACCCAAACCAGGGCAGGGCCAGGTAGCCCTGGATCACCAGGGCATTGACGATGTCGATGAGGAAGGCCCCGATCACCGGGACCAGCAGGAAGGCCAGCGGCGAGGGGCCGTGGCGGGTGGTAATGGCCTGCATGTTGGCGATGGCCGTGGGGGTGGCGCCGAGCTGGAAGCCGCACTGACCGGCGGCGATCACCGCCGCGTCGTAGTCTCGCCCCATGAGGCGAAACGTCACGGCCACCGCCAGTGTCACCACCAGCAGGGACTGGGCCGCGAGAATCACCAGGATCGGCAGGGCCAGGCTCACCAGTTCCCAGAGGCGGAGCGACATCAGGGCCATGGCCAGGAACAGGGACAGGCAGACAGTGCCGATCAGCTCGACCGTAGGCCCGTCGATTCGGTAGAGCCCGGACAGACCCAGGGCGTTGCGCAGCACGATTCCGGTGAAGAGGCACCAGACGAAGGTCGGCAGGGTCAGGCCGGGGATGCTGACGTACTCCGCGAGCAGGCCGCCTAGCCCCAAACAGGCCACCAGGATCAGGATCGTCTCGATCAGGGACTCAGGGCTCAGGGGCCGGCGCTCGTCCGCCCCTAGGGAGCCGGGACCCAAATCCCCGATGGCGGCTCGGTTCGGGGCCAGCTTGTGACGCCGGATCAGCCACTCCGCCACAGGGCCGCCGAGGATGCCCCCCAGGACCAGGCCGAAGGTGGCGCAGGCCATGGCCACCTCCACCGCCCCCTGGAGGTTGCTGACCTCGCCGAAGAGCTTGCCGTAGGCGGCCCCGGTGCCGTGGCCGCCGGACAGGGTCGCCGAGCCCCCAAGAATGCCCATCTGCGGATGCAGGTCCAGGGCCATGGCCACCGCCACGCCTACGCCGTTCTGCAGCAGCAGGGCCAGGATCACGGCCCCCAGCAGGAGGACCAGCTTGCGCCCCCCCTTGGACAGGGTACGCAGATCCGCACCGAGCCCAATGGTGGAAAAGAAGGTCAGCAGCAGCGGGGTCTGAGCGCGCAGGTCGAATGTCACCTCCAGCCCGCTACCCGCCCGCGCCGCAGTCAGCAGCAGGGCCACCACCAGCCCCCCCACCACCGGCTCCGGGATGCTGTAGACCCGCAGGACCCCGATGTGTGCGATCAGACCCCGGCCCACCAGGAGGACCAGGATGGCGGCGACGACAGTGAGGGCCAGGTTGATCTCGACCTGCATGGGGACCTCGGGTAGCCACTGATGTTGGCGACGTCACCACCGCGAGTGGAGCCGACGGCGCGCCGACAAACGCAACGGAGCAACGCGGCAGGGCGGAAGGCGTATTCAGGGACGGTGAACTCCGCCGTGCTATCAATCCCGATCAGCGACCTGGTGACCCCGATCCTTCGCCATGCCTGGCCCTTGGAAGGTGCCAGGACTAAAGAGGACTAAATCCTCAGGATCTCCGCAGCAGATGCCACTAATCCTCGCCTATGACCCGCTCGTCCCTCGGGGTCGATAGCAGGGTTTCGGCTTCCGCTCGATTGTTGGCATGGACCATCCGAAAGAAATCGTCACGAGACTGCGGCTGCGCCTCGCGCAGGCTGCGCACCAGGGCGCGCGCATCCTGGTAGCGTTCCTTGGTATCGATGTGCGTAAGCCGCAGCGGCTGCGTGATTCGGTAAACAAAATAAGGCATGACGTTGGTGACCGCACTCCGGTGTCTGGGCGACACCCATGATCCGCCGCCCGGGTGCCGGGGGGCCGTGGTTGGGCCAGGCCCCTCAAGTGAGGCTGGATTCTATACGAAACAGATAGGCGCGGTAACGATCAAAGGTGCCCGGACGGGGCAGCCCGCTCGACACGATGACGCGCGGAAGACCTGGGGTTTTTTGCTACCGCCATAAACACAACCTTGGAAGGCAAAATCCTGCGCCGTGGTAAGGTTCGCGGGCCCGCGCCGTGCCGTCCATAACGGCCACGGCAGCGGCTCCCGCCGGTGCGGCCGATATGGCCAAATAGATACTGAAATCAAGGCTCATCCAAGGCCAGGACCCAAGGTCCCGCCGGCCATGGCGAGCCGAACGGAGAGGCACAAGATGATCAAACCAGTCGGTTCCGACGAACTCAAGCCGTTGTTCGTTTACGACCCGGACCAACACCATCAGCTCCAGCACGAGGCCGAGGGCCTGCCGTCGGTGGTGATCAGCTCCCAGAGCGCCGGCAATGCCGTGATGATGGGCGGCGGGTACTTCAGCCCGCTCCCCGGGTTTATGAACGTTGCCGATGCGATCAGCGTCGCCGAGACCATGAAGACCACCGGCGGCATGTTCTTCCCGGTGCCGGTCCTGTGCCTGCTGCCGGACGTCTCCGCCATCCGCGGGGCCAAGCGCATCGCCCTGCGCGACCCCAACATGGAGGGCACCCCGGTCCTGGCGGTCATGGACGTGGAGGCCATCGAAGAGGTCTCCGACGCCCAGATGGCGCTCATGACCGAGAAGGTCTACCGCACCGCCGACCCTGAGCACCCGGGCGTGGCGACCTTCAACTCCCAGGGTCGCTTCGCCGTCTCCGGGGCCATCCAGGTCCTGCACTTCTCCTACTTCCAGGATGACTTCCCGGACACCTTCCGCACCGCGGTGGATATCCGCAACGAGATCGCCGAACGCGGTTGGAAGCGCGTTGTCGCCTTCCAGACCCGGAATCCGATGCACCTCGCCCACGAAGAGCTGTGCCACATGGCCATGCAGCGGCTCAACTGCGACGGCCTGGTGATCCACATGCTGCTCGGCAAGCTCAAGCCCGGCGACATCCCGGCCCCGGTGCGCGATGCCGCCATCCGCAAGATGGTCGAGCTGTACTTCCCGCCCAACAGCGCCATGGTCACCGGCTACGGCTTCGACATGCTCTACGCCGGCCCGCGCGAGGCCGTGCTGCATGCTTACTTCCGCCAGAACATGGGCGCCACCCACTTCATCGTCGGGCGCGACCATGCCGGTGTGGGCGACTACTACGGTGCCTTCGATGCCCAGACGGTCTTCGACGACGAGGTCCCGGCGGGCGCCATGGAGATCGAGATCTTCAAGGCGGACCACACCGCCTACTCGAAGAAGCTCAACAAGGTGGTCATGATGTGCGAGGCCCCGGACCACAAGAAGGAGGACTTCGTGCTCCTGTCCGGGACCAAGGTCCGCGAGCTGCTCGGCAGCGGGATTGCCCCGCCGGCCGAGTTCTCCCGTCCCGAGGTCGCCAAGATCCTCATGGACTATTACCAGTCCCTGAAGTAACCGGCGCGTTTCGGCCGCGACGACAAAGGCCCATCCCCGCAAGGGG